>NZ_VDFU01000057.1 GCF_006152115.1 Rubellimicrobium rubrum | reverse complement strand
GCGAGACAAAGCTCACCCGTGGCAAGTTTATCGACTTGCAAACGGCCAGGGAGGTGTGGGAAGCTGAGGTTGCAACACTTCTACTTCCCGGGGTTCTCCCCGGTATGGAGGCCCGCCCCTGGCGGGTCTTCGTGTTTTTAGGCGTTGATATCCCTGGCTTCTGTCCGTCTGCCGCTTGGACCTGAGTTCACGCGGCGTTTGCCGCATCGTGACGGATGCGTGAAGCACAGGCAACGGTGTTTCAGCCTCTGGACGAGTAATCCTTAGATCTCCGCAGGCGAGAAGTGGCAGCGCCTGCACCAGATCCCCCTTCACAGCAGCCTCCGGTCCGGGCTCCGCGGAGCGCCTGGGCTCCAAGATCGAGAACGGATGGTCGCTTGTGACGCATCAGGCCGAGGGCGACCGAGCCCAGCGGCATACCGAGCAAAACACGTGAATTCCGTTCAGAAGACGTGAATTCCCGCCAATTCACGTGAATTCACGTGAAAACGCATCATTACGCCTGAGTTTATCATCATCTAAATTCATGCGAATTCACGTGAATTGGCGTATTCCCCACGGAGTCTCACAGAGGAGACTATGGAACTGACTTTCTTTGCAGCTGATTGGCTTCTTCTAGCCGCCGCAGAACGCGCCCAATGGTGCCCTTGTGCCAGAGCCCGCCACGTGGCGCCCTGATCCCGGTCGCGTTAAGTTGGGCCGCGATGGCTTCAAGAGTGTGGCCTTGAAGCCGCAATGCCGAAATCATGGACCCGAGCCGTGCGTCCCGCTCGCGCGTCTGCGCCTGCACAGCCGTATTCCGTCGGGCTGTGGCGTCCCGCAAGCCTCCAAGCTGTACCCCCCGCGCCTTCGCCTGTGTCAACGCTGCCTTCGTGCGTGCTGAGATGAACCCGCGCTCCTGCTCGGCGAGTGCGGCGAAGAGATGAAGCTGAAACGGATCGGCCCCGGGCATGGTGGCCACGCGGAGCCGCACCCGCCGGTCCTCCATGAGCGCAGCGATGAAGGCTACCCGCCGGCTGAGCCGGTCGAGCTTGGCCACCAGCAGCTCACAGCCAGGCGTGCGGCGCACCAGATCGAGCGCCGCCTCAAGCTCAGGCCGGTCATTGTCCGCTCCCGACTGCACCTCCCGGAAGGTGGCGATCACTGCGTGAGGCCGGGGCGCAAAGCGCTCCAGGAAGAGTTCCACGTCCCGCTCCTGCGCCGCGAGCCCCAGGCCGGAGCGGCCCTGATCCTCGGTGCTGACCCGGTGGTAGATCACATACCGCTGCACCAGCCCGTATTCCTGATCCGCCCCGCTCCCGCCCGGTCTAGCGGCTCACGGGCGGGTCGTCTCCTGCGACATCGGGCGTTGTGGGTGAGACGGCCGGTCGTGAGCCCCACGTTGCGCACCCATTCTTCGCGCGACCCAAGCCCCTGACGCACTTGGTCCTGCCAAGCCGCGCCTAGGTCACAAAGCCTACTATAATTAATATAACAAAGGGATACTCACTTAGAGTACCCCTTTCTCAATATGATCTATGATTTACTTGGGAAAATGTCTCTAAAGAAGGAAGTCGGTAGCGTCCAAAACTGCCGGACTTATGCTGGTCAGGGTGATAGTTGTTCCATCCGCAACAATCCTAGTATTTGCACCATCAGCGACAATAGAGATATCAGAAAAGACTATCACGTTAGCCGGCCTAAGGTCGATAACATCTATTCCATCAGTAAAATCAACAATAGTGTCATTTCCTTCACTTGTTCCAAAGATGAAGCGGTCGCCGCCTGCGCCACCTTTAAGAACATCATTACCAGCCCTTCCTGCAAGGATATCGTTTCCATCACCTCCATTAATTGAGTCATTGATACTTGAACTAGCTGAAAGGTTTGTTCCAGTGATCGTATCGCTTCCACTGCTGCCAATGATAGACCTAATTCCGTCCACCTCAACAGAACTCAAGTCTAATGATCCACTCATCTCGATATCGACTGGTTTAGAATTTTGTAGGTTCTCAATTCTCTCTATACCCGATAGGGCTGTTATGCCTATAATTCCCCAGTTGGCATAGCTGCTAATGGTTTTCAAACTGATAGCGTCTAAGTTTCCATTACCGCCATAATAAGCATCTCGCCCCGATACACCGTCAGTTAGGAAAGTGTCGTTGTCGTCACCACCATAAAGGAAGTCGTTTCCAAGACCACCATCAAGGACATCACTCCCTACACCGCCGTCCAAGACGTCGTTCCCAAGATCGCCAAACAAGCTATCGCTACCGCCGTCGCCGTAGATCTGGTCGTTACCGTCACTGGCATATACGGTGTCGTCACCCTCGCCTGCAGATACGTAGTCATCTCCCAGATAGGAGTCGATCACGTCATTTCCTGCGCCTGTATAGTAGCTGTCAGCGTAGGCTGTTCCCCGTTTCGTGCCAGTAAAGATGTCAGCACCGCTTGTTCCGTTATAGACGGCCATCACTATCCCTCGTTTGCATTGTTCATATTTTAGACAAATTTGAGCTGCAATGTTAACAGAACATTAAAGCTGAACCGGATGAGCAAAGATGTTGTGTTCATCCCTTCTTAAGGCTGCCCTGACACGCTGAGGTTGACCGGTCAGGAGGGCAGCCGCCGTGATCAACACTAGCTATTCGTCCCAGCAGCTCCTGACCCTGTTCGGCCGTAAGGCCCAAGGCCAAGCGCAGCCTCACGATGCCGCGACCTCGCCCGACCGGCTTAAGGCCGTGGCAGACTTAGCCAAGCAGGCCAAAGCCGGAGCAGCTGCCACTGCCTCCGCTGTCGTGGACGAGGTCAACCCCAGCGAGATCGTCGTGCCAGAAGGGCACGTGTGGGAGACCCGGGCAGAGTTCGACGCTAAGATGGCCAAAGCGCGGGCCGAGATGGAGACCTGGGAGGCAGGCGAACAAGCCTTTGAGAAGGAGAACGGCTTTCGCCGTCAGGTGAACGCGCCCCTTCAGAACCTCTACAACGAGGCCCTGTCCGGTCAGCTGCGGCCCAACTCCTTCCAATCCCACCAAGAGGCTCAGGACTACGCATCCGGAGTAGTGGCAGGAGTTTGGGGCAACCTTGTCACCTCCAACTCGGACACCAAGACCTTGGCCACACCCGCGTGGATCGATCAGATGGCCAAGAACCGCGACCTCACGACCGGGCAGATGACAGCCAAGCTGGAGGACGACCGCAAAGCCGCGCAGATGAACATGCTGATCGAGGGCGTGATCCTCAACAAGTCGCTCGAAGTCTCGGGCGGGCCGCTCTACGCCAAGCAGGACGGCTACTACCACATGAACAACGTCGAGGTCCGCTACGGCGGCAAGCTCGTGCTCACCGTCGAGGAGCACGGCGGCAAGATCACTCTGTTCAACGAGGACGGCAGTAGCCGCGAACTCGGTACCATGCACCAGATCGCGCAGAACCAGCCGGGAGCTTACGGTCAGAGGGTGGCTGGCTAGGGCTTCCCATGATCAACACCAGGTACTCATCCCAGCAGATCCTGACCCTGTTCGGCCGCAGGGCCGAAGGCCAAGCGCAGCACCATGCTCAGGCGACATCGTCTGACCGGCTCAAAGCTGTCGCAGACCTGGCCAAACTTGCCGGGTCCAAGGTTACCCAGCCTGTGGGGACGCAGGAGGGCATCGGCGCCGATCTCCCCATCGTCCTGCCGGAAGGTCACGTCCTGGAGACGCGCGAGCAATATGAGGCCAAGCTCGCCAAGGCTGAAGCGGAGATGGCGATTTGGGAGGCCAAGGAGCAGGCCTTCGAGAAGGAGAATGGCTTCCGCCGCCAAGTGAACTCGATGCTGCAGGGGGCTTACGCCCATGCCGTCTCAGGACGGGGTGGGGAGTCGTCCTTCCAGTCGCACAAGGAAGCCCAGGACTTTGCATCGGCCAAAGTATCGAGCGTATGGGGTCAGCTTGTCACGGCCAACCGGAACACCAACGGCCTGGCTACGCCCCGCTTCGTCGCAGGCACAGCCGAGATGGAAGGCATCCGGGTCGATCAGGCCGAGGCCATGCTGAAGGATGGCCAGCAGGCCGCGCAGATGAACATGCTGATCGAAGGCATGATGCTCAACAAGTCGCTCGAAGTCTCGGGCGGGCCGCTCTACGCCAAGCAGGACGGCTACTACCACATGAACAACGTCGAGGTCCGCTACGGCGGCAAGCTCGTGCTCACCGTCGAGGAGCACGGCGGCAAGATCACCCTCTATGATGAGGACGGCACCGCGCGCGACCCCGGACAGATGCACCAGATCGAGCGGAACCAGCCGGGCGCCTACACCCGGACAGCGGCCAGCTAAGGCGGGATCAGCCTAGCACCACTCCGAATCCCCTAGCGCGGGAGGCGGGGTCAAGGGGGTGGTGCGGCCCGCAGCCCGCCCCCGGTGGGCGAGGACCCGGCCCCCTTGACCCCGCTGGACGCACCCACGCCCCGGTCTGTCCCTTTGGTGCGTTGCATCCGAAGGGACTGCCCCGCGGCGAGCGGTCTTCCTCTTCCTTCCTGGCTCTGCCCCTCGGCACGTCCGCAGTCCAACCCCAACCTGGCCAGCCGCCGTCACAGTCCCCACCCATCGTCGTGCCCGTGGCTCAGGCCCCAGCTGTGCGTCCGCTCGCGCCCGCGCTCCTGCTCCACCTGCCGGACCCGCTCGGCCTCGCGTGCGCGGACTACTTCGCCAACTCGGCCATCAACCTGTTCACGGCATCGACCAAGGCGCGTGTTTGCAGCGTCTGCGTGGTCAAGGCTGAGGCCAAGTCGTCCAAGTGCGCGCTCAAGGCCTCCTGCCTCTGCTCGATGGCCTCGATCCGTGCCCCAGCTTGCTTGGACAAGGCCGAGAGCGCGCTCGCCGTGGCCTCGGACTGCTTGAGCGAGGCCTCGGATGCGCTCGCCAAGCTCTCGAACTGAGCGAGCAAGGCGCGCTCGAAGGGCGTGAGGCTCTCCATCCTCTAGCTCCCATCCACCCGCGCCTGTGGTCGCACGGGCGGCGCCGCGCCCATGGGCAGCACCAGACACGGCCTCTGCTCCTCGCCTCGCCGACAAGTCACGGCCATGGTCCCCTCCGGCACTAGGAGATAGCTCCGCCCCTCGAAGCGGAATGTCTGGTACATGGCGATCCCCTCCGTGCCGGATGCTGTCCCCGACCACGTTGCCCTCCAGCCGCTCGGGCTCATCCAGAGCCAGAGCAACAAGGCTGTGAGCGCCGCCATGGTGAGCCAGGTCAGCGCCAGGGCCGCCCACCACCAGCGGCCCCAGCGCCTGAGCCTGCTCAGGTCCCCGCTCAAGGGCTGCATCGCGGTCTCGAGCGCCGCGTGCAAAGAGGCGCTCATGGAACTGAGCGCGGTCTCGGACTCGGCTTTCAACCTCTCGCCAAGCTGCCTCAGCTCGCTCGTGGTCAGGCGCTCGATCTCGGCCGACTGCGTGGCCAGCCTCTCCTGCAGCCGCTCGGTCAAGCTCTGCGTCATAGCTCCAGCCCTTCTCGTAAAGGCGGCCTTTCATGCGCAGCCGCTCGCCGCTCTTGGGGTCAGCCACGGTGAGGTAATCTTTGCCCTGGCGCGGGACGCTCAGGCCCGCCCCCTCCAGCGCCTCGACGAGGCTTGCCCGGTCCGTGACCTGGCCGGCCGCCACCAGCGCTGTGACGTAGGCATGCACCCCCTCGCGGCCCGCCCGGAGCGTCAGGCCCTCATGGGTGCGCGCCCGCGATGGCACCCCGTGCAGCTCACGGGCGCGCTCGGGGTCGTCGGGCCGCGCCCAGCCATGCTGGAGGTTGAGGGCGTCCCGCAGCGGCGCAAAGGTGCGCTCCCAGCCCGGAGGTGCGATGTTGAGCGCCCGCCCCGTGGTCAGCTCCACGCGGGGCACCACGAAATGCAGCTCGACGCGTCCGCCGCGCCTCTCGCGTCCCGCCTCGTCCACCCCGGACCCAGGCCCCGTGTGGGTGTGGCGCACCCAGGTGATATCGAACTGCTCGGGGTCGAGCCCGGCAAAGGCCACCCGCTCGAAGGCGTCCATCGCATTGTGCTGCTCGACCTCGGTAGGCGCGTCCTCGGGGGCGAAGCTCAGCACCCCGTGGGTGTAGGTCCAGCGCCGCGACAGGCTATCGATCAACGCACGGGTGCGGTCCATGTCGCCCCGGATTACCTCGGGAGCGGCGTGCTCGCGCCCCTGCCGGGTGGCGTCGGTCAGGTAGGCGGCCACCGTGCCCCCGCCGCCCCGCCCGCTGGAGGTGAACTTGATCAGCATGGGCCGGGCTCTTCGGGGCTGGAGCCAGGCTCGGCGGCTCGGGGCGATGCCGCGTCCTCCGACTCGGGATCGGCCCGCGTGTAGGCGCGCCGCAGCGCCGCCAGCTCGCGGTCGATCGCGATGAGGCGCACCAAGAGTGCCGCCGCTGGCACCGGCTCCTGCCGGTTGGCGGCGCGGGCGAGCTGGTTGAGGTTGTTGCCCAGGCGCGCGAGCTCGCGCAGGAGCGCCGGGTCTACGGGGGGCGCCTCACGGCGGGGCCGGCGTGGGCGTTGCCCATCGAGGAGGGCGCGCACCAAGTCCGACAGCGACACGCCCCGGCTCTCAGCCAGGGCCTGCCAGCGGGCCTTATCTTGGGGTGTGGTGCGGATCTCGACGCGCATGGACCGGGGCCTCCAAGCAGGCGGGGGTGCTGGGGGGCCGCCAAGGTCCCCCGGCCGGGGTGCGGGGCTGGCCCCGTGCCGTGCGCCAGCGCGGCTTTCTTGGGGGATTGAAGGGGGCGTGCCGCCCCCTCACCAGCCTCGAGGCCGGGCGCGCAGCGTCCGGACGCGAGTATGCTGGCGTACACTCAACTCCAAGGCAAGCGCCTCTGTGCTGAGGCCTGACCTGAGAGGGGGATCTTAGGCCGGGATCGGCGGAACCTGACGCAGGGAGACGGACATGGAACGGCCGTTGACACAGCCACCCCCGTGCCGGCTCTTGCCTACTTGCGGGGGAACAGGACCACGTTGCCGCTGGCCTGCGTCGGGGCCGCTCGGCGCTCCTCGGCTTGGGTCCGCCACGAGAGCGGGATCTCCAGGATCTCGACCTCTTCGCCGTCCCCACTGACTGCCACGAACTGCAGGCCCTCTTCAGTGTAGAGGTTCACGTACAGGTTAGCCCCCTGCGTGTGCGTGGCCCCCAGGCTCTCCAGCCGGTCCAGCACCTGGTTGAGCTGCGCCCGGACCTCCCCCAGCGTCCGGCGTCCTCGAATGGCTACCCGCATGGCGTCCTCCCCGCTGACCGGCCGGGGTCCTGCCTCAAATGCCCCGGACCACCCGCGACCGCTTCTAGCCCCTCCTACGTTGGAGGGAGATGACGATCCTAGGAGAAGAACGCTCGCCGCTGGGCAGTCCCCTGCGATGGCAGGCCATCACAAGGGACAGGTAAAAGCGTGGGCGCTTCCAGAGGGGTCAAGGGAGCCGGGTCCTCGCCCGTGCCGGGCTGCGGGCCGCACCACCTCCCTTGACTCCTCTGGAACGCTAAAGCCGAACAGTCGTGAATGCGATGTTCAGAACACGCTGCGCTAAGCTGACGAACGACTTCCCCCCTTCTTGGTTGACCGGCAGAGCCGTTCTCTGGAACCTCTGTCAAACCCGCTCTGAGACGTCTCATGAGACGTTCCGAGACGGTGGGTGGAGATGAAGGGAACCAGGATGGAATACAGTCTGAGCCACGCCGCTAAAGTGGCTAAGCTGAGCAAATCCACAGTCCATCGGGCCATCAAAAGTGGTAAGCTCTCCGCAAAGCGTCTCGATGATGGAGCTTACATGATCGATGCATCGGAGCTGGCCCGGGTGTTTCCACCTGAGATGGGGAACCCCCTTCCAGAACCAGTCATGAACCATCTCACGGGACGTTCTGAGACGGCTGCTGCAACGACCGAACTCCCTGGAACCCTGGAAACGGAACTGGCTGTGCTGCGGGCCAAGGTGGCACTTCTCGAAGATCACCTGCGCCAGGAACGCGATCAGCACCTTCGGGAGCGGGAAACACTGAACGACCAGCTCCATCGCGAGCGTGAGTTGTCCGACGATCTTCGCGAGCGCCTGACCCGGGTTGAGGATCGGACCTTCGCCCTTCTAGGGGCGAGCGTTCACCGACCCGCAGTCGACTCGATCCCGTCTCCCATGGAGCCCGAGAAAGTTCCTGTCGGGTTCCTGAGCCGACTTTTTGGCCGGTCATAATGATTGCAACCTGCGGGATGTGGCCCTGTCACCCTCTCCGGCTCTGCGCATCCTTGTAGGCCCGCAGGACGGCGTTGATCTTGGTCTGGTAGCCTCGACCGTCTTGCTTGAAGAAGTCGAGCACATCCTGATCCACGCGCATGTGCAGCACCGCCTTGGGCGGGGGCCGGTGAACGGTGACGCTGTCCAAGTCCACGGCCATGCCATCCTCCGCCTCGTCCTGGGCGGCTTGGGCCTCGATCTCCTCGGGCGTGGTGGCGTGGACACGCGCCCAGTCGGTGCGGCTCTCTATAGCCTCGTCAGCCGTCACTCGGGTGATCCGGTCCGAGATAGAGCCAGTATCTGCGTTCTTCCTCATCACGTGCCCTCCGGAAGGAGATGATCCGCCTGACCTCGCCCCGCCAGGTCCAGACCACGGTGTAGAACTTGCCGTCTCCGAGCTGGCCTACGGTGAGGGTCCGCGCCTCGGTTTCGGTGCGAGCGGGGACGTGCAGGACGGGACGGCCGTCGAAGAGGGCTCTGGCATCAGCGAAGTCGAGCCCTCGTTCTGAGAGGGTGCGCTCCCGCTTGGCTTCGTCCCACTCGAACATGACAGATAGTATATACAGCGCGTATTAACAGAGCAACGCTGCCGCTTGACCGCTTCTCAGCCTCTTCTCTTCCTTCGGCCTGAGCTCCGCCGTCCTGCCTCTAGGGCGGGGTCTTCTGCGGGTGCGATGAGGGCTTGGTTCTGTCCGTTACGGGCTCTCTTGATCGGCTCTGCGTCGGCTCTGGACTTAGAGAATAGTCTTAGCCTGGTATTCCGGCTCCCCGGTGAACTCACGCTCCTGCACCTTGCGGCCCAGGCTCGCCAGGGCTCGCCCCAAGGGGCTGTCGCCTGCCTCGAAGAGAGCGAGCTGGTCGAGGGGCAGGCTGGCCTTGTGCGCGGCCAGCTCGGCCGCACGCGCCTCCTGGGCGTGCGCCACGTCCTCAGGCAAGGGTGGTGCTCCCATGAGCCGTCCCAGGAGCCGGGCGGCGCGGGCAGGCAAGGAGAGCCGGTAGGCGTTGCTGACCTGGCGCACCCGGGGGCCGCATCCTTCCGTCTGCCCCGTAGGCTCGTAGCGCCGCAGCCAGTCAAGGAAGCCATGCGCCCGGAGAGCAGCCAGCGCCCGCACCACGGCCGCCCGCGAGCGGCGCAGCAGGCGCGTGAGCGTATCGAGCGAAGGCTCCAGCCGTCCCGTGCGGAAGCTCACCAAGTTGCCCAGCAGTTCCAGCACCTCGATGGCCACGTGTCCTAGAGGACCGTTCCGCCGTCCCGCTGGCCGTCCCGCCAGCTCATACCGACGCGCAGCCAGCACGATCCGGCGCACCTCTTGGCGGCTCGTGGCCCGCCAAAAGACGCTCTCGCATCGCCCCAGGAGGCGCGAGTGCCGGCGCACGGGCTCGCGGGCGCGTGCGACAGGAGCCCCGGTCAAGGCTGATCCAATGGTCTTGAACATGATCTGTCGTCCTCCGTGACGAAGAAGACCGACAGGGCGGGGCCACCCACGCGCGAGACAAAGCTCACCCGTGGCAAGTTTATCGACTTGCAAACGGCCAGGGAGGTGTGGGAAGCTGAGGTTGCAACACTTCTACTTCCCGGGGTTCTCCCCGGTATGGAGGCCCGCCCCTGGCGGGTCTTCGTGTTTTT
>NZ_VDFU01000056.1 GCF_006152115.1 Rubellimicrobium rubrum | reverse complement strand
CCAAACGGGGCCAGTCTCGCTGGCTTCCGGGGGAGAGCAACCAGACCGTTACCCGATGTTGAGAAACTCGGTGGCGAGCCGACGAAGGTTCCGGAACGGACTTTTGGACCAAACTGCCCCTAGCAAGTTCAGCAGCTTAGGAGCGGCCAAGTTTGACCAAGCTGGCCGAAAGTGCCCTCGGCCAAGTTCTTCAGCTGCATCGAAGACTGGCGCACATAGCTTCTGGCAGGGCCGAGGGCGCACCCGGCCGCTTAGAGCGCTAGGCGGAACGTCACCTTCCCGTCGCCCGGCCCCCAGTAGTCAGGGATTAGGCCCACACGCTCATCGCCCAGAGTGCCGTAAAGGGTGCGTGCGGCCTTCTGCGCCTCCATGGTGGATGTGTCGATCAGGAGCATCGCCCACCCGCCTCCCGGGCCCGCACCTCGGCTGCGGCTACCAAGGCCCGGGCCACGCCCCGCCGACGCTGCTCGGGCAGTACCCCCAGAAAAAGGAGGTTCCACACGCCGGGCCCGATCTCGGGCGAGCGGTGGGCCACGCCCGCACCCTCACCAGCCAAAAGCCAGACGCGGCCTTCGCCCTTGCTCGCGAAGTGCTCGGGCAGGCTTCCTATGAAGTTCTCGGCCTCCTCGGGCATGAAGAGGCCGCAGCCCTGGATGACGGCCGCAAGAGCTAGGGTGTCGGTGGTCTGCTGGTCGTCGGTCAACGCAGCGCTCCTCACGCGTCCTGTGTCCGCTCAAACCTGTAGCACCCCTTCGGGCCCAGCACGGAAGTCACGATTTTTGTAAATCTCGATTGGATATTTACTGTGTTGGCCCGCGTCTGGCTGCACGAAGGCGACCCACCCGTTCCTCAAACAGAGCGGGTGGATCTTGGTCGATCTCAGAGAATGAGGTCGGAGGTCGTCAGGTCAGTGCGGGTGGTGTGCTCAAGGGTGAGGCTGTGGCCGCCGGCAGTGGTGAACACGAGATCGTCGCCATTCTGCTCGGCCTTCTGGAGCGCCGCCCCAACGGAAGTGAAGCCGAACGCCGACAGATCCAGGACATCGCCGTCCTCGAAGTCGGCCACAACGTCGCGCCGAGCATGCGGCTCCAGCGGCTGACTCCGAAGGATATTTGACGAAGGTGAGAGGTAGCCAGATCCGTTCGCGCATAGGTTCTCACGCGACCATGTCGGCCACTTCGGCACGCACGAATGAGCGTGCGCCGGATACAAGATCACCGGGCATAGCTTTCGAACGCCAGACGGCAGATCGACACCTTCTACAGTTCTCTCTGCCCAGGACGTCCAGATAGGGTTACTTGGATGACATGCTGGCGTGAGAGACGCATGTGTTTGCGGGGCCCTCGGTTCCACTCAGAACGGAATTTGGGCAGACCGACCTCCAGATGGCCAACGTCGGTGATGACCACGCCGCGCGTACAGACTGCCTCAGCGATGCGCTCACGGAAGTGGGCGCGCCTCCCGGGGCAGAGCCTTTCTGCGCGGATGTCAGGGTGACCTGGCTCTGACTCATCATGTAGGCCGCGGAACCTTCCTTTGCTCAAGCACCACCTTCGGACGTCGACGGCAGCACGGTCTGCACAATGTTACGATCCAGCGCTTCGTAGTCCCAATAGCGGATCACGTCATAAAGTTCGGCACGGGTCTGCATGCGCGAGATCAGGTCTTGCGGGGTGCCCTTGGCGCGGATTTCGGCGTAGAGCGCCTCCTGCGCCTTGGCCGCGACCCGGAGCGAGGACACCGGCCAGATCACCATAGCATAGCCGAGTTCCTGGAACTGCTGCGCGGTAAGTGGAGGTGTGCGGCCGAACTCGGTCATGTTGGCCAGGAGCTTGACCCCGGGCAGGCGGTGCGCAACCTCGCGGAACATCTCCACGTCCGTCAGCGCCTCCGGAAAGATGCCGTCTGCGCCGGCCTCCAGGTACATCTTGGCACGCGCTACAGCCCCCTCGATCCCTTCGCTCGCTGCAGCGTCGGTGCGCGCGAGGATGAAGAGGTCGCGGGTGGCGCGCTTGGCGGCGTTGATCTTGGCGGCCATGTCTGCGGGTAAAGCCAGCCGCTTGTCGTTGAGGTGGCCGCACTTCTTGGGCAGGAGCTGGTCCTCGATCTGCACGGCGCCGGCGCCTGCATCTTCGAAGCTGCGGACCATGTGCATGACATTCAGCGCCTCGCCGAAGCCTGTGTCGCCGTCGGCGAGCACTGGAAGCTGAGAGGCCCGTGCGAGTTGGCGGATGTGGAAGCACAGGTCGTCGACGGTCAGGATGCCAAGATCAGGAAGCCCCATCGAGGCGCTCACAGCCGCGCCCGACAGGTAAAGCGCCTCAAAGCCCGCGTCCCGCGCCTGGATCGCGGCAAGGCCACTGTGCGCGCCGGGGACCGCAAGGATGTCCGGCCGCTCCAGCAGGGCGCGGAAACGCGTCCCCGCGGAGGTCCGGGGCAGGTCGGCGGCAATGAGGTAAGTCATGTGGTCTCCTTGGCGGCACGCGGTCATCGCGCCCATTCGTCCGCAGGAATGGGGCGTGAGCCGGGTCACGTTCTATAGCCGACGCTCGGGAGCGAGAAGTCGCGGCTTAGGTGGTGCTGGACCATGAGCGAGCCGGAACAGCTCGAGTTGCCGAACCGCCGGGGGGCGCAGCCCGTCCTTCTCTGAGCAAGGCAGGCCCGAGGCGTCAAGAGTGACGATCTAGGGCACAGGACATGGGCAGACAATCTGGGCCGGCAGCCCACAAGCCGCTGCGGCCCTACTCCATCGAGTCCTTGGGTATTCGAGGGTCGCCGGAGCCACCATCAGGCATGGTCTTCTAAGTAACTTCGTCAGGGCGGTCATGGGTCTCACCATTAGCTCCATCACGCGTCGTATCAGTGCCTGAGCCTCGCTTAGACCAGACAGTGACGATCATCTGGTGAGAGGCGAGCATTGATGCTGGCCCACCAATGGGGTCATGATCGACTGTCACAGGAAATTCGGCCTGGTGTTCTTCTGGGTTGCTCCATGCGCATACTTCTCGTCGAGGATGATCCGGACCTCGCCACTTGGCTGAGTCGCAGCCTCCTCCGGCGCGGGCTCATTGTGGAGTGGGAAGACGATGGGAAGCTGGCCGAGCGACGGTTGAAGGGTGACAGCTTCGACGCCGTCGTCTTGGATCTCGGTCTTCCCTCTCTTGGCGGCGCCGCGCTTCTGAAACGGCTTCGTGCCAATGACGACACAACGCCCGTCCTCATCGTTACGGCGCGCAACGATTTTTCGGAACGCATCGATCTGCTTCACGCCGGAGCCGATGATTTCCTCAGCAAGCCCTTTGCCGTAGAGGAACTGGAAGCTCGTCTCGCGGCCTTGGTGCGCCGGAGCCACGGGCGGGCACGAGGCATCTACCAATGCGGCCCCCTGATCTTCGACCAGAACGCGCAGCGCTTCACCTTGGATGGCGAGGTGCTCGCCCTGTCGCCGCGCGAACACGCCCTTCTGCGCGTGCTCGTCCAGCGCGTGGGCGAGCCGATGTCCAAGCAGCAGCTACTCGACCGCCTTGTGCCTACTGATAGCGACCTACAACTCGAAGCTGTCGAGGTGATCATTCATCGGCTCCGTCGAAAGCTTGTTGGCGCAGGAGTTCAGATCGTCACCCTCAGGGGCTTGGGCTACTTCCTAGAGGCGACGGATGGCCCCGGCTGAAGAACCTTCCCAACGCGGCCTCGAACGCCCACTCTGGATTACACTCGCGCTTTGGACGATGCCGGCCTTGGTGTTTCTCCTGGGCGGCGGCCTGTTGTTCTCGGCAGCGACGATCAACGACCTATCGGACAGCGCCTATGACCGCTCATTGGCTGGAGCCATTCGGGCCATCGACCTGAACGTCTCGACCGCGAGCGGCGGCATCGGTATCGAGCTGCCCTATCCTTTGTTTGAGAGTTTTCAGGCCACCGCATCAGGCGAGGTCTACTTCCGCGTCTCCACCGACGATGGTCTTGTCGAGATCGGCGATGCACTCCTGCCCGCCCCGCCGATGCTTGAGGACGGCGAGTTCACCTTCTACGACGCTGTCTATCTTGGGCGTGCCGTGCGAGTCGGCGCATCCAAGCGCAAGCTCGAGGAGCCGCTCTACGGCGCTTCGCAAGCCCAAAGCATCGTCATCGAGGTGGCCGAGACTACCGGCTCGCGGGAGGCGTTTCGCGAGAGACTCATCTCCCGCGCGATCTGGCGCGACGCCCTGACGGTCTTGGTCGCAGTCGGCCTTCTTGCCTTGGGCGTTCGCCTCGCGCTCCATCCGCTAACCGTGCTGAAGCAGAGGCTCGATCTGCGCGACCCTGACGACCGGAGCCGGCTCGACGTGGTGGGGCTGCCGAGCGAGGTGCGACCCCTGGTCGATGCGGTGAACGGACTGATCGAGCGATACCACTTGCAAGGCGAAGCACAGCGGCGCTTCATTGACGATGCGTCGCACCAACTCAAGACACCCTTGGCTGTTCTACGCTCGCAGATCGACTACGCCTTGCGCGCTGACGACCCGACGACCTCGCGTGCAGTCCTGGAAGCCATGCGGCCCGTGACCGAGCGGGCGGCCCGCATGACCTCGCAACTCCTGTCGCTCGCGCGCGCTAGGAACGCAGCCCTCCTCGACACGTCGGCCAGCGCTCCTGTGGATCTCGCCACGCTGGCCGGCGACGTGGCCCGGCTGCACCTTGGTCAGGCTCGCCGACGCGGACTGAAGATCGAGATAGAAGCCCCGGATGAGGCCGTCATGGGGCAGGGATCCGAGGCGCTCCTGTTCGAAGCCGCTAGCAACCTTCTCGATAACGCGATCCGGGTGTCGCCCGACGGCGGCCGAATCCTGCTGAAAGCGGAAGCCGACGCGCCAAGCTCGGTGCGCCTTCGAGTGATGGACGAGGGACCAGGCATGAGCGAGGAGATGCTTGGGCAGGTAGGAGAGCGGTTCCATGCGGGTTGGGAGACCCAGAATGGAACACAGACCAGCACGGGCCTTGGTTTATCCATCGTCACGGTCATCATGGAAGCCCAGAACGGAGTCCTCATCTTGGCCAACAGACCGGAAGGCGGGCTTGTGGCGGAGATGCGCCTACCAGCGGCCGACACAACCAAGCCGTTAAATACCCCCAGGCGTCGCTGAAAGCCGATTGAAAGCCAAAGGCTGTTAAGGAGCTCCGCCGGGCGGGGAGGCCCGCATCGATACCTTGGGAGGAACTTATGTCGACCATCACCCTTCGCCGGGCGGCGTATGCCGCCGGCGGCGCCATAGCGCTCACTCTGACGCTCGGGATAACGGGCGCAGTGGCTGAGCCCGCCAACCCCGAATGCATCGCTCCGGCCCAGCCCGGGGGCGGCTTCGACATCACCTGCAAGCTGGCACAGGCTTCGCTCGCACAGTCCGGCGCGCTGACCGAGATGATGCGCGTCTCCTACATGCCCGGCGGCATCGGTGCGGTGGCGTTCAACACGATCGTGGGCCAGCGCCGCAACGAGCCCGGCACTATCGTCGCCTTCTCCGGTGGCTCGCTCCTCAATCTCGCCCAGGGCAAGTTCGGCGAGTACGACGCCGACGCCGTGCGCTGGGTCGCCTCGACCGGAACCGACTACGGCGCCGCCGTCGTCGCTGCGGACTCACCCTGGCAGTCGCTCTCCGACATGATGGAAGCCATCAAGGCCGACCCGACCTCCGTGATCATCGGCGCGGGCGGCACGATCGGAAGCCAGGACTGGATGAAGGCCGCACTCACCGCCCAAGCGGCCGGCGTCGATCACACAGCGATGCGCTTCGTCGCCTTCGAGGGCGGCGGCGAGTGCGCGACGGCGCTTCAAGGCGGCCACGTCAACGTCTGCATGGGCGATGTCGGCGAGAGCCAAGGAGCAATCGACGGCGGTGCCCCCTTGAGGCTTTTGGCGATCTACTCGGCCGAGCGTCTCAATGGCAGCCTCGCAGAGGTGCCCACGGCCAAGGAGCAGGGCTACGACATTGAGTGGCCAATCATGCGCGGCTTCTATGTGGGCCCCGAGGTTTCGGACGAGGACTACACCTTCTGGGCTCAAGCGTTTGAGAAGGCCATGGCCGATCCGGGCTATGCCGCACTCCTTGAGGAACGCAATCTTCAACCCCTGCCCCTGACGGGCGAGGAACTGCAGGCCACCGTCGCCGAGCGGGTCGCAACCTATCGCGAGCTCGCCTCGGGCTTCGGTCTCGTCCAAGAGTGAGGGCGGGCGCCATGAGCACGGACAGAACGCTCGGAGGCTTGGCGCTGCTCATGGCCCTTGTCATCGCGGGCTTCGGCTGGGGGCTTGTCGCCCCCTTTGCCTACGAGCCCGTAGGCCCTAGTGCCTTCCCTCTTGTCACCGCCGCATTGATCGGCGGCTGCGGACTCGTGCTCCTTCTGAGGGGCACTGGCCGGGCCGAGCCGGGCGTCCCGGGTGCGGGCAGGGGCGTCCTCATCCTGTCGGCCACGCTGCTGGCCTATGCCGTCCTGTTCCAACCCTTGGGCTTCGTCTTGTCGACCGCGGCCATGAGCCTCGTCACCGCGCGCGTCTTCGGGGCCACTTGGGCGCAAGGTCTCGTCGTGGGCAGCATCCTGGCCTTGGGCTCATTCCTGCTCTTTGACCATGGCCTCGACGTGGTGCTTCCAACCGGCGTTCTGGGGGAGCTGCTCTGATGGAGACACTTTCTTTTCTCCTGTCTGGTTTCGCCGTCGCCGCGACTCCTCTGAACTTGGGACTTGCGGCGTTGGGTGCGATCGTGGGCACGATGGTCGGCGTCCTTCCCGGGCTCGGACCGGTCAACGCCGTCGCCATGCTGGTGCCAGTGGTCTTCGCACTGGGCCTGCCGCCCGAGTCTTCGATGATCCTGATGGCATCGATCTACATCGGCTCCGAGTACGGGGGCCGCATCAGCGCCATCCTGATCAACGTGCCGGGCGAGGCCTCGGCGGTGATGACCGCGCTGGAAGGCTATCCCTTGTCGCGGCAAGGCAAGGCCGGCATCGCCTTGTCCTTGTCAGCTTGGACCTCCTTCGTGGGCTCGATGCTCGCAACAGTCGGCATTGTTGTCGCCGCGCCGATCCTGTCCCGCTGGGCCTTGGCGTTTGGTCCGATCGAGTATGTCGCGCTGATGGTGTTCGCCTTCGCCTGCTTGGCGGGGCTTCTCGCTGAGCAGCCGGTGAAGGCGCTCCTCGCCGTTGGCATCGGCCTCGCGCTGTCCACCGTCGGCATCGATCCCAACTCGGGCGTCTACCGCTTTACCTTTGGCATGCCGAACCTGATCGACGGCCTTCAGTTCGCCACGGTGGTCATCGGCCTCTTTGCCATCTCCGAGCTGCTCCTGCTTCTCGAAAGCCATCACGCCGGCATCCCGGCCCGGGTCGAGCGGATGGGCCGCAGCCTTTTCAACTGGAGTGAGATGCGCCTGACCAACGCCGCGACGCTGCGTGGCTCATTCATCGGCTTCTTCATCGGGCTCCTGCCGGGCGCCGGCGGAACGGTGGGCTCGGCGCTCGCCTACTCGGTCGAGAAGCGCATCGTTGAGCGGCAGGATCCGGAGGGTGCGCGCTTCGGCCAAGGCGACCTACGTGGCCTCGCCTCAGTGGAGGCGGCCAACAACAGCGCCTCTAATTCCAACTTCATTCCCATGCTGACGCTGGGCATACCGAGCTCGGGCACCACGGCGATCATGCTGGGCGTGCTCACGCTTTACAACATCACGCCGGGGCCGGTGCTGTTCACGGCGCAGCCGGAGCTTGTGTGGGGGCTTATCGCCTCGCTCTTCATCGGCAACGTGATGCTGCTCGCGATGAACATCCCGTTCGTCGGCCTCTTTGCCCGCATGCTCTCCGTTCCGGCTTGGGTGCTCGTCCCCTTCATCGTGGTGGTGAGCGCCGTTGGGGTCTATTCCGGTAAGTCGGCGAGCTTCGACTTGGTCCTCATGGTCCTGGTCGGCGTGGCCGCGTGGTGGCTGAGACGTCTGGCCGTGCCGATGGCGCCCCTCGTCCTCGGCTTCGTCTTGGGCAAGCTCCTGGAGCAGAACCTTCGGCGTGCATTGTCACTGTCGGCGGGCGATGTCGGGATCCTTTGGTCGAGCTGGATCGCGGTCGTGCTCTGGACGGCGGCGGCTCTGACGCTGATCCTGCCGCCTCTGCTCGCAAGGCTCAGGGGCAGGAAGCTCAAGATCCAGACCCAAGGGTCGATGGAGTGACCGATCGCACCTGAAGCGGAACGCGAAGCGGCCTTGTGGCCCCCGGCTGTCGTTCGTGCTGCTCGCGTGGACGGCACTGGCACGCCTTGTCGACGACGGACCGCTGCTAGCGCCCTCTGGTCGGCCGCGAGCTTCACCTGTGCTGCTCTCGTAAGTCGAGGACTGTTCCTGCCCCCACAGGGCCCTAAACCTGATCTCGGTTTCTCTTGCTGCTCGCCATCAAGGACAATCAATGTCGGGTTCTCCCCATCACAGACGGCAGCCCCATCGACCTTGCCGCCTCAGCCCCGCAGTTGTCTGCATAGGCTTATGTCAGTGCCGCTACGGACGGTCTGGCGCCGCAGCTGGATGCGGGCGTCATCGGGCGAAAAGGCCAGGTGTGGACGAGAATCTCGGTTGCGCACGGCAGGGGCGTTCTGCTCTGGGTCTGAAGCGCTTCCCGCCTCGAAGGCGAGCCTGAGATGGTGAAGCCTAGTTGGCTCCGCCGTCTTCTGACGCTTGCGGTTGCGCTCGGGGGCCTTGCCGTTGCGCTCTGGACGGGCCTGCCACTGCCGTTCCTGTTCGGGCCGATGCTGGCCAGTCTGGTCGCGGCTCTCCTGGGGGCACCGCTTCTGGGGATGGGGAGTGCGACCAATGCCGCGCGCACCGTGCTCGGGGTGGCGATCGGTGCCTCGGTCACGCCCGCACTGCTGGTGCAACTGCCGTCCATGGCGCTGTCGCTTGCCTTGGTCCCCCTCTACGTGGGCCTGATCGGCCTTGTGGGGGTGCCATTCTTCCGGCGGGTGTGCGGCTTCGATCGGGTCACGTCCTTCTTCGCCGCGATGCCCGGGGGAGCCACCGACATGACGCTGTTCGGCAAGGATGCCGGTGGAGACGTCCGTACCCTGAGCCTGATCCACGCCACTCGCGTGGCCGTAATCGTCACCCTAGCGCCGATCCTGCTCACCACGATCTACGGGACACCGCTCGACCGCCCATTGGGCGAGGCGGCTGCCAGTCTGCCACTGTTCGACATGGCCCTTATGGCCGCGGCCGCCTTGGTAGGTTGGAGAGGAGGGGAAAGGCTGGGCCTCTTTGGCGCCTCCATGCTGGGTCCCCTGATCATCACCCTAACTCTGTCGCTCTTGGGCCTAGTTCAGGTTCGTCCGCCCCGCGAGGCGCTCCAAGCGGCGCAGTTCCTGATCGGCCTCGGCATCGGCGTCCACTATGTGGGCGTGACCTGGCGCGAGCTCAGGCGCACGGTCGGCTTCAGCGTCCTGTTCATGCTGATCCTCGCGGTCTTGGCCGCTGGGATAGCCGAGACGGTGGTGCTGCTGGGTCTGGCTGCTCCGCTCGAAGCCTTTCTGGCCTTCGCTCCTGGTGGGCAGGCCGAGATGACGATCCTCGCCATCGTCGCAGGGGCGGAGCTGGGCTTCGTCGTTCCCCATCACATCGCCCGCATTGTCCTGGTGATCCTCGGCGCACCGCTCATGTTGCGGGCTCTCAGGAGATGAGCGCCCAGCGACGATCCCAAACCTCTTATAGCTTGCCGATCCGAACCATCGGCAGACCGCCCGAGGCGGGTTCGTGATCCCCTAAGTGCCACTTTCCGTCCTGCCCTGAAGGATGGCTGAACATCCACGAGGGATAACATGGAAATCCTTACTTCCGGGGGCCTATCCGCCCTTCTCCAAGTCATCACGATCGACCTTGTGCTGGCCGGCGACAACGCCATCGTCATCGGCCTTGCTGCTGCAGGACTGCCTGTCGATC
>NZ_VDFU01000055.1 GCF_006152115.1 Rubellimicrobium rubrum | reverse complement strand
GCGGAGCTCACGCCACATCTTCCAGCACACCCAGAGAAGCAGGATGCCCCCGGCGAGCAGGAGACCGGTGACGGCCAGAAGCTGGGTGGTGATCAGGGCGAAGAAGATGCGTAGCACGGTTGCCGCGGCGATGCCCACCAGGATGGCGCGGTTGCGCTGGTCCTTGGGCAGACCGGCCGCCGCCAGCCCGATGACGATGGCGTTGTCGCCCGCCAGCACGAGGTCGATCGTGATGACCTGAAGCTTGAGGAGCATGTCGGCTTGGTGGAAGCGCTACGGGCCCGAGCACCGGACTTGGCAGAAGAGCGGATACGAAAGCATCCCGGGCGCACTGCGGTGACCTTCGAGAAGGTGCCCCGCGAACGTCCCGAGCTCTTCCGGGTGGGCTAATGGAGCACAGTGGCAGTCTGATCAGGTGGGAAGTGGTCAGAGGAACGCGGCTCCAGCGCGCCAGGGTGGCTGCCAACCTTCTCAGGACGGCTCACCGCGGCCCTTTCGATAACTTGCCAAACAAGATTGCCTGATGAGTTCAAGGAGCGGCTCTTGGTCTGGGTCACATGGTGCTCTTCTTGGCTTTGAGCCAAGCGATCTCGATCGTATGCCCGAAGAAGATAAGGGCAGCGCAATAGGGGCCGGTCCTGGCCGGTCCCTTCAAAAACACCAGTTGAAGTGCAGAATTCAAACCCTTCCAAAATATGAGGTTGCAAGTGGAAAGACGGCGGATCGCACTCATCGGCCTAGGTATGGCCGTAACACCGCACGCTCGCAGCCTTATTGACCTCCAGGAACGCGTCGAAGTGGCGTATGCCTTCAGCCCTACCGCTGCGCGGCGCGAAGCCTTCGCAGCCCAGTTCCCGTTTCCCTTATGCGACGATCTCGACACCATCGTCACGGACAGGAGCGTCGAAGCTGTCATCGTGCTGACGCCTGCCAACACGCATCTCGACATCGTTCAGTTGTGCGCCGAAGGCGGGAAGCACATTCTCCTTGAAAAGCCGGTCGAGATCACCACTCAGCGCGCCACCCGGCTCGTCGAGATCTGCGAACAGAACAGTGTGACGCTCGGGATCGTTTTGCAGCACCGGTTCAGGCCGGCAGGCCTCCGGCTTGCCGAGTTGCTGCGCGAGGACGGACTTGGTGAGATCGTCAGCTGTTCCACAACGATCGACCTTTGGCGACCGCAAAGCTATTACGACGAGCCAGGCCGTGGGTCCTTTGCCCGTGACGGCGGTGGCGTTCTGATCTCGCAGGGCATCCATACGCTCGACTTGATGCAGAGCCTTGTCGGACCGGTTGCCGAGGTTCGTGGCTACGCCATGACGTCGCCGGTGCATCAGATGGAAACGGAAGACGTTGTTATGGCGGCGTTGCGCTACGAGAGTGGAGCGCTCGGGACTGTGAACGCCACCACGGCCGCATATCCCGGCTTTCTCGAACGCATCCGCATTGTGTGCCGCCATGGGACGGCAACGCTTGAGGGAGCGAGCCTCGAGGTCGCCTTCCACGACGGGCGCAAGGAGAACGTCCGCCCCACAGCGACGGCAGGAGGAACTGGTGCCGATCCAATGGCATTCCCGCACGACTGGCATCGCAGCCTTATCGAGAACTTTCTCGACGCGCTCGATCAGGGTTGCCCGCCCCAAGTGACGGGTCGCGAAGCCTTGAAAGTGCACCGCCTCATCGACGCGCTGATCGAAGCTGGACACTCCGGAGGTACTGTCCCCGTCTCCTGAGAGTCCCCGCGCCTTGCTTGGTGGCAGTGCAGATGAATGAGGTTTTGGTTCCTTTGGAGTTCTGGCCGTCCATACTCGTGATCCGAAGAGATGATCGGCTGGCCCGCAACATTGGTTAGCATGGCGCTCGTTCTGCGGCTCCGAACTCGAAGTTGGCCGTGCATGAAAGATGTGGGTAAGCCGTTATGATCGTTTCTCTTTCCGTAACTCTTCCAGAGAGCTGAACATCCTCGGCGGCAGTGCCGTCAGGCAAAGCAGGAGAAAGTCGATGAGATCTACAATCCTTGCGTATAGCACTGTTTCGGCCTTGGCCCTCGCTTTCGGTCTCACCCCGCTGTCGGGACACGCCCAGGACTCCACCCAAGGCGAAGCTCTGGAGATCTCCCGTCAGGAGGTCTTGAACGCAATGAGCGAAGCCACGCACTTCATGGTCGACGAGGTGGCCGTGAATGGCGGCTACGTCTGGTCCTATCTGCCCGACATGTCCAAGCGCTGGGGCGAGATGGAGGCCTATGACACCATGGTGTGGGTCCAACCGCCCGGGACTGCGACCATGGGACATCTCTTTCTTGATGCCTACCACGCCACGGGTGACGAGTTCTATTACGAGGCCGCCAAGGAGACCGCCGGCGCGCTCATCTGGGGTCAGACGGATGAGGGTGGCTGGAACTACGTGTTCGACTTCGCAGGCCCTGCCTCGCTCCAGCGCTGGTACGACACGATCGGCAAGGCGGGCTGGCGGCTTGAGGAGTTTCACCACAACTGGGGGAACGCCACGTTCGACGACGCTGGCACCGCCGAGGCGACCCAGTTCCTCCTGCGGGTCTATCTCGAGAAGCTCGACCCGACCTTCCGTCCCTCCGTGGACAAGGCGATCGACCTCGTCCTCGCGAGCCAGCAGCCGATGGGCACCTGGCCGCAGCGCTACCCGGAGAACCAGCTCTGGGAGGGCGACTACACCGCCTATCCCACCCTGAACGACGACGTCGCGGCGGAGAACATGGAAACGCTCATCATGGCCTGGCAGACGCTCGGCCGCGCCGACGTGCTCCCGGCGATCCATCGCGGGATGGATGCGTTCCTCCTGCTCCAGCAAGGCCCAGACCAGCCCGGCTTCTCGCTCCAGTACGACGCCAGCCTCGAGCCGGTGGCGGCCCGCTCCTACGAGCCGCTGGCGCTCGCGACCCACACGTCCGCCAGCGCGCTCACCAAGCTCATGGACTTCTACGAGTTGACTGGCGACACGCGCTACCTGGCCCGCGTCGACGAAGGGCTCGACTGGCTCGAACGCGTGCGCCTGCCCGAAGACCAGTGGCAGGACGGCCGCCAGTTCCCGACCTTCGTCGAGATCGGGACGGACCGTCCGATCTACGTCCACCGCCGTGGATCGAACGCCGTGAGCGGCGAGTACTACTGGGATTACAGCCGGGAGAACCTGCTTGGCCACTACTCCGGCCTCCGCGAGATCGATCTCGATGAGATGCGCGCCCGCTACGAGCGGCTGATGAACACCCCGCCCGAGGAAATCACCGCCAACTCGCCACTCAACCCCGAGAACGAGGTGGTCCTGCCCGAGTTCTTCACCCTTGGCGAGATCGACGTCTCGGACCTGAACGCGAGCGAGCGCGAGCCGACCGAAGAGGTCGATACGGCCCAGGTCTCGGATTTAATCAGCTCCCTCAACGGGGAGGGCTACTGGCCCACGGAGTTGATTGCCACCAGCAACCCCTATCTCGGCGAGCCGCCGGCGGCGCCGTCCGAGGGTGACTTCGCCGGCACGCGGGTTGGCGACGCGTACGACACCTCGCCCTTCCTCACGGAGACGCCGGTGACCGGCATATCGACCTCGGCCTACATCGAGAACATGGGCGTGCTGATCCGCCACCTGGACCAGACCGGATCCTGATCGCTGCACGACCTCGCGGCGCGCAAAGCCGCGAGGTCTGCCTGGGCCCCGGACCCATGGTCATGTCCCATCAAGGCAAGCGCCAGAGCGGTGAGGAGAAGCTTCATCATAGGCACCCCCCTCCGCATGACCGTACAGACGCGAGCCAGTTGCTTGGTGGAAGGTTTCAACGTCTCACGACTACGCTGGACGCCGACCGACGTGTCTCCCAGCCTTCGCGCTCCAGCTCCGGATTGGTGTCCTCGGCATCCGGGTAGCCGAGGCACAAATATCCCAGAAAGATCCAGCTCGCCGGAACGTCTAGGATAGCCCTGACCTGCTGCGGCTCGAGGATCGACACCCAGCCCAAGCCGATGCCCTCGGCGCGGGCCGCCAGCCAAAGGGTGTGGATCGCGATCACGGCCGAGTACTCGACCATCTCCGGCATGGTCTGGCGCCCCAAGCCATGACCCTGCTGGGTGTCACGATCGGCAAACACCGCAAGATGGCACGGCGCGTCCTCGAGCCCGGCGAGCTTCAGGCGGGCGTAGCGGTGTTGTCTGTCGTTGGGCTGCTCGGCAAGTGCTGCGGTATTGCACGCTTCGAAGTTGGCGCGAATGGCTTGGCGCCGCTCCACGCTGTCGACCGTGACGAAGCGCCACGGCTGGCTCAGGCCAACGGACGGGGACAGGCAGGCCGTCTTGATCAGGCGGTCCAGAGTTCCCTCGGGCAGCGCCTCCCGTCGGAACCGCCGGACGTCACGGCGCCAGACGAAGAGGTCGAGCAACGCCGACTGGAACTCAGGTCCGAAGATGGGGGCAGGCATGGCAACAGGCGTCCAGGTCCGTTCAGGGCGTTACAGGGAGTCCTACACCGCTGCAGAGGAAGGCAGTATGCAAAAGCGCCTGCCGCGGCACCATGATCGTGCTTGCCGGACCAAATGGCACCGGCACGTCGAGCATCTACCAGACCCGTATGGAACCAGCCGCGCAGGCCCCCACCAATGAGTCGACCACCGTACGAGCACTGTGAGACAAGTCCTCCCCAGCTCTCGCACGAGGTGACCGATGCGGCCGAGACTGTTCGTCTGGCGATCCCCTCGCGGAGACATAGATCTTGGCCAGGTGTCTGTCAGCCAAGAGAGCCAGTGAAGCCCAAAGGGTTCACCCGGTGACCCACAATCCTCACCCCCTCAAGTCAGGTCATAACGGACGCCTTGGGGCATGGTGGCGGACGTGGAGGCAGTCCTGCGCGCCCAAAGCGAGCCGGAACTTGGGAGACTTGGTAAACTTTACATGTGGGTCGTGGGCTCTGCAGGACGCAGCAGAGACACCACGGCCGGGGCGCCCTCTTTGACGATCGCGACAGTCGGCCACCAGTCCGACTGACACGTCGGTCGTCCGATGTCGGCGTGGTCAAGAGGCTTGGGCGAACGTGCTGAAGCCTTGTAGGAAGACGCGGAGCCGTGCCCGGATCTTTTCGTCGGTGAGCGAGCCATCCTCCCCGATCGCCTCGCGCGCCCGCGACACGAGAAGCCGCTCACCGCTCCAGAGCTGGGCGCCCAAGGTCTTGAACACAGGCAGCCAAGCATTCTGGCCCAGTACGGTGCCGAATGGACCAGGCGAGGCGCCTATCAGAGCCACGGGCTTGGCTCCAAACACGCGCGGAATGTCGGAGGCTGGGCGGGACAGCCAGTCAATCGTGTTCTTCAGGACGCCGGGAATGGAATTGTTGTACTCTGGCGTGGCGATGAGGAGCCCATCCGCAGCCGCAATGGCTTCCTTGAGCGTGGTCACCGCGGCAGGGACGCCGTCGCGCTGTTCGAGGTCGCCATTGTAGAGCGGGATCTCGGCAATGGACCGGACCTCAAGGGTCGTTCCGTCCGGCAGGAGGTCACGGGCCGCCCTCAGAAGCGCCGTGTTGAAGGAGCCTTGGCGCAGGCTGCCGGAGATCCCGATGAGTGATGTCATATGCTTGTCCTGTACGGCGAAGGGTCATTGCACCGGAGCGCGGTCCCGATCCGCCCGGTCTGGTCATGATGATCGATACTCGACGGATGACCGACTCCTAGATCTCAACTGGCTTGGCTGAAAGCTCGCCGCTGACCTGTACCTCAGCGGGTCCATCCTCCACGACACCTTCGACCAGATCCCTTTGTGCCCTGATCTCCGCAGCCATGAAGTCCAGAAAGACCCGGACTCGCGCAGATTGGCGCAAGTCGGGGTGGGTGAGAAGCCAAAGGTCAACGGCGAAGTCGGGTTGCGGAGCTTCGAGGCGCACGAGGCCGGGCCGTGCATCTCCGACAAAGCAGGGAAGGTGGCCAATGCCGATGCCGACCTCGATGGCTTCCGCCAAGCCCAACACGCCATTGAGTTTGTAGACGATCCGCTCTGGCGCGAGAAGCCGCCGTTCGGCCTGCACGACCTTCAGGCCAGCCAGGTGATCGCTCAAGCCCACCCACCTCTGGCCGGCAAGCCTGGCCTGATCCACTGGTTCAGCCCCGAGGAACTCGGACCTGCGACCATATAAGGCCCAGGCGATCCGGGCCGCGCGGCGGCCCACGAGGGTTTCAGGGGGTGTGTCGGTCGCGCGAATGGCGACATCCGCATCGCGCTTGGACAGGTTCAGCGCCTGGTTCGCGAGGACGATGTCGAGGCGCACGTCCGGGCAGGCCTGCTGAAACTTCGCGAACATGGGCGTGAGGAGATAAAGAAGGAGGGAGTCGCTGGTGGTGACCCGCAGCTCGCCCGCCGGCTTGATCTCCTGGCCGGCCATCTTGCGCGTGAAGGCGACGATGTCGGCGTCGAGGCGCTGCGCCAGGCTGACCATCTCCTCGCCCGCTGGAGTGAGAACATAGCCGCTCCGGTGACGCTCGAAGAGGGGCGCCCCGAGGGCCTCCTCGATCTGCCCCAGCCGGCGGAACACCGTGGAATGGTTAATCCCAAGCGCCGCGGCTGCGCCGGCCATGCTTCCGGCATCCGCAAGCGCCTTGATCAGCCGGAAGTCGTCCCAGGCGAGCGGCTTGAAAGGCTGGCTCATGGGACCGCTTCGCTCCTTGTAAGTTTCCCAGATCCAAGCACAGCGAGCCCAGCCCCTGCAATCTCATCTTTGCACAGGTGCAAGCGAAAGGACGTAGCTTGCAGCTCTTCGTTGCTTATCTAGGGATCACGAACCCGGGCCGGGTGGCCCGATGGAGGACGCAGATGAACCGCAACGGTCTTCACCATGTCACCGCGATCTCGGGTCCGGCCCGGCGCAACGTAGAGTTCTACACCGGCACCTTGGGCCTGCGGCTCGTCAAGAAGACGGTCAACTTCGATGACCCCGGTACCTACCACCTGTACTACGGCAACGGCGCGGCAGACCCCGGCACCATCCTCACCTTCTTCCCCTGGGAGCATGTCGCGCCGGGACGCCTGGGCATTGGCGAGACGCAGGAGACGGTGTTCCGCGTCCCGGAGGGCTCGATCGGCTTCTGGACGCACCGCCTGCTCTCGAAGGGTGTGGCGCACGAGAAGCTGGCCAAGCGGTTCGGGGACACGGTGCTCGCCTTCAAGGACCCTGACGGCATGAGGGTCGCCCTTGTCGCCCTGCCGGGACTTGAGAACGAGCCCGCTTGGAGCACCGGAGAGATCCCGACCGAAGCTGCCATTCGCGGCATTCATAACGTCAGCCTGCTGCTGCGCGAGGCTGCGCCCACCGGCGCCATCCTCACGGATGTGTTCGGCTTCGAGGAAATCGGGCGTGAAGGCACCACGGTCCGCTTCAAGGCCGCGGGCACCGAGGTCGGCGGCACCGTCGACATCCGCGAGGCGGGCGAGTTCCTGCGGGCCCGCCAAGGCGGCGGCTCGGTTCACCATATCGCCTTCCGGGCGGCTGACGACGAGGCGGCGTTCGCGATGCAACGCAAGTTGGCCCAGAACCATGGCCTGCACACTACCGAGCAGAAGGACCGCAACTACTTCCGCTCGCTCTACTTCCGGGAACCGGGCGGTGTGCTCTTCGAAATCGCGACCGATGGTCCCGGCTTCACGGCCGACGAGCCCTTGGCCACCCTTGGCACCGCCCTGAAGCTGCCGCCCCGGTACGAGCCGCGGCGCCAGCAGATCGAGGCCGTGCTGCCGGCCCTCGCGGACTGAGATGCCTTTGCCCTGTCTTGCCGGCCTCGCGCCGTGGGACAGGGTCCACTCCACCCGGATCCAGTCAGGTCCACGACCGCCGAGGCCATCATGACGACATCCACGACCTTGTCGCACGTGCATCAGTTCGTGCCTGCGACTGACCCCAGCCAACCTCCCCTTCTGCTCCTGCACGGCACGGGCGGGGACGAGCACGACCTGCTGCCCCTTGGGCAGGCTGTCGCGCCGCGTGCGGCGCTCCTTTCGCCGCGCGGCCGGGTGATCGAGGGGGGCAGGCCGCGCTTCTTCCGGCGTCTGGCCGAGGGCGTGTTCGACGAGCAGGACCTGATCCGCCGCGCTCACGAACTCGCCGACTTCGTCCAGGAGGCGCGGGACGCCTACAAGCTCCCTGCACCCATCGCGCTCGGCTTCTCCAATGGGGCCAATATCGCCGCCGCCGTGCTTCAACTCCGGCCGGAGACGCTTGCAGGAGCGGTACTTCTGCGAGCCATGGTGCCACTGAACGAGGCACCCGAGGCGGATCTGACCGGCATCCCGGTCCTGATCCTGTCGGGAGCCCTGGACCCCATCGTGCCCGACGAGAAGGCCGCCCGGCTCGCGGCGACGCTTCGCCGGGCCGGGGCGGTGGTGGATCACCGGACCTTGCCCACCGGGCATAACCTCTCGCAAGCCGACCTCACCCTCACCAAAGCCTGGCTCGATCAACGCTGAGGTCTTCGGGCCCGCCTTCAAGGATCATCACATGGAACTCACCGGCATCCATCACCTCACGGCTGTGACCGCGGAGGCGTCCCGCAACCACGACTTCTACACGCGCGTGCTCGGCATGCGCCTGGTCAAGAAAACGGTGAACCAGGACGACACCAGCGCCTATCACCTCTTCTATGCAGACGGCGAGGCCACGCCCGGATCGGACATGACCTTCTTCGACTGGCCCGTTGGGCCCGAACGTCGTGGAACCCACAGCATCACCCGCACTGGACTGCGCGTGGCCGGTGAGCCAAGTCTGCGCTGGTGGAAGCAGCGTCTCACGGCAGAGGGCGTGACCCACGACGACATCACCGTCCGCGACGGCCGCCTCACGCTCGACTTCGAGGACTTCGAGGGCCAGCGCCTGAGCCTCATCGATGACGGTGGCGCGGGCGAGGCGCATCCCTGGGCCCGCAGCCCTGTTCCAACCGAGCATCAGGTCCGCGGCCTGGGGCCGATCACGATCAGCGTGCCGGATCGGGAAGGGACCGACTTCGTGCTCACCCGCGTGCTGGGCATGCGGCAGGTCCGCGACTACGCCACGCCGGGCAACGAGGGCTCGGGCAGCTACGTCTACGAGATGGGGCTGGGTGGACCCGCGGCCGAGCTTCACGTGGCCGTGGAGCCGGACCTGCCTGTGGCGCAGCCCGGCGCCGGCAGCGTGCATCATGTGGCCTTCCGCATTCCGGATGCCGACTACCAGGCCTGGGCCGAGCGGCTCGATGCGATCCGGCTGCCCTCGAGTGGTCCGGTGGACCGCTTCTACTTCCGCAGCCTCTACTTCCGCGAGCCGGGCGGCATCCTCTTCGAGATCGCGACCGACGGACCGGGCTTTGCCACGGATGAGCCACTCGAGACCTTGGGCGAGAGCCTCTCGCTGCCGCCGTTCCTGGAAAGCCGGCGCCAGCAAATCGAGCGCGGGCTAAAGCCGCTTTGAGCGGCTCGACCGCAGCGCTAGTAATCAGCATCTGGACGACCCTGATCCACTTGGAGACCGCCGATGAGTTGGAGCCCCTGTCCCGACCCCGTCCTGGGCGACCGATCCACTGCGGACGCGATCGAGACCCTGATCGTGCCCCGCGCCGTCGACCTGGGCGAGATGACCGTCCGCCGGGCGCTGCCCTCCACCAAGCGCCAGATGGTCGGCCCCTTCATCTTCTTCGACCAGATGGGACCTGCGGAGTTCCTGACCGATCAGGGCATCGATGTCCGGCCCCATCCGCACATCAACCTGGCCACGCTCACTTACCTCTTCGAGGGTGAGATCCTGCACCGGGACTCGCTAGGCACCGAGCAGGCCATCCAGCCCGGCGCGGTGAACTGGATGCGGGCGGGACGCGGCATCGTGCATTCCGAGCGCACCTCCGAGGAGCGCAAGCGCCACGGCCAGAAGCTCTTCGGGATCCAGACCTGGATGGCCTTGCCTGCCGACCGGGAGGAGGACGACCCGGCGTTCCTTCACCATGGCGCCGACGCACTGCCCCTGCTCGATGCCGACGGTGTCCAGGCCCGGCTGATCGCCGGGCAGGCGTTCGGGCTGACGTCGCCCCTCGTCACGGCGTCCGACACGCTCTACGCCGACGTGCAGCTTGCGCCCGGCGCGCGCCTGCCCATCGAGCCCAGCACCGAGGAGCGGGCGCTTTACACCATCTCGGGGACCATCGACGTGGCCGGCGACAGCTTCGAGCCGGGGCAACTTCTCGTGCTCCGCCCGGGTGATCCCATCACTGTCCGGGCCGCCACTGCCGCTCGGTTTATGCTGTTCGGAGGAGCCGCCATGGAGGGGCCGCGTTACATCTGGTGGAACTTCGTCTCCTCTCGGCCCGAGCGTATCGCGGCTGCCAAGGAGGAATGGGCGCGGGGCCGCTTCGACACCGTCCCGGGGGACGAGGCGGAGTTCATCCCACTCCCCGACCGGCAGGACGCTCCGCAGCGCGCCACAGGCGGCGTGCTCTACCCATGATGGGTGGGGCGGGTCCTGTCCAGTTAGCAAAGGCAGCGAGGATCAGATCCACCTCTCATTACCTACACATGATACGCACAGGCTGACCCATTGACGGACAGAGGCCGAGAACTCTGTGCGTACTCCAAGAACACTGTTCTCTAACAGGGCAAGGGCTGGCTGCTCGGTTCTGAGCGGGGGATGTCCTTCGGGTGCT
>NZ_VDFU01000054.1 GCF_006152115.1 Rubellimicrobium rubrum | reverse complement strand
CCAGTACCCCCTATTAGGCCGCGTACCATCTTCTAGCCCCTTCCTTTTTTGTCCGACCATTGAGATGCCATACCAATCTAGTTTCGCTGCAACAATCGAGAGGCAGGACTGGGGAGACGCACAGTCTTTGGCGAGTCAGGTGAGCTGCCCAGTCTTGCAGGGTACAAGGGGCAAGTGGGTGAAGCTGGTAGCGGCCCATGCTGCACGCACTCAAGTGACAAGTAGTCCACGGACGCTAGCCAAGCTCGATGAGGGGGTCTATGGCCTATCAATGGGGTCGTGTATCCTCGGAGAGCGGTGCGATTTTCTGTGGTGAACTAGCCTCCGTTTTGACCGGACTCGACGCTACAAGTGAGGGTTCAACCGGGGGCCGCTCGCGTAGCGCCGCGTCCTTTCAACCCCGAGCACTCCGTAGCCAAGATAGGTTCAGATCCGGATTTCAGGTCAGGTCAGAAACCACTATCTCGGGGCTCTCTGGCTGAGAGCCAGCCTAAGGCTGCTCACCTCAGGGCTGAAACCCTGTTGCCTGCGGGTCACGCTTCCGTCACCATAACGGCGAGCGCCGCGTGGACTCGGGTCTAAGCGGTACAGGGAGAACAACCAGGGACACCAACGCCCAGAAATACGAAGACCCGCCAGGGGCGGGCCTCATATCCGGCGAGAAAGCCGGGAAACTGTGTGTGCAAACTCAGCTTCCCATACCTCGCCGGGCGCTTGCAAGAGGATTCTTGCCCCGGGTGAGCTTTGCCTCGCGCGTGGGTGGCCCCGTTTCTGTCGGTCTTCCTCATCATGGAGAACGACGGATCATGTTTAAGACCATCGGGGCGGCCTTGGCCGGAGCCCATGCCGCACGCGCCCGCCAGCCTGTGCGCCGGCACTCGCGTCTGGCTGGCCAGTGCGAGGCTGTGTTTTGGCGCCGGACGGACCGCCGCGAGGTGCGGCGGGTCCTGCTGGCGGCACGCAAGTATGAACTTGCCGGGCGTCAGCCTGGACGGCGGAATGGCCCTCTGGGTCACGTAGCCCTCGAGGTTCTGGAGTTCCTGGTGAATCTTGTGGACTACCGGACGGGGCGGCTTGAGCCATCGCTTGACACCCTCACTCGGAAGCTGCGGCGGTCCAAGGATGCGGTTGTGCGGGCGCTGGCGGCGCTCCGGGCGCATGGCTTTGCGGACTGGATCCGGCGCTTTGAGACGGTCGAGCGAGACGGCCCCGGTCCTCGCATCAGGCAGACCAGCAACGCCTACCGGCTGAGCCTGCCCGCGCGGGCGGCACGACTCCTGGGGATCCAGGGCCAAGACGTGCCCCTGCCCGATGATCTCACCCACGATCGTGAGAGCCAACGCCAGGAGCTTGCGGCCATGAAAGCGGCGCTCAGCCTCAATGATCTCGCGGTGCTCGAGGTGAACGATAGGCTTTTGGGGCGGGCGCTGGCAGAGCTTGGTTGTTCTGTCCAGGAGCGCGAGTCCGCCAGCCGGTCAGAATCCAGATCTAGGGTTTCTTCCTGAGATCAGGATGCCTGGAACGGGCTTTGAAGTGGTTGAGAAAGATATAGAGCAGGTAGCTACTGTCGTGCCTGATCGGAGAAGGCTTGCCTAAGGACAATGATGCGGCGCATCGTTGCGCCTTGATGCTTTGCATCACAATGCACAAGGTGAACAACGGCCTGCAACATGTGGGGAAGGTGATGGAATACACTCTTGCAGACGCGGCAAAGGCCGCAGGAGTTAACCGATCCACACTCTTCCGAGCCATAAAAAGCGGGAAGATGTCTGCTAGGCGCTTAGACGACAAGACTTATCGGGTTGATGCCTCAGAGTTGGCGCGAGTCTATGAGTTGCAACAAGCGATGCATAGGGCAGATGATGCAGTGCACCAGGAAGCACAAGGCCTACAGCTGGACGCACAAGGAGCACAACGGGTTACACAGAACGTTGCAACGGCTGTTGAGTTGGCAGAGTTGCGGGTGAAGGTGGCGCTCCTAGAGCGCGAGCGGGAGGCAATCCTTATAAGGCAGGAAGAGACGATCGCGGATTTACGGAAGCGACTGGACGCGGAGCAAGAAGAACGGCGAGCCCTTCAACGTCTGCTCGCTCCACCAGCTCCGGAGAAGTCTCAGGAGCGCTCTGCGGAGCCGCTGGCAGTGGCCGAGCCCGTCCAGCCTCGGCGGGGCTTTCTGGGCTGGCTGCGGGATAGTCGATAGGGATCCGGACCACCACCCCGCCCTGCATAGGGTTGTGGTCTGGACAAATGGTTTCGCAGGGCAGGGAACACAGGGAGACCATCTGCCCTTCCATAACCTTTGTCGGCACTGGTGGCGGCTCACTGGAACTGGCACGCCCCTGGCGTAGAACGAGTTGCCTGCTCTGATTTAGGCTGTGGTTCTGGCGTGGAGGGGCGGTCCAGGGGGGTGGTGCGGCCCGCAGCTCCATCGGGGCGAGGACCCGGCCCCCTGGACGGACCCGGAGCGCCTGATGCTTTCGCCTGTTCTTTGGGATGCCCGCATCCCAAAGGACTGCCCCGCGGCGAGCGTTCTTCTTTCTCAATCTGCCTGTTCTCTCACGAGGCATTCGCCTCGTTCTGCCCGTGTGTCGCGAACAGGCAGATGGCCGGGTAGCGCTCGGTGGCCTCCCACCAAGTGCCGCCAGTAGCGCGGCAGGTGAACGAGGTCTGAGCGACGGCGCGGGGGACAGTGAAGGCCAGGAAGATGACCAGCGCCAGCGGGATGCCGGCCACCACGGCCCAGGGCTGGACCCGCCAGCGCCCCAGGCGGGCCTCTTCGCGATCGACGATGCGCCAGCGCTCGCGCAGGACGGCCTTGGTGCCGTTCAGCTCCTCCATGGCGTCCACGATCTCGGTCAGGCGGGGGCCCAGGGCGTCCGTGACGGCTTGGGCAGTGGCAGCCGCCACGTGGTCAGGCGAGGTCGCGGCGTGAGCCTGCAGCTGCCCCTTGGCCAGCCAGTCGAGGGTTGCGGTCTGCCTATCGAGGCGGTCGGACAAGATAGCCACGACCTGGCTTAGCAGGTCGAGGGTGTCGCGGAGGTCAGCATCGGGGGAGGTGGGGGCGGCAGGCGGACGAGGGCGCATCAGGTCCTCCGTTGGGATGGAGTGTCAGCGGGAGCGGAAGCTGCGGCCGGGCCTGAGTCAGCTCCCACGTTGTCGGCCCTGTCTCCAGCACTGCCCTCCGGAACCGCATCTCCTGGCGACCACCCTTCGAATGCCTTGCGGTCCTGCTCGCGGGGGAGGTTGTGCACCAGCCGGTCGAGCATCGCAGCGGCGTCCTCATCCCGCGTCGCCAGATCGACCAGGGCGCCACCCAAGATAACCTTCCTGCGGGTGTCGAGCTTGCGGGCTTGCGTGGCGGCTCGGTTCTTCAGAGCCTGGAGGCGAGCCTTGGCTTGAGCATACCTCTTTTCGGCTCGTTCGAGTTCGGTCTCGGCCATGGTGCTCCTCTCCCTGAGATGGCCCGTCCTTTTGCCCGAGTCTGCTCTCAGTTGAGTTGCGTGCAAAGCTTGCACTCGGTAGTCTGGGCCTGACGAACGGATGTGAGAAGGACGCACTTATGCAAACTCTGCGAGTTTGCGTGCGGTCTCCCGGGGGCAGCGCGCCGCTTCCCCCTGCCGACGGCGTCCCCGGTCCGTCGGGCTGGCGCACGCCGGAGCAGGAGGCGCGTCCCGCCCTCCCGCACCCTCTCCGGCCACCCTGCGCGGGTGGATCGCGGCCAGGCGCACCTGCACCGGTTTGCTCGACGCTTGTCGTGCTCCCCGACAGTCCGGACCCGCGTCCCTCGGTGGGGGCTGTGGTCCTTCGGCCGCATCACCCGCAGCGTGGTGGCGCAGCCACGCCGACCCGCGCATCCGGCTCCCAGGCTGCCCCGCCCGTTGCGCCTCACGGACCAGCGCCTAGGCTCGCGGGAGCCTCGCCACGCGCTGCCACGCCTGAGCCTGGCTCGACCGTTCGCCCCGTCTGCGCGGAGCCCGAAGAGCGCTCGCCGCTGGGCAGTCCCCTGCAAGGTTCAGACCTTGCAGGGGAGCCCGGTCAGCGTAAGGCGGTCCAACGGGGTCAAGGGGGCCGGGTCCTCGCCTGCTTGCGCAGGCTGCGGGCCGCACCACCCCCCTTGACCCCGTCTCTCCGCCGGAGTGCCCGGATCCCGGAGGGCTGGCGTGGCTGGGACGCAAGCTGGCGCACGCGGGCTGCGTGCGAGGCCCCGCTCGGTGGCAGGGCTCTGGCTGGCCAGACGCTCGGCCGGCGACCCTACGTCTGGAGGTCGCAAGGCCAGACGGCCCACCCTCGTGCGGGGCAAGGTCGACGCTCGTCTCCGACGCGCATCGCTGTCCGCCGCTTCTCCGCACAAGGGTGAGCTCATGGCCTCTTACCACCTTAGCGTTAAGACCGTGCAACGCTCCGCCGGGCGTTCCGCGACGGCCGCCATCGCCTACCGCACGGCCTCGCGCGTCGTGTGCGAGCGGGAAGGCCGCGTGCACGACTACCGTGCCAAAGCGGGCGTGGAGGCCTCGCTGCTTCTGGTGCCAAAGGACGCGCCGGAGTGGGCCCACGACCGCCAGGCGCTCTGGAACGCCGCTGAGGCCCGCGAGACCCGCTCCAACAGCGTCACCGCCCGGGAATGGGAGCTGGCGCTGCCTGCCGAGTTGGACGCCGAGGGACGGCGCGTGCTGGTGCAGGGCTTTGCGGCCGAGCTGGTGGCCCGCTACGGGGTGGCCGCCGATGTGGCCATCCACGCGCCTCACCAGGACGGCGACCAGCGCAACTGGCACGCCCATGTGCTCACCACCACACGGGTGCTCACCCCTGAGGGCCTGACCGACAAAACCCGGGTGCTCGACGCCAAGCAGACCGGCGGGCCGGAGATCGAGCACATGCGCGCCCGCTGGGCCGAGTTGCAGAACCAGGCGCTCGAGCGGCTTGGGGTGGACGAGCGGGTGGACCACCGCTCCTTGGCGGCGCAGCGCGAGGCGGCGCTGGCGCACGGCGACGAGATCCAAGCCGAGACGCTGGACCGCCCTGCCGAAGTGAAGCTCGGGCCAGTGGTGAGCGCCATCGAGCGGCGAGAGGCGCGGGAAGCGGAGGAGGAAGGGCGCCCCTATGAGCCCCTTACCGAGCGGGGTGCCCAAGTGCACGAGGCCCGGGCCGCGCGGAGCCTGCTGCGGGAGCTGGCGGCTGTGCGCGAGGCGCTTACCCGCGCGATGCAGGAGCGGGTGGAGCTAGCTCGTGAGACCTACGCGCACGCGCGGGAGGAGGGCGCGGACCGAGTGCGGGCGGGCCTCGCGGCCCTGCGAGCGGCGGCGCAACGACACGGGATCGGAGAGGGGCAGACGCACGGGCCAGGGTACGACCAAGAGGACGACAAGCGACAGCAAAGGCAGGAGCGCGCCCGTCAGCAGGAGCGCGCGAGGGAGACGGACAGCATCAAGGACCGGCTCGCGCGTATCCTAGGGCGAGAGGCCCTAGACCACGCCTCGGTGGAGCCCGAAACCGAGCGCAAAAGGCACCAAGCCCCGGCCTAGGAGATGGACCTCATTCGCCAGCGGCTCCAAGCCGTGCTGGCGTGGGAGCGCGCAGCACCGGTGGCCGAGCGGGAGGACCCGTTCGCCCTTGTGGTGGAGCGGCTGCGAGAAGAGGCCGCCGATGCGCCATCCTTTGCCACCGCGCGGGAGGCGCGGACGTTCCGGGAGGAGATGGAGCGGCGCTTCGACGGGGGCACGCTCGCCCGGCTCGGCCAAGGCCATGAGGCGACGCTCTTGCAGGTCGCGGAGGACCGGCTCGACGCGCTGTGCCTGGCGCGGGCATGGCTCGACAGCGGCGGCGAGCCCGCCCGTTCGGAGGTGCGCATGAGCCTGGTCTACGCCATCACTGGCGCGCAGATCGATAGGAAGCGCGAGCGGCTCGGCCACGAGGAAGAGGGGCATAGCTGGGGACTGTGATGTCAGCCCGGCTGCCACGTTGCGCGTGACTAAACACCCAGAACTTCGTGTGTTAGACCGATGCCACTTCGGCGTAGATTGAGACTATCATGTCGATCTTCTTTTCCCAGTCGTATTGATCGACGATCTTGCGGGTGCCGGCCTCACCCATCCGGCGACGCAGATCCGGCTGCCACGATAGTTGAAGGATTGCTGCGCCCAAGCGCTCAACGAAGCTCTCCCTAGGTACAGGCGAGATAAGCATCCCACAGGACTCATCTAGATAATCCGCAGGCCCCCCCCAATCGGTTGCGATCACTGGAAGGCCGAGTGCCATCGCTTCGAGGATCACTGCGCCGCCACACTCACGCACCGAGTTCAGTATCAGCGCATCGGCGTCTGCAACGACCTCTGCGCAGGCGGCCTGCGGCAAATAGCCGTGAAATCGGACGTTTCTCTCGAGGCTCTGATCCTTGACTAACTGCTCAAGATGAGCCCGCTCGGGCCCATCTCCTAGCACATCCAACGTCACATTGGCACCTTGGCGCAGACTTAGCTGGATTGCCTCCAGCGTGAGGTTCACCATCTTCCAGGGAACAAGACGGCCCATAAAGATCAGCCGGAGGCTGCCCTGCACATGACTCGGCAACTTGGCAGGCTGCTTCTGAAAGTGACCGACTTGCCAAGTCGCCAGATCGACCCCGTTCTCCACAAGTACTCGGACGTCGGGATGGCTGGAGAAGGGCAAAGATGCTCGGGTGCGCTCATTTGCCACGAGCAGTACGGCAGCATCTCTCTTGCCGGGCATCGCACGGTTTATGAGCCAAGCCAAGCGGCGGCTCCAAGCAACAAAGTGGCGGGCCCGCGGGCCCTCGAGATCGTCATAGCCGGGTGGGTAGTTCATTCCTCCATTCATCGGCCCAATGATCAAAGGCACCTTGAACCGGTGCAAACCTGACGGTGCAAGCGGCGAGACCGGAGTGGGCTGGTGAATTACGTCAACGTGGCCTTCTCTTACGAGGCGCCGAATGATGATAGAGAGGAATAGGGCGTCTAGGCTAGCAAGAGCCGTACCGAAGATCACCTCTCGGATCAGCCCAGGGAACCTGCTCCCGAACCTCCATACTGCACGATGAGCGGCCGTATCCTCCACAAAGCTTACGGCCGCCAAATCGGATCCGAGATATGCCTCCAGATCATGGCGATTGCGGGCATGAGTTACCAACTTAACTGGATAACCGCGTTTTCGTAGGAGTCGGAAATACTGTAGTGGAAGGAAAGACTCGCCGCCAAAAACTGACGACGCATTGGGAGCAACAATCAGCACTTTAGGAGTATCTTCTGATATTCTTCTCATTCGGCAGTACCCATTCTCCTGCAAGACTGATTCATCTAAGAGGTGTAGATAGCCTTACGAGCCGAAGTGAGAACCGACTGTCCATCCGATCGACTGTGGAAAGCTTGAGCAACTAAGAAGTAGCCTACCTTATTACTAGATTTCAGCATCCCATCCAAGTATGTTCGCAGCAAAACAATGGTGTTGGCAACCTCACATATCGTCAAAGGTGCAGAACTCTGCTCAAGACGCTATGGTTTAGGCCTGTTACTCAGGGGGACTGGAGCGTTGAAGAAAAGGATGACAGCCTGTCTTGAGTCAGAAACGCTTCAATAAGGGCTCAGAACAAAACAGTTGACTCATCGTGAAACTGATTGATGTGGTAGCAGGCTTCGTACCGTCTCAACAGCTAGCGTCCTGGCCTGCCACGCCAGAAGCTTCGCTTCTGATCAAAACGGACGTGGAACAAGGTAGTCAACGCGTGCCAATCCCAATGAGATAGCACTTCTTTGGGTATCGGCTGCCGCCCTAAGTTCTATAGCTTGAAGCCGGCCAGATAATGAACGATGCACGCGCCATCGAAGTTTGAGCGCATACGAAAGGGGTGTTGTTGCGCAATTTGGGCTGCAGCCGAGCCTTCCCCTTTCCCCTTGGGTTCAGTTAACGCGCACGATCTCGGCGGCGTGTCGGTCGGGCTCTCGGAAGGCGATGTGTTCGCCGAAGGACTTGAGGCGGCGTATCTGAGCTTCGATCCGACTCCGGACCTGCTAGCCGGTCCACCACTTCCAGAGCGGCCGGTGTCTGGAGTCGGCCTTCGGTCCTCTTTGTGTATACTCCAGCCGGTCAGGTGCATCGGACAGGTTTGTGCGTCCAAATAGGGTTGCTTTGGTGCATGTCGGACGGTACGGAGGATAGGTCTAGACCCTAGTAGGACATGAACTTACCTCCATGACCCTTTACGGCTATGCTCGCGTGTCCACCGGTGACCAGGACCTTTCGGTGCAGGAGGCGGCACTCCGGGCTGCCGGCTGTCAGGTGATCCGGTCAGAGAAGAAGACCGGCACCCAGCGCGAAGGCCGATCGGAGCTTAACATCCTGCTGCAATTCCTGCGCGCAGGCGACACTCTGGTCATTAGCCGCATCGATCGGCTGGCCCGCAGCCTTAAGGATCTGCAGGACCTCGTCCATGAGCTGAAGATCAAGGGCGTGACACTCAAGGCCACCGAGCAGCCGGTGGACACCTCGACCGCCACCGGCAAGGCGTTCTTCGACATGCTGGGCGTCTTCGCCGAGTTCGAGACCAATCTTCGCCGGGAGCGGCAGATGGAGGGGATCGCAGCCGCCAAGCAGCGAGGCGTTTATACAGGCCGGAAGCCGAAGATCGACCCCGACGAGGTCCGAAGGCTGCACTTAGAGGAGAAGCTCAGCCCTTCGGTCATTGCCCGTCGGCTCGGGATCGCGCGGTCGAGCGTGTACCGGTCTCTGCCTGGGACCCATGGTGTGGAGACTTGAGGACCTACATTCAATTGGCGTGGTAGGCTCTCTGGAGCGGTCTCAACTGGACAGTTCGGCGCTCAGGCCAGCACGACTTCTTCGTCTAAGAGCCGTTGCGAGAGAACCCGATAGATCTCCTCGCCAGTCAAGCGCGAGGGATCAAACCCTGTGGCCGCCGCGATGTCGGCATAACGCGTCACGCTGTCCTCCTTGCCTCTGACATGAGCCATTGATCTTCCCCCGCGTTGGTGGACACGAGGTTAGCTCGCTTCCATCTCGGCCTGTTCGGGGGTGAGATACCTTAGGGCCGAGTGAATGCGAGCTAACCTCGTGTCCACCGAGACAGGTGAAGACTAGATAATACTCTTGCATACAGTAATACTTAGAGTGTTTTGTATCTTCTAGTTGGTGGCGGAGGCGAGCAGACATGGATCTGAAGTATGCCAGACTACATGCTTCCAAGCGCCTGCTTGTACCCTTTTCATCATATATGCGCAGCCACCGAAATAATCTGTTTATTTCAGCCATGAGGCTGCAAGGCGGAGAGCGCGTTATTGATCTTGGGGGAACTGTCGAGTTCTGGGACAGTGTACTGGTACCCTTAAACCTTACTGTGCTCAATCTTCCAGGCGAGCCTCATGACTACTCAAAGAGCTCTCATCATAACGTAAGTTGTGTAGAGGGAGATGCCTGCAAGATTACAAACTACTCTGACCAGAGTTTTGATATTGTCTTTAGTAACAGTGTCATTGAACACGTAGGGGGACCGGAAAAGCAACGTATGATGGCGCGAGAGGTGCGGCGGCTAGCGCCCCGCTACTGGGTTCAGACACCTTCGATTTGGTTTCCAATTGAGGCGCATACCTATATGCCCTTCTGGTGGTTCTACCCTGAACCAGTCAAGGCTTACTTCATGCGCAGTTGGTTTAGAAAATTGCCAGAATGGACGGAAATGATCCAGGGAACCTCCGTGCTCTCTCATCGTGAGATGCGTGAACTTTTTCCTGAGGCTAAGATTATGACAGAGCATCTAATTGGTATTACAAAATCTTATATTGCAGTCCGCGCATAACCGGCCCCCGTCCGTGATGATCTCGACCTCAGGCGTAAGCACGTGCTCAGGCATAAACCTAAGCCTCCATGTCTAGCCCTGAGTGTCCGGTCGAAAGGAGGGCCAGTTCAGGCTCGATATAGGCAGTCTTGGATCCAATTGCCGTGATCCAGTCCCGGAGGCCTTGGGCCACGAACTCCGGCCCGTTGTCGGAGCGAATGTGGCTGGGCACGCCACGTGAGGTATGAACGGATCGGACAGGGCATTAATCACGTCCACGGCCTTGAGTTTGCGAGCCACTCGGATGGCCAGACATTCGTGGGTGAACTCATCGACCACGTTGAGTATCCGGAACTTGCACCTGTTATGCGTCCGGTCCTCGATGAAGTTGTAAGACCAGACGTGGTTCGGGTGCTCAGGCCTGAGCCGGACACATGAGCCGTCAGCCAGCCAGAGCCGTCCCTTCTTGGGCTGCCTAGCGGGCACCTTGAGCCCCTCGCGTCGCCAGATGCGCTCCACTCGCTTCGCGTTCACCACTTAGCCGGCTTGGCACAGCAGGGCCGTGAAATTGCGATAGCCATAACGGCCGTACTCTTGGGCCAGAGTGATGATGTCGGCCGTGGACGTATGTACTTCTGCGAAAGTTGCTCTTCAGCGGATGGGAAGCGCGGCCTCTCTTGCGCAAACGCTCGTAGAACTACTGGGCAGTAGAGAATGTCCCAAGCAGAGCAAGTTCACCCCAGTGATACCAAAGCGCTAGGCCGGTGAGGATCAAACCTAACATGCCATAGATAAGATCGTGCCAAGGATCCCAAGCGCCATGCTGGCGGGCAAGCCTGATCACCAAAGTGTGGGTAATAATTTGGGACAGCCAAACTCCTGCTAAAGCTCCTGGAAGGCCATAGTAGGACAAACCTAGTATGAACAATATTGTTTGCCCCATCGCCTTTGGCAGTAGGAGATGGAAGAGTCCGCGGGAGTCGCCGCGCCCCAGGGCAGCATACTCATAAGTCATCCCGATCAGGTATGGGATGTTCATACAAGCAATCGCTGTGACAACGCTTCCTGCAGCGACGAAGCGCTGGTCATACATTAGTTCTACAAGCCATACTCCAAAGAAGGCCATGACGAATTGCATGGTGAGCACGGTAGCTGTCATCAAGGCACGGGACTTGCGTACCTTAGCATAATTTTCGGCCGACGTGCCCGGTGGGCACTCGCGATGTAGCGGGATCATTACCCGACTCATCACCGCTCCTGCTAGCGCTTGCGGGAAACCTGCCAGAAAATAGCCGATGTTGTAGATTCCCAGCGCCTCTAAGCTGAGGTACTTTCCCAAGATCGCCTTATCACCTTGAATTATTATGAAGCCGCACAGGGTGCTAAGGAAAATCCATTTCCCAAAGGTGATCAGCTCGACGGCCGCGTCCCGTTCCCAGTGGAACCAGTTAGCTTGACCCGGAAGCAAGGTGTGCATGATGACGAGGCGAATGAGCGAGCTCAGGACGCCCCCGATCACTAGGGCCCATGCCGATCCCATAATCCAAACAAGGATCAGCAGCGCGGCTAGACCTACGACCTGTGCCAGTAGATCCAGCACCGTTAAACGTCCCATGGATAGATGGCGGCTGGCTGTCTCGATCCGAGTCGGGTCAAAACCGGAAATGAGCAGGGAGAGTCCGGCGACGGGCAGCATGGCTCTCAATTGGTCTTCGCCATAACCCCACGCTGCGATTACCCCAAGCAGGCAACAGATTAGCCATAGTATTACCCCGCGAATCACCTGGATTGTCCAAGCGGTGTTGATGAAGCTGCGATCATCCCCCCTGGAACTTTGCTGGATAGACGGAGCGATTCCGATATCCGACAGCATGGTCAAACCCACCAAGAAGACGATTATTAGCGCCATCAATCCAAATGCTTCTGGATAGAGAAGGCGTGTCAGGATCAGGTTTGACCCTAGCCGAATTGCTTGTGAAGCGCTGAATCCTAGAAAGATTAATCCGGAGCTGCGTATGAGTCGGACGCCAAGCCCAGTACCCCCTATTAGGCCGCGTACCATCTTCTAGCCCCTTCCTTTTTT
>NZ_VDFU01000053.1 GCF_006152115.1 Rubellimicrobium rubrum | reverse complement strand
TCCGTCGTGCTTGGCCGCCAGACGGAGTCACAGCCCGCTGATGCCGCTCAACTCTTTTCGGGTCAGGCTCTTAGATCCAGCCTGTAAGCATCGGTCCGCCGCGACCGCGCCAGCCAGCATCGCCATCGCGAGATGCTGGTGTCCGGAGTGGCAGGGCCCCGGCTGATTCTGTGTCCCCGTTGTGTCCAAGGGATGGATGCCGACCAGCCTGGGCCGGAAAATGGCAGTCTCGGGGCAAGAACAAAGTGGATCCTGCCGCCCTGGGGAAGAAAGGGTCTCGGCCCGGCTCTGGCCTTTCGCACCAGCGATGATCATCTGCCGTGCAGATCACCCGTGACGCCCTTATCGGAGCCATGAAGTTCCCGGCCCTGCATGGCCGGGGTGGACTGGCCAGGGCACCGAACGGCTCTACCGTCGGGGCAAGGTCGAAGGGGGCGGCGGCGGTGGCGATGGACCGGGATCCTGCGGAGAATGGTCCCTACAGGATCTTCACGCGGGATCAATGGGCGGAACTGCGGTCAGGCACACCTTTGGATCTCACGGCAGAGGACGTGGCCGCCTTCCAGGGTGCAGGCGAGCCGGTTTCCCTGCGAGAGGTGGAGGACGTCCTTTTACCCCTGTCCAGACTGCTCAACCTCCATGTGGCGGCAGCGCGCGGACTGGCTCAGGTGCAGGACACCTTCCTTGGGCAGCCATCTGGCACGACGCCGTTCGTATTGGCCTTGGCGGGCAGCGTCGCGGTCGGCAAGAGCACCTTCGCCCGCCTCCTGCGCGCCGTTCTGGCCCGCTGGCCGGACCATACCCATGTGGACCTTGTGACGACGGACGGCTTCCTGTTTCCGAACAGTGTCCTTGAAGAACGCGGGCTCATGGCGCGCAAGGGATTCCCGGAAAGCTACGATCTGCGCCGTATGATCGCGTTCCTGAAGGCGGTGAAGGCCGGCGTTCCCGAGGCAAAGGTGCCGGTCTATTCCCATCAGGCCTATGACATCCTTCCGGACCGGTTCGACGTCGTGCGGCAGCCCGACATCCTGGTGTTCGAGGGGCTCAATGTGTTGCAGGTCCCCAGAGGTGTCGGCATGGCCGCTTCGGACTTCTTCGACTTCTCGATCTACATCGACGCCGAAGAGCGGGACATCGAACGTTGGTTCATCCAGCGCGTGCTCCTTCTCCAGCGAACGGCGTTCCGGGAGCCGTCCTCGTTTTTCCACCATCTGAGCAGTCTAACCCCGGACGACGCGGCACGGATGGCGCGGGAAATCTGGCGGGACATCAATGGGCCGAACCTTCGCGACAACATCGCGCCCACCCGCGAGCGAGCAAGGCTGGTGCTGACCAAGCGCGCCGATCACGCCGTCGAGCGACTCGCGCTGCGGCGGCTCTAGCGGCCCGGTGCCTGCGGCCCGCCGAGCCACGAGCGCCGGATCCGGTCGTGATTGCGCGCAAAGTAGGCCAGGAGCACCACGGCGGGGCCAGCCTCGATCTCGCCTTCGTCGAGACAGGCGATGGCTGCCGCGGCCGGCAGGACCTCGGCGCGGATATCCTCGTGTTCCTCGGCCAGGCCGAAGCGGCCTCCAGCGGACGACAGGTCGGCCTCGGCCACGAAGGTCTCCACGAACTCCGACGAGCCGCCCGGCGAGGGCAGGAATGCGTGAGCGCGCTCGATGCGACCGATCTCGCAGCCCGCTTCCTCGACCGCTTCGCGGGCCGCAACATCCTGGCCCGTTTCTCCGGCCTCGACCATGCCGGCAATGACTTGGAGCGGGCGGTTTGGGCGGCCCGCCAGATGGGCCCCGATCAGGAGCTGACGGATAAGGAGGACGCTGTCGGAGCGCGGGTCATAGGGCAGCACCGCTGCGGCGTTGCCCCGCTCGAAGACCTCGCGCGTCAGGACCGGGCTCATGATGCCATCGAAGGTCCGATGCTTCAGTGTCAGGATGCCGACCCGGAAGAACCCGTCATGACCGCTCCGGCGTTCGATGATCTCGACCTCGGTCTCGTTCTCGGACATCATCAAACCCCCTTTGGCAGACGGATCGGTTCGCGGCGCCGACGCGGAGATCCGTAAGGGCGGCATCGCCGGTTGCGGTTGCCCGGCTGCATCTGCGGCACATCTGTCGCCTTTCAAGCGTCAGCGATCGGGCATGGCAGATGAGCGAACCGGACACCTTTACCCCGCCAAAGGTCTGGACCTGGGATCGGGAAAGCGGCGGAGCCTTCGCCAGCATTAATCGCCCGATCGCAGGGGCGACCCATGACAGGCCACTTCCGGTGGGTCATCATCCCATCCAGCTTTACTCCCTGGCCACGCCGAACGGCGTCAAGGTCACGGTGATGTTGGAGGAGTTGCTGGAACTCGGCCATGCCGGGGCCGACTACGACGCTTGGCCGATCAGGATCAGCGACGGCGACCAGTTCGGCAGCGGATTCGTGGCGGTGAACCCAAACTCCAAGATCCCTGCCATGGTGGACCATGGGACGCCAAAGCCGACCCGGATCTTCGAATCTGGTGCCATCCTCGTATATCTTGCCGAAAAGTTCGGGGCGTTCCTTCCGACGCAGCCAAGCGAGCGGGCGGAGTGCCTGTCCTGGCTGTTCTGGCAGGTCGGTAGCCCCCCCTACCTGGGAGGTGGCTTCGGTCATTTCTATGCCTATGCGCCGGTCAAGCTCCAGTATCCGATCGACCGCTTCACGATGGAAGCCAAGCGTCAGCTGGACGTGCTGGACCGGCAGCTTGCCCAAAGCGAGCATGTCGCCGGGACGGACTATACCATCGCGGACATGGCCATCTGGCCCTGGTACGGGCAGCTCGTCCTCGGGCGGCTCTATGAGGCAGCCGAGTTCCTGGACGTCGCGTCCTATTCCCATGTCCTGAGATGGGCCAAGGCCATCGACGCACGACCGGCTGTGCTACGCGGACGCATGGTGAACAACACGTTCGGCGAACCCGCGATGCAGTTGCATGAACGCCATGACGCCAGTGATTTCGAGAACCGAACGCAGGACAAGCTCGGCGCGGCGGGCCCGGCCGGCGGGACATGACCCCCGAGGCCGTGCCGCAATGAGGCTCCACCGCAGGCCCGATTAGGAGGCCCGCGACGGGTCGTTGAGGGGCGTGGCCAACTCACGGGCCACCTGGGCCTCCTCGGAGTGCCTTGGACGCGCCTCGCGCTCGACCATCCGGCGGACTTGGGGTGGCCAGCCTCCTCGATGCAGTTCCCTGAGGCGCTCGATGATCGCCGCATCCTCGCGCGTCAGCCGGTTGTTCAGGCGCACGTAGTCGTGCCAGGTGGCGGCATCATAGCGTTCGACCCAAAGTTGCGGGTCGGCCAGATCGCGCATGAGCATCCAGTTGTGCGCGCCATCGCGACGCCGGATCCGACGTCGTTCGGTCATTACATGAAGGAACTCCGGCTCGTCGGCCTCGGCGATCCGCCACTCCACCGCGATGACCACCGGGCCAGTCCGGCCATCCACCGGCACTACCGTTTCGGGCTCGCGCCAGGTGCGCAGCGGGCCGAGATCGCGTCCCTTGACGTCAACGAGCGGCAGCACCAGCCCGATCAGCGCGCAGGCCAGAAGCACCCCGGCCGCCATGAACAAAGCCGGGGCCAAACCGTTCCGTTCGGCGACCGTACCCCAAAGCCAGCTCCCGCCCGCCATCCCCCCAAAGGCCGCCATCTGGTACAGCGACAGGGCGCGGGCCACGACCCAACGCGGCGTGGACATCTGGACCGTGACGTTGAAGCTCGACAACGCCAGCACCCAGCCCGCCCCCGCCAAGAGGAGGGCGATCACGGTGGGCAAGATGCTGCCGCTCAGGCCCGCCAGCACCGCGGCAGCGGCGAAGGCCAGGATCGCACCCCTGACCAGCGCCTCGGTCGAAAGCCACGCGCGCAGTCGAGTGCTGCCCAGCGCGCCGCACACCGCACCCACTCCGAAGGCTCCGAGCAGGAGCCCGTAGGTCAAGGGACCCCCACCCACGAGCTCCCGGGCTATCAACGGCATCAGCGCGTTGATGGCGCTGGCTCCGACCCCGAACACCACGGCGCGCAGCAGGACGATGCGCAGCGCCGGCGACAAGGCGACGTAGCGGAGACCCGAGATTATGGCCGCACCCAGCGCCTCGCGGGGGAGGGTCTGCGAGGGCTGCTCGGGCCGCCAACGCGCCAAGACGAGGATCAGGCCCAGGTAGCTTGTCGCGTTGACCGCGAAGGCGGCTGCAGCGCCCGCGGCCGCAACGATCGCGCCGCCAATGGCGGGACCGAGGCTCCGGGCGAGGTTGAAGCCCATGCTGTTAAGAGCGACGGCCGAGGGCAGATCCTCGCGCGGGACCATTTCGCCGACCGAGGCTTGCCAGGCGGGCCCGTTCATGGCGGTGCCGCATCCGATCAGGAAGGTGAACAGGAGCAGGAGCCACGGCGTGATCAGCCCGGCCCAGGTCACCAGCGACAGCACGACCGAGATGCCTAGCATGAACATCTGCGCGGCCAGCATGACGCGTCGCCGGTCCATGCTGTCGGCCACGGCCCCGGCCACGAGCGACAGGAGCATGATCGGCAGGGTCACCGAGGCCTGCACCAGCGCGACCATGTCCGCCGACGGGGCGATGGAAGTCATCATCCAGGACGCGCCGACCGACTGGATGAGCCCGCCGAAGTTGGAGCCGAGGCTCGCCATCCAGACGGCCCGGAACACCGGATGACGTAGCGGCCCCAGGGCGCCGGGCGCCGGAGGCGTTCCGGGATGTGGATCAGCCATGCCGTCCGGCCTGTGATCGAAGGGAAGCAGTCATGAACGGGTAGGGCATGGTGCAGGGCAATCTAGGTGCAAAGCGGGCGAAGTCAGTCCCTACCCCCGCTTCGGTCCATCTGTGGCGCGAATCGGGCAGGACGGCGGCGCCTCAGGCATCAACAATCCGGGGACGTCACGGCCGGCAGGCGACGAGCCTTGCGCTCCGTGATGAACGCGGCCCTGCGGCTGGGCTGGCGAGGAGCGCACCGGCATCAGCTTGGCAATTAAGTTGAACCGTCGCCCCTGCGATGCCGCAATTCAGCCTGGGTGTCGTGCCGTACGAGTCCAGCCCGACAGGTCATTCGAACAACCAAGGACCTCAGTTCCGACCAGGTGAACGACTAAACCTCAGGATCCTGTCTTGAAGGACTGGGAGCACGACCCTGATGCACCGTAGCGGGCCATCGATCTCACAGTCCGCCCAGTTCTTGTCCAGTCCCTCCTAATCGCCGCATTCGCTCGGCTCGTCATAGGTCAAGACCACCGCTCGGTTGCTCATACGGCGACTGTTCGCCGATCGCGCTCAGGATTGACTGCGATTTCCGGGGCAGGATTAACCGATTCGCAAGGCATCTTTGCGATTGTTTCTCTTGTAGAGACGAGAGGAGAAGCCATGGGCTGGCGCACCGTAGCGAAGTGGACTAGGCTCGCATCGCTCCTCATGGCATTCGGCGCGGGCTCGGGATTTGTGCACCCCTGGGTTCGGGTCGAAGCGCAGTCGAACGAAACATCGCCAATGGCCAGGCAGGCTGACGCCCCGCGCCGTGCATGGCTGGCCAAGGAGGTTCACGTCCAGGGACGGTTGCGCGATGCCCTCGTGGCGTCAAAGACCGGCCCGACCAACTTATCCAGCACGCGCGAGCAGTCCCAGATCGTGGCGCTTTGGACAGGTCACGGCAGGGTTGCCCAGTTGTCGCCACACCATGCGGCTGTCCCGAGCCAACTGGCAGTCGAACGGAAACTTGACCAACTTGGCCCGATGGCGACGCCCTTGCCCGCGCTTGCCACGCGTGCTCCCACCACCCGGGCCGTCCTACCGATGCCGGACCAGGCCGGGAACGTCGATCTCGTGTGGAGCCGGAGCGACTTCGCCCGCGTCGTGGCTGCAATCTGCCTAGGCTGGGCCTTGGTCGTCCTTGTCGTCGCCCGAAAGATGTGGACGATGCAGCGTGCGAATGCCCGGTTGACCGATCTGGCGCATCGGGATGAACTGACCGGCTTGGCCAACCGCCGTGCCTTTCTTGAAGTCATGGAACGGGCCATGGTGGCTGGATCGCCCGGCTCCGATCGCAGGGCGTTGCTGTTCATAGACCTCGATGGCTTCAAGGCCGTCAACGACAGCTTCGGCCATGCAGTGGGTGACCGGATGCTCATAGCCGTGTCCGACAGGCTCAGGTCCGTCGTGGGCCCCTCGGACGTCCTTGCCCGGCTCGGCGGCGACGAGTTCGCCTTGCTCGTGAGCGATCTGGTACCCGAGGTGGAGACCCGGGACTTCGTGAAGCGCATCCGCGAGGCCGTGTCCGGGGCGAGCATCGAGGGAAGTGCCGTCCGGCTCTCCGCGAGCGTTGGGCTTGCCAGGCTGTCGGACCACCCGCACGCGGGGGCAAGCCTTCTCGATCTGGCCGACGAGCGCATGTACCTCGACAAGCAGCACAGCAAGAGCCTTGCCCTTCATCGCCGGCCTGAACGGACGGCGGACGTGAGATGGCTGCCACGGTCGGTGCGCCACGGGTAAGGGCCGCTGCGTCCGTTCTGCCGCGTCCAGCCCACGGGCACGCCGCAGCACCAACCGTAGGCACATGGTCCCATCGTGCCAGGTCTGGCGTGGCGAGAGCCGCACTCAGTGTCTGAAACGCCGTCGCTAAGGCTCTTCGGACAGAACCGGTGATCGCCGGGACACGCTCACTATTTGGATCCGAACGAGGCTGGACGGCTCCACCCACAGCCCAGAATCGCACCTCCAACTTTTCTGATGCCAGTACAAGAAGCCGTGATAGCGTCACCAAGCGCCCGGACGGAATGAGGCGCAACCATGGGGCGGAGGTTCCGCCCGGCTCTGGGAGGAGGACACCACATGGCCACACCGATGCTGCATCCGGCACTCGACAACGGGATCGCACCGACATCCGAAAGCTTCACCGGCGGCGTTCTGGTCTGCAACTGCACCGACAGTCCGGTCCGGGTTCGTATCGAAGGGCAGGTGGCCCATAATCACGCCTGCGGCTGCACCAAGTGCTGGAAGCCTGAGGGGGCTATATTTTCCATCGTCGCGGTCGCTCCGGTGGACAAGGTGCAGGTGCTGGAGAACGGCGACAAGCTGGAGGTGGTGGACCCGTCGGCCCTCATCCAACGGCACCGCTGCAACGCCTGCGGCGTCCATATGCATGGTCCGGTGGAACGGGATCATCCGTTCAAGGGCCTGAGCTTCGTGCATCCCGAGCGGTTCGAAGGACAAGGCTGGGCACAGCCGGGCTTTGCAGCCTTCGTGTCCTCGGTCATCGAGGCTGGCGTGGACCCGAACGAGATGGATGGCATCCGGAGCCGCCTGCGGGAGATTGGCCTCGAGCCCTATGATGCCCTGTCACCGGCGCTGATGGACTACATCGCCACCTGGACGGTCCAGCACCGCTCGGAGTCCTCGGCCAAGGCCGCGGCCGAGACGGCTAACGCCTGACACGGTATCCCGGCCCTGCGTAACGATCCCTGCAGGGCCGGAAACAGGGCCGGCCGAAGACCCCTGCCTTGACACGGCAGCCTGCCTGATGGCGGGATCTCAACCCTGCGCCGTCCGGGCCAAGACGGTCCGGGTCTGGCCGATGATCAGGAGCATGCATGGACGTCGTTTCGGAATGGGCGGCCCACGGAGGCCGGCAACTCGTGTGCAAGCATCAGTCCACCGCCACGGGAGGAGAGATGACCTTTGCGGTGTTCCTGCCTCCCGCCGCCAAGGAAGGGCCTTGTCCGGTCCTGTGGTATCTATCCGGCCTGACCTGCACCCATGCCAATGTCATGGAAAAGGGCGAGTACCGCCGTGCAGCCGCCCAAGCGGGTCTGATCGTGGTGTGCCCCGATACCTCGCCGCGGGGCGATGCCGCCGACGATCCGGCCTATGACTTGGGGCAGGGCGCTGGGTTCTACCTCGATGCCACCCAGTCCCCTTGGGCCGGACGCTACAACATGAAGACCTACGTCACCGAGGAACTGCCCGCCCTTGTGGCCTCCGAGTTTCCGGCCGACATGGATCGCCAAGGCATCTTCGGGCACTCCATGGGCGGTCATGGGGCCCTGACCCTGGCCCTTGGGTTGCCGGGCCGCTTCCAATCGGTCTCGGCGTTCGCGCCTATCGTCGCGCCCTCGCAGGTGCCCTGGGGGGAAAAGGCCTTTGGGGCGTATCTCGGCCCCGATAATACGGCCTGGCGCCGTCACGACGCGGTGGCGATGATCGAAGACGGAGCCCGTCTGGACGAGATTCTCGTCGATCAAGGCGAGGCCGACACCTTCCTTGTCCGGGAACTTCGGCCCGAGCTTCTGGAACGCGCCTGCATCGACGCGGGCATCCCGCTCACCCTGCGGCGGCAGCCGGGCTATGACCATTCCTACTTCTTCATCTCCACATTCATGGCGGATCACGTGCGATTCCATGCGGACCGGCTCACGAAATAGGCTTGGGCGGTCACGATAGGTTTACGTGGATCAGCCAGAGTTGAAACCCGTTGGCATCTCTGCTCCGGGATTGGAGGGGTTGTGCTTGCACGCCCCTCGAAGCCCTTCGGAGTGATTTCTCATGATCGAACTCGCCTTCGTCGTCTGCCTGAGCGCCTCGCCCGATACTTGCGAGGACCGCGCCCTGCAATTCGTGGACATTTCCATGACGACCTGCGCCATAGCGGCTCAGCCGCAACTGGCCCAATGGGTGGGTGAGCATCCGGGCTGGACCATCCAGCGTTGGACCTGTCAGCCGATCGGGGCGGGCATCGACGCCTGATCCCTGATCGGAGCTGTGGACAACCTCCCCCGTGACAGGCTTTGATCGGCCGAAGCACGGCCCCTGGGGAGGAAAGCCATGATACGGACTGCCACGCTCGCGCTTTGCGCGTCTCTTGGATCGACCGGCGCACTGCACGCCGAGAATGCGTTCGACCTCGTGTTCCGGTCAGGAACACTCGACGGGCTCCCGCAAGGGACCGAACTGCTCTACGAAGGAGACGGCGCGTTCGATCCGCAAGCGGACAAGGACTGGGGCCAGGTGACCGTCGATCTTGGGCCCGACGACAGCGCCAGCGTGGTAGGGCTTAGTCCCGATGCTTCCGAGGAGCCCCTACCTCTTGGCGAATTCAAGGCCACGGTGGGGAACCCGGTCGCGATGGTGTTCCTGGAGCGTACGGTGCAGTCGATCGCCGAGGCGACCGGCGGCAGCCCTTTCTACATCCGCAACCGGATCCGGGACGCCCTGGGTGGACCCGGTCAGGTCGAGCCGGTGACGGCCACCTGGGACGGCCAGCCGGTCGAGGCCACGTCTGTGGCGCTGATCCCGTTCGCAAACGACGCGCACCGCGACGATCTGGGAGCCTTCGCCGACCTCGAGATCCGGGTCGTCGTGTCCGAGGCGGTGCCGGGTTGGTATCTATCCATCCAGGCCGATGCCCCGGCCGCCGGTACCGAAGCAGCCTATACCAGTTCCCTGTCCCTGGCTCAGGTCGAGCCATGAGGACGATCCTTCTGCTCTCTGCGCTGGCGATCGCGGGGCAGGCGCAGGCCCAGGATGCGGCGGCCCTCCTCAACGATTATCCCACGGCCGCGCGGGCCGAATACGTCTTCGCCTGCATGGCCGTGAACGGGGAAAACCAGCGCAGCCTGGAGCAGTGCTCCTGCTCGATCGACCGGATCGCCTCGATCGTGCCCTACGAGAAGTACGTGGAGGCCGAGGCGATCCTGGCCCTCCAGCAGACCGGCGGAGAGCGGTCCACGCTGTTTCGCGACAACGCTTTGGTCCGCGGTGCCGTCGCGGACCTCAGGCGGGCGCAGGCCGAGGCCGAGATCCTCTGTTTCTAGGTGGCCGGCTGCTTGGGCAGGGTCTGCTCGAAGACGTTGCCCTCGGTGTCCCGGGCCATGACCCGGAACCCAGGGGCGCCGTTGTCGACGTATCGGAAGCGGAAGACGGGGTTTTCCGACACGGAGATGCCGCCCGTGAGGGTGAAGAGCATCTCCTCGCCCTGATACACCTCGATCCGTTCGATGAAATGCGCCGGGATCCAGAGCTGGGTCACCTGATCCCGCTGCAGGCCCGAGAACTGGGGATGGCGTATCATAACCTGGGCTTCCTGGCGCCCGTCGCCGGCCTCGCCAAAGCCTCGCAGGCGCATCTCACCCAAGCCGGCCGTCGCCTCCTCGGGGGAGCGACTTGCCGGGGCGGAGCAGCCGCCGGACGCCTTGACGTAAGCGCCCGCCATCAGCACCTCGCCCTGCCCAGTGGTCGCGATGGCCCTGACATTGGAGTACTGGTTGACCCGGACCCGAAGCTCGAAGTCGAGCGGCATCAGCGCTGGCCCGAAGGCGATCTCGGCCGCGACGGGCGAGGGGTTCTCGTCGATGACAAGGGTCATGCCATGAAGCGGGGGGCCGCCCGCGGGCTGGACCAGATGGATCGGAACGGTAGCCGCATCGTCGGCACGGACGGGCGCGTCCAGGGCCAGCGCATCGCCTGCCGGAGCAGGGGTGACTTCCCCCAGGATGCTGGGGGCGAGATAGGCCCAGGTCTCGCCTTCGATCAGCGGGTTTGGCCGGTCCTGGGCCGCGACAGACCCGACCGAGAGTGCGACAAACAGGGGTGCAAGCAGCAGACGCGTCATGGCGGAGCTCCGTCCCAACGTCATTCGACGCCACACAGATAGCACGGATCCGTCGATCCGTCGAAACCGAGTTTGGAGACAGCCATGATCGATGTCCTTGCGACGCTCTGCCTGCTGGCCGCACCCAGCGAATGCGTCTTGAGGACCGTGCCCGTGGGTGCCGAGACCTGCGAGGCCGCCATGATCGCCGCCGCCGGACGGCTGGAGGACTGGCGCAGCCATTATCAGGTCGGAGACGTCCACTGCGGCGCCCTCGCCGAGCCGCCGCTCGCTTTCGAGGAGGTTCGGCCGGGCCTGTTCGTCCACCGGGCCGCGGTTGCCTTGGCTAGCCCGGAGAACGGCGGCGACATCGGCAACGTGGCCTTCGTACTGGGCAGGGACGCGGTGGCGGTCATCGATGCCGGTGGCTCCCGCGCCTTGGGGGAAGCTGCCGTTGCAGCCATCCGTGCCCGGACCGACAAGCCGATCCGGTTCCTCGTGCTCACGCATTTCCACCCGGATCACGTCTTTGGCGCGACCGCCATGGCCGATGCCGGGGCAGAGATCTTGGCCCATCCGAAGTTGTCTGACGGCCTGGCCGTTCGGGCCGAGACCTATATGGAGCGAACGGAAGAGCAGGTCGGACTGGCCTTTGCAGGCAGCACGCTGCCCCGAGTCGATCGCATCATCGGTCCGTCCGAGGTGCTGGACCTTGGCGACCGGGAGCTTGAGCTACGGGCATGGCCCGTGGGTCACTCCGAGGCTGACGTCACGGTGCTCGACCGGACGAGCGGAACGCTGATCGCGGGCGACCTCGTCTTCGATGAGCACCTGCCGACGCTTGACGGCTCCTTGTCGGGTTGGCTCGGCGTTCTCGACCTGCTGGGGGCATCTGAGGCCACCTCGGTCGTGCCAGGTCATGGCGGCCCGATCCTGCCCTGGCCCGAGGGTGGCGAGTCGCTGCGGCGCTACCTCGGAGTCTTGGAGCAGGACCTGCGCGCACTTCTCGCCGACGGGGTTTCTCTGGGCGACGCCGTTCAGGTCGCTGCAGGGCAGGAGAGGGCGTTGTGGTCCCTCTTTGACGAACACAACGCCCGGAACGCGACGGTGGCTTACACCGAACTCGAATGGGAGTGATTGGCCGAGGTCACCCTGCGGCCTTCAGCAGCATCTGCGCGATCCAGAAGGCCCTCTGCTCGAGGAGGACTGGCGACTCGCAGACATAGGTCAGGGCGCGGTTGCGATCATTGAAGATGCGGACCCGCCAATCGATCTCGGCCTCGACCTCGTCCATCCGGTCGAAATCGGGCGCCTCGGCGGCTTCCAGATCCTTCATCTCGGCCCGAAGCTCCTCCAACTCCGAGGCAAGCGTCGACTGGTTGCGCGCATAGCGCCCGATGCCCGCGACGATTTCGGTGCGTTGCCGGTCGATGTGGTCGAAGGTGATGCGGAACACCTGCCCATAGTCGTCGGGCCCCAAGTTGGGGTGAGACTCCTTGGCGTGGGACAGGAGCTCCTGCGCGTCCTCCTCGGATACACGCCGAAGCGCCAACTGCGCCGCCACCTCCTCCAGGTCCTCAGGCAGAGGCTCCGTTCCTTCGGGGATCGGATCCGGCCACATGGCCGCAATCGAGAGACGCTCGACCTTGCGTTGGATGCACGGCCAGTCGGGGTCGGACGGGCCCGCTGCCAGGGCCGGAAGGGCAGTTCCCATCAGAATCAGTCCTGCCAGCATTCGTGCGGGGGTGTCTCGCATGGGGGCTCCTCCATTGGTATCTACGACCAAAGTATGACGGGCGTGATAGGAAGTTGAAATCGTCGGCCAACAGTTCACCATAAGGTTTCAAAAGAAGATCATCGGGGAGGGGATATGTCCATGCGCACGCGTGCTGCCGTGGCTGTGAGGGCTGGAGCGCCGTTGGAGGTGA
>NZ_VDFU01000052.1 GCF_006152115.1 Rubellimicrobium rubrum | reverse complement strand
CCCCGTCAGGCACCCAAGAGAGAGAGGCCGCCGGCCTCTCTCTCGCTTTGAGGGCAAGACGATGCGGGCCGGGTCTGTGGGATGCGAACTCCGTAAGGTGCGGCAAGAGCTCCGGTTCCCTTGACCGTGAAACACAAGGGACGACCCGGCGCCCATGGCTGCTCTCAGCTGCGGGTACCGGACGAACCTAGCTGCCGACCTGTGGGCGTGTTTAGAGTCCAGAGCTCATGACATCAGACGCACATACTTTGGTGACAGGCCATTAAGGGTGGGGTCAGGACGCAGACTTGGTGGAGATCAAGCACGGCGGTCTCCTTTGCCTGAGGCTCCGTTGTCGCAGCGCCTTTATTGTCGTGACCACGTCGACATCGCTGCGGAGAACATCGGAGCAGGGGCAGGTAGCTTGATCCAACCCGCGAAGGATCACGTCAAGCTCGACCACAAGGGCAGATTGTCTTCGGCTCGAACTGTTCCGGAGTGGCCGCCCACCACAGTGGTCTTGGTGCTGTAACCGAACTGATCAGAGGTTTCTTTGTCGCCCGTCGTGGGATGCGGCGATTTACTCAGGAAGCGCCGGTGCCCTGGAGCGTTGCTGCGCAGCCGGAGACCGAGGTGGACTTCAGAATGGATCGGTTGTCGCTCCAGACAGCGCGCTGAGGCCTCACGTCACCGGTCTGAGAGGTTGTGCAGAGCATTGGCTTGGCCTGCGCGCATCTCACCTGCGCCAACCGTTCAATCGTTGGACACGACTGATGGAGCAGGGTTAGGGAGACGGATAGATGGGTCGGACATGCACGGGTTTGACCCGTCATCAAGGCTGGCCACAGCGCAGCCTCCGATCCTGACCTGCACCTTACTCAACCGTAATTGGCTGCAGGCGATGAAGCTAGAGGCCTATGATGACTCTTCATTGACTTGGGGCAACAAGGCGACCTGAAAGAAAGCTGCCAACGGATGCGGGGCGTTGGCCAATCTTATGGGAGACGGATCGACGGGCAGAGCTCCCAATGGTGGGAGACGCACCGGGATGCTTCGCGCGCAACACAGGCCTTCATACACCTGAGCACCCACGCAACTCCGAGAGGCTCTCGAGAAAGTTCGTGATCTCCCGCCTGCGGCCTTCCTGGTCTGCGAACTCGCCGTCCACGCCGATCTGCCAGCGCAGCGCACGGCTTGCAGGATCCCGGTGAAGAGCCTCGATCGTGTCAGCATGGGACAGGACGTCGTCCTGATCATCGGCAAGACCCGCTTCGACGATATCCGCCGCCTGCGAGCGCAGCGCGATCGCGAGTTCCTCCAACGCAAGCTCGGGATGATATTGCACGCCCCAGAACACGCCTTGATCATACCTGATCTCCGCCGCCTGTACCCTGGTGGCACCGTTGCTTGCCAGGAGCGTGGCGCCGAGTGGCAACTCCTCGACCTCGTCGCCATGCACCGCGACAGCGTCCCAGCTTGGCGGGCGTCCTTTCAGCATCGGATGCGTTTGGCCCGCCTCGGTTGCGCTGATCCTTCGTGCGATGCCGGCTTCCATGCGTTCAGGCATCTTGCGCACCCGCCCGCCTGCTGCAGCCACGGCGACCTGGAGGCCTGCGCATGAGCCGAACGACGGCACACCCGATGCGAACACGGCCCTCATGAACGCGAGCTGGCGTTCGACGGGCGGAGTCTGGTTGTAGACATGCATGGGCGAGCCGGTCAGAAAAACGGCGTCGAAGGTTGCCAGTTCCGATTGGGACAGTATGACGGCGTCCTCATCGGCCGGTGAGATGAGCGACACCATCGCGCCTGGGCGCATCTGGCGCAGGGTTGCTGCATAGGTTTCACCCGCGCTCTTGCCTGCCCTTTGACGGCGGGCCTCCCGTTGCTCTGGCAACTCGCTCTGGGCGACAAGATAGTGAGGCACGAAGCTCAGGTCCTTTCATGGGCAGGGGTCACCAGGTCAGGTAGGTGCTTGGCCGTCATTGGCCAACGAGCCCGCGTGATGGACCGGCCCCGGTTCCGACTGACCATTTGGATACACCAGGGTCGGCGACCAGCATCGGACAGCTTTGTGCGTTTCGTTAGGGTTGCTACTGGGCATACCGGACGCTGTCCGCAGCAGGTGTGGACTCTATCAGGATAGAACGCCTCCTGAGTGCACACCGGTGTCAGGACTCCTCGCTGCAAAAGGCCCCCTTCGACAGGCCGGCTGCCAGGTGATCCGCTCGGCAAAGAAGACCGGGACCCAGCGCGACGGCCGGTCGGACTTCGACACTTGACTGCGGTTTCTCCGCCCCGGCGACACGCTGGCCGTCATCCGCGGGGGGTGGCTGGCACACTTGCTCAAGGACCTCCAAAGGGACGTCATGCTCAAGGCCACTGAACAACTGGTGGACACCTCAACGGTCGTGGGCAGGGCATTCTCCGACATGCTGGGCGTGTTTGCCGAGTTCGAGATCAACCTGCGCCGGGCGCAGCAGATGGAAGGGATCGCGGCAGCCAAGCGGAGGGGCACCTACTCGGGGCGAAAGCCCAGGATCGATCCTGACGAGGTGCCCCGGCTGCAGCGAGTGGAGAAGCCAGCCCCCCGCCCATGCCCAAACGGCTTGGGATCCCACGGTCGTCGGTGTACCGCTTTCCGCCTGGGAGCTAGGAACAGGTCCATAAATCATCAGGCGCCTCGCCTTTACGAGCGCCCCAGCGTCGAGATGCCCGCTCAGAAACTCCATTGCTGCAAAGAAGGCGTCGGGCCGGTTCAACTGGCCTAGTCCGTGCCTCATGTTGGGGCAGCAGATATGGGCCGACCTCGTCTGTGCCCTGGTAAGCCAGGACTACCTGGGCAGGCGGTCCGACCGGAAACGCAAGCATGGGACGCCTCGCCAGACCGCAGCATCCCCCTATTTATCACCCCTGAGGCTAACGAGGCCCTCAGGAGCGCGGATCAGGGAGGACCTGAGTGTCGTTCTGGGAGATCGGCGCGGGCGAGAGCCTGCTGCATGGCGAACTGGCTTGGCTCGGGGCCGCCATGGAGTGGGTATCCGCTGCCATCGACGTGCTCGCAATCCTGCTGCTCCTTATCGGTGCTCTCCGATTCACCCTGGGCGTTCTCCGGGCGGAGCTGTTTCTCGAAGGCCCTGACCGGGTGCGGCGCACCAACCGGGGCCGGATCGAGCTGGGCCGTTACATCCTTGCGGGCCTCGAGCTTTTGATCGTGTCGGACATCATCCACTCCGCCCTGAGCTTCGCCATCTCGGATGTCATCTACTTGGGGCTCCTGGTGCTTGTCCGCTCTCTTATCTCCTACTTCCTCGATCGCGAGCTGGGGCAACTGCGTCAGGAACTCAGCGAGGACATGTCAGTGGACAAGCCCGAAGATGGATCTTTCCGTCGCTGAGAAAACGCACGCCGGGTCCCTTGTTTCTGTCTGACCACGGTGCCTCCTCGGCTACGGATGGGTGCATGGGTGTGGCACATGCCAGCCTTGCCTCTAGCCGCCCACCCAGATGCCCGGGAGGGCCGTAGCCGCAACCAGCGCCAGGAAGACGTTCACGCCGATCAGCAGCCAGCTGGGCAGCCGGTCGATGTCGGGGGCATCGGGCTCGACCTTGAAAAGCTGCCGCCACACGCCGGCAATGAAGCAGAAGACGGAAAACATCACCAGAACCGACGCTTGGGCCAGCGCCAACCAATCCGGCACCAGCCCGTCGAGCAAGGCTCGTGCACCGATGCCGCCGGCCAGTCCCACCAGGCCGGTGCGCACCCAGGCCGCATAGGTGCGCTCGGCGGCAAACACCGTGCGATCGCCCGCAAGTTCGGTGCGCCGCTCGGCGCTGTCCTTTGTGATGACGGCTGCATGCGCGGTGCTCTGGGCGGCTTGGGCCGAGGTCTCCGCTGCTGCGGAGGTTCGGGTCGCGGCCTGGGTGGTGGTCTGGGCCGCCGCGCTTGCATGCTGGGCGGCGCTGGCAGCGTTCTCGGCCGCCGTCTGCGTCTGCTCCGCCGTCTCTTTGACCGCGGCGGCGGTCTCGACCGTGCGCTCGTTCATGGTTCTCAGACCTCTGCCTCAGCGAAACGCGCCGACGGGGAAGTGGTTTCGGGCCCCCGTCCGATGCCGATGACGGCTAACCATGCCGCCGACCCTAGGTCACAGGCGGGAACGGTGGCCCGTTGGCCGAGTTTGATCAGGGCACTGCGAGCGGCTAGTCACAGGGGGCCTATCTTGGACCTTTCTTCCCCCGCCTCGAACAGGGGCACGGCCCCGGCCAACCGCGACATGCTCGAGGCGGTCGGCTTCGGTCTTTACTGCATCGATGCCGAGGGACGCTGCACCTACACCAATCGGGCAGCCTTGGACATGCTGGGCTACGACGTATCCGAGATGCTCGGGCGCAACATGCACGATCTGATCCATCACAGCCATCCGGACGGCTCGCGCTATCCCCAATCCGCCTGCCCACTGGTTGCGACGCGTCAGACCGGCCGGCCCGTGCGGCTGGCGAACGAGGTGCTGTGGCGCAAGGACCGGAGCTTCTTCACAGCCGAATACTGCGCTTGGCCTCTTTTGGAGAATGGTCAGGTGACCGGCAGCGTCGTAACTCTGGTCGACACGACCCAGCAGGGCAGCGCGAGGGACCGGCTGGCTCTTCAGGTCACGGTCAGCCGTATGCTCGCTGGCACCGCCAATCTTGAGGACGTCCTGCCCCGGCTGCTGGCGGCGGTCGGGGGTGGTCTGGGCTTTCAGGCGGCATTTTTCTGGACCGTGAGTCATCGAGACCGCCGGCTCGATCCGGAAGCCAGCTGGACGGGGCCCGGCCTTGATGCGGTGGGGCTCGTAGAGCGGACGATGGCCATGACACTCGAACGCGGCGACGGCCTTCCTGGCAGGGCCTGGGTCGAGGGCGAGATAATCCTGGCTCCCGATCTGGCGGGGGAGGCCCATCCGGAGGCGATTGCTGCGGGGCTCACCTCGGCCCTGGTCATCCCGGCCCGCGTGGGGCGGCGGGTGCTGGGCGTGATCGAGCTCTTCGGTCGGGAGAGGCCGGCACTCGATGATGACTTCCTCGACGGCGCGGCGGCCATCGGGCAGCAGGTGGGACAGTACCTCCGGCGCAGGCGGGCCGAGGAGGCGCTTCGCGACCGCGAAGAGGAGTTCCGGGCCTTCGCTGAGAACCTCCCCCAACTCACCTGGATGGCCGATCCCGACGGCTCGATCACCTGGTTCAATCGCCGATGGTATGACTATACCGGAACGACTGCCGACCAGATGCAGGGTTGGGGCTGGCGGACCGTCCACCATCGGGACCATGCAGCCCGCGCCGAGGAGTCGTATCGGGCCGCCCTGGAGGCAGGGACCGTCTGGGAGGAGACCTTCCCGCTGCGCGGCCACGACGGGCGCTACCGCTGGTTCCTGTCCCGCGCGGTCCCCATCACCGACGAGGCGGGCCGCATCGCCCGTTGGTTCGGCACCAGCACGGACATCACTGAGCAGCGCCGCGCCGAGACCCGCGCCATCGCGGCCGAACGTCGACTCCGCTTCGCGCTGCAGGTCGCGCGGATCGGGTCTTGGTCCTGGGATTTCGACAGCGAGGTCCTGGAAGCGGATGAAGGGTTCCGATCGTTGTTCGACCTGCCCCCGGGCGACGACGATCTCTTGGCGGGGGACTTTCTGGGGCGGCTCCACCCCGAGGATCAGGCGCGTGTCACGACCGTCTTCCAGGAGGCTCGCGAGACCGGAGGCGAGTTCGACCTGGAGTTCCGCATCGTCACCGCCTCGGGCGAGGTGCGCTGGGCGGTGGCCCGCGGCTCGGTCGAGAAGCGTCCCTTCGGGCGCGGCCTCTACGCCTTGGGGATCACTTGGGACCTCACGGACCGTAAGCGCCACGAGGAAGCCCTCGCGGCCGCCAAGATGGCTGCCGAGGAGGCCAACCTCGCCAAGAGCCAGTTCATCGCCAACATGAGCCATGAGCTGAGGACGCCTCTCAGCGCGATCATCGGCTATGCCGAGCTGCTTGAGGAGGAGGTGGAGGACCTCGGCGAGACTGGGGAACCCATCGCTGGCGACCTCGGCAAGATCGAGGCGAGCGCTCGCCACCTCCTCACGCTCATCAACGGGGTACTCGACCTGTCAAAGATCGAGGCGGGCAAGATGGAGGTGGAGGTTGAGGAATTCGAGGTCGCACTCCTCATCGAAGAGGTCTGCGACACGGTCCAGAGCCTCATGGCCAAGAAGGAGAACCGCTTCGCGGCCAAGCTCGGGCCAGACCTCGGGACCATGCGGTCAGACCCCGTCAAGCTCCGCCAGTGCCTGTTCAACCTCCTGTCCAACGCCGCGAAATTCACGGACGGCGGCGCGGTGATGCTGACCGTCGAGCGGGTGGGCGGACGCCTGGCCTTCCGTGTCGTGGACACTGGCATCGGCATGACGCCCGAGCAGCAGGCCAAGCTGTTCCAGCGCTTCACCCAGGCGGACGTGTCCACGACGCGCCGTTTTGGAGGCACGGGCCTGGGCCTCGCGCTGACCCGAGCCTTTGCCGAGATGCTGAACGGCACCATCGAGGTAGAGAGCGAGGAAGGGCAGGGGACCACCTTTACCCTGAGCCTCCCCGCCGACCTCCGGGCGCCAGCAGAGGAGGCGCTGGAAGCACCGCTTTCCGAGGCTGCGTCCGACCAGGTGCTGGTGATCGACGACGACCCCCACATGCGCGAACTGCTGACCCGGTTCCTGGGCCGGGACGGGCTTGGCGTGGCTGTGGCTCCGGACGGGGAGGCGGGCCTCGCGCTTGCGCGGGAGATCCGGCCCTCCGCCATCATCCTCGACGTGATGATGCCGCGCATGGACGGATGGTCGGTGCTGTCCCAGCTCAAGGCCGATCCTGATCTGGCTGATATTCCGGTCATCATGATCTCCATGATCCGTGAAAAGGGTCTCGCCTACTCGCTGGGAGCCGCCGACTACCTGACCAAGCCAATCGATTGGACTCGCCTCAAGGCCGCCCTGGAACGCCAGAGGGGCCAGCCGGCGCCCGGGATCGCCCTTGTGCTTGAAGGCGATGCCGGCACGCGCGAGCAGCTTCACGACCTGCTGACCGGCCAGGGCTGGGAAGTGGCCGAGGTAGCGGATGCACGGGCGGCCCTCGAGAGGATGGTAGAGCGCCGTCCCGACCTCCTCCTCGTCAATGTCCAGCTGCCGGAAGTCGGCGGCTTTGACCTGCTGCGTGAGCTTCGACGCAACCCCGACCTGAGTGGGATCCCGGTGATCGCGCTGACGGAGGGGGACCTTGCGCCCAAAGAGCGAACGCACCTGCGCGACCAGGTGCGCCAGATCATCCAGACCCGCGACGACAGCATGGACGAGCTAAGGGATGAGCTCAGGCGGATCGCAGCTGAACGTATCGGGCGGCGGCTGCTCGACGCAACAGGGGAGGCAACGGATGGCCAAGCTATTGCTGGTTGAGGACACGGAGGAGATCTGGGATTTCCTGTCTCGTCGCTTGCAACGGCGAGGGCACGAAGTGGTGCTGGCCCATGATGGGCAGGCGGCCGTGAGCACCGCGCGCAACAGCCGGCCGGAGGTGATCCTTCTCGACATGAACCTGCCCGTCATGGACGGTTGGACCGCTGCCCGGACCCTCAAGGACGACCCGAAGACGAATGGGATCCCGATCATCGCTCTGACAGCCCATGCGTTGGCTGGAGACCGCGAGAAGGCTCTGGCGGCTGGATGCGACGATTATCATCCTAAGCCCGTGGACTTCTCCAAGCTCCTCGCCCAGATCGACGCCGCTTTGGGGGTCGCGCTGTGAGGGTCGGCGAGATCATGAGCCGCCATGTGGAGTTCATCCCCGGCAAGGCCACTGTGTCGGAGGCGGCCGAGTTGATGGGCGAGCTGGACGTGGGCGCCCTTCCCGTCGGGAGCGCGAATGAGCTCGAAGGCATCGTGACCGATCGGGACATTCTTTACCGCGTCGTGGCCAGGGGGCTGAACGGGGCGGATGTGCTCGTGCAGGACGTGGCTACCCGGCCGGTGATCGGCTGCGGAGAGGAGGACACGCTGCAGACGGCCATGGACCTGATGGCCACGCACTCCATCCGCCGGCTCGCGATACGCGATGGGGACGGGCGGGTGGTCGGCTGGATCACCTTGGCCGATCTGGCTCGGCAGCTGCTGGTCGGAAGCGGTCCCTTGCAAGGCGCGTTGCGTGACCTGAGCGAGGTGCCGGCTCAAGCCCGGTAGCGTCGCTCCAGGCTGCCAGCCACATCCGGGACAAGGCCGAGCCGCGCGCTGACGTAGTCGAGGAAGGCGCGGTTCACACGCGTGCCCCGGTTGATCGCAAGAAGGGCCGCGGCATAGGCGTGGGTAGCAAGGTCGGCCTCCTGGATCCGTGTCAGCAGGGTGCCCAGGTGCTGCGGTTCGGCCAGCATGGCCCCGATCCGCCGCGCCTCGTCTTCTCCAGCGCCGACGCGGCGCAGGGCCAGGGAAAGTTGCCGAGCTTCGCGCGAATCGATTTCCCCATCGGCCTGGATGGCGGCTGCCATGACCGCAAGGAGGAGGTCCGCTTGCGCCGGCCCTAGTACGCGGAAGTTCAGGGTGTGCGGCACCAAAGTCTGCTGCCGGTTGGCTAGCCACCCCGCAAGCACCTTGGTTGCGAGAGCGACCGGAAGAAGCTCCTCTGGGGCAGAGGGGTTTCGAGGAGCTGGCAACGTCGGTTCGTGCTGGGCAAGCTTCTCCAGGACATCCGCTCGTCCATCGCGGTCTCGGACCGACCCGAAGAGCCGGCCGATCAGATCGAAGCTCATCATCGCCCTTTCTCTTTCAGCCGGGAGGAACCTGCAGTTCCCTGGCGAGGTTCCGGAACGCCGGAATAAGGAGACCACGTGTGACGCTCGACCAAGCGCTGGCTTTCGGACTCCTGGGCGCGACCATCGGTCTCTTCATCTGGGGGCGACTGGCCTACGATCTTGTGGCGGTGCTGGCGCTGGTCGCCGGGGTGCTTCTCGGCATCATTCCGGCCGAGGAGGCGTTTTCCGGCTTTGGCGACGACGTCGTCATCATCGTGGCCACAGCGCTACTCATCTCGGCCGCCATAGCACGCTCTGGCGCGATCGAGACCGCGATGCGGCCGCTCATGCGGCATCTGCGGGGACCTCGGACGCAGGTCCCGGTGCTGGCAGGGGCCGTGACGCTCATGTCGATGGTCACCAAGAACGTGGGCGCCCTGGCCATGCTGATGCCGGTTGCCTCGCAGGTTTCGCGACGGACCGGGACACCCTTGTCTTACCTTCTCATGCCGATGTCTTTTGGCTCACTGATTGGTGGACTCGTGACGCTGGTCGGCACCTCGCCCAACATCCTGGTTTCGAAGGTGCGGGAGGAACTGACGGGCGAGCCCTTTGGGATGTTCGACTATACGCCGGTTGGAATCGTCATCGCGGTCAGCGGCGTAGCCTTCCTTTCCTTCGCCTATCGCCTGCTTCCCGGGAACCGACGTGCTGCCGGTACATCCATGGATGCGGCCTTCAACCTCGAGCAATACTCGACTGAGGCACGCGTCCCCGAGACTTCGCCGTTCGTCGGACGGACCGTCTCGGAGTTCGAGGTCCTGGGTGAAGAGGGCCTCCGCGTGACCACCGTGATCCGGGAACACTTCCGCCGCTATATCCCCCGTCCCGATTGGGTCATCGAAGCAGGCGACGTCCTTCTCCTCACCGGAGAGCCAAGTGACCTCGAGCGCGTGGTCGCCCGAGCCCAACTCCGGCTCGCGGGCGAGGAGGTCGCCGAGGACGAGGCCGACGAGGATAGCGTGGTGGCGGAAGGCGTCGTCACGGCCGACTCGTCCCTCGTGGGACAGACCCCGGCCGAGGTACAGCTCCGGAGGGAGCACGGGCTGAGCCTTTTGGCTGTGAGCCGCAGTGGTCAGCGCCTCAACCGCCGCCTGCGGCGGCTGCGTTTCGAAATTGGGGACGTCCTCATTCTCAAGGCCTCCCGGGATCGCATCGCGGAATCCATGGGCCAGCTCCGCATCCTGCCGCTGAGCGAGCGCGACGTGGCGCTCGGCAGTCGCAAGCGGAGCTGGCTTCCTATCATTATTCTCGGCTTGGCGATGGTCCTCGTCGCCACTCACCTCGTCCCCGTAGCGGTGGCCTTCGCCGGGGCAGCGGCGGCCATGATGCTTCTGCGGATCATGACGACCGAGGAGGCTTACGAGGCCGTCGAATGGCCGGTGATCGTGCTCCTCGCTGCTTTGATCCCGGTGAGCAACGCCATTCAAACGACGGGCGGCACGGACTTGATCGCGGCGGGGCTCGAGCAGGTGGCAGGAAAGCTTCCGCCGCCGGCAGCGTTGGGCCTGATGATCGCCCTCGCGATGGCAGTCACGCCCTTTCTGAACAATGCGGCGACGGTGCTCGTCATGGCACCCATCGCCGGGAGCTTGGCGGAGCGGCTCGGGCTCAATCCAGATCCCTTCCTCATGGCGGTGGCCGTCGGGGCAGCTTGCGATTTCCTCACCCCGATCGGCCACCAGTGCAACACTCTGGTCATGGGGCCGGGCGGCTACCACTTTGGCGACTACTGGCGCCTGGGCCTGCCATTGTCGGTACTGGTTCTGGTGCTCGGAACACTCTTGATCCCGGCCGTGTGGGGGCTTGCTGCGACCTAAGCAGTCCGGGTCGGCCTGTCGGCGCTTCAGGGGCAGGACCTGTGAACGATCCAGCTTCAAAGCCGACTAGCCGATCCATGCGGCCCGATTTTGACAGGCGCGATAAGCAGGCAGTTCTGCCTGATAGACGAACAGGTGAGGGGCCGCGGCCCCTCTTTTCCAAGGCGCGGGCAAGCTGCGGGTTGATGACAGGCGAGGGTTGACCGGGATCACCATGTCCAGCGCAACGGGCTCAGGTGGCAAGACGGGCTGGGCGACAGATGCCATGATGCCAACTGGCCATACCACGAGTTCAGAACCCGAGGCGTCCTGGTCTGCATCCCCGCCTGCAGCGGACGAAAACGCCCCCGTGACCTACCAACAGCCGGCTCATCAAGAAGTGTTGCCGGATCGCGAACACCTTTGCCCGGCGGAAAGACTGGCGCGGCGTTGCCACTGATACACCCCCTGCGGCGAGCTCTTCCCTTCCGCCAGCGCGCTCGCCGGCCCTGTCATTCTCTGGCTGCGGCAACGAGCCCTGACCGTAGTCGTCGACGCTGATCGGGGCCGTTGCGGACACCTGCTGCATCAACGCCAACTTGGCACCGGCTCTGTCGGGCAGGAGCGCCTCAGGATCGCCAGAGACGTTCACGATCGAAAGGGCCCCGTGTCATCAGAGTGATGCGGCAAGACGCACTTATATCATCTGGAGCGTCGCCAAGGAGGAGCCTATTGGCTTCGCAGGCCTGTCGGCCCGTGATCATCTCGTTCTGTGCGGCAAGTTCGGTGTCCTGAATGTGATTCTGGGCTAGGCTCCAGGTCACTGAAGATCCCATCAGCATAGCCAATACGGCCCCGACCAGTCCGACATAGCCCAAGCTGCCGTCAAGATCCGCTGCTTGCGGCATGTCCAAAGGCGCGTGCGGCAGATCCGATCCAAGTCGTGGGGCGCGGTCTAGAGTGGCGCTCCCAGAGGACTCGGGCAGAGGTAATGACAACATCCACATCTCCGAACGTTCGTTCGGCCTCCTGCGGTCCGATTGAGATGAGTTCAGCCGCCGCCAGCGCGGCGGCACAGCCTTGGCCAGCATCAAGACCTGTGCCGGACGTGCGTCTCTTCGTTGGATTCCCGATCGCTATTCAATATCAGCCCTTGGTTCTGGGATACGGCCCGTCATGAAGTGCTGCTTCCGTTAGGACAACAGACCTGCCTGCCTATCCATGATGTGTCCGCCACAGCCAGCCGGGTATCTACACCGTGTAACGCTGTAGCTACCAGACCACCGCGGCTGCCCCGTGCGCCCTGCAGCGGGCGCCCTATAGGCGCCTGAGCGCAGCGAAAGCGGTGTCTTGCGTCGGATCACCCATCAGCCTATCAGCCCCTGGAGTGCGGCCGCTGACTCTTACCGCCATCGTGGCACCGGACGATCACCGGGCTCGTTCTTGTTTCTGGACTGCCAGGCTACGTGTCTGAACGTTTCACCTGTACTGAATGCTTGAGGCGCAGGCTTGTTCGGAGGCCTGACGAGCACCACATGAAGCAGAGCCTTTCAGCGCCTGAACGTGACACCTGCAGCTGTGGTTCTTGCCACTCCGGTAAGGTCTGGCTCTGTATATGCCCTGCAGCCCGAGAACGATCGGCAATGCGCTCCTAACCGTCCCTTGAGGACGAAATATGGAACCCTAAGGATGTAACTCACTTCATGAACAACACTGGCGAAAAGAAGACTTTAAGCTTGGGCACCTCTGGTGCTCGGCCTGGCAACCTGAAGCCGAGCTTCTCGCCCGGTCCGGCCAAGACTGTCGTGGTGGAGACCAGGGCGGGCAAACGGGTGATCGCGACCCCGCCCTCGACCAGAGCCACGCCGTCAGGGGCAACTCGCCCCGCGCAAGAAAAAACGTCGACCAGCCCCCGCGTCCAAGAAGAACCGGCCAAGCGTCCCGCCGGCATCTCGGAAGCCGAACTCGATCGCCGCACGAGGACACTCGCGGCCGCCCGCGCCCGTGAGGCGGAAGAAGCCGCCAAGCGCGCCGCCGATGAGGCTGCCCGGGAGGGAGAGCGGCAGCGCCGTCGCGCCGAGATCGCCGCTCGCGAGCAGGAAGAGACGTCGCGCGCCGAGGCTGCCCGTCTCAAGGTCGAAGACGAGACCCGTCAGATCGCCGAAGCCGCCGGTCTGAAGGAAGCCGCCCGTCTGAAGGCCGAGGAAGAAATTCGCCAGAGTGCCGAGGCCGCCCGTGCCGAAGAGGCTCGCCGAAAGGCCGAGGAAGAGGCTCGCCGCAAGTCTGAGGAAGAAGGTCGCAAGGCTGCCATGGCGGCCCGCAAGGCTGTCGCCCAAGCGGCCGCCACACCCGCCGCTCGCGCCCCCACAAGGCCTGCCGTCACGCCAAGAGGAACGGGGCCGCGCCCTGCTGGCATTTCGGATGCTGAGCTTGAGCGTCGCATGAAGGCGTTGGCGGCGGGTCGGGCTCGGG
>NZ_VDFU01000004.1 GCF_006152115.1 Rubellimicrobium rubrum | reverse complement strand
CTTCCACGGCCGCCTGCGAGCGGAGTGCCTCAACGCGTCCTGGTTCCTGTCCATGGCCGACGCCCGCGACCGGATCGAACTCTGGAGAAGGGAGACCAACAACAAGAGACCCCACTCAGCCCGGGGCGGCTCGACGCCTCGGGCCTGCGCAGACCAAGCTCACCTTGCCCGAAACCTGGCATAAACCCCAGACCAAACTCAGGGTCAGGGGCAAGTGCCCCAACGAACTACCATTGAGCTTGGAGCCGGGGTCGGGGGCTGGCCACCAATCAGGAAAAGGTGCGGCGTGACTACGCAACGTTCTCGACCACTTCCTCGAATTCGGGCCGTCGCGTGATTGTTAAGGACGGCGCTTCTTTGCTCGGTCAGCGCCGCTGGGTCGGTGCTATACAACGACCTTGAGGAGCGGGATCGTCGGTGAATGACCGGGACGCATCTGCGGCACCACTATCAATCCCTCTTAGGAAGCGTTCGCTCAGACCTCCTCAGGTTTTTGCCTGTTTGGGTCGATGAAGCAGTGAGATCTGCCTCACAATCAGTTCTGAGGACGCAGTCTGGCTCAAGCGAGGGAGAATGTCCTGTGGGATGACGCCACAAACTCAGCCCTCGACCATCTCGCTGATCTTCTGGGCCAGGTCGGCCATCACGAACGGCTTGGTTATGACTTCCATGCCGGGCTCGAGGTGGCCGTTCCCCACGGCCGCGTTCTCGGCAAAGCCCGTGACGAACAGCACCTTGAGCTCCGGGCGCATGACGCGGGCGGCATCCGCAACCTGACGCCCATTCATGCCCCCAGGTAGACCCACATCGGTAATGAGGAGGTCTATCTTGGCATCCGACTGAAGGATCCTCAATCCTGACGGGCCGTCCTCTGCTTCCAGAGCCGCATAACCTGCCTCCTCCAGCACCTCGACGATCAACATCCGCACCGTGGGCTCGTCGTCGATGACGAGCACCGTCTCGCCGCTGCCGAGTTCGTCTATCGCGAGCCCCTGGCCGTCTTGGTCCTGTGCCAGTTCCCCGTGGTATCTTGGCAGATACAGGCACATGGTCGTGCCTTGACCCACCTCGGAGTAGACACGCACTTGGCCCCCTGACTGGCGCACGAAGCCATGCACCATGGACAGGCCCAGCCCAGTGCCCTTGCCCAGCGGCTTGGTGGTGAAGAAGGGATCAAAGATGCGCTCGACGATGTCCTTGGGCATCCCGGTCCCAGTGTCGGTCACGCAGAGCGACAGGTACTGACCCGGCGCGAGCTCCCGCTCCTTCGCGGCCCGCTCGTCGAGCCACTTGTTGGCGGTCTCGATCGTGAGACGCCCGCCCTCCGGCATAGCGTCCCGAGCATTGATCGCGAGGTTGAGGAGCGCGCTTTCGAGCTGGGCCCCATCGATCTGGGCCGGCCACAGCCCGCCCGCACCGACGACCTCTACTTCAATGCCCGGGCCTACGGTGCGCCGGATCAGCTCTTCCATGCCAAAGACGAGCCGGTTCACGTCTGTGGGTTTGGGGTCGAGTGTCTGCCGACGCGCAAAGGCCAGAAGGCGCTGGGTGAGGGCCGCGGCTCGCTGTGAGGACGATTGCGCGCCCTTGATGAAGCGTTCGAGCCCCTCAAGCCGCCCCTGTGCCAGCCGTCGCTCGATAGCGTCCAGGCTGCCGCTCATGCCGGCGAGCAGGTTGTTGAAGTCATGGGCGATGCCGCCGGTGAGTTGACCGACGGCTTCCATCTTCTGCGCCTGACGGAGCGCCTCATGCGCCTGCGTAAGCTCGGCCGTCCGCTCGGCCACGCGATGCTCCAGCGTCTCGTTGGCGCTCTGTACCGCCTGGAACAGCCGCGCGTTGTCGACAGCAATCGCCGCCTGCGCAGCCAAGCCAACAATAAGCCGCTCGTGCCGCTCGGTGAAGCGGTCACGCTCGGGGTGGCCGAACAGGAGACCCCCCAGCACCTCGCCCGAACGCGAGACGACCGAGACGGCCAGGTAGCTGCGGACCGGAAGGTGCCCCTTTGGCATGCCGCGATGCGGCTCGAACTGACCATAGCGCGGGTCAGCCAGGATGTCGCCCGAGCGGATCACGCCTTCATTCCGGAAGGTCGGCCCGAACACGCCCGTGGCGCGCGGGCGGCCCATTCTGGTGAACGCCTCCCGTTCGGCACCTGAAAGGGTGAACAGATGCAGCCGCTCCCCAGTCTCATCCATCTCGTTGTGGAAATACGAGCCGAACCTGGCGCCAGTAAGCTCCACTCCGGCGTCGGTGATGAGCTGAATCAAAGGCTCAAAGTCCAGCTCGCCTACGACTGCCTCACCCGTGCGGTTTAGAGTCTCGAGCGTGCGACTCTCCTCATGGAGGGCAGCCTCCACCGTCTTCCGGTCTGTGATGTCCAGGACGAACTTGAAGGCCGTGCCATCGGGGAGGACCTTGGACGCACAAAGCGCCCACCATCGCGACCCGTCCGAGCGGATGTACTCCTTCTCCTGGGGCGTGGTCTGTCGCTTGGTTCTCAGCTCAGCCAAGGTCCGCTCAGGATCCCCTTTCCACTCCGGCGGAACCAGACCCTGCAGGGTCAGCCGTCCCGCTTCGAGATCGTCGCGGGGGTAGCCGCTCATTCGGAGAAAGGCGTCGTTGGCGTCGGTGAGGCGGCCTTGCATGTCGAAGTAGATCGCGCCCACCGTCTCGATCTCGAGCGCGGTGCGGAACCGCTCCTCGCTGACCTTGGTCTGGGTCTCGGCCCGGGCGCGCTCCACTGCCGACCAGGTGCGCTCGGCCACCTCGGTCACAAGCTCGGCGTCGCGCTCAGTCCACGGGCGTGCCTCGCGGGCGTGGACGTAAAGCGCCGCCCGCATCCGCCCCTCCTTCACCAATGAGGCGGTGATCACCGCCCGCGTGTCGATGGCGTCGAAGGCGGCGAGTGCGTCGGGTGAGTTCGTTCGCGGGTCTGTCGCGGCATCCTGGATCAGGAGTGGCACACCGGCACGGAGCGCAGCCAGCACCTCGGGCCCGAAGCCTGCGAGATCATGCGTGCCTTCGCGGGTCGGAACCGTGCCGTCGGTCCAGTTGCGCTCGGTCGTGAAGTAGCGCGCCGTCTCCTCCACCTCGCCATAGCCCACTCGGTTGGCGTTGAGGTGGTGCCCCAGCGCTTCCTGGGCCGTGTCGATGATGGCACGTGGGTCTGAGAGCGCGCGTAGGCGGTCGCTCAGATCCAGAAGGAACCGGCCGCGACGTTCGCCGAGGACGCGGTCCGTCACCTCGTGTGCCTGGGTGAAGACCCCCATGACCTGGCTGTCCTCGCCCCTGATGGGCGTGAAGCTGTAGTTCCAGTAGGTCTCGCTCACCCGACCGTCGCGCTCGATCGGCAGGTGCTGGTCAAAGGTGGAGAAGCCCGCCCCAATTCGCATGACATCCGCAAGCTGCGGGCCGATGACGCCCCAGATGTCGCCCCAGACCTCCGACGCTGGCCGCCCCAGCGCCCAAGGGTGTCGCTCTCCTAGGATCGGGATCCATGCGTCGTTGTAGAGGTGCCGAAGCTCGGGGCCCCAGTAGATTGCGGTCGGAAAAGCCGAGTGGAGGCAGATGGAGAGGGCTGTACGCAGCGACGGGGGCCAATCCTCGGGCACCCCGAGCGGTGTGGTCCCCCAATCGAAGGTGCGGATGCGGGCAGCCATGTCGCCGCCGCCGGCCAAGAAGGCTCGGGCAGCGCTCGTCCCTGGAGCGAAAGACACGTCCCCACCATCCTGAAGCATCAAAGTCGTGCGGTCCTAAGTTGGGCGGGGACGCTTGACTGGACAACGAAGCCCAGCGTCAGAGCCGGAAGGTTTTGTAGGCGTGTCACCGAACCAGGCGACCAGACGACATTGGACTATAATCCCGTTCCTTGCAGACATAAAGCAAGCCGTCCCGACCAAGAACCGACCCGACCTCCGATGGTGAAAGAGGCCCGACCTGGGTGCAGGGTCGTTCGATCGTGTCTGGCCCGGCCCGATAGGCTTGGTTCATGTCGAACTCGCACCGGAACGTCCTCCCGACGGCTGGTGTAGAGGGATGTTCCGGCCGATGGAGCAACGCCTCCTCCTCATTTCCCAAGTACTTCGCTAGGATGCGCTTGGGGAACTTCGGGAAACTGGAATGGTACGGCTTTCGCTGGCTCAGAGGATCGTGGCGATCACCGCGGCCGCGCTGCTCCCGATCCTGGGGGTGCTTGTCTACAACGAGGCGGCGCTTCGCCAAAACCGCGGCACGGAGATCCGCGCCCTGGCAATCGCGACCGCCGAGCAGGCTGCCAGGGAGATGGAACGCTTGACCTCGGGGGCCGATGGCATTCTCCATGCCATGGCGGCGGCCCCAGTCGTGCAGAGGTTCGACATAGAAGGCTGCTCGAACTTCCTGGTGCATCTCGCGCCCGCACTGCCGCAGTTCACCCGGATCAGCATCCTCGACCTGGAGGGGACCGTGGTCTGCGGGTCCGACCCGACAGCGCAGGGCCTTGACCTGTCGGACCGGCCCTATTTCACCGAGGCACTCGCCAACGGAGGCCGCCTGGTCGTGGGCGAGTACACCGTGAGCCGGGTCACGGGCGACAAGGTCCTGCCCCTGGCCTTGGCCATTCTCGGGGCCGACGGCCAGCCGCGGGGGGTGGTGGCCACCTCCATGGACCTGGACTGGCTGGGCGCCACGCTGCGCGAACGGCAACTGGCGCGGAACGGCTCCCTGACCATTGCCGACCGCAATGGCGTCATCATCGCGCGCGAGCCCTTTCCTGAGCGTTTCGTCGGCACTGCCATTCCCGAGGCGTTTCAGCCCCTCGTCCGTGCTGGGGCACCGGGCTCGATCGAGGTGACGAGCCAGGACGGCACCCAGCGTATCCTGGGCTATATTCCTGCAGGCTTGTCGCCAGTCGGTCTCTATATCAGCACCGGCATCGCCCGGGAGGAGGCGTTCGGGCCTTTCGATGCAGCGGCCCGCCGGACGCTGGCACTGGTACTCGCGGCCGTGATCGTGGCCGGCGGGCTGTCGTGGTTTCTGGGGCAGCGCCTTGTGCGAGGACCGGTGTCTCAGATTGCGTCAGCCCTTGCTGCGAGGCGCGCCGGCGACGAGGCCATCCGGACGAACATGTGCTCCCGCGACGGCGAGATCGAGGCGCTCGGCGCCACCTTCGACAGCTACATGGACGAGCTCAACACGAGCCGAGAAGAACGGGACCGGGCGGAGGCGGCGCTCCGCGCAACCGCCGCTGAGAAGGAGCGGTTGGCAGATCGCAACGAACTCTTGGCGCGAGAGATGAGCCACCGAGTCATGAACAGCTTTCAGCTCATGGAGAGCATTTTTGCTCTTCAAACCCGCCGTGTTGCCGACCCCCTGGCCCGTCGGATCATCACTGAGGCCGAGGAGCGCATTCGGTCCATGGCACTGGTCCATCGGCAGCTGTTCCAGATCACGCGTGACGAAATGCAGGAACTGGACGCTGCCGCCTATCTTGGCGGTCTCACGCGTGATCTGGTCCTGGCTTTCGTCAAAGGCGACGCGGTCCGCATCGAGGTGGATGCCGAGGCAGGTGTTGCCCTGTCGCCCGGCCAAGGCATCGCCTTGGGCCTTCTCGTGACCGAGTTGGTGCTCAACGCGATAAAGCACGCCTTCAAGGCACGGGATCAGGGCACCATCCGCATCGTCCTTGGGGCTGCGAGTTCGAGCCAGCTCCGGCTGATCGTGGAGGACGACGGGACTGGGCTGCCCGCGGCCGAGGCCCGAGCAACAGCCACCGGGGTGGGCATGAAGCTCCTCGACGGCTTCCTGCGACAGCTGGAAGGGACGCTGACGGTCGAAGGTCCTCCGGGCACCCGATTTGTGGTGTTGTTCCCGATCTCGGTCCAGGCAGGACCGCGCACCGAGCCTGAGGCACCTCTGATCGGTGCGGTCTGAGACCGGCCGGTGAGTAAGCTTCCTGCTCGGCTGCGGCCGTGGAGCTGACCTCCCCAAGCCGATCGCGTGTGGGGCTCGGGCGCCTGCCGACCGCCCTGGAAGCGCCTGCCAAGACCAATGGTCTGCCCGGCACGAAGCATGCCGCCTCCCCAGATTTGGACGCGGCTCCTTGGAACCATCATGACTGTCATGGTTCGGAGCTGACATCTAACAGGTGTGTTTCTCGTTCCTTGGCAATAGCACTCGGTCCAGCACCGCAGTAGCGTACCCGGATGTGTCTGGACTGCTCAGGTCGTATGATGAACCCACCTCGTCTCCTTCCATCTGCTCTTGGAGACCTCACCAACCCCGGCAGCCTTACACGCGTCCTCCTGGACCGCATGACGGAGGGCGTGAGCTTGTCCCGCGAGGATGGCACGATCGTCTACACCAACCCCGCCGAGGATGATCTCTTTGGCTATGAGGCTGGCGAGCTCTGGGGTCAGCACGTCACTGTCCAGAACGCCTACACGCCCGAGGAGAACGAGCGAATCGTCACAAAGGTCATCGACGAGCTGAAGCGCTCCGGCTCGTGGCAGGGCGAATGGCATAACCGCCGCAAGGACCATACCCTGTTCACCACCCGGTCGCGGATCAGCGCCGTCGAGATCGATGGCCAAAGCTACTGGCTATGCGTCCAGGAGGACGCCACTGAGGAGACCGCCGCGGCCCAGGCGCTTCAGGAGGAACGCACCCGGCTCAAGCTCGCCACGGACTCGGCCGAGATCGGCATCTGGGACTGGGATGCGCGCTCCAGGCAGCTGACCTACTCAGAGCGTGCCAAGAGGCTCTATGGCATTCCCGTGGATCAGGAGGTCACGTCCGAGCTCGTTTTCGGTCGCATCCACCCCGAGGACCGTGATCGCATCTGGTCGGTCTCGCGGGTGGCAATGAGCGAGGAGAGCCACGCCCGGGACAGCTACGAGTACCGGCTTCTGCTTCCAGACGGCACGGTCCGCTGGGTACAGGCGAGCGGCGAAGCCATCTTTGAGCCCACTGCGAGCGGCCCGGCGGTGGTGCGGTACGTAGGGACGATCCAAGACATCAGCACCCGGCGCAAGCTTGAAGAAGCGGAGCGCGAGAGGGCCCAGCACCTCCGGCTCGCGATTGAGGCGGGCCGCATGGTCGTATGGGATCTCGATGTGATCCACGACTCCGTCACTCATTCGCCCGAACTCAATCGCATACTGGGGTTTCCCGAGAACGAGGTCCTAGACCTCAATGCCGTCCGCGCGCGCTATGCTCCCGGCGAGCAGGAGCGACTGCAGACGGAGAACCGGGCCGCCATGGAGCGCGGCGAGACCTCGTTCGAGAACAGCTTCCGCTACATGCACCCGGAGGGGTCGCACCGCTGGCTGCGACTTCGCTGCGACGTCCTCTTCGATGCCGAGGGCCGGCCGGTCCGGGCTCTCGGTGTCCTGTCCGACGAGACCGAGCCGCGGAAAGCCGAAGAAGACCTTCGCGCCAGCGAGGCCCGCCTTCAGCTCGCCAGCAAGGCCGCCCGGGCGGGCGTCTGGGAGTGGGACCTGGTCGCCGACGTGACCGTGTGGTCGCCCGAGGAGTACGTGCTCTTCGGGATCGACCCAGTGACCACACCACCTTCCGATGTCGTCGCGGCCTGGAAGGCGCTGATCCATCCGGACGACCTCGCCACGGTCATGGACCAGACCGAGCTCGTCCGCCGGGAGGGTGGGACGCACGACTTGGACTACCGGGTGATCGTGGCCGGCGAGACGCGCTGGATGCGCTCGCACCAGACTGCGGTCGCGGGACCCGAAGGGATGATTACCCGGCTCGTTGGCATCGAGATCGACGTGACGGAGGAGTACCGGAAGGCCGAGGCGCTCCGCTCGCATGCCGAGGCGCTGGAAGGCGAGGTCGAGGAGCGCCGGCGCGAGCTCGACCGTTTCTTCGCGCTGTCGAACGATCTCTTCGCGGTAGGCGGCTTTGATGGGTTCCTGACCTCGGTCAACCCGGCCTGGAGCCGTCTTCTCGGGGTGCCGGACGAGGAGATACTGTCGCGACCGTTCGTGGAGTTCGTACATCCTGACGATCACGGGACCTTGGTGGATGCAGTGCAGCAGTTGCGCGCCGGGGACCTCGTACAGAAGTACCTGAACCGCATGATCTGCCGGGATGGCCGGGTAGTCTGGCTTTCCTGGACCGGGGTCGCGGAAGGAGAGCAGTTCTACGTGGTGGGCCGCGACATCACCCAGGAGCGCGAACGCGAGGAGATCCTGCGCCAGAGCCAGAAGATGGAGGCGCTGGGCCAGCTGACGGGCGGCATCGCGCACGACTTCAACAACCTCCTGCAAGCCGTGCAGGGCAGCCTTGCGCTCATACGCAAGCGATCGGACAACCCCGAACGGGTGTGCCTGTTGGCCGAGCAGGGCATGGAGGCGGCCCGCCGGGGAGGCAGCCTCACCGCGCAGCTTCTGGCCTTCGCGCGCTCCCAACAGCTCGCTGTGAAGCCCGTCCAAGTGGCTCAGGCTCTTGAAGGTCTACAGGATCTCCTACAGCGAACCCTGGGCCCCATGTCGCTGGTGCGCATCGAGACGCCTGATCGGAACCTCGCAGCCCTAGCCGACCCGACCCAACTCGAGATGGCGATCCTGAACCTGGCCATCAACGCCCGCGACGCCATGCCCGAGGGCGGCACGATCAGTATCAGTGCGGAAGCTCAGAACAAGGACGACGACCCGGAGCTCCCGCCAGGGGACTACGTGCTGATCTGCGTCAGGGACACCGGAACGGGTATGACGCCCGAGGTGGCGCAGCGAGCCTTCGAGCCCTTCTTCACCACCAAAGGGCTTGGCAGAGGGACGGGCTTGGGCCTGAGCCAGGTCTATGCCATGGCCCGACAGTCCGGGGGCACCGTCCGGCTCAACACCCATCCCGGGCAGGGCACAGCGGTCTGCGTGTTCCTTCGCCAAGCCGAACGAGCTCTGGAAGGTGAACGCACAACGGGCATGGCGAAAAGGGAGCAGGACGGGACAACCGGTGCCACCATTCTTGTCATCGACGATGATGATCTGGTGCGACGGTCGCTCGTGGCCGAGATCGAGGCCTTAGGTCATCGTGTGCTCGAGGCTAGCAGTGGTTCGGAGGGCTTGTCTGTTCTGGATCAGGAGCCCGACGTGATCGTTGTCGACTTTGCGATGCCGGGCATGAACGGGGCTGAGGTGGCGGAGGCGGTGCGTAGAACCCGGCCCGATCTGCCCATCATCTTCGTGACGGGTTACGGCGATACGGCCGCGATCGCGCAGGCCATGGGCGAGAGCTCCTTGGTGTTGCGCAAGCCATTCGAGTTCGAAGAGCTCGAAGCGGCCCTGAGCCGGCAACTGAGGGCCCGAGACCCGCTGGCATCCAGCTAAGAGGATGCTCGGGCCAGCCTTAAACAAGCGCCCTTGAGGACAGGAAGCCATGGCGCGGGAGCTTCAGGGCCGGCCTTGGGAACACCCGTGGTTTCATCGAGAGGAGTTCGGAGAGCGCCCAAGTCAAGGACCTTCCGTCCCTCGCGGGATCAGAAACGGTCGTCTTTGTTCCAACCTGGCATGCAGAGCCGGACCAAGGAGTCGACCAGGGCGGAACCCTCAAGGGTTCTAGGAGGGTTTTGTCCAAGATCCTCGGCTACGCGCTGGTCTACGACAGCCAGAGCCTTGATACGCACAACCCGACGCTTTGAAAGCGTCCGGAGCGGACCGTGTGTCCGCAGACAGGATCAGCGGATCGCTCTGCCACCGTCCCGAGCTCGACCGTCTCCTTGATCACTTCCCGAGACCCAGCATCGCTATGGTGAAGCTTCACAAAGGGCTTCACGTACGCGGGCGGGATCACCTGCACCCCGTGCCCCAGCCCGGCCAACTCGCGGCCTCAGAAGTGCGCGCCGCCGCAGGCGTCCACGGCAACCACACACCGGGGCTGCCGGCCGAAGAACTCCAGCACCTGTGCGCGCCGGAGTTGCTTGCCGATCACAGCCCGCCCGATGCATCCGCCTCGTGGAGCTGGAACACATGTTTGGCCGGATCCAGAACGATCACGCTGACTTCGTCCATCGACGTCTCCGCTGTGGGTTCACGTAAACCCACTTCGGCGGATCGAGACCGCCGCGGGCGACTACAGCATCGACGCCGTTCCGCCAGGAGCCGCCCCGGCATCGATCAGGACCGAGGCCGGGTGGGCGACCGGGACGGCTCCGGGGATGCGTTCGAGCGACCCCGACCTTAGGTCCCGCGTAAACAGCGTGAGGGTCCCGGATCGTTCGTTGGCGACGACCAGCCATTGCCCCGAGGGATCGAGGGCCAGGTCTCGTGGCCAGAGCCCCCCGGTGGAAAGCCGGGCCGCGAGGTGCGGCGCCCCCGTCCCGGCCTCCAGGCGGAGCACCGCGATCTCGGCCTGCCGGCGACCGGCCACCATCAGAAACCGCTCATCCGGCGAAAGGCAGATGGCCGAAAGGGCCCCCGCTCCTTGCGGCGCGACCCCAAAGGGATGAACGACCGGCCCCAGGTCAAGGGCCCGGCCGGCCCGGCGCACGAGCCGTACGCCCTCGTCCAGCTCGCAGGCCACGTAGAGACGGCTGCCATCGGCGCTGGCCGCGAGATGACGCGGCCCCGAGCCCGGCGGAAGGGCCAGTCGAGAAACCGGCCATAGGCCCCCTTCCTCAACCGCCAAGAGATGGAGGGCATCGTTTCCGAGATCGAGGGCCGCGAGCGTCCGTCCCCCGTCCTGGAATTGGACGAAGTGGGCATGCGGGCCGTCCTGCCGGCCGCGGACAGGGCCCGAGCCGGCAAGCTGGACCACGCGGGTGGTGCCGTCCCACAGGTCGACCAAGGCCAAGGACCCGTCGCCGTATTGCGCGGCGGCCACAAGCCGCCCATTCGGAGACACGGCCAGATGACAGGTCAGGGAGCCAGGCAGGAATGCCAGGACCATGGCCGTGCCGTCCCGGCGCAGCCGAAGGAGCCGGGGGCCGTCCGATGCGGGCCGCTCCTCGGCGGCCAGCACGTCCATGGAGCCGGGCTCCCGCGCGAGCCAAGAGGGATCCCGCGCCTTTGCCCACGGCCGGACCTCGGCTGTGGCGAGATCCTCGGGGTCGAGGCGCACCCGATGCACACCTGCAACGGCATCGCTCATGGGGGCACGACTGTTGTAGCTGCCCACCAGGATGTCGAGTGGCACACACACCTCAGCGCTGGCTGTCGCGGAGTTGCAGCATCCGGATCATACCCTGGAGGTAGCCCACCGCATGAGCGCGACCCCGATGGCACCAGGCCGTGTCGTCGTCCATGAGGGGGACGTGGTCGTCGATGATGAAGCCATCGAAGCCCGAAGTCCAGAGAAGCTCCATGGCCTCGGCCGGGTCGAAATTGCCCTCGCCGATAAAGCACTCGTCGAAGCAGGGGACGGTACCCTTCACGTCCCGGAAATGGACATAGGCGATCGCGCCCCGCGGCCCGAACTCGCGGATCGCATCGATCACCGCTCGGTGGCCCCCGGGCGACTCGGACAGGCTGCCCAGGCACAGGTCGAGCGCCCAGGCAGGGCTGCCCTGAGCCAGGGCATGGGCGCGCCGCAGCCCGTCGGGCCCGTCGAAGATCCGCGCTACTCCGCCCAGCATCGGCACGGGCGGATCGTCGGGATGGAGCGCGAGGCTGATTCCCTCCTCCTCGGCCACCGGGAGCACGGCCCGGATGAAATACTCGTAGTTGGCCCACATCTCCTCGGGGCCGAGCGGCGGTTCCTCGGGGCTGCGCAGCGGCATCGAGGCCTGCGTGCCGAGCCGGGTGGGCAGGAAAGGCCTGAGCCGGCCCGGATCGCTCCCGGCGGCTTCCACCACGGCCAGGTCGAAGCGGCGCACGAGCGCGCCGCCGCGGCCCAAAGGTTCGCGCGAGGTGGTCCAGACCGAGTTCGGCATGAAGTGATAGCCTAGGATCGGCACTCCGGCGCGCGCCACGGCGCGAATCGTCGCGCGATAGTTCTCGATCTGCTCGTCGCGGCCGGGCAGGCCCAGCATGGCCCTGTGGTAGAAGTGCGTGGGCACGTTCTCGATAGCCTCGAAGCGGAGGCCGTGGGCCTCCACCCGTTCGACGAGCCGGCGCACGTCCGCCTGCTCCCACCGGTGCTCCCCTGGCAGGATGGGGTTGTTCATCTGGATGCCTTCGACGCCCAGCTGGGCTGCGAAGCGAAGCTTTTCCTCGGCGATCTCGTTGAATTGGCCGATGGCAAGACGGATGGCCATGTGGGTTTCCTCAGGCCCCTGGCCCAGCCGCGATGGGCGAGAGCGGCTCGGGGCGGTGGCGGTTGACCAGACGCACGCCGCTCTCGTGGAGGGGGGCGCACCAGAGGGCGGCGTTCGTCAGCACGCGCCGGATCTCGGGCTGGTAGTAGATCGGGAAGGCCTCGTGGCCGGGGCTGAAGTAGAAGATGCGGCCCCGTCCGCGATGGTAGCAGCAGCCGGACCGGAAGACCTCGCCGCCCTCGACCCAGCTCACGAAAACCAGGCGGTCGGGCTGCGGGATGTCGAAGGGCTCACCGTACATCTCGGACCGGGGTATCTCGATGAACTCGGGGCATCCTTCGGCGACGGGGTGCGCCGGGTCGAGGCACCAGACGCGCTCGCGCTCGCCGCCCTCGTGCTCGCGCCAGCTCAGGTTGCAGCTCGTCCCCATCAGACGTTGGAAGATCTTCGAATGATGGCCGGAATGCAGGACCACCAGGCCCATCCCGTCGAGGACGCGCGCCTGGATCCGGTTCACGAGTTCGTCGGGCACGTCCCTGTGGACGACGTGGCCCCACCAGAAGAGGACGTCGGTCGAGGCCAGGACCTCGTCCGTGAGTCCGAGGTCGGGGTCGAAGAAGGTGGCCGTCTGGACCTCGATGCGCGGATCATCGAGGCCTTCCGCGATCGCCGCGTGGATGCCCTGGGGGTAGACGGCACGGATGCGCTCCTCGTTCTTCTCGTGCCAGCCTTCGTTCCAGATGGTGACACGGATGGGGTTCGTCATGGATCGATCGTCCTTCAGGGTCGGGTGGTCAGAGGCAGCGGGACGGCGCCTCCGCGGGAGGATTGCTTCACGAGGTCCCAAAGCTCGGCCAAGTGGAGGCTGCGCTCGGGCGAAGATGGATTGACGATCTCGCCGCGCCGCACGGCCTGGAAGGTGGACAGCACGGCGCCCTTGTCCTCGCCGGCGGTCTCGCGGATGGGATCCATGTCGGCCGGGCGAAGCTCGGCCCACTTGCCCCAGATATCCGCCCGCAGGATGGCCCGCTCGAAGAACAGGGTCAGGGCGGACTCGCATCCCGGAATGGTCCGGCCGCAGAAGGTGAGAGCCACGGGGACCCCGCCCTCGAGCGCACCCAGGAGCGAACCCGTGAGGTCGAGATCGCTGTCCTCCGGCTGGAGGCGCGCGGCCACCGCCTCGTAGCCCCGGCCTGAGAGAACCACGACCGCGTTCATCAGGTGCGACCCGGTGTCGAACAGGAAGCCGCCGCCCGAGAGGGCCGGCACCTGCTTCCAGCCGCCGCGGTAGCGATCCTCCCAGTTCTCCCAAACCTCGCCCGAGACCGATAGGAGCGCGCCGAACTCGCCCGCGGCCGCCCGCTCGCGCAGGCGGGCGAGAAGCGGCGAGAGCGACGCCTGGTAGGCGACCACCACGGTGCGCCCCGAACGCCGGCACGCGTCCAGGATCGATCGAGCCTCCTCGGCGGAGAGCGCCATGGGCTTTTCGAGCAGGACGTCGAGCCCGGTGTCGAGCGCCGCCTGCGCGATTCCGGCATGAAAGGCATGCGGGGTGCTTACGTAGACCGCGTCCACCTGGCCCGCCTCCGCCGCCAGCAGCGCCCGCGCGTCGGGGTGGACACGCGGCGGCGCGCCTCCGGCGCTCCGCACGATCCCGGCGTAGCGCTCCACCGCCTCGGCCGAGGGATCGGTCAGGGCCAACACCTCGGGCGCCTCGGGCGAGGTCATCCAAGAGCGGGCGTAGTCGGCGGCCTTGAGGCCGCAACCGATGACGGCAAGGCGCAGGGTCATGCGGCGGCCCTCCGGTAAAGCGCGCGGCCCGAGGCGTCGAAGAGGCGGCAGGACTGCCGGTCGATGGCCAGCCGCACGCGGGCGCCGGGCTCGATCACGTGATCACCCGCGACGCGGGCGACGGCGGGGTCGCTCCCGCCAGCGTCGAAGGAGATGTAGGTCTCCATCCCCAGTCGCTCGGCGATGATGACGGAGGCCTCGACCTCGCCCGCGTCCGACAGGGACAGGTGCTCGGGGCGGATACCGAGGCGTATTCGGTCGCCCGCCGCCACGTCAGCCGTGTCAGTCAGGGCGAGCCGCCAGCCCTGCCCAAACCGGAGCGTCGCCTCGCCGGTGTCTACCCTCTCGACTAGGGCGTCGAAGATGTTCATGCGGGGGCTGCCGATGAACTGGGCCACGAAGGCGTTGGCGGGCGCGTCGTAGAGCCCGATCGGATGGTCGGCCTGCATGACATTTCCTTCTTTCAGGACGAAGATCTTGTCGGCGAGCGTCATGGCCTCGACCTGATCGTGGGTGACGTAGACGATGGTGGCCCGCGTGGTGCGGTGGAGCGTCTGCAGTTCCGAGCGCATCTGCACGCGCAGCCCCGCGTCGAGGTTGGACAGGGGCTCGTCGAAAAGGATAACGGCGGGCGACTTGATGATGGCGCGCCCGATGGCCACGCGCTGGCGCTGCCCGCCAGACAGCTCCTGGGGGCGGCGGTCGAGCAACGGGGTGAGCTGGAGACGCTCGGCCACGGCCTCGACCTCGCGGCGGATATCGGCGCGGGGTCGGCCCTGGACCTCCAGCGAGAACCCCATGTTCTCGGCCACGGTCATGTGCGGGTAAAGGGCGTAGGACTGGAAGACCATGGCGATACCCCGCCTGTCGGGCGCCACGTCGTTCATCTCGCGTCCGTCCAGGACAAAGGAGCCCGAGGTGATGGTCTCGAGCCCCGCGATCATCCGCAGGAGAGTCGACTTTCCGCAACCCGAGGGGCCTACGAAGACGGCGAACTCGCCGTCTTCGATGCGCATGTCCACGCCCTTGATCACCTCAAGGCCGCCAAAGCTCTTGCGGACGTTCTTCAGTTCGATCCTAGCCATGCTCCTACCCTTTCAGTCCGCCGCTGAAGGTCTGCACGAGAAGGCGCCGCGCCAGAGCGAAGGCGAGAATCGCGGGTAGCGTGTAGACGACAGCGATGGCGGCAAGGAGGCCGTAGTCGACCTGGTCGGAGCGCATGAAGGCGCTGTAAAGGCCCAAGGGAAGCATCCGGAGCTCCGGGGACGAGATAAAGGTCAGCGGCAGGAGGAAGTCGCCCCAGCAGGCGATGAAGGCGAACAGGCCCGAGGCCGCGAGCCCCGGCATGGCAAGGGGCAGAAGGACGCGGCGCAGCCTCTTGCCGAACCCCGCTCCGTCCATGATGGCCGCTTCCTCGAACTCGCGCGGGATCGCGTCGAAGAAGGTCTTCATGATCCAGAGCGCCAGCGGGAGCTGGAGCGTGGCCAGGAGCAGGATCAATCCAAGGTAGCCGTCGATGAAGCCCACCATGCGCATGGCGGGCCGGACCCAGTCGGAGGGCAGGACGGCGCGCACGGCGGCGTTCACCGACAGGTTGGCGGTGAGCATCACCTTGTAGAGGGGCACGATCAGCGCAGTGGGCGGAATAACCCGGATCAGGATGATCGAGTAAAGGAAAGGCCGCTTCCACCGAGCGCGGGTGCGCGACAGCGCGTAGCCGCCGAAGCCCGCCAGCACGGCCACAAGGAGGGTGGCGAGGCCGCAGACGACAAGCGAGTTGAGGAGCCACAGCAGGCCGTCCTCCTCGACGAAGGCGCGGCGGAAGTTCGAGAACGACACCGTCTCGGGCCACTGCAGGAAGAGCCTCGCATCGGGATCGAACGCCGCAAGCGCAAGCCACAGGAAGGGAGCCGCGCAGTAGAGCGCGATGAGGGCGAGAAGGCCCGCGCGCGCAGCCCCGTCGCCTGCAGAGGCGTCGCCCGGCGCGCTCATACGTCCACCTTGAGGGCGCGCACATAGAGCAGGCCCACTCCCAGGGAGATGAGAAGCGCGACCACCGCCACGGCTGAGCCGTAGCCCAGCTGGTAGGAGTTGAAGGACTGGTTGTAGATGTAGATCCCGATGATCTCGGTCGCTCCCGCCGGCCCACCTCGGGTCAGGGCGAAGATCAGTCCGAAGATGGCGATCGTTGAGACCGTCGAGACCAGCAGGTAGAGGAAGACGGTGGGCACCAGAAGCGGCAGGGTGATGCGGCGGAAGCGCTGCCACCGGTTGGCCCCGTCCATGCGCGCGGCCTCGTAGAGGTCGGACGGGATGGCGGCGAGCCCCGAGGTCATCAGGATCATGGCAAAGCCGATGCCACGCCAAGTGTTGACCACGATGATCATCGTGAGGGGGAACGTGGTCAGCCAGCGCTGCGGCTCCACACCGAACCAGGCCACCACGTTGTTGAGGGTTCCATAGTCGCCCGCGGCCAGCATGGAGGCCCAGATGAAGGCCGCGACCACCTCCGGGACGGCGTTCGGCATCAGGATGATGGCGTTGAGGAGCATGCGGCCGGTGAAAGGCCGCTGAAGCAGGATCGCGGACAGGAGCCCCAGCACGAACTGTCCGATCACAGCCGACCCCAGGACGAACCAGAAGGTCACGGCAAGCGAGCTCCAGAAGCTGCCGTCTGCCAGGAGTCGTCGGTAATTCCCCAGGCCCACGAAGCGGGGGTTGAGCGCGCCCGGCCCGGTCATGGCCTCGTTCGTCAGGCTGGTCCAGACCGCGACTCCCGCGGGGTAGATCACGAAGACCAGGAGAAGAAGCGCCGAAGGCAATAGGAGCGCCCGGTTTCGCAGGGCCTCGCGCCGCTGGAAGCGTGCCGACATGTGCGGGACAGCCTTGAGGGGTTGGGACAGCCCGGAGCCGTTGCCGGCCCCGGAGCGGGAGTCATTCGATGGCGTCGGGGCCCAGGGCGCTCGACACGTAGTCCACCAGGATGGCCTGCGCGCCCGCAGCGTCGGCCTGCTTGAGAAGGAGCGCCTCGGTGGCACGCGCCACGCCTTCCGCCACCACGGAGAAACCCGGGGCCGAGGCCACGAAGGTGCCATTCTCGAGTCCGCCCATGACCTGCACGAGGGCGGTGAGCTCCTGGAACCCCGGATCCTCTGCGGCGTCGCGCCGGGCGGGGAGGTTGCCCTCGTTGGCGGCGTAGCTCGTCATCAGGTCCACGGAGGCCATGGCCATGACGACCTGCCGCGCCGCTTCTGCGTCCGCGGCGTTGGCGTTGACGGCCCAGGGATGGTTGAGGCTGACCAGGACGTGGAGCCCGCCCTCGCGCCCGGGCACCGCCCAAGTCCCGACCGCCTCCGTCACGTCGGGGATCGGATTGCTGCTCTGGGGACCCCAGTCGAAGATGTAGCACCACGAGCCGCAGGTGGTGATCAGGAGCTCGCCCGACGGGAACATCTCATACTTGGGTATGGTCCAGGGGTCGGGCCCGAGCAGCGGATCCACCGGCAGGAGGTCGTTGGCCACGAGCTGCTCGTAGAAGCCCATGACCTCGAGTACGCCCTCGCTGTTGAGCGCGAGCTTGCCATCCTCGGTGACGAGTTGCGGCGTCGAGGAGCCCGCGAGCAGGTGGAAGAATCCCTCGTTGAAGGCGCCCCCGCCCCAGGTCAGGCCCATGGGCATGAGAAGGCCGTAGGCGCCGGTCGCCGCTTTGGCGTCGATCGCCCGCTGCAGGAGCTCGTCCCAGGTCTGGGGCTGCTCGGTCGAGATCCCGGCCTCCTCCAGCACGTCGCGGCGGAAATAGAGCTGCTGTGCCGCCAGCATGGTGGGCGTCACGAAGATGCGCCCCTCGGCGTCGGCTGCCAGCTGCTGCGCGACGGGGAAGAACTGCCCCCAGGCCTCCGAGGCCTGGATGTCCTCGGTGAGGTCCACCAGATAGCCGGCGGTGGCGAAGTCCACGACGTCGCTGCCCGGCAGCGAGAAGACGTCAGGCCCCGAGCCCGCGCGCAGCTCCGTGATGAGCTTGGCCACGTATTCCCGGTCGGGTCCGGGATACTCGACGACCTCGATGTCGATGCCCGTGGCCTCCTCAATGGCCGGCACCACGGCCTCGAGCGCGTCGATGCGGGCCTGACGGTGCTCTGCGATCCGCACAGTCTGCGCCAGGGCTCCCTGTCCCGCGAGTCCGGCCATCAGCATGGTCGTCGCCCAAAGGCGGCGTTTCAGCATCATGTCTATCCTCCCTGCGGCCGAGCTCCGAGAGGACCCGGCCGTGATCGTTTCGACGTGCCGTTGCGCTTGCGGCAACTTGACACCTATTGACATGGTAGCGGAGCATGGTCCTGCAGTCTTGGCAGGGATTGACGCGGGATTGGCGGCATTTGATATCCCCAGGCAGTTCACGGTTCGCCTGACCTCCGAGATGGGGCCGCAGGACGCCTTCTACATGAGCCGTCCCTTCATCGAGCGCAGGCTACCGGCCGCGCTCCACGACCACGAGTTCTTCGAGGTCTGCTGGATCGACAGCGGCAGCTGCCTCCATTTCATCAACGGCCGCGCGGACCGGCTGGAGGCCGGCTGCGTGCTTTTCATCCGGCCGCCGGACCTGCACGCCTTCCAGAACGATCGCGAGCCGCCTTGCCGGATGGTCAACGTGGCCTTCGCGGCAGAGACGGCGCGCCATCTCGAGCAGCGCTACGACGATATGGCGGGGCGCTTCTTCTGGTCGGGCGAGGCAATGCCTCGCCTGGAGCGGGCGGACGCCGCAGGGCTCGCGGCGCTACGCGCCGTAGAGCGCTCGCTGGAGGGAGGCGCGCCGACACTGGCGCGGGTCGAATGCGCACTTCTCCAGATCATGGTGGGCCTGTTCGGCGCGGCCCGCGAAGTGCCGCCCGAAGCGCCGGCTTGGCTGGTGTCGGCCTGCCGCGAGATGCGCAGCCCCGAGCGCCTCCGGGGTGGGGTCAGGACGCTTGTCGGCCTTACCGGGCGCAGCCACGAGCACGTCGCGCGGACGTTCCGCTCGCTGTTCGGGAAATCCCCGTCGGCCTGGATCAACGGCGTTCGCATGGAATGGGCGGCCCGGCAGCTCGCTGAGACCGACCGGCCGATCCTGGAGGTGGCGCTCGACTGCGGCATGGAGGATCTGAGCCACTTTTACCGGGTGTTCCGCCAGGTGCATGGACGGAGCCCCATGCGGTATCGGCGGAGCATGAGAATGGAACTGGTCCATCCCCTGCCCTCGGCAGGGCGCTGAGCAGCGGCAAGGAGGGACGCATGAGGGTAGCGATAACGGGTGGCTGGGGCCGCGTGGGGCGGGCCATCGTGCCTGCGGCCCTGGCGCAGGGCTGGGAGGTCGTGGTGATCGACCGTGAGCCGGCGCCGCAGGACGCCCCCGAGGTGGCGCAGGCCATGGTCCTCGAGATGGCCGACCGCGATGGTCTCCTGGCTGCCTTCCGGGGCTGCGACGCCCTCATCCACATGGCGGCCATTCCCTCGCCGCGCGGGCGACACCCCCACGACGTCCACAACCTCAACGTGACAGGGAGCTACAACGCGCTGGACGCCGCGACCGCCGCCGGCATCCGGCGGATCGTGCAGGGCTCCAGCGTGAACGCGATCGGCCTGGCCTACTCGGTTCATCATCGCTTCGAGTGCTTCCCCATCGACGAGACACACCCGTTCCGGGGGGACGACCCTTATGCGCTCTCCAAGTGGATCTGCGAGCTGCAGGGGCAGGCGCTGGCCCAGCGCGTTCCGGGCCTCCAGGTGGCGAGCCTCCGGATGCACTGGGTGGTGCCCGACCGGGCCACGGCCGTTCGCCGGTTCACGCTAGAGGCTGCGGACGGCCGCCGGGAGCTCTGGGCCTACACGCTCGACACCGAGGCCGCGCGCGCCTGCGTCCTGGCGCTGGAGACGGAGTTCGGCGGCCACGAGGTCTTTCAGGTGGTGGCCCCCGACACCACGCTAGAGGTGCCCACGGCCGAGGCCGTGGCCCGGTTCTATCCGGAGGTGCCGCTTTCCCGTCCACTCGAAGGGTGCGAGAGCCTCTTCGACAGTAGCAAGGCCGGGCGTCTCCTGGGCTGGCACCACCCCGCCGGCGCTGCGTCCTGATCGTCGCGGCGAGCCGCCTGGCTCTGCCGCTTCCGCCGCCTAGCGATCCGCTATCAACGGCGCGCCGCCATCCACTAAGCCTTGGTGATCCTCGAATGCGCCCTCATCTGCCTCGACCAGATCGGAAGGTTCGGGGTCGTCCAATGTGTCACGACGGCACTGGGGCTGTGCGAGCGCCTCTGGCCCGTCCGCGGTTTGCCAGGCCGGAAGCGAAGGCAACGCCTTTATCTGAGGCGGGCGGGACTAGGGCGCGCCCCTGCTGCATCACGATGGTGATCTCGGCACGGAAGATCATGGTGCGTGGCTCCGATGCAGCGTGACAAGTTACGGCAGGATGTGCCCGGCCGCGCGGAAGAGCCGGTACCACTCGGGCCGGGACAGCACGACCCCGGCGCCGGCAACGCAGTCCCGCACGCGCTGGGGGTTCGTCGTGCCTAGCACCACCTGCATGTTCGCGGGGTGGCGAAGGATCCAGGCTACAGCAATCCCGGTTGGCGTGACGTGGTGGGTTGCCGCGATCTCGTCCAAGGCATCGTTCAGGTCCGGATGGCTCTCGCGGTCGCCGACGAAGACGCCGTCGAAGAAGCCTTTCTGGAACGGAGACCAGGCCTGCAGGGTCATCCCTTCCTTGCGCGACCAGTCCAGAAGGCCGCTCGTGCGTTCGATCGACTGGTCGAGTCCGGCCATGTTGAGCGCTATGCCCTCGGCAACGAGTGGCGCATGAGTGATCGAGAGCTGGACCTGGTTCACCACCAGCGGCTGCTTCACCGCAGTCTTGAGCAACTCGATCTGCCCGGGCGACTGATTGGACACGCCGAACTGGCGCACCTTGCCCGACGCCTGGAGCTTGTCGAAGGCGAAAGCGACCTCCTCGGGCTCCACCAGCGCGTCGGGACGGTGGAGCAGGAACACGTCGATGTAGTCCGTCCGCAGCGCCTTGAGCGACTCCTCGACGGAGCGCAGCAGATGTTCCTCGGAGAAGTCGAAGAAGCCTTCGCGAATGCCGGCCTTGGTCTGGATGACGATCCGCTCGCGGTCGGCCTGGGACAGCTGCATCGCGTCGCCAAAGCGGGCTTCGCAGTGATGGCGCGTGCCGCCATAGATGTCAGCGTGGTCGATCATGTTGACCCCGGCGTCGAGCGCCGCTCCGACAAGGCCACGGATCTCGGCGTCGGACATTTTTCCGATCCGCATCAGGCCCAGGATGACCGGGGACACCGAAAGGTCGGTGCGGGGGATGGCGATCTGCTTCATGATGTCTCCGATAGGGGTCAGCGGAACCCGAGCGTCCAAGGACGACGACCCAAGCTGCGCGTGCGTGAACGTGGAAGATACTGGCCCAGATCAGCAGGAGGGCCAGGCTTTCATGTGACGTCCCGGTTCACCAGGGTTGCGGTTCGCCGTCCTTGAAAAAGCCCCCCGTGGGTCCGTTCTCCGGCAGGGTCGCCAAGTGAAGGATGTAGCGCGCGGCAAGGTCAGGCTCGTCGGCGTCGTCACGGCCCATGCGGGTTCGCATCCAGCCCGGGCACATCGCGTTGATCTTGATCGACGATGGCAGTTGCCGCGACAACGCAAGGGTGAGGGCATTGAGTGACGCCTTGGCGACTCCGTAAGCGTTCGGGCCTGGAAGCCCAGCCCCGAAGCTCCCTGCCATGGAGGACACGTTGACGATGCGCCCCCAGCCACGCTGGGCCATTCCGGGTGCATAAAGCCGGATCAACTCGTAGGGGGAATGCACCATCACTCGCATCTGTGTGCCGAACCCCTCCGGATCCTCGATCATCGGCGTGACATGGGCGAGGCCCGCATTGTTGACGAGGATGTCCACTGGCCCTGTGGCCTCGGGAAGATGCGCCAGCGTGTCGGGGCGGTCGAGGTCCAGTGTGACGACGCGCGCCCCGCGACCGATCTCCCGTGCGGGGTCTTCACCGGCCCCCCTGTCGCGGACACCGAGCCACACCTTCACGCCTTCTGCCGCGAGCGCAGCGGCCGTTGCTCGTCCCAGCCCCCGATTGGCGCCGGTCACCAGGGCAGTCCGGGGCGACTGGACTGACCTGTCCGTCATCGGTGCGCGCCTGGCGTAGCGTCGGCGTTGGGCCTTGGTTCAGGTTCGGCCCTCAGAGAAGGGCCTGTGCGGGCATTCGTGAAAAGGACGGTGATCGTGCTCATGGTCGGGACCTTGTGCTCTCGCGCAGGATAAGCTCGGGTTGGATGCGGACCAGTTCCGGAAGCAGCGACTGGTCCCGGTCGCTGATCAGCGTGATGAGGCGGGCCACCGCTTTGCGGGCGAGGTCGTCAGAAGGGTAGTCCACGCTGGAAAGGGGGACGGAGGCGTATTCGGCATACTCGATGTTGTCGAAGCCGAAGACGGCGACGTCATGCGGAACAGCAACGCCCTTCTCCTGGCACCAGCGCAGGCCCCCTAGCGCCAGTCGGTCATTGGCCGTCAGCACCGCAGTGGGCGGCTCAGCCAAGGCCATGAGTCGGGCGAAAGCTCTGTGGCCATGGCCGACGGAATGGCCTTCGGGGTCGATGACCAGCTTGGGTGACGGCTCGATCCCGGCCGCGCGCAACGCCTCCTTATAGCCTTCGGTCTTGGCTGGGTTGCCACGCAGATAGGCGCCATCGACAAGTCCGATGCGACGATGGCCGGCCTCGATCAGATGCCGCGTGGCCCTCAGCGCTCCTGCCTGCTCGTCCAGGCAGATGACATCCACGTCGCCCTCACAGTTGCCGGCAAGGAGGACCATCGGAGTCCCACCAACACGCAAGCGCCGCAGGTGATCGAGACGGCTGTGATCGTGAGGGTAGACCAGCATCCCGTCGACCTGCCGGGCCCGAAATGTGGCGAGCGCTCGCAGTTCCTCCTTCGGATCGCCGTTCGAGGCTGCCAGCAAGGTGACATAGCCGAGATCTTTGAGCTCCTGCTCCACCGAGCGCGCCACCTGGGTGAGAAGGGGGCTGGTAATATCCGTCAGCAAGAGACCGACCGTCTTGGTCTGGCGGCTGACCAGGGCCCGTGCCGAGTAGTTCGGCGTGTAGTCGAGCGCGGCAGCGGCAAGGCGGATCTTTTCGCGCGTGTCCGGGGGAATGCGGGGGCTGTCCCGCAGAGCCAGGGAAACAGTGTTGACCGAGAGGCCGGTCTGCTCAGCGATGTCCTTCAATCGCGCCATGCCGTTGATCCTCCGGACTCTTGGACGTTGGACGGCGGCATCAGCGAGGACGGATTGCCGTCCTGAACGTCCCGCCCTTGGCACGTCCAGGAAACGTAACGCGATCTGCCGCTCTTGGCCATCGAAGCCTCAGTCCCAGACGGGGCCCCAGTCGGGGTCGATGGATCGGATCCCACGGTCCAGAGTGTCGATCTCGGCCAGCTCGTCGGACGATAGGGCAAGGTCCTGCGCCGCGAAGTTCTGCGCAATGCGGTCGGGGTTTCGGGACGTCGGGATGACGGCGTAGCCTTGGGCCAGCTCCCAGGCGAGGGCGACCTGCTCGGGGGTGGCGCGGTGCCGCGCGGCGATCCTTTGGAGGACCGGGTCTGCGCCGACCTTTCCGCGCGCGAGCGGTTCGTAGCAGGTCACGACGATGCCTCGGGACATGCAGTGGTCCGCGAGCTTGCGGTTGCGGAACCACGGGTTGAGCTCGACCTGGTTTGTGAGGATCACGCCGTCGCCAAGAATGGATCGGGCTTCCTCGATCAGGGCGATCGTGAAGTTCGACACGCCGATCTGCCGGGCAAGCCCGCGCGCCTTGGCTTCGGACAGCTGGCGCAGGTAGACCTCGGGCGCCGGTCCGCCTTTGCGGGCCGGCCAGTGGATCAGGGCGAGGTCGACATGGTCGAGCCCTGATGCTTCCAAGCTGCGTTCGAGCGACGGGATGACTTGGCCCTCACCGAGATTCCCCTCCGAAACCTTGGTGGTGACGAAGACCTCGTCTCGTGGCAGGCCAGACAGGCGGACCGCCTCGCCCACCTCGCGCTCGGTGTCGTAGGTCTGAGCGGTGTCGAGATGTCGGTAGCCGATCTCCAGGGCGGCCAGGATCGCGTCTCTGCCCTCTGGTCCGGTCCGCCCATAAGTGCCGAAGCCTAGCCGTGGCAGGTCCATGACATTTCTCCCCGTTCCGCATTCGGAATTCTCTGTTGACAGGTTGGAAACTACGGCAGTATTAACGTTAACACAAGCAGCCCAAAAGGGCCACGCCCGAGCTCGAGGAGGAGCTCGGAAGGGAGGTCACCGATGTCGATCCGCTGGACGCGGGTCGCTCCGCAGCTTGCGCTGTCACCCGCCTTGGCGGTGACGATGGTCGCATTCATCGGATCGATCCTTTGGACCATCACCCTGTCGCTGACCCGATCCCGCCGAGTGCCGGATTACGGGATCGACTGGACCGAGTGGTCGCGGCAATACGCTAGGCTCTTCAATGACGATGGCTGGACGATCGCGCTCTGGAACCTGATCACGCTTGGGATCGGCAGCGCGCTCGCCATCGTATTCGGCTTCATCCTGGCGGCGATGATCGACCGCGAGAAGCGGGGGGAAAGCTTCTTTCGCACTGTCTTCCTATACCCGCTGGCCGTGTCGCTGATCGTGACCGGGGTGGCATGGCGGTGGATCCTGAACCCGGACATGGGTCTGGAGGCGACGCTGCAGCGCTGGGGCTTTGAGGGCGTATCGTTGAACTGGCTCGCGCAGGGCGATACGGCCATGTACGCGATCATTCTCGCCTCGGTCTGGCAGAGCGCGGGCTTCTACATGGCCCTGATGATCGCCGGGCTGAAGTCGATCAATAGCGAGATCTGGAGCGCGGCGCGGCTCGACGGCGTGGGTCTCTGGCGGCTTTACACCGAGATCATCATTCCGATGATGAAGTTCACCTTCCTGACCTGTGCGATCCTGTTGTCGCTCGGCGTCATCAAGGCCTTCGACATCGTGCTCGCCATGACCAACGGAGGGCCGGGGCAGTCCACCTGGGTGCCGGCCTACTTCGTCATCAATGCTTTAGCTCAGAAGCAGAACCTGGGCTATGCCTCCGCGGCGGCGGTGATGATGCTGGTCTTGACGGCCGTGGTCTTCCTGCCCCTCGTCCTGCTCACGGCCTGGCAGGCCCGCCGGAGGAACGCCGCATGACGGACATCGCCTCGGCCGCCACGATCGGCGCCACCATCGACTCACGTCCGATCGTGCGCCGCCGCAAGAAGCGGATCACCGGACGCTCCGTGGCCGTTCTGGTCTTCCTGACGATCTGCGCGCTTTTCTTTTGCGTGCCGCTTTATGTCGTGCTGACGACCTCGCTCAAGACCATGGACGAGATCCGGCAAGGCCAGATCTTCGCCTTGCCGCAGACCTGGACGCTGGAGGCGTGGCGTTTCGCCTGGTTCGAGGCCTGTTCGGGCATCAACTGCAACGGGTTGCGGGTCGGTTTCTGGAACTCGGTCCTCATCTTGGTCCCCTCGCTTATGCTGTCTGTCGCCCTGTCCATCGTGACGGGCTATGCGCTGGCCTTGTGGGACGTGCGCTGGGCGGGAACCTTCCTGTTCCTGATGTTCATGTGCGCCTTCGTGCCCTTCCAGATCATCATGTATCCGCTGATCGCGATGACACGCTCCATCGGGGTCTACGGCACGATCTGGGGCGTGGCGGTCGTCCACGCGGTGTTGGCGATGCCGGTTCTCGTGCTGATCTTCCGCAACTACTACAAGGATATCCCCCAGGAGATCATGTCGGCGGCGATCATGGACTCGGGGTCCTTCTGGCGCATCTTCGGCGAGATCATCCTGCCCATGTCGGGCAACATCCTGATCGTCGTGGTCATCCTGCAGCTCACCTCGATCTGGAACGACTACCTGATCGGCGTGACCTTCGGCGGCTTCAACACGCAGCCGATGACCGTGAACCTCGCCAACATGGTCACGGTGTCCACGGGCACGGCCTCCTACAACGTGGACATGGCGGCGGCGCTCCTGACCGCGATCCCGCCGCTCCTCATCTACTTCCTCGTCGGCAAGTTCTTTGTCGCTGGCATCACCGCCGGCGCGATCAAGGGATAACCTTATGCCCCGCGTAAGCTTCGAACGCATCCACAAGACCTACGGCGCCGTAAGCATCCTCAAGAACCTCGACCTGTCCATCGATCATGGGGATTTCCTCGTTCTCCTGGGGCCGTCGGGCTGCGGCAAGACCACGCTTCTCAACATGCTGGCGGGCCTGACGGACGTGACGGACGGGCGCATCCTGATCGGCGACCGGGATGTCACCGACCTCGACCCCAAGGATCGGGGCCTCGCCATGGTGTTCCAGTCCTACGCGCTCTATCCGACAAAGACCGTTCGGGGGAACCTGCGTTTCGGGCTGGCGTCGGCCCGGCTGCCCGCCCCGGAGATGGACCGCCGCGTCGCCTGGGCCGCGAAGCTCCTGCAGATCGAGCCGCTGCTGGACCGCAAGCCCGCGCAGCTTTCAGGCGGCCAGCGGCAGCGGGTGGCGATCGGACGGGCGCTGGTCAAGCACGCCGAAGTCCTGCTGTTCGACGAGCCGCTGTCCAATCTCGACGCCAAGCTCCGAACCGAGATGCGGCTCGAGATCAAGCGGCTCCACGAGGAACTGAACCCGACTGTCGTCTATGTCACCCATGACCAGATCGAGGCCATGACCATGGCCACCAGGATCGCGGTGATGAACGGGGGCGTGATCCAGCAGTTCGGCACCCCGGACGAGATCTATGAACGACCCGCGAACCTCTTTGTCGCGGGCTTCATCGGCTCGCCGGCCATGAACCTGAAAAAGGCCCGAATCGCCAAGCGTGATGGGCTGGTGACCGGCCGGTTCGGCAACGGACAGGAGATCGTCCTGACCGACTACGGCTTTGCCAGGGCGCCGCAGGACGGAGCCGAGATCATCGTGGGGCTCAGGCCGGAATACTTCGGGCCGCCCGACGCGCCGGTGAATGGTGCCGCGGCCGTCTTCGACCTGCCTGTGGCGCACACCGAGCGCACGGGGTCCGACGCGACCGGCTACCTGCGCTTCGACGATGGCCTGCTCTCGCTTCGGGTGGAACCAGGCCAGGCCGCGCGACTGGCCGGAGGCCAGAAGGTCCGGGTCGCCTTTCCACCGGGCAAGGCAAACCTGTTCGACGCCGCCACGGGAGGGCGGCTCTAGACGTTAACTCGGGAGGAAACCAATCAATGCCTAAGTCTTTCAAGAGTGGTCTCTGGGCCGCGCTCCTTGCCAGCACCGCCTCGACCGGAGCGCTCGCCGAGGATGTCATCGTCTTTCACAACTGGTCCTCGGGTCCCGAGGTCGCCGCGTTGAACATCCTGAAAAGCAACCTCGAGAAGATGGGCCACACCTGGACCGACGTGGCCATCCCGCACGACACGGGATCGAACGTGAGCCTCATCAACCTCGTGACCGGGGGCAATCCGCCCAACGTGTTCCTGGAATCCAGCCCTGGCTTCTATCGCGATCTGGCGGGCATGAATCTGGCCCGCCCGCTGACCGACTTCTACGAGGAGGGTGGCTACCTCGAACATCTGCCCCAAGCGGCGGTCCAGTCGATCACCGTGGACGGGGAGATCATGAAGATCCCGACCGCCCTGCATATCGACGGGATGGTCTACTACAACATGGATGTGGCCGAGGCGGCGGGCGTCGATCCGGCGGCCTGGACCTCGCTCGAGGAGATGTTCGCCGACTTCGAGAAGGTCACCGCGGCAGGCTACAACCCTCTCGCCATCGGCGGGGAGCAGTGGCAAGTGGGCTACCTGGCCCATGCACTCGCCGCCACGCTTGGCGGCCCCGAGTTCTTCACCTCCCTCTACGGCGAAACGCCCGACCCGGCCGCCCTCGACGCCCCCGAGATGCGCGAGGTGCTCGACTGGCTGCGGCGCTTCCAGCAGGCCACCGACGAGGGTTCGGTGAACCGCACATGGAACGAGACCACCAACACGGTCATCACCGGCGAAGCCCTCATGCAGATCCACGGCGACTGGATGAAGGGCGAATGGCTCGCCGCCGGCAAGGTTCCGGGCGAGGACTTCGGATGCGTCGAGATCCCGGGCTCTGAAGCGGTCGTCGTGACCGTCGATGCTTGGGGCGCCCTGGGTGGGCAGAGCCCCGAGATGGATGCGGCCGAACTCGACTTCGCCCGCGTCGTCCTCGACCCCGCCGTGCAGGCGGAGTTCGCGGCGGCCAAGGGCTCCACGCCCACCCGGCTCGACGCGGTGGGCGAGGTGGATGTCTGCTCGCAGTATGTGCTGGCGGTGCTCGATGACGCGGCACGACAGGTGCCCAGCCCGCACTCGACGGTCGACGCGGACTGGATGTCGTCCATGTGGGACGTCTTCTTCACCTACTGGAGCGACCCCGAGATGACGGCTGACGACGCCATCGCGCAGCTGAAAGAGAACTACGACACGATCCTGGGCTGACTGCCCCAGGCGGCCCCGGAGTTCGGCTTCCGGGGCCGCCATGTCCGATCCAACCGACATCGAGGAGACCCACTATGGCGCCCAAAGACGCCCCGGCCGACGCGCGGCTTCTGGACGAAGATGCGGTCATGCAGATCTGCTTCGTCACCCATGATGCAGAGAAATCCGCCCGCTGGTTCGCCGAGCTGACCGGCAAGCCCATGCCCAACGAAGGCAAGGCCGCCGAGCCCGACGAGGCGCAGGCGATCTACCACGGCCAGCCCGCCCGTGTGGGCTGCAAGATCCGCATGTTCGCCTTTGGCAACATCGACGTGGAGTTTCTCGAACCCGGCCCCGAGAAGAGCGCCTGGCGCGACCTCCTGGAGGACAAGGGCCCCGGCTGCCACCACATCGCCTTCCGCACCCGCAACCTGACGAAGCGGCACGAGTACCTCGAAGGCAAGGGCCACAAGCTTCTCCAGCGGGGGGAGTTCGACGGCTCGCACGGACGCTATGCTTATTACGACACCGTGCCAGACCTCGGCGTGATGATCGAGCTTTTGGAGTTCAACAAGGACAGGGAGCCCCAGGGCGACCCGGCGGAGACAGCCCAGTGAGCTATCCGGTCGCTTATCAGCTCTATTCGTCCCGCAACTTCCCGCCGCTCGAGGCGCAACTCCCAGAGCTGAAGGCCATGGGCTACGACGCGATCGAGCCTTGGCTCCCCGCCTACGAGGCGGACCCGGCGGCTTTCCGTCGGGCGCTGGATGACGCGGGGCTCGGCTGTCTCGGCTTCCACATGCCGCTTAGGGGGCTGGTGGAGGACACGCAGCGCTTCATCGACATCGCCCTGACTCTTGGGGCCAGCGTAATGATCCCGCCCTACGTCACCCCCGAGGAGCGGGAGCCCACGCCCGACTATTGGCGCAGCGTCGGCGAACGGCTCGCGCGCGGGGCCGAGGCGGCAGCACGGCATGGGCTCACCGTGGCGTGGCACAACCATGACTTCGAGTATCGTCCGCTTTCCGATGGCTCGCGTCCCATCGACCACATCTTCGGCGCGGACGACGCTGTGAAGTTTGAGATCGACTGCGGCTGGATCGTCCGGGGCGGGGCAGACCCGGCCGAGGAGTTGCGCCGCTACGCTGACCGGATCGTCGCGATCCAGCTCAAGGACACCGCGCCCCTAGGGACGCCCGAGGAGGACGGCTGGACCGCCACCGGGGACGGGATCATCGACTGGACTGCCCTGGTCCCGCTGATGCAGGCGACGCAGGCGACCCACATCGTGGCCGAGCACGACAACCCCGCCGATTGGCGCCGCTTCGCCAGCCGCTCCATCGACCACATGCGCGCCCTGGGCCTGGCCGCGATGAAGGATGCCGCATGAAATCCTCACTCGAGATCTTCGACCTCGACACCGGCGAGAGCACGGTGCTCCTCCAGACTGACCGCCTGATCGAAGCACCCAACTGGTCGGTCAATGGGCGGTTCCTGGTAGTCAACGGCGATGGGCGGCTTTTCCGCGTCGATCTTGCCGCGCCGGAGCTGTCCGAGATCGACACCGGCTTTGCGACGAAGTGCAACAATGACCACGGCATCTCTCCGGATGGGTCGATGCTGGTTATCTCGGATCAGACAGAGGGCGACAGCTGCATCTACACGCTGCCGATTGGCGGTGGAGAGCCCCGACAGGTGACCGAGCAGACCCCGTCCTACTGGCACGGCTGGTCGCCGGACGGCCGGACGCTCGCCATGTGCGCGCAACGCGACGGGAGCTACGGCATCGTCACGATCCCGGTGGATGGTGGGGAGGAAACCCGGCTGACCGACGCGCAGGGCCATGCGGACGGGCCTGATTATTCGCCGGACGGCGAGTGGATCTGGTTCAACTCCTCCCGGGGCGGCACCATGCAGCTCTGGCGCGCCCACCCGGATGGGAGCGGCCTGGAGCAGATGACCGATGACGACCGGGTCAACTGGTTCCCGCACCCATCTCCTACCGGCGACACCGTCCTGTACGTGGCTTACGAGAACGGCGTCGAAGGGCACCCGCGCGACAAGGACGTGGAGCTGCGGCTGATGGACCTGAGCGACCGGAGCATTCGGACGCTTCTGCCGATCTTCGGCGGACAGGGCTCGATCAACGTCCCCTGCTGGCACCCGGGTGGCCGCCGTTTCGCGTTCGTCCGCTACGCTCGACCCTGACCGAACCTTCTTCATAAAGGAGCCCTGCATGGACACCGTTCGCCTGGGCCGTTCCGGCCTTGAGGTTTCCCGCATCTGCTTTGGCACCATGTCGTTCGGCAAGAAGACCGACGAGCGGCCTTGGGTTCTCGGCGTCGACGAGGCCCGTCCCATGTTCCGCGCGGCCTGGGAGGGTGGGATCAACTTCTTCGATACGGCCAACGTCTATGCCGAGGGCACGTCGGAGGAGATCACCGGCCAGTGCCTGTGGGAGCTGGCCCCCCGCCACGAGATCGTCCTCGCGACCAAGGTCTTTGGCCGGATGCGGCCGGGGCCGAATGGGCAGGGGCTGTCCCGGCACGCCATCCTGCACGAGATCGACGAAAGCCTCCGACGGCTGGGGACCGACTACGTGGATCTTTACCAGATCCACCGACACGACCCTTTCACCCCCTACGAAGAGACGATGGAAGCGCTCCACGACGTGGTGAAGGCCGGCAAGGCGCGCTACATCGGCGCGTCTTCCATGTGGGCCTGGCAGTTCTGCAAGTACCAGGAGGCTGCCCGCGCCAATGGCTGGACCGAGTTCGTGTCCATGCAGGACGAGGTGAGCCTCGTTTACCGCGAGGAGGAGCGCGAGATGCTGCCGCTTTGCCGCGCGGACGGGATCGGCGTCCTGCCCTGGTCGCCCCTGGGCGGCGGCAAGCTCACCCGGCCCTGGGGGACCAGGACGGACCGTTCCACGACCGATCGCTACAACAAGTCCATGTACGATGCGGACGAGGACGCCGATCAAGGGATCGTCGAGGTTGTGGCCGAGGTGGCTGCGGCCCGTGGCGTCGCTATGGCGCAGGTGGCTTTGGCCTGGCTCCTCCGGAAGCCGGGGATCACCGCGCCCATCGTCGGCGCCTCGAAGCTCGGGCATGTCGAGGATGCCTTTGCGGCCGCTGCCTTGGACCTGTCCGAGGAGGAGATCGCGCGGCTCGAAGCCCCTTACCGCCCACACCGGCAGCGCGGCTTCTCGTGACACCCTCGGCGCGATGCTCCTGCGGCCGCGCCGACCTCGGCATCAGGCCCCTGGCGGTCGAGTTAGGAAGGATAGGAACGATGGCAATCTTCAAGACGCTTGGTCACCTGGCTCTCAGGGTCAACGACCTCGACGCCTCGGTGGCGTTCTACAACAAGATCGGCTTTCCGGAGATGCTCCGCCTGCTGAACGACAAGGGCGCGCCTTGGATCGTCTACCACCGCATCACCGACGATCTCTATCTCGAACTATTCCCAGGTGGCGACGGCGAGACGGTGCCCCCGCCCGAGCGGACCGGCCTCATGCATCTGTGTCTGACCGTCGAGGACATCGACGTGGCAGAGGCCGAGCTGAAGAAGGTCGGGGTGGAACTCATGCGTCCTCGCGACTCCAAGCGCGGCTTGGATGGGAACCGCGGCATGTGGATCGAGGATCCCGACGGCCGCCAGATCGAGATCATGGAGATGGCGCCCGACTGCATCCAGACCAAGGCCGTGCACAACCTCAGGGCGGGTGGCCAGCCCCAAGCCTTGTCCCTGTCCTGAGGGTCGAACGGCCATATCGGTGGCCTAGGCCATTGTATGGGCCAAAGACCTCTGACCTCGCGTGGAACGCCGGGACAGGACACCTCCCTCCGAGCCGACTTCTGACTGAAAGCCGATAGGGACCGAATGCCCGGCAACATGATCAGCCTGTTCGACGACGCGACGCTGAAGGGCTGGCGTCCGGCCCCGCGCGTGACGACCGCCCGTTGGCCGCGCGATCCGATGCCCCGGCTCGACGCTGCGACGTCCGAACGAATCCTGCGGCATACCGGCCGTTGGACGGTGGAGGATGGTGCGATCTGCGGGCGACAGGACCCGCCCGGCTGCGGGCTGGGGGCCTATCTCATCAGCGACGAGACGTTCGGCGACTTCGAACTCCTCTTCGATGCTCGGCCGGACTGGCCCGCGGACACCGGCATCATGCTCCGGGCGAGCCCGCTCGGCTCCCAAGGCTATCAGGTGCTTCTCGACCATCGCAAGTCGGGCAACATAGGCGGCGTGTACGGCAACGGCATCGGCGGGTTCCACGCGATCAACTTCACGCTGGATGTCGACCATGATCTCGCTGGCCGGCCTTCCGCCCTCAGGCTCGAGGACCCGGCGACAACCCTGGAGCCGATCGATAACGCCAAACGGGCGCTGCTCTCCCAGGCAGCCAGTGGGGAAACCTTCCTGTCCGCGTGGAAATGGGACGACTGGAACGAATTCCGCATCACGGTCTGCGGTGCCCTGCCGACCATCACCACCGTCATCAACGGCACGCTTGTGGCCGAGTTGGACGCAGGCCGACTGCCGTCCGAGGTGTTCGATGCCGAAGGCACCCTCGCCGTGCTCGGGACTCGTGGCCACATCGCCTTCGAGGTCCATGACAACGATTCCAGGATGGGCGACGCACGCTGGGGGCCTGACGCGGCATGCAGGTGGCGAAATATCCGGCTGCGGCCCCTCTGAATCCGCACCGCCGTACCACGGCATCAATGCTCGACACAGGAAAAGGAAGGGAACACCGTGTCAATGCCATCGACTGAGCAGTATCCGTCCCGGCCAAAGGGCCTGCTTCCCAACAGCCGCTTTCCCCTGCTGGTCCACCGGGGCGGCATTCCGGGCGGGGGCGAGGCGGCGGTGCGCGACCGGTTCCGCGCCAATGGCTGGCTCAACAACTGGCGCTACCCGGGCATCTACACCTACCCGCACTTCCACTCCACGACGCATGAATGCCTGGGCTGCGCGTCAGGCTGGATGGAAGTCGAACTGTTCGGACGGGGCGGTACCCGCGTCCGCATCGAAGCGGGGGACGTGATCGTCATGCCTGCGGGCGTGTCGCACCAGATGGTGGGCCACAGCGACGACATCATGATGGTGGGCGGCTACCCGGATGGGCGCGACTGGGACAACATGCAGGAGGAGCACATCACCGAGGACAGCCGCCGCGCCGCGGCCAAGCGGATCATGATGTTGCCCATTCCGTCGCGCGACCCGGTGACCGGTCAGCCCATGCAGGAGTGGATCGACGCGCCTTCCTCGGTCGATGCCGACCTCAACGACTTTCGCGACGGGCTCGATCCCATCCCCTGAGTCGGCCCGTCCCTCTGCCCCTGAACAGCCCTTGGGAAACGACCACACCGCTGCCGAATGGGCCAACGCCATGCTTGGTCGTCAGGAAAGGCTCGGGGAAGCCTGTCGCCCCGGCCCAGCGGGGTGGTCCTCCTGGGAGGCGAGACCTGCTGGCGGGTCCGTTTCGCGCGGCTGTTCAATCCAGACTCGCCGGCGTCCACAGGGGGACCATCACACCTTGCGGAGCCGCAGCCCAAGCCAAGGTGGACGGACCGGGTGCCCTTCCGCCCTGCGAGAACCGGACCTGTGATGGATGGGGCGGGACGCCAAGGCGCCTGCCCCCATGCATCGCGGCGCCATGACGCCCCTGCTCCTGTCGGATCCGTGACAGTGCCTAGATCCAGCCACCATCGACAATGAAGCATTGAGCCGTGCAGGCCCGTGCGTCGTCCGAAGCGAGCCAGGTCGCCAAAGCCGCGACGTCGTGGGGCTGGACCGGGTCAGGCAGGAACTGACGCTCCGCGATCATACGGCGTCCGGCCTCGTCCACACGCTCGCGCAACTGCTTTTCGGTCATGATCCAGCCCGGCACGATGCAGTTGACCCGTATGCGGTCCGGTCCGAGATCGCGCGCTAGGGCGCGGGTCAACCCTTCGATGCCGGCCTTCGCCGTCATGTAAAGCGGCATCCCACCAAAGCCGCCGCGCCAGCTGATCGACCCGGTGTTCAGGATGACCCCGCGGCCCCTGGCCCGCATCCCTGGGACGACCGCCTTGGAGGCGAAGACGAGATGGCGCAGGTTCACGGCGATGCCATGCTCAAAGGACTCCGCCGTCACATCGAGAAGGTCGTGCCGCGCGTCGTCGGCAGCGTTGTTGACGAGGATCTCGATCGAGCCGAGCTCGGCCGCCGCGCGCGCCATTGCTGTGTCCAGCGCTGCAAGATCGGTAAGGTCGCAGGCCAGGAACAGCGCTCCCGTCGCGGTGGCCAAGCTCCTGCCAGACGCTTCGTCCATGTCGAGGAAGACAACCCGAGCGCCTTGCGCGCAGAAGGCTTCGACATGGGCGGCGCCGATGCCCGTTGCGCCGCCCGTCACCAGAGTGACGCGTCCCTCAAGCGACGGGTGGCGCGAGCCGGTCACTTCGCCGCCTGCCCTGCCTTCCAGGCGAGGTATTCGTCCTGCACCTCGTCGGTAAGTGGATAGTACTTGGCGAGGTCGGCGCCCTGGCTTAGCCGCAGACGCGAGAACTCCTCCCATTCGGCGTGCTCGCCCGCGACCTCGGCGAGGCGCTCGGCGAGGGCGGCTGGGACGACGACCGCCCCATCGTCGTCAGCGATCACGATGTCGCCCGGCATCACGAGCGTGCCCCCGCAGGCGACGGGCACGTTGACGGCCCAGGGCACGATCGCGGTCTGGGCATGATAGTTGGGCGTCGTTCCCTTGACCCAGACCCCGAGGTCGATCTCGCGCGCCGGACCCGAGTCCCGGATGCAACCGTCGATGACGACGCCCAGGCCGCCTCGGCCCGCGAAGAAGGTGAGCATCATCTCGCCGAAGATGCCGCTCGTCATGTCGCCGCGCGCATCGACGACGATCATGTCACCAGCTTGGGCCGGGTACATGACATGACGGTGGAGCTGGAGGTCGGGGTTGTTGTACTCTCCGCCCTCGAAGAGATCCTCCCGCTTGGGCATGAACTGGAGCGTCAGCGCAGGTCCAGCGACCGACCGGCCCGGAACGAGCGGCCTGGGCCCCTCAATATGCACGCTGCGGAGTCCGAAGATCCGGTTCAGCTCGCTTGAAGCCGTCGCGGTGCCGATCGCCGCGAGCCTGTCGCAGAGCGCCCGGTCGGGCCGGACGATCTCTGGAATAACCTTTGCTTGGTCTCTCATGGGGTCAGGCCTCCAGGCGCTCGCCGGTGTCGGCGTCGAAAAGATGAAGAGCCGCCGGGTGGGGGCGGAGCGAAAGCACGTCGCCAGGACGTCCCGTGATGCGTTCGCGGAAGGCGCCGACGACGTCCTGTCCGCCCAGCCGGGCTGTGACGTGCGTTTCGGACCCGGTCGGCTCCACCGTGATGATCTGAGCGGGAAGGCCTCCGGGGCCGGGCACGAGATGCTCGGGCCGCACGCCCAGCAGCACGTGGCCGCGCTCGGTGGCGCCGCGCCCGCCCAAGTCCACCTCGGAGCCGTCCGCCGCGATGAAGCGTCCGCCAGAGATGCGCCCTTCAAGGATGTTCATGGCTGGCGAGCCGATGAAGGTGGCGACGAAGATGTTGGCCGGTCGGTCGTAGAGGTCGAGCGGAGTGCCGATCTGCTCCACTCGCCCGCCATGCATCACCACGATGCGGTCGGCCATGGTCATGGCCTCGATCTGGTCGTGCGTGACGTAGACCGTGGTGGTCCCGAGCCGCTGGTGCAAGGCCTTGATCTCTGACCGCATCTGCACCCGCAGCTTGGCATCGAGGTTCGAAAGCGGCTCATCGAACAGGAACACCGCAGGATCACGCACGATCGAGCGGCCCATGGCGACCCGCTGCCGCTGCCCGCCCGAGAGCTGTCCGGGCCTGCGGTCGAGAAGGGACTCGAGGCCGAGGATGCGCGCCGCCTCGGCCACCCGTCGCTGCCGCTCGGCCTTGTCGGCGCGGGCGAGCTTGAGCGAGAATCCCATGTTCTCGGCCACGGTCATGTGCGGGTAGAGGGCGTAGGACTGGAACACCATGGCGATGTCCCGCTCCTTGGGGCGGAGGTCGTTGACCACCCGGCCCCCGACCGAGATCGTGCCCGAGGTGATCTCCTCCAGCCCCGCGATCATCCGCAGGAGCGTGGACTTGCCGCAGCCCGAAGGGCCGACGAGAACGACGAACTCGCCGTCCGCGATGTTCACGTTCACACCATGCAGCACCTCCAGGGTGCCATAGGCCTTGCGGACCTGATCGATGGTGACGGTTCCCATGAGCGCCCTCCTAGCGGTCGTCCCAGTCCGGGGCCTTGTCGGGATTGATGAGGCGTTGGCCGCGATCCAGCGCGCGGATCTGGGCCAGTTCGTCCTCGGATAGGCTCACCGTCAGGGCCTCAAGGTTGCCGCGCAGGCGTGCGGGGTCCGAAGAAGCGGGGATGACGATGTGGCCCTGTGCCATGAGAAAGGCCAGGGCTACCGCTGCAGCGGAGACGTCGTGTGCCTTGCCGATCCGGGACAGCGTCGGGTCCCGGGCCACCTCGCCCTTGGCGAGCGGCTGGTATGCGGTGAGCGGCAGTCCCTTGGCCTTGGCGAAGGCGGCCAGCCGCGGGGTCTGGAGATAAGGGTGGATTTCCACCTGGTTGGTGGCCAGCCGGCCGGGGCCAAGGAGCGCCTCGGCCCGATCGAGGTGCCGGATCGTGAAGTTCGACACGCCGATCAGCCGGGCCCAGCCCCTGTCCTGCGCCTCGGCCAGCGCGGTCATGTAATTCTCGAAGGGAACCTGGTCGTTCTGCGACGGCCAGTGGATCAGCAGGAGGTCGATCCGGTCGAGCCCCATGGTCTCGAGGCTGCGCGCGACGCTTTCGAGGGCACGAGGGGAGTCGAGATGCGTGTCCGCTATCTTTGTCGTCACGAAGACCTCGTCGCGCGGCAGGCCCGAACGGCGGATCGCCTCGCCCACATTGGCTTCGGTCCCATAGCTTTGGGCCGTGTCGATGTGGCGGTAGCCCGCCTCGAGCGCTTCAAGGATCGCCGCCAGCCCCTCGGGGCCGGTCCGGCCGAAGGTGCCGAGGCCAAGGACGGGGATGCCGTTCAGGTCGGGACGTGTCATGCGCGTCTCCCTAGCCCTTTGTCGCGCCGGCCATGAGGCCGCCGATGAAGAGCCGTTGCATCGACAGGAACAGAAGCGCCACGGGCAGCGTCATGATCATCGAGGCGGCCATGACGGCGCCCCAGTCGGTGTTGAACTCGGTCGTGAACTCGGCGAGCCCGATGGGCAGCGTCTTGACCGAACTGTCGGTGGCGAAGCACAGCGCAAAGATGAACTCGTTCCAGGTGGTCACGAAGGCATAGACCGTGACGGCCACCAATCCGGGCAGAGAAAGCGGCAGGGTGATGCGGAAGAGCACGCCCATCCGCGATGCGCCGTCGATGATTGCCGCTTCCTCGAGCTCCACCGGGATGGCCTTGAAGTAGCTGGTGAGCATCCACACCGAGAGCGGCAGGGTGATGATCATGTAGACCAGGATCAGCCCGAGATAGGTGTTCACGAGGTCGAGCCAGCGCAGCGTCACGAAAAGCGGCACGATGATCGCCGCGGTAGGCAGAAGCTGCCCCACCAGCACGAAGGACTGCGCCGCCGCCTTGCCGCGGAAGCGGAAGCGGGCGAAGCCGTAGGAGGCGAAGATGGCGAGCGCGAGCGACAGCGCCGTCGAGCCGAGCGAGATCACCACCGAGTTCAGGAAGTAGCGCGGGATGTTGCTCGAAAAGAGAACGGTCGCGTAGTTCGACAGCGTCGGATTCTGGGGGATCCAGCTTGGCGGGATCGTATAAAGCTCGCGCAGTTCCTTGAGCGATGAGACGATCATCCAAAGGAACGGAAACAGGCAGACCGCAGCAAGAAGCGCCGAAAAGCCGTAGACCACGATGCGGCTGCTGAGGGGCGCCCTCATCGCGCGACCTCCCCGCTTGATGCCAGGAAGCGGATGTAAAGGGCCACGATCACCATCGCGATCACGAAGAAGATCACCGACAATGCGGCCGCCTGGTTGAACTGGAAGGACTCGAAGCCCAACCGGAAGATCTGGATCGGGGTGATGAGCGTGAGGTTCGCTGGCCCGCCCTTGGTGATCGCGTAGATGGTGGTGACATGGTTGAGCGCCCAGATCACGAGGAGCAGCGTCACCGCGATCAGCACCGGGCGAACCTGTGGCAGGGTGATGTACCGGGTTTCCTCCCAGAAGCTCGCGCCGTCCACGCGCGCGGCCTCGTAGAGGTCCTTGGGAATCGACTGGAGTCCGGCCAGCACCATGATCGCGACAAAGGGGAAGAGCTTCCAGACGTTGATGGCGATCATCGCTGGCATCACGGTGTCGGGGTTGGTCAGCCAGCCCACCGGTTCGTCCATGAGGCCCGGCCCGGTCAGCATGTAGTTGATGATCCCGAACTCGGTGTGGAACATCCAAGCCCAGGTCGTCGCGGCGACGATGCCGGGCACGACCCAGGGGATCACGGCAATGGCGCGCACGATGCCCCGCCCGGGGAACTCCTGGTTGAGCAGGATCGCCGCCGCCGTGCCAAGGATCACCTGGAAGATGATGGAGCCCCCGACCCACCAGAGCGTGTTGGTGAAGGCCCGAGGCGTCATCCTGGCGGACAGGACATCGCGGAAGTTCTCGGTTCCCGTGAAGGCGCCGGAGCCGTCGGTCACGCTGAGGATGCCTGTGTAGACGACGGGATAGGCAATCAGCGCCAGGAGGACGATCAGGGCGGGCAGGGCAAAGAGAAGGCCCGTGGGCAGGCGTCGCATGGGCGAAGGCTCCGGGTGCAGGTCGAGGCGGCCACCGGGACGGTGATCCCGGTGAAGCTTGCGGAGGCTGTTACTGGTCGAGGAGCGCCTGGATGTCCTCGGCGGCGAGGTCCATCGCCTCCTGAGCGGTCTGCTCGCCTATCAGGATCCGCTGGATGCCGTCGAAGTAGGCCTGGGCCATCTGCGCATATTGGGGATGCGTGGGCAGTGGGCGGCCGTAGGGCAGCATCTCGCCAAAGACCTGCAGCATCGGGTCGTCGAAGCGCGGCAGTTCCATCGCAGAGGTCCGGGCCGGAAAGGTATCGGTGAAGAAGCCCATGTTCTCGGGCTGCGCGAGCCATCGGATCAGGGTCTTGGCATCCTCGGGGTTCTCGGCCGTAGTGGGCACGACCCAGCTCCAGCCACCGAGGATCGCCGCCGGCTCGCCACCCTCGGGATGCGGCGTCATCATCGCGCCGATGTCGATGTTGGGGTTCTCGGTCTGGATCGAGGCGATGTCGAACTGGCCCGACTGGTACATGGAGACCTGGTCGGCGATGAAGAGCCGCCGGTTCGCCGTGCCGTCATTCTCGAGCGTGGAGGTGGGCGAGACGCCGTGCTCCACATACATGTCCGTCCAGAACTTCACGGCCTCGACGGCCTCGGGCGAGTTGATGACGGCGGTCGTGCCGTCCTCCGAGAGGAGGTCGCCACCGTTCATCCAGACAAACGGGAGGGACCGGAAGATGGTGTTCCCGACCTCACCGCCGCCGGTGATCGCGAACCCCGAATGACCGGCCTCGGTGAGGGTCCGGGCCGTGGTCAGGAGCTCGTCCCAGGTCTTGGGCGGGCTGTCGGGGTCGAGCCCGGCCGCCGCGAAGTGGCCCCGGTTATAAAGCACGGCGATCGCTTCGATCCGGTAGGGGATGCCCCAAAGCTGGTCGTCCCAGGTCACGTAGTCTAGCGCGGCCTCGTTGTAGTCCTCTCGGGCCTCGAGCACGTCGTCGAGCGGGATCACCAGCCCGTTCTGGGCGTAGTTGTTCACCCAGGGATGCTGCACGTCGATGAGGTCGGGCGCGGCGCCCGATTGAAGCGTGGTCAGGATGCGCTCGGGCAGGCCGTTCGTGGTGGTGATCTCAAGGTTCACCGTGACGTCCGGGTGCTCCGTCTGAAACCGTGTCAGGAGTTCGCGCGCGCGGGCCTCGTTGAAGTTGGGGGTCCACCACGTGATCTCCCCTGCCGAGGCGGTCGTAGTGATGAATGCGAGCGCCGAGGCGCCGAAGGCCAGTCGGCTCGCGAAGCGTTGAATCTGGGTCATGTCAGTCCTCCTCCCTTTGGAATGCCGGATTCCGGCGTCCGTGATGCGGGGCAGGTCTTGGGCCTGCTCCCCACCGGGCTTCCGTTGAACCTGCCCTCCTCGACAAGTTCAAAGGTGAACATCGTGTGTTCATTACGGCACTGTGCAGTCGGTGCACCCTTCGAGTCAACCGTGCATCGGCGGCATGTGACAGCATCCGCGGAAGCGCCGAAGACTGGGCCGTGCCTTGGGCAGCGACGACGCTCAGGAGCCCGGAGCAGAGGTCATCCCCTGATCGGTGCCCTGCCCGTGAACACCGCCAGTTGGGCATCGAATGCCCGCTGGTAGGCAGGCCGCGCTTGGCCGCGTGCGACATACGCGAACAGGCTTGGATGCTCGTCGAGCAGTCCCGATCCCTCCAGCCTTCGCAATGCATGCACCATCATGAGGTCGGCCGCGCTGAACCCGTCCCCGAGCCAATCGTCTTGGCCCAAGTGATCGGACAACTCGCCCAGCCGGACACGGATGCGATCCTTGACGATGGGCAGGCGCTCGTCCGACCAAGGCTTGTCGCGCTCCAGCAGGGTGGCGTTTTGCAACTCCAGGATCGGCGGCTCCACCGTGCCGAGTGCGGCAAACATCCAGGCGATCGCGCGCGCCCGGGCGTTTGCCTCCTCAGGCAGCAGGCCAACGTGGCGCTCCGCGATATGCAGCACGATGGCGCCGGACTCGAAGAGAACGAGGCCGCCCTCCTCATAAGTCGGGATCTGCCCGAAGGGATGCCGCGCGCGGTGCGCAGCCTCCTTCATCTCGGCGAACGTAACGAGGCGAACCTCGTAGGGCTGTCCTACCTCCTCGAGCGCCCAGCGGACGCGCATGTCGCGGGCGAGACCCCGGCCGCGATCGGGAGATTGGGCAAAGGCGGTGATGGTGGGGGTCATGGATGTGCTCCTGGCGGTGAAGGCACTCCAGCGATCGTTGTGTCTATTGCGGTCCTGTGCCTAGTCCTTTGGACCCATCGTCTGGGCGCCAGAGGCGACGCCGTGGAGGTTGATGGTGCCGTCGAAGAGCGGCACGTCAGTGGCCACATAAGGGAAGCGCTCGAAGGCGTCCTCCACGAGTTCGACGCCAAGCCCCGGCGCGGTCGGGGCGAGAAGGGCGCCATCCTCGAAGACGAGGGTTTCGCGCACCAGTTCCCGCCGCCAAGGCACATCGATCGAAACGGTCTCGAAGATCGACATGTTGGGAATGGCGACCGCAGTGTGGAGCGTCATTGCGTTCATCACCGGCCCGACTGGGTTGTGGGGCGCGACCGGAATGAGGTGAGCATGGGCCAAGTGCGCGATGCGCTTGGTTTCCCCCAGGCCGCCCACATGGCTCACATCCGGCTGGAGCACGTCGACGGCGTTCTTGGCGAGCGCCTCGACAAAGCGGGCGGGCTCGAAGAAGCGCTCGCCCGCGGCGATGGGCACGGGCGAGGCGCGGCGCACCTCGGCTAGGGCGTCGATGCTCTCGGGCGGGGTCGGCTCCTCGATCCAGCGCAGCCCGTAGGGCTCCAGCGCGCGGCACATGGCGATGGCGGTGGGCACATCAAGCCGCCCATGGACATCGAGCATGAGGTCGATATCAGGTCCCACGGCATCACGGACCGCTGCCACGATGTCGATCGTGCGCCGCCGCTGCGCCGGGCTCATGGACAGGTCCGCTGCCTCGAACGGGTCCCATTTCAGCGCGCGGTAGCCCATCGCCACGGCGCTGCGGGCGTTCGCCGCGTATTCCTCCGGCTCGTTCGCGCCCGAGAACCAGTGGTTCGCATAGCACTCCACGCGGTCGCGCTGCTTGCCGCCCAGCAGCTCATAGACCGGCATCCCCAACGCCTTGCCCTTGATGTCGAGCATGGCGGCCTCGATGGCGCCCAGGGCGGTTCGGAACGGGGCTCCGGTGCGCCAGTAGCTGTCGCGGTGAAGCCGTTCGACGGCGAAGTCGGTGGCAAAGGGGTCGAGACCGATCACGCTCCGCTCAAGGTCGTTCAGGGCGGCCACCACCGTGAGGGTCTTCCATTCCAGCGTGGCCTCTCCCACGCCTTCGATGCCCTCGTCGGTGGTGAGCTTGACGAAGACAAAGTTGGTGCGGCTCACATTGGCGACGAACACCTTCTGACGGATGATCTTCATAGCGGAAACTTCCTCATAGCGCTCCGGCAAGGAGGGCGCGGTAATCCTCGGCCGAGGCCGGGCGCGGATTGGTGGCATGGCTGTGATCGGCCAGGGCGCGGAGGATGACGGTCGCGAAATGCGCTTCGGTCACGCCAAGCTCCCTCAAGCCGCGCGGCAGGTTCAGCCGACGATTGAGTGCGTCGAGGGCATCGGAAAGATCCCCCGCGACCCCCATCGCCGCGGTGATGCGCGGCAGGCGCTCTGCGATTGCCGGGGCGTTGAAACGGAGCACGGCCGGCATCAGCAGCGCGTTCAGGGTGCCATGATGCAAGGCGAGCTCCTTCAGGCTACCCAGGGCGTGGCTCAGGGAGTGGACCGCCCCGAGCCCCTTCTGGAAGGCGAGGCCGCCCATGACGGCGCCGGTCGCCATCTCGGTCCGGGCGGCCAGGTCGCCTGGAGCCTCGACGGCGCGGGGCAGGGCGGCCCAAATCCGCCGCGCGCCGTCCAGGGCGATGGCATCCGCCACAGGGTTGTCGCGCGGCGACAGGAATGTCTCGATGCAGTGCGACAGGGCGTCGAGTCCGGTGGCCGCCGTCAGGCCCGGTGGCAGGCCAAGGGTCAGCTCGGGGTCCACAATGGCGCGGCGCGGGATCAGGTGGGGGCTGATCAGCCCGAGCTTGCGCCCGTCCTCGAGGGTGATGAGAGCGGCGCGCCCGACCTCGGCCCCCGTGCCGGCCGTTGTGGGGACGGCCACGACGGGCGCAACTGGCCCGATCAGCCCAACGCCGCCCTCGATGGCGGCATAGCGCACCAGCGGCCCGTCATGGGTGGCCAGCAGGGCCACGGCCTTGGCCAAGTCGATGGGCGAGCCGCCCCCCAGCGCCACGATGCCGTCGCAGCCCTCCCCTCGGTAGAGATCGAGCGCTGCCAGGGCCGCGGCCTCGGTCGGGTTGGTCGGCACGTCGAGGAAGACGGGGACATCACCCAAAGGCCCAGCCACCCGTTCGACGAGGCCCGCAGCGGCGATGCCCCGATCGGTGACGACGAGGGGGCGTGCGACGCCCAGTTCCGCAAGGGCCGCCGGCAGCCCGGCCGCTTCGCCGGGGCCGAGGTCGATGGTGGTCAGATAGGTGATCCGGGCCAAGGCCGCCTTCCCGGCGGAACGGTGCCAAGCCCTGCCCCACGCCCGAAGGCGCTTGCAGCAAGCTTGTCCTCGTCCCGCCCAACGAATTCAAATGTGGACTTATGTAGTTCAGAACTCGATGGTAGGGTCCAGACTTGCACGAAGTCAATCACGCGGTCAGAAGGACGGAACGTTGCGGTGGAGATGACCTTGGTGTTCAGGCCTGCGACTGAGAAGCACAGCGTGCCGGTCATCGATCGCATGATGGACATCCTGACCGAGCTGGAGCGTCGCGTGGACGGTGCCTCGATCACCGATCTCACGGCTACGCTGCGCCAGCCCCGCTCCTCGGTCTATCGTATCCTGAACACGCTCGAACGACATGACATGGTGCGCCGCGACGGGGCGGGGACCTACGTGCTGGGCGCACGCCTCCTGAGCCTGGCTTCCCACGCAGCGTCCGGAGCAGGCAGGATAGACCTGCCTGACGTGGCTCAGCCCGTCCTGAACCGGTTGGCCGAGGTCCTGGGCGAAGGGATCAAGCTTACGGTCGTGGATGCGCAAGGGCTTCTGGTGATCGCGGCTGCGCAGGGGCGGCGGGAATACGCCCTGAACGTCCGGTCGGGCCAGCGCCTGCCCCTGCATGTCGGGGCGGCGGGCAAGGTCCTCCTCGCACATCTGCCCGAGGCCGAGCGGCGCAAAAGCCTGGCGGGCGACCTGGGGACCATGCCCGGCGGGAAGCGCGTCAAGGCAGCCGACCTGGACCGGGATCTCGAACGCATCCGGGCGGAAGGTTGGGCGAGGGACTGGGGGGAGCATTCGGCAAGCATCCATGCCATCGCCGTGCCCGTCACCGACGCATCGGGACAGGTCGTGGCCGCGCTCAGCGTGCCCTTCCTTGCTGGCGCGGGCGAGGCGCGGGTGGCCGAGATCCGCGCCGCGGCGCTGGAGGCCGGCACGCAGTTATCCGCCCGGCTGAAGGACGCCTGAGCCATGCGCATCGTTGATCTTCGCTGCGCGATCATCGGCCGAAGCCCGGTCGTGCGCATCGTTACCGACGAGGGCCTGTCTGGCTATGCCCAGGCCGAGCACTGGAAGCCCTACCTCAAGCCCCACGTCCTCGCCTTGCGCGAGGCGCTGGTGGGCGAGGACCCGACGCTCGTCGAGCGGACGATGCGGCGCATTCGCCAGCGCGGGGGCTTCAAGCCCTGGGGCGCGGCGGTGAGCGCGGTGGAAACGGCGCTCTGGGATATCGCGGGCAAGGCGGCGGGGCTTCCTGTCCACAGGCTCCTGGGGGGCAAGGTCCGCGACCGGGTGCGGGTCTACAACGGGGCCCTGCGCTTTCCGCTCGCTGGGCACGAGCCCGAGCACTACGCCGAGGACATGCGGCAGATGATGGCCAGCCCGGAGGGCTTCACGATCATCAAGCAGCCCATAGGCTTTCATTCCCCGATGAAGCGCGAGGTTCCTGGCTTCACCTACGGCGAGCTCGGGGCGGGGCCGTTCCACGGGGCGCTCGACCGGGGCCCGGTAACCGAACGCGGGCTCGACCACCTCGTGGCCTGCGTGGCCGCGATGAAGGAGGTGGCGGGCGACCGCGTCGGCCTCGCTCTCGACTGCGGGCCGGGCTGGCTGCTGCCGGATGCGATGCGCCTCGTCCGCAAGCTCGAGCCCTTCGACCTTCTTTGGGTCGAGGACCTGCTTTCGGGCGACTACACCCCCTGGGTGGACGCCGCGAGCTGGCGAGAACTCACCCGCATGTCCCCGGTCCCGATCCATACCGGCGAACAGATCTACCTGCGCCAGAACTTCAAGGAGCTGATCGGCGGCAACGCGGTGCATGTCGTAGGGCCGGACCCTGCCGATGTGGGTGGGCTGGCCGAGCTGAAGTGGGTGGCGGAGTATGCCGATCTTCACCAGATCATGATAGCGCCGCACGGCACCGCGAACGGCCCCCTCGGGCTTGCCGCCTTGGCGCAGATCTGCGCGACGTTGCCGATGAACTTCATCGCGTTCGAGCACACCATGGCAGAGCCCCTCTGGTGGAACGAGATCGTAACCGGCGTCCCCGAGGTCCGGGACGGCTTTGTCGAGGTGCCGAACCGGCCGGGCCTGGGTGTGGACTTCGTGATCGAGGCCGCGCGTACACGGTTATCGCCCGAGGATGAGGGCTTCTTCGACTAGAAAGGGCAAAGCGATGCTGAGGATTGGCCTTATGGGGGCGGCGAACATCGCTGCCCGCGCGATCGTCCAGCCGGCCCGGCGGAGCGGGGACGCCGTGCTGGCCGCGGTCGCCGCCCGGCGGCCCGGAGCCGCGGCGGCCTACGCCGCCCAGCACGATGTGCCCGTTTCCCACGAGAGCTACGAGGCCCTGATCGCCGACCCCGGGATCGACGCCGTCTATATCGCCCTGCCGCCCAGCGACCACGCGGAATGGGGAATCCGGGCCCTTGAGGCGGGCAAGCACGTGCTCTGCGAGAAGCCGCTCGCCATGAACGCCGAAGAGGCGCGTGGCATGGTCGCCGTCGCCGACCGGTGCGGCCTCATGCTGATGGAAGCGTTCCACGACAGCTATCACCCGGTCCAGAGACATGTCGCACAACGGATCGAGGATGGCGCGCTGGGACGGATCACGGGAGCCGAGGCGGTCTTCTGCGTGAGCGTGGCCTGGGACCCCGCGAACATCCGCTTCGATCCGGCGCGCGGCGGGGGCGCCATGATGGATCTCGGCTGCTATCCGCTTCACTGGCTGCGATCAGTCTTTGGCAGCGAGCCGGAGATCGTGGAAGCAAAGGCGGAACTGACCGAACTCGGCCTCGATCGCCGCGTCGAGGCGGTGCTCGACTTCGGAGGCGTCCGAGCGCGGATGCTGACGGATCTCATGGACCCGCCATACCGGGGACTTCTCCGCATCGAAGGGACCGAAGGGTGGATCGAGGTCGACAATCCCTGCCTTCCCCACAAGGGTCATTCGATCAGGGAAAGCCTTGCAGGCCAGCCGGACGCCGAGTTCACCTTGGCGGGAGGCACGACGTATGACTTCCAACTCGACGCCTTCGTGGCAGCAGTCCGCACCGGCGTGCCGCCCCTGACCGGCGGTCGGGATGCGGTCGGCAACATGGCCGCGCTCGACGCCATCTACCGGCATCTCGGCATCGGCCGCTCAGGCTGAGTCCTGGCAGAGGACATTGTCGGTTCCGACATTCGTCTGGCCGCGATCGTGTGATCTATTCATGGCTCGTTGCTAGGTTCTCCCCACTGGGGTGAAGCCTGGGGCCTCTGGACAAGCACGCTCTGCACCACCCTCAACGGCGAAGGACCCTGAAGGAGGCGGGGCCAAGGTCATGGGCGCAGAAAGAACAACTGCGGTGGCTCAGCTTGTCGCGAGCCCATGAGGTTCAGGACTGGAGCATGAAACAGGTAATCCCTGGCCAGTTTCCTTGTTGTTCTAGGGTTCTTGGGCGAGTCCGACTAAAAGCCCTTCCGATCAGCGGATGTAGCACATCCGGTACGTGTTATGACACTGGACTACCTCGCCCCTGAGTTGCGAGCCGCAAGGGTGGAGCCGTTCCAGCGTCTCATCGAGGTGGTCCACGGCGATCAAGACACGGAGGTAGCCCAGAGCGTTCACCGGCGCGGTGCGGTGGTCCGCGACAACAGACGGCGCAAGGAAGCGGGAGAACTCGATCCAGCCATGGCCGTCCGACGTAAGCATCTTGGCGATCTCGACGCGCTGGTTGCCTAATTCCGTGACACGTCCGGCCTACTCGCCCTCGATCATGGGCCACCCTTTGAGCTCAAGGCCGAGCTCGCGAAAGGACTCGGCCCCCCGCCGAGGTCCTCGACAACGATGCCGACGTTGTCCTTCCGCTTGAGTGCCATGGGTCCGATCTCCACGGCATGGTCTGCGGTCATCATGCAACGGAACATCACCCAACCCCGAAAGACGAGGTCCGCAGGCTGGTCGCCTCTGCGTCGATCCCGCTTCCTGGCCGGGCAGGGCACTCGCCGGCGAGCGATCCCCCGTGAAGGCAGAGCTATGCAGAGGACAGGCGGGAGCGTAGGCGCGTCCAGCGGCCTCGATCCTATCCTCGGCCCGCACCTGCGGCGGCTTGCCCCGCCGGTGCCAAGGCAATGCACCGCAGTGCAAAGGGCTTAGGACCGAGCGCCGCGTACGGCCCATGCTGCCATCTCGCCGTCAGCAATGGTCAAGGTCACGCGCCAACGGTCGGTGCGGCGCAGAAGGTAGACGTGTTCCCACTCTGCGACGGTTTCGGCATTCTCGCCCTCCATGCGGTAGGCCATGCGGGCCTCAGCCACCTGCGGAAAGAGCTCGGCCGTCGAGAGCAACTCGCCCTGAGGGCGAACAACACCTTGTTGGCGGTAGAAGTCCATGAGGGTCGCGCAATGACCGCGAAACGACTGCCTGTCCATGGCGAAGTTTCCGCCAGGCGAGGGAAAGAGCCCGACCGGCTCCCAAAGATCGCAGACCGCATCGGCATCCCAGCGCGCGAACGCATCGACGTAGCTGTCGAAGAAGGCCGCCATCTCATCTTGTAAAGTCATGGCTCCCCCACATGCCCGCTTGCAGTTTCAACATGTCAGGCCCCCCCTAACCGCGAGGCCGAATCCCGGGTGGTGCACGGCTCCGGGCCTCGCGGCGGAGCGGCGGTTCGACCTGCAGATGCTTCACGACCGCTGACCTTGCGCATGCAAGACGTCGAAACAGGACACCCCACAGTCGCCACCGCCCTCACCAGTCTGGGCAGGGCTCGTCGGCGAAATGCGATCGTGACTTGCATAGCTCGTTCCAGTCCATGTCGAATTCGCTGCATTTCCGCAGGGACCAAGCTATTGGACGGTCACCTCCCGTAAACTGCCGTCCCGCTAGCCATGAGGTGGGCGCTCCCGCCCCCTGGCTCGTCCCTTTGCGGAGTCCGTCTTGCACCGTCTTCCCAGCCGCATCGCCGCTGTCATGACCGGGATGATCCTGGTGTTCGTCGTGGTCCTGGGCCTCTTCTCGGTTTGGACCACTCGGACCATCGACCGGGAAGCGGGCCAGTCGGCCCTGCGGCAGGTGGATCATGGGATCAGGGACCAGCTCGAATCCATCGCGGCCATGGATCTCGATTACGCCAAGTGGGACGAGGCTGCAAACGCCGTGACCCGGCAGGATGCCCAGTGGCTGTCGGATAACGTCGGTCAATCGGCCGTGACCGGGGAAGCGTTCCAGTTGGCCGTGATCTGGGGCGGGCCGCTTGCGACGGACCTGGGCTGGATCGCCGGAGGGGGTGAAGGCGCACAAGCGGGCCTCCTGCCTCGCGGGGACCTGGAGGCGGCCGAGCGCGCCTTGGCCGGCGTGCCGGTCAACAGCTATGGGGGGCACAGCTACGTCCTGCGCCTGGGACAGGACCTATACGCCGTCTCGGTGTCGCGCATCGAGGCGCTCGTGGATGATCCGGTCGGCATCGCCCCGCCTCCACCCGGGGGCCAAGCCAACCTCCTGCTGGGCCTGAGGATCGATGGCGATGTCCTCGCGCACCTCACGGAGGCCTTCGATGTGCAGAACCCCCGCCTCGTCGATGCGCCGCCCCAGGCCGCTCTTTCGACGCCGCTGCCCGGCCCGGATGGGTCACCTGTCGGCTATGTGGCCTGGGACGAGCCCGGGCTCGATGAGAAGCTCCTGCGACAGATGATCGGGCCGGGGCTCCTGGCCATCCTGATCGTAACGGGCCTGTCCGGACTTGGGATGACGATGGTCCGGCGCAACGCCCAGGAACTGGTCGCTGCCGAGCTTCAGGCCTCGCGTGCGGCCCGCACCGACGCCATGACGGGTCTGCCCAACCGCGCGGCCTTCAACGAAGTGCTGGCGCGGTCCTGCAAGGCGGGAGAACGGGCCATCCTGTTTCTGGATGTGAACGGGTTCAAGCGGATCAACGACAGCATCGGCCATGCCGCCGGCGACGCGGTGATCGTCATCGTGGCCGAGCGCCTTTCCCGTCTGACAGCTCCGGGCACCGTTCTCGCCCGTATCGCCGGGGACGAGTTCGTCTTCGTGTTGACCGGCACCGACGCGCAGCCCCGAACGGAAGCGTTGGCACAGCGGATCGAAGAGGTTCTATCCATCCCCGTGAGCGTTCTGGGCCACAGCATGCGCCTGCGTATGGCCCAGGGCTATGCCGTGCAGTTCGAGGACGACATGCCGGGCGAGGATCTGGTGCGGCAAGCCGATCTTGCCATGTACGAAGCCAAACGTAACCCCGAACGCGGCCTCGTGGCGTTCAGTGCGGTCATCGCCCAGGCCACTCAGGACGCCCGGACGATCGAGCAGGGCCTACGCCAGGCGCTGCTGCGCGGCGGTGAGATCAGCATCGTCTACCAGCCCATTGTTGGTCGAGACGGTCGGCTCGCGCGCGCCGAGGCCCTGGCGCGCTGGACCTCGCCGACCCTGGGGGTCCTGCCCCCCGATCGCTTCATCGCCGTAGCCGAGCAGGCCGGCCTCATCGTCGAGCTGGGGCGGCATCTCTTCGGCCTTATCTGCGACGATCTTGAGGCCCATCCCGACCTGCGGGTGGCCATCAACGTCTCGCCGCTTCAGCTCAGGGCGCCGGACTTCGTGTCGAGCTTCGTGGGCGAGTTGCAGAAACGCCGTATCGATCCCTCGCGCATCGAGATCGAACTGACCGAAACCGTGGTGGTCGATGACTCCCATCTGGCCGCCGATCGCCTGCGGGAGTTGCGGGACGCCGGCTTCTCGACGGCGCTCGACGACTTTGGCACCGGGTACTCCTCGATCGGCTACCTGCGGCAGATGAACTTCCACGTGCTCAAGATCGACCGGTCCTTCGCGGCCCAGATCGCCTCCTCGCCGCAGGCCACCGCGATGATGAGAAGCCTGATCGAACTCGCGCACGGGCTCTATCTGAAGGTCGTTTGCGAAGGCGTGGAATCCGCGGAGGATCTGGCCCTTGTGCGACGCCTGGGCTGCGACCTGGCCCAAGGCTATTATCTGGACAAACCCATGCCGATGGACGCGTTCGCTGAACGGTGGCTCAGCCAGGACATCGCCGATGTCGCCGCCGGATAAGCGAACCAGATCACCCGGTGCCGTTAGCCGGCCCCCTTCCAGGCCACCCTCGCGCCTGCGCGTGATGTGCGGAGCGGCCAGACCCTGTTTGTTGGTCGAGCAGCGGGCGTACGCACAGACTCTGCGCGAGCGTTTGGGCGGCTCAGCGGACCCTGTGACGGAGCGGTCCGCCTCTCAGGCCCCCAGCACGCTCTTGGCGCCGGCAGCGCTGGCCCGCGCCGCGAACGCCTCGCGGGCGCGGAGGATCTCGGCGTGGTGCGCCTCCACCCAGATCCACACGCCGCAGAAGGCGGCGCTCAGGCTCTGGCCCAGGGGCGTGAGGGCGTAGTCCACATGAGGCGGGATCACCGGGTGGACCGTGCGGCGCACGAGGCCGTCCTCCTCCATCTGACGCAGGGTCTGGGTCAGCATCTTCTGGCTGATGCGCCCCACCGCGCGGCCGAGCTGGGTGAAGCGCATCGTGCCGTGCTCTTCCAGTGCCTCGAGCAGGAGCATGGTCCAGCGGTCGGCCACCTTGCCGATGATGTCGTGGACCAGCGCCTCGATCGCGGGGTCCACCTCGTCGGGGATCGGGTCGCGCCGCCGCGCCTCGATCCGGGGATCCTCCAGAGCCCTGCGCATCTGGCACTCTCCTTTTGGTGGGTATGAATATTTTGGGTGCCTACTTCATCATGGAAAGCGGGTACTGCATTTCCTGGGCCGATCAACCAGAAAGGAACGGCCATGCGCATGACTGGCAACACCATTCTCATCACCGGCGGCGGGTCGGGTATCGGACGGGAGCTTGCCCGCCGCTTCCATGATCAGGGCAACACCGTGATCATTACCGGCCGCCGCCGCGAGGCGCTCGACAAGACAGCGGACGGCCGGCCGAACATCCACGCCACCACGCTCGACGTCACCGATCCCGCAGCCATCGTGGCCTTCGCGGCGCGGGTCACGTCCGAGCACCCCGCGCTCAACGTCCTCGTCAATAACGCCGGCATCATGCGCTACGAGACGCTCGACCGGGCGCGGGACCTGTCCGACGCCGAGGAGACGGTCGCCGCCAACCTGCTCGGGCCCATCCGCATGACCGATGCCCTTGTGGAGCATCTCTCCCAGCAGCCCGACGCGGCGATCGTCACCGTCTCCTCAGGTCTTGCGTTCGTGCCCTTGGTCGCGGCGCCGACCTATTCGGCCTCCAAGGCGGCGATCCATAGCTACACGGTCGCATTGCGCGAGGCGTTGAAGGGCAGGATCGAGGTGATTGAGTTGGTGCCGCCCGCCGTGCAGACCGAGCTTACGCCGGGCCAGTCAAACCGGGCGGCCTACCTGCCGCTCGCCGCCTTCATGGACGAGGTCATGGCCCTCTTCGCCCAGGTTCCCACCCCGCGCGAGATCCTCGTGGAGCGCGTGGCCTTCCAGCGCAACGCCGAGGCCGAGCACCGCTTCGATGAGGCCGTGACAACCCTCAACGAGATGGCCCGCAGGGCGCGCGAGGGGTAGGGGCTGCGTGGCAAGGAGGATCCCTGGCGGAACCCTGCCCGGCCAAAAAGGCGCCGGGCAGCATCCATGACGCGGAACCTCGCGGGACGGTGCCCCACAGACGGAGTCCAACTGCGGCCAGCAGGCGCTCGCATCCGAGAGACGGGGGCGCTAGTGCCCGCAGACAAGGGAGCGGCGTTCCAGCTGGTCGGCATGACCAGAGGCCAGCAGACCCACCCCGATCACCGCAGGAATGAGGATCACGGGCCTTCTCAGGGGGCTTGGCTTGCCGAGTGGGGCTCTGGCTTTGCCATCTCGGACGAGGTCTGGCCCTCAGGTGACAGCCGCTCGGTGACAGCTGCCTCCAACTCTTCATCGAGCTCCCGAGCCCGCGTGGCGTAGGCGTGGTTCTCTTCAGGCGGCAGGTCTGGCTGCCAGAGATCGGCCAGCTCCTGGATGGCCGTGCGGTCGTGGCGGGCAAAGGCATGCTCGACCTCTGCAGCTTGCTGCGCCCCAAGGCCGAGTGCCTCCAGCACATACCGACCGGCGCGGAGCGCCGAGTCGAAGACCTCCCGGAGCACCTCATCGGCACCGGCTCGCACCAAGGCATGAGCGTGATGGCTGTTCTGGGCGCGCGCAATGATATGGAGATGCGGCTGTCGCCGTCGCGCCATCCGGACGAGCCGTGTCGCCGCTTCGGGGTCGTCGAGTGCCACGACGAGCACCTGCGCATCGGCCACGCCCGCCGCCGCCAGAACCTCGGGGCGCGTGGGGTCGCCCAGGAACACGGAATGGCCGCGCTGCCGCATGGCTTCCACAGCCTTCATGTCGGCGTCGAGAAGAACGGCCTCCTGACCCGCGCTGCGCAGAAGGCGGTTCACGTTGCGGCCGAACCGTCCAGTTCCGGCAATGATGACCGCGGCGTGCCGGTCCACGGCCTCCGATGCGGGAGCGTCCCGCTGGTCCCGGGCAAGCAGAATGCGCTCAAGGGCCAGAAACAGCAGAGGGGTAGCGAGCATCGACAGGGCGATGACCAAAACCAGGATCTGCGCCAGATCGGTTCCCAGCACCCCAAGGCTCAGAGCATAGGGGACGAGAACGAAGCCGAACTCCCCTCCTTGAGCAAGGGCCAAGGCAAAGATCCAGCGGTCACGCCCGCGCAGCCGCGACAGCCATGTCAAGGTCAGTAGCACGGCCGCCTTGCCGGCAATCACGGCGGCCATCACGAGCACCAGGCTTCCGGGGCTTTCGAGCAGGAGGGCCGTGTCCAGGCCGGCCCCGATCCCGATGAAGAAGAGGCCAAGCAGCAGGCCCTTGAAGGGCTGAAGGTCGGTTTCGAGCTCGTGCCGGAACTCGGATCCGGCCAAGACCACGCCTGCCAGAAAGGTTCCGAGAGCGGGTGAAAGGCCGACCATCTCCATAAGCACGGTCGTGGAGACCACAACGAAGAGGGCGAGGGCCGTGTCGATCTCGCGCAGGTGGGCATGGCCGATCCACCGGAACAGGGGCCGGGTGAGGAAGTGACCGGTGAGGATGACCGCTGCCACCGCAGCCAGGGTCAGGAGCGGCCTGGCCCAAGCGGGTAGGGCCCCCAGAAGGCTGAGCGTGTCCTCCTGCGCGACCTCCGCGGGGATCGTTCCCAGCAGCGGTAGGAAAGCCAATATGGGGATGACGGCGACGTCCTGCATGAGCAGCACGGAAAAGGCCGATCGCCCGCCCCGCGTGTCCAGCAGCCGCTTTTCGGCCAGTGTTTGAAGGACGATGGCGGTCGAGGACATGGCGAGGATCATGCCGACGGCAAGGGCTGTGGACCAGGGCTGCCCCAGCGCTGCAGCGGCCGCGGCGAAGACCCCGGTCGTCATCACGAGCTGGAGCCCTCCCAGCCCCAGAAGCCGGCGCCGAAGTTCCCACAACATCCGAGGGGAGACTTCCAGGCCCACCAGGAAGAGCATCATGGCGATGCCGAGTTCGCCGAAGTCGAGAAGGCCTTCGGCCTCCGATCCGACGAACCCAAGCACAGGGCCGATCAGCAGACCCGCACCCAGAAAGCCCAACACGGAGCCGAGACCCAGCCGGGCCGCCAGTGGCACCGCCAGCACTGTGGTGCCCAGATAGATGACGGCCTGGATAAGGAGGTGGTCCATGGAGGTCCCCAGGGTAAAGCAGCCCCAGTATGCCTGCTCCCCGAGTTCATGGGGAGATCGGGCGCACCTCAAGGAGTTGTCCCCTTCGATGGAGGCGGGAAAAAGCGACGCAGGTCCAGTCGGCCAAAATGACATCGGCTGTCGCCCGCCCGAGTGCCACGGCCGGTGCGCCGATCAAGAAAACTGTTGAGAAACTCTGGCACGCTCCGATCGGGGCTGCGCCAGCCGATCTCATCATGAACCAGCCATAACGAAATCAGCAGCTTACCAAGGCATCGGTTTGGCCAAACCGACCGAGAAAGGTTCCGGCGAGTCTCGAAGCGAGTTTTCAACAGTATCCAAGATTGGTGCCTGCTCCGCCCCTGCGGTGAGAGCAGTGCGGAACAGCCATGCCTGCGTCAGGCCGTTCTTCACATCACCTGGAAGTCATCCGCTCCGAGCCAGGGCGTGCTGTCCAGGTCCGCCAAGAGTTCGCGCATCCGTCCGCCCGCGCCATCCAAGTCATAGTACACCTTGCCCTCACTGCGGTCGTAGAGGATGCGGTCGCTGGCATCCACGCGTCCCTGGCCCAGCACCTGGAACGCCGAGCCGGGGAGGTTCCCGGCCCCGCCGATACCCCGAAAGGCGGCGTCGTCCAGGATGATGTCGTCGCCCGAACCCCAGCCCTGGATGCGGTCGGGGCCATGGCCGCGATGTTCGAACACGAAGTCGTCTGCTCCTGGCCCTCCCACGAGCAGGTCGCGCCCGGCACCCCCCGTAAGCACGTCGTTGCCACCCCGGCCTGACAGCGTGTCATGTCCCGCCCCACCATCCAGCACGTTGGCCCGCGCGTTCCCGCCCAACCGGTCGTTGCCGTGTCTGCCGGCAAGGTAGCCGCTCGCGTCCACGGTCAGCCGGTCGGCGCCGGTGCTTCCACGTCCGAAGACGCGTGTGGCAATGCCCTCGTGGTCGGCGTCGAGGTTGTCGTGGGTGTAGCTCACGACGAAGCCGCCTCCGGCAAGGGCGCGCAGGGACGCGTCCTCCTGCCTGTCATACTCGCTGAAATCCGTGCCCACCTCGAATACCCCCGTGAGCGCCCGCCCCTTGGCCGAGAGGATGCGACCGTAAAGGTCCACGCCGACGTCGCCGTTGATGGGGTACTGTTCCCACACCACAACCATTTCGCCGGTGGCGAGTTGGATGATCTCCGAGTCGAACTGCACCTCGTCGGTTGTATGGACGATCATGGGTCGCGATGTCGCCCGGCCGCTGGCGTTGAAGGTCTGGACGAGCAGCGGGTCGGCGTCCCCGGTCCCGAACCGGGAGCCGTAGTCGAACCGGCTGATCGCGAAGCCGCCGCCCGCGAGTGGCGTGACGTCGAAGTCCCCGCTCAGTCCCGGATAGGGTGAGATCACGCCGACGTTGCGCGACAGGTGAAAGTCCGAGCGGATGAGTTGCTCCGTGGAGGAATACAAGGCACCGCGGATCTCGAAGTCGTAGCTGCCGTTCGGATTGCGCAACGTGTCCTCGCTGTTCCAGATGGCAAGGACAGTGCCGTTCGAGAGCGTCACGGCCTCGACCTCTGTCTGGTCGCGATTGTTCACGTTGCTATTGATGCGCTGGTCGGAGCCCTTTGGACGGCCCTGGGCGTCGAAGCGCCGGACGTAGATGTCGTCAAAGCTGCTGTCGCTCTGGTCGGCCGCGTAGAAGGCCAGATAGCCGCCCTTGCCCAAGCCCGCGACGCTTGGGTCCGTCGCCTCGTACTGCCTTTCGGCGGCTGTGGGCATATCCACGCGGAAGTCGGGGCCACGCTCCGTGCCGTCCGCTCTGTAGGATTGAGCCCAGACCTGCGTGGCACCCAGGATGTCGTCGGTGGGTGAGAAGGTCGAGGCGATCGCATAGCCGCCGCCCGCGAGCGGCGCGATCGAGGGCAGGCCCGAGGCCGTGCCGTTGATCGCCTCGATCACGAACTCGCCCCCCATGGGTCGTCCGGCGCCGTCGAAGCGGCGCCCCGAGATGATGGTGCCCGCGAAACCGTCGTCGTAGTTGTTCAGATAGCTCGACCAGACGACCATGAAGCCGCCATTGGCCAGCGCGAGCACGTCGGACTCGCGCTGCCAGTTGTTCTGGTACTGGTTGACCAAGACCTGTCGGCCCATCTCTTGTCCTGTTCTGACTTGGCCCGGGTTGGCCGGGACAGAAGGCTAGCGGGCAACGGCAGCCAGGCAACGCGCCGTGTCAGGCGTAAGCCCTGATAGCCTAGAATGGGCAGCTTCGGGGCCGCCTGGGCGAGGCTCCTGCTGCCTGTTGAGAACGCCTGGCAGACGGTCGGGTCAGGCCGCCAGCCAGGGCCCTGGGCTGCGGCCTGATCTGGCGTCAGGCAGCGCGGCCTGCGACCTTGAGGGCGAAGGCCTGAACAAGCGCCACCTCCTCCAGGCGGGCAAACCGTCCCGAGGCGCCGCCATGTCCGGCTGCCATGTTGACCTTGAGGAGGATCGGGTTCCCGGCCGTCGTATGCGCCCTGAGGCGCGCCACCCACTTCGCGGGCTCCCAGTAGGTCACCCGGGGGTCGGTCAGCCCCGCCAGCGCAAAGATTGCCGGATACGGCTTGGCTGCGACGTTGTCATAAGGCGAGTAGGACGCGATCCTGCGGTAGTCCTCCTCCGACGCAATGGGATTGCCCCATTCAGGCCACTCGGGCGGGGTCAGGGGCAAGGTGTCGTCCAGCATGGTGCTGAGGACGTCCACGAAGGGCACCTGCGCCACGATCCCGGCGAACTCCTCGGGCGCCATGTTGGCGATGGCCCCCATGAGCATCCCGCCGGCCGAGCCTCCTTGGGCGACGATGCGGTCGTGACTCGTGAGGCCCTCCCGGACCAGGTGTCGCCCGGCCGCGATGAAGTCGTGGAAGGTGTTGGCCTTCCCTTCGCGCTTGCCGGCCTCGTACCAGCCATAGCCCTTGTCCTTGCCGCCCCGGATATGAGCGATGGCGTAGACGAAGCCACGGTCCACGAGCGACAGAATGTCGGTGTTGAAGCCCGCCGGGATCGTGATCCCATAGGCGCCGTAGCCGTAAAGAAGGCAGGGGGCACTCCCGTCCAGTGGGGTGTCGGCCCTGTAGAGTAACGAGACCGGCACCAACTCGCCATCATGCGAAGGCGCCATCAGGCGTCGCGTGACGTACCGGGCCGGATCATGGCCCGAGGGCACTTCCTGTGTTTTGAGGAGTACGCGTTCACGGGTCCGTAGATTGTATTCGAACTCGCTCGCGGGCGTGGTCATCGAGGAATAGGTGAAGCGCAGAAGCTCCGTGTCGTACTCATAGGTGCCCCCAAGACCCAATGAATAGGCGTCCTCGGGAAAGGCAATGACATGCTCCTCGCCGGTGACACGCTCGCGCACCACGATCCGGGGCAGGCCGTTCTCCCGTTCAAGGCGGACCAGGAAGGTCCTGAAGGAGGTGATCGCAAGGATGAGCCGGCCCGGGATATGCGGGACAAGCTCGGCCCAGTTGGCCTTGCTTGGCGCATGCGCGGGCGCGACCATGATCTTGAAGTCCTTTGCGCCATCGGCGTTGGTCAGAACGAAGAACTCATCGCCGCCCTCTTCCAGGCTGTACTCCACGCCCTTGGCCCGAGGTTCCACGATCACAGGGATGGGCTGCTCGCCTCCCGCCGGGCTGCGGGCCGGCAGGAGGCGCACCTCTCCGGTTTCGTGATCGCCAAGACCGATCACGATCCAGGCGCCGTCGCGCGTGCGGCCGATCGAGGTGAAGAAGCCGGAGTCTTCCTCCTCGTGGACAAGGACGTCCTCGGAGGGCGGCGCGCCGATCCGATGGAAGAGCACCTGATAGGGCCGATGATTGTCATCGAGCCGCGTATAGAAGAAGCCTTGGGAGTCCGATGCCCAGGCCGCATCGCCATTGGTGGTCTCGACGAGGTCCTGGAGGTCCGCGCGCGCAAGCAGGTCGCGAACTCGGATCGGATAGAACTCCGAGCCGTTGGTGTCGGCGCTCCAAAGCATGAACCGGTGGTCCGGCGAATGGTCCACGCCTCCGAAGCGGAAGTAGGACGTGCCCTCGGCCTGCTTGTCGCCGTCCAGAAGCATCTCCTCCGGGCCGCCCTCGCGGGGAACGCGGATGAAGCGGCGATGCTGGCCGCCCTGCGCGAAGGAGACGCCATAGGCGTAGGGGCCGTCGGCCAGGGGAACGGAAGCGTCGTCTTCCTTGATGCGCCCCCGCATCTCGGCCACGAGGTTGGCCCGAAGATCTTTAGTGTCCGCCATCAGGGCCTCCTGATAGGCATTTTCCGCCTCCAGATGTGCACGGGTGACCGGGTCAAGGAGGCTCGGGTCGCGGAACATGGCTTGCCAGTTCTCGGCGCGCAGCCAGTGGTACTCGTCGGTGCGCGTCACTCCGTGCCGGGTGTCGACGAAGGGGCGCTGAAGGCAGGTCGGTGCGGCCACGCCGTCGGGGGTCCAGGGATTGATCATGGGAGAAAGGCGTCCTTCGAGGTCTGGAGCGGAGGCTTTGAGGTTAGCGATAGCGGTTGGGACGCTGCTCGGCGAGATCCGTAGGCATGCGAAAAGGCCCGACCTGGCGTGAGGTCAGGCCCATCCACGGGCGGATGTTGCGAGAACCTGCGAGTAGGGCTCTCTTCACCAAGGCGCGATCTTGAAGGGTGTGATGCCTTTCACCTCCTCCACGTGGCATGGACGCCGACGCTCAAACCCGCTTTATATGGGACCGGATCGGACTTGGCCCGCTCTTGCTGGGCCGTCCGGATCAGGTGCGGGCAGGGAGGGAGGCTCTGTCCGCATACTGCTCCATCCAACTCGGCATCGGTCCAAGCCGCTCCGGACTGATGTCAGTCCTCTACCGCTCGCAAGCAGCAACGGTTTCGGACAAGAAAAAGGCGGCAGCTCCGGGAGGAGGAGCGCCGCCTTGGTTCGGTAGAGACCGTTCAGGGAGGAGGAGAGAACGACCGATCCGATACAGTGTGTGATCAGGCCGGGAGGAGGATGGCCCATCACATCGTGTGAGTGGAAGTTAGCGCTAATGCTGCACGTGCACAACGGACAGTGCCGCAGATCCGCTATGCACGTGCAGCATGGGCTAAACGATACATTGCCCAGATTATGGGCGGTCTGCTTGCCTTTGGCGCACGCTGTGATCGTCCTTGGGACCCAACAGCGGCCAAAGGCCAGAACAGCGCACGACCTTGGGTACTTGCGACCGGAGACGGGTCATTCAGCCCGGATTGTCTCGGCTCCCCCGGCGTGGGAACCTGACGATCTTCCTGTCGTCCAGCGCCCCCGCCACCCGTGCAGCAAGTTCGGCTTGGCGGAAAGGCTTGGCCAGACGTGGCAGCCCGTCCACGGTGGCGTCAAGCACGTCCTGATAGCCGCTGATCAGCAGGGCCGGAAGCTCGGGCCGCAGCTGGCGCGCGGCCCGGGCCAGCTCGACCCCGGTCATGCCCGGCATCAGGTAATCGGTGACCAGGAGGTCGGGCTTCAAGCCAGACCGCAGCGTCTGGAGGGCGGCGGCTCCTCCGTTGGCCTCCACGACCTCGTAGCCCAGGTCGCGCAACATGTCCGCGGTCCCGATCCGCACCAGCTCCTCGTCGTCAACGAGGAGGAGCAGGCCCTCGCGCACCCTTGGGACTGGCACCTCGGCGGGGGACGGGGCGCTCGACGCCGCTTCGGACGCCACGGGCAGCCAGACCTCGGCGCGCGTCCCCTGCCCAGGAGTCGACGACAGGACCAGCCGCCCTCCCGACTGGCCGGCCAAGCCGTGCACCATCGACAGGCCCAGCCCCGTCCCCTTGCCCATGCCCTTGGTGGAGAAGAACGGCTCCACCGCCCGCGCCAAGATGGTGGCCTCCATGCCGACGCCGGTGTCCACCACCGCCAGCCGCACGTAGCGGCCCGACCCCAACCCGGTCGGATGGCCCGATCGCACGGCTTCTTCGGTCGCACCGATGGTGAGCCGGCCGCCCCCCAGCATGGCATCGCGGGCGTTCACCGCGAGGTTCAGGAGCGCGAGCTCCAGCTGGTTGGGGTCGACCATGGCGGGAGGGAGATCCGGAGCCACCTCGATCACCATGTCGATCTGCGGGCCGATCGAGCGTGCGATCAGGTCGTGCATGCCGTCCAGCAGCGCGCCCACGTCCACGGGCTGGGCCATCAGGGTCTGGCGGCGGGCAAAGGTGAGAAGCCGCTGGACGAGCACGCGGGCCCGCTCGGCCGATTGCAGTCCTCCTTCGACGAGCCGCTGGGTGCGCTCGTCGTGCTCGAGCTTGCGGTGCGCGCGCTCCAGCGAGCCCACGATGGGGGTCAGGAGGTTGTTGAAGTCGTGTGCGATGCCGCCCGTGAGCTGGCCGATGGTTTCGAGCTTCTGCACCTCATGGAGTTGGGCCGCTGCCGCCTCGCGCTCGGACACGACCTGGGTCACGCGGTCGGCCAGATCGTGGTTGATCCGCTCGAGCTCGGCTTCGGCGGCCTTGCGGGCGGTGATGTCGACCGAGGCTCCGATCAGGCCTGTGACCTCGCCCGTTCCGTCGCGCAGCGGCACCTTGGTCGAGAGCCAGACGGCCGGCGTGCCATCCGCGAGCCTGACAGCTTCCTCGACCTGCTCGGCCACGCCGCTCTCCATGATCCGCCGGTCATTGGCCATGACAAGCGCCGCCTGCTCCTTGTCGTCAAGGAACTCGGAGTCGGTCCGGCCCAGGAACGCCTCGGGCGGCTTGCCGATCAGCTCGGCCGTCCCCTTGTTGGCGACCAGCATGCGGCCTTGCCGGTCCTTGGCGTAGACTACGCCCGGCACGGCTTCGATGAAGGTCTTGAGCAGCTGGGCCGCCCGGTCCCGTTCGGCCAGCAGGGCGCGCCGCTCCTCGACGTCGAGCAGCACGCCTGGAAAGCGCAGCGGCGTGCCGTCGGGACCATGATCGACGCGCCCGTTGGCCTCGATCCAGTAGTACCGCCCGTCCGCGCGCCGCACCCGGTACTGGTGCGCATAGGGGCCGCCCTGCGCGATGACCGTTCCGATGGCCGTGATCAGTCCCTCCCTGTCGTCCGGGTGGACGGTGGCGATGACCTGCTCAAGGCTCAGACCCTCGCGGCCCAGCGCCGGGTCGAGGCCGAAGTTCACGGCGAACTGCTCGTCGACGGTAAAACGGTCGGTGGGCAGGTCCCAGTGCCAGGTTCCGATGATGGCGCCAGCTGCCAAGGCCAGCTGCACTCGTTCGGCGCTCACCCGGAGGGCCTGCTCGACGGCCCTGCGGTCGGTCACGTCCTGTTCGGCCACGACGCCCGCGATGATGTGGCCCCTTTCGTCACGCACCGGAGCGGCGTTGTTGAGGAAGAAGCGACGCTCGCCCGAGCCGAACCGCTGGCACTCGACCAACTCCCCTTGAACCGTCTCGCCCCCGACGATCGCACGAGCCATGGCCCAGTCCTGCGCCTGCAAACGCTGACCGGTCTCGGGATCGTAGCCGATCCACTCCCCATACTGCTCCAGGCTCGTGGCCTCGGGATCGGGGACGACGCCCCATAGCTCGCGATGAGCGGCATTGTCCCGGACGATCTTGCCCTTAGGGTCAGCAATGATCACCCCGACTGGGAGAGCATCGAGGACGGCCGACAGGAGAGCCTCGCTCTTTCGCACCCGCTCATCGGCCGCACGGGCCTCAGTGATATCCTCGCCCGAGGAGATCGTGCCCTGTATCCGGCCCGCAGCGTCACGGAACGTCCTGTTGCGCCAGGCGATCAGCCGTTCCTGGCCGTCGGGGCGCAGGATCAGCCCCTCCACCCGTTCGGGCGCATCGACCGACCCGGACATGAACTGAGCAAAGATGGCCCGGACGGCCTCCCGTTCACGGGCGGGGATGGCGGTTTCGAACCAGTCGCGACCGATCAGGCGGGCAGGGTCGTCATGGCCCAGGATCTCTGCGCCGCGCTGGTTGACCGTCTCGATCCGGCCCTCGCGGTCGAGCACCAGCAGCATCACGCCCGCCACCTGCAGATACATCTGAGCGCGATCCAGGTCCGTGACCCGGGGGCCGGCTCGCCCCAGCTTGCGACCACCGGGCCTGATGGCGGCTCCCCCCCCGGCTCGAAGAAAACCCCGCGCCCGCCACCTCGTCAAAAAGGCCAGGCCAATCCTGCTAGCGTTGCTCACGATGCGACGTCCACCTCTGAGGGGCCTGCTTGCTGCCTGAAAGGATTGATGTAGCACGGAATGTCGGCCGTGGCGGTGGCCAAGTTGCGGAAATGGATAAAGATCCGGGTGAAGCGATGCAAAAGGCGCAGCGTGACATGGTTAGGCTGGTAGGGATCTGCCATGACATGGGCAGTTTAGATCCAGGGGTGTCCTGTGCAGAACGACATCGCCAACCTCGACCCGAGCGAAACACGAGCGCGCTTCTTCATTTCGGGAAAGGTCGACTCGCAGAAGTTTCCCGGCTGGATCGAACACTATGCCGGGCGATTGGGCCTTCAAGGTAGGGTTTCGGCCGTTCGTCCGGGCGAGGTCGAGGTGATCGTCTCTGGGCCGCCCGACCTGCTTGATGCCCTGGAGATCGGTTGCAGCCTCGGTCCGATCGAGGTTCTGGTGGACCACGTCCGACGCGAATCCCTGCCGGGCTGAACCTGCCTTGATCGTCCTGCAGCGTCATGACCGCGCGCCTTATATGAGCAACCATGCTCTTGGATTGGGCATTTGCCCGAGGCTCCGGGCTTGGGGCCGGTGGCACAGTGCTGGCTCTGGCTCTGAGTAGTTAAGAACGCTTTAGTCGTGATCGACTGAAGAGACTGGTACCCCAAGGCCAAATGACTACCGAGTGGATCCCTGCCGCCCTTTCGTCGGACTTGCCACGCGGGGGCGTCATGGCGTCGGTCTGCGGAACGTTGGAAGTGGCAGTCTGGCGCAGCGCCTCAGGACGGGTCGCGGCGTGGGTCGACCGATGCCCGCACCGAGGGATGCGTCTGTCGCACGGCTTCGTCCGCGGAGAGATGCTGAGCTGCATCTATCATGGCTGGCGGTTCGACGGTGCAGGCCGGTGCCGCAAGATTCCGGCGCATCCTGATCTCGATCCGCCCGAAACCATTCGCACCCAGTCGCTCGCCTGCCTCGACGCGCAGGGTGTGATCTGGATCGCCTCCGAGGCTCCCGCTGTGGCTCCGCCCGACCTGGGCAACGTCGTGCCGCTCCGCTCGCTGACGTTCGAGGCGGGAATCGATGCTGTAGCCGCCATGACGGGTGAGGTGCCTGACAGGTCTCTGCTTCGTCTCGATGCGCATGGTCCCGTGCCCCCGCTTGTGCTGTTGCTGCAGGCCTTGGGGCCCGGACGGAGTGCGGTGCATGCCTTGGCCGCGCCGACAGGCACCGGGGCCCTGGTGGCTGCGTCCCGCGCGCTGGAGGATTTCCGCCGCCGCACCGAAGCCCAAGGGATTGCCGCATGACCCTGCCAGCTGCTGCCATCGATGAATGGTATCCTGTGGCCATGGCCCCGGACCGCCCGCTCCGACCAGATCAGGAGACGACGCTCCTGGGAGAGAGGGTTCGTGTGCTCCTCGACGGCCAGGAGCCGAGGGTTGAGGCCAACGATGGGCGGAACTTGCCTGTGATTGTACGGCACGGCCATGTCTGGACGTCGCTCGGCGCCCCTAAACACGACCTCTTCGCGATCCCCGAAGGCGAGCAGCCCGGCCGGCGTCTCGTGGAGTGCGGCGCGATCCGTGTGAGGTGCTCGCCGCTGCGCGCCGTCGAGAACTTCCTCGACATCGCGCACTTCCCCTTCGTCCACACGGATATCCTGGGCTCGGAGCCACATACCGAGGTGAACCGCTACGAGGTTCGCATCCGCGAGGAGGTGGACGAGGTCTGGGCGACCAAGGTGACCTTCTACCAACCTCAGGCCGCGAAGTCGGCCCAGGGTGGGATCACGACCGAGTACATGTACCGCGTTCCGCACCCAACCTGCTCGGTGCTCTACAAGACGTGCCCGCCCAGGCCCGGCGAATGGGACATCATCACGCTCTTCGTGCAGCCGCTGGAGGAGGACCTGTGCCAGGTCTGGCCGTGGATGGCGCTCTTCGACGATCAGACACCCCAGGCCGACCTGATCCAGTTCCAGCAGATGATCTTTCTCCAGGACCGCTCGATCCTCGAGAACCAGATCCCCCGCCTCCTGCCGCTCGATCCGGGGATGGAGATGCCAACACGGGCGGATCTCACCTCGGTCGCCTATCGCCGCTGGCTCAAGAAGCGCGGCTACCACTACGGCGCGCAGCTGGTTGCCGCATGAGACCCACGCTTTACGACTATGTCCTTTCCCCGAGTTGCTACAAGGCGCGGCTCATGGCTGCCTTGGTGGGCTCTGAGCTCGAGTCGGTAGCGGTGGACTTCCACCCCGGCGGGGACCATCGGAAGCCCGAGTTTCTCATGCTCAATCCGGCCGGGACCCTGCCGGTCCTCACCCATGGCGGCCTGATCCTCACCGAAACCACGGCCATGCTCGTCTACCTCGTACGGCTGGCGGGCCGGTGCGAATGGCTGGGCGGGGAAGACCCTGCGAGCGCAGCCCGCGTGCAGCAATGGCTTGCCTTCTCCGCGCGGCTGACGGCGAGTCTCGGGCTCGCACGGCTCCATGACATGCTGGGGCGGCCCGCCGACATCGATGCGGCCCGGTGGGCCGGAACGCTCTGCCTTCGCGAGCTGGAGTCCGCCTTGGTCGAGAACCGTCTGCTCGGCGAGGACTTTCTGGCGGGCAACGCACCCACGGTCGCGGATGTCGCATGTTTCCCTTATGTGATGCTTGCTCCAGACGGAGGTGTGAGCCTCGACCCTTATCCCGCGATCCGGGCCTGGACCCGCCGCATTCGGGCGCTCCCGGGCTTCGTGGAGATGCCAGGCATCCACCGCCTCCATGACCTCAGGCCCGAGCCGGGCGAGGCGGAGGCCGCTGCGTGACCTATCTCTTCCGCAACTGCGCGGCCGTAGTGACCAGCGCCCGCGAGCCGGTGCTGCGCGACGTTGACCTGCTGACTGAAGGCCCCGCGATCAGTGCCATCGGCAAGGGAATCGAGGCTGGGCCAGGGGTGGAGGTCATCGACGCCACGGGCTGGTTTCTCTACCCAGGCCTCGTCAACACGCACCACCACTTCTTCCAGTGCTTCGTCCGCAACCGAGTCGAGCTCGACTGGACCCGCTTGTCGGTGCTCCAGTGGCTCGACACGATCTACCCGATCTTCGCGCGGCTGACGGAGGACTGCTTCTACCACGCCTCGGTCACGGCGATGGCCGAGCTGATCAAGCATGGCTGCACGACGGCCTTCGACCACCAATACAACTTCCCGCGTCACGCCGGGACGCGGATCGTGGACCGGCAGGTCGAGGCCGCGCGGCTCCTGGGGATGCGCTTCCACGCGGGGCGGGGCACCAACACCCTGCCAAGGGCCCAGGGCAGCACGATCCCCGACGAGATGCGGGAAACCACGGACGAGTTCCTCGCGGACTGCGAGCGCCTGATCGACGCCCATCACGAGCCCGATCCCTTCGGCATGGTCCGTGTCGCCGTGGCCCCCTGCCAGCCGGTCAACTGCTACCGCGAGACCTTCACGGAGTCCGTCCGCCTCGCCCGCGACAAGGGGGTGCTCCTCCACACCCATGTAGGCGAGGGCGAGAGCCCAGTCATCGAGGCGCGGCACGGGATGCGGACCGTGGATTACCTAGAGGCGATGGGCTTCGCGGGGCCCGACACCTGGTACGCCCACTGCTGGGAACTGCGGCCCGAGGAAATCGCGCGCATGGCCGCCTCGGGCACAGGCATGTCGCACTGCCCCGAGCCCGTCTACCTCGTGGGGGCCGAGGTCACCGACATGCCGGCCATGGAGGCCGCGGGACTGCGGATCAGCCTCGGCGTGGATGGGGCGGCGTCGAACGACAACTCGAACCTCATGCACTGCCTGCATTCGGCCTACATGCTGCAATGCCTCGTGGCGGGCACGCGCAAGGACCCGGTGCCGCGTCCGGGTGCCTTCCTCGGCTATGCGACCGAGGGCGGGGCCTCGATCCTGGGGCGCAGCGACATCGGGCGGCTGGCGCCTGGGATGGCCGCCGACCTTTTCGCCATCGACACGCGGCGGCTCGATTATGTCGGCACGCGGCACGACCCGGTCAGCCTGATCCCCAAGGTCGGCGTGGGCCTGGCCGTGGACCTCACCCTCATCAACGGGCGGATCGCCTGGGCCAAGGGCGAGTTCCCGGGCCTTGATGAAGCCCGCCTCGCCGCCCAAGCCGAAGCCGTCCTGGCCAAAACCCTTGCATGACCCGAAGGAGCCCCTCGTGAACACGTCCCGCCGCCGCTTCCTGTCCTCCTCTCTTGCCGCCGGGGCGGGCCTCTCGCTCCTGCCTCGCGGTGCCCTGGCACAGGACACGCTCCCGATGGCGCTGATCACGCCATCGCCCGTCGCGGATGTCGGCTGGTCGCATACTCTTCTTCAGGGGGCGCAGGCCGCCGCAGAGGCCGTGGGCGGATCCGTGTCGATGCTCGAGAACATCCCCGAGGGCCCGGATGCAGACCGTATCATGCAAAAGGCCGTCGCGGAGGGGGCCAGATTCCTGATCGCGGGGTCCTTCGGCTACCAGAACGGCGCCTTGCAGATCGCCCGGCGCTATCCGGACGTGTCCGTTCTCCACGCCTCGGGCTACGAGGTCGCGCCGAACTTCTCGCCCTTCGCGGCCCGCTACTTCCAGGGCACCTACCTGATGGGGATGGCGGCCGCCTCGCTCTCCAAGACGGGCAAGCTGGGCTCCGTCTCGGCCTTCGCGATCCCTGAACTCATCACTTCGGTGAACGCCTTTGCGCTGGGTGCCCGAGCGGTCAACCCGGATGCGGAGGTCTCGGTCGTCTGGGTCAACTCCTGGTTCGACCCCGCCAAGGAGCAGGAAGCGGCCCGCGCCCTCATCTCGCAGGGCATCGACGTGATCTTCTCGAACGCGCAGGACACGCCGTCGGTCATCTCGCTCTGCGAGGAGCAGGGGGCCTATGCGTTCAACCTGAACTCCTCGATGAAGTCCTACGCTCCATCCAAGTATCTCGGCGTGGTCGGGACCGACTGGTCGCCTTTCTTTACGGCCCAAGCTCAAGCGCATCTCGACGGGTCCTTCCAAGGGGCGAGCCATTGGCTGGGGATGGAGGACGGCGTGGTCTTCGTGGCCGATTGGAATCCGGACATCCCCGCCGACGCCAAGACGCGGATCGACGAAACGCAAGCCAGGATCGCCGACGGGAGCTTCTCGCCTTTCGCTGGGCCGCTCATCAGGGCAGACGGAAGCCAAGCCGTTGCCGAGGGAGGAAATCTCGCCGACGACGCCATCCTGGCGATGGACTGGCACGTCCAGGGCGTGGTCACGCCACTGCCGCAGTGACGTGAGCGGCGCGGCGCTCCTTCGCCTTCAGGGCGTGTCGAAGAGCTATGGCTCGGTCCACGCGAACCGGGCCATCGACCTCGACGTATCGCACCAGTCCATCCACGCCGTCCTGGGTGAGAACGGCGCGGGCAAGTCCACGCTGATGAAGCTGATCTACGGCGTGGAGCGGCCGGATGTGGGGAAGATCGAATGGCAAGGCCGCGAGGTGCGGCCCACCTCCTCGGCCGAGGCGCGACGGCTCGGGATCGGCATGGTGTTCCAGCACTTCTCGCTTTTCGAGACGCTGACCGTCGCCGAAAACATCTCGCTCTTGGTACCGGGGACCAAGGCCGCGCTCGCCGCCCGGGTGCGCGATCTGGGAGCGACGTTCGAGCTTGAGGTGGATCCGAATGCCCATGTTCATTCCCTCTCGGTAGGCGAGCGCCAGCGGGTCGAGATCCTGCGCTGTCTCCTGCTCGACCCCAAGCTCATCATCCTGGACGAGCCGACATCGGTCCTGCCGCCCCAAAGCGTGCAGCGGCTCTTCGGAACTTTGCGGCTTCTGCGCGACAGAGGGGTGTCGATCCTGTTCATCTCGCACAAGCTCGAAGAGATCCGAGCGCTCTGTGACACCGCAACGATCCTGCAGGCGGGGCGGGTCACGGGGCGGGTCGATCCGCGGCAGGCCTCGTCACGCGACCTGGCGACGCTGATGATCGGGCGCGAGATGCCGCCACCTCCGCTCCATGCCAAAGCCAAGCCCGGCCCGAAGGTCCTTGAGGTTGCTGGCCTCGATCATGCCACCGACGATCCGTTCGGCGTCTCGCTTTCTGGCATCAGCCTGGATGTCCGTGCCGGAGAGATCGTAGGAATCGCAGGCATCTCGGGCAACGGCCAAAAGGAACTGGCCGAGATCCTGTCGGGGGAGGTGGCGCTCCTCTCTGCTCAGCGGGACGTCATCCGCATGATGGACCGCCCTGTCGGTCACTTGGGCGCGGCCGCGCGACGCCGGCTCGGCTTTGCCTTCGTGCCTGAGGAACGGATGGGGCGCGGTGCCGTACCCGAGATGCCGTTGACGGACAATGCCCTGCTGACCGCGCATGATCGCGGCCTCGTTCGTCGGGGGCTGGTCCGGCGGCAACATAAGGCTGCCTTCGCGCAGGCCTGCGTGGAGGAGTTCGACGTCCGCACGCCCTCGGTCCAGGCCGAGGCAGGAGCGCTGTCGGGCGGGAACCTTCAGAAGTTCATCATCGGGCGGGAGATCATGCTGGAGCCTAAGCTCCTCTTTGTCGCGCAACCTACCTGGGGGGTGGACATCGGGGCTGCCACGGCGATCCGACGCAGGCTCGTGGCCCTGCGCGACTCTGGCGCAGCGATCCTGATGATCTCGGAGGAGATCGAGGAGTTGTTCGAGATCTGCGACCGTCTTTACGTGCTCCACAAGGGACGGCTCTCGCCATCCCTTCGGGTCCAGGGCACGACCGTCGAACAGGTGGGCGAGTGGATGACCGGTGCCGCCGGGGAGCCTGCCCATGCCTGAGTTCGTTCCGCGCGAACATGCGTCCGTCCGGGCTTCGGTCCTTGCGCCCTTCTTGGCCTTGGCGCTGACTGTGGTGGTCAGCCTGGTGCTCTTCGCCCTGCTTGGTAAGCCGTCGGGAGCGGCGCTCCATGCGCTGTTTATCGAGCCGTTCCTGTCCTGGTACAGCTTCTCCGAGGTTCTCCTGAAAACGGGGCCGCTCCTGCTCATTGCACAGGGGCTGGCCATCGGCTTCCGGGCCAAGGTGTTCAACATAGGGGCCGAGGGGCAGCTGATCCTGGGTGCCATCTGCGCTTCGGCCCTACCGGTCTACCTCCCGACCTCGACCTCGCCCTGGCTCTGGCCTGCCATGATGGTTCTGGGTGCCTTGGGCGGGGCGCTGTGGGCCTCGATCGCGGCACTCTGGCGGACTTGGCTCAACGCAAGCGAGATCCTGGTCACGCTGATGCTGAGCCTCGTGGCGAGCCAGTTGCTGAACTACTTGCTGCTAGGACCATGGAAGGATCCAGCGGGTTTCAACTTTCCCCAAAGCGTCATGTTCCAATACGAGGCCATGCTCCCAACCCTGCTGCCAGGGACGCGGGTGAACGTCTCCCTCCTGTTCGGTCTTGCTGCGACGCTTGCGGCCTGGGTGCTGATGCAGCTGAGCTTCCTGGGCTATCAGCTCGTGGTCGGCGGACTGGCGCCCCGAGCTGCCTCGTATGCGGGGTTCCGGGGGGGGCGGGCGGTTTGGGTGTCTCTGCTCCTGGGCGGCCTTGCAGCGGGACTTGCTGGTGCCGCTGAAGTGGCCGGCCCGATCGGGCAACTCCAGAGGTCGGTCGCTTCGGGCTATGGCTTCACCGCGATCACGGTGGCCTATCTGGGAGGTCTGCGCCCGCTGGGGATCGTGCTCTCGTCCTTTCTGATGGCGGTGATCACCATCGGCGGGGACAGCGCCATGGTCACCGCCGACCTGCCTGTGGCAGCCGTGCGGGTCGTGCAGGGCCTCTTGTTGATCTTCTATCTCGCCGCGCTGGTCGGGGTTCGCTACCGCATCGTCTGGTCCCGCATCGCGACCCAGGCCACGTCTTGAGTGCGCTCGCCTTCATCCTTGCCGGCACGCTGGCGGCCGCGACGCCACTCTTGCTCGCCGCCTTGGGCGAACTGGTGGCCGAGCGGTCGGGCGTCCTGAACCTCGGGCTCGAGGGGCTGATGGCGCTTGCGGCCGCGCTGGCCTTCATCGTCGTCTACCAGGGTGGCGGGCATGCGCTTGCCTTTGCCGTCGGTGCCGTGGCCGGGATGGTTGCCGCGCTGGTTTTTGCAGGGGCCGTATTGACGTTCCGGGCGAACCAAGTGGCTGCGGGGCTTGCTATCGGTATTCTGTGCCTGGGCCTTTCCGCTCTCGCCGGGCGCTCCTTCGAAAGCCTCACCATCACCGGCCTGCCCAAGTTGGAGGTTCCCCTCTTATCCGATCTGCCAACGATCGGTGGCCTCTTCCGACAGGACATCGTGGTATGGCTGGCCCTTCTGGGAACTCTTGCGATCCATGTGATGCTCCGCCACACGAAGGTCGGCCTCATCGTCCGCGCCGTGGGCGAGAACCCCCGTGCCGCCCAAGCCATCGGCCATCCGGTTATTCCGATCCGCTATGCCGCCCTCGCCTTCGGAGGCTGCATGGCTGGCGTGGCAGGGGCGTATGCCTCGACTGTCTACACGCCCCTCTGGGCGGACGGGATGATTGCCGGCCGGGGATGGATCGCAATCGCGCTTGTGGTGTTCGGGACATGGCAGACTGGGCGGGTGTTCCTGGGGGCCTGCCTGTTCGGGGCGTTGTCCTTGGCCGAACTCGCGGCCCAGGTGGTCGGCGTCCAACTTCCGTCGCAACTCCTCGCAAGCATGCCCTATCTCGTGACCATTGTTGTGCTCGGCCTGATCTCGTCCAACCGCAGACGCATGAGACTGAACTCCGTCGCCTCCTTGGGCGAGCCCTTCGAGAAATAGGTCGGGCTTTCCCTGCGCTTTCGAGGTCAGGACCCAAGGGAGAATGCCTCCGAGCAGGACCGGCTGTTCGCCGCCCGTGCGTGGTTCGCCCCTGCATGAACCGGGCTTCCAAGGGACCGTGCCGCCATGGTTGGGGCGGGGTCACATCCGACTAGACGCTTCCGGGCGGCAGCGCGGTGTCGAAGCGCAGCCCGCTTGCGCCCTCGCCTCGGCCGGTGCGGACACGGCGGCCGATCCAGAGCACCGTGCCGCCGTCCTCCGTCCGAGCCTGCTGGAAGGCGCGGACCACCACGACGCCTTCGCGCGGGACCTCCTCCTCGGCGATGCGGAGCCGGTCGGTGGCCGGATCGGCGTCCGAAGCGGTCAGCAGGATGGTCCCTTGCGGATTCACGAGTTCGGCCTGGCGGTCCGGACGGTAGCGGAGCATCGGCCGCCGCTCGAGGATATGATGGGCGGTCTTGTCGTTCGGCCTGTCCCGCACCGCCACGAAGGGCATCCAGTTCTCCGGCACCGGCGTCATCAGACGGTACACGACCCTGGCATCGCCGAGATCATCGGGAACGGGCTGGACCAGCGACACCGTAGCCGCCTGGCGCGCGCGGGGCACCGGTTCCCCCGACGATCGCCCGGGCACCACCCGTTCGACCCCCCAGGCGAGATTGGCCATCTCGTCGCGGAACAGGGTCACCTCCTCCAGGGGCGGACCTTCCAGCACCTTTGGCACCGTCGGCGCGAGCAGGAGCATGTTCGCCAGCCGTGTGGTGTCGGTGACCGGGGTGGACTGGAACACCGTCCAGCCAGGCGACGTCGCCTCGCGCGAGGGCGGCAGGCCGATCACCACGCCAAAGCTGTCGGCGACGCGGACGGTATCGAGGCGCGTTACGCTGCCATAGGGCAAGGCTAAAGGAACGACGAACCAATCGACCGAATAGGCCAGCGAGAACTCGACCACCGCGAGCCGGGCAAGGTCGGTGCGTCCCGCCTCGATGCCTCCCAGATAGACCCGGGAGTCCTCGAAGGCGAACAGACGGTCCGAGGCCATTCCGGCAAAGCGGACCGGCGCGGGCAAGGTGACATCGTGGATGATGTCCGGCACGGGCGGGTCGGCCGCTGCCCCAAGATCCGGACCAGCGGCAAGGTCGCCATGGAACCAGTCGAGCGTGCCGCCGGTGTATTCCTCCACCTTAACGACCACCGGGCCGTCGCCCAGCGAAGCCTGCGCTGCGAAAGCATGTTCCAGCCGATGCGGATTCCACGACTTACCATTCGGGCTGGCGAGAAGACTATGCGCCCAGATGAGCCACATGGACAGGATACGCGTGACCTCTGCGCTTGCCTCCCCAGCCGCGTCCTTAAGCGGCGGCGGCAAGCCCGACAGCCCACCTGCACCGTCATCGAGCGCATTCAGGGCGGCCGCGACCAATGCGCCATCCGGAACCCGGCCACCGGCAAGACGTGCGCGCGCCTCGCCTACAGGATCCGACACGACGCCGCCGCCCGGAGCGGGCACCGGCTCCAGCGCAACGGGAAAGGCGCCTGCCGCTGCCGTGGCCACCGCATCGAAGCCGCCCGCCCGGAGGAGGCGCAGGAGGTGGAGCCCCGCCTGGATCCGCAGGCGCAGGGGCAGCACGGCGGGCAGCTCCGCCTCGACCCTTGCCTCCAAGGGAATGGAGCCGGGCGTGCCGGGGCGGGGCAGGTCCACCGTGGCCCCGGCCGGATCCGCCCCGGGCAGGCCGGCGTGAAAACGCGTCAACGGCGCGGTCTCCCCAATGACCGTGGCTTGGATCGGGCTGCCGGCATCTTCGCCCCGCAACTCGTCGAACTGCCACTGGCGACCGATCATCCACAAGGGGTCGGCCACCAGCGCGGCTGCCCCCGGCCCCAGGTCTCCACGGGTCAGGGTCATCGGCTCCAACCGCGACCAGCTGGGGATCACGGGAAGCGTGCGCCATTCCTTCAAGGTCAGGGATGCCGCTTCCGCCGCGATCGTCCAATTCCGCTCAGCCATTCCGGACCTCCGCCTGGCCAAGGACATGGTCGCCGATCAGGCCGCCCACCGCGGCCAGCTTGGCGTTCTTCGCAAGGTCGAAGAAGCGCAGGCTGGGCACGTCGCGCGAGTAGACATCCGGCAGGAAGATCGCTGGGACAAGGGTCGACAACCCGGCGAGTTCGCGAGAGCCGAGCGTGCGCAGCCGCGCCAGATCGACCGCTTCGTTGACGCTTCCCACAAGGGTGTCGAAGTCCCAGCGGTCGGGCGACAGCGCTGGATGGACGGCCAGCAACATCGCCTGCGGCGGTCGCGCGCCGGGGGCGTCATAGTGGAACGTGACCGCCGTCGTCTCGCTGGCTGTCGGCACGGTCTCGGTCCACGAGTCCACGATGAGACCAGCTCCTCCATTGGCTGGGGCAAAGCCATCCGGCGCATGCAGCACAAGGCCCATCGTGCCTTCGGGAGGTGGACCCGCAGCGCCGAAGGGCAGGGCGATCCACCGGCCCTGGGGATCATGCGGCAACTGGATGACGGCCAGATCCTCGGACACGGGGGCGCCATCCGCCTCCGCATGGACCAGGAGCGCGGCCAACGGATCAAGCAGGGGCCGTACGAGCGCGCTACGATGGACCCAGGCCGCCACCGCCGTGCCATCCCCGCCCAAGAGCCCGTCCCGCGCCGCGACCGGTGCGGCGAGCCGCTCCGGCAGGGCTGGGGCAAGGACCGGGAGGAACGGCTGACCGTTGCCAAGGAGCAGCCGCACGATCCCCCGCGCGCGAACCAGTTCCGCAGGCTCGCCGATGCTAGGGGGTGCGGGCTCTCCGGGGACTTGAGCGGGCATGGCAGGAAGAGGAAGGTTGTGCGCAGCCGCAAGGCGGCTGCGCACCCGGGCAAGGATGTGGGCAGCGTGATCGGCCAACCCTTCGGCCTCTCCGGCCGGCAACGCCTCGGGACCTTCGACCTCGGCCAGTGCTAGAAGCCCATCCAGCAGAGGTCCAAGATGATGGTCGTCCGGGCTGGCGATCCAAGCGGACAATGACCCTTCGGCAGCGTCGGCCAGTCCGCTCACCTGCTCGATCACCGCCTGGGCCCGGCTGGTGGCCTCGGCGATGTCCGGGGCCGCAGCCGGGCTCGGCATACGTCCCAGATCGTCGGCGGCAGCGAGGTGCTCCGGAGCGAGAGGAGCGCTGCCGACAACTTCGCCGGCCCAGCTCGCCAGATCCAGGAGAGGGGCCAGGCTGTCCGCCGCTAGGTCGATCCGCACGTTGCCGTCCAAGGCAAGCCCGTCCTGCGTGGCGGCACGGGTGAACAGAAGGGCCAGCCTTGCCTCCAACTCGCTGGGCTGAGCGGCTCCGGGGCGCCGCGCCGCCAGCACCACCGATAGCGCCGACAGGCCCAGGTCGCGGATCGCGAGCGACGGCAGGGTGACCCGCTCGGGTTCTGCATCGGCCGGAACGCCTTCGGACTGTGGATCCAACGGACGAACCAGCGCGGCCTCCACCGTCCAGCGGGACGGATCGCCGAGGATCCGCCCCAGCCAGCGGTCCAGCCGAGGCTCGGCCAGACTTCGCAGGTCGGCCGGCCAGCCGGGGGCGGGCCCGGCCGCATCGCGGGGCAGCCAAAGGCCCGCCCGGTGGGTCAGCACGGGACCGCTCCGGGGCGTGCGGACAAAATCCGGGTCGGGCGCGCGCTCCTGGCGGTCGTGCGCGGCCAAGGCAGCCCCCGACCGTTCCAGGTTTCCCATCGTCGCCTGATGGACCGCCTCGGACATGAGGAGGTCGCTCACCGCATCGGCCAGACCGGCGACGTCGTCCAGCACGGCGGCGGTGCCGTCGCGCGCCGGTCCGGAGGGGATCTCCGCCGCTACAAGCAGCCCGTCGCGCTCGGCCCCCCACCGGGCGAGCAGGGCCAGCCCGTCGACAACGTCCCGGGCGGCGACGGACTCCAAGGGCTCCGTCGCGGGGGTGTCGTTCGGACGCTCGCTTCGCAACGGGCACTGCTGGCGCAGCGGCAGGATCCATTGCGCCAGGGCGAGGTCACGCTCCTGAAGCCCGCGCTCGATCCGGTAGCCTAGGAGAGCCGCAAGCCGCTGGCCCGCCGCGACCCCTTCAAGGATCCGAAGCCCCTCCCGTACGCGTCGGGAGGTCAGGTCGATGTCGAAGAGACGCCCCTCGGCGTCGCGGTGCGACAGGCGTGCGCTGCGCATCACAGCCGCCGACGCTGCCTGGCCCAGCGATGGCGCATGCACGAAGCCCAGGCTTTCGGGCACCCGCCCTAGATCGGGCCGAAGATCCTCGACCACCCCCCAGCCGCCGATGTGAAGCCCTGCGGGAGCCGCCGTCCGGTGCTCGGCCAGCCGGGCCGTCGCCAGAGAGGTGATCCACGCATCCAGCCGCGTCGAGTAAAGGTCGAGGACGCCCCGGAACGCCCATTCCAACTCGTCGGCCGGTGCCGTCTCCAAGGCAGCCAGAGCAGCGTCGAACCGAGAAAGCCAGTGCAACGGGTCGTCCGGCGCATCGAGCGATCCCGGCCGACGAAGGCGCTCCAGGAACTGGGTCGCGACGTGCTGGGTGATGGTCCGCTCCCCTGTCACGGCCGGGATGATCATCTGGCCGAACTCGCGCGGGGTGAGGGGGACGCCCATCGTCGCGCTGGCTGCGGCGGGCGCGACGGCCGTGGCCTCGATCCGGAGCGTGTAGGGGATCCGCCCCGAGGGATGCCTCAGGAATTCCGTGAACGCGGGCGACAGGTCCAGCCCGCCGGCGGCGCCTTCGACCAGCTTGCCGCCGGCCTTGCGGTTCTCGTGGCTCGCCGCGCAGGCGATGAAGGCTTCGAGCAGGGCGATCGAGTTCTGGCGGGCGTCGAGAATGTCCGTGCCATTGGCCTCGACGAGCAGGCTGCGGATCTCGCCCAGGTACTCCGTGCTGCGCCGGGTCGCGTCCTCGGGCGTCGGATCGGGCTTCAGCACCAGGGGCACATCCAGCGGATGGTCACGGTTGTCATGCGTAAGCTCGTAAAGGTGGGGAATCCCCTGGCAGCCGAGTTGGGCCAAGAGGATGGCCGTCACGTTGCCCTGGAACGCGGCGATCCGGTCCCAGTCAACGCTGACGGCCTTGCGTTCCACCGGGCCGATCAGCTTGCGGAACGTGAGTGACCATGCGACCGGCATGCGCTGGAGCAGCGCCAGCAGCACGTCGTCCACATCCCCGCGGCCGCGCACATGACTTAGGCGGGGAACCTTCGCGACCAGCGGCTCCGCCAGCCTCCGCAGGGCCGCGGCGACCTGAGCGACATCGGCCTGGGCCCGTCGCCGGATGTCGGGTTCGAAGCGGTCGCGCGGCATGACCGGGAGCATGCCGTATGGCTGCGCGCCGACACGCAGGGTCGGCACCGGACCCGAGGCGCGCAGATGGTCCACGACGTGCCGCCGCAGCGAAGTCTCGATGGCAGGCCCGTCGGCGATCGGATCGAGCATCTCGGTCAGGTAGTAGCCGCCGATCGCCGACCAGGTGGCATCGAGAAGAGCGGCCTGCCAGCCCTGCTCGCGCAGGTGGGCGCCGGGAACGCGGGACAGCGCGCCATCGCCCAGGCCCAGGGTCTTGGCCGTCACCGGCCCCGCGGCGTCCGGCGCTGCGGCTGGCGGCCGATGAGGGGCGAGCACGCGTTGCGCCACCGCGGGATCCGTCGTGAACCCGCTGCGCGCCAAGCCGTTCGAATTCGTGGGCGCGCCCTGGGGCACGAACCCCAGCCGCCCCTCGTTGGCATGGGCCCGCAGATGAGCCTCGACCGCCGCACCCGCGGCTTCGGGGCCCAGCGTCCAGTCGACGCCCACCACGACCAAGCGGTCCACGCCCTCCCTCAGGACGGCGCCCGCCCGGAGATCGGCTTGGCGCACGGTCACCATCATGCCCAGACGCTCGGCTTCGTCGGGGTCGCGCAGCCAGAGCAGCTCTGGGTCGTCCGGCAGGCCGCGCGACGTCGCGGCGGGGCCAAGATCGGCGCTCGGTCCCGCAGCCAGCCGGTCGGGAACGGCGGCTCCCCAGCGCCGGAAGATCTCCGTGTGGCGGCCCTCGCCGTCCGCGCGGTACCCGATGACGCACCAGCGGTCCGGCAGGAGGGTGGCCCGCGCAGGAGTCATCGCGTCCACCGCGCGCCGGGGGAGGTTGCCCCAGGCAGGTCCGGGCTCGCCGCTGCCCAGGTTGTCGGGCGGATAGGTCCGCACCACGAAGGCCGCACGGCCCGGGCTCAGCCTTTGGGTCAGGCCTTGCCACGCCTGTTCGGCAAGGGCGAGGCCGGCTTCGGTGCCCGCGTCGGGGCTTGGCCAGCGATGAGCCCAATACCAGGACAGGCCCGCGACCTCCGTGTCGGTCAGGGCCGGATCGTGGGCTGTGACGTGGATCTGGTCGGGAAAGATGCGGACCTTCAGCGTGTCGCCCCCATCGAAGAAGCGCGTCTCGATTCGCACGGGCAGCAGGAGCACCGGATGTCGGCCCGACAGCGAGGCCACGGCCTGCTCGGCCGTCACCGCCGCCAAGAGTGCCTCCGAGGCGGCGCGCACCGACGCCGAACTCTCGCGCAGGCTAGCGATCAGGGTGGCCCGGCGCTGGTCGAGGGCCTCGGCTTCTTGCGCGGCCGCGGCCACCGTCGCCGTGTCCCCGATGGCCTTGGCCTCCGCCGCTCGGAGCCGTGCGATGGCGAGAGCCATTCGCGTCTGTTGCAGGTCGTCCTGCACCGCATCCGCCTGCCTGCGGACGCTTGCCACGGTATCCAGATCGAGGTCAGGCATGGGCGTTCCCCCGGTTACCGCTGGGTTGGCAGCGGTGCGACGAGATGCTTGGCGTGGACGTAAAGGGTGAAGGGGCGCTGGAAGAGCGTCGCGGCCAGATCGTGCGCGCCGGCTGTAGCCACGTTCAGCCCCAGCTTGGGAAGGTGGTTCCCGGTTAGATGGCCGCCCGGCTCGACGCCGGTGCGCGGCCAGGCCAGGGTATCGCCGGCCGTCGCGGCTCCACCGCCCGAGGGGCCGCCCGCCGTTTCGTCAAGCCCGAAGCGCGGCTCGGTGACCGGTTCCATCAGGCCGAAGAACCAGCCCTCGCCTTCCGCGAGTTGGGTGTCCACCAGGGGAAAGCCGAAGAACGACACGTCAGGCTCGAACTGCCCCTCGAAGACCGGCTTGAGCACCCTGGAATGGTCGGGCTGCCTTGGCCCCAGAGCCGGGAGAGCCACGACGACCGTATTGGGATAGCGGCGAAGGAGGTCGCCCCGCACGAGAAGCACGAGGTTGCCCTTCGGATCGGTGGTCTGCTCTGCCAGCGTTCCCGTTCGCCAGCCATGGATCGGCGGGATGTCGTCCTTGCCATCCAGTCGCCGCCAGAACCGGCGGAACGGGGTGCCCCGGCTGTCCGTCGGAAAGCCGCGCCACAGCAACTCGCGGTTGGTCTCGTGGTTGAGACCGGCCATGAAGGCCGCGATGAAGCGCGGGTTCGTCTCCAGCAGGGTGATGGAGTTGGGGGGGACCGTGTCGATGCCGGGGCAGAAGCGGTCGCGGTCGTAGCGGGCCAGATAGTCCGAGGCCGCCACCGGGAAGGTCGGATAAGCCATGACCCGGTCAAGCGCCCGGCTCGCCCACCAGCCGTCCACGGCGAAGGCCCCAGGCCTTGGCCGAAGCTCCGGCAGGGTCCGTCCGCCGAACCCGATCCGCGCGTCCCGCCGCAACGGCTGCGCGATCCGGGGATCGACATGGGCCCGCAGGGCCGCGGTCGCCGCACCCAGGTCGAACCGCACCGGGGTTGCGACTGGCGACGGCATGGCAAGGACGGTGGAGTCGATCTGCAGGGCGAGCGCCGTCTCGAACCGCGCCATCACACTCGGATCCCGAAGGAGCGGCGGGGTCACGACCGTGGGACGCGATCCCGCCGGAGCCCCGCCGGCTGGAATCGTGACCTGAGGCTCGGGAATGACGACCACGTTAGGCAGGCCGCCCCGGCCGGGGCGGAATGGGCCACCGCGATCCGGGCGGACGTCGATCCCGGAACCCCGGCGGGTGACCGTCTCCCCCATGCTCCCGACCGCTCCCGAAGACGGCGACCGCAGCACCCGGGCCACGCCACCGAGCGCACGTCCCATCCGCAGTTCCGGCAGCTCGCTCCGGGTCGGGGGCGCTTTGGCGTCGGAGCGTCGGACGGAGTTGGGGGGCAGGCGTGACAGGAAGGCGCCAAGGTCCTGGCCCGACAGCGACTGGTCGAGAACCGCCAGATGCTCGTTCGGGCGGCCCGGCCGCGTGCGCACCACGAGGGTGCCGCCCGCATCGAGGTCGAGAACCCCCACCCGGACCGCCGCCCCCTCGACCGCCAATGCGCCGGACTCCTGCTTCAGGGTCGGACCCTCGAGGACAAGCCCCAGGCCCGGTCCGGCCGCCGGATTCTCTGTCATGGCCGTGGCCGCTCCGGCAACGATGCCGTCGAGCAGCGTCGCGGAGGCCGCTGCCGACAGGGCCGAGGCCGACAGCGTGGCGCCCGCATCCAGCGACGCCATCAGGGACGTCTTTGTCATCGCTGCGAGATTGCGTGCGGCCTCGACATGCGCCTGGCCCAGCAAGCCGTTCGTCCGGGCCTCTGCTCGAAGCTCCAGCCGCTCCGCATCGGCGACGGCCGGCGTGGCAGCCAGGTCGCGCGCCGCTGCGGTCAGCTGCGTCAGGGTTTCCGCCTCGACGGCGATGGATAGGCCCATGGCCTCCAGATTGCGTTCCGACAGGGCTTCCGGGGCGACTCCGGTCAAAGTCGGGCGGGCAAAGCGGGTCGGGTCCACCTCGGCCCGTGTCTCGGCCAGCGCTATGGTCAGCCCGCTGCGGAGATCGGGGCCCGTGACGCCTAGGCGGCGGGCCGCGCGGGCCACGGCACGGCCCGCAGGCGCCATGGCCCGGCGCACCCCGCCTTCAAGCACCGCGTCGGGCAGCGATGACGCGCGGACCGAGATCTTCACGCTCGCTCCGGCCAGGGGGACCCGGGCCGCGACTGGGGCCGCGACCTGCAGCAGCCGGTCGGCTGACATGGGCTCGATGTGGCGTCGGAAGTAAGACTTCGACACCAGCTCCGACAGGGCCGCACGCTGCAGCGCCGCTTCGGCTGACAGGACGTCGCCCACCTGCTTCCAGGCGGCGTTCACGATGTCTTCCTGGTTTTCGCGGATGCATTCGGCGCCAAGACCGGCGGCGACCCGGGCCCGAGGGTCGAGGTTCAGCTCGCGGAACCAGTCGGCGTCCTGCGCGGTTTCGCGGTCCCGCACCAGCCACCGCTGGACATGCGACGAGGCGTAGATGGGCGGCCCGACCGGCTGGCGCGACGCATCCTCAAGGGTTTGGCCGTCCAGGGTTCCGTCGGCCGCATCGGCCAGCGTGCGGGTAACCTCCTTCAGCCCGTCGCGCAGCGCATCGGGAACCTGGTCCAGCCGGCCGTCCGACTGCGCCGGAGCCCTCAGGGCGCCGTCCATCGGCAGGATGCGGGCCTGGTCGGCCGGCACGCGTAGCGGCGGCGCGGCCTCGCCCACATGCATCGGCATCAGGCCCACCGTCGTCAGCGCCTTCATGGGCTTGAGCCGCTGCGCCAAGGCTTCGAAATCGCCCTCGGGTCCGGTCTGGAATTCCCAATGGAAGAACATCGGCAGGGTCACCGCGTCCGTTCCGGCCGTCCAGGCATCCGCCAGCGGCGCGTTCTGGGCGGGCACCCCGCCGAGGCCCCGCACCCGACCAGCGTCGAAGGCCGGAACCAGCGCGGCGATCCAACGGCGGTTCGGGGCCAGGCGGCGCGGACAGACGAGCCGGGCCACGTTGCGATCGGGCTGCGCGGCAAGGGCCGCCGCGGCCGCCTCGGCCGAGTTCGCGCCGCCTGTACCTTCGACGAGCTGCACATGAGCCCAGGCCCAGGAGTCGGTGAGGTCGGGCAGCTCGGCAGCCGCGCCAGACTCGATCCGCAACTGCGGCAGGGGGGCTCCGCGGGGTGAGGAGACGGTCACGCCAGTCCGCCGTTCCACGACCACCAGCACGATCCACGGCGGCAGCCGGCCGGATCCTGCGACGCTGCGGGGCGTGAAAAGCCAAGGCAGTTCGGGCGCATCAAGGTCGATGGCGGCCAGGAAGTTGGGCTCGGCGTCCGTGACGTCGGGACGGGGATAGGTGCGGAGGATCTGGCCGCCCTCGATCCCGGTCACGTCACCGGGGCCATGGAGCATCACCTTTGCCTCGGCGTCTCCGGCGCCGGTCACCGTCATCCTGACAGCCACCTCGGGGTGCTGCGGCAGGGAGGAGCTTGCGGTCGTTTCGGGAAGCGCCGCAGCCAGGCCCCGCCGGGCCCAGGGCAGAAAGCGGTATGCCGTCGCCATGTCAGCCTCCCACCAGTTCAAACGACTCCATGACCAGCATGCGCCCGCCGCCGACCTCGTGGGCCACGGCGTCCGACCCAGCCACCACCGCCTTCAGCCGCGCCGTCTCGGCCAGGGAGTCCGGGTCCACGAGGGTGAGCGGCAGGTCCTTGGTCACGCTGGCCGCGCCGGGGCCGCCGGACGCCAGGGCGCCGCGAAGGGCGCGCGATGACTTGGCCGCCGCCCCAAGAGCGACATGCGTGTCGAGCAGGACGTCGGACAGGGCGCGCCTCTCCAGCCGGAGCACCGACCAGGGGAAGCGGTCGATGAAGATCTGCGGCTCGAGGATCTTCTCCTCGTAGCTCGCCTCTACCCTTCGCCCCTCGCCGCCCACCTTGTAGGCGCTGGTGCCGACGCTGATCCCGCAAGGGAAGCGTTCGAAGGACTTGCCGCCGAGGCGCTCCTGCTCGCTCAGTTCCATGAACTGTCCGCGAGCGAAGTGATCCAGGACCGGCTCGATGGCCTTGGCCTCCTCTTTGCCCACGGTGACGCCGGACACGGCGAACAGGGCCGGACCTCCGTCCAATCGCTTCGTGCCCAGCCGGTCCACCGTGACCTCGAACGGAACAAGCCGCTGCCGGATGGTGAGGCGCCCCAGGGGATGGGCCAGAGGCACCGGGCCCGCGTCCACGGCGGCCAGGGTCACGAGCCCGGAGCCGCCGACCGGCGCCTCGGGCAGGAGGCGGGCGGAGTCGGACAGCTCGTCGATGAGCGCCTGCTTGATCTGAACCGTTTCCTCTGCGATGGCGGGGGCGCTGCCCCAACCCTCGTCGAAGTCCACATCGACGTCCCAGAACAGGATCGAGAAGGTGAAATGCCCCTTGGCGCGCCATTCGCCCGGGCCTTCGAGGGACATGGTGACGCTGACCGAGCACAAGGACTCCCCGAATGCCTTGAGCGCGACGGCGAAGTCCAGGCCGACGATGAACCGGAACCGTGGCGTGAGGTAAAGGATGGCGTCGAAGGCGAGGTGCCCTTCGATGCTGGCCGGCCCCAGCTTCGCAACCAGCAGGCACTTGATGCCGCCCTGCACGGAATTGCTGGTGATCGCGAAGTACTGCTCGCACCGCAGCCGGATGGGGCCGATCCCGAAGGACACCGCCAACCGCTCCAGGACGGCCGGCACCCCCTTGGGCAGATCCTTGAACGTCGGATGGAAGCCGCCGGCCGAGAGCACGAAGGACGGATCGTCCCCGAACTGCATGGCCAGCAGAAGCTCGCCCGACAGGTCCAGCTTGGCGAAGCCCTCGATGCCCACAAAAGAGTCGCGCAGACGCGCCCGGATCATCAGGAACTGCTCCTGCGCGTCATAGAAGCCCACGACATCCACGAGAAGCTTGAGGATCGCCGGAGCGCCCGTCGCCTTGGGGGGCATCTGCGCCAGGAGTTGCCCGATCAGCACCACCTGGCTCAGCGCAACAGGCCGGTCGCCGCCCAGCGCGTTGCGGACCTCGAACAGGAGACCCAGCCGGACGTAGACGATGGGTGGCTGGCTGAAGGCGAGCTCCAGCATCGGCCCCAGGATCAGGGTGTCCGGCTCGATAGGAAACAGCTGGCGGTAGCGATTGATGATGCGGGGCGCGTCGCCCACGGGGTCCTTGGGAAAGAGGATGTCGTCCAATGCACCGGTCCGCATCCCCTCGGTCAGCGCCTTGGTGTCGATGCGGTGGTGCAGCCCGATCAGGCCGCCGATACCGTTGAGGAAGATGCCGAAGGCGATGTGGACGGAGAACTGCCCGAAGATCAGCAGCAGAAGCGCCCAGCCCGGCTTTCCGTCGGGCCGCTTGGTGGTGAGAAGGCAGATGGCCTTGACGCTGAAGACGCCGACGAAGGTCAGCTCCAATGCGCCGGCATACTCGCCGCGCTCCGCATCGACGAACAGGTAGCCCCCGCCCTTGACCACCCCTGCATCGAGCCGAAGCCCGATCCCCTTGGGCGGCAGGAACTCCACCACCTTCCCGATATCCGCACCCTCGGCGAGCGAGGCGAGATCGGCCCGAAGGCCCAGCTTGTCCACCGACGCCGTGAACGGCCCGAGCTTGAGTGAGAAACCGCCCCGGACCTCGACCGCCGTGCGGCCCGACAGCAGGAGTTCCATTTCGACGTACTGGATCCGGAACACTCCGAAGACCGATGCGGCGACGGGCAGGTTCACCTTGAGCCCGGACCCGCCCTCGAAGCGCACGCCGTCCCTTGTATCGGCCAGCAGCCCCAGGTCGAACGGCGCCTCGATGGTGCCGCCGGGGAGGCTGCTCAGGAAGCCGTCCCCCTGGCCGAGCGCGATGACGAGCTTGCCGTTGCGGGCCGTCGCGCGGAACCCGGCGAAGTCGGACCCCGCTTCGATTCCCCAGGTCAGCGCCCCGATCTCGAGCCGGCTGCCGTCGCTGGTGCCCAGGACCAGCGCCGGCTTGCCTCCGGCCTCGGCCGAGGGCTCCGTCCGCAGCGCAAAGGACGGGCGCGCGCCGCTCAGGAGCCGAGGGGAGGGGGCCCCGAGATAGGCGGCGAAGGCCCCATGGGCTCCGGCGCTGAAGGTATACTTGGTCGCGCCAATGACGCTGGCGAACTCGAGCGCCGCGCTCAGCGACAGCAGGACGCCAGGACCGCCATGCGCCCGAGGGACGCCGATGAGGCTGAGCGCCGGCGCGACCGGCACCTCCGGGATGTGGAACTTGACGGTCAGCGCCCGGCCCGCCACCGCGGCGGCGCCGGGGTCATCGGATGGGTCGGGGTCCCAGCCATAGGCCGCCTCGATGGTGCCCTCGGCCCCATCGACCATGGCATCCAGCATCACCAGGATCGTGCCGGTCAGGAAGGAAAGGCGATTGATGACCGCCTCGGTGTCGGCCGCTGCATCGCCCTGCAGGAACCGGCCGAGCGGGGCCAGATCCAGCGCACCCAATGCTTCCTCGTCCTCGGTGAGGAGGCCGGCCAGGCTGCACAAGCCATAGGCTGCCGGATTGCGGGCACGCAAGGAGTCCGCGACCCATACCTTGAACAGGAGCCAGAGCACGTCGTTGGCGTCCACGCTGTCCGTCTTTACCGCATCGGCAAAGGTCAGGCCGGTCTGGACAAGGGCCTTCAGCTCCGCGACGACCGCCATGAGGGCCGCTTCGTCCACGTCCTGCTTGGCCACGAACTCATCGATTTTGGCCCTGTTTGCGTCCGAGGCTGGCTGGGGCGCCGCTGGCCCGGAGGCGTCCAGCCCAAGATCCGCAAGGATCTGCGTGGCCAAGGCTGGGTCGCCGAAGGTCGCCTCGATCCACTCGACCACCTCCTCGGCCCACTTGGCGGTCTTCTGGAACACGTTCGGGGGTTTCTTTTCCTCGGCCATTGCAGGTCACCCCGTCGCCGTCAGAGTGGGAGGAGCCGCCAGCCGCGCGAAATCAGCGCGGTGATGAGTGAAAGGCGCCCCGGTGGTTCCGTCCCCGACGGGCGACATCACCGCATGGGTCGCGACGACCTCATCCCCGCCTGCGGGCGAGGGCGCAAAGGACACGAGGCCGAGATTGCTGGCGAAAACCAGGAGCCGGATAGGATCCTTGCCGACCTCCAGAAGCTGCTGATGGGCCCCGGCCACCTGGGCATACATCGCGATGGGGTCGGCTGCATCCCAGGCGGGCAGCATCGGTGTCCTCGGTGCGCCGATGCCCAGTTCGGCCGCAGGCCTGTCGTCGCGAAGCACCGTGATGCGATAGCGGAGGTCGGGGGGCTTGGCAGGGTCCAAGCTGGTGCCCGAAGGCCACCCCACCGCCGGAACGAACACCGGCTTTCGCAGGAGCCGCCCGCGTCGTCCCGGCCGGATGCTGCCCCCGGCGGGCAGCACCACGCCATGATCGCCGTCCCAGCCCAACCGCTCGACCGCCTGCCCCTGCAGCAGGTGCTGTGCCGCGCGCTGGCCCCGCAGCACCGCGCGCTCCGCGGCCGCCGGCTGGTTCTTGGCCGCGCTGCTGGTGCATTGAAGGATACGGCTGTCGGCAACGTCGTCGCCCTTGGTCCAAAGATCGCAGGCCAGGCTCGACGCGAAGTGCACGTCGCCGCTGAGCACGACCACGCGCGGATAGGTCCCAAGCCGCCGCAGCATCTCGTGGAAGCCCGACTCATGGGCGCCCCAGCCTTCCAAATCCCAATGCTCGCTGCCGACGATCGAGGGCTTCGGCCGGGCCGGATCGAAGGCCTCGGTGCGGACCATGTGTGTCTTGAGGTCGAAGATGGCCGCCGCCGCGGGCTGGAGCAGCACGTCGAAGATGCGCGGGAACAGGATGGGCGCCGCCGAGATCACGACCAGCAGCTCGCGTCCATCCTGCAAGGGGCCGCTGGGAAGCATCGCGTCCAGGGACGAGCCCAGCAGCTTGGGCGGCGAGTGGCGGACCGCCGAGTCGTAGGTGCGCCGGCTCCGCGTATCGAGCGCCACGACCCGGTGACGTGGCCCGTCCACCGTGTAGTGGAAGCGGACCCCTGGCCCTTCCGTGGGGCTCGCCAGCCCGAGGAGCGGGTCGACCTCGTTCTCGTGGGCGACGGTCGGCGCCTCCCGGTCGGCGAGCAGCGTTCCTGCCTTTTCGATCAGCTGGAGCTCGGGCGTGGGTGGCGGAGGGGCGGTGACCGTCGGCGGATCGCCCCAAGGACCGGGATCGTTCCCGGTCGCCTGGAACGCCACATAGGCCAGAAGCCCGTTCCGCAATACCGCGCGACCCAGCGGAGAGGTGAGGACACGTGTCCGCCATGGCGCGCTGACGTACCAGTCGTCGGTGATCTCGTGGTCATCGAAGATCATGTAGGTGGCGCAATTGGCCAGCGCGCGGGCGACCTTGGGCACGGTCAGGGCGAAGGCTTCCACACGGGCCCGCTCCTCGGCCGTTCCTCCTTTTTTCTTGGACTCGAGTTCGCGATCCGTGGCTTCCCATTCGTCACGGCTGCCATGGGCCGTCTCGAAGTCGGTCAGGTGGCGCGCTTCCCGGTCGGACGGTGCCACCTCGGCGAAGAGGGCCGCCCGGTCGGGCAGGGGGCGCCAGACCCGTGGGCTCCAGGCGGCCAGGTACATGGCAGCGAACTCACCAAACCCCAGGAGATGGCTGGACGCCGAGGTGGAGGTGAACTTCGCCACCTCGAACACCAAGCGGCCCCGCCGCATCGGGGGCAGGTCCTTGACCGTGACCCGAGTCCCCCCGGCCAGTGGCACGGTCTCGTCATAGCCCAGCAGTTCGGCCGCGAGAGGCTGCAGCATCCCCAGCAGGGGGGCCGCCACGTCGTCCGCGTAGATCTGGTCACCCGTCAGGAACAGCTGCGCTGGCCGCTGGTCGGGGTTTGTCCTGTTCTCCCTGATGGTGTCGTCCAGCCAGGCCAGCGCATCCGGGCCCGCCCCGTGCGGCTTGCGGCAGGAGGTATGGGCCAGCCGGAGACCGGGAATCGACGCGGCCGGCGTGGTGAAGGTAGGAAGCCGGTCTGGGACGTAGCCCAGCGCCAGCCGGGCGGGAGCCGCCGCATCGATCCCGTCGCCGCTCCCCGACGCATCGGCCAGCAGGCCAAGCTCCTTCAGGCCCCCATGGCCGGCGACGGTGATGTCATACGCGTACAGAGACCCGGGATCGAGAGCGCCCGCCCCCTCGACGACCGGGGCCGTGACGGTGGCGATGTGCAGCCGGTCGCCCCAGGCCCGGGTCGCCGTGACCTGACTGTGCGCGGCGAACGGCTCGCCGGACTCGACGGTCCCGTTGCCGGTGCTCGTCTGCTCGCCCCGCCATGCCCAGGCTTCGACGACAGCCGCTTCCGACAGGGCGATCCAGAAGGTCGCCGACCGCGAATCGACGCGTCGTACGATCGGTCCAGCAAGCACAAGGGGTAGTGGCATGGCCCTCTCCGCCCTGGATAAGAACCGCCTCCTGTGCGAGCCTTTTCGTCGTTGCAAAGCTCTTGACCTTTAGCGTGAGCCTAGTTGTCCTTCACTGCAAGTGTTTTGAGGGATGATCCGCCACGATTGTAGTTAACGGCGAAACAGTGCTGACCTTTAGGACAGGGCCAGCCCCTCGCTTTGAGGATGGGCCGGGTGTCACGGAGTCCGTGGTCCCGGATCGGGCGCGGTTGCCCTGAGCGGATGGACACCAGAGCGGTTGGTGTGGAAAGCCCGGAGCGGCTCATCGTGCGAAGCTGATGGCCTTGCTTCGCCATGCTGCACTCCGGCCCCCTGGCCCCTCGCCTTGGTCCGGGCCGTGCGGAGGTGGTCCAAACCCGGGCCGTGGGAGGAGCAAGCGTCGCGGGCTCGTGGTATCGACGTCAGGCCGGACAGCCAGCGAAGGGGTCCCATGAGAAAGTGCCGACGTGTCTGACCCCACCTCGACCTCTCGCACCCGCGCCGCCCTGACCTTCCGTGCCCGCTGGGCTGCGCTTCGCAACATCGGGCCGTTCCTGCGGATGGTCTGGAGGGCGAGCCCCCTTCTTGCACTCACCAGCGCCGGGCTGCGGCTCGTGCGGGCGGTGCTGCCGGTGGCCTCGCTGTGGATCGGCAAGCTCATCATCGACGAGGTGGTGCGCCTGACGGATCTGCCCGATCCGCCTTCGACCCTGCTGGAATGGTGGAGCGGCGGCGAGGGGTGGCTCCTCGTCCTCTATGTGCTGGCCGAGCTTGGCCTCGCGATTGTGTCCGACCTCCTGGGCCGTGTCGCCGGCCTCGTGGACTCGCTCCTGTCCGAGCGCCTCACCGTGTCGATGTCGCTGCGGCTCATGGACCATGCGGCCACGCTGGATCTGGAGCAATTCGAGGACGCGGGCTTTCAGGACCGGCTGGAGCGGGCACGGCGGCAGGCCAGCGGGCGCATGACGTTGCTGGGCCAGATCCTGGGGCAGATGCAGGACGGGATCACGGTTCTGACCTTTGCGGCGGGGCTGGTGATCTACAATCCTTGGCTCATCCTCCTGCTCGTGGTGGCCCTGGTTCCGGCCTTCCTGGGCGAGGCGCATTTCAACGCCCGCTCCTACAGCCTCGACTACAGCCGCACGCCCGAGCGGCGCGAACTCGACTATGTCCGCCAGACCGCCGCCAGCGTCGAGACGGCCAAGGAGGTCAAGATCTTCGGGCTGAACGGCTTCCTCCGGGACCGCTACCGCGAGTTGTCGCTGGGCTTCTATGCCGCCAACCGGCAGCTTGCCCGCACCCGCGCCGCCTGGGGGGCGCTTTTTGCCGGGCTCGGTACGGTGGGTTACTATCTGGCCTATGGCTGGATCATCCTCGCCACCCTGTCGGGGCAACTCACCATCGGGGACCTCACGTTCCTGGCCGGATCCTTCCGGCGCCTCCGGTCGCTGTTCGAGGGGCTCCTCACCAGCTTCTCCTCCACCGCCGCGCAGGCGCTGTATCTCGAGGATCTGTTCGGCTTCTTCGAGGCCAGCCCCACGATCCGGTCCGTTCCCGGCGCGCGTCCTGCGCCCTCGCCCATCGAGGAGGGCTTCCGCTTCGAGAATGTCGGCTTCCGCTACCCGGGCGTAGAGCGCTGGGCGGTGCGCCACCTCGACTTCACCCTGCACGCAGGCGAGACGCTGGCGCTCGTGGGTGAGAACGGGGCAGGCAAGACCACTTTGGTCAAGCTCCTCGCCCGCCTCTACGATCCTGTGGAGGGGCGCATCCTTCTCGATGGGCGGGATCTGCGGGACTACGACCTCGATGCGCTTCGGGCGCGGATCGGGGTCATCTTCCAGGATTTCGTGCGCTTCAACCTGACGGCCGGCGACAACATCGCCGTAGGCCGCATCGCAGCAAGGGACGACCGCCCCCGCATCGAAGCCGCCGCCCGGAAAAGCCTTGCGGACGCGGTGATCGCCCGGCTTCCGGCCGGGTATGACCAGATGGTCGGCAAGCGATTCCGCAACGGCGTGGAACTGTCGGGCGGCGAATGGCAGAAGATCGCCATCGCGCGGGCCTACATGCGAGACGCCGACGTGCTGATCCTCGATGAACCCACAGCCGCTCTCGATGCCCGATCCGAGTTCGAGGTGTTCCAACGGTTCAAGGAACTCAGCGCGGGGCGCACGGCGGTCCTGATCTCGCACCGGTTCTCCTCGGTCCGGATGGCCGATCGCATCCTCGTGCTCGATGGCGGACGGGTGGAGGCCAGCGGCACCCACGATCAGCTTCTGGCACAGGGCGGACGCTATGCGGAACTGTTCGAATTGCAGGCGGCCGGATACCGATGAGCGCGATCGAAAAGGCGAGGCCCATGCGGCTTCAGTCAAGGCATGGCCGGAGATGATGGTTCAGGCGCTGCCGCTCGAACGCGTTGCCGGACCTGCAAGAACGCCCGATCCGGCGTGCCTCGGTCCCATGCTCAGGCCTGGCCCAGAGCCCCATGCGACGGCCATGCAGCGTCGGCCGTGTCAGGCGGCTGCCCCGTTCCGAAAGCAAGCGGCGTCAGTCAGCTGGGTTGGACGGAGGGGCCAAGGGGCCGCCGCCACCCGCTTCTTCAACCGACAGCATCCCGCGACGATCCAGGCAGGCTTGGCGCAGACCGGCGGCGGGCTCCTCCCTTTTAACCCGCCCCGGGGCGCTTCTGCGGGACGGAGCCTCGGACCCTGGCGATCCAGGCCTGGCACGCACCGGCGAGGCCCCCCTGGGCCCGGACCTCGACACCCGCAAGGCTCAGGGTCGTCGCAGAGCCGCTCGTGCTCCGCGCGATGTTGCAGCCCGGCAGCAGCCGAAGCCGTCTCGCCAACTCCTGCTCCAGCTTGCCATGATGACGGGAGAACTGCTCCCACGATTGCCAGGAGTCCTCGGACCAGACCGGCATCACGCCGACCCACCGCTGGAGTTCGTTGGCCACTGGAAGGAGAGCGGCCCAGTTAGGCTCTGGGGCAGGCTCTCCGGACGATGTGTCGCTCATGCTCAGTCCTCCGTGGTGCGGCCCGGTGCCGCTGCCCTGCTGCAGGGAGCGCAGGTCGAAGCGGTCGTTCGGTCGCGGAGGCCGCGTCGCACCCAAGGACGCTAGCATGCCTGGGGCCGAAGGTCACCCGCACCAAGCAGGCCGGCTTCCGGCTCGGGCGTGATACCACGGCTCGCCTTCCTCGCGCGCGTCGAAGGGCGGGCCCGGATTCCTGTGCACCAGGCTGCGACGCGATCCTGCTAGGCAATCCAGCGCGGCTCGTTCCGCAACTCAAATATCGTGCTGTCGGATCATCCAGTTGGCAGCCTGGTCATGGGCCTGGAAGGGAGTTGGTCCCCAGGCCCGACATCCGGGCACTCGACGAGGTCCGATACGTTGCGCGGGGCAGGGGTCCCCTGCCCCGCGCGTATTCCCGCGACGTCGCCAGCGAGGCAAGGCGAGGACCCGGAAACGAGGGATCACCCGATCAACCACAGGCGGCCGTGACCTTTGTCGGCTGGTGAGGCGTCCTGCTCGGCCCGACCGCCCTTAGCAGGCCGAAAAAGGCGATCGAGGGCTGCCGCGGTCCGTCAACGCGCGGTGCAGCGGCCCTTCTGTCTGGGGTGAAAAGTGTCTCGGCCGGCCTATGACTGGCCATGAGACATGGGGCGCAGGGACTCAGGACTCCTCGCCATCCGCCTCATCACCGGCATCGTCGGAGGTTTCCTCCTCTGCCGCCTCGTCGGAGGCTTCATCCGACGCTTCATCCTCGACGGCCTCGTCGTCGGAAACGTCGTCCTCGGATGCGACCTCCTCCTCGTCCGTCATCCCGTCCTCGACGTCGTCGTCGACGGCTTCTTCGGAGAGATCCTCCTCTCCGGTGTCATCGACGGCCTCCTCGGCCTCCTCGTCGCTGAACTCCTCGGACATCTCGGAGGTGTACTCTTCCGAGGTGACGGTTTCTTCGATCAGGGTCTCCGAGGTTTCGTAGGTCTCGACGATCTCCTCGGAGTACTCGGCATAGTAGTCCTCATAGCTGAACGAGGTTTCGACCTCCCAACTCGACCAGGTCTCGACGGTGGTGACCTCGATCACCTCCCAGTAGCTTTCTTCGGTGATCGTGCCGATGACCTCGACCTGATTGCCGCCACGCCAGACGCCCATGTCGATGTCGTTGATCCCCTCAAGGATCCAGTAGTAGACGATCTCGTCCACCTCGACAGGCGAGGCGACCCGCTGGCCGGCCACCATTTCGATCACGTCGCCGGGGATCATCCCATAGGTGTCAGCAACGCCGCCGGGCTCGGTCGCGAGAACCAGGACACCCTTGTCATCCTCGGAGAGATCAAAGGCGCTCTGGACCTCGGCGTCGATGGGGAGGAGCACGGCATCGAGCGCGCGCGACACATACGGCGCGGGCAGCGCGACATCGGCAAGGGCCGCGGAAGCACCGAGCGTGACGGTCATTGCGTAGGCCGAGAGGGTCAGTTGAACGGGCGAGGGCATGAAGTGGGCAGTCCTTTGCGGGTCAAGGGCGGGTCCGTACCTGCACTGCCACACCGGATCACGGATAGCGGCGTTGGAAATGAGGCTGAAGCATGACGCGGCGACGGCATTCCCTTCGGGCCTCTTCGTTCAGCGCCGGCTGAAGGGAGGGCGACCGGTCTGCCCGGCCCTGGCCTTGCGACCTGGCCTGCATCCCCGTCGAGAAGGCCATCGCGGGGTCCGGTCCTTACCTCGGACTGCTGGGGCGGCCAAACTCGTCCTATGGCCGGGGCCAGACGCACGCCCCGGTGCAGCCCGCCACGGACGCACGGGTTTCCCGCCGGCCGACGATGCGGCCTTTGTGTCGCATGGGTCCAGAGGCCCTGAGTGGCGGACGGGCGGCTGGCCGACCCGTCGCGGAACTCCGACCGCCGTTGGCTGCTTCAGTCGCCGACGATGGAGGCCGGATAGCTGCTCCACAGGGAGGAACTCATCTGCGGCCCGGGCGTCAGCTTGATGATCTGGGGCCGCTGGCCTTCTGAGAGCACCTGCTCAAAGGCTGGCTGGACGACGCGTCCGAAGAACCGGGCCGTCCGTTCATCAACGACGAAGTCCTCGAACAGCGCCACCGGGCCGGTCAACCGACGGAAGAACTCGACATAATAGGCGCTGGGGCCCTGATTCCAGCTCTCGACGGCTTCGGACATGTCGGCGATGGCCGGCGTGTCGGCCCCGAGGACTTGCCGTAGCTTGCGGTGGTGGTAGTCGATCAGGCCCTCGCCACTCTGGGTGCGAAGTTCGTCCAGGCGGCGACCCTCGGCTGCGGTGGCATCGAGCAGCTTATGGCGCTGGGTGATGACCCGACCGTCCCGGCTGCGCCCTGCGACGACCCGAGGACGGCCCAGGTCGCATTTCGTGGCGTTGTTCACGGTGAAGCGGTCCGAGCGATGCTCCAGGATGAGCGTTTGCCAGCCTTGCCGCCTGGCCAGGCGCACAAACCATAGCGTCTCGTAGTTGGGGGTGGCCACCTGCCGGGCAAGGATCGCCAGGGGCCGCTGGCTTTGGGGGTCGGGCACCAGCTTCGACCAAGGCTCGGGCAGGCGGGCCGGACAGCTTGCAAGCAGGCTGGCCGCGCCCGGAGAAAGATAAAGCCCGTCATCCTGTCCGGCCCACCAGGGCGTGTTGTCGCCGGGGATGCCCGCTCCGAAGGCCGTGGAGGCAGTTCCGGCCAACATCGGCTGCGTCGCGATCGGGCCATCGCACGGTGCAAAGCGGTGCTCCGCCCCAATAATCCAGTTGTCCAGCACGAGGCCCTCGCATCTTGCTCATTTCGATCAAGATTGCTTCAATGCTCTAATAACCCCTGAACGAACTTGCCCCAAATTCATGAACAGTCCGATTGATTGTTCACAATCACACCCCATCATCGGTCGCACGTCACCTATTCGATCCTTCATCAAGGGCCAGTGCCTCGCTGGACCTGAGATTCGGGGGGCGACAGAGGAGAAGATCAGTGACCGTCAGGACCTGGTTCGAAGAGATCATCACCGCCCTGCCGGTCATGGATGCCGCCGATGACCACGACGTCGAGGAGCGTCTCGAGGCCGTATTTCCGCTCGATGATGCGTCGTTCGCGGGACAAGGCGCGACTGCGTGGCTTGCGCCGGGCTTTGACGCCGCCCGGCCCTGCATCGGCCAGACCCTGAGATCCAGTAACCGAAGCCTCGGGCCCGAGCCGGAAGCGACGGACTGATCCAGGCGTTCTTGCGCGGGTGGTCGCCCAGCCGCTCGCTTCGCGAGGGAAGGCTGACTCGGACCAGCGTTGCTGCCCGGTGCCCCTCCATTTTAAGGATGTGTTAACCGCATTCGCCTAGGCTGAGCGGATCGGAGGCATTGCATTCGATCCCGCTCTGGAATCGCTTCACCTCCGGCAAGTCGGGCTGCCCCATCTGCACTGAGTTGCGCAAGGAGCCATGTCATGGCGGTTGGCCTGCAGGCCAGCACGAACGATCCCACGCCGGACCGGCGGGGACACGCTGTTGCGCGTCTCGTGCCGCAAATCCGGGATGTCGGGGATCACCTGCCCTGGGGCATTGCAGCGGTCATGGTGGTCACCATCGCGCTGCTGTTGCTGACAGTGGGCTTTTCCGTCCTGTCCACCACCCGGGCGCTCGACGATCAAGCCGCGATCCAGTCGCTCGCCCAGGTGCGGACCGCCCAGGCAAGCCTGCTTGCGCGCGTACGAGCGGCCGCCATCGACTACACCAAGTGGGACGCAGCGGCCGAAGCCGCCGTGAGCGACGACGTGCCCTGGCTTTTCGACAATGTGGGCTCGTCGGCAACGGTGGGGCAGGTCGTCCAGTTGGCCGTGATCTCGCTTCCAGACCAGCCGACGGCCTTGGGCTGGACCGACGACGATGTCCTTGAAGGCCGTTCAGACCTCCTCGACGCGGCCAGCCTCGACGCTCTCGAGCAGAGGCTTCGCCACGTGCCCAGCGGCTACGACGGCGGGCTGCCCTTCTTCGCCTGGGTGGGCGATGATCTCTATGCGCTTGCCGCGTCCAGCTTCGAGTTCATGGAGCCGGTGCCCGGCCGGCCACGGCTGGCCGATCTCGGCTTCTTGGTAATGGGAATCCGTATGTCCGGGGATAACCTGGACGATATCGCGGAGTCCTTCCTCCTGAGACAGCTGACCCTGTCCCGATCCACCCCGAACAGCGCCCTGAGCCTGCCGCTTCTGGGACTAGACGGCAGACCCGTCGCCTACCTGAGTTGGGATCAGCCGCGTCCGGGCCAAACCGCGCTGGCCGAGCTTCTGCCTCTCCTGCTGGGCGTGGCGGCGGTGTCGGCCGGGCTGATGGCCTTGGCCCAGTTCTTCGTGCAGCGCATCGCCCAAGGGCTGGTCGAGGCGAAGCGGGCCGCGGTCCAGGCCGCCGCGACCGATGGGCTGACCGGCCTGCCGAACCGGTCGGCGTTCCAGGACGCCTTGGGCCGACCGGGGCGCGCGGGTGAGCGGGCCGTCATCTTTCTCGACATCAACAACTTCAAGCTCATCAACGATAGCTTGGGTCATGCCGCCGGTGATCAGGCCATCGTCGGAGTGGCCGACCGACTGCGGCGATCGGTACAGCCGCAAGCGTTCCTGGCGCGGATCTCGGGCGATGAGTTCGCCGTGCTTGTGTCCGGCCCCGATGTGGAGCGGCTTACGGGTGACCTGACCCACGCCGTTGCCTTGGCGCTGACGGCACCGATCTGGGTGCATGGGCACAAGCTGCAGATCCGCGCAGCCATCGGGTATGCCGTGCAACGGACAGAATCGATGACGGGCGACGACCTCCTGCGGCAAGCCGACCTCGCGATGTATGAGGCCAAGCGCCAAGGGCGCGACAACGCCATCGGCTTCACAGAGGTGATCGAACGGGCTTCGATCGATGCTTCGGCCATAGAGCAGGCGCTTCGTGCCGCCCTGCGGGACGGCGGCGAGTTCGCGATCGCGTACCAGCCCATCATCCGGCTTGGCGGCTCCTTCGTCCGGGCCGAAGCCCTGGCCCGCTGGGTGTCGCCGTCGCTGGGGTCTGTCTCGCCCGACCGCTTCATCCCTGTGGCCGAGCGATCCGGCCTCATGGTCGAGCTGGGGCGTCACCTCCTTCACCTGATCTGCGACGATCTCGCCACCCATCCCGACCTCCGGGTCAGCCTGAACCTGTCGCCGCTCCAGCTTGTCATGCCGGACTTCCTTCCGGACCTCGTCGCGGAGCTTGCGCAGCGCGGCGTGAATCCGGCTCGCATCGAGATCGAGCTGACCGAATCGGTGCTGGTGCGCGATACCAAGCTCGCCGCCGAGCGTCTGCGCGCCCTGCGAGAAGCCGGGTTCCTGACCTCTCTCGACGATTTCGGCTCGGGGTATTCCTCGATCGGCTATCTGGGTCAGATCGGATTCGACACGCTCAAGATCGACCGCAGCTTCGTCCAAGGGGCCGCGACCTCGCTCAAGCGGCGCAAGGTTCTTGGCGCCATGATCCAGCTTGCGCACGGTTTCGACCTGACAGTGGTGGCCGAGGGCGTGGAGACGGGCGAAGACGAACGCCTGTTGCGTGACCTCGGATGCGACCTGGCGCAGGGTTACCTGTTCGACCAGCCCATGCCGATCCGGGACCTTGCCACGCGCTGGCTGGACAGCGCAGCGCCGTCGCCGGTGGTGGGGTTGAGGGACCGGCGGGCCTTACCGTTGCGGCCCGGGGCAGAGCCGACCGCCACCGTTCTTGCGCTGCATCATCCTCTCGAGGCTGGGACACGGTTGCCATGACAGTCGGAATGGTGCGCCTGCCGCGCCGCCTGGGCCTCTTGGCGTCGGGGTTGGTCCTGAAAAAGGCGATGGACTACCTCTTCGACTACGGGGTTTATCCGGCCGCGCTGCTGGCTCTCGGTACGGTGGCCGGAGGTCTTCTGATGACGGCTGTCTCCGTGGTCATGAACATCCTGGTGATCCGCGCCTATGACTGGGCCCGTATGGATTTCCTGTTCCTGGAAGGCATGAAGGAGTTCCGGTCCTGCGAGACAGGGCCTTGGTGGCGGCGCAAGCTCGCCCGCCTGCAGCGTGCCGGCGACCTGCCGGCCTTCGTGCTCCTGTCTTGGTTCGAAGATCCGGTCGTCGTGACGCTTTATCTCCGCCGGGGGAGCCATCTGTACAACGGCTTTGCCCGGCGGGACTGGATCGTCTTCGCCGGCTCCTCGGTCCTGGCCAATCTGTTCTGGACGCTGAACCTGACCTCCGTCATGGCGCTCCTGTGGTGGATCTGGAGTCTCGTTCCATGAAGGGTCGCGCAGTCGGTTAGCCGGCCGAAAGGCTTTGCTGGGCACCCGGTTGCAGGCCCCAGGCTCGCTGGCTAGGGCAGGCCGACCCGGTCGATCTCCGCGTGAATGTCGAGCGTCGGTCGCCATCCAGGCTCATGAGCGATGTACCGGACAGCGACGCGGCAAGCCATCTGGACCCGCCCGATCCGTATTCGCGAATGACCCGAGCACGTTCGTAGTGGGCCCTCCGGCACTGAGCTTTCCCGGATGGGAGCGTCACCTCGGGCGCCCCGATTCCCTAGGCCTCTCTGCGGTCCAGGATCGCTCGGCCGTGCCGAGGCAATTTCCGTGATATGGTTCACGACTTCGAAGGGGGCCGGGGCATGGAAAGCTGCCGAGCCGGACCAGATCGGCAGGGGTCGTGGCCTTGGTCCCGCACGTCGTTCCGCCATGTGGCCCTGAGGCCGGGGCCGAAGGCCAAGCAGCGACACGGGCCCGGATCCGGCTTGGATGTTCACATCGTCCTTGAACCGCCGCGCAGCGCCTCTGCGGCTCCGTGGACCACCTCGGCGATCCTGGACAGATGGGGTCCCAGCGGGCTGGACCTGCGCCACACCATGCCGATGGTCCGCGAAGGCGTGGGAGGGCCGAAGCGGGCGATGCAGACAGGAGCCGAGCGCGTCTCGACGGCCACCGCCATCTCGGGGATCAGGGTGACGCCCAAGCCCGCGCCCACCATCTGCACGAGCGTCGACAAGGAGCTTGCATCGAGAAGTTCGCGCGGACGGTTCGAGGGCAGTCCACAGACCGACAAGGCCTGGTCGCGGAAGCAGTGGCCCTCCTCCAGAAGCAGGAGCCGCATCTCGCGCAGCGTCTCGGGGTCCGGCACGGGACGGCCGTCATCCTCGACCGGACGGACCAGAACGAAGTCTTCTGAGAACAAGGCGGCTTCGGCCAGGGTCGGCTCCGAGACGGGCAGGGCGACGATAGCCGTGTCGAGCCTGCCTTCGGTCAACTCTTGCAGGAGCTTGGGCGTTACCGTCTCGCGGGCTTGAACGTCGAGGTCGGGGTTCGTCCGCCGCAGGTGGCCGATGACCGTCGGCAGCAGGTAGGGCGCGACCGTCGGGATGACTCCGAGCCGCAGCCGCCCCGCCAGCCTGTCGCCCTTTGCGCGGGCCAGATCGCCGATCTCGTCCACCGAACGAAGGATGTCACGCGCCCGCAAGACCAAGCTCTCACCAAAGGTGGTCAGCCGGACTTGGCGGGCACCCCGTTCGAACAGCACGGTTCCCAAAGCCTCCTCCAACTCCCGGATCTGCATGGACAGGGCAGGCTGCGACACGGCGCAGGCGTCGGCGGCGCGCCCGAAGTGACCATGCCGGGCCACGGCCTCGAAGTAGCGCAACTGCCTGAGGGTGAGGTGTGTCATAGGTTCGTCTTATCGGATTGATCAGTTTATGCGACTTAAAGCAATGGAACCCTTCGGCTACAAGGGATTCGACCGGCAGGAGCAGTCCTGCTGCGGAGGTCCGGCTTCGAGTCGGGCAAGATGATCAGACGCGAGGGGCGACATGGACGGAAACAGCGTGGCAGAGGCCGGCAAGTGCCCGGTAGCGCATGCGGGGCACAAGCGGGTCAGCTTCAGTGGCCGCACCAACCGGGACTGGTGGCCGAATCACCTGAACTTGAAGGTGCTGCACCAGCACTCCGCCCTGTCGAACCCGATGGGGCCAGCCTTCAGCTATGCCGATGAGTTCAGGCAACTTGATCTCGCGGCAGCCAAGAACGATCTGAACGCGCTCATGACCGAAAGCCAGCCATGGTGGCCGGCCGATTGGGGCCATTACGGCCCGCTCTTCATCCGCATGGCCTGGCACAGCGCTGGCAGCTATCGCACGGCCGACGGCCGCGGCGGCGCCTCCTCGGGCGGGCAGCGCTTTGCCCCGCTCAACAGCTGGCCGGACAACGGCAACCTCGACAAGGCTCGCCGCCTGCTCTGGCCGATCAAGCGCAAGTACGGCAACCGCCTGTCCTGGGCCGACCTGATGATCTTGGCCGGGAACGTCGCGCTCGAGTCGATGGGCTTCAAGACCTTCGGCTTCGGCGGGGGACGCGCCGACACTTGGGAGCCGCAGGAGGACATCTACTGGGGTGACGAGGGTGAATGGCTCGCCACGTCGGAGAAGGATCACAGCCGCTACACGGGCGACCGCGAGCTCGCGCATCCGCTGGCGGCCGTGCAGATGGGCCTGATCTACGTCAATCCCGAAGGCCCCGACGGCAACCCCGACCCGCTCGCCTCGGGCCGCGACATCCGCGACACCTTTGCCCGCATGGCCATGAACGACGAGGAAACCGTCGCGCTGGTCGCCGGCGGCCACACGTTCGGCAAGGCACATGGCAACGGCCCGGCCTCGGCCGTGGGGCCCGAGCCCGAGGGCGCGCCGATCCACGCCATGGGCCTGGGCTGGTTGTCCTCGCATGGCACCGGCAACGGCTACGACACCATCACCTCGGGCATCGAGGGGGCCTGGAAGCCGAACCCGACGACCTGGGACATGGGCTACTTCGACGTCCTCTTCGGCTACGAATGGGAGCTGGTGCGCTCCCCCGCAGGCGCGAAGCAGTGGGTCGCCAAGGACGTGCGCCCCGAGCACATGATTCCCGACGCGCATGATCCGTCCAAGAAGCACCGTCCGATGATGACGACGGCGGACCTCGCCATGCGATTCGACCCGATCTACGAAGGCATCTCACGCCGTTATCACGCCGACCCGGAGCTGTTCGCCGACGCCTTCGCCCGCGCCTGGTTCAAGCTCACCCACCGCGACATGGGCCCCAAGGTCCGTTACCTCGGCAGCGAGGTTCCGGCCGAGGATCTGATCTGGCAGGATCCGGTGCCGGCCGTTGACCATCCCCTGATCGACGCGGCCGACATCGCGTCTCTCAAGGCCAAGGTGCTGGCCTCGGGGCTCTCGATCTCGGACTTCGTCACCACGGCCTGGGCCTCGGCCTCGACCTTCCGAGGCTCGGACAAGCGGGGCGGCGCGAACGGAGCGCGCATCCGGCTGGCGCCGCAGAAGGATTGGGAGGTGAACCAGCCCGCTCGCCTGTCCACAGTGCTGGGCGTGCTGGAGGACATCCAGGCGGAGTTCAACGCGTCCCAGACCGGCGGCAAAAGAGTCTCGATGGCCGACCTGATCGTGCTCGCTGGTAACACAGCGGTCGAGCAGGCCGCGCGTAACGCCGGTCATACTGTCGAGGTGCCCTTCGCGCCTGGTCGGACGGACGCCACCCAGGAGCAGACGGATGTCGAGTCCTTCTCGGTGCTCGAGCCCGAGGCGGATGGCTTCCGCAATTACATGAAGCACCGCTTCAGCCACTCTCCCGAGGAGATGCTTGTAGATCGGGCGCAGCTTCTCACGCTGACCGCACCTGAGATGACGGTGCTGGTCGGCGGCCTGCGTGCGCTGGACGCGAACGCCGGGCAGTCCACGCATGGTGTGCTGACCCGTCGGCCCGGGGCTCTGACGACCGACGTCTTCGTCAACTTGCTCGATATCGGCACGGTCTGGACGCCGGTGTCAGAGGAGGCGCTGGTCTTCGAAGGCCGCGACCGCGCGACCGGCGACCTGAAATGGACCGCCACCCGCGTGGACCTTGTCTTCGGGTCCAATTCGCAACTGAGGGCGGTGGCCGAGGTCTATGCACAGGACGACAACCAGGGGCGGTTCGTGGCCGATTTCGTCGCCGCTTGGACCAAGGTCATGAACCTCGACCGCTTCGATCTGGTCTGACCGACTCACTCGGGACGTGACGCGGCTCCGCCTTGCAAGGCGGAGCCGCGCTCTTTTGGGACCTGCCGGTCTTGCCTCCGAACTTACGCGGGCAGGCAGAACAGGCCGCCAATAGTCCTGAAGATCGCTGTCTGACGCTACGGAAGGCTCGCCCGATAACTAGGCTTTCACTTCTGTATGCTCGGATGCCCGGCAACGCCCCAAAGCTTCTCGGGGCTGCGTTTTTCAGCAAAGGGCTGCCGTGGTGCGTCTTACTCTCAAGCTCAAGCTAGCCGGAGCCTTCGGCATCCTTGCCGTCGCGCTGTTCGGTATCGCGATTTTCAGTATCAATCAACTTCAGACCTATAACGATCAGGTCGCGCAGATCGCAGAGGTGTACACGCCCGCGCAGGGCCATCTGCTGAACGCCGATCGCGACGCCCAGCAGGCCCTCGTCGCAGAGCGTAGCCTGCTGCTGCTCTCGCCGACGTCGGAGGGGTTCCAAGCCCAGCTTCAGGAACACGCCGACAACATCACGCAGATCAGCGAACGCATGGAGGCCTATGCGGCGCTCGTCGATGCCGACTGGTCGAACACTCTCATGGAACAGTTCTGGCCGCAGCTCGACGCTTGGAAGGAAGCGAGCCTGGGGGTCATCAAGGAAGCCGGTCAAAGCCGGACTGGCAACCGACCCGTCATCAACCGAAGCCTCACAGAGGTCGACGCGCAGTTCAACGCGATGCGCGACATCATCGACGCCGCCGACGAGGAGTTGAACGCGGTGATCGATCAGCAGGTGTTGCGGGCAGCCGAAAGTTATCAGAACAGCCGCATGCTCGTGATCGTGGCCGCGATCGGAGCCGTTGCCGTAGGGCTGGTCAGCGCGATCTGGACCCTGCTGTCGTTGTCGCGTGGTCTGGGCCGGGCTCAAGCCGCACTGCAGCGGGTCATGTCCGGCGATCTCACGGCTCCCAAGGCCGAGCGCGGGCACGACGAGATTGCGGTTCTCCTGTCCGGCGTCGGTACCATGGTCGGACGTTTGCGGGACGTCGTCACCGAAACGAACTCCAACGCCCGCCGAGTAGCAGCCGCTTCGAGCGAAATGGCCACAACCGCGGCACAACTGAGCCAGGGTGCCACCGAACAGGCCTCCGCGACCGAGCAGGCCTCGGCCTCCGTCGAGCAGATGGCGGCCAACATCAAGCAGACCGCGCACAGCGCCGGAGAGACGGAGCGGGCCGCGCGCCAATCGCTCGACAGCGCTCGCGAGGTCGGAGTCATGGCGGGCGACTCGATGACGAGCATGCAGGCCATCGCTGAGAAGATCCTCGTCATGCAGGAGATCGCGCGCCAGACCGACCTCCTTGCGCTCAATGCCGCCGTGGAGGCCGCGCGGGCCGGGGAGCATGGGCGCGGCTTCGCCGTCGTCGCCTCGGAGGTGCGGAAGCTTGCCGAGCGCAGCCAGACTGCGGCCGTGGAAGTGGCGCACCTCTCTGGGCAGACTCTCAAGGGAACGGAGCAGGCACGTCCCAAGCTCGAGCAACTGGTGGCCGACATCGCGCGTACGGCAGAGCTCATGAGCCAGATCGCCCGTGCCAACGAGGAACTCTCGACCGGCGCGACCCAGGTGGCCCTGGCGATCGAGCAGCTCAACGATGTCACGCAGCAGAACACGACTGCGTCCGAGCAGGTCTCCACCACCGCGGGCGAGTTGGCGGGCCGCGCCGAGGCGCTGCAGACGGGGATGGCCTTCTTCCGGATGGATGCATCACAGGCGCAGCCCGCTCCACGGGCGCCGGTCGCCGAAGTGCAGCCTTTGGTGGCGGCCGTGCCGGTGCGCCGTAAACCCAAGCCGGTAGGTGCCGCTGCATCCAGCGGGTTCGCTTTCGACCTGGACGATGCCGGAGAGGATGAGCTGGACGCCCAGTTCACCCGCGCCACGCGGAGTCGGTAAGCCGTACAAAGTGCGGGCTGTCTCCCGTCCCGCTGATGGCATGGCTTGGCCCGGGAACCCTGGCCAAGCCGTGTTTATCCAAATGGCTCCCAGGCCCTGCGAACCTCCTCTATCGTCGGTGCAGTGCTGCCCTCCGATGGAGCGGCGCACGTCCCAGCAGCGCTGTTCCGTGGTGTCCCACGATCTTACGGCAGTCGCCAGACCGGCCTGATCGGTGCGAACCATCCAGAAACCGGGATCATCCTCTCTGCCGGATCACTCCCGACACAGGCATGCCTTTTCCCGGGCCTTCCTCCCCCATGACGGACGGGGGATACGATCTGGGAGGGAAACATCTCTGTGCGATCACGTTCGGACAGTCAGGCCTCTCAAAATGTGATATCTTGAAACGATCAGTTTCTATTGTGTTGGCTCGACAGAAGGCGGCATCATATCAGAGTTGAAGCCTACGGAGGTGTTTCCATGATCAAGACAGCGCTTGCCGGATTGCCGGCCTATCTGCTGGCTGCCGCGCCTGCTTTGGCTCATCACAGGGTCGGGCATAACGGCGGACCACCGCGGGCGACGCAGGTTCCCGAGATCGACGCGTCGGCAGGCCTGCTCGCCTTGGCCGCAGTCGGTGCTATCCTTCTGCTCACCTGGGAGCGTGGACGGCGGCGCAGCAGCCAGTCCTAGTCTTGTACAGGTCGCGGACTGGTCAAAGCACAGACCAATCCGATGATATGATGGCCCACAGCCCGATCAGGCTGTTGGCCGCCACATGCGCTACTATGGCGTCTCCAACTCGTTGTCGTCTCAGCATGACTCCGGCGAAGACGACTCCGGCCATCCCAGCTTCCAGCCAGCGGCCGTGCATCATGGCAAAGGCGGCGCTTGAAGCGGCCACGGCAAGGATGCGCCGAGAAACACCAGGCCCGTCGAGCCGTTCCAAGAGGTAGCCCCGGAAGAAGAGTTCCTCCACGACAGGAACCAGAATGGATGTGCCTAGCAGACGGGCCGCGACCCAGACGGCCAGCATGGGTCCTGAAAGGCTGGCAACGGCGTCCATCAACAGGGATCCTGACGACGACAGGGGCGGTTGCAGGGCGATCCAGGCAATTCCGACGCTCAGGCCCGCGATCACGGCGACCGGGTCCGGTGTCCATTCGATCCGACGGTAGTGTCGCCAGAACAGCGCCAGAGCCGCGGCAACGGCCAACGCACGGGCCGGAAACGCCAGGTCGGGATGGACGGTCAGAGCCGAACCCACGGTTCCCGTGAGAAGAAAGACGGCAAAGGGCAGGATCCGGGCTGCATACCAATCCTCCATCAGGGGCAGTGGGACAGGCGCCTGCTTTGGAGTGTGGAGCGCTGGTGTCGCATGCACCACGGCGATCAGCCCCAATGCCAGCAGCGCAAAGAACATCCAACCGGCATGGCTGTGGAACCCGTTCACCGCGATCTCGGGCGAGGCTCGAGCCCCGATCAGCAGGAGGGTCGCAATTCGAACGACATTGAAGACCCAGCTCAGGATCAGGCCGAGCGGGAGGACGATCAGCCAGTACTGGGGAAACCGCAGATCCCCGCGAAATAGATAGCCGTAAAGCGCCACGAAAGCGGTGATCAGGACAAAGCCCTCGGTTCCCGCACAGGGTGGGCCGATCTCGACGAAGAAGTCGCGCAAGCCGATCACATAGGCCGCCGGGTCCACATAGACCTCCGCGCCGGTGCTCGTCAGCAGCAGGCTCACTGCGGCAAAGGTGACGCGGGCCAGCCCCTGCCATTCCCAGACCGGCAGGAGGGCGCGACCGAGGTCGGGGCCGAGGGCAACCAAGGCCAGGATGATCAAGGGGCTATAGGACTCGGCCGCTAGCCAGCGTCTCCAAGCCAGTGGCTTGGCTGCGTAGAACAGGGCTCCGACAATGGCGAGAGCTGCGCCCGCGATCCAGAATGGCAGCGCCCGATCGAAGAAGAGGTCGGACTCTGCCACCGTGGCCGGGCTCAGGGCCAAAGGCATCGCGAGAAGCGCTACCCCCAGGCCATGCACAGCCAGCCACATGTACGACGCCCCGCCGTTCCTGCCGGGTGAAGGCAGAGTTGGCCTTTCTCTGGCCGGAGGAGATCTTTCCTCTTGCGCAGCCAGCCAAGTCCCTGGACGAGCCCAGATGAACAGGCCGAACGCCATCGTCACGACCACAGCCCGGGCGACGAGGCTTCGCAGCAGGTCGCACCCGAGTTGCGCTTCGGTGCGGCGGCATTCGAGATCACTGAGGACCTGATAGGCCAAGGCCAGACCGGCCAACTCCGCCGCGATCAGACCTGCCATGGCATACGGGCGCAACCGTGCAGAAGACCAAGCCCGGCGCAGTATCGGCCAAGAGACCTTTCTACCCGGTTCCGCTCGTTCCCGCATCTGCCGCCGCCTGCTGTGTTATGGATTGGATTTGGACGGAATAGACGGTCGCCGAAGCCGGTCTTGCAGGGTACGTCCATGAAATCGAGGGAAGGCGACGCCCTGCGTGACTCGCCGGCCCAGTTCACGGAACATCTCTGACCTACTAGGAAAACGGGGACAACTCGTTCTTGGACTACCAAGCGCAATCTCGATGGATCAGCAGGTAGAAACATCGTGACTGCGGCCGGGGTGTAAGCGGAGGCATGCTCGGGCGCCGGGACGGGTCCACTCCGGCCGGCTGCCGGGAACTTGCTTGGGCGCGGCACGGCCCTGGTCAGTTCCGGCCCGGGCTTGTCCCCGATCCCGACCTTCTTTCCTCGGCAGGTTTGCTGGCCACCGTGATCAGGGCTGTCTTTCCTTTGCTGGTGCATCACCAGTGGGAAAGGCCCAAGGCGTCACGGTCGCCCCTTGAAGGTGCCCTCCCGTAGGCATGCTCGCTCCGGGGCCCTTGACTCAAAGGGGTCCGCTTTGGCTGGGGCAGGGAAGCAGAGCATCCGCCACGCTTTTCGGCCCGAATCCACCCGTAGGAGTGAACCGTTGGCTCATGTCAGCTTGACTGCCTTGCACGATCACTCTTGGCGTTACGACTTTTGCCGGACGTGTAACCGCAGCGGTTGTGCTCGGGCGCTCTGAGATCTTGGGGGATGTGGTGGGCTGCAGGCCGCCGTCCGGCCTTCATGGCCGTTTGCGCATGCAACCTGCAGGGGGGCCGACCGCGTGTGTCGCCAAGTGGTCTGTTCTCGGTGGTCTCGGGCATCGGGTCGGCCGAGAGCCGTCCGGCCTGTCGATGCAGATGGTGCTTCGCTCCTACGAGCCGCTGCTCGATAGGTGTCATAAAGCTATTACACCGTTGTTACAGAAGCGTCGCCGGACAGGTCTAACGGATCGTGTCGTGGGCCGGCGGCATGCTTCGCCGGTCATCAAGACAAACAGGAGCTTCCATGTTTCACGTGAAACACCCGCTGACGGCTGTCGCCCTGATCGCCCTGGCCACCCCGGCCCTGGCCCGCGACAACGTCCAGGTGGCAGGGTCGTCGACCGTTCTGCCTTATGCCACCATCGTGGCCGAGGCCTTTGGCGAGAACTTCGACTTCCCGACCCCGGTGGTCGAGGGTGGTGGCACGGGCGCTGGCCTGGCGCGCTTCTGCGAAGGCGTGGGCGAGAACCAGATCGACATCGCCAACGCCTCGCGTCCCATGCGAGCCGGCGAGTTCGAGACCTGCCAAGCCAATGGCGTGACCGACATCGTCGAAGTCCGCATCGGTTACGACGGGATCGTCTTTGCGTCCCAGGCGGGCGGAGCGTCCTTCGCCTTCACGCCCGAGCATTGGTACAACGCCCTGGCCGCACAGGTGGTGCAGGACGGGCAACTCGTGGCCAACCCCAATACCAACTGGTCGCAAGTCGACGCCGCCCTGCCCGACCAGGAGATCCTGGCCTTCATTCCCGGCACCAAGCACGGCACCCGTGAGGTCTTCGAGGAGCGCGTGATCCTCGAAGGCTGTGAGTCGACCGGCGCCATGGAAGCCTTCGTGGCCTCCGGCATGGACGAGGACGCCGCCGAAGAGGCCTGCCTCACGCTGCGCACCGACGGCCTGTCGAACGACATCGACGGCGACTACAACGAGACGCTGGCCCGTCTCGAGGCGAACCCGACCGGCGTGGGCGTGTTCGGCCTGGCGTTCTACGAGAACAACACCGATCGCCTTCAGGTCGCGACCATGTCCGGCGTCACCCCCTCGACCGAAAGCATCGCCTCCGGCGAGTACCCGGTCTCGCGCCCACTGTTCTTCTACATCAAGAAGGCGCATTTCGGCGTGATCCCCGGCCTTAAGGAGTATGCGGAGTTCTTCGTCTCCGATGACATCGCCGGTGAGGGTGGCCCGCTGGCCGAATACGGCCTCGTCTCGGATCCCGAGCTTGCCTCGGTCCAGCAAGTCGTTGCCGACGAAACGGTCATGACCGCCCCCGCCAACTGACCTGACCTTCTCGGGCCGGCCCGCCTTTTCGCGAGCCGGCCCCTTTGCTTTGGTGCGCCCCCGATGTCTCCAGGCTGGCTCTTTCTTCTCGTCCTCCTGATCGCCGCGGCAGGCTACGTCCTTGGACGGAGCCGGGCCCTCAGCGCCACGGGCGGAAGCCTGCGGACGATGCATTCGCTTCCCGGCGCCTATGGCTGGAACGTGGCGATGGCGGTACTCATCCCCTCGCTCCTGATCCTCGCGGTCTGGACCCTGGTCGCCCCTGCGGTGCTGGGCCGTCTCGTGACGCCGATGATGGCAGGGCAGGAGGGGAACCTGTCCCTCCTGATGAGCGATGTCCGCCGGGTGGCTGACGGCCTGCTCCTTCTCGGGGAGGATCCGGCCTCCATCACGACCGAAGGCCTGCGCGACCGCCTGGCCGAAGCCGGCGTTGCCCTGGGTCAGGATGTATCAAACGCCACCCTCGCCGCAGCCGCCCGTTACGACGTGCTGGGCGCGTGGTCCCACTGGCTGCTCACCATCCTCGTGCTGAGCGTTGCCCTGGGCGCAGCCGCTTTGGCCGTCCGGCGGACGACGCCCACGCTTCGCGCCCGCAACGAGGTGGAGCGGGGGATCCGGGGCCTCCTGATCGCCGCCGCACTCGTGGCGATCGCGACCACCGTGGGCATCGTCCTGGCCCTCATCTTCAACACGATCAAGTTCTTCCAGATCTACCCGGCCTCGGAGTTCTTCTTCGGCACGACCTGGACCCCCTCCTTTGGCGGCGGCTCCGAGCTTGGCATCCTGCCGCTCGTCTGGGGAACACTCTACATCTCAACCATAGCGCTTTTCGTAGCCGTGCCCCTCGGCCTCCTGTCGGCCGTCTATCTGTCCGAATACGCCTCGTCCCGCGTCCGCGCCTGGGCCAAGCCGATGCTCGAGGTGCTGGCCGGCATCCCCTCCATCGTCTACGGCCTGTTCGCCCTCCTGACGGTCGGCCCCGCGTTGATGCTGGTCTTCGGGGACGGCGGCCTGGGCTGGATGCAGGGGGGGACGGCCGTGATCACCGCAGGCCTCGTCATGGGCATCATGCTCATCCCCTTCGTGTCCTCGCTGTCGGACGACATCATCAACGCCGTGCCGCAGGCGATGCGCGACGGCTCGCTGGGCCTGGGCGCGACCCGGTCCGAGACGATCCGCCAGGTCGTGCTGCCCGCGGCGCTGCCGGGCATCATGGGAGCGGTCCTGCTGGCAGCCTCCCGCGCCATCGGCGAGACGATGATCGTGGTCCTGGGGGCTGGAGCCGCAGCCCGCCTGTCGCTCAACCCCTTCGAGGCCATGACCACGATCACCGCCAAGATCGTGAGCCAGCTCACCGGCGACCAGGACTTCTCCTCGCCCGAGGCGTTGGTGGCCTTCGCGCTGGCCATGAGCTTGTTCGTCGTCACCCTGTGCCTCAACATCGTCGCGCTCTGGATCGTGCGCCGCTACCGGGAGCAGTACGAATGACCGACCTGCCTTTGAATGGGGCCGCCGGAGCGATCCCCGACTTTCCGCGCCCGGCCCGATCCATCCTCGAGACGGATGCCCGTACCCGTGCCCGCAACCGCGCCGAGGCCCGCTTCCGGGCCTATGGGTTGGCGGCCCTTCTCGTCGGGCTGTTCTTCCTTGTCCTGCTGCTCGGGTCCATTCTCTGGAACGGCATGGGCGCCTTTATGCAGACCCGCATGACCCTGGAAGTCGAGCTGCTCGAATCCGAGCTCGATCCCGAAGGCACGCGCGATCCTGCCGTTCTGGCCGAAACCTCGACCTTCGGCTACGGCGACCTGATCGAGGCCGCGCTGGTCCGCACCGTGGCCGCGACCGGGGTGCAGACCGGGCTGGAGGCTGGCGACCTCGACGACCTGCTGTCGTCCGGGACCGCCGCACGCATCCGCGACGCGGTCATAGCCGACCCTTCGCTGGTCGGGCAAACGGTGACCTTCGACGTGCTCCCATCCTCGCGCGTGGATGGCTACATCAAGGGCCGGGTCACCCGCGAAAGCCTGGCCAACGACAAGAACCTGAGCCCCGAGCATCTCGACATCGTGGATGCCTTGGTGGCGCAAGGGACGCTGGACCGCGGTTTCAACCTGTCCTTCATCACCGGCGCGGACGCGTCCGAGAAGCGGCCCGAGGAGGCGGGCATCGGCGTGGCCATGATCGGCTCGTTCTACATGATGCTGGTCGTGCTGGGCCTGTCGCTCCCCATCGGCGTCGCGGCTTCGATCTACCTTGAGGAGTTCGCGCCCAAGAACCGTTTCACGGACCTCATCGAGGTCAACATCGCGAACCTCGCGGCGGTGCCGTCGATCGTTTACGGCATCCTGGGACTCGCGGTGTTCATCCAATTCGCCGGCCTGCCGCAGTCCGCGCCGCTGGTGGGCGGCCTCGTGCTGACGCTGCTCACGTTGCCCACGATCATCATCGCCACGCGCGCCTCGCTCCGGGCAGTGCCGCCCTCGATCCGCGACGCGGCGCTGGGCGTGGGCGCCTCCAAGATGCAGGCGGTGTTCCACCATGTCCTTCCCCTGGCGGTGCCGGGCATCATGACCGGGACGATCATCGGCATGGCCCACGCCCTGGGCGAGACCGCGCCCCTTCTCCTGATCGGGATGGTGGGGTTCGTGGCCTCGAACTATCCGGGCGGGGTGCTGGACGGCTTCACGTCGCCGAACTCGGCCATGCCGGCGCAGATCTACGAATGGGCCAAGCGCGCCGACCCGGCCTTCTATGAACGAGCCTGGGGCGGGATCATCGTGCTGCTCGTGTTCCTGCTCGTCATGAACCTGATGGCGGTCCTTGTGCGCCGCCGCTTCGAACGCCGCTGGTAAAGGGCTATCCTCATGAATGACATGCGACTGTTCGAAAGGGCCGCGACCGTGGACGAGGTAAAGATCAGGGCCAAGGACGTGAACGTCCATTATGGCATCGCCCATGCGCTCAAGGATGTGTCGGTCGATATTGGCGACCGCCTCGTGACGGCCTTCATCGGGCCTTCGGGCTGTGGGAAGTCCACGTTCCTGCGCTGCCTGAACCGGATGAACGACACCATTGCCGCGGCCCGCGTCACCGGGGCGATTGAACTGGACGGCCAAGACATCTACGACCGCCGCGTCGATCCGGTCCAGTTGCGCGCCAAGGTCGGGATGGTGTTCCAGAAGCCGAACCCCTTTCCCAAGTCGATCTACGAGAACGTGGCCTACGGGCCCCGCATCCACGGCCTGGCCCGCACCCGTGCCGAACTGGACGAGATCGTCGAAAAGGCGCTTCGCCGCGCCGCCCTGTGGAACGAGGCCAAGGACCGGCTGCAGTCTCCGGGCACCGGCCTGTCGGGCGGCCAGCAGCAGCGCCTGTGTATCGCCAGAGCCATCGCGACCGAGCCCGAGGTTCTTCTGATGGACGAGCCTGCCTCGGCGCTCGACCCCATCGCCACCGCGCAGATCGAGGAGCTGATCGACGAACTGCGCCAGACCTATTCGGTGGTGATCGTCACCCATTCCATGCAGCAGGCCGCACGGGTGAGCCAGCGGACCGCGTTCTTCCACCTAGGCCATCTGGTGGAATACGGTGAAACCGGCGACATCTTCACCAACCCCCGCGATCCCCGCACCGAGTCCTACATCTCCGGCCGGATCGGCTGAAAGGGCGCGTCATGAACGACCAGCACATCGTCAAATCCTACGACCGCGACCTCGAAGCCATACAGGCCACCATCCTCAAGATGGGCGGCCTTGTGGAAGACGCCATCCTTCTGGGCAGCGAGGCGCTCACGGCCCGCGACATCGAAGCCGCCGAACGCGTCCGCAAGGGCGATAAGGCCATCGACGCCTTGGAGGAGCAAATCAACGAGGAGGTGGCCCGCACCATCGCACTGCGCGCGCCCGTCAGCCGCGATCTGCGCATCCTCCTGTCGGTGCTGCGCCTTGCGGCCTCTCTCGAGAGGATCGGCGATTATGCAAAGAACATGGCCAAGCGCGTGACCGTGCTGGCCGACACGCGTGGCATCGAAGGGGCCGATGCCTCCCTGCGCCGCATGGCGCGCGAGGTGCAGGGCATGCTGCGCGACACGCTGGACGCCTTTGTCCGGCGCGACGCCGAGCTGGCCCGCGAGGTTCTGGCCCGCGACGAAAGCGTGGACCAGATGTACAACGCGCTCTTCCGCGAGATCCTGACCTTCATGCTTGAGGATCCACGCACCATTACGCCCGCCATGCATCTCCACTTCATTGCCAAGAATCTGGAGCGCATGGGCGACCTCGTGACCAACATGGCCGAGCAGGTGATCTACTTCGTCACCGGCGAGAAGCCGCAGGAGGACCGGCCCAAGGGTGACCGGACCGCCTATATGGGCGCGCCGTGAACCAGCGTGCCACCCTCGCGCCGCATGTGCTGCTGGTGGAGGACGAGCCCGCGCAACGGGAGATGCTGGCCTACAACCTGGAGGCCGAGGGCTTCCGGGTCAGCCAGGCCGCCTCGGGAGACGAGGGGCTGAACAGCCTCCGGGAAGACCCTCCCGATGTCGTCGTGCTCGACTGGATGCTGCCGGGCGTGTCGGGCATCGAGATCTGCCGCCGCATCCGCCTCCGCCCCGAGACGCGGGGCCTCCCCGTCATCATGCTGTCCGCCCGATCCGAAGAGGTGGACCGGGTGCGGGGCCTCGAGATGGGGGCCGATGATTACGTCATCAAGCCTTATGCCGTGGCCGAGCTTCTGGCGCGGGTGCGGGCCCAGCTTCGTCGCGTCCGTCCGTCAGCGATGGGACAGGTCCTGGAATTCGGGGACATCGCTCTCGACGCCGAAACACATCGGGTGACGCGAGGCGAGAGCCTAGTGAAACTTGGCCCCACCGAGTTCCGGCTTCTGGCCGTCCTGATGGAAAAGCCCGGCCGGGTCTGGTCGCGCGAGCAGCTGCTGGACCGGGTCTGGGGGCGTGACGTGTATGTCGATACCCGGACGGTGGATGTCCATGTCGGACGCCTGCGAAAGGCCCTCATGGCCCATGGAGGCGACGATCCGCTGCGGACGGTCCGTGGGGCGGGCTATTCGCTCGGCTGAGGGGGCAGGGCACCCCTGAATGCCGAAGGGCGGACCCCTCTGCTGGGCCCGCCCTCTTTCGTCTCAGGGTCCTGCGCCTCACTCCGCCGCTGGCGCGACCTGCCCCTTGGCGAGCCGTTCTTCGATGATCTTTCCCAGCTTCAGCGCGTCGGCGTGGAAGTTGCGGATACCTTCGGCCAGCTTCTCGGTTGCCATGGCGTCCTCGTTCATCTCCCAGCGGAAGGCTTGCTCCGAGATGGGCTCGGCCCGGCCCTGAGCCTGTCCGGGCGACAGCTGGCGCGGCAAGTCTCCCTGGTCCTCGCCGAGCTTCGTGATCAGCTCGGGCGAGATGGTGAGGCGGTCGCAGCCCGCCAGAGCCTCGATCTGCCCGGTGTTGCGGAAGGACGCGCCCATCACGACCGTGTCGATGCCATGCGCCTTGTAGTGGTCGTAGATCCGCCGGACCGACAGGACGCCCGGATCGGTTTCGGGCGTGTAGGTCTGCCCCGTGCTCTTGGCGTGCCAGTCGGTGATCCGGCCCACAAAGGGCGAGATCAGGAACACGCCCGCATCGGCGCAGGCCTTGGCCTGGGCCATGGAAAACAGGAGCGTCAGGTTGCACTGGATGCCCTCGCGCTCCAGCCGCTCGGCCGCGCGGATGCCTTCCCAGGTCGAGGCGAGCTTGATGAGGATGCGATCCTTGCCCACGCCGAGCTTGTCGTAGGCCTCGATGATGGCATGGGCCTTGGCGATGGACGCTTCGGTGTCGAAGGACAGTTGCGCGTCCACCTCGGTGGAGACGCGGCCCGGCACGATCTTGGCCAGCTCCGCGCCCAATCCTACGGTGAGTTCCTGCGCGATAGTCTCCTCGGGGCGGTCCGAATGGCGGCCCTGGTCCACGGCGCGGACCAGATGCTCCTCCATGGCGGGGTTCTGGATTGCCTTGAGCACCAGGGACGGGTTCGTGGTGCAGTCCTGCGGCTGGAGCCGCCGCACCGCCTCGAGGTCGCCGGTGTCGGCCACCACGACGGTCATGGACCGGAGTTGCTCGAGCTTGCTGGCCATTGCTGATGTCCTCCGAAAGGCTGCACCTCCTATGTAGGCCATCCCGAGCCCCTCCGCAAACGCGCCGTCCCCGATCCGGGTCGCCGTTGACCCCCGTCCGTGAAAGGAGCAGACGAAGCTCCGGGCAGGACAAGGCGGGCGACCGATGGACATGACGGATTTCCACGATCCCTGGGCGCTTGCGGTCATGGGACTGGCCGCGGCTGTCGTGGGGCTCTCCAAGGGGGGACTTGGAAGTGTCGGCATCATGGGCGTGCCGCTGCTCGTGCTGGTGCTGCCGCCCATCCAAGCGGCGGCGATCCTGCTGCCGATCCTGTGCCTGACCGACCTCGTGGCGACATGGACCTGGTGGGGCACCTGGAGCCGCCGGACGCTCGCGCTCATGCTGCCCGGTGCCATGGCCGGCATTGGCGTGGGCTGGCTGACGGCAGCGCTGGTCTCGGATGCGGTGGTCCGGCTCATCGTGGGGGTGGTGGCGGTGGCCTTCGTCGGACGCTGGCTATGGCAGCTCTGGCATCGCCGGCCCGAGGCCGCGCGTCCCGAGGGGGTCGCCCCGGCTTCCTTCTGGGGAGGGCTCGCCGGCTACACGAGCTTCGTGGCCCATGCAGGCGGTCCCCCGTTCCAGGTCTATACCTTGCCTCTCGGCCTCGACCCTCGGGTGCTGACTGGAACCAGCGTGGCGTTCTTCACCATCGTCAACTACGTCAAGCTGATCCCCTATGCCGCCTTGGGCGAGTTCGACACGCAGAACCTCGGCACCTCGGCGTTGCTGGCTCCGGTGGCCGTCGCCTTCACCTTCGTGGGCGCCTGGATCATCAACCGCATGCGGGCCGAGGTCTTTTACCCGATCACCTACGCACTGACGGCTCTGGTTGGGGTCAAGCTCATCTGGGACGGACTCACGGGACTCTGAGGCCGGTTGCGCTACCGTCGCGCCCCATGCATCTTCGCGCCAATCCACCGGGAGACTACCGATCATGGCCATCCGCACCGTCGTTTGGGGCGAGAACGTCCACGAGACCAAGAACAGGATCGTCGCTGGGGTCTATCCCCAGGGCATGCACCAGGCCATCGCCGACGCCCTGAACCAGGACCCCGCCATCCAGGCCACCACCGCCACGCTCCAGGAGCCCGAGCACGGGTTGCCGCAGGAGCGTCTCGACGCCACGGACGTCCTGCTCTGGTGGGGCCACGCCGCCCACAAGGAGGTCTCGGACGAGGTGGTGGAGCGGGTGGCCGAGGCGGTCTGGAGCGGCATGGGCCTGCTCGTCCTGCATTCGGGCCACTTTTCCAAGATCTTCAAGCGGCTCATGGGCGCGCCCTGCAACCTCACCTGGCGCGAGGCCGGAGAGCGCGAGCGGCTTTGGGTCACCTCGCGCAATCACCCGATCGCGGCGGGCCTGCCCGACCACTTCGAGCTTGAGCAGGAGGAAATGTACGGCGAGCCCTTCGGCGTGCCCGAGCCGCTGGAGACGGTGTTCGTGTCGTGGTTCCAGGGTGGCGAGGTGTTCCGCTCGGGCCTGACCTACAAGCGCGGCGCGGGCAGCGTCTTCTACTTCCGCCCCGGCCACGAGACCTACCCGACCTACCACGACGCGAATGTCCAACTGGTGCTGAAGAACGCGGTCAAATGGGCCTACAACCCCGGCCCGCGCCAAGCCGATCCGACCGAGGCGCCGAATATCCCCGTGGAAACGGCGCTCGAGCCGATCGAGGAGCGCGGCCCCAAGCTCCATCACGCCGGCGAGGAGGGATACCGATGACCGGCGAGGCCCAGAACGCGACCACGGCCGCCACACAACCCGCCGACAGCGCGGTCATGGCTCCGGATCAGGCGCCCGCCTCGGTAGCGGAGGGATCCGAACGGCCGGTTCGCCTCTTGATCGTGGGCACGGGCGGCATGGCGCGCCAGCACGCCGAGAAGTACGCCGCCATCCCCGGAGTGAGCCTCGTGGCCGGGATCGACACCAATCCCGAGCGCCTCGCGGCCTTTCAGGAGGCGCATGGCATCCCGACGGGGTTCGCCTCGGTGCAGGACGCACTGAACTGGGGCGAGTTCGATGCCGTGACCAACGTCACCCCCGACGCGGTCCACTACATGACGACGCTGCCCTTCCTGTCGGCAGGCAAGCACGTCATGTGCGAAAAGCCCCTGGCCGCCAACTATGCCCACGCGGCCGAGATGGCGCAGGCGGCCTCGCTCGCGGGCGTGATCAACATGGTGAACCTCACCTACCGCAATGTTCCCGCCATCAACGAGGCGGCGCGCCTAGTGGCCGATGGCGCCATCGGCGAGGTGCGGCACTTCGAGGCGTCCTATCTCCAGTCCTGGCTCACGCAGCCCGCCTGGGGCGAATGGTCCACCAGCAGCACTTGGCTCTGGCGCCTGTCCAAGGGGCACGGCTCCATGGGCGTGCTGGGCGATGTGGGCGTCCACATCCTCGATTTCGCGACCTATGCGGCCGGTTCGAGCCCGACCAACGTGTCCTGCCGCCTTGCGACCTTCCACAAGGCCCCGGATGACAGGATCGGGGAATACATGCTGGACGCGAACGACAGCGCGGTGATGCACCTGCGCCTGTCCAACGGCGCGACCGGCGTGGTCCATGCCTCCCGCTTCGCCTCGGGTCATCTGAACGACCTGACGCTGAAGCTCTTCGGCACCAAGGGCGGCCTCGAGGTTCAGGGCAGCAACGAGAAGAGCGTCCTGCGCGGCTCCCTGGGCGAGGACATGCTGACCGGAACCTGGCGCGACCTGCCGGCCCCGGCGGTCCCGACCAACTACCAACGCTTCATCGCCGCGATCCGGGCCGGCACGCCGGTTCTCCCCGACTTCGCGCGCGGCGCGGCTCTCCAGAAGATCCTCGATCTGGCCGTTGCCTCGGATGAGGCGCGCTCGCTCGACATGGCGGTCTGATGGCGCGTGGGATGAGCCAGCGGCCCGCCCCCTCAAGCCTGACTGGACCGGCCCCGTTTGCTGGCGCCGTGCCCGCGATCTTCTTCCACACCGACCAGATCGAGGGCGAGGGCAAGGATCTGGTCGGCCGCCGTTCGGCGGGGACCGGCTTCCTGAACGGCTGGCTGGCCCATGCCGGGGGGGCCGAGATCCGCGCCCTGGTTGAAACCGCCGACCACGGCCGGGCGCTGGAACAGCTCCTGCGCGACCGGGGGGAGCCGCGCCCCCTCCGCGTCACGGCCCTTCAGGGCGGGGGCGACTTCTCGGCGGCGGACTGCGTCTTCTTCCCGGGCCCCGGCTATCACGGCGCGTCCTGGCGACGCCAGCGACTGGGGCCGCAGAACTGCTCGCTGGTGGGCCTTACCCATACGGTCTCCACGCGCCGCATCATCGAGGGCCTTCATGCCCTGATGTCCGAGCCTGTGGAGGAATGGGACGCCATCATCTGCACCTCGCGCGCCGTGCAATCGGTCGTCGCGCGCCAGTTTGAAATGGAAGCCGACTACTTCCGGCAGCGATTCGGGGCCAGGCGGGTGCCGCAGCCGCAGTTGCCGGTCATCCCCCTGGGCATCGACGCGGCTGCCTTCGTCCCTCGCCCGGGCGGACGCGAGGCCATCCGTCAGGCCCAGGGCGTGCCCGAGCAGGCCGTCGTGGTCATGACGATGGGCCGTCTGTCGGTGGTCGAGAAGGCCAACCCCGTCCCACTCCTCCTTGCGCTGGAGGAGGTGGCGCGCGGGCTCGACCGGCCGGTGCATCTATGGTTGACCGGTTGGGCGAGCCGACCGGAGGAGGAGGCGCTCCACCGCGAGATGGCTCAACTGGCCCCTTCGGTCACCGTGCGCCTCCTGGATGGCCGGCTTCCGGCGATCCGTCGCGATGTGTGGGCGGGCGCCGACATCTTTACGCTGCCATCCGATTCGATCCAGGAAACCTTCGGACTCGTACCGGTGGAGGCCATGGCCGCTGGCCTTCCGGTGGTGATGCCGGACTGGGACGGCTTCCGGGACACCGTGCTGCATGGCGAGACGGGCTTCCTAGTGCCGACGCGCATGGCGCCGCCTGGGATGGGGGCCAGCCTCGCCCGCCGGTTCGGCGACCGGACCGACGGCTACCTTCACCACCTGACTCTGGTGCAGGGGCACGTGCAGATCGACGTGCCGGCCTATGCGCGGGCGCTGGGTGCCTTGGCCGGGGACGCAACCCTGCGCGCCCGGATGGGGGCGGCGGGTCAATGGCACGTGCGGGAGCATCTCGACTGGTCGCGCGTCATCCCGCGCTATCTTGACCTCGCCCGTGCCCTGGCCGAACGGCGGGCCGGGGCTGTTCCCACGACCCCGGCGCTTCGTCCGGGCTCCCCGAACCCGCTGGAGATCGACACCTTCGACCTTTACGCCGGTTATCCGTCCACCACCCTGTCGGCCGACACGCCGCTTTATCCTGGCCGCGAGGTCGGACCCGAGTTCCTGGCGCTGATTGACCATCTGTCGGGCCGCGACCTGTACCGCCGTCATCTCGTGACGATCGAGGTGGCCTTGCGGATTCTGGCCGAGGTTCGCGCCCAGCCCGGCCTGACGGTGGCGGATCTGGCCCGGCGCCTGGGTATGGAACGCACGGCCATGGGCACGGCGTCGCTGTCGCTCGCCAAATCCGACGCGCTCCGCCTGGAGGAGCCGCCGCTGCGGCGATGATCCGGGGCCACGGGCGTGACGAGTCGTTGCAGGCCGCCTTTGCGTTCCGCCGCTCTTTCCGCTTTTCTGCACCCAAGGTGTGAGGAGTCGATCCATGAAGCTGTCGGTGACCTTCGAACGGGGCGAGGAGCCTCAGCCCGCGCATGAGGGCGGACGTGGGCCCGTCACGGTCGGCTGGTGCCTGACCGAGCAGAAGGGCGGCATCATCTATGCCCCGCCCGAACGGGTGCGCAGCGTGGACCTCGACCGCCGCCACGCCAAGAGCGCCTCACGCTGCCCGGCGGTGATCAACCTCGAATCCCGGCATTTCCTGATCCGCTGTCCCTTCGACATTCATGTGGGGTTTGCCCGCGACGACAAGGGCAAGCCCGCGCTGCGCAACCTGTCCGGGGAGGCCAGTGCGATCCGGGCCTCCAAGCTCGGGGAAAAGCTCCACCTGACCTCCGAACCCGAATGGCGCCATCCGGGCGTGCCGACGATCCAGCTTTCGCTGCCCTACCTCTTCGTCTCGGACGAGCCGGTCTACATGAGCCAGGTCGCGCCCTTCATGCACTACACGCCGGACCCGCTGCCCGGCACCATCTTCGGCGGACGCTTTCCCATCGACGTCTGGCCGCGTCCCCTGATGTGGGCCTTCGAGTGGCACGAGCCCGAAAAGCCCATCCGGCTCCGGCGCGGCGACCCGCTCTTCTACGCGATGTTCGAGACGACCCCGCCCGATCGCGGGGTGGTCGTCGTGGAAACCGAGGTCACGCAGGATCTCAAGGATTACATGGACCTGATCGCGGGCGCTGTGAACTACGTCAACCAGACCTTTTCGCTGTTCGAGGCCGCCGAGGCCCGCCGGCCCGAGCGTCTGGTCCAACCGATCAAGCGGCGCGAGCGGGCGGCCCAGTGATGAACGTCCCCCCATCGCCCGAGGACGATCCCGCCACGCTGCGCGATCGCGCCATCGCCGCCCACCGGGCGGGCCGACGCGCCGACGCGCTGCCCCTCTATGCCGCCTATCTGGCCCGCGTGCCAAGCGATGCCAGCGTCTGGACCAACCTCGGCGCGCTGTTCCGCACCGAAGGACGCCACGACCAGGCCCTTCGCGCGCAGGAGAAGGCCTTTGCCATCGACCCCGTCAATGACGGCATCCGTAACAACCTCGCCAACATCCTGAACGACGTGGGCGAGCACAAGCGAAGCCTGGCCCTGCGGCTCGACCTGATCCGGGACCTACCCAACGATCCCAATCACCTGGCCATGGCGGGCAAGTCGCTCCGGGCGCTTGGTCATTGCGACGAAGGGATCGCGCTGCTCCGTTCGGCCGTGGACCGCTTTCCCGCCTATGCCGAGTTGACGATCCAACTGGCCCTGACGGAACTGGCGGCAGGCCGCTACGCGGAGGGCTTCCAGCATTACGCCGCCCGTTGGCTGACCGGCGAACTCGCGCCCCGCACGCTTGATGCACCCCGTTGGAAGGGCGAGCCGCTCGATGGCAAGACCATCTTGGTCCTGCCCGAGCAGGGCTTTGGCGATGCGCTGTGCTTTGCCCGGTTCATGCCGGTCCTGCGCCGCTACAACCCCGCGCGCGTGGCCTTGTCGTGCGAACGGCCTCTTCTCCGGCTCATGGCCGCCGCAGAGGGGGCCGATTGGGTCGGGCAGGGCCTCCCGCCCGAGGGTTTCGACGTCTGGGTGGACCTGATGGACCTGCCCACGTTGCATTTCGCAGCTGATCCGGCCATCCAGGCCCCCACGCGGCTGACAGTGCCCGAGGACTCCAAAGTGCGGGCGCGCCGGATCACGGCACCCTTCCAGGACCGGTTCAAGGTCGGCGTCGTGTGGTGCGGCTCGGTCACATACCGGGGCAACGCCTTCCGCAGCTTCCCCCATACCGAGTTGCACAAGCTGGTGGACGTCCCCGGCCTGCAGATGGTCTCCCTCTATAAGGGGCCGGAACTGGCGGCTTTCCACGCCGACGGCACATCGGCCTTTATCGTGGACGCAGGCAGCTCGGACCGCGACTTCGCGGATTGCGCTGCGATGATGCAGGAGATGGACTTGGTCGTGACCTCCGACACCGCGACCGCCCATCTGGCGGGCAGCCTCGGCGTGCCGGTCTGGACCCTGCTGCATTGGGATGCCTTCTGGCTCTGGCGTCCCGAAGGCGACACGACGCCCTGGTATCCGTCGATGCGGCTCATCCGCCAGCCGGCCCCGCGCGACTGGGCCGGTGTCTTCGCCCAGCTACGTGCCGAACTGGCGGCACTGGCCCCGAATCCCCGGAGGGTCGCATGACCGAGCTTCTGGTGCCAGTGTCGGCCGGCGAGCTTCTGGACAAGATCGCCATCCTGCGGATCAAGGCCGCGCGCATCACGAGCCCGGAGAAGGTGGCGAACGTCACCAGGGAACTCCTGGCGCTGGAGGGCGTGGCCATGCAGGGTATCCAGCCTGACCCTGCGCTGCCCCCGCTTGAAGACGAGCTTCGGGCCGTGAACGAGGCGTTGTGGGACATCGAGGACGACATCCGGGCCCGCGACGCGGCCGGCGACTTCGGCACGGACTTCGTCCGACTGGCGCAGGCCGTGTACCGGACCAACGATCGCCGGGCCGCCCTCAAGCGCGAGATCAACCGTGTCACCGGCTCGATGCTGGTGGAGGAAAAGTCCTACCACGACCACTCCGGGAAGTCCGATGCATCCTGACCAGCGGATTGCCCAGGCGACGGCCGAGTTGCGCGCCGTTCTGAACGACACGGTGGACGAACTGAAGACGGAGCGGACCCGCCGCCGAGGCGGTCTCCAGCGCCGCCTTCATGAGCTGCGGCGGATGCTGGACCCCGGTTACGCCTACACGTCCCAGGCCGGACAGGACGCCGTGGTCGACCGGATCTTTGGCGGCCGGCGAGGGCTGACCTTTGCCGACATCGGCGGCTACGACGGCGTGACCGGCTCCAACACCTTCTTCCTCGAACAGCGGCGCGGCTGGACGGGCCTTCTGGTCGAGCCGGTTCCAGCCCAGCTCGCGCTGGCCCGGATGGTGCGCCGTTGCGATTGCCTGCCCTACGCCGTCGCCGGCGCCGACGGGGAAGCCGAGTTCCTGGAGGTCGCCGAAGGCTACACCCAGATGAGCGGCCTGGCCGGCAGCTATGATTCGGGCCTGCTCGCCCAAGTCCGGGCCGATCCGCGCCACAAGGAGCGGACCCTGCACGTCGAGACGCGGACCCTGTCCCGCCTTCTCACCGAGGCGGGGCTCCCGAATCCCGACTTCGTATCCCTCGATATCGAGGGTGGCGAGGAGGCGGCGCTGGCGGCCTTTCCATTCGAACGCCACCGAATCGGGGTCTGGGCGATCGAGAACAACACCGGCGCCCCGGCGATCGGTCGCATCATGCGCGCCGCCGGCCACGACCTCGTGGAGTTCTGCGGGCCCGACGAGCTGTGGATGCGTCGAGGACTTTCCGAGTGATTTGAAGCGTTAAGCAAACGTTTCCGTCTCAACCCCTATGCCTGTGTCGGGTGAGATGGAGAACGTGACATGGCTCGGGGGTCCGAAGCGCCGATTATCCTGAAGCGCAAGAAGGTGTCGGGGGGCGATGGTCACCACGGCGGCGCATGGAAGGTGGCCTATGCCGACTTCGTGACGGCCATGATGGCCTTCTTCCTGCTCATGTGGCTGCTCAACGCCACCACGGAGCAGCAGCGCAAGGGCTTGGCGGACTATTTCTCGCCGGACGTTCCGCTCTCGCGCGTGTCGGGCGGATCGGATGGCATGTTCGGCGGCGACGCCCCAAGCTCCATGGACTCGAGCGCCGAGGACGGCAGCCCGTCGGCCCCAGCCCTGATCGGCCCGTCCGGCTTTCCCGAGCACGAGGGTAACGAAGGCGATTCGGCCGCCGAGGCCGCCGAAACGGCAGCCCTTCTCAAGATCGAGGACAAGCTCCTGGGTCGCGGAGGCGAAAGCCTCCTGTCCGAGGAGGCGCTCCAGCATGTGGTGACACGGCTGACCGACGAGGGTCTGGTGATCGAGCTTTTCTCCATGCCCGGTGCCCCTCTTTTCGATGATCGCGACACCCCGCGTCTTGTGACCCGCGAGCTACTCGCCATGGTGGCGGAGGTCGCGAATCTCGTCACAAACGATGTGGCGGTGGGGGCCCATGTGCCGGCTCAACCGGTTGTTCTCGCCGATAATCCCGTCTGGGACCTTTCCATGGCCCGCGCCGAACGGGTGCGCCTGCTTTTGGCCGAGTACAGCCTCGACGCCAAGCGATTCGACCGCGTGGTCGGGCACGCCGACCGTTCCCCTGCCGTGGCAGACCCCCTGGCGCCTCGCAACGACCGCGTGGAGATCACGCTGCTGCGCCGCGGGGTCTGATCCCTTTGCCGTTAGCAGGTTGTTAGGGCAGACGGGCTAGGACGGAAGGCGACGAAAGCCGCAGAAGGACCCCTCATCGTGTCGATCTCGTCCTCAATGAACGCCGGCGTCGCCGGGTTGGCCGCCCAGGCCACGAACCTCGCCACGATCTCGGATAACATCGCGAACTCCGCGACGGCCGGCTACAAGCGCGCCACGACCGAGTTCTCGGCCATGGTGATCGGCAGCAACCGGACCACTTACACCGCCGGCGGCGTGCAGGCCACTAGCTTGCGGCAGATCGACGCCCGGGGATCGCTGACCAGCACGGCCAATTCGACCGACTTGGCCATCACGGGGCGCGGGATGCTGCCAGTGACCACGGCCAACGATGTCGCGGCGGGCGGTGACGACCTATCGTTCATGATGACCACCACCGGTTCGTTCTCACCGGACTCCGCCGGCTATCTGCGCACCCCCTCGAACATGGTGCTCCTGGGCATCCCCGTGGGCGACGACGGCGCGCCGCCGCAGTTCTCCCGGACCTCGACCGCCGACCTCGTCCCCGTCCAGATCTCCACCAACGAGATCGTGGGCCTGCCGACTACGGCCATGACGGTGACCGCGAACCTGCCGGCCGCATCGACCGAAGCAGGCGCGACTGGCGGGCCCGAGGCGCTGTCGATGACCTACTACGACAACCTGGGCAAGGCGCAGACCCTCAGCTTCACGATCACGCCGACGGTGCCGGCGGCGGGCGCTCCGCCGTCCAACACCTGGGCCATGTCCATCACCGATGAGGCCACCGGCACGGTGGTCGGCAACGCCACGATCGTGTTCGACGACGACACGGGGCAGGGCGGCCGCATCGAGACCGTTACCTCGGTTCCCGCCGCTGCCTATGATGCAGCGACCGGCATGCTTTCGGTCAACGTGGCCAGCGGTCCCATCGACATCACCATCGGTCGGCCGAACCAGCCCGGCGGCTTCACGCAGCTTGCAAGCAAGTTCACGCCCCTAACCATGACCAAGGACGGAGCCGCCGCCTCCAGCCTCACGGGGATCGAAGTTGACCCCAACGGCTATGTCGTCGCGAGCTACAGCACCGGCGCCACCCGCCGTCTGTACCAGATCCCCGTCGTGGACGTTCCCAATCCGAACGGTCTCACGTCGCTCTCGAACCAGACTTACACGACCTCCCAGTCGTCCGGGGACTTCATGCTCTGGAATGCCGGCGACGGTCCCACCGGCGCGATCCAAGGCTACGCCCGCGAGGAGTCGGCCGTCGACGTGGCCAAGGAACTGACCCAGCTGATCCGGACCCAGCGGGCCTATTCCTCGAACGCCAAGGTTATCCAGACCGTGGACGAGATGCTCCAGGAAACCACGAACATCAAGCGCTGAGCCTGACCCCGGAGGGTCCCTCCCATGAGCCTGAACGTCGCCTACGGCAATGCCCTGTCGGGCCTAGGGGCCACCGCCCGCATGGCCGAGGTCGTGTCCGCCAACCTCGCCAACGCCCTGACCGAAGGGTACGGACGCCGATCCGTCGATCTTTCGACCGTCTCGATGGGCGGACGGGGGGCTGGCGTCCGCGTCGACGGGGTCACGCGGAATGTCGACCGAGGTCTGCTCGCCGACCGGCGCGGGGCCGAGACCACGTTGTCCGACCGCCGGACGCTGGCTTCCGCCCTCCGGGCCCTTGAGGGCAGCCTCGGCTCTTCGGAGGCCGGGACGAGCCTGTCTGCCCGTCTTGAAGCCCTCGAGACCTCGCTCGTGTCAGCCTCGGCTGATCCGTCGTCCGAGACGCGGCTTGCGCAGGTGCTGGAGCGGGTGGACGGCGTCGCAACCAGTCTGAGGGACGGAGCCGCCGGCATCCAGAGCCGACGCTCCGACGCGGATGCCAGCATCGCCTCGCAGGTCGCGGACCTGAATGGCTCGCTGCAGAAAATCGCAAAGCTCAACGGCGACATCGTTACGGCCCGCACGACCGGCCGCGACGCCACCGGGCTGATGGACCAGCGCCAAGTGCTTATGGACAAGGTCGCCACCATTGTGCCCTTGCGCGAGATGGACCGGCCCGGAGGCGCGATCGCCCTCATCACGCCGCAGGGCGCCACCCTGCTCGACGGCACGCAAGCCTCCACGGTGGGCTTCAAGGCCACGCCGGTGATCACCGCCGACATGACCCTTGCCTCGGGCGGCCTTGAAGGGCTCACCTTGAATGGCAAGGCGGTGGGCGCCGACGGCATCGGACGCCTGGCCGGAGGCTCGCTCGGCGCCGCTTTCGCGCTGCGCGACGTGACCCTGCCGGCAGCCGGGGCGAACCTGGACGCCTTGGCCCGCGACCTCATCACGCGGTTCGAGGATCCGTCCACTGACGCGACGCTTGGCGGTGGCGCCGGGCTTCTGACCGACGATGGCGCCGCCCTTGACCCGTTGGCCACGACCGGTCTTGCGGGTCGCATCGCCGTCAACAGCCGTGTGGATCCGGCCGCTGGCGGGGCTCTTTGGCGCCTGCGCGATGGCATGGGAGCCGGCACCCCCGGCCCGGCAAGTGAAGCCGGGCAGATCGACCGCTGGGTCAGGGCCCTGACGACCGAACGCACCCTGACTGTGGGTGGGCCGAGCGGATCGGCTGCGTTTCACGCGTCCCGCTTCCTGTCCGACTTGGGTGCACAGCGCCTTTCTGCTGAGCAGGAAGAAAGCTTTGCGGGCGCACGCTGGTCCACGCTGCGCGAGTCGGAACTGTCGAACGGCGTCGACAGCGACCACGAGATGCAGATGCTTCTCCAGATCGAGAAGGCCTACGCCGCGAACGCTCGTGTGATTTCGACCATCGACGCGATGATGCAAGCCATTCTGGAGATCTGACATGGCCGTTCCGGGACTCGGAGACCGCGCGCAGTTGTTCGCCGGACAACGCTACAACACAGACATCCGTTCGCGCCTCGCCACCCTGTCGCAGGAGATGGCGTCCGGCCAGGCGAACGACATGGTCGCCCATCTCAAGGGCGATACGGCGCCATTGGCCGATATCGACCGACGCCTCGCCATGGCCGACTCCTACGGCACTGCCGCGAAGCAGGCCGGGAACCGGCTTGCCCTCATGCAGGACACTTTGGGCGAGGTGGATGCGATCCGGACCACTCTCGTCGACCAGCTTATGTCGCCCGGCGTGGCAGGGAGCCGCAAGATCGCTGCAGAGGCCGCCCAAGCCGCATTCGACGATATGGCAGCGGCCCTGAACACTCGGCAAGGGCCGAACGCCCTGTTCTCCGGAACGGCCGCCGGGGGGGCCGCGCTGTCCTCGTCCTCGAGCATGATGGCACAGATCCGCACCGCCGTGGCCGGTGCGACCACCGCGGCGGACGTCGCCACGCGCCTCGATACGTGGTTCGATGATCCAGCCGGGGGATTTGCGACATCCGCCTACCTGGGCTCCGATGCCGACCTGACGCGGGCCGTGGATACCGACACCACGGTAACCCTTGGTGCTCGCGCGGACGATCCGGCCCTTCGTGGACTTCTCAAGGCAGCGGCCAAGGGGATCCTGTCCAACGATGCGACGCTGTCCTTGGCCGATGGCGAGGGTGCCAAGCTGCTGGAGCGGTCGCGCGACGACCTCCTGTCCTTGTCCGCCCCCTTGACGGAACTGCGGGCCGGGTTGGGCCTGGCGCAGTCGCGCGTCGAGGAGGCGACAGCCAGGCACACGGCGCGCGCATCGGCCTGGGGCATCATGCGCAACGAGATGACGCAAGTTGATCCCTACGCCACCGCCACCGAGGTCGAGGCGCTTCGCACCCAACTCGAGACCCATTACGAGCTGACCAGCCGCCTGTCCTCTCTCAGCCTCCTGAGCTACCTCAGGTGATTGCCCGGTCCCTTTTGGCAGCCATCCTGTGTGGCGTGTATTCGGTGGCTCAGGCCGCGCCCATCCGTCTCAAGGACCTCGTGGAGTTCGACGGTGTCCGCTCGAACGATCTCGTGGGCTATGGGCTCGTGGTGGGCCTGAACGGGAGCGGCGACGGGTTGCGCAATTCGCCCTTCACCGAAGAGATGATGGCCAACATCCTCGAACGCCTGGGCGTGAACGTCACGGGCGAGCAGTTCCGCCCCCGCAACGTGGCCGCCGTCCTTGTGACCGCCCAGCTGCCTCCCTTCGCCCGGGCGGGTGGATCGATCGACGTCACCGTGTCAGCGATCGGCGACGCAGGCTCGTTGCTGGGCGGAACGCTCATCATGACCCCGCTCAACGCCGCCGATGGTGAAATCTATGCCGTCGCGCAAGGCACGATCATCGCCGGCGGGATCTCGGCCGAGGGCGAAGCCGCATCCGTGACCCAGGGCGTCCCGACGGCGGGGACGATCCCGTCGGGGGCTACCGTCGAGCGTGAGGTAGCCTTCGATTTCACGACACTGGACACCGTTCGCTTGGCCCTCCGCAACCCCGACTTCACGACGGCTGCTCGGATCGAGGCGGCGGTCAACGACGACTTCGGCCGCCCGGTCGCGCTGATGCTGGACGCCGGCACGGTGTCCCTGAACGTGGCGGCGACCGGCACCGCATCCCCGGCCCATGCCTTGGCGCGACTCGAGAACATCCTCGTGGAGCCCGAGGTGCGCGCGACCGTGGTGGTGGATCAGCGATCCGGCACGATCGTCATGGGCGAGGATGTCCGGGTCGACCGGGTCGCGGTCAGCCAGGGTAATCTCACCCTGCGGATCGAGGAGGCGCCGCTCGTGGTGCAGCCCAACCCGTTTTCGCCCGGGGACACGGTCGTGGTTCCCCGGTCCGAGGCCGCCATCACCAAAGGCGAGGGCGGTCTGGCAGAAACCGGCGGTGGAACATCCCTGTCCGAGGTCGTGGCCGGCCTGAACGCTTTGGGCGTGGCCCCGCTCGACATGATCGACATCCTGAAAAGCATCAAGGCTGCGGGTGCGCTGCATGCCGAGTTCATTGTGCGCTGAGCGCCGCCGCGATCATGCGAGGTGACTGGCGAACTGGCTCGCCGAGCGACAACGCCGGCTCTACGGCAGCATGATGCTGTGGTCGATGGGCCAGAGTTCGCTGGGTCGCTTCCTTGATGAGGTGGCGGTACGTTGCCACAAGTCTGGCCTGTCCCGATACCGATGCTCGCCAAGGCTGGCACCTCACATGCGCACCCACGCGCTCAACCGTTCTCATGCGCTAGTTTCGTTCTGAAAGCGGAGCGATGCCTGGCCCGGGCTCGGAAGGAAGCGCTCTGGTCAATGCCGCGAAGGGGCGGATTTGTGTCTCGCTATCGCTCGCTCGCAATGTGAGGCAAAGGCTGAGCGATCCGTCGATGAGAGAGCGGCTTTTCCCCCGGGGCCACTGGCGGGTGGGCCAGAGCAGGCCAAGGCTGAACCTGCGGGCCATCAGGCCCAAAGTGGCGACCTCTGCGCCAATCGGTCGCCCACTGTCGAGCGCCCCGGTCTGAGCAGGTTGGTCCTGACGCTTGACGCAGCCATGGTGGGCAGGCCCGCCAGTTGGAGCCGCGTGCAGCCTGCGCTGGTTATGTCCCGGCGAAGCGGGTGCCTGTCGCTGCTGTCTTCGGGGCCCCTGCCGATCCAGCCTCTCAAAACGCGTTCGCCACCAGTACGGCTGAGTCCCGCATAGCCGCCGCGGCAGCCCGAAACACAACCGAGGAGCCGCGTGCCGCTGCAATGGAAGTCGGGCTTGGCGTCGTCGCGTGCGACGACATGAGGGCCGCGCCGCCGACCCGGGCCGCAGGCCCCTACAGGTAGCTTCGGACCAGGCTGCCGGCGACCAGGCTCCAGCCATCGGCGACGACGAAGAAGGCAAGCTTGAAGGGGAGCGCCACGATCGCGGGTGGAACCATCATCATGCCCATCGACATCAGGACCGCCGACACAACCAAGTCGATGATCAAGAAGGGCAGGTAGATCAGGAAGCCGATCTGGAAGGCCCTCGTGATCTCGCTCAGGAGGAAGGACGGCACCAGCACCGACAGCGGCGCGTCCACCGGGGCGGTTCCGGCATCGACCTGGGGTCGCAACGCCACCAGGGAATCGTAGGTGTCGGCCACGACACGTCCTGCCATGAAGACTCGGAACGGCCCCAGCGCGGCCAAGAAGGCCTGGTCGAGCGGCAGGCTGCCGTCGATGAATGGCTGGACTCCCGCCGTCCAGGCTTCGGTGAAGACCGGCTCCATGATGAACCAGGTCAGGAACACCGCCAGCGTCACGATCAGCATGTTGGGTGGCGCCTGCTGGAGCCCCAAGGCCTGCCGCAGGATCGAAAGCACCGTGACGATGAAGGGGAAGCAGGTGACCATGATAGCCAGCCCGGGCACCAGGCTCAGCACCGTCACCAGCACGAGGAGCTGGATCGAGCGGTTCGCCAGGGAGCCATCTCCGCCCAGGTTGAGCGACAGGCTCTGAGCTGCCGCCGGGCCTGCCGAAAGGAGCAGGATCAATGGCAGCAGCACCGTAAGGGCGGCCGTCCACGTCCCGGCGCACTGCCATGCACCAAAGCGCCGCGTCGCCCTTGAGAAGGCGTGCTGGCCCTCCGCGCCGCCCGTCTGGTCCGACCGGGCCCCTGCCGCCCCGCCGAAGGTCACGCCAGCTCGCCTTTCGTCCGCGCCACCTCGGTCAGGCGCACGGCCAGCTGCCCCGGGTCACCGCCTTCGAGTTCCTGAAGCTCGCCACGGGCGATCAGGCGTTCCCCGATGTAAAGCTCGACCGGATCGTCGATCCGGCGGTCCAGCGGCAGGACGGCGCCCGGCCCCAGAGCCAGCAGATCGCGGACGAGCGGGCGGGCCCGGCCGACCGAGATGGTGACCTCGATGGGCAACGCGCGAAGGGGGTGGTCGGCCCCGAGGGTCGGGGGGAGGGAGGGGTGGTCATCCATGACGGACCTTTCCTGCGGAATCATCGAGAAGGGCGGAGAGCGCCTCGCGGAGAGCGGCGAGGCAAGCATCGAGATCGAGGTCGCTTTCCCGCGACGGCTGGCTGAGACGCGCGGCGTTGGGGCCCAGCATCGGCTCGGCCCGCAGACGGGCCGGTGGCGAAGGCGGCAGGCAGGCGCGGATGGCGTCGATGCGGTCGGGGTGGAGGTCGATCACAAGGGGCGACGCGCTGTCGGTCCGTGCCGCATCGAGCAGCGCCTCGGCGATCCAGGGCCCCAGCGATTCGGCGGCCAAGGCCGGCAGCATGCGATCGATCAGGAGCGTGAACAACGGGCGCAGGGAGGCGAGAACTTGGCCACGCGCCTCGGCATAGGCAAAGGCCATGTCCTGCAGCGTCCGCGCCAGATCCTGAGAGATATGGGAAGCTTCCGCCTCCGCCTCGGCCCGACCCATGGCAAGGCCTTCGGCCTGGCCGGCGGCGAACCCATCGAGCCAATCGGCCGAAGGGCCTTCCGGGACGTCGGAAACGACAAATGGATCCGGCGCGTCGAAGGCTTCAAGGAAAAGGGGCATTTCAGACGCCCTCGCGTTCCGCGGCGGACGGTACCGGCGTGTCGTCCATCCAGGCCTGGAGGATCTGCGCGGTCTCGTCCTGGCGGGCTTCGATCAAGCGGCGCAGGCGGGTGGCCGGATCGACGATCTCGGCATCCGCGATGCCGCCGTCCGAGGAGCCGAAGTCGCCGGTCAGCATGGGGCCGAATCCCATGCTGGGCGGCATGCCCTCGTCCATCGCGTCGGGCGAACCCAGCGCGGGCGCCATCGGCAGGAGGTTCGGTTCCTGTCCCGGCCGGAGCAGGGGTCGCACCACGAAGAGGCCCAGCACGATGGCCACGAGCGCAAGCAACGCCGGCCGCAGCAGCCCCATCAGGTCGAGGGGCTTGCCTTCTGGCGGAGTCGCTTCGCTGCCGAGCGTTCCCAAGGGCTCGAAGGGCATGGATTTGACGGTGATCACGTCGCCCCGTTCGGTGTTGAGGCCCACGGCCGAGGACACGAGTTCGCTCAGAGCGTCGAGCTCCTCTTGCGGGCGGGGGGTGAGCGTGGTCACCCCCTGGTCATCGGTCGTGGGCACGTCGTTGACCAGGACGGCTACCGTCAGCCGCTTGACCGCACCAGGAGCCCGCACCACTTCGCGCGAGGACTCAGAGACCTCGTAGTTGGTGATCGTCTTAGACCCTTCCTCCGAGGAGCTTTGGCCACCACCGCCCTGGGCCTCGCCATCCGGCAGGTTCGAGGCCACTGTCACGTTGCCCCCTCCGCCCTGGCCGCTGGCCTTGTTCTCTTCGGTTTCCGTCGAGATCGCGATCCGGCTTTCGGGATCGAAGTTCCGTTCGGTCAGGCGCTCGGATTCTGTGACGGCCTCAAGCGAGACCTCCACCACCGCGTTGCCGACGCCGACTCGGGCTTCGAGCATCCGCTCGGCGCGCTTGGCAAGGTCCGCGGACCGCGAATCGGTGGCCCGATCTTCGTCCTCGCCGGCGACGAGCCCATTCTCGGCGTCGATCACGGCGACATCGGCTGGCGACAGGCCGGCCACGGCGGCGGCGACCATGTGGCGCAGGGCATTGGCCTGCTCGGCGCTCAGGGCGCCGCTTTTCATGGCCACCGTCACAGCCGCGGTCGGCGTATCTTCGCGGCGGAAGGGGCGGCTTGATCCGGCGGAGATGTGGACCCGCGCCGTGCGGATCGTGGGAACGGCCAGGATCGTGCGGGCGAGCTCGCCTTCCTTGGCCCGCCAATAGGCAGCGTCGAACATCTGGGACGTGGTGCCGAAGCCCGACAGTGAATCGAGCAGCTCGTACCCGTCGGCGGACTGGGCCGGCAGGCCTTCAGCGGCCAGCGTCACACGTTCGAGGTCGCGTGCATCTTCGGGAACCCAGATCGCGTCACCGCGAATCTCATAAGGGGTGCCCCGCGCTTCGAGGGCGGCCACCACCTCGCCCGCGGCGGCGGCATCGAGCCCCGCGTACAGGAGCGCCATGTTCCCCGTGCCGGGCCCTCGCGCCAGAAAGGCGATGGCCGCGAACATCGCCAAGGTCGCGCCCAGCACGATGGCGCGCTTGCGCCCATCGAGCTTGCTCCAGACTGATGCCAGGCTGTTCATGTGGGATCCTCCCGCAAAGGCCGGGACTTCTGCCCCGCAGCACGACCTTCCCTGTCCAGCCTTAAGATTCGGTTAGCCCCTCTTGGTCTAAGACGATTCTCCATGGCACCGACCGGAGAATCCGCATGACCGCCGCCGTGACCGACACACCTGACGAGGCGAAGCCCCCCAAATCCCGCCTGCCCCTGATCCTTGGCCTCGTCCTTGCGATCATCGGTGGAGCCGGGGGGTTCCTGGCTGTCCGCATGGGTCTTCTGGGCGGCTCCGCGCATGAGGAGCCGGTCGAGCATCTGGAGAAGGCGGCGCTTCCGGCTCTGACCCCCGCTGCCTTCGTGGCGCTGCCGCCGCTGGTGGTGAACCTGCCCGGCCAGGGCGAGCGCCGGTTCCTGCGCTTCTCGGGTCAGCTCGAGGTCAAGCCCGAGCATGTCAACGAGGTGACGGAGTTGACGCCGCGCGTGGTGGATGTCCTGAACGGATATCTGCGGGCGCTGGAGCCTCGGGAGATCGAGGATCCCGCAGCCCTGATGCGGATGCGGGCGCAGATGCTGCGCCGGGTGCAGGTCGTGGCCGGGGGAGACCGCGTGCGCGATCTCTTGGTCATGGAATTCGTGGTCAACTGAGTCGGAGGCCCGGTGTCATGGATATTCTTGCCGAGCTGAGCGACATCCTCCTGGGGGCCGGGGCCCTCGGAGCAGGCATCTACTGCCTTGTCCTGTCCCGGCGGCTCCGGCGCTTTACCGATCTGGAACGCGGGGTCGGCGGCGCGGTCGCCGTCCTGTCCGCCCAAGTGGACGATCTGTCCCGTAGCCTTCAGCGTGCCGAAGGGGCGGCCAAGAGTTCCGTGGACACTCTGGCCCAGGCCTCCGAACGGGCCGAGGCCGCAGGCAAGCGGCTTGAACTCCTCATGGCCTCCATGCACGACCTGCCTGGCAGCGCCGAGGACAGCGCCAAGATTCCGGGGCCCGTCTTCATCCGACACCCGAGCGCGCTGGGACGGCCGGCATGACCGCGCCGACGATCAAGCGCCGCCCGACCCGGCGCGTGCTCCCGGTCGTGGCCGGCATGCTGTTCCTGTCGGCTCTCGTTCGGCTCGGGGCCGGGGCGGGGCAGGTTCTGGCCGGCGAGGGTGCGGCAGCCCCTGTCGAAGCCTCCGTGCCCAGCCAGGGCACGGCCGAGCTCCTCGCAGCCTTCAAAACCCGCGAGGAGCGCATCGTGGCCAAGGAGGCCGCGATCGACGCCCGGATGCAGGAGCTTTATGCCGTAGAAGCCGAGCTGGCTGCCCAGATCACCGCGCTCGAGGAGGCCGAAGCCTCGTTGTCCGCAACCTTGGCCATTGCCGATTCGGCCGCGCAGGAGGACGTCGCGCGTCTGGCCCGCGTCTACGAGGCCATGAAGCCCCAGGACGCGGCCGCGCTTTTTGGCGCCATGGACCCAGGCTTCTCGGCCGGGTTCCTGGGGCTCATGCGCCCCGAGGCCGCGGCGGCGGTCATGACCAATCTCGAGCCCCAGGTCGCCTATGCGATCAGCGCGGTCCTGGCCGGGCGCAATGCGCTCGCCCCGACCGAATAGGGGCTGTCTTCCATTATTCTTAACCTTGCTCTGCAACGCTGGGCAGCGTCCTCGGAGGTTCGGGCATGATCGGCATCATCGGCATCGTGATCATCTTCGTGATGGTCTTCGGCGGCTACATCCTGGCCGGCGGCAAGCTCGGCCTCATCCTTAAGGCTCTGCCCTTCGAGATGATGATGATCGGGGGGGCGGCCGTGGGCGCCTTCGTGATCTCGAACGACGGCGCCTCGATCAAGCATACGCTCAAGGACATCGGAAAGGTCTTCAAGGGCCCTCGTTGGAAGCATGACGACTACCGCGACCTGCTCTGCCTCCTGTTTGCGCTGATCCGGATCAGCCGCTCCAACCCGGTCGCGTTGGAGGAGCACATCGAGAGTCCCGGCGAATCGACGCTGTTCGCCAAGTACCCGCGCATCCAGGCCGACAAGGAGGCCGTGGCCCTCATCTGCGACACCCTGCGCGCCGGCAGCATGAACTACGACGATCCCCATCAGGTCGAGGAAATCCTGGAAACGCGCATGGAGGCGTCGCAGCATCATGCGATGCACTCCACTCACGCCCTTCAGTCGGTGGCCGACGGCCTTCCCGCTCTGGGGATCGTGGCGGCCGTGCTGGGGGTGATCAAGACCATGGCCTCTATCGACCAGCCACCCGAGGTGCTGGGCCAGATGATCGGCGGCGCGCTCGTGGGAACCTTCCTGGGCGTGTTCCTGGCTTACGGCCTCGTCGGACCCTTCGCCACGAAGCTCAAGATGGTGCTGGAGGAGGACGGCCACTTCTACCAGCTCATCCGTCAGGTGCTGGTGGCCAACCTCCACGCCCACGCCCCCAACATCTGCATCGAGGTCGGCCGTCAGGCCACCCCCGGCCACAACCGCCCCAGCTTCTCCGAACTCGAGGAAGCCCTCAAGGCGGCCAAGGAGGCAGCATGAAGGTCGCCGCCCTTGTCCTTGCGCTGGTCTGGGGTGGCGCGGCCTGGGCCCAGGACGTCAGCGTCCGCGGGGGGGAGCACGAGACGTTCTCGCGGCTGGTGCTCCGGGTTCCCAGGGGCGCCCCATGGTCCCTGGAGCCTGCGCCGGGAGGCTATGACCTGCAACTGCCCCCGTCGGTGATGTTCGACGTCAGCCGTGCCTTCGACAAGATCCCCCGAAATCGCGTGGCGTTGCTGACGCCCTGGGGGGATGGTCGGCTTCGGTTGTCGGTGCCGTGCGACTGCCACGCCCAAGCCTACCTGGTCAGCGATGTAGATCTCGTGGTCGATGTGATCGACGGCCCTCCGCCCTTGGGCGGGATTGCGCCCGGCGATCGATTGGCGGCCCCACTGACCGGCATGGGCATGCTTCCTCTTTTAACTGAAACCCTGCCTGTCGCCCCTGCCTTGGGTCCCTTGGCCAGCCTCGCCCGCGTCACCGAAGCTCCCCCCGCCGAAGAGGCCGCCCCAACCGAAGCCGAGCGCGTCGATCAAACTAGGCTGGCCATTCTCGAAGGGATGGCGCAGGCCGCGACCGAAGGATTTCTGGACCTCGACCCGTCGGCGCAGGACCAAGAGCCCGTCCTTTCCGGAGAGGACCCCGCGCCGTCCACGACCGTCAAGCACGACCAGGTTCCAGACTCGCCCCACCCGAATCCCGCGGTCACGCCCGAGGAGGCCGTCGGTGGCCCGGCCCGGCCCGGCGTGGCCTTCCACACCGCGTCCGATGTGCCTTCGACAAGGCCCACCCTTGGGGCCCGTGGCACGACCTGCCTGCCCGATGAGTCGTTCGACCTAACGGCCTGGGCCGGGGAGGGCGACTTCAAGACCGAGCTTCCGGCCCGTCTGGCGCAGGTGACGGACGGTCGCGACCGTCTCGATCCCAATGGTGTCGAGGACTTGGCGCAGGCTTATCTCGCCTTCGGCTTCGGACGCGAGGCCCTGACCGCACTTTCTATGGACGGGGCGTCGTCGCGCGAGCGCGATCTCCTCAGGCTCATGGCGCGGATCGTGGACGATGAGCCCGTGCCGACGGACGCCATGGACGATCAGGCCAGCTGCCTTGGAAAGGTGTCCCTCTGGCGCGCCCTCGCGCGCAAGAGCATCCGAATGACCGGGGATGGCGAGAGGACGGCCATGACCCTTGCCCTGCGTGCCTTGCCAGACGAGGTGCGATCCCTGCTCGCGCCTCGCTTGGCCGGCCTCTTCCTCGACCAGGGAGACGCCCTTGCCGCGCGGGACATCGCGGCGCTTGCCGAACATGGCGGCACCGCCGTCGAGCTTGCCCAGGCTGCCATCGTCGAGGAGATCGAGGGGCCGGGGCCCGCCCTCGAGGAGCTGGAGACCATCGCGGAGAGCGATCCCCGCATGACACCCGATGCGATGGTGGATCTTATCGACCTGTCGATCGAGGAGGGCCGGTCCGTGTCCGACAACACCCTGGAACTGGCGCGCGCCCTCCGGTTCGAGAACGAGGGGGAGGGGGCTCGCGCGCTCCTGCTTGCCGAAGCGCGCGCCCTGACAGCCGACATGCGGTTCGACGAAGCGCTGGCCTTGCTGGAGGACGAGCGCCAGCTGAACCCGGCGGAGGACGTCAACGAAGCGCTCGTCGCGACCGTGGTGGCCCTGACCGAGAAGCTGGACGATGCCTCCTTCCTTGAGCTGGCCTTGGGAGCCCTCCCGGAGGGCCTGCCGTCCGCTGCCGTCGATCCAGTGGCGCGGCGCTTGGCGGAGCTCGGCTTCCCCCAGGAGGCCTGGAGCCTGCGAGCGCCGCCCGCCTTGCCTTCCGCCGCACCTCTGGAGCCGGAGGCCGAGGCTGACCGCACCGTGAGCGCGGCGCGACCCCCGGTGGAAGAGCCTTTGCAGGAAGAGCCCGATGATCAGGAGCCCGTGGCTGGAGCCCTGGTGCTGCCTGAGGGGCAGGAGCCCGACCAGCAGGCGGCGTTGGCCGATGATCCTGCGCCGCCCGCCGAGCGGGAGACCGCGCTTCCGCAGCTTTCCGCCCTGCCGCCCCTGCCCATCCTGGCTGAGCCTTTGCCCGTCGCGCCGGGCCAGGAGGTCGAGCCGCCGGTGCTGCCCGTTCCGATCGCCGTGCCTGCAAGCCCCCAGCCTTTGCCCACCGAAGCGGCGACCCCCGAGCCCATTCCTCCTGCGACCGTCCTTGCCGCGGCCCCGGCCGTCCCCGCCGCAAACCCGGCCGTTCCGCTGCCAGAGAATGCCTTGATGACGCTGGCCGAACGCCGCGAACTTCTTGGAAGGGCGCAAGAGGCGCGGGCGCGTGCTGCGGCGCTCCTCGCGGCGGCACCGATCGAATGAGAATGGCCAGTTAGGGTTTCCTCAACCTTCCTTGCCGTAAACGTGGTCCAGTGCAGCAGAAAGCGGCCAGATGACAGGACCAGGGTCCAGCCACCCCATGGCAATCGATAGCATTCGGCGTTTCCAGGACGTCGGTTGCGGCCGGCTCCCCGAAGCGACCCGATGGCCAGCTTCGACGGAGGTCCATTCCGCGCGGGGAAAGCGTCAGGGCACCCCAGTCGCTCCGAACGGCACCGGCTCCTGTAGGCGCACCGTTCCTAGCTTGGGCCCTTTGCTCGCCCAGGCCGTTCTCTTGTCAATGTTGGCTGCTTCCCCGGCTCTGGCCGACGATTCGGACCTTTGCCTGCTGGCGGCCCAGGACGCCGGCCAGTCATCCGGCGTGCCGCTTTCCGTGCTTTTGGCCGTGAGCCTAACCGAAACGGGGCGTGGGGACGGCGACAGCGTCCGCCCTTGGCCCTGGACCGTCGCCATCGAGGGTGAACGGCAATGGTTCGACACCCGCGACCAAGCCTTGGCTTTCGCCGAAGCGCGCCATGGCCAGGGCATTCAGAACTTTGAGCTGGGTTGCTTCCAGATCAACTTTAGCGAACACCACGAGAGCTTCGTGTCCATTGACCAGATGCTCGACCCCCTGGCCAATGCCAGCTATGCCGCCGGCCTCCTGAACACGCTCCATCAGGAGGGGCAAGGCTGGTCCGAGGCTGCGGACGCCTTCCATCCACGCCCTGCCGACCTCGCGGATCAGTCCCGGGCGATGTTCGAGGCCCATCAGGCGACCGCTGTGGCCTCCGGGGCAGACGAAGGGCGATTCTCCGGGCCGCTCGCCCTGACGGGAACCCTCCTTTCACCGGACGGCGGGGATGCGGACGGGATGCCGCGGAGCAACACCTACCCCCTTCTCCAGACCACGGGCGGGATGTCCCGCCTGGGCTCTCTGGTGCTTCTCGGAGACGGCTGAACCCATGCCCGCGCTGACGCTGACGACCATGTTCCAGCCGAGGATCCTTCTCGCTCTCGCCCTCATGGCGATCATCGTCATGATGGTGCTGCCGGTGCCATCCTGGATCTTGGACATGGGCCTCGCGCTCTCGTTCGCCCTGGCGATCCTGATCTTCACGGTCACCCTGTTCATCGAGCGGCCGCTCGACTTCTCGGCCTTTCCTTCGATCCTCCTGGCCTCGCTGATGCTGCGGCTGTCCCTGAACGTGTCGTCCACCAAGCTCATCATCGGGCAGGGCCACACCGGCACGGACGCCGCAGGCCATGTGATCGAGGGCTTTGCCATGTTCGTGATGGGCGGCCAGGTCCTGCTCGGGATCGTGGTCTTCCTCGTGCTGCTGATCGTCAACTTCATCGTCATCAACAAGGGCGCGGCCCGCATGGCCGAAGTTGGCGCGCGCTTCGCCCTCGACGCCATGCCTGGAAAGCAGCTCGCCATCGACGCTGACCTCGCGGCGGGCGCGATCACCCATGCGGAGGCCAAGGCCCGGCGTGAACGGGAAAGCCAGGAGACGACCTTCTTCGGCTCGCTCGACGGCGCGTCGAAGTTCGTCAAGGGCGATGCCGTGGCGGGCCTCCTCATCACGGCGCTGAACCTCGTGATGGGCCTGATCATGGGTGTGTTCATCCACGGGATGCCGATCGGCGAGGCCTTGGAGACCTATGCCATCCTGACGGTCGGTGACGGCCTCGTCAGCCAGATTCCGGCCGTCATCATCGCCGTGGGGACGGCCCTCCTGCTCGCGCGCGGCGGCTCCACCCAGACCACCGACGTGGCGATCATAGGCCAGCTGAGCCGCTATCCCGCCGCGATCGCCACGGTGGCCGTCCTGATGGGTCTGTTCGCCGTGGTGCCGGGGATGCCGTTCCTGCCTTTCATGATCGGCGCGGCCGGGTTGGGCTATGCGGCCTGGCGAATCTCAGCCAGCCCCCCAGAGCCCGAGGCCGCGGTGTCCACCGGGCCGGACGTTCCTGCCCGCAAGGCCTCCATGGGCGATCTGCTCGACCTTGACGACATCCATGTGGAGTTCGCCCCGGATCTCGTGGACATGGTCCTGGATGCCGCCACGGGCCTCGACGTTCGGATCAGCAACATGCGCAGCCATGTGGCGACGGCCTTTGGTGTGCTGCTGCCCGAGATCCGGCTCACCGACAACGCAGCCCTTCCGTCGGGGGGCTACCGGGTCAAGGTGCAAGGCGTGGAGCAGGCCGCGGACACGCTCCGGCCCGGCCATATCTTGGCGCTGCTGTCTGGCTCCGACAGCATGGCCCTGTCGGGCCAGGACGTGAAAGAGCCTGTTTACGGCGCGCCCGCCCGGTGGATCTCGCCCGAGGATCAGGACACCGCGGCGCTGTCGGGCTTCACCACCGTCTGGCCTGCCGAGGTGCTGGCGACCCATCTGCTGGAGATCATCAAACGCAACTTCTCCCGCCTGATGACCCTCAAGGCTTTGCGGCGCCTCCTGGACGAAATGGTGAACCTATCGGACTCGGCCCGGTCCGAGGCCAACCGCAAGATGCTGGACGAACTGATCCCCGACCGGGTGCCCGTGGACCTGCTCCTGTCCGTGCTGCGGCTCCTGCTGGAGGAGAGGGTCTCGATCCGGAACCTGCCCCTCATCCTCGAAGCCGTGGCCGAGGCGCGGGCGTCCATGCCAACGGCCGAGGCGATCGCGGAACACGTCCGCCAGCGCTTGGGCTTCCAGCTCGTGGCCGAGTTGCGCCGCACGGACGGCACCATTCCCCTCGTGCAGCTCGCCCCCGAATGGGAGGAGATCTTCTCGACCTACCAGATCGGCGCAGACCGGGGGCCGTCCGACGTGGCCCTGCCCCCCGAGGAGTTCAACCGCCTGGCCAACGCCGTGGCCGAGAAGGTGGCGCAGGCCGCCGAGCATGGCACCTATCCGGCGCTCGTGACCTCCATGCGGCGGCGGCGCTTCCTGCGCACGGTGCTGGCCGCCAAGGGGATCGCGAACCCTGTGCTGTCCTTCGAGGAGATTGGCATCGATGCCCGTCCGGCGCTTGTGGGGCTTGTTCCGGCATGACGGCTCGGACGTCGTGCCCGGACCGGTGATGCCATGAGCCCCGAGCTCCTGGCCGATCTAAACCCGCTGATCGCTCTCGTCCAGGGCAGCCTGTGGGCCGGCTTCGTCGTCTTCCTGCGAGTGGGGGCGATGCTGGCCCTTCTGCCCTTGTTCGGAGAGATGTCCATTCCCGCGCGGGTGCGGCTGGGGTTGGGGATCGCATTCAGCCTTATCGTGCTGCCCGTGGTGGGCGACACGCTTCCGCCGCCCGGCGCATCGTCCCATATCCTGGCCCTGACCCTGAGCGAGGTGGCGACCGGCCTCGCCTTTGGCATGTTCTTGCGCCTTTTCGTCCTGGCGCTCCAGACGGCCGGCACGATGGCCGCCCAGTCCACCTCGCTGTCCCAGCTCTTCGGCTCTGGCCCGGGGGGCGAGCCGTCGCCCGCCATGACGCATGTCCTCGTGATCGGGGGGCTCGCGCTGGCAGCCATCCTCGGTCTGCATGTCCAGGTCGCGGCCTACATGATCCAAAGCTATGCCCTGGCCCCGGCGGGAACCATCCTCGATCCCGGAATGCTCCTTGAGGCGGGTGTGGGAGAGGTGGGGCGGACCTTTGCGCTTGCCTTCTCCCTGGCCGCCCCCTTCGTTGCGGCCGCGCTCCTGTACAATGTCACCCTTGGCGTCATCAACCGGGCCATGCCCCAGCTCATGGTGACCTTCATCGGCGCGCCCGCCCTGACCGCCGGGGGCCTCATGCTCTTTCTGGTCGCGGCGCCCGTGATGCTGTCCGTCTGGATCGCAGCCTTTCAGGGCTTCATGGCCAATCCCTTCGGCAACCTGCCATGAGCCAGGGCGAGGAGGACGAAACCGAGAAAAGCTTCGAGCCGTCCCAGAAACGGCTCGACGATGCACGCAAGCGCGGCGACGTTCCCCAATCCCCGGACCTTGTCACAGCGGCAAGCTACGGCGGCTTCTACATGGCTGCCTCGGCCTTCGGGGCGGGCTCCCTGCTCAGCCTGGGCGCACTGCTGAAGACGCTGCTGTCCCAGGCGGCCCCGCTGTCGGAGCAGGTCTTCACGGGAAGTCCGCAGCCATTCTGGGCAGCTATACTGGGCCAGACGGCCGCCGCCTCCTGGCCCTGGTTTGCCATTCCCGCGATCGCGGCGCTGCTGTGCCTCGTGGCGCAGCAATCGATCGTGATCGCGCCGGACAAGCTGGTTCCCAAGCTGTCCCGCATCTCGCCCATGGCGCAAGCCAAGAACAAGTTCGGCAAGGAAGGTATCGTGGCCTTTGGCAAGGGGCTCTTCAAGATCGGCCTCTTTGGCGCGGTCCTGGGGATCACGCTGGCCGAGTCGACGCCCCGCCTGATCGGCACCGCGGCGCAGGAACCGGGCATGGCCACCCTGCTCCTTCTGGAGATCGCCCTCGATCTCATGGCCCGAGTGGTTCTGGTGGCGCTGGCCCTTGGTCTGGCGGATCTGGTCTGGCAGCGGATCTCGTTCCAGCAGCGCCACATGATGAGCCGCAAGGAAATGACCGATGAGATGAAGGAAAGCGAAGGCGATCCGCATCTGAAGCAGCAGCGGCGGCAAAAGGGCATCAGCATCGCCATGAACCAGATGCTGAACGATGTGCCCACGGCCTCGGTCGTGATCGTCAACCCGACTCATTACGCAGTCGCCCTGAAGTGGGACCGGGCGACCGGAGGCGCGCCGGTCTGCGTCGCCAAGGGCGTGGACGACGTCGCTGCCCGCATCCGCGAGCGGGCCATGGCCGCCGGTGTTCCCATCCGCCGCGACCCGCCGACGGCCCGCGCCATCTACGCCTCGGTCGAGATCGGCCAGCAGGTCGGCCGCCCCGAGTGGCGGGCTGTGGCGGCCGCGATCCGGTTCGCGGACCGGCTGCGCGCCAAAGCCAAGGGAGTATCGAGATGAGAGAAAAGGATCTGGCCCCTCTGGTGCGTCTGGCGGGTGTGTCCTGCGACGCGGCCGAAGCTCGGCTGGCGAGCCTGCGGCGCGAGGAAGCCGAGCTGCGGCGCCAGATCGAGGCGCTCGAGACTGCCCGACGCCTTCGAGCGTCCGAAGCCCTGGCCACCGATGTCGCGCTTCGCGCCGGGGCCGATCTGCGCTGGGAAGGCTGGATCGACAAGAGAGCGAGCGCCCTGAACGGGGAACTCGCGCGGGTCCTGGCCAAGATCGAGATGGCGCGCGACGACCTGGCCCGCGCCTTCGGTCGCCGGAGTGCTACGCAGGCGCTGCTCGATCAGGCGCGCGACGTTGCGACGGCGCGTCGCCACAGGACCGAAGAGCGCGGCTGGTAGGCCCGGGACGCGCGGGAGGATCCTGGGCGCCGATGGTCCGACCACTGCAGGCGCCCGGCCGCCTGGGAGGTTCATTGCTGCCTCGACCAACCGGACGCACTTGTACCTCAAGCAGAAAAGCGGCGCCCGCGAAGGCGCCGCCTGCTACCGTGTTGCCCGCTGGGGGACCCAGGCGCCGGTCACTTGCTCTGACGGACGAGGTCGAGGATCAGGATGTCCGTGACGACTCCGCCGGCTGCGTCCTGGGCCGCCTCAAGGAGAGCGTTGCGCAGCTCCCGCATGGCCGAGGATGCCGTGAACAGCCCGTCGAAGCCGCCGGTGTTGGCATGGTCGAACAGGACCTGGAGGAAGCTGTCGCGCAGCTTGGGCTCCATCATCAGGATGGTTTCCTGCTGCCCGGCCGGAACCTCGACGGAAAGAGAAAGCTGCACCAGCGCATCGACTTGGCCATCGGTCAGAAGGGGCACGATGAACTGATTGTTGAGCTTGACATAGTCGTGCAGCGGGTGGCCGTCCTCGGACATGACCTCCTGGGTCTCCTCCGCATGACCATCCTCTGCAGCCTCCTCCGTGCCGTGCTCGGCATCGGTCTCGCTACCGGTGGCATGCTCCTCGGCCTCCGAGGCGGGCACCACCTCGCCGCAGGGATTGGCGAGTTCGGCCGCCGCCTGCTCCTCGGTGTCGCTTTCTTCGTGGGCGGGCGTGAGCAGCAGGCCCGCGCCCACGCCTCCGCCAAGGCCCAGGAACAGGAGGATGAGGGGTATCAGGAGCCGCTTCATGGAAAGGCCTCAGAACGGAAGGATGTTGTCGATGGCCTGCGCGCCCGCGCGGGGCTGCTGCATGTCGGTGATCTGGCCTCGCCCGCCATAGGAGATGCGGGCCTGGGCGATCTTGTCATAGGTGACCTCGTTCTGGCGGCTGATGTCGGCGGGACGGACGAAGCCGGTGACGAGAAGTTCGCGGAGTTCGTTGTTCACGCGGACCTCCTGACTGCCCGAGATCGACAGCACGCCGTTCGGCAGCACCTCGGTGACGGTGGCCGCGACGCGAAGCTCGAGCTGCTCGTTCCGCTGGACCGTGCCCTCGCCCGAGAAGGTGTGGCTGGACGACAGGTCCACGCCCGGCGACAGCCCTCCGCCGCCCAGCAGGTTGCCGTTCAGGGTTTCCGGCACCCCGAACAGCGCATCGACGCCCAGCGATTCGGAGCCCTGACGGCCCCGCTCGGTCGTGTTCCTGATCTGGGCGGAATCGTCGATCTCGATGACGACCGTCAGGATGTCGCCCCGCTCCACCGCCCGGTTGTCGCCAAGGAGCGAGCCGCGCTCCCCGGTCCAGAGCGAGGCCGAGGAGGACGCCTGGTAGACGGGCAGGGGGGCCATGGCAGTCGGCAGGCGGAGGGGATCCCGCATCGCGGACTCCTCGTCCGGAATGGGAAAGGCCGCCGGGGTGAATGTCGGCGGCTGCCCCAAAGGCGAGGAGCCGCAGGCGGCCAGCGACAGGAGAAGCAGAAGGGCGCGGGATGGGGTCATGGGAGCCATTTCATTCTGAAACGTAGGCGGCGCCGTCGGTGCCGACGCGGGCCGTGACGGTGGTGCGCGACGTGGTGTTCATCACGCGGATCAGCTCTCCGGGGCCTGCGCGGTCGAGGGCGCGTCCTTCGGCGGTGATCAGCAGGGTCCCCCGCATGAAGATCAGCGGCACGATGGCGTTGCGCTCGATCACGGCCGGGGGGCCCAGGTCCTGGGGTCGGATGGGCCGGCCCGGATAAAGGGCGACCCGAGCCTCCAGCCCGATCGCCTGGGAGGGATCGGTGACTGCGCCCGGGACGTTCGCCTCCGACAGGGCCAGGTCCTCGGGGCCGATGATCGACTGCGGAGGGATCGTGCGGGTCGGAACGATGATGTCGGCTGCCGCCGGAGCAGCGCCGAGGAGCAGGACGGCAACGATGCGGCAGGCGGCAAAGGGATCCATCACCGGATCTGCGCCGTGGCGCCAAGCATCTGGTCGGCCGCCGTGATGACCTTGGAGTTCAGCTCGTAGCCGCGCTGCGCCTCGATGAGGTCGGTCACCTCCTTCACGGCATCCACGGAGGAATCTTCCAGATAGCCCTGCCGCAGGGTTCCCAGCCCGTCCTGCCCCGGTGTGGCGACCAGCGAAGCGCCGGATGCGGCCGTCTCGAGGAACAGGTTCGACCCCATGGCTTCCAGACCCTTGGCGTTCGTGAAGCCGGCCAAGGTGAACTGCCCCAGGAGCTGCGGCTGCACCTGATCGCTGAAGTAGGCGTAAACCTCGCCTTCGGCGTTGATCGAGATCGACTTGGCATCGGCCGGAACCGTCACCTCGGGTTCGACCGGGAAACCGTCCGAGGTGACGATCAGGCCATCGGGCGAAAGCTTGAGCGAGCCATCCCGCGTGTAGGCCGAACGTCCGTCCGGAAGCCGCACCTCCAGATAGCCCTCGCCTTCGATCGCCAGGTCGAGGTCGTTGCCGGTCGCCGAGAGCGCCCCCTGCGAGATCATGACCGACACGGCCGTGGGCCGCACGCCCAGGCCCAGCTGCACGCCGACCGGCAGGACCGTCCCGTCCGCCGCATTGATGGTGCCGGGGCGGACGAGCTGCTGGTAGTGCAGGTCCGCGAACTCGGCCCGGCGGGGCGAGTAGCCCGTCGTGCTCATGTTGGCGAGGTTGTTGGAAATGACCTCGACCCGGGTCTGCTGGGCCGTCATGCCGGAAGCGGCGATCTCGAGGGCGCGCATGCGATGTTACCTTGTCTGAATGGCCTGAATGGTTTTGCGGATGCGTTCGTCCTCGCGTTCGAGGAAGCCCTGCCCCATCTCGTAGGCGCGCTGGACCTCGATCATCCGCGACACTTCGAGGACCGGGTTGACGTTCGATTCTTCCAGGAAGCCCTGTAGGACACGGCCCCCGAGCGCCGGGTCGGTGCCGCTGTCGGCGCGAAAAAGCGTGCCGCCCTCGCGCACCAGCTCGAGGGGATCGCGAGGCAGAACGATGCCGATCTGTCCCACCGGATTGCCCCCGGCCGAGATCGTGCCGTCGGGTGCGATGCCCACCGGGCCCTGGCCCTGGGGCACGAAAACAGGCGCGCCCCCGGCATCGAGGACCGGATACCCCTCGGGCGTCACAAGGTCGCCGTTCTCGTTCGGGCCGAAATGGCCTGCGCGGCTCAGGCGGGGCCCATCGGGAGTCTGCACCAGAAAGAAGCCGTCGCCTTCGATTGCGAGGTCGAAGGCTCCGCCGGTCTGGGACAGGGACCCCTGCGACAGGTCGGTTTCGCGGACCCGGGCGGTGGCCATGGACAGCGAGGCTCCGGAGCCCGTGGTCCGCACATACTCGGAAAAGCCGATATGCTCGCCACGGTAGCCCGTGGTGGTGGCGTTCGCGATGTTGTTGGCCACCATCTGCATCTGAGCCATGAGGCCCGTCTGCCGTGTGAGGGTGGCGTAGGTCGCGTTGTCCATGCCTCAGCTCCCCTCGATGGCGGGTGCGATGGTGTCCTGAAAGAAGCCCACGAGCGTTTCGGTCATGAATCCCATGGAGATCCAGAAGACCGCGACGATGGCCGCCAGCTTCGGCACGAAGGTCAGCGTCTGCTCCTGGACGGAGGTGAGCGCCTGCAGAAGGCCGATGGCGAGCCCCGCGACCAGCGCGATCGACAGGATCGGCATCGACAGCAGCGTGGCGGTCCAGAGCCCCTGGCGAAGCGTGTCGTAGAAGGCGGCCTCGGACATCAGACGGGCATCCTCAGGATTTCCTGGTAGGCCTCGACCACCTTGTTGCGGACCGTGACGGCCGTTTCGACGGCCAGCTCGGTCTGGGTGAGCGCCTGCACCAAGGCATGCGGGTCCGATCCGCCGGTCATCGTCGCCATCGCGGTCTGCTCGCTGCGCGACAGCGTGGCGGCAAAGTCCTTGGCGAGGTCGCCCAGCACGCCCCCGGTGGTTCCGGGCTGCGGCGCCGTGGCGGGGCGCGCAGAGGCGTAATGATTGACGACTTGGGAAAGGGTGGCCTTGAGATCCATTCTGAACTCCTATCGGCGGAGAAGATCGAGGAGCGCCGACGACATGCTCCGCGTCTGCTCGAACATTTTGAGGTTGGCCTCGTAGCTGCGGGACGCCTCGCGGGCGTCCGTCATCTCGAGGAGAAGGTTGACGTTGGAGCCGTCCACATAGCCATCGGCGTCGGCCAGCGGGTTGGACGGGTCGTGAATGCGCTCCAGCGCGCTCTGGTCCAGCCGGACGGGTCCGGTGGCAATGGTTCCCGCCCCGTCGGCCATGGCCTCGAAGCTGACGGTCTTGCGATGGTAGCCGGGCGTTTCGGCGTTGGCGATGTTCTCGGCGGTGAGGCGAAGGCGCGTTGCCTGGGCCTGCATGCCGGACATGGTGATGCGGAGGGCGTCGGAGAACTCGGCCATGATTCAGCGTCCTAGGGAGGTGCGGAGCACGGTGATGGCGTGGCGCCAGATGGCGATGGCGCGGCCCTGCTCTCGCGTGGCTTCGGCAGAGGCGAACATCTCGCTTTCAAGGGACACGGTGTTGCCGTTGGGCGATGATTCGCCAGGCTGGTCGAACGCGCGAGCGCCGTCAGGACCGGCAGAGCCCAGATGGCCCGGCCGCGTCGCGCGCAGGCCCTGAGCCTCGAAGGTTTGCGTGAACGAGGGCAGAGCCTGGGCGCGAAAGCCCGGCGTGTCTGCATTGGCGACGTTCACGGCCGCCAGGGCCTGCCTGCGGCCGGCGTGGCGGGCCATGGCAGCGGATGTCCGGATCACGTCCAGAGATTCGTACATCGGGGCTTCTCCCTCGAACAATGCAAGGAAGCCTTAAGACCGATTCCCTAAGGATCGGTTATGAAACCCCGCAAGCGTGGAGGCTCGAATGGCCGACCCCCTCATCGACAGGATCTGTGGCGCAGTTGCACGGGCACGGGCGGAGCATCCGCTCGGCCGCGTCGCCGGGGCGAGCGGCGGCGTACTACAGGCCTCGGGCCTGACGCAGACGGCGCGCCTTGGCGACCGAGCCCGGGTGATGCCACGCCATGGCACGCCCATCCAGGCCGAGGTCATCCGGATCGGGGATGGCCTGACTCACCTGTTGCCCGAAGGAACGGCCGACGGCGTGTCCCTGGCCGACCCCGTCCGGCTTGAGCCTGCCCCCGGATTCGCGCCTGATTCGTCGTGGATCGGGCGGGTGGTGGACCCGGACGGCCGCCCGTTGGATGGCCGCCCCCTTCTGCCCGGCGCCTGGACCCGACCGCTCCGGGCCGATCCGCCCCCGGCCGGACAGCGCCGCGCCATGGGGGCCCGCGTCGGCACCGGCTATGCCGTGTTCGACACGCTCCTGCCCCTCGCGCGTGGGCAGCGGATCGGCCTTTTCGCGGGTTCGGGGGTGGGCAAATCCACTCTGCTGGCCGGTCTGGCCCGTGGCGTCGCCGCCGAGGTCGTGGTGATCGGCCTTGTGGGCGAGCGAGGCCGCGAGCTGCGCCACTTCGTGGAAGATGTCCTTGGTCCTGAGGGCATGGCCCGGGCCGTCGTAGTAGCGGCTACCTCGGACCGTGCGCCGCAGGTGCGCCGCCGCTGCGCCTGGGCCGCGACAGCGGTCGCGGAGCACTTTCGAGACGAGGGTCGGCAGGTCCTGCTCCTGATCGACAGCGTCACCCGGTTCGCGGAAGCGCACCGCGAGGTGTCCGTCGCCGCAGGGGAGGCTGCCGCGCTGCGCGGGTTTCCGGCCTCGACAGGCCCGGCCATCGCCGCCTTGTGCGAGCGGGCAGGCCCTGGGGCGGACCAGCAGGGCGATATCACGGCCATCTACTCGGTCCTGGTGCAAGGCTCCGACATGGAGGAGCCGGTCGCCGATTGGCTGCGCGGCGTCCTTGATGGGCATGTCGTGATGGATCGCGCCATTGCGGAGCGAGGCCGTTTCCCGGCGGTGGACCTGCTACGTTCCGTGTCCCGGTCGCTTCCAGGCGTCGCGAGCCGGACCGAGAACCAGCTCATCGGAGAGGCAAGGGCGCTGCTGGGGGCTTACGATCGGGCGGCCCTGATGATCCGGGCTGGCCTCTATGCAGCGGGCTCGGACCCAGAGATCGACGCCGCTGTGGCCGTGCAAGGGGGCCTGGACCGTTTCTTGGCCACGAGCGGCATGACCGCGCCTGCTGCCAGCTTTGCCGCGCTTCGGCAGGCCCTGGCGCCCGCGCGGCCCCAGGCCCGGAAAGAAGGGCGGTGATGCGGCGGACGGTTGGGAAGCCGGTGGTCGCGGAGCCGATGTAAGCGCGACCAACTGCGGCCCTGGATCAGCCTGCCCCACCCAAGAGCTGGAGTGCCATGGATGCGGGGCTGGCTGCGCTCGACTGCGACTCGGAGCGCAGGAGAAACAGGCGGACTAGTTTTTCCTGCTTGGCGGGATCGGCAAAGTCGGAAACCTTGGTGGTGCCAAAGATCGACTGCGCCCGGTCCTTGAACGCTGTCAGCTGCTTGTCCACGTTGATGGCAGAAAGGCTTGCCGGCAGCCCCATCGCTTTCTGGAAGACCTGCTTCAGGGGTGCGTTGCCCATGACCAGATACCATTGGGCATTGGTGTTCTGGGTCTTGCCAGTGATGTCCTTGATCCCCTCGGACAGGTTCAGCGCCATGCGGAAATCGTTGTTCTGATCGCCTACGGCCTCCTGAAAGGCCTGCTGCTGGTACTTGGCGATGATCTTGTCGGCAAAGCCGCTCAGCCCCGTCCGCGCGCCCAGGTTGCCGTAGCCGAACTCAAAGGCCAGGGCGGCGTAGCGCTTGTCGGACAGCTTGTTGGCCAGGGCGGTCGATTTGATCGTGCCGCCTTCCAGGATCTTCTGGACGAATGCCTTGGAGTTGACGTCGTCCGACAGGCCGAAGGCGCCCAGGGCAACCTCGAGGAGGCGGCGGTCGCCGACGAGGTCGGCGGCCGTCTTGGCCTTGGAGATGTTGGCCTTGAAGTATTCGGTGGCCCGCTGGACGGGCGCGCTCTTGCTGAAGGACGCCTGCTGCGTGTCCAACGTGCGTTGGAGATAGCGCCAACCGGTATAGCCACCAAGGGGCAGGACCGGTTGGTAGGTCATGACGGCCGCGAGGGGGCAGGGGCCGAGGCCAGGAGCCGCTCTTCGCGCGGGAGGAGGCCGCGAAGCCGCTTGAGGGCGCGGTAGAAGTCGCCGCTGCGGACCGCGTCGGTCGCTTCGGTCAGGATGGAGCGGCTGTCGGTGTCGACCAGCGCCTGGCTCAGCTGCTCGATGCCGCGCAGGAGCTGGAGGCCGGCCTGATCCTCGGGCACGTCGCCCGACAGGACGAGCTGCGCGATGTAGCAGACGCGACGGACGGGGGTGTTGGCTTCGCCGGGGCGGATCGCGTCGCGCAGGCGGAGAATGTTGGCGTTGGGCGTCAGGATGGCGAGGCGGGAGCGGCGGTCCCCGTTCTCGATCACCGCGCCGTTGACGAGGACCCGCTCCTTGGGCCCCAGCTTGAGGACGAGGCCGGTCATTGCGGTCCCTTGGGGGTGGCGGCCGGGGCGGGCATGGCACCAAGGCCACGCATCACGGCGGTGTTGATGTCGATAAGGGGCTGGAGGTCGGCCTCGCGGTTCAGGACACGGTTGGTGTGGTGGTCCGTGAACTCCGCCAGGTAGAACAGGCGGGCGCGGAGGTCCTGGGGGAGGGCGTTGTCCTTGCCGGCCACTTGGGCGGCGACAAAAGTCCAAAGACGGCGGTTGTCGTGCAGGGCGGCGACGGTGCCGGAAAAGTCCTCGGGGCGCTGGGCGGCGGCGGCGAGGCGGGCCGTGACGGTCGAAAAGACTTGGTGTTCGGTCTGGCGCGGCGTGCGAATCGGAGACTGCGGTCCCGCATAGGCATTGCGGGCCTGTTGCATGGCGTTCATGAGGTGTCCTTTCGGGACCTGAGACGACCCTTCGGGGCTTTGCCGCGAAGTCTATGGGGGTGACGGAGGCGGCAAGGCCGCCTCCGCCGTCCGCATCAGCGGAAGAGCGACAGGATCGACTGGGGCGCCTGGTTGGCGATCGACAGCGCCTGCACGCCGAGCTGCTGTTGGGTCTGCAGCGCCTGGAGGCGGGCCGAGGTCTCTTCCATGTCGGCGTCGACCAGAGTGCCGATGCCAGCCTTGAGAGAGTCGGACAGACCTGAGATGAACTTGGACTGCGTCTCGATCCGGCCTTGCACCGAGCCGAAGGAGGCCGACGCGTCCACGGCGGTCTGGATCAGGCCTTCGATGGCGTTCAGCCCCGACTTCGCACCGCTCGCGGAGCTTACGTCGACGGTACGAAGCCCTTCGAGGCCGCCGCCAATCGTGTTGGTAGCCGTGTTGCTCACGCTGACGAGGTTGACCTGCAGCGTGTCGCTGGCAGTGGTCACCTTGGAGGTGATGGACAGCGCCCCGTTATTGGCGGTGATGTTCAGCGTATCCGTGGACAGGCCGTTCGCTCCGGCCCAGCGGCCGTAGGCTTCGCCCAGCGCCTTGGCAACAGTTGCGGCCGTGTCGCCCTCGCGGGTGACGTAACGGATCGAGTTCGCCGCAGCTTCGGTCTGGGTCGAGGCGGCGGCGGCGGAAGTCCGCCAGCTGGCCTGCGTGAAGGAGCTGTTGTCGCCGTCCGTTCCGAAGACGTTGAGCGCGAAGGCGGTGCCCGCGTTGAAGTTGAGCGAGGCGCCGGATACCGCGGTTCCGACGTTGATCGAGCCCGTCTGAGTTCCGTTCAGCGTCACGGCCGACGTGTTGACGTTGGCGTTGAACGTGCCGCCCGTCGCTGCAATCGCGCTCGCCGATTGCGTGAGATCCTGCTTCAGGGCCGAGATGCTCGAGGTTGCCACGCCGGTCGCCGAACGATCCAGCGAGGACAGCACGTTCGTCGAACCTGACCCGGCGACCGTGGACTTGTTGGACAGCAGGTTCAGGCCGTTGAACTGGGCGGCGCCAACAGTGGCAACGATCTGGTCGCGAAGAGCTGCGACGTCGGTCTGCAGCTTGCCGCGGTCGACGTTCTCACCTTGGGCCGAAACGATCTTACCCTTCATTTGCTTGAGCAGATCCGTCACGGTTTCCGAGGCCTGACGGGCGACGGCGACGGTGGACTGGCCAAGCGCGAGGCTGTCCGAGATGTTCTTGAAGCCTTCGACGTCCGACTCCATGACTTTAGAGATCGACCATACGGCGGCGTTGTCCTTGGCGTTAGCGACATCCTTGCCGGTCGAAATCTGGCTCTGGGTTTTAGCCATCGCACCGTTGATGCCCTTGAGGGTCTGCAGCGCGATCATTGCGCCGTTGTTGGTCAGAATGCTCGACATGAGTCGTAATCCTATAGCTTGGCGCGTTTTGCGCCGACGTTTTGGGACGCCGCGCCCTTGGCGTTGCCGGGCGGGCATGGGTTCGTCATTCTGACCTGTGCTGGGGACGCTTCGTTCCGCCTGCGCCATCGCTGGGATGCAAGGGGACGTTGCCCCGGTGGCGGTGAAGGAGGACTTAACGCCGCGAAGGAATTATCTGCAGTTTTATTCAATGAACTGTGGAGAACGGTGGCGCGGGGCGGCCTTGAAACGCCAAGCGCCCGGCGATGCGTTGGCACCGCCGGGCGCTTGTGGGTCGCCTTTAAGGGGTCAGGCCTTGCGTTCGATCCGTGGGGGGGCCACGGGCACCTCGGCCCGCGTGCCTTGGGCGTTGTAGGTCACGAGGCCCTTGCGCGCGGCGGCGAGGGCGGCGCGGCGGCGCAGCGCCTCGCGCACGCCTTCGATCGCGGCGGCGAGCAGCGCCTGGTTGCGGGACAGGGAGCGGGCCAGGGGGGCCAACTCCTCGGGCTCGGCGTGTCGGAGCGCGTCAAGGCCCGCGGCCTTGTGCTGGGCCAGGGCCTGGAGGTCGCCCCAGCTCCCGTCGAGAATCAGGCGCCGCTCCTCCTCGAGCAGGGCGGCGAGGGCGGGGGCGTCAACCATGATCGCGGGCCTTGAGCGCCTCGAAGAGCGACTCGGCCAGGCCGATTCCCCCCGCCTCGGCCATGCGGCGGGCCTGGGCGTCGAGCAGGAAGGAGGAGAACTGATCCTCGCCCGCGCCGCCGTCGAGGCCAGCGGGGGCGCGGCCCAGGCCCGCCTCGGACAGCATCTGCTTGAGGAACCCCGCCTCGAGCTGGATCGCGGCTTCGCGCAGGCGGGCCTCTCGGTCGCGGGTCGCGTCCGGGGCGGTCGGGCCGGCGGAGGGCAGGGCTGTGATCATGGCATCCTCGGCTTCGGGGTCGCGGGCAGGATCATCCAGGAGCGTAAAGGATTCGTAAGCATCCCGCGCGATGCTGGCCGCGATTGCAGAAGGGACGATTCGGATGACAGACGGAATCGCCGGGGCCAGCATGGCCTTGGGCTCGCCGCAGCGCCCCGTCACGGCGCGCGACGGCGGAGCGGTCCGGCAGGAGCCGGGCTTTGCCGCGCTGGTGGATGCGCCGTCCGAGGCGGCACCACGCGGAACCGCCGTCGTTCAGGACGCCGAGGCGCCGCCAGAGTCCGAGATCGTGCCGCCCGAGGAGGGTGAGGAGGCCGAGCCGCAGGATGGTCTGCTGGCGATTCTGGGCCTGTTCGGCGCGTCCGTTCCACAGAGCGAGGTCCAGCCACCCCCGCGGGCACCGGCCCGTGCTCCGGGCGCGGGCCAGGAAACGGGTCTGTCCTCCGCAGTACTGGCCAATGTCGCCATGCCCGCTGGGTCCGCGCCCGTTGTCGCGCCTGCCCCAGCAACGGTGCCCGAAGGCGGATTGATCGGGGAGGATGTGTCCGACCCGGATCCCCAGCCTGCGGGGGCCGTGCTGCCGGTCGAGGCCAAGCCCGGCACGGCTGTGGGCGCCCCACCCGCAGGGGACGTCGCCTCGCGTCCGCAGGTTCCGGGCGGTCCGGACGGATCTTTCGGCTCCGGGCAGCCCAAGATCATGCATGAACCGGCGCCAGCGGGCGTTGGCCCATCGAAGCGAGAGGCGACCCCTGACGCTGCCAGGCTTTACGCCGCGGCGGCGGGGCAGAGCGGGGCGGAAGGCGCTGCCGCGATATCCAAGATGGACAGTCCTCCACCCATGCCGGAGCCGAGAGCCCTGGCCACAGTTCGGGGAGGGGCGAACAGCGCATCGCCGCCGGCGCCTGCCATGCCCAGGGCGGACGGCCTGCCCTCACCGGAGCCGCGATCCCCGGACACAGGACGGTCCAAGGCGACCGAGACAAAGCGCACGGGGTTGGCGGAGGCTCGCGGGAACACCGTCGAGGCGGCAGCAGTGTCGTTCCGGCAGCTCGTCGGAGAGGCACGCAGGGCCGGGGCCTCGCAGGACGGATCGGACAAGGCGGGAGGCGAGCGCGGGTTGCCTCGGGCCGACCAGGCGACCTCGCGCGACGATCCGGCGCTTGGGATGCAGACGGTCCGGCCGACCGACGCCGGGGAGTTCAGGACGTCGGCTCCATCGGACGGGGCACCGACCGTGCGCCGGATCGGCCGCCAGATCGCTGCCCAGCCCGTTCTGCGGAGCGGCGGGCGAGCCGAGTTCAACCTCGCGCCCGAAGAGCTGGGCCACCTACGGCTCAGCGTGGAGACGAGCGAGGCCGGATTGCGCATCGTCATCGAGGCCGCCCGGCCCGAGACGGCTGACCTCATGCGCCGGCATGTGGAGGCCCTGCGTCAGGAACTGCGGCAGGAAGGGCTTGGCCAGGTTGGCGTGTCCATCGGCGGTGGCGATTCGGCGGCTGGCCGCGAGACGTCTCATCCGGGGCGGCGGGGGAGCGAAGCAGCAGCCGGTGCCTCCGGTCCCGTTGCTGCCACCTCGGTCCTGCCTTTGTCCGACACCCCCGCCCCACGCACGCGCAACGCGGGCGGGGCGCTTGATCTGCGCTTCTAGGAGAATCCAGTGGACCCCACGAGCTTCAGCACCACGCCCACCACCGTCCCGCAGGCGACCCCATCCGGGACGGCTGCGCCCGCCCCTGCGGTGGCGGCCCCCAACGACTTCAATACCTTCCTGAAGATGCTCACGGTGCAGATGCAGAACCAGGACCCGCTCGATCCCATCGACTCGGCGGATTACGCGGTGCAGCTTGCCACGTTCTCGGGCGTAGAGCAGCAGGTGAAGACGAACGAACTATTGGGCAGCCTGTCGGGCCAGATGGCGCTTTCGGGGCTGGCCGAGATGGCCGGATGGGTTGGCCAGGAAGCGCGGGCCGCCATGCCTGCTTGGTTCGACGGCGCCCCCGTCACGCTGTCCCCCAATCCGCTGGCCACCGCTGATTCCGTGGAGCTGATCGTCAAGGACGCCCAGGGGAAGGAGGTCGCCCGCAGCGACATCCCCGTATCCGCCGAGCCCATCGAATGGGCCGGCGTGGGCAAGGACGGTGCCCCGCTCCCCAAGGGGTTCTACAGCTTCGAGGTGGTCAGCAAGGATGCCGAGGGGAAGGCTCTCCTGACGGAGCAGGCCGAGCTTTACGCGACCGTGACAGAGGTGCGTGCCGAGGGCGGCAAGACGGTCCTCGTGATGCAGGGCGGGGCCTTGGTGCCCACCAGCAGCGTCACGGCCCTTCGTCAGGGTAGCTGACGCCGCTCCGACGCCAGTGCCGCCCCTACGGCGTGGGCACGGGCCACGTGTTCGTGCCGTGCCTCAGCCGGGGAGGCGGACAGTCGCGTAGGACGGGTCCGACCTGTTCCGGAGCCTTTCAAACGACTCCGGAAAGGAAGCCGCCAAGCACGACTAGGGCAGCGCCGGCCGCCATGTATAAAGCGGCGGCCAAGAGGCCGGGGCGCCAGGACGGCGGCGGGGTCGCGGTGCGGATCAGGCCCGCGCGGGCAAGCTCGGGCAGTCGGGGCGAGAACCGCGCGAGGATCCAGGCGGTCCTGGCCAGGTCACGAGCAAAGGCCTTGGGGCCTAGGGCGTCGCGGATGTAGCTTTCGACAACCGGACGGGCGGAGTCCCAGATGTTCATCTTGGGGTCGAGCGTCCGCGCCACCCCCTCGATCACCACCATGGTGCGCTGGAGAAGAATCAGCTCGGTCCGGGTCTGCATACCGAATCGCTCCGTGACCTCGAACAGATAGGCGAGGAGCCGGCTCATGGAGATGTGGGACGCGTCCATGCCGAAGATGGGCTCGCCCACCGCGCGGAGCGCCTGGGCGAACTGGTCCACGTCGCGGTCGGGAGGCACGTAGCCGGCCTCGAAATGGACTTCGGCCACGCGACGGTAGTCTCGGCGGATGAAGCCGATCAGGATCTCGGCATAAACGCGGCGCGTGTATTCGTCGATCCGACCCATGATGCCGAAGTCGTAGGCCACGAGGTTCCCGGCCGCATCGACCTTGAGGTTGCCCTGGTGCATATCGCCATGGAAGTAGCCGTCCCGGAGCGCATGCCGCAGGAAGAGCTGGAGCACGCGCTGCGCCAGCGCCGCCGCGTCGTGGCCTTGGGCCTGGATCGCCTCCACATCCGCAGCGCCGATTCCCTCGACCCAGTCCAGCGTCATCACTCGCCGGGCCGAGTAGCCCCAGCGCACGGACGGGACCCGGAAGCCTGCATCGTCGGCGGTGTTGTCCTTGAACTCGGAGGCGGCGGAGCTTTCCAGCCGGAGGTCGAGTTCCCCCCGCACCACGCCCTCGAAATGCGCGATGACATCGCTTGGACGAAGCCGTCGGGCCGAGGGCAGAAACAGGTCGAGCGTGCGCGCGGCGAAACGGAAGGCGTCGATGTCGCGCTGGAAGGCCCGCTCGATGCCGGGGCGCAGCACCTTGACCGCGACCTCCTCGCCGGTGGCCCTCAGCCGGGCGCGGTGAACCTGGGCAATGGACGCGGCGGCGACAGGCTCCGAGAATTCGGAAAAGAGCTGGTCCACCGGGCGGCCGAGGTCCGCGGCGACAGCAGCCCGGGCCACCGACGTCGGAAAAGGCGGCAGGCGGTCCTGCAGGATCCGGAGCTGGTGAACGAGATTCTCGCCCACGATGTCGGGGCGGGTGGACAGGATCTGCCCGAACTTGACATAGGCGGGGCCGAGCGCTGTGATCGCCCGCGTCACCGGCGGCATCGCCGGATCGCCAGGGTAGCCCATCCAGCGGAAGGGCCAGATCACGCCGCGCAGGATGCTCCGTAGTAGGGGCGGCGCCTGGAGGGCATCGAGGATCTGGGTCATGGCCCCGGTCCGCTCGAAGGTGGCCCCCGTTCGCATCAGGCGAAGGATGTTGACCGGTCCGCGCATCAGACCTTCCAGGCGGAATGGAGGCAGGCCACGCCCATCGTCAGGTTGCGGTAGCTGGCGTTCGCGAATCCCGCCGCGCGGATCATGGAGAGGAAACTGTCCTGATCGGGAAAGCGGCGGATCGACTCCACAAGATACTGGTAGCTCGCCCGGTCGCCGGTCACGGCCTGACCCATCGCCGGGATGACGTTGAAGGAGTAAAGGTCATAGGCTTTCTCCAGCAGGGGCACCGGCACGCGCGAGAACTCGAGCACCATGAGGCGACCGCCCCGGCGGAGGACGCGGAACGCTTCGGACAGCGCCGCATCCGGGCGGGTCACGTTCCGGATGCCGAAGGAGATGGTGTAGGTGTCGAAGCTGGCGTCGGGAAACGGAAGCGCCATGGCGTCCCCCGCCACCCAGTCCAGCCGGTCGCCGAAGGACAGGGCATCGGCCCGCTGGCGCCCCTCGACCAGCATGGATTCGGTGAGGTCGAGCACGGTGACACGGCTTCCGGGTGCGCGGCGCAGGATGCGAAAGGCGATATCCCCCGTGCCGCCCGCGACGTCGAGCCCGCGCATCCCCGGTCGCGGCGCAAGCCAGTCAAGCATTGCGTCCTTCCAGATCCGGTGAAGACCGCCGCTCATCAGGTCGTTCATCAGGTCGTAGCGGGACGCGACCGAGGTGAAGACGCCCCGAACGCGGCCCGCCTTCTCGGCCTCGGGGATGGTCTCGAAGCCGAAGTGGGTGTCGGCGTCGCTTCGGGTGTCGTCCGGCATGGTGTAGGGCTCGCTTCGGGATCCGCGCGGGAGGGTGGCGCGCCATCGTGACTTGCCAAGGCTTGCAGGCCCCCGCGACCGGTTCCTTATAGGGGACGAACCCGCCAGGAAAGGACTCTCCGATGCCCGAGCTGCCCGAGGTCGAGACGGTGCGCCGCGGCCTTCTGCCCGTGATGGAAGGCCGGCGGATCGAGCGGGCCGAGGTGCGTCGGCCGGATCTGCGGTGGCCTTTTCCCGAGCGGATGGCCGAGCGCCTGACGGGCGCGCGCGTCACGGCCCTGGGCCGGCGGTCCAAGTACCTGCTCCTGGACCTTGACCGGGGCGAGACGCTGATCGTGCATCTGGGCATGTCGGGCCGGATGCTGATTGGCGGGCAGGTGCTGGGACAGTTCCACCACGACGTGGGCGCCGGGCCCGGGCCGCACGACCATGTGGTGCTCGACATTGAGGGCGGGGCCCGCGTGACCTTCAACGACGCGCGGCGCTTCGGGGCGATGGATCTCTGGCCGTCCGGGGACCTCGCGGGGCACCGCCTGCTGCGGGCGATCGGGCCCGAGCCCCTGGGGAACGGCTTCTCGGCCGAAACTCTGGCCCGGGCCTTCAAAGGCAAGGCCGCTCCGGTCAAGGCCGCGCTGCTCAATCAGGGAATCGTGGCGGGCTTGGGGAACATCTACGTCTCCGAGGCCCTGGCCCGGGCTGGCCTTCATCCGGCACGGGCGGCGGGCACCATCCCGCCGGACCACCTGGAGGTGCTCGTTCGGGCCATCCGGCAGGTGCTGCAGGAGGCCACCGAGGCCGGAGGCTCCTCGCTCAGGGATCATCGGCAGGCGAATGGGGAGCTCGGCTATTTCCAGCACGCCTTCCGGGTCTATGATCAGGCGGGGCAGCCCTGCCGCACCGAGGGCTGTGCCGGGACCGTCGAGCGGATCGTCCAGTCCGGTCGGTCAAGCTACTATTGCCCCCAGTGCCAGACCTGAGCCGGTTGACACTTATCCACTTCCCGTCTAGGGACGCGGCTTCAAGAATTCCAACCCCTGCCGCGGGACGACATATCATGGCCAATTCGCCTCAGTCCGAAAAGCGCGCCCGCCAAAGCGAGGCTCGCTTCAAGATCAACAAGATGCGCCGTTCACGCATCCGCACCTTCCTGCGTAAGGTCGAGGAGGCGATCGCCTCCGGCGACAACGCCGCCGCCCGCGAGGCGCTGCGCCAGGCTCAGCCCGAGCTGATGCGTGGCGTCACCAAGGGCGTGGTCAACAAGAACAACGCCGCTCGCAAGATGTCCCGCCTGTCCGCCCGTGTTAAGGCGACCGGCGCGGCCTCGGCTGCGACCGTCTGAGTCGAAGCGACTCGCGGCATCGAAAGGGCGCGCCCCAGGGCGCGCCCTTTTCGTTTGTCCAGACCCTGGCTGAGCCGGTTCCAGCCGATCCACAGAAAATTTCGCGCCTCGGGCGACTCCGTCACAAGCCTGTGACGCCACTCGAGTGAATCCTGAGGAGTCGCAGAAGACCGACTTGGCCAACCGCGATTCGAATCCGCTGACTCGGGCGTCAAGCAAGTTGTTCGGTTGCGAGACCTCACGAGCTTGCTAGCTTGTCCCCTGCGATTCCGATCGTTCCTGGGGGAATGAAGGGATCGGCGCGGCATCTCCTTGCCCCCGCCCCTGCCAGGGCGGCGCAAGGGCCAAGGGCGGACCCTGCCAGGTTCGTCCGTGGTTCGTCGCGCTGATCGGGAAGGGTGGGGCTGCGCTGCCATGCGGCCTCCGTCACCGCACGCCGTCCTCTCGGGCGGGTGCGATGCCTTGCATCATGCCCCCAGGTCGACTCGGACGTGAAACGAGGCGAGGTCCTGGGGGACCGGCGGGCTTTGGTCCGCTCGATGCGAGGACGATGACATGGCCGACGGCGCGGGCTTCGGGACGATGCATGCGGACGGCGACGAGAGCGTGGACGCGCTCTGGACGCGGTGCCGCGCGACACTCAGGGAACGGGTGGGCACAGGCAGCTTCCAGAGCTGGATCTCGCCCCTGCGGCTCGCCTCGATCGAGGGTGGCGTCGCCACGCTGACTGTACCCACGGCCTTTCTGGGCTCCTATGTCGCGCGCAACTTCCAGGAAGCGATCCTGGCCGTCCTGGACGAGGCCGGCGCCCCCGCGACTCGGCTGATCTTCACGCCGCAGGGCCGTGCGATTCCGCAGGCCGCGACGGCCCTGGCCGAGGCTCCGGCCCCCGCTGCGCATCCCGAGCCCGCCGCCGCCGAGGAGACGATGCGTCTCGATCCGCGCCTGACCTTCGACCGCTTCGTGGTCGGCAAGTCCAACGAACTGGCTTATGCCGCCGCCCGGCGGATCGCAGAGGGCAACGCGGTGGGCTTCAACCCGCTGTTCCTTCATGGCGGCGTGGGCTTGGGCAAGACCCATTTGATGCAGGCCATCGCCCACGAGATGCGGGCGCGGAACCCGCAGGCCCGCGTCCTCTACCTCTCGGCCGAGCAATTCATGATCCGCTTCGTGACGGCGCTGCGCGACCGCAAGATGATGGACTTCAAGCAGGTCTTCCGCGCGGTGGACGTCCTGATGGTGGACGACATCCAGTTCATCGCCGGCAAGGACTCCACGCAGGAGGAGTTCTTCCACACGTTCAACGCGCTAGTGGACCAGGGCAAGCAGATCGTGCTCACCGCCGACCGTTCCCCTGTCGAGATCGCGGCCCTGGAGGAGCGGGTGACCTCGCGGCTCCAGTCCGGGCTCGTGGTCCAGGTGAACCCGGCTGACTACGAGCTGCGTCTGGGCGTGCTCCAGTCCAAGGTCGCCGTGGCGCGCGCCGCCGATCCGTCGCTGCGGATTGCCGAGGGCGTGCTGGACTTCCTGGCGGCCCGCGTGACCTCGAACCTACGCGTGCTGGAAGGGGCGCTCACCCGGCTGTGCGCGCAGGCCAGCCTCGTGGGGCGGGAGATCACCCTGGATCTCGCCCGCGACTGCCTGGGCGACGTCCTGCGTGCCTCGGACCGCAAGGTTTCGGTCGAGGAGATCCAGCGCAAGGTGGCCGAGCATTACCACATCCGCTTGGCGGACCTGATCGGGCCCAAGCGGCTGCGCAGCTTTGCCCGGCCGCGCCAGGTGGCCATGTACCTGGCCAAGACCATGACCAGCCGGTCGCTGCCCGATATCGGCCGCCGCTTCGGCGGGCGCGACCACACCACGATCATCCACGGGGTCCGCAAGATCGAGGAGCTGATGGGCATCGACTCGCAGATCGCCGACGACCTGGATCTGCTGCGCCGCGCCCTGGAGTCCTGATCCCTCTTGAGCCAGCCTTGGAAACTTGTAGGTTTCGCGTCCCGGCATCGGCCTGAGGGACAGGAAGAGAGACCATGAAATTCAGCATCGAGCGCACCGTTCTCTCCAAGGCCATGGCGCAGGCGCAGTCGGTGGTCGAACGCCGCAACACCATCCCGATCCTGGCCAACGTCCTGATCGAGGCCGAGGGCGATGCCGTCCGGTTCCGCGCCACCGATCTCGACGTCGAGGTCGTGGACCGCGCCGCGGCCCGCATCGACCAGAAGGGCGCGACCACCGTGGCGGCGCTGATGCTGAACGAGATCGTCCGCAAGCTGGGCGACGGGGCTCTGGTGACGCTTTCCACCCAGGGCGCGCCCGGGCGGCTCACCATCGAGGCGGGGCGATCGACGTTCCAGCTCTCGACCTTGCCGGTCGAGGATTTCCCGCAGATGGCCTCGCCCGACTACACCACGACCTTCGAAGCGCCCGCGCCGCTGCTGCGCCGGCTGTTCGACAAGTCCAAGTTCGCGATCTCCACCGAGGAGACGCGCTATTACCTGAACGGCGTGTACTTCCATGTCTCTCAGGGCGCGGAGGGCCGGAACGTCCTGCGCGCCGTCGCGACCGACGGCCACCGGCTGGCCCGGATCGACGCCGACCTGCCGGACGGCGCGGACGGGATGCCCGGCGTGATCGTCCCCCGCAAGACCGTGGCCGAGCTGCGCAAGCTGCTCGACGACGATGAGGCCGTGATCAAGGTCTCGGTCTCGGAGACCAAGATCCGGTTCGAGACGCCAACCATCACGCTGACCTCCAAGGTCATCGACGGCACCTTCCCGGACTACACCCGCGTGATTCCGCAGGCGAATGCCAAGCGCCTGGAGGTCGATGCCAAGGAGTTCGCCAAGGCCGTGGACCGGGTGGCGACCGTGTCATCGGAACGCTCGCGCGCCGTGAAGCTGAACCTCGACGAGGATCGGCTGATCCTGTCGGTGAACGCCCCCGACCAGGGCACCGCCGAGGAGGAACTGGCAGTGGCCTATGGCGACGACCGGCTCGAGATCGGCTTCAACGCCAAGTACCTGCTCGAGATCGCGCATCAGGTGGACCGCGAGAACGCCGTGTTCCTGTTCAACTCCTCGGGCGACCCTACCGTGATGCGTGAAGGGGACGACCAGTCTGCCCTTTATGTCGTGATGCCGATGCGGGTGTGAGCCGGCCGCATATCCAGCACCTCGGCCTGTCGCAGTTCCGGTCGCACGCCCGTGCGCGGCTGGATTTCGACGGCCGTCCCGTCGCGCTTTGGGGACCGAACGGATCGGGCAAGACCAACCTCCTTGAGGCCGTCTCGTTTTTGTCCCCCGGCCGGGGGCTGCGTCGCGCCGGGGCCGAGGAGGTGGGACGACGGGCCGAGGGCGTGGGCTGGAAAGTCGCGGCCAGCCTGGAGGTGCCGGGCACGACCCACGAGGTCGAGACCCAGGCCCTTCCGGGCGAACCCCGGACGGTGCGAATCGACGGCAAGGCCGCCGCGCAGCTCGACCTTGCCCGGCTGATCCCCGTGCTCTGGCTCGTGCCGGCCATGGATAGGCTCTGGCTGGAGGGGGCCGAGGGGCGGCGGCGTTTCCTGGATCGGGCCTGCCTGAGCCTCTTTCCCGACCATGGCGAAGCATCCCTTGCCTACGAAAAGGCGATGCGCGAGCGGAATCGCCTGCTCAAGGACGGCTCGCGCGACGCCCACTGGTATGCGGCACTGGAAGGGCAGATGGCGCAGGCCGGAACGCAACTGGCCCAGAACCGCGAGGTGACCCTCGCCCGTCTCATGGCCGCGCAGGCCCGGGCCGAGACGGCCTTTCCCGCCGCGACCCTGGCCATCGTCTATCCCGAGGACCCGCTGCCCGCCTCCGAGGAGCAGTTCGCGGCCAGCCTGGAGCGGGGGCGTTGGCGCGACATGGCCGCTGGGCGGAGCCTCGCGGGCCCGCATCGCGCCGATCTCGATGCGGTCTGGACCGCCAAGGGCGTGCCCGCGCGCGACTGCTCCACCGGGGAGCAGAAGGCCTTGCTGGTATCTCTCATCCTCGCCAACGCCCGCGCGCTGGGCGAGGACGGGACCGCGCCGATCCTGCTGCTGGACGAGGTGGCCGCGCATCTCGATCCCGGCCGGCGGGCGGCGCTCTACGACGAGGTCTGCGGGCTAGGCCTCCAGGCCTTCATGACAGGTACGGAACCCGCGCTCTTCACCGAATTGGGGAATCGGGCGCAGTATTGGGAAGCCGCCGATGAGGGCGGCGCCACGCAACTGACCCAACGGAGCGCGCCATGACCCATCATCATCTGCTGCCAGAGCAACGCGTGACCTTGATCACGCTTGGCGTCCGCGACCTGACGCGGTCCCGTGCCTTCTACCGCGCTTTGGGCTGGAGCCCCGCAGAGGAGCAGGAGCGGGTATCCTTCTACCAGATGCACGGCGCGGCGCTGGCACTCTTTGGGCTCGATGATCTGGCCGACGACATGGACCGTCCTGTGGGCGAGCTAAGAACGGGGGCCGTAACGCTGGCCCAGAACTTCGCGACCGAGGAGGACGTGGATGCCGCCTGGCAGCGCGCGACTCAGGCCGGGGCCAAGCCGATCAAGGTGCCGCAGGCCACCGCCTGGGGCGGCTATTCGGGCTACTACGCCGATCCAGACGGGCATGTTTGGGAACTGGCCATGAACCCGTTCTGGCCACTCGGACCCGATGGCAGCCTGACCCTGCCGGCCGGATGACTGTCTCGGCCGCCCATCTTGCGCTGTATGCCGGGGCGGTGGGGCTTTTGTGGCTCACCCCGGGGCCGGTCTGGGTTGCGCTGACGGCGCGGGCGCTGTCGGGCGGCTTTGGGGCGGCTTGGCCGCTTGCGGTGGGCGTGACGCTGGGCGACCTGCTCTGGCCGCTGTGCGCCATCCTGGGTGTGACCTGGATCCTGTCCGTCTGGGGCGGCTTCCTGGCTGCCATGACCTGGATTGCGGCCGCGACCTTCATCCTCATGGGCGTCCTGGTGATCCGCGGCGCGGGGAGGCCCCCGGGCGAGGACTCGCGCCTCACGAGGCCGGGCAGGTCGGCGGGGTTCCTGGCCGGCATGCTCGCCATCCTGGGCAATCCCAAGGCGATCCTTTTCTACATGGGCATGCTGCCCGGCTTCTTTGATGTGGGACGGCTGACCTGGCCCGACATCGTTGCGATCCTGATGGTATCGGGCGCGGTCCCGCTCCTGGGGAACCTGGGGCTCGCGCTGGTCGTGGGGCGGGCGCGAGCCATCCTGTCGTCGCCGGAGGCCATCCGGCGGACCAATCTCGTGGCCGGCGGTCTGCTTGTCACTGTTGGGTGCCTGATCCCCCTCCTGTGAGGGCGTGCGGGGGTGGTAATCCGGCCCGAAAACCCCATATTTGCAAGGGTCGAAGGGGTGACATTCCCCCCTCCCCCCCCTATAAGATGGACGACTTTCAGAAGGGCTTTTTCCCATGTCCGACGCTACCGCTGCGGCCGCCGCTTATGGCGCCGATTCCATCAAGGTTCTCAAGGGCCTGGATGCCGTGCGGAAACGCCCGGGCATGTATATCGGCGATACCGATGACGGGTCGGGCCTTCACCACATGGTTTACGAGGTCGTGGACAACGGTATCGACGAGGTGCTGGCCGGTCACGCGACCGCCGTTCAGGTCAAGATCCACGCCGACAACTCGGTCTCGGTGCGCGACAACGGTCGCGGCATCCCCGTGGACATCCACGCGGAGGAAGGCGTCTCGGCGGCCGAGGTCATCATGACCCAGCTCCATGCCGGGGGTAAGTTCGACCAGAACAGCTACAAGGTCTCGGGCGGGTTGCACGGCGTGGGCGTGTCGGTGGTGAACGCGCTGTCCGACTGGCTCGACCTGCGGATCTGGCGCAACGGCAAGGAGCATTACGCCCGCTTCGAGAACGGCGACACCGCCATCCCCCTCCGGATCGAGGGCGATGCCCAGCCGGGTGAGAAGGGCACCGAGGTGCGTTTCCTTGCCTCTGCCAAGACGAACCGGCCGGACGGGACCTTCACCAACCTCGACTACAGCTTCAAGACGCTGGAAGCGCGCCTGCGCGAGCTCGCGTTCTTGAACTCCGGCGTCCGCATCCTCCTCGAGGACGAGCGCCCGGCCGAGCCTCTCCGCTCGGAGCTGTTCTACGAGGGCGGCGTTAAGGAGTTCGTGAAGTATCTTGACCGCAGCAAGGCCTCTGCCATGGCCGAGCCCATCCATATCGCCGGTGAGCGGGGCGGGATCGGGGTGGAGGTCGCAATGTGGTGGAACGACTCCTACCACGAGACCGTGCTGCCCTTCACCAACAACATCCCCCAGCGGGACGGCGGCACCCACCTTTCGGCCTTCCGCACCGCCCTGACCCGGACGATCACCAAATACGCGCAGGACAGCGGCATCGCCAAGCGCGAGAAGATCGACTTCACCGGCGACGACGCCCGCGAGGGGCTGACCTGCGTTCTGTCGGTCAAGGTGCCCGACCCCAAGTTCTCCTCGCAGACCAAGGACAAGCTGGTGTCGAGCGAGGTGCGCCCTGCGGTCGAGGGCCTTGTGGGCGAACGGCTCGCCGATTGGTTCGAAGAGAACCCGCAGCACGCCCGCATGATCGTCGGCAAGATTATCGAGGCCGCGCTGGCCCGCGAAGCCGCCCGCAAGGCGCGTGAGCTCACGCGGCGCAAGACGGCGATGGACGTGAACTACCTGGCTGGCAAGCTCAAGGACTGCTCCGAGAAGGACCCGTCCAAGACCGAGGTGTTCCTGGTCGAAGGGGACTCGGCTGGCGGCAGCGCCCAGACCGGACGGGACCGGCGGACCCAGGCCGTGCTGCCCTTGCGGGGCAAGATCCTGAACGTGGAGCGGGCGCGCTTCGACCGGATGCTGTCCTCCCAGGAGATCGGCAACCTGGTCATGGCGCTCGGCACCGGCATCGGCCGGGACGAGTTCAACATCTCCAAATTGCGCTACCATAAGATCGTCATCATGACGGACGCCGACGTGGACGGCGCGCACATTCGCACGCTGCTGCTCACGTTTTTCTTCCGCCAGATGCCGCAGTTGATCGAGGGCGGCTTCCTCTACATCGCGCAGCCGCCGCTGTATAAAGTCGCCCGTGGCAAGTCCGAGGTCTACCTCAAGGACCAGGCCGCGTTGGACGAGTACCTGATCCAGCAGGGGACCGAAGGGGCGGTGCTGCGGCTTGGCACCGGCGCCGAGATCGCGGGCCAGGACCTTCTCCGCGTCGTCGAGGAAGCGCGGACCGTCCGGCGCAGCCTCGACGCCTATCCGACCCATTACCCACGGCACATCCTGGAACAGGCCGCCATCGCCGGGGCATTCCGGACGGGGGCGGTGGACGCCAACCTGCAGGGCGTGGCCGAAACCGTGGCGCAGCGGCTCGACCTGATCGCACTCGAGTACGAAAAGGGTTGGCGCGGCCGTGTCACCCAGGACAAGGGCATCCGCCTCAGCCGCGTCCTGCGCGGCGTGGAGGAGTTGCGCACCCTGGACGGGGCCATGCTGCGGTCCGGGGAAAGCCGCCGCCTCGGAGCCCACAGCGACACCCTGGCCGAGACCTACGACAAGCCAGCCACCCTGGTCCGCAAGGACCGGAGCCAGATGATCTTCGGGCCGCTCGACCTCCTGCGGGCCATCCTGGCCGAAGGGGAAAAGGGTCTCTCGCTCCAGCGCTACAAGGGCCTAGGCGAGATGAACCCCGAGCAGCTCTGGGAAACCACGCTGGACCCCGATGCCCGCACCCTCCTGCAGGTCCGTATCGACGACGTGGCCGAGGCCGAGGACATCTTCTCGCGCCTGATGGGTGACGCCGTGGAGCCGCGCCGGGAGTTCATCCAACAGAACGCCCTCTCGGTCGCGCATCTCGACACCTGACGGGGGCGGTTGACCGCCCCTGGCGCCCTCCTTACCCATGGCTGACACGCCATGGGGAGGGAGACACGCCATGCGCCCCGCGAACGAGGCCCTCGTCGTCATCGACGTCCAGAACGACTTCTGCCCCGGTGGCGCGCTGGCCGTGCCCGGAGGCGACGAGATCGTCCCCGGCATCAACGCCCTGATGGCCGAGTTTCCCGCCGTGATCCTGACCCAGGACTGGCACCCGGCAGGGCATTCGTCCTTTGCCTCGTCGCACTGGGGACGCGAGCCCTACGAGACCGTGGAAATGACCTACGGCCATCAGGTGCTCTGGCCCGACCACTGCGTCCAGGGCACGGCAGGGGCGGCGTTCCATCCGGGGTTGCGCACCGATGCCGACCTGATCATCCGCAAGGGCTTCCGGCCCGGCGTGGACAGCTATTCGGCCTTCTTTGAGAACGACCATGCCACGCCCACCGGCCTTGCGGGATACTTGCGAGAGCGGGGGATCGACACCGTCACCCTCGTGGGCCTCGCGACCGATTTCTGCGTCAACTTCTCGGCCCTCGACGGGGCCCGCCTCGGGTTTCGGGTCACCGTGCGCGAGAATCTGACCCGCGCCATCGACCTGTCGGGCAGCCTGGGCGCCGCCCATGCGGGCTGGACCGAGGCTGGCGTGGTGGTGGCGCGATGATCGACATTGCAACACGGGTCTACAACCACACCTGGAAGATCGACCCCATCGTCCGGTCGCTGATCGATACGGACTTCTACAAGCTGCTGATGTGCCAGTCGGTCTTTCGCAACAAGCCCGACACGCAGGTCACCTTCCAGCTCATCAACCGGTCCCACAACGTACGGCTCGCCGAGCTGATCGACGAGGGCGAGTTGCGCGAACAGCTCGACCACGTCCGCAGCTTGTCGCTCACCCGTGGCGAATCGACTTGGATGCGGGGAAACACCTTCTACGGCAAGCGGCAGATGTTCTCGCCCGAGTTCATGGAATGGTTCGAAAACCTTCGCCTGCCGCCCTATCACCTCGAACGGCAGGACGGCCAGTTCGTGCTGACTTTCGAAGGGGCCTGGCCCGAGGTCATGCTGTGGGAGATCCCGGCGCTGGCCGTCATTATGGAGCTGCGGTCGCGCGCCGTCCTCAAGGACATGGGGCGCTTCGAACTGCAGGTGCTTTATGCCCGTGCCATGACCCGCGTTTGGGAAAAGGGCGAGCGGCTCAAGCGCATCCCCGGCCTGCGGCTTGCGGATTTCGGGACGCGACGCCGGCATGGCTACCTGTGGCAGGACTGGTGCGTGCAGGCCATGATCGAGGCGCTGGGCGACAAGTTCGTCGGCACCTCCAACTGCCTCATCGCCAAGAAGCGCGACCTGGAGGCCATCGGCACCAATGCCCACGAGCTGCCCATGGTCTATGCCGCGCTGGCCGACAGCGACGAGGAGCTGGCCCGCGCGCCCTACAAGGTGCTGGAGGAATGGCAGGAGGAGCACGACGGCAATCTGCTCGTCATCCTGCCCGACACCTATGGCACCAAGGCCTTTCTCGACCGCGCGCCAGACTGGCTGGCCGAGTGGACCGGCATCCGCATCGATTCGGGCGATCCGGTCGAGAACACCGAAGCCGCGATCCGCTGGTGGACGGCCCACGGCCAGGACCCGCGCGAGAAGCTGATCGTCTTCTCCGACGGCCTCGACGTGGCGGAGATCGAGTCGCTCCATGCCCGCTTCGCCGGGCGGGTCAAGGCGACCTATGGCTGGGGGACGCTCCTGACCAACGACTTTGCCGGCTTGGTAGACGGCGATGCGCTGGCGCCCTTCAGCCTGGTCTGCAAGGCCGTCGAGGCGGATGGCCGCCCCACTGTGAAGCTGTCGGACAACCCCGAAAAGGCGATGGGCCCCAAGGATCAGGTCGAACGTTACAAGCGCGTCTTCGGGGTGGGAGAGCAGGCGCGGCGCGCGGTGCGGGTCTAGACCGCCTCACGTAACTCAGTCCTCGCCGGGCAGCGGCTCGCTCCGCCCGGCCTTCACCTCCGACCGCTTAGCCTTGGCCTGCAGCCGTCGCCGCACGCTGCCCATCGTGGGCTTGGTAGGCACCCGCCGCTTGGGCGCCACCAGCGCTGCCCGCACCAGCTCGGTCAGCCGGTCGCGGGCGATCTCTCGGTTGCGGGCCTGATGGCGGGTTTCCTCCACGCGGATCAGGACGGCGCCCGAGCCCTCCTCTCCGACCCAGCGATGCCCGGCCAAACGGCGCAGGCGCGTCTTCACTGGCGCGCTCAGCGAGGGCGAGCGTTCGGCCTCGAAGCGCAGTTCCACGGCGGTCGAGACCTTGTTGACGTTCTGCCCTCCGGGCCCTGATGACCGGGTGAACTGCTCCGTCAGCTCCCAATCCTGGATTGCCACCGTATCGCTGATGCGCAGCATGTCCGCCTTCCGTTGACTCGACTCGCGGGGCACCCCACGACAGGGCGGATGATCGCCTCGCCAGCCCGTTATAGCGCCCTTTGCGCCCTCGTCCTCGGGGGCCTCGCCTGGCATGCCAGCCAAGGCGGGCGCATGGGGCTGATGAGCGCGCTGCTTCTGGTGCCGCTCGTGGCCGGACCCGCCTGGGTCGGCCTCGCCTATCCGGCGGCGGTTCGCAAGGCTCATGCCAGATCGGTCCTGCGTGACGGCGCGGCCCCGTGGTGGGCGCCTGTCCTGGGTGGCGCCTTGGTCCGGCAGATCGCCGCCGTTCCGTTGGCTCTGCTCGCCGCCGCAAGCGTGGGCGCTGTGCTGATCGCGCAGGGCTGGGCGGGCTGGGCCTGGATCGCGGCGGCGGCAGGGCTTCTCTGGCCCATGGCGGCTCTGGTCGCCCGATCAACCGGGCCGCTGAAGCCTTACGCGCGACTTCGCCCGGTGCTCCTGCATGCGCCCCTTGCCGTGGCGGGTCTCCTGACGGCCGCTTGGGTGGCAGGAGGAAACCTCCCAGTGGTGAAGACGGGGAGTCTGGCAGCCGCGGTCGCGGCGCAGCCCCGCTATGAAGGATCATCAGCGCTGCTCGCCTGGGGCGTGGACGCTATGGGCCTCGTCAGCGGGACACGGGCCTGGGCCCTGGGCTGGGCCGAGGGTCATCTTGGCCCCCTCGCGCGCCTTTGGACCCTGGGAGCGACCTTCGGGCAGTTCTGGCTGGTGGCAAGCGTCTTCGCCGCCGGTCTCCTGCCCCGGGGCGAGGCGCGGCGGATCCTTCGCAGCTCCACGGCCGACGACGCCCCCCCCGTGGGTGCCGCGCGGCTGGCCTGGGCAAGCCTTCTGGCCACCGTGCTGACAGGAGCGCTGGTTTCGGCCACCGCACAGGCCGAGGTTTGGGCCACTGCTCAACGGCAACCGCTTGCCATGGCCGAGAGCCCGGTCCTGTTCGCCCCCACGGAAGGCCGAACCCGACCGGAACTGGCCTTTGGTGCAGACGCCCCGCCACCCGCCTATGTGCCGGGCCTGCCCCACCCGACGGCGCTGCGTCGGATCGTCGAAACCGAACAGATCGGGCCGATGGCGTGCCGACCAGGCACGCTGGCGGGACTCGACGTCATCGACCGGAGCCTGAGCGACCTGCTGGCTCAGCGCCGGCAGGCGGTCGAGGCAGGGATCGACACGGGCTTCGATGCGGTGCGGGCGCGGGTGCCGCTGTTTCTCGACGGCTATTACAGCCTGACGGCCGAGTATCTGCGGACCTTCCACCTCGTCGCAGGCGGGGCTGAGGATTTCCTTGCAAAGGAGATGACCAGGACGCTTGCCGTGGATCAGGCCTTCGTGCCGTTCCGGCAAGCGGTCGCAACACTCGACGCACCCCTGCCACCGGATGCGGTTGCGGCGCGGGACCGGCTTCTGGCGGATTGCGGCTTCCTTCCGGCCGATGACACGGCTTGGGTCGTGACAGCCAGGACGCCCGAACCGCCGCTGATCCCCGCGCCGGACGCCGAGGCCATCGCCTTTGAGGTGCGGATTGCGGCAGGCGGGGCCGGCATGGTCGCAGGCGGCATCGCAGGCACGGTCACCGGCAAGCTGCTGGCCAAGGTTCTGGCCAAGGAAGCTTTCGGTTTGGCCGCCGAGGCTGTCGGCAAGGTGGCCTTGGGCAAGGTCGCGGGGGGGCTGGGGGGCGCGGCTACGGGCGCCGGGGCGGGCGCGTTGGCAGGGAGCGTGGTGCCGGGGCTTGGAACCACGGTCGGGGCCGTGGTCGGCGGGGTCCTCGGCGGCCTCGCGATCGGGGTGGCTGCCGATTACGCCTTGCTGGAGTTGGAAGAAGCGGTGTCGCGCCCAGACTTCGAGGCACAGATCCTTGCAGCCATCGACGAGGCCGAAGCCGAGCTCCGCGCTTCCTTGGACCCGCCACAATGAAAAGGGCCGCCCCGAATGGTGCGGCCCCCTCGAAAGTTCAGGAGGTGGGTTCGGTTAGACCATCAGGTCCACCGAGGCACCCGGAAGGCTGAGGGCTGCCTCAGCCGCGGATCCCCCGCGCTGTCCCGACACATCTCTCCAGGTTCTTTCTAGACACTGGATCACCTCCTTTCTAAGGGTTTCAACTGACTCCCAAGATGGGATTTTCCGGCCGTCTGTCAAACCCGGATTTCGAAAGATGACGTTCAACTCACGCGATCTTGCAGGCGCATGGTAATGAGGCGGTACGGGATCATCGTGATCAGGGCCAAGGCGATCTTGACACCGAGATCCGCCAAAGCAAGCGAAGCCCAGAGGGGCGCATCCGGCCCGAAGCCCAGGAGCGGGGCCTGATCCTGCGCCCAGCCCACTGCTTCGTTTGCCGCAGTAGGGAAGAGGACGCCCAGAACCCCGGCAAAGGCCAGCGAGAAGAAGATCAGCGTGTCGAGCGAGGAGGACACGAAGGTCGAGGTCAGGGGCGCACGCCACCAGGCTTGGTGCCGGAAGATCTGGAAGATCGCCACGTCGAGGAGTTGCGCCGCCAGGAAGGCCGCTCCCGAGCCCACGGCCACCCGCAACGCGACGGCGGAGACGCTTGGAGCAACCTCGACCTGCGAGCCGACCAGCGAACACAGGACGCCGGTGACGAACCCCCAGATCACCACGGTCCGGGCAGCCCTTGGTCCATAGGCACGGTTGGCGATGTCGATCAGGAGGAAGCTGAACGGATAGGTGAAGGCGCCCCAGGTCAGGAGCCCTCCCGCGATCACGAATTGCACGAGGATGTTGGAAGCCACGACAATCGCGGCCATGGCAAGGATGGCAGGCAGAAGACGCATGAATAGGTCCGTTTTGGCAAGGGTGCGGCGACTTGGCCCCGGTCCGACCGTCACGGCGACCGATACGGGGCGCCGCCCGATACGCCCCGGCAACGCCTGCGTCAATCCGGCAGGCGATAATCGACGATCTGGGTCTGCTGAAAGAAGCGGAGGTTGTCGTCCGAGATCATCGTGGCCCGCAGTCCTGATCCGTCGGCCCAGACGGCGACTCCTTCGAGGTTGTCGAAGGTGCCGGTCGCGGTGGTGAGGAGGGTCTTCTCGCCGCTGCCGTCAAGGTTCACGCGACGCAGGCGCGTGCGGAATCCCAGGCCGGTGAAGTCGCGCTCCAGAATGTAAAGCCGTCCATCCGGCCCGATATCGGCCCCCGCCACCGCAAAGCCGTCGCGTTCTGGCAGGCGGAAGACGACGTCCCAGGCGCCGCTCTCAAAGCGATAGACTCGAAAGCTGCTTTCGCTGCGAAAGGGACGTTCGGGGATGGTGTAGAGCCGGTCCTGGTCATCCACCGCCAGCGCCTCGAGCGCGGAGTTGAGCCGCAGACGCCCGAAGTCCGGGTGGCTGGGCAGGAGAACGGGCGACTCAGCCTCTCCCCCTTCGCGCCGAACCCGGGCCCGGCCCTCGAAGCTGATCCACACGGTCCCATCGCGTCCGATGGCGAGCCCTTCGCTGTCGGCCGGCCGGCCCCGGAGCGGTCGCCCGTCGGTGTTGATGAGACGCCGGGGCGGTCCGACCTCGACCCCGGTCACGACGCCGCGGGCGTCGCGCGTCAGGTGCCCGGACACGAGTTCCACCCGATCGCTCAGGGCCGTGAAGGCTAGGCCGTCATTGGCGACCTCGAGGCCCGAGAAGCCGCCGAACCCCTCCCAGTTCCCTTCCCAGACATAGGTTCCCAGAAAGGTCGCACGCCCCCTCGTGTCGCCGGAGGCCGGCAGCAGCGCGCCCGTGGCCAGGCCCGCGGCCGCGAGGGCCACGCTCAGGAGGAAACGTCGCAAGGGCTCAGTCGCTTGCCAGCACGCCCATGCACTGGCCCGGCAGTTCGGCCAGGGTCAGGTCGCCGCGGGGCTCGGCGGGCGGGGCGTTCGGGTCGGCCGGGGCCGGGTTCAGGATGCCCGCGACCCAGCTGCGCGCTTCGTCGCAGCCGTCGCCCATCGGGATCGGATCCTGAGGGGCGCAGGTGGCCGAGCCGGCCGGGCAGTCCAGCCGCACATGGAAATGTTCGTTGTGGCCATACCAGGGCCGGATCTTGCGAAGCCAGGACCGGTCGCCCGTCGCGTGGTCGCACATCGCCACCTTGGCACCCGCAAAGACGAAGATGCGGGCCACGCGCGGGTCTTGGGCGGCGTGGCGCAGCAGCGCCTCGTGCGCTGGGGTCCAGCGGTCGTTGACGTAGGCCCCCTCGGCCCGCTGCATGTCGATGGCCGAGATCTCCTCCCGCTCCTGGGGGCTGAGGTCGAGGCGCTGCGGCGCGTTCATCCAGACATCGACATCGAGCCCGGTTTGGTGGCTGCGATGCCCAGAGGTCATGGGTCCGCCGCGCGGCTGGCTCATGTCGCCGACATAAAGACCCCGCCAGCCGGGAAGGGTCGCAGCATAGGCGCTCAGGTCGGCGATGAAGTCGATGGTGGCGGGCTGCGCCCAGTTGCGGTTGCGCGACAGGCGCATCGCCTGCCAGGTGGGCCCCGTCTCGGGCAGTTGGGCGGCCCCGGCCTGGCAGCCCTGAGAATAGCCGCCGATCGGCTGGGAGGTCTGCGACGAGGGCTGCGGCATGCTTCCGAATACGTGCTTGGCCACCCGGCTGTCGCCTGCCCCCTGCGGCGACACGGCGTCCTGCGCGACGGTGTTCCCGCCGCCGCAGGCCGCCAGCAGAAGGATCAGGGCAAAAGCCTTGAAGGGGCGGTGCGTCATCGGGAACGGTCTCCGAGGGGGTCCGTGAAGCGTAGCAGCCAGAGCCCGCCGAGGAAAAGCAGGATTACGGGCAGGAAGCCCAGCTGTGTCGAACCCGTGATCGCGGTGAACGCTGCGATCAACGCCGGGGCGAGGAAGGCCGTGGCCCGCCCGGTCAGCGCAAAAAGCCCGAACGCCTCGCCCGCCCGCCCGCGTCGGGTTGGCGTGCCGCACCATCAGCGTGCGCGAGGCCGAGTACATCGCGCCGCCCGCCCCTCCGATCGCCGCCCCGCACAGAAAGAACAGGATGTCGGGCAGGGTCGAGCCTTGGGCCAGCGGCACCCCAAAGATGGCCTCGCGCGAGACGCCCACGATGACCGAGCAGACCCCGATCAGTGCCCAGCAGGACGCCACGATGACCGGCTTGGGCCCAAGGCGTTGGTCGGCCAGTCCCCCGATCCAGGTCACGACGGCGGCGGCAATGGCCGACACGATGCCGAACACGCCGATCCGGATGATCGTCCAGTCCAGCACCAGCGTCGCGTAGATGCCCCCAAAGCTGTAAAGCGCCCCGAGCCCATCCCGGTAGAGCATCGAGGACAGCAGGAAGCTCCCGAGGCTCCGCCGTCGCAGGACGTCGCGCAGCGTGCCCCGGAGGTCCGACCAGACCTCTCTCATAGACGGGCGGCGCAGCGGAGCCGCGGTTTCGCGGGTCCAGAGCAGGAAGGGGATGATGAACAGGACGAACCAGACCGCGATGAAAGGGCCCACGCTGCGCGTCCCCTCCCGCTGGGCGGGGTCCAGGCCCATCACCGGCGCCTGACCCAGAAGCGTCCGGCCGGTGGCGTTCTCGGCCAGGAACAGCAGCACCAAGAACAGCGCCAGGACGCCACCCCAGTAGCCCATGGCCGCACCCGAGCCCGAGATCCGCCCGATCCGATCTGGCGGAGCAAGCGAGGGAAGCTGGGCGTTGTTGATGTTGAGCGCCGATTCGCCCGCGATGAAGCCCAGCCAGAAAAGGACCAGCACCGGCAGCAAGTTCGTCCCGTCCGGGTGGAGGAACCAAAGCCCGCAGGCGCACAGGACATAGATGACCGAGAAGCCCGCGATCCACGGCGTCTTGCGGCCCGAGGCGTCGGCATAGGCCCCCAGGAACGGCGCGCTCAGGGCGATGACGACGCCCGCCAGCGTCTGCGCCGTGCCCCAAAGGCTTTGGGCCTGGGCCCCGGCCGCCTGCGACGAGGCGCCCTGCGCGGCGAACAGGTCCGAGGCGACCTCAGCGAAGTAGGGCCCAAAGACAAAGGTGAGGCCCAGGGTGGCGTAAGGCTGCTGGGCCACGTCGAAGAGCATCCAGCCCCAGATGCGTTTGCGCGCGCTTATCATCGCTGCCCCCCGGTTTCGGGTGACCAGACGCGAATCGCGTGGCTCTGGCAAGGCGGGGGAGACGTGGAAAGCGACACCGTGGTCGGCGCGGGACACCCGAGGGCCGCAAGCCTTGCACGGATGTCGCTCCGGGGGTGGGCGGCGGTGGGCGGATCTCCTAGGGTCGCGCCCATGACCCGCCTTCGCGCCACCTCTATCGGCTTCTGCGCCGTCCTTCTTTGGGCGCTCCTCGCCCTTTTGACCGTCCGCACCGCGCCGGTGCCGCCTCTCCTCCTCAATGCGCTCACCTTCGGGATCGCGGCCGGGGTCGGGCTGGTCTGGGGGGCCGCGACGGGCACCCTGGGAGAGTTGCGGCGCGTGCCCGCCGGGGTGCATGCCTTCGGGATCGCCGGGCTTTTCGGTTACCACCTCCTGTACTTCAGCGCGCTGCGGCTCGCTCCTGCCGCCGAGGCGGGGCTCATCGCCTATCTTTGGCCCCTGTTCATCGTTCTGGGCTCGGGCCTGCTGCCCGGCGAGCGGCTGCGCCGGGGACATCTCGTCGGCGGGGCCCTTGCCTTCGCGGGGGCGGCGCTGATCGTGCTGGGCCGTGGCGGTGGGGGCGGGCCTGCACCGAACCCCGTCCTGGGCTTCGTGCTGGCCTTCGGCTGCGCCGTGACCTGGGCGGCCTATTCGGTGATCTCGCGGCGGCTTGGCCAGTGGCCCACGGTCGCCGTCACGGTCTACTGCGCGGGAACGGCGGCCTTGTCCGTCCTGGCCCACCTTCTGATCGAGGAGACGGTCTGGCCCGCTTCGGCCAGCGGATGGGTGGCTGTGGTCGCGCTCGGCCTCGGGCCGGTCGGCTTGGCTTTTTTCCTGTGGGACATTGGGGTCAAGCGAGGCGACATCCAGCTTCTGGGCGTCGCCTCCTATGCGGCACCCCTGTTATCGACCTTGGCGCTGGTGGCCGGGGGCGAAGCAGAGGCGACATGGGGTTTGGGCTTGGCCGCCCTGCTCATCGCGGGTGGAGCCGCCCTGGCGGCTCTTCCGGGGTCGCGCGCCCCGGAAGGCACGCGAAAGGCCGCTGGCTCCTGACTCGGAGCGGATGGGGGGATCAGTGCGCCGAAAGGCGGGTGATCTCCTCCTTGATGATGAGCTTCTGCTTCTTCATGCGCGCGATCTCGAGGTCATCCATCCCCGGGCTGCGCTGGGCCGCCTCGACGGCCGCCGACAAGGTCTGGTGTTTCCGGCGAAGTTCTTCCAGATGGCCGTTCAGACTCATGAGTCGTCCTCCATGGTAGTGAAGCCTGCCAAGGAGAAGTCGACCACAGTTTCATGAATCTGTCATGCGGCGGGATGACACAGCCCGCTTTAGGCGGATCTTTGCTCGTCCAGGTTGTAGGGGCGCCTAATCCCAAGGCAAACCTGCTCCGTCCCTCAGCACCGCCACGGCCCAAGGAGACAGATCCTCCTCGTCGCGCTGGTGCTGGGGCAACGCATGGACAGCCAATGGGGCCATCAGACGGAATGGCGCGCGTCCGCCTTTCCGTGACCGCAGCAGGACCGTCGCGGCCGGGCGTCCCTCGCGCGGCACCAAGGGACGGACCGCGACCGAGCCCATCGTGGCGGGCAGGGCGGCCAGCACCTCGGGCAAGCGGGCGCTGCGCTGGATCAGGGTCAGGACGCCTCTTGGCCGCAACCTCCGGGACGCGAGGTCGAGCCAAAGCCCGAGCGGGACCGCCCCCCCATGCGCCAGATCACGGCCTGGGTCCCGGGCGGGCGTCGTGCTGGCGCGATCGTAGTAGGGTGGGTTCATGAGGACATGGTCGAAGGCCCGGTCGCGCAGCGTCGGCGGGGGCTGGGCGACATCGCCGTCCATGACCTCCAGGCCAAGGCCGTTGCGCGCCGCGTTCTCTCGCGCCAGCGCGGCATAGGCGGGCTGGATCTCCAGTCCGGCCAGACCCAACCCCGGAACGCGCGTCCCCAGGGCCAGGATCGCCGCCCCCGCCCCGCAGCCCAGATCAAGCGCGTGTTCGCCGGGCTGGGCCGGGACCGCCGCCGCCAGGAAGACCGCATCCATCCCCGACCGGAACCCCTGGGCAGGCTGGTGCAGCCGGAGCCGCCCGCCCAGGAAGGCATCCTCCGTCAGCTCAGAATCCAAGGTCGATGCCGTTGTCCCGCATGACGACCCGCGCCTCATCAAGGTTGCGTTCGCGTACCATCAACCGACGGGGCAGCACGCCCAGCGATCCTTCGAGGATGCTCATGTTGTCGTCGAGCGGGAAGCAATCTATACCCTCGCCGCGCAGGAGCGCGGTGGCAAAGGCGATCACGGTGGGATCGGTGGTGCGCAGCAGCTCTCGCATTGTCAGGACAGGCTAGCCGCCCGCCCTCCCCATTGTCGAGCCCGTGGAACACCTTGATGAGCCTCGATCACGCCCGCGCGAAACCCCACGACCGTCTGGCGGCCGCGCTGGAGGGGGACCTCGCGCTCGTCGGCGCGCTGATCCGGGAGCGGATGGCCTCCGAGGCCGCGCCGCGCATCCCGCAGGTCACGGCTCATCTGATCGAGGCCGGGGGCAAGCGCCTTCGGCCCATGCTCGTTCTCGCGGCGGCGCGGATGATGGGCTGCGAGGGACCGTTCCACGTCCATCTCGCCGTGGCCGTGGAGTTCATCCACACGGCGACGCTGCTGCACGACGACGTGGTGGACGATTCCAAGCAGCGCCGGGGGCGGCCCACGGCGAACCTGCTTTGGGACAACATGAGCTCGGTGCTGGTAGGGGATTACCTGTTCGCCCGGGCGTTCCAGCTGATGGTCGAGCCGGGGAACCTCCGGGTTCTCGACATCCTGGCCAACGCGGCGGCCACGATCTCGGAGGGGGAGGTGCTCCAGCTCGTGGCCGCCCGCGATCTGGCGACCACCGAAGAGACCTACATCAAGGTCATCCGGGGCAAAACGGCGGCGCTTTTCTCGGCGGCGACCCAGGCCGGCGGCGTGATCGCCGGGGCGGACTCAGGCCAGGAGGAGGCGCTACGCGAATACGGGGACGCGCTGGGAATCGCTTTCCAGATCGTGGACGATCTCCTCGACATCGAAGGGACCGAGGCCATCGGCAAGAACAGGGGCGACGACCTGCGGGAAGGCAAGCTGACGCTGCCGGTCATCCGCGCCATCGCGGGGGCCTCGGACGAGGAGCGGGCTTTCTGGACCCGGACGGTCGGGCGCGGTCAGGTGGAGCCCGCCGACATAGAACAGGCTCGTGGCATCATGGAGCGGCATGGCGCGCTCGCCTCGACCCGCGCCGAGGCGATGTCCTGGGTCGAGCGGGCCAAGGCCGCGCTGGACCGCGTTCCGGCCCATCCGCTGCGCGAGATGCTGGCCGACCTTGCGGACTACGTGGTCGCCCGCGAGGTCTGAGCGCCTGCTTCGGTCCCGGACTGGGCGTCATAGGCAGCTTGGGCGGCCAGAACCGCTTCGATGTTGGTCTCGGCCCAAAGGCCGACGGCCCGGACCGTGTCGGACAGGGTCCGGCCCAGCGGCGTGATCGAATACTCCACCGTCACCGGTACCGTCGCAAAGGCCTGCCGTGCCACCAGACCGTCGCGCTCCAACCGTTTGAGGGTCTGGGACAGGACCTTCTGCGACACCCCCTCGATCTCGCGGCGAAGCTGGTTGAAGCGCAAGGGCTCGCGACCCAGCAGGCCCATGACCAGCAACACCCACTTGTCTGCGAGGCGGTCGAGGACAAGGCGCGTGGGGCAGGCCTCGCAATAGACATCATAGGCCGGGTCCACCCCGGATGGTTTCCGCGGGGTGACCAGGTGCCCGGTAAGTGCCTTCTTTTCTGCCGCCGCGACTCGTGCCATGTGATTTCCTATCGAAACCAGGTTTCCTGCGGAAACCATATAGACGACGGAGATGCGGATGTCAGGGCGGATTCTGGTGCTGGGCGCGACGGGAACGGTAGGCTCCCATGTAGTCGAACAACTGGTAGCGCGCGGCGAGCGGGTTCGGGCCGCGTCGCGCCATGCCGCTCCGGTCGCGGGCGCCGAGTCCGTGCGCTTCGACCATCTTGATCCATCCACCCATGAGGCGGCGTTCGTGGACGTGGACCGGGCCTATGTGCTGGTGCCGTCGGGTTATCTGGGGGCACAGGACATCCTCCACCCGATCTTCGACCGCGCGGCTAGTCGGGGCGTCAAGGTCGTGTTCCAAAGCGTGTTCGGCGTGGATGCCGACGACTCCATCCCCTACCGGCAGGCCGAGCTTCACCTGGAGCGGAGCGGAACGCGCTGGGTCACGCTGCGGCCCAACTGGTTCATGGACAACTTCCACACCTATTGGCACGAAGGCATCTTGCGGCACCATGCGGTCGCCGTCCCGGCCGGAGAGGGCAAGACCAGCTTCATCGACGCGCGCGACATCGCCGCCAGCGCCGTCGCGGCGCTGAGGAGCGACCGCTTCGACAACCGCGCCTTCAACCTGTCCGGACCCGAGGCGCTGAGCTACCACGAGGCGGCGGCGGTGCTGTCGAACGCGCTGGGTCGGACCGTGACCTACCGGCCGAACGATGACGAGACCTTCGTGGGTATTCTCACGGGCGCGGGCGTCCCCGAGGACTACGCCCGCTTCCTGTCGTCGATCTTCCACCCCGTCCGCGAGGGGTGGGCGGCGGCGGTCACCGGCGACGTGGAAACGCTGACAGGACGAGCGCCGCGCGACCTGCGCGCCTATGCCCAGGATAACACGGGCCGTTTCGCGGTCTAGGCCAGCAGGGGCGCGGGGGCGACCCACCAGCCCTGCCGGGACAACTGGATCGTGCGGGCGACGGTTCGGGCCGTGCCCGCATTCCGCGTGATCCCCACGCAGGTGGCCCCCGATCCCGACATCACGGCCGCGAGGACGCCCCGTGTGCGCCGGAGCACCGACAGCACCTCGGCCACCGGAGGGGCCAGCTTCTCGGCGGGGGCCTGGAGGTCGTTGCGGACCGTGTGCAGCCAGGCCACGAACTCATCGGCGCTGCGGGTGTCGGGCAGGGCCGGCATGGGGGGGTTCGTCCGCGTCACGAGCCCGCCGAAGACGTCCTTGGTGGGCAGCACCACGCCGGGGTTCACAAGGATCAGTCCGATCGAGGGCAGGGCGGGCGCGGGGTCGATGACCTCGCCCCGCCCACGCATGCGCATGGCGGCCGGCGCGTGCAGGCAGACGGGAACATCCGACCCCAGGGCCAGCACTTCGGGGGCGTCGGGGGACAGGGGCTCCACCTCCCAAAGGCTGGCCAGCAGCCGCAGCGCGGTAGCGGCATCCGACGATCCCGAGCCCAGTCCCGCCCCATGAGGCAGGGTCTTGGTCAGGCGGATCGCCGCGCCCTTGGTCACGTTCCGCGCCGCGCGAAGGGCCTTGGCCGCGCGCAGCACGAGGTTGGTGTCGTCGGTCGGGACGCCCTTGGAGAAAGGCCCGGTGACGGTCAGGGTCAGGTCCCGCGCGGACGCGGCCATGATCTGGTCCCCGGTGCCTGCAAAAACCACGAGGCTGTCGAGTTGGTGATAGCCGTCCGCACCTCGCCCGGTGACATGCAGGGCAAGGTTCACCTTGGCCGGGGCAAAGCCCTTATCCACCCTGGTTCCCAGCCGGGAGGCCCGCCGTTTCCTTGGCGTCCTCGGTGTCTGTCGGCGCAGCCAGCCCCGAGGCGAGCTTCTCCCGGATCCGTTCGATGTCCGCGGGCGCGGGGTCGAGCGACAGGGCGCGATTCCACTGAAAACGGGCCTCGCGGGTGCGGTCGACGCGCCAGTAGGCGTCGCCCAGATGGTCGTTCACCACCGGATCGTTGGCTTCCAGCGTCGCGGCCTTTTCCAACTGCTCCACGGCTTCGGCATAGCGGCCCAGCCGGTAATAGGCCCAGCCCAACGAGTCGACGATGGCCCCGTTGTCGGGATGCAGGTCCACGGCCTGCGCGATCAGCGCCAGCGCCTCGTCCAGCTTCTCGCCCCGGTCAACAAGGGAATAGCCCAGGTGGTTCAACACCTGCGGCTGGTCCGGGCGAAGGTCCAGCGACCGGCGCAGGTCGGCCTCCGCGCCCGGCCAGTCGCCCTGCGCCTCGCGGGCGAGGGCTCTCATGAAGTGGACGAACCACAGCCGGCCCGAGTCCTGCGAGAATAGCTCGATGGCGCGGCCGTAGGCGGCCTCGGCCTCCTCGTGGCGCTCCAGCCCCCGCAGGAGATCACCCCGGCCCACCTCTGCATCGGCAAGGTCCGGACGATCCTGCGCCAGGCCCGTGAGGACTTCGAGAGCGGCCTCCTCCTCTCCGGTGTCGCGAAGGACCTCCGCCCGGCCGAACTCGGCGGCGATGAAGACGGGGCTGTCGGGCGGCACGAGCCCATAGGCCTCGCGGGCGAGGGTGGGCTGGCCCAGGGTTTGGAACAGCTCGGCCGTCAGAAGCGCGGCCTCGGCGTGCCGCTCGTTCAGGGCCAGCGCCGCGCGGGCATAAAGAAGGCCCGCCTCGGCATCACCCTCGGCCAGCACGGCCGCGATGCTGAAATAGACTTCCGCCAGCCCCTCTTGGGGTGACCGGACCAGATCGAAGGTGACGGGTCCGCCTGCCGCAAGGCGGGCCCGCAAGGCGGCAAGCGGCTCGTCGAGGTCAGAGCCGAAACTGTCGTCCAGAAGCGCCACCGCCTCGTCCGAGCGGCCCAAGGCGCCCAACACCTGCGCATGCGCCAGGATAGAGCGGCGGGTGCGCTGGACGCCTTTGGCCTCGGGACCGGAGAAAAGGGCCTCGGACCCCGCGAGGTCCCCGGACAGCGCCAGGGCCAGCGCCTTATGGTACAGCCCGAAGGCGCGGAAGTCCGAGTTGGCGGCCAACTCATCGAAGGCGGACAGCGCGGCGGCGTCATCGCCCAAGCCCAGCCAAGCGTAGCCCCGGGCCAGGCCATCCACCAGCGGGCCTACCTTACGCCCGGCTTTGAGGTCGCTCAGGATCGCGCGCCAGTCCCCGTCCCGCGCATTGGACACGGTGAGCACCAGATGCGCGAAGGGACTCGCAAGACCGGCCTCGACGATGCGGTCGGCCAAGTCCGCCGCGGCCTCGATCCGGCCCAGGCCCAGGTCGGCGGACAGCGCATTGCCCAGAAGCCAGGGATCGGCCGCATCGCTTTCGAGCGCCTGTGCGAACAGGTCGGAAGCGGCGGTCAGGTCGGCGGCCTGCCGCGCCGCGCGGGCCGACAGATAGACCCCCGCAGGGGCCGCGCCGGCTTCTGTGTCCGCCTGGGCAGGCAGGCTCCAGGTGTTCAGCGCCAGGGCCAGCGCCCCGAGCAGGGCGGCCTTTTGTCCCGATCCGTGCACGGCTGTGTTCCCTGTCATCGTGTCCCAGTGCCCGAAGTTAAGCGCGGCGGACCCCCGCTGCAACCAGAGGTTGGGCTGCGCCGCCGCAGACCAGCAAGTTCCCGCCCCTGTTAGCACGGGCGGGAGCCTGCCAGAAGTCATCGCCTCTCGGGCTCACATGTTCGGGTAGTTCGGTCCGTCGCCTCCCTGCGGGACCGTCCAGACGATGTTTTGGGATGGATCCTTGATGTCGCAGGTCTTGCAGTGGACGCAGTTCTGAAAGTTGATCTGAAACCGCGGTCCAGTTGGCTCCTCCACCACCTCGTACACGCCCGCCGGACAGTAGCGCTGCGCCGGCTCCGCATAGAGCGGCAGGTTGCGCCCGATGGGGATCGAGGGGTCCTTCAGCTTGAGGTGCGCGGGCTGGGACTCGTCGTGGTTGGTGCCCGAAAAGGCCAGGTTGGTCAGCCGGTCGAAGCTGAGCTTCCCATCGGGCTTGGGGTAGGCGATCGGCTTGTGCTTGGCCGCCGGTTCCGTCGACTCCGCATCGGTCTTCCCGTGCCGGATGGAGCCGAAGACGGAGCGGTTCAGCAGAGTCTGCGTCCACATGTCGAGGCCTCCGATACCGAGGCTCGCCATAAGGCCGTAGCGGCTCCAGAGCGGCTTGACGTTGGCCACGGCGCGCAGGTCGCGGCCCACGGCCCCGGTGCGGACGACATTGTCGTAGTCCTCCAGCACGTCGCCCTCGCGCCCTGCGGCGATGGCGGCCTGCGCCACCTCGGCCGCGTGGATGCCCGACAGCATGGCGTTGTGGTTGCCCTTGATCCGGGGGACATTGACCATCCCGGCCGCGCAGCCCAGCAGCACGCCGCCGGGAAAGGCCAGCTTCGGGAGCGACTGCCACCCACCCTCGTTGATGGCGCGGGCGCCGTAGGCGGTGCGCTTGCCGCCCGTGAGGATCTCGGCCACCAGCGGGTGATGCTTGAAGCGCTGGAACTCTCCGTAGGGGTAAAGGTACGGGTTGCGGTAGTTCAGGTGGACGACGAAGCCGACATAGGCCTCGGTGTCCGACAGGCCGTAGATGAACCCGCCACCGCCCGCGCCCTGGTTCAGCGGCCAGCCCATCGTGTGGATGACCTGGCCCGCGCGGATGCGGCCCGGCTCGACTGTCCAAAGCTCCTTCATCCCCAGCCCGTATTTCTGCGGCTCGCGGCCCTGGGCCAGCTTGAAGTGGGCGATGGCCTGCTGGGACAGGGAGCCACGCACGCCCTCGGCCAAGAAGACGTACTTGCCGCGGATCTCCATCCCCGGCTCGTAGTTCGGGCCCGGCGCGCCGTCGAAGCTGCCGTCCGGGACCTTGCCGAACTCGCCCGCGACGACGCCGGCTAGGCGGTCGTTCTCGCCCCAGACCAGCTCGGAGCAGGACATGCCGGCAAAGATCTCCACGCCCAGCGCCTCGGCCTGCGTGGCGAGCCAGCGGCAGACATTGCCCATAGAGACGACATAGTTGCCGTGGTTGTTCATCAGGGGCGGCATCACCCGGCCCGGGATCCGCATGCGCCCACCCTCGCCCAGAACAAAGAAGCTGTCCTCGGTCACGGGGGTGTCGAGGGGGGCGCCCTTGGCCTTCCAGTCAGGGATCAGCGCGTTCAGTCCCACCGGATCGAGCACCGCGCCCGACAGGATGTGCGCGCCGACCTCAGACCCCTTCTCCAGAAGGACCACCGACAGATCGGGGTCGAGCTGTTTGAGGCGGATCGCCGCCGACAGGCCCGCCGGGCCGCCGCCCACGATCACCACGTCATAATCCATGGATTCGCGCTCGACCTGCGCCATGTCTCGTCCCTTCCTTTTCCGGGGACCTGAGGTAGACATTCATGGGCCAAAGCGCAAATGCGACATGACGTGGCAGTGGCCCCAGACCTCTGCACGTTCCCGAGGGGTTGACTTGGGGGCGGCCCGCCGAGTTATGAACCACTTTCTTGAAGGCCCGCGATGACGGGGAAGGACCGAATGGAAAAGATCCCGCTGACCCGCGCCGGGTTCGACAAGCTCGACGCGGAGCTGAAGCACCTCAAATCCGTGGAGCGGCCCGAGATCATCGCGGCCATCTCCGAGGCGCGCGCCCATGGCGACCTGTCCGAAAACGCCGAGTACCACTCCGCCAAGGAGAAGCAGAGCTTCATCGAAGGTCGGATCAAGGAGCTGGAAAGCATCATCTCCCTCGCCGAGGTGATCGACACGGCCAAGCTGTCGGGGCCCATCAAGTTCGGCGCCGTGGTCAAGCTCGTGGACGAGGACACGGACGAGGAACGAACCTACCAGATCGTGGGCGAATACGAGGCCGACATCGAGAACGGACGGCTCAATGTCCGCTCGCCGCTGGCACGGGCGCTGATCGGCAAGGTGCAGGGCGACAGCGTCGAAGTCCGCACGCCCGGTGGCGAGAAGAGCTACGAGATCCTGGGCGTCTCGTACGCCTGATTACGGGGTGCCGGGCCGGGCGGTCAGCCCACCCGCAGCACCATCGTCGTGGCCGCGCGGAAGCGGAACACGTAGCGCAGCAGGCCCGTCGAATGACGGGCGACCGCCCGGTAGCCCTTGCGCTCGTACAGGGCGCGGGCGCGGGTGTTCTCGTCCACCACATCGAGCCGGACCTCTTGGTAACCGCGCGCCCGCGCTTCGGCTGCGATGGCATCGAGCAGGCGGGTGCCCACGCCTCGTCCCCGCGCCTCGGGCGCGACGAAGATGCCGTCCATGAGGAAGCGCGCGTTCTCGGTGTCGCGGCCCAGAAGCGTGAGCAGGGTGAGCCGCCAGAGCGCCCCTGCATGCCCGTAGACCCGCGCCATGTCGGTGTAGGTGCCCCCCACCAGCGCGCCATCGAGGGTTTTGAACCCCGCCACGCCCAGAAGGCGTCCGTCGTCGTCGAAGGCGCAGAAGGCGTGGTCCGGCGACAGCACTGTCTCGATGAAGGCGAGCGCGCGGTCCGATGGACCCAGCGCGCGGCCGAGCTTCTGGCCGAAGGCCTCCCAGTAAAGGGCGGCGATGGCGGGGCGGTCGGCTGCGGTGAAGCCCTGGACGATGCGCATGGAAAGGATGGTGGGGAGCGCCGCGGCGAAATCCAGTCCTTCCCCTCAGAGCCAGCGGACAGCTGCCGCCATGTCCTCGGGGGTGTTGAGGTTGAGAAAGGGGTCGGGGCCGCCAGACGGGACGGGGAACTCCACGGTGCGGGCCCCGTGGTCGCGCGCGAAGGTCTCGACCTTCCGCAATCCGTTCTGCAGGTCGTCGCGCAGTTCTCCGGCCAAGGCGACGGGCCAAAGGGCAGCCACCGGGTGAATGCGACCGCCCGAGGCCGCGATGGCAGGAGCGCCTGCCGCCCCGAGGCGTTGGGCTAGGTCCCGTGGCAGGAATGGGGCGTCACCAGGCACGGTCATCACTTCGGCCGTCCCAAGCTCCATGGCCCATTCCATCGCGGCCAGCACCCCGGCGAGCGGCCCGGGATGGCCGTCCATCGGATCGGGCAGGACAGGGAGGCCCAGATCCGCGAACCGGGCCGGATCGCCATTGGCGTTGAGCGCCAGCGGAGCGGCCCCGGCGCCAAGGCGCTCCAGGATGGCCGAAAGCACCGTGCCGGCCCCGAAGGGCCGCAGGCCCTTGTCGCCGCCGCCCATGCGACGCGACAAGCCGCCCGCAAGGATGACGGTCGGAAAGGGGGGCTGGGCCATGATCCGCTCCGGGCTCTGCTGCGCCATCTAGCGCGTGCGGCCGTCGCTGGCCAAGCGGCCCCTTGACCGCCCGCACGAGCGTCCGAGGTCTGGGCCTGAGTGGCGCGACGGAGGGCTCCTGTGACCGATGCCGATCTTGAGGACCTCCTGAGCCGGAGCCCGGTGCTGTTCCATATGGCCGAGGCCGGAAGCTGGCCGTCGATCCGCGACAAGGGCCTGCTCAGCACCTCGGCGCTCGTCGACCTTTACGGGATCACGGGCGTGGCGCGCGACCGCATCGAGGCGGAACGTCGCCCCGGCCCCGTCGTACTGGATCATCCGGCGCAGGGCCGGGTGGTGATCCGCGACAACGCGCCCCTGAACATCCGCAAGCTCGGGCGCGCCCTGCCGCCCGACCTTCCGGTCGAGGACTGGCTGCGGCTCCTCAACGGGCGGGTGTTCTTCTGGTTGTCGCGCGACAGGCTGGGGCGGCTCCTGGGGGCGCGGCTCTACCGCGAGGCCGCCCATGACGTGCTGGAGGTGGACGCCGCGTCCTTGGTCGCCGCGCATCGGGCGCGGATCGAGCTGTCGCCCATCAACAGCGGCGTGACGGACCCTTTCCCGGCCCCGCGCGGTCCCGACACCTTTCGGCGCATCGCGGATTATCCCTATGCCGAATGGCAGCGAAAGCGGGGGCGCAACGGCGAGGCCGCCGTGGAGTTGGTGGTGCCGGGCGGGGTTCCCGACATCGCAGATCATATCCGGCGCGTGGTGCCGATGAGAGGCGACCGGGAGGAGGGCACCCTGTGGGAGCGGGTTGCCTCCGGTCGGGCAGGGGGCTAGGCCCGCGTCATGTCCAGCAGCACCTCTCCCCTGGCCCGGGGCATCCGGGACGGTCTTCCTTTCCTTGTGGCGCTCACGCCGTTCGGTCTGCTGTTCGGGGTCGCGGCGGCCGAGGCGGGCCTGGGCCTGGGCAAGGCGCTGGCCTTTTCGGTCGCCGTGATCGCGGGGGCGTCGCAGTTCACGGCGCTCAGCATGATGCGGGACGGCGCGCCGGTGCTCATCGTGCTGGCGACAGCGCTGGCCGTGAACCTGCGGATGGCGATGTATTCGGCTTCGCTCGCCCCGCATCTGGGGGGCCTCCCGCTCTGGCAGCGGGCCCTTGCCGCCTACTGCCTGGTGGATGCGACCTATGCCGCCTCCATCGCCGTGTACGAGCGGGAACCGGGCTGGACCCTACGCGACAAGCTGGCCTACTTTGCCGGGGTCTGCCTGCCGGTCTGCCCGACCTGGTTCCTGCTGACGGTGATGGGCGCGATGCTGGGCCGGTCGGTGCCGGACTGGATGGCGCTCGATTTCGCGGTGCCGATCTGCTTCCTCGCCATGGTGGCGCCGGGCCTGCGGACGCTGGCGCATCTCCTGGCGGCGCTGACATCGGTGGCGCTGGCGCTGCTGCTGGCCTGGATGCCTTATTCCTCGGGCCTGCTGGTCGCGGCCTTGGCCGCGATGGCCGTGGGGGCCGAAACGGACCGGAGGATGGCAGGATGAGCGGGCTGCCGTTCTGGACGGTGATCGTCGGCCTGGGGATCGGGACGTTCCTGATCCGCTTCTCGTTCCTGGGGCTGCTGGGGCAAAGGCCGCTGCCCCCTTGGGTGCTGCGCCACCTCCGCTACACGGCGGTTGCCGTTCTGCCGGGGTTGGTGGCCCCCCTGGCGCTCTGGCCCACCGCGACCGGTGGCCAGACGGACCCGGCGCGGCTCCTGGCGGCGCTGGCGACCGTTGCCGCCGGGATCTGGACCCGGAGCGTCCTGGGTGCCATGGCAGCCGGTGCGGTCGTGCTATATGCCGTCCTGGGTCTCGGGGCCCTCTAGGCGTCCTCGGAAACCGGCGGGCCGTGACGCTCGACGGTGACGACGCCGGGCAGGCGGCCGAAGCGGTTGGCCAGATGCTCGGGGAAGTAGGTCATGCCAAGCCCCTCGAAGCCCGGGAGCTGTTTCAGGAGAGCGGCAGTCGCACGGGTGCACATGGCCATGCCGACGGGACCGGCTTCCTTGGCCAGCGCCAGCGCCTGCTCGGCCACCTCGGGCGGGACCTGGATCTCTTGGCGGACATAGTAGTAGCCGTCCTTGGCCTGGTAACCAAGGTAGCGGGCCTCGACCTCGGGCGAGAAGCCGAACAGCACGTCGTTCCGCTCGGGCACGGCGGGGTCGGTCCAGCCTCCATAAGGGTCGAACAGGACCCTTTCGCTCGCGTTGATGAGAAGGGCGGTGTGCGCGCCCTGGCCATCGCCTTCGTTCCGCACCGTCACCAGCGCGAGATAGGTCGGCCCCGAGGCGCGGTAGCGCGCCATCTCGACCGATTCGTCCGGTGCCCAGATCGAGGTCGCATCGCCGCCGCAGGCCGCCAGCGGCGTCAGGACCAGTCCGGCCAGAACGGCGCGGCGTCGCATCAGCCGTTGATCAGGGCCAGGAGGAGCAGGAAGACCGCGATCAGCATGGCCATGCGCGACACGAAGCGCATGAAGGTCACAAAGGTCCGCTCCTGGGCCGTGATGTCCATGGTGCCGGGCTCGTGGTACGATGTGGAATGGGCCTTGGTGGTGTGCGCCAGGGTCTCTCGGGCGAGGGCCCCCTCGGCGTGAGGGTGCTGGGCGTGCTGGGCCATGGCGTCGTCCTTTGCGGCTGGTCGGAGCGCGGGATAGCGGATCGCACCGCTGCTGTCACGCCCCCCTTCAGGATGCGAGGTCAGCGGCCGTGACGTCCAGCACGCCCCCGGCCCCGTCCCGTGCCTGGGCCAGGAGGCCCATGTGCTCGGGCAGGAGGCGGCGGACATAGAAGGCCGCAAGGCGCAGGCGGGCCCCGTCGCCGGCCATGGCCGCCTGGAGATGCGCGCGCGCGCCCAGGATCCGGGCAAAGGCGCGCAGATAGGCGCAGGCGCCCGCCCCACGGTCGGCGGGATGGGCCAGAAGCCAGTCGGTCGTTTCGCGCAGGCTTTCGGCGGCCTGCCAAACCGGCTCGGCCAGTTGCGGGTGCGACACTCGGGCGCGGCCGGCTATCTCAACCACTTCGTCGATGAGGCGGCCGGCGGCCTCGCCCCCATCCGCGAGCTTGCGGCCCACGAGGTCCAGCGCCTGGATGCCGTTGGTGCCCTCGTAGATCTGTGTCACCCGCACGTCGCGGGCGAACTGGGACGCGCCGGTTTCCTCGATGAAGCCCATGCCGCCATGGACCTGGATGCCGATCTGCGCGACCGCGTGACCGACATCCGTCCCAAAGGCCTTGGCGATGGGGGTCAGGAACGCTCCGCGCGCCGTCCAGAGCGGATCGCCGGTGGCCGCCGCCATGTCCAGGGCCACCGCGCAATCGAGAGCGATGGCCCGCGCCGCGAAAAGGTCGGCCTTCATGGTGGCCAGCATCCGGCGCACGTCGGCATGTTCGACGATGGTACCCGACCCGTCCGCGCGCCCCTGGCGGCGCGTCGTGGCCCAGTCCAGCGCCTGCTGGAACGCCGCTTCGGCCACGCCGATGCCTTGGACGCCCACGCCCAGGCGGGCGTTGTTCATCATCGTGAACATCGCCGCCATGCCCCCATGGGGCGGCCCGACGAGCCAGCCCTTCGCGCCCTCGTAGGACATGACGGCGGTGGGCGAGCCATGCAGGCCCAGCTTGTGTTCGAGCTTGAGGACACGCAGGGCATTGCGTTCGCCGGGATTTCCCTCGGTATCCGGGATCAGCTTGGGGACGAGGAACAGCGAGATGCCCTTGGTGCCCGAGCTGCCATCGGGAAGCCGGGCCAGGACCATGTGGACGACGTTGCCGGTGAAGTCGTTGTCGGCCCAGGTGATGTAGATCTTCTCTCCGGTGATCCGGTAGGTGCCGTCTCCGTCCGGCTCGGCCCGAGTCCGGAGCGCCCCTACGTCCGAGCCCGCCTGCGCCTCGGTCAGGTTCATGGTGCCGGACCATTCGCCGGACACGAGCCGGGGCAGGTAGAGCGCCTGGATCTCGGGCGAGGCGTGGTGGGACAGCGCCTCGATCTGGCCCTGGCTCATCAGCGGGTTGAGCTGGAGCGACAGGCACGCCCCCGACATCATGTCGTTCACGCAGGTGGCCAGCGCCAGGGGCAGCCCCGCGCCGCCCCAGTCCGACGGGGCCGACAGCCCGATCCAGCCGCCGTCGGCGATGGCGCGGTACCCCGCGGCGAAGCCGGGCGAGGTGCGAACCAGGCCATTCTCCAATCGCGCCGGATGCAGGTCGCCCGCCCGGTTGAGCGGGGCCAGCACCCCGTCGCACAGGCGCGCGGCCTCGGTCAGCACCGCATCCACGGTCTCGGGCGTGGCCTCGGCAAAGCGGGACGTCGTGGCCAGTCGCGGGAAGCCCGCCACGTGGTCGAGGTGGAAGCGCAGTTCGGCGAGCGGCGAGCGGTAGGGCATGGAAGGTCTTCCGGCCGGGGCTAGGCAAGGCGCGACCCGGAGCCTAGAGGGGCGCGGGATGACCTCAAACCGGAACGCCACGTCATGACCGACCAGCCTCCGCAGGACGTAGCGACACGACGGCTGATGCCCGATGCGGCCGGCCTGCGCGCGGCGGCGGCTTTGCTGGCGGACGGGGGCCTCGTGGCCTTTCCGACGGAAACGGTCTACGGCCTCGGGGCCGACGCGGGGAACGGCCGGGCGGTGGCGGGGATCTATGCCGCCAAGGGGCGACCAAGCTTCAACCCGCTGATCGTGCATGTTCCGGACGTGGAGGCGGCGGAGCGGCTGGCCGAGGTGTCTGGGATGGCCCGCGACCTCATGGCCGCGTTCTGGCCGGGGCCCCTGACCCTGGTGCTTCCGGTGCGCGAAGGTGCGGGCCTTTCGCCCCTGGTCATGGCGGGCCTGCCGACGGTGGCCCTGCGCGCGCCGGCCCATCCGGTGGCGCGGGACCTCCTGCGCGCGGTGGGACGCCCCTTGGCGGCTCCTTCGGCCAATCCTTCGGGCCGGGTCTCGCCCACCACCGTCGGTCATGTTCTGGCGGGGCTCTCGGGCCGGATCGACGCGGTGCTGGACGGCGGGCCCTGCCCCGTCGGGGTGGAGTCGACGATCCTGGCGCTCGACCCTGTTCCCCGGCTCCTGCGGGCCGGCGGTCTGCCGGTCGAGGCGCTGGAGGAGGCGCTGGCCCAGCCGATCGTCGTGGACACCGATCCTGCCCGCGTGGCCGCCCCCGGACAGCTCGCTTCCCACTACGCACCCCAGGGCCGCGTGCGCCTTCGGGTGACAGCGGCCGATCCGGGCGAGATCCTTCTGGGGTTCGGCCCTGTCTCGGGCGATCTTACGCTCTCGGCCTCGGGCGATCTGGCCGAGGCGGCGGCGAACCTGTTCGGCTGCCTGCACCGGCTCGATGCGATGGGGGCCGAACGGATCGCGGTGGCCCCGATTCCCGAGCGCGGACTGGGCCGCGCCATCAACGACCGGCTCCGTCGCGCGGCGGCCCCGCGCCCCTGACCGGCAGGCCTCAGCGCCGGTGGTTCCGCTCGATCCAGCTGCGCAGGCCCTCGGATTCCTGCCGCGAGTCGCGCAACCCTTCCATGGCGGCCCGTAGCTCGGCCTCTTTTTGCGCGATCAGATTCTCCAGCTCGGCCTCGCGGGTCGCGAGAAAGGCCAGTGCCTGATCCCGCGTCTCTTCTGCATCGTGCAGCGCCTGCGCCATGCGGTCGAGCTCGCCGATCTCGGCGCGGGTGACGCGGGTGAATCGATGGACCAGCCAGCCCGCGAACCAGCCCAGGGCAAAGGCCGCGAAAAGGATGACCGCCGTGGCGATGATGAACTCGGTCCTGTTCACGTCCCTGTCCCTGTTCGGGCGGCGTTCCATCGCGCGCCCTGTTCCCGTGTGCCCCAGGGGTCTTCCCCTTCCCCTAGGGGTGGCCCGTCCGCTTGGCTAGTCCCCGCTGGGCCCGTCCTCCCCGGGCCGGACGGGCGGCGGCTCGGGCGCGTCGGCCATGGGCTGGGCTGCAGCATCATGGACGGGCGGCAGGGGCGGGCCGATGAAGTCCGTCCCGGCCATCGTCGCCTCCGCGCCGATCAGCGTGAACTCGATCCGGCGGTTGGCCACGCGGCCCGCTTCGGTCTCGTTGGACGCGATGGGCGCGGCCTCGCCATAGCCCTGGGCCTCGAAGCCAGACACGGGCACCCGCTGGGCGCGCAGGGCGGTCAGCACCGCCTCGGCCCGGCTTTGGCTGAGTTGAAGGTTCGAGGTTTCCCGCCCTTGGCTGTCGGTGTATCCCGCGATGCGCAGGCGCAGGTCGGGGCAGCTCCGCAGGATCTCGGCGATGGCCTCGATCACCGGCACCCCTTCGCGCGAGATGGTGTCGCTGCCCGGGTCAAAGGTGATCTTGGCCGCGTCGGTCACGGCGGTGATCTGGGCCAGGCACTCCTCGGGCGTGGGCAGGGCCGCCAGTGGGTCCAGCTCCTCGGCATAGGCCACGTCGATCCGCAGGTCGGCGTCCGGGCCCAGCGTCTCGATGGCGCGGGCGGCGATCTCGTCCCGGGCGGCCTTGTGGCCGGTGCGGCCGGTGACGGCGATGCTGTCCGGCGTCACGGTGACCGACCCTTCCGCAAGCCGCGACAGCGCCTCGAGGCCCGTCAGGACCCGCATGGACCAGCCGGCGGGCAGTCCGTCCGCTCCGGGCCGCGTGGCCATGACCACGTGATCCGCCCCAAAGCGGGCTTGGGCAAAGGCGCGGGCCAAGCCCGTCATCCTCCGGTCCTCGATCCGGCCGCTCAGGCGGATCGTGCCGTTCTCGGCCAGTGTGGCCTGAAACTGGGGCGGGCCTTGGGGCGCTTCGGCGGCGACTGGGAGGGGCCGCTGGGCGTCGAGGGCAAAGGCGTCGGGCAGGGCGCCGTCGAGTTCGCCCGCGACGCGGTCGAACAGCGCGCGATCGACCCCCTGCTGGGCCACCAGGGACACGTCCGCGTCCGAGAAGGTCAGGGTCCCTCCCCCGAGTTCGTGCAGCGCGGCGATCCCAGTGGCGACCGCATCCCCCCAGTCGGGGGTCGGCGCACCCAGACCCAGGCGGCAGTCGAGCGGCCTCTCGGCCCCGGCCGAGACGGCAGCGGCGATGATGGCGTTCCGGGCCTTCTCCGAGTCGGCCGAACAGGCGTCGAAGGCAAAGCGGCCGCCCGCAAGGGTGGCACGCACCGTGAAGGGCGCGATCACCGGGCGCGGGGCCGAGACGGCGAGGCCCAGGCGGATCCCGTCGGGCTTCATCCGCGCGAGCTGGGCGGTCAGCCGCCGCTGCTCCTCGGGCGAATCCGAGATGGCGTCGATCGACACGCGCCCGGCCGCGACCGAGATCTTGGCGCGGGGCAGGGCCTCCAGCGCGTCCAGCGCATAGTCGACCGAGAGATCCCAACGCTCGGGCACGGGGTGGTCGGCGGTCTGGAGAAGGTCCGCCACGTCCTGTCCGTCCACCGCCTCGGCCACGTCCTGCGCCAACCGGCCACGATCCGTATCGGCCGGGATCAGCCCGATCAGCGACACGCCCGAGTCGTTCCTCAGGATCTCGATGGCGAAGTCGGGGGGGGCGATGGCCTGCGCCTCGGTCACCCGCATGTTGTCGATGACCCGGCTTGCGTCGACCATCGCCCCTGCCGCCGAGATGGCGTTGAAGCGGTCGGCTTCCGACGGCGCCTCGCCTTCAAGGATGACCTGCAGGCCGTCTCCCAGGACCGAGGCCCAGTCGTGGCCCTCGGCGGCCAGCCGGTCCGCCACGGCCTCGACAGAGCGGTCCTCGACCATGCGGGCGAGGCTTTGGGCGGCTACGGCCGACAGGCCGCCGGCGCACAGGAAGGCCGCGACGGCGAGGATGGGAGAGGATAGTCTCATGGATGAATTGTTCGTTGACTGTGGCAGATGGGCAACCCGGGTTCTCTAAGCCCGCTTCGCCGCATGGGCAATCGCACAGGCCCAGGAGTGGCGGAAAGCCGCGCCCGGGTCAGGACAGTGCCGCCAGTGCAAAGGCCAATGCCGGAATGAGGCCAGCATCGCGGTTGGAACGGAACAGCCGTAACAGGCCTTGGGCGTCCTCCGGATCGAAGCGGCGAAGCTGCCAAGTCATGTGCCACCCCATCGCCCAGGGTCCACCCAGCGCGAGCACCAGCGCCAAGGCCGAACCCTGCACCCCCGCCAGGATGGCGGCAAAGCCCATCAGCGCCACGGTCGCCACCAGGAAACGGCGAAGCCAGCGGGGCGTCTCCTCTCCGAACAGGCGGGCGGTGGACTTCACGCCGATCAGGGCGTCGTCCTCGGCATCCTGATGGGCGTAGATCGTGTCGTAGAACAGCGTCCAGGCGATTCCGCCCAGCCAGAGGAGGATCGCCGGAGCGTCGAGCCGCCCCGCATGGGCCGCGTAGGCCAGCAGCGCCCCCCAGTTGAAGGCCACCCCCAGCACCGCCTGTGGCCACCACGTCACCCGCTTGGCAAATGGATACAGCGCCACGGGCAGGAGGCTCAGGAAACCCAGCAGGATGGCGATGCCAGGCAGGGTGAGAAGGACCAGGAAGGCGATCCCCGCCTGCGCCACGAGCCAGGCCAAGGCCTGCCGGACGGTTACCTGCCCCGAAGGCAGGGGCCGTGCGCGGGTGCGGGCGACCTGCGCGTCGATGTGCCGGTCAGCGATGTCGTTCCAGGTGCAGCCCGCCCCGCGCATGAGCACGGCCCCAAGGGCGCAGGCCACCGCGATCCAAAGATCGTGCCAGCCGGGCCGCGCGCCCGTCGTCACCAGCGCAAGGCCCAGGCCCCACCAGCAGGGGAGCAGCAGGAGCCAAGTGCCAATGGGCCGGTCGGCGCGGGACAGGCGCAGGTAGGGACGCGAGGCCGGGGGCGCATAGCTGTCCACCCAGTTCGCGGCGGGCGCGTCCGGGACGGCTCCGGCCTCTGGTGTCTCGGTCATCCCGCTCATAGGTTCGTCCCATGCCGTCCAAGGTCCGCCTGTTCCTAGACCATCCGCTTGCCGAAGGGCAGGGCGTCCCGCTGGACGCCGATCAGGCGCATTACCTGTTCGGCGTCATGCGCCTGGGGCCCGGAGCGCGGCTGTCCGTCTTCAACGGCCGGGACGGGGAATGGGAGGCCGAGGTCGCTGATGCGGGCAAGCGCGCGGGGCGGCTGGTCGCCGTGGCGCAGACCCGGCCCATGGCGATGCCGCCGGACCTTTGGCTCCTGTTCGCGCCCATCAAGAAGGCCCGGACCGACTTCATCGTCGAAAAGGCCGCCGAGATGGGCTGCCGCCGCATCCTGCCCGTGCAGACCGAGTTCACCAACAGCGAGCGGATCAGGGCCGACCGCCTGCGCGCCCATGCCGTCGAGGCGGCCGAGCAGTGCGGCAACGTCTTCGTCCCCGAGGTAGAGGACTTGATGCGGCTGCCCGAGGTCCTGGCCTCCTGGGACCCGTCCCGCACGCTCTGGTTCTGCGACGAGACGCTGGCCACCGGCGCAGCCGCGACGCCAGACCGGACCGGGGCCCCGGGCGCGGTCCTGATCGGGCCCGAGGGCGGCTTTTCCGACGCGGAGCGGGCCCGCCTTCGGGCGCTGCCTTTTGCGCGCAGCATCCGTCTCGGGCCCCGCATCCTGCGCGCCGACACGGCGGCAGTGGCGGCCCTGACGCTCTGGCAGGGTGTCGAGGGGGACTGGCGGTGACCTTCCGCGCCGCCACCGCGGCTGACCAGCCGGTCATCGAAGGCTTCCTGCTGGCGCATGTGGAGACGTCCATGTTTCCGCTGGCCAATCTGGCGCGGCACGGCATGGCCGGCGGGCATCCGCGGGCCATGCGGTTCTGGATCGCCGGCCTGCCGCCCGTGGCGGTGCTGGGCGCCACCGACGACGGCATGGTCCTGCCGCAAGTTCCGACCGAACAGGCCGGCGAGGCTGCAAAGGCGGTCGCGGGACAGCGCGTCCTTGGCCTCCTGGGCGAGGGGGCGCAGGTCGCGGCGCTGCGCGAGGCCATGGGCCTGGGGGACGCCTCCGCCCTTCTCGACAGGGAGGAGCCGCTTTTCTCCCTTGATCTCGCAGGGTTGCGGATGCCGTCCAGTATGGGACTGGCCCTTGCGCCGCTGTCGGCTGCCCCACGCGACCTGCTCTTGCAGTGGCGCGCCGCCTATGGCCGCGAGGTGCTGGGCTGGGTCGAGGGCGCCGAAGCGCAAGCCGAGTGTGACATCGACGGCGACCTCGCCCAAGGCCAGCATCGGATTCTGTTCCGGCACGGCGAGCCGGTGGCGATGACTGGCTTCAACGCCCGCCTGCCCGGCATCGTGCAGGTGGGGGGCGTCTGGACCCCGCCGGAGTTGAGGGGCCAGGGCCTCGCGCGGGCGGCGGTGGGGCTGCATCTGGCCGAGGCGCGAGACGAGGGGGCCAAGCGCGCAATCCTCTTTTCAGCCAGCGAGATGGCAGCCCGTGCCTACCGTGCCCTGGGCTTCCAGGAGATCGGGCGCTTCACCCTTCTGATCTTTGCCGAGCCGCAGGAGGTGCGCCCTGCCTGACCTGAATCTTCGCCCGGAGATCCGGGATGCGTTGCGCCGGGGGCGCGAGACTCTGGCCGGGGCGGCGCTCGTGCTGGTCGCAGTCTGGATGTGGGTCGCGACCTTTGGGGTGACACGGCTCCTGGCCCTCGCGCTGGGGGTGCTGGGCCTTGCCCTTGTCTGGACCGGCGTGCAGCGATGGCGCTTTGGGCGGGGCACGGGCGGACCGGGCGTCGTGCAGGTGGACGAACGGCGGCTCGTCTACTGGGGGCCGCTGACCGGCGGGGTCATGGACCTCGACAACCTCGCGCGGCTGGATCTCGACCCCGGCGGGCGGCCCGCGCATTGGGTGCTGACGGACTTGCGGGGCGAGGTGCTGGCCATCCCCACCACGGCCCAGGGCGCGGAGGCGCTGTTCGACCTGTTCGCGGTCCTGCCGGGCCTCAAGGTCGAGGCGATGCTCTCGGCTCTGGCGCGCGAAGATGGGGCCCCGGTGCTGCTTTGGCGCCTGCCCAACGTCGTCGTCCTCCCCTCGGTCGGGCAGCGGCGTCTCCACTGACAAGCGTGACCCGGGCGCGCCCGGTCCAGCCCTCTGCGGGCCGCTCCATTGACACTGCCAAGCCCGCGCGTCACCTCTCTGCCCGCACGTGAACGAGAGGGCCCTCATGTCCATTCCCCAGTCCGGCGGCGGCCCCATCGAGGATCCCCGGCAATTGGCCGAGTATCTCGAAAAGGGATGCAAGCCTGCCGAGGCCTGGCGCATCGGCACCGAGCACGAGAAGTTCGGCTATCTGACGGACACGCTGGAGCCCTTGCCCTATGACGGCCCCCGGTCCGTCCGCGCCATCCTCGACGGTCTGGCCGCCAAGGGCTGGGAGCCCATCCGCGAAGGCGAGGCGGTGATCGGCCTCAAGAAGGGCAAGGCCAACGTCTCGCTCGAACCCGGAGGCCAGCTGGAGCTGTCCGGCGCGGCGCTGGAGCATCTCCACCAGACGGCGGCCGAGTTCGACTCGCATATGGCCGAGGTGCGCGACGTGGCCGATCCGCTGGGCGTGGCCTTCATGGGGATCGGCGCGGCCCCTGTCTGGACGCACGACCAGATGCCGGTCATGCCCAAGGGCCGCTACAAGCTGATGACGGCCTATATGGGCCGCGTCGGCACCCACGGCACGCAGATGATGTACCGGACCTGCACCGTGCAGGCGAACCTCGACTTCGGGTCCGAGGCCGACATGGTGAAGAAGCTCCGCGTGTCGCTGGCGCTCCAGCCGGTCGCGACCGCGCTTTTCGCGTCATCCCCGTTCTTCGAGGGCAAGCCCAACGGGCACCGGTCCTGGCGGTCGCGCATCTGGCGGGGCCTCGACGACGCGCGGACGGGGATGCTGCCCTTCGCCTTCGAGGACGGGATGGGGTTCGAGCGTTACGTGGACTGGGTTCTCGATGTGCCGATGTACTTCGTCTATCGGGACGGGACCTACATCGATGCGCTGGGGCAAAGCTTCCGCGACTTCCTGAAAGGAAAGCTGCCCGCCCTGCCCGGTGAGGTTCCGACGCTGTCGGACTGGGCCGACCACCTCACCACCGTCTTCCCCGAGGCGCGGGTCAAGCAGTTCATCGAGATGCGCGGCGCCGACATGGGGAGCCGCGACCATGTGCTGGCGCTGCCCGCCTTCTGGACGGGGCTGACCTATGACCAGGGGGCGCTCGACGCCGCCTGGGATCTCGTGAAGGACCTTGACCAAGCTACCCGCGAGGGGCTGCGGGTCGCGTCCTCCGAGCGGGCCTTGCAGGGCGAGGCGGGGGGCGTGCGGCTCCTGGACCTCGCGCGGGCCGCGCTGGGCATCGCCGAGGAAGGCTTGCGCGCCCGCGCCGACCGGGGCCTGCCGGACGAGCGGGTGTTCCTGCGGCCACTCTGGGATTCGGTAGGCTCGGGCCGGGTGGTCGCAGACGACCTGCTCTCGGCCTATGAGGGCGAGTGGGCGGGCGACCTCTCGCAAGCCTATGACGCATGCCGCCTGTGAGGCGCGACCAGGGAGGGACCGAGCATGGCCGATGAGGACAAGCCGCAGGAGAAGCGCCCGCAGCAGGTCTTCACCCTGCTTGTGGAGGTCGGGCGCAAGGCCGACGACGGCCTGCCCGAGAACGCCACCGGCGGGGCCTTGCTCTGCTACGCAAGCGGCGTGGACGAGGCCGAGGCCGTGCGCGAGACCGTTGCCGTGCTCAAGGAGGCCGGGCTCGCCCCTCTCGACGTGTCGGGCTACGGTACCCTGGAGGAGCGGCTGGCCGAGGGCCACGACATCGACGAGGACGAGCGTACCCTGATGGAGCGGGCCCGGGCCGAGAACGCCGTCATCGTCGCCCAGATGACCCCCTTCTTCGACAAGCCCTAGGCTTCGGGTCCTTGCACCCGCAAAGCGCCAGCGCTTAGTTGCGCGCGCCCCCGAGGAGGAGCCCCATGTCCGACGCCCTGAGCCTTGCCGCCGACCTGATCCGCTGCCCCACCGTCACCCCTACGGAGGGCGGCGCGCTGGTGCTGCTGGCGGGCGTGCTGTCCCGGGCCGGGTTCGAATGCACCCGCGTGGACCGAAACGGGACACCCAACCTGTTCGCCCGGATCGGGCCCAAGGGGGCGACGCGGAGCTTCGGCTTCAACGGTCACACCGACGTGGTGCCCCCCGGCGACATGGCGCGCTGGAGCGTCGATCCCTTTGGAGGAGAGATCCGGGACGGGATGCTCTGGGGACGCGGCGCGTCGGACATGAAGTCGGGCGTCGCGGCCTTTGTCGCGGCGGCGGTGGAGATGGCGCCCGGCCTGCCCTCCAACGGGGCCATCGTCCTGACGATCACCGGGGACGAGGAAGGCGACGCCACGGACGGCACCGTTGCGCTGCTCGACTGGATGGAAGCCCAGGGCGAGCGCATGTCGGTCTGCCTCGTGGGCGAGCCCACCTCGGTCGAGGGGTTGGGCGACACGATCAAGATCGGGCGGCGCGGGTCGCTGACGGCCCATGTGACGGCCACGGGGAAGCAGGGCCATTCGGCCTATCCCGAGCGGGCCAGGAACCCGATCCCGGCGCTCGCACGGTTGGTGGACCGGCTGTCCTCGCATCGTCTGGACGAGGGGACGCCGCATTTCGGTGCCTCGACGCTGGCGGTGGTCACGATGGACACGGGCAACCCCGCCTCGAACGTCATCCCGGCCGAGACGCGCGCCACGCTGAACATCCGCTTCAACGATCTGCACACGGGTGCATCGCTGGAAGCTTGGTTGCGGGACGAAGCCACCCGGATGGCGACAGAGTTCGGCGTGCAGATCGACCTCGCGGTCCGCGTTTCGGGCGAGGCGTTCCTCACGCCCCCAGGGCCGCTCTCCGACCTCGTCTCCCGCGCCGTGGAGGCCGAGACGGGTCGCAAGCCCACGCTCTCCACCACGGGCGGCACTTCGGACGCGCGCTTCGTGAAGCGGCACTGCCCGGTGGTGGAGCTGGGCCTTGTCGGGCCCACGATGCATCAGGTGGACGAACGGGTGGAGGTGGCGCAGGTCGGGCATCTCGCGCAGGTCTATGGGCGCATCCTCCGGGACTATTTCGCATGATCGCGGTCGCGCGCACGGACGACCTTTCCGCCTGCCTGGCCCTGCGCCGGGTGGTATTCATCGAGGAACAGGCCGTGCCGGAGGATCTGGAGGTCGATGGGCTCGACCCGACGGCCATCCACCTGCTCGCCACCGATGACGGACGGCCCGTGGGGACGGCCCGCCTCCTCGTGAAAGGCAACACCGGCAAGATCGGGCGCGTCTGCGTCCTGCAGGAGGAGCGCGGGCGCGGCATCGGCGCGGCGCTGATCCGGGCGGCGGTCGAGGAGTTGCGCGGGCTGGGCCTTGCGCGGGCGAAGCTGGGGTCCCAGACCCATGCGATCCCCTTCTACGAGGGCTTGGGCTTCGTGGCCGAGGGGCCGGTTTACGACGATGCGGGCATCCCGCACCGGGACATGACGCGGGCGCTTTAGGGGCGCCCGAATATCCTTGTTGCCGCAGGGGGCTGTGCTACCTCCGGCGCATGACAGAATTTCCGACCAAGGACGCGATCCTCCAGTGGATCGAGGACAACCCCGAGGCCACGAAGCGCGACGTCGCCAAGGCCTTTGGCATACGCGGCGCGGCGAAGATCGACTTCAAGGCGCTTCTCAAGGAGATGGAGGAGGACGGCGACCTTCCCGGCAAGACGCGCAGGCGCGACGCCGAGGAGGGCGGCATGCCGCCCGTCACCGTCATCGAGATCACGGGGCCGGACGCACAGGGTGACCTGCTTGCGCGGCCCGTGGACTGGCGGGGCGATGGGCCGCCCCCGGTCATCCGGGTGGAAGCGCGCGGCATCGACGGAAGCCTCGGATCGCGCGACCGGCTGCTCGCGCGCATTGACGCGACCCCCAGCGAGGATCACCCCTATGCGGCGCGTCCCATTCGGCGCATCGCCGCCGCGCCTGCCCGCCTGCTGGGCATCTTCAAGCGCGACAGCCACGGCGGCCGCATCCTGCCCATCGACAAGGGCGACGCCAAGCAATGGGTCGTGAGCGCGGGCCAGGAGAACGGCGCCGAGGATGGCGAGCTGGTCGAAGCCGAGCAGGTCGGCCCCAAGGGGCGTCTGGGCCTGCCCAAGGCGCGCGTGACCGAGGTGCTGGGCGATCCGGCCGGACCCCGCGCGGTGTCGCTGATCGCCATCCACCAGCACGGCATTCCCGACGTCTTCCCGGACAAGGTGCTGGAGGAGGCCGAAACGGCCGAGCCTGCGGGTCTTGAGGGGCGCGAGGACCTGCGGGACATCCCGCTCGTCACCATCGACCCCGAGGACGCCCGCGACCGCGACGACGCGGTGCTGGCCATCCCCGATGACGATCCGGGCAACGAAGGGGGCTTCGTCCTTTGGGTCGCCATCGCGGACGTGGCCTACTACGTCCGGCCGCAGAGCGCATTGGACACCGAGGCGCGGCTCCGGGGCAACTCGACCTACTTCCCCGACCGGGTGGTGCCGATGCTGCCCGACCGCCTGTCGGGCGACCTTTGCTCCCTCCACGAGAACGTGGACCGGGCGGTCGTCGCCGTGCGGATGCGGATCGACAAGGACGGGCGCAAGCTCGACCACAGCTTCACGCGGGGGCTGATGCGGTCGCGGGCCTCCTTGGCCTATGGGAGGGTGCAGGCCGCCATCGACGGGCAGCCCGATGAAAAGACCGAGCCGCTGCTCGAACCGGTGCTGAAGCCGCTTTATGGTGCCTACGAGGCGCTGCGGCGGGCTCGAGAGGTGCGGGCCCCGCTCGACATCGACCTCCCCGAACGGCGGATCGTGTTGGACGAGTCGGGCAAGGTCCTGTCCGTGGCCTTCAAGGACCGGCTCGACGCCCACCGGCTGATCGAAGAGTTCATGGTGCTGGCCAACGTCGCTGCCGCCGAGACCTTGATCGGCCTGCGCACGCCGCTCCTGTTCCGCGTCCATGAGGAGCCCGATCCCCAGAAGCTGGAATCATTGCGCGAAACGGCCGAGGCCTCGGGCCTCACGCTGGCCAAGGGACAGGTGCTGCAGACCCGGCACCTGAACCGGCTGCTGGCGCAGGCGGCGGGCACCGATCAGGCCGAACTCATCAACATGGCGACGCTGCGGTCGATGCCCCAGGCCTATTACGCCGCCACCAATTTCGGGCATTTCGGGCTGGCGCTGCGGAACTACGCGCACTTCACCTCGCCCATCCGTCGCTATGCCGACCTGATCGTCCACCGCGCGCTGATCGCGGGCCATAGCTGGGGACCCGATCACCGGCGCGACGGGCTGTCCCAGGTCGACATCGACCGGCTGGACGAAACCGGAGAGGTGATCTCCACGGCCGAGCGGCGTTCGATGATGGCCGAACGCGACACCCAGGACCGCTACCTCGCTGCCTTCCTTGCGGACCGGGTAGGGGCGGAGATGGCGGGGCGCATCGCGGGCGTAGCCAAGTTCGGGCTGTTCGTGAAGCTCGACGAATCCGGCGCCGACGGGCTCGTGCCGGTGCGGACGCTGGGCGAGGAATATTTCCACTACGACGCCCGCGAGCAGACCCTGATGGGCGGCAGCTCGGGCGTGGTCTTTGCGGTGGGAAGCAGGGTGACGGTCAAGCTGGCCGAGGTGACGCCCGAAACGGGCGGCATCCTGCTGGAGCTCCTGACCTTGGAGGATCGCATTCTCCCCCGCGCCCGGCGCGGCCGGGGGCGCGGGCCTGCCCCGAACCGCAGGCTCGGGCAGGAAAAGGCCCGCGCCGCCAAGGATCGCAAGGTCAGCCGTCGGAGGAAATGAGGGGCTAGCCCTTCTCCTCCGCGTCCTGGAGGCGGGCCTTGGTCTTTTCGGCCCAGTCCCGCCCGGGCTCCCCGCCCCAGAGAAGCCAGGCCACGTAGCCCGCTGAGGGGTTCTCCTCATCGCCCCAGTCGTAGCCGCGCTTGTCCACCTCGTGGCGGGCAAAGTAGCTGGCCATGGCAACCACGTCGTCCCGGCTCAGCTCCTCGCGCGCGGCAAGCTGGCGTGCGCGGGCCCAGCCGACCTCGGTGCCGCCGCGATGGAACTCCTCGTGGAGCCTGAGGCCTTTCTCGGCCTCGCGGGCGACGGTGGCGGGGGGCTTCATGTCGATCTTGGCCATGGGCGATGCTCCGGTTTCGCCCGCAACGACTTCGCGGTCCGCTTCGTTCCCGGCCAGACCGGTTTTCGCGCACCGCCCGCTGATTCGCCTTCCACGCGAGTGACAGGCAGAGTAGTTTCGCTGCCAATAACAATCGGCGGGTATGAGGGCAGCATGCGGACAAGCTTAGGGCGAGTCCTTCTAGGAGGGGCGGCGGCACTGGCCTTGGCCTCCTGCGGCGGTGGGATGCCGCGCAACGGTGGAATCCTGGCGGGCGGACAAACGGAGGCGCAGGCCGTGAATGCATTCGTGACCGTGCCGAACCCGGCCTACGACGCCTGGGTGGCGAACTTCCTCCCACGCGCGCAGGCGGCAGGTATCCCGGACACGACGCTCCAAGCCGCCTTTGCCCAAGCGGGCTTCATGCCCGAGGTGATCGAGCGCGACCGCAACCAGGCCGAGTTCTCGCGCACGCTCCAGGACTACCTGCTGAGCGCCGTGTCGGACAGCCGGGTCGAGAACGGACGCGCGGCGCTTGCACGGCACGGAGCCCAGTTGGCCCAGATCGAGGCCGCTTACGGCGTGGACCGAGAGGTCGTGGCGGCCATCTGGGGCATGGAGTCCTCCTATGGCACCCGCAAGGGCGACGTGCCGGTGATCTCCGCCCTGTCCACGCTGGCCTTCGAGGGGCGGCGTGCCCAGTTCTTCGAGTCCCAGCTCATCTCGGCGTTGCGGATCCTTGCCGCCGGGGACACCACGCCCCAGGCGCTCAAGGGCTCCTGGGCCGGGGCGATGGGGCACACCCAGTTCATCCCGACGTCCTTCGAAGCCTATGCCGTGGATTTCACCGGCGACGGCCGCCGCGACATCTGGTCCGATGACCCGTCGGACGCGCTGGCTTCGACGGCGGCCTACCTGGCCGGGCACGGTTGGCAGCAGGGCGAGTCCTGGGGCAGCCTTGCCTCCGAAGGAGCGGGCGGACGCGTGATCCAGCCTGACGGGGCACCGGCCTTCCGCTTGCACCACAACTTTGACGTCATCAAGCGCTACAACAACTCGGACGCCTATGCGATCGCGGTCGGGCACCTCGCGGACCGGCTGCGGGGCGGGCCGCCTCTGGCCGGGATCTTTTCCACCGAGCGGCCGCTTTCGCTGCCCGAGCGGGTGGAGTTGCAGCAGCGGCTGACAGCGCAGGGCTTCGACACGGGGGGCACGGACGGCAGCGTCGGGCCGCGCACGATCCAGGCGATCCGCAGCTTCCAGGCGTCGCGGGGCCTCGCGCCCACAGGCTTTGCGGAGCCTTCCGTCCTGGCTGCCCTGCGGTGACGAAAGCCCGCCGTCAGGCGGGCTGGCCCAGCAAATCGAGCGCGGCTCGGTAAGCGTCGCGCTTGAAGGGGACGATGCCTTCGGCCAAGGCGCGGGCGTCGGTCCAGCGCCATTCCTCGAACTCGGGATGGGCGGTGGCGATGCCCACCTCGGCATCCGTACCCAGGTATCGCATCCGGACCCAGGTGATCGCCTGCCCCCGGTAGCGCCTCTTCCAGTGGGCCGGGCGCTGCGCTTCGGGGATGTCGTAAGCCGTGGCCACGGGTGCGACGGCCTCCACGCGGACGAGGGACGAGGGCACCCCCGTCTCCTCCTCCAACTCCCGCAGGGCGGCTGTGGTCAGGTCTTCGCCGGGGTCCACCCCGCCCTGGGGCATCTGCCAGGCGGCAGGGTCCCCGGCAGGACGGTCGTTGCGACGCCCGGCGAAGACCTGCCCCGCCGGGTTCACGAGGATGATGCCCACGCAGGGGCGATACCCTTCGGGCGCGTTCATCACGGCTCGGCTGTGACGGGAGCGTCCTGTGCCGCAGGTGCGGCCTGCGCGGCCTGGGTCGTGCCGGGCGTAGAGGGGCCCAGCGCCGACAGCCCCTGCAGGATGTCGATCGCATAGGCGAGCTGGTAGTCTTCCTCGCGCAGCGCCGCCGCTGCCTCGGCGCGGGCCTGATCTTCCTCGATCTGGCTCTTTTCCGCATCGGTGAGCCAGTCGTTGTTCAGCGCCCCGCGCAGGTCGCCCTCATGGAGCTCGCGGTTGACCGAGCTCGTCTCCTCGGCCCCGTCCTCCGGCGTGCCGTCCCCGGCCGTGGCTTCGGTCGCCGCGGGCGGCGTGGGTTGCGCCACGATGATGTCGGGCGAGATGCCCAGCGCCTGGATCGACCGGCCCGAGGGCGTGTAGTAGCGCGCGGTGGTGAGGCGCATGGCCCCATCCCCCGCGAGCGGCATCACGGTCTGCACCGAGCCCTTGCCGAAGCTCTGGGTGCCGACGACCACCGCGCGGCGGTGGTCCTGAAGCGCGCCGGCCACGATCTCGGAAGCCGAGGCCGAGCCGCCGTTGATCAGCACGACCATGGGCTTGCCGTCGGTCAGGTCACCGGGCGTGGCATTGTAGCGGTCGCCGTCCTCGGTGTGCCGGCCGCGCGTGGACACGATCTCTCCGGCGTCAAGGAAGCCGTCGGCCACGTAGATCGCCTGATCCAGCAAGCCCCCCGGGTTGTTGCGCAGGTCCAGCACCACGCCGTTGACGTTCTCCATGCCGCCCGCGGCCTCGATCTGCGCCTTGAGCCCCTCGGTCATGTCCGGGAAGGTCTGGTCGTTGAAGGTGGTCACACGCAGGACGACCGTGTCGCCCTCGGTCCGGGCGCGAACGGCCTGAAGCTTGATCGTGTCGCGAACGATGGACACGTCGAAGGGCTCGGTCTCGCCTTCGCGCACGATGGTGAGCGTGATCTCCGAGCCCACGGGCCCGCGCATCATCTCCACCGCCTCGTCGAGCGTGAGGCCCATGAGGCTTTCGCCGTTCACCGCGGTGATGAAATCGTTGGTCTGCAGGCCCGCCAGCGCAGCCGGCGTGCCATCCATCGGAGAGACGACCTTGACCCAGCCTTCCTCCTGCGTGACCTCGATGCCCAGGCCCCCGAACTCGCCCCGGGTCTGGACGCGCATCTTTTCGGCGTCGTCGGGGCTCAGATAGCTCGAATGCGGGTCGAGCGAGGTCAGCATGCCGTTGATCGCGGCTTCGATGAGCTGCTGCTCATCGACATCCTCGACATAGTCGGCGCGGATGCGCTCGAAGATGTCGCCGAACAGGTCGAGCTGCTCGTAGATGCTGCGGTTGCCGCTCTCGGATTCTTGGGCCAAAAGCGGGCCCGCGACCTGCGTCGAGACGACGAGGCCCAGGGCGGCCCCTCCCACGGCGGCGAACGCCAGCTTCTTCATCGATGCCCTCTCAGTCGAGCCGGAACCAGGTGCCGGGGTCCACGGGACCGTCAGCGTTGCGGACTTCAAGGTAAAGGGTTTCGGAGCGGGCACTAGCCCCCTCGGGAACGGAGCCGGTCAATATCGCGTCAGCATTCGGTGTCTCCCCGCCCATCAGGCCGAGGGGCGCCCCCTCGGGCAGAACCTCGCCCGCGTTGCCGAAGACCTGAGCCAGCCCCGCCACCACGAACAGCGTTCCCGGCGCGGGCTCGAGGATCGCCACCGTGCCATAGTCGAGCAGGGGCCCCCGGAAGCGCAGCGTGGCGGTGACGGGCAGGCTGACCAGGGCGCGCGGCTCGGTCGCGATGACAAGGCCGGGGCGCGTGATCCCGCCCGCGTCGGCCTCGCCGGGGCGGCGCAGGATCTCACCCTCTACGGGGAGCGGCAGGGTGCCCATGCGGGCCGTCGCCTCGTCGGGAGGAGTTGCGATCCGCTCGTCTATGGTCTGCGCCAGGCCGGCGGCAAAGGCGTCCAGCGTGTTCGTCGAGGCCATCAGGAGAGCCGTCGCGACCGGGTCCTCGGTGTAGGCGAGGGGAAGCTCGGTCCGGTCGGCCGCCGCCGCGGCAAGGTTGGCCCGCGCCGTCTGCACGTTGCTCAGGCCCTCGCGCAGCGTCGTGGCCGCTTCGTTCTGCGCCTGCTCGATCTCGGTCAGGGCCGCCACCTTGGCCCGCAGCTCCTCGGCCTTGGCCTGGAGCGCCGGGGTCACGTCGGCCAGCATCATGCCGGCCCGTGCGGCGCCGAGAGGCCCCGTGGGATGCAACATCATCACCGGCTCGGGCGTCTGGCTCATGGACTGGAGCGCGCCCAGCAACCGCCCCACCTCGGCCCGGTCAGCATTCAGGTCGCTCTCCAGCCGGGCCCGCTCCACCGCCACCCGCCGAAGCGTGTCCCGCATGAGCGCGAGCCCGTCCTCGTAGGCGCGCACCGTTCCGGTCAGCGCCGCAAGGCGGTCCCGCGCGCCGTTGGCCTGTTCCAGCATCCGCGCGGCCTCGCGCAGGCCTTGCGCGGCTTGGGCGGCAGCCTCGGCGGTGCTGGCCTCCTGCGCCCGGAGGGGGAGGGCCAGCGCGAGCAGGGCCGCCAGCGCCACGAGCGGCCGCTTCATCGCTGGATCAGGCTCCGGCCGGTCATCTCGGGCGGGAGGTCGAGGCCCATGAGGTCGAGCACCGTCGGCGCGAGGTCGGCCAGCCGGCCTTCCCGAAGGGCCACGCCCGCAGGCCCACCCACAAGGATCACCGGGACCGGATTCGTGGTGTGGGCGGTGTGCGGGCCGCCGGTCTCGGGGTCCACCATCAGCTCGCAGTTGCCGTGGTCGGCGGTCAGGACCATCGCGCCACCGGCGCGCTCCAGCGCCTCGACCACGCGCGCAAGGCCCCGGTCCACGGATTCGCAGGCCTTGATCGCGGCCGACAGGTCACCGGTGTGCCCCACCATGTCGGGGTTGGCATAGTTGGTGACGATCAGGTCGTAGCCCGCCTCGATCGCCTGGACGAAGTGGTCGGTGACCTCCTCCGACGACATTTCGGGCTGGAGGTCGTAGGTCGCGACCTTGGGCGAGGGGGCCATGTAGCGGTCCTCCCCGGGGTAAGGGGCCTCCACGCCGCCGTTCAGGAAGAAAGTGACGTGCGGGTACTTCTCGGTCTCGGCCAGGCGGAACTGCCGCAGGCCCTTGGAGGCGACCCAGGCGCCCAGCGTGTTCACGATGTCCCGCCGGGGAAAGACCTGCGCGAACCAGGCGTCGTGCCTGTCCGAATAGGTGACCATGCCAAGCCGGGCGGCCAGCGCGGGTGCTGGACCCCGGTCCCAGCCATCGAAGTCCGGGTCGGTGATGGCGGCCAGGATCTCCCGGGCGCGGTCGGCGCGGAAGTTGAGGCAGAACAGGCCATCCTCGGGCTTCAGCCCCTCGTGGCCGTCAAGGACGGTGGCCTCGATGAACTCGTCGGTCTGCCCCCGCTCGGTGGCGATCTGGACGGCGATGGCGGCATCGCGGGCGCGGGCCCCCTCGCCTCGGACAATGGCGTCGTAGGCGGTCTTGACCCGCTCCCACCGGTTGTCGCGGTCCATCGCATAGTAACGGCCGATGACGGTCGCGATGTGCGCTCCAGGGGGCAGGCCCGCCTGGAGATCGGCAATGAAGGCCGCGGCCGACGTGGGGGCCACGTCGCGCCCATCGGTGATGGCGTGGATGGCGACCGGAACCCCCGACGCCGCAATAAGCTGCGCCGTCGCGATCATGTGGCTGATATGCCCGTGCACGCCCCCGTCCGACACGACGCCCATGAGATGCGCGGTGCCGCCTGTCAGCTTGAGCGTCTCGACAAAGGCCCGAAGCGCCTCGTTGGCGGCAAAGGAGCCATCCTCGATGGCAAGGTCGATCTGGCCCAGGTCCATCGCCACTACGCGTCCTGCGCCGATGTTGGTGTGCCCGACCTCCGAGTTGCCCATCTGGCCTCGCGGCAGGCCCGCGTCGGGCCCATGGGTCGTCAGCTGGGCGTGCGGGCCCTCGGCCATCAGCTTGTCGTAGGTCGGCGTCTGGGCCAGGACGGGAGCGTTGGCGAAGGGGTCATCGCGCAGGCCCCAGCCGTCGAGGATGCACAGGACGACAGGTTTCGGCGGCATGGGCGGGCTCCTTCTTGGACCGAGCCCTTCTAGACGAGCATGGGGCGGAGGGGAACGGGGCAGGCGGGCCTGCCCCGCGTCGGTCGAGGAGGCAGACTGGGTTCAGGCGACGATGCGCTTCGGCTTGCCCGGCGGGCCGTCGAGGGCGCGCAGCACGCCTTCGGCCACCACCCCCAGCACCACATGCGCCACAACGGCACGGGCGTGGTCCTGCCAAGGGTAGTCCTGCGGCGGGGCAGCCAGACCGAGGAGAGGGTTCATCCCCTCATCCTCTATCACCGTCGCGGCCAGGCCGAAGCCCACGCCCCCTCCGGCCGCGACGACCGGATAGCGATGGCGCAGCAGTGCATAGGCGATGGTCGGAACCATGCCGAAGGCATAATGAAGCGCGATCCCGGCCGGATGAGGCTGGCTCGGGTTCAGTTCCTTGCCGAACGCCCCGGTGATCCGGTTCGCGGCCACATGGGCCGGATCGAGCCCGCCTGGCCGGACCCGCCGCGTCTCGGCCCGCGTCTCGGACGCTTCGGCGTCCCACATCGCCCAGTCCACGCGGTCCAGCACCCACATCGCCGCCGCACCGGCCACGGCGCCCTTGAGGACCGTACCCAGAAGGCCGTCGCCCTGCCTGGGGCGGGCCGTTTCTTCCGTCTCGGGCCAGTCCGTGACCATCACTCCGTCCATCGCGCGCCTCCTCGGGTTGCCGCAAAGGCGCAACCGGCGGGACGGACCGCGGTTCCGATCTCAGGTCCGGTGATAGGGCGTTCCGGCCAGGATCGTCGCCGCGCGGTACAGCTGCTCGGACAGCATCACCCGGACCAGCATATGCGGCCACACCATCGGACCGAGCGACAGGAGGAGGTCGGCGCGCCCCGTGACGCTCGGGTCAAGCCCGTCGGCACCACCGATGACGAAGACAGCGTCACGCCGCTCCGTTTTCCAGCGGTCGAGGCGGGTCGCAAAGGCAGGGGAGGGCAGCAGCTCGCCCCGCTCGTCTAAGCAGCAGAGCCAGGCATCCTTGGGCACACGCCCGAGGAGAAGGGGGCCCTCGGCCGCCATGCCGGCGCCGGGCTTGGCCTCGATCTCCACCACCGACGCGGGGCCAAGGCCAAGGGCCCGGCCGGTCCGGTCGAAGCGGAGCAGGAAGTCGTCCAGCAGTTCCTTCTCGGGGCCGGCCCGGAGGCGGCCCACGGCAAGGATCGTCATGCGCAACGGGTCAGACCGCTGCGGCGGACCGGGTCGCAGCCCCGGAGGGCATCCACATCTTCTCGAGCTGATAGAAGTCGCGCACCTCGGGCCGGAAGACGTGGACGATGACGTCGCCCGTGTCGATCAGAACCCAGTCGGCGGTTTCCTTGCCTTCCATCTTGGACAGGATGCCATGATCCTGCTTCAAGCGGTCGGCGAGCTTTTCGGCGATGGCGGCGACCTGGCGGGTCGAGCGGCCCGAGGCGATCACCATGAAGTCGCCCATCTCGGAGCGGCCGCGCAGGTCGATGGTGACTATGTCCTCGGCCTTGTCGTCATCAAGGGATTCGACGACAACCCTGAGAAGATCCTCGCTGGTCAGCTGAGGGGTGGTCGAAGCGTCGGGCCGGAGCCCGTCGGAAGCGGCTCCTGCCGCGTGAGCGTCGGGTGACAGATCGTCATCCTCCATGCGATGCGCCGAACGCCCCGGCGCCGGGCTTGCCCCAAAGATAGCATCTCGGGGGCCCGCTCTCAAGGAAGCGGTCCCGCGAATGTGAGGGAGAGCGCCAGCGCGCCGATGGCGGCGAGCCATGACGCCCCGATGCGCAGGCCGATGCGGGCCGGGACCGGCCAGCGAGCAAGCAGGGCAAGGCCTAGGACAGGGGGCAGCGCCATGGCCCCGGTTCCTGCCAGAGCGAGGCCGAGAAGGGCGGAAAGCTCCATCGCCAGCCATCCCGCCCCGTGCGTCAGGGCCGCCCCGGCCAGGAGCGCTGTCCCGAGCGCCAAGGCGCCGTGACCCGTGCCAGCAAGGGGCAGGCCGGTGGTCGCCAGGATCGCGCAGGCCAGCCCGGCCCCAAGCGCCAGGATGTCCGCATTGATGCCGATCCACGGCGCGGCCACGAACCCGAGAGGAATTGCCGGGACAGCCCCGGCCAGGAGCCGAAGGCGGCCGGACACGGCCAGCATCAGCCCCAGGGAGAGTAGCGGCAGCAGAAGCGGTCCCGGCAGGACGGCAAGGCCTTTACCGAACGTCTGCGGCAGGTCGTGCGCCCAGGCCGGTGCGGCCGCGAGGGCCAACGGCAGCCAGGCGGCGCGCCTCACGCCAGGCCGGCCAGGAAGGCGCCCCCGGTGAGCGCGATGCCCGCCCCCAGCATCCGAAGAACCGGCCGTCCCCGAACCAGCCCGCCCAAGCCCACCCCCACGAGGTGCAGGAGGCCCGTCGAGGTCACGAACCCGGTCGCGAAGGCCAACGGGTTCGCGGACGCGGGCAGTTCCGTGCCATGGGCATAGCCGTGGAACAGCGCGAAGACGCCAACGATCCCGCAGGCCAGGGCGATCGGCAGGCGGACCATGAAGGCCACGAGCAGCCCCAGCGCCATGCCCGACAGGGCGATGGCGGTCTCCACCCCAGGCAGCGGCACCCCCAGGATGCCCAGCACGCCGCCAGTGGCCATGACCAGGGGAAAGGCCACGGGCAGCATCCAGAGCGCCGGCCGTCCGAGGATCGCGCCCCAAAGCCCCACGGCCACCATGGCGACGACATGATCGAGCCCGAGGACCGGGTGCGACAGGCCGCTCACCAGCCCGCCCGTCGTGGCGGCATGGGCCAGGGCCGCCCCCGGGGCGACCAGCAAGGCGAGGAGAAGGGCCATTCGCGTCATCTCGGGCCTCCGGTTGGGCCGGACGATCCTGACTGCTGCGACAACCGCCCGCAAGAGGCGCAGGACGCTTGAACGGAAGGGCCCGCTTGTGTATGAGCCGCCCTATGACGCGTGTTTTCGACATGGGCGACCGGGACAGGCTCCCCTGGCGGTTCTTCGGAGCCACCCACGGCATTCGCGCGCAAGCGTAAGCCCGCCGCCTTCGCGCGCGCAGCGCCCCTTTGTCGAACCCTTTCCGTCACGACCCCCTGCCAGGAGCGGACTCATGTCCTCCAATGCCTCCAAGCCCCGGACCCTTTACGACAAGATCTGGGATGCCCACCTCGTCGATGAGCAAGCCGACGGCACCTGCCTGCTCTACATCGATCGCCATCTCGTCCATGAGGTGACCTCGCCCCAAGCCTTCGAAGGGCTTCGCATGACGGGACGCCCCGTCCGCGCGCCGGAAAAGACCATCGCCGTGCCGGACCACAACGTCCCCACGACCGAAGGCCGCGACAAGCGCATCGACAACGAGGAATCACGCATCCAAGTCGAGGCGCTGGACAAGAACGCGCGCGACTTCGGGATCAACTACTATCCCGTCTCCGACATCCGCCAAGGCATCGTCCATATCGTGGGGCCAGAGCAGGGCTGGACGCTGCCGGGCATGACCGTGGTCTGCGGCGACTCCCACACCGCGACGCACGGCGCCTTTGGCGCGCTCGCGCATGGCATCGGCACCAGTGAGGTCGAGCACGTCCTCGCCACGCAGACGCTGATCCAGAAGAAGTCCAAGAACATGAAGGTGGAGATCACCGGGTCGCTCCGCCCCGGCGTCACCGCCAAGGACATCACGCTGTCGGTCATCGGCGCGACCGGCACCGCTGGCGGCACCGGCTATGTCATCGAATACTGCGGCCAGGCGATCCGCGAGCTGTCCATGGAAGGTCGCATGACGGTCTGCAACATGGCCATCGAAGGCGGCGCCCGCGCGGGCCTGATCGCACCCGATGAGAAGACTTTCGAGTACGTCCGTGGCCGCCCCCACGCGCCGAAGGGCGCGCAATGGGACGCCGCGCTCAACTGGTGGAAGACGCTGTTCACCGACGAAGGCGCGCATTTCGACAAGGTCGTGACGATCCGCGGCGAGGACATCGCCCCCGTCGTGACCTGGGGCACTTCCCCGGAAGACGTGCTGCCGATCACCGACGTGGTCCCCTCGCCCGAGCAGTTCCACGGCGGCAAGGTCGAGGCGGCGAAGCGCTCGCTCGAGTACATGGGCCTCCAGCCCGGTCAGCGCCTGCAGGACATCACCATCGACACGGTGTTCATCGGCTCCTGCACCAATGGCCGGATCGAGGATCTGCGCGCCGCCGCCGCGATCCTGAAGGGCAAGAAGATCAAGGATGGCCTGCGCGCCATGGTCGTGCCGGGCTCGGGCCTCGTGCGTGCCCAGGCCGAGGAGGAGGGGCTGGCCCAGATCTTCATCGACGCGGGCTTCGAATGGCGCCTCGCGGGCTGCTCCATGTGCCTCGCCATGAACCCCGACCAGCTTGCGCCGGGCGAGCGTTGCGTGTCCACGTCGAACCGCAACTTCGAAGGCCGTCAGGGCCGCGGCGGCCGCACGCACCTTGCCTCGCCCGCGATGGCGGCGGCGGCGGCGCTCACCGGTCACCTGACCGACGTGCGCGAGCTGATGGCCCAAGAGCCGGAACTGGCCTGAGAGGAGACGGGACCATGGACAAGTTCACCACCCTCAGCGGCATCGCCGCGCCCATGCCGCTCGTCAACATCGACACGGACATGATCATCCCCAAGCAGTTCCTGAAGACCATCAAGCGGTCGGGCCTGGGGAAGAACCTGTTCGACGAGATGCGCTTCAACCAGGACGGCACCGAGGTCGCGGACTTCGTGCTGAACAAGCCCGCCTACCGCGCCGCCACGATCCTGGTTGCGGGCGACAACTTCGGCTGCGGCTCGTCCCGCGAACACGCGCCTTGGGCGCTCGCCGACTTCGGCATCCGTTGCGTGATCTCCACGTCCTTCGCGGACATCTTCTTCAACAACTGCTTCAAGAACGGCATCCTGCCGATCGTCCTGCCCGAAGCCGAGCGGGACCTGTGCATGAAGGATGCCGAGAAGGGTGCGAACGCCCGGATCGAAGTGGACCTGGAGGCGCAGACCCTCACCCTATCCGACGGGCAGGTGATTCGGTTCGAGATCGACCCCTTCCGCAAGCACTGCCTGCTCAATGGCCTCGACGATATTGGTCTGACCATGGAAAAGGCCGGTGCTATCGCGAGTTTCGAGACTCAGTTGGCGCAGGCCCGTCCCTGGGTGTGACTCGTCGTCTGTGGCGGAGGCGCGCCATGCGCGAGCCTCCGCCGACGCGAATATTGTCTACAGTCAGTGACAACCTTGCCACGGCCTTGGTTAATCTCACTGCCATGTGCTTGATTCAGCAACCATAAGTTGAATGGCTGTTGCGATCGATGATGAGCCCCTTCATCATGTAGGCAGAAGTTAGGCGCGCCGCCGCATACTGGCGGTCATGGTCCCAAAGGACGTGCAGGGAACACGTTCATAGGGCCGCGTCCGGGGGCAGGGAACGATGTTGCGCATCGTGAGTTCGCGCGCACCGGCAGCGGTGCTGCGTGCTGGCGTCATAGCTGTGCTGGTGGCTTGGCCCCACCTGACCCTTGGGCATGGTCCCAGTGGGACGGCGCAGCTTGTGGCGCTGTTCGCCGTCATGGCGGGTCTGTTCACGTTCAGCGAGTATGTGGCCCAAGCGCCCAGCATCGTCGAATTCCGCGATGCCAGGCCCTACAACCGCATCCGCTTTGCCTCGCTCGCCCTGGCCGTTCTGCTGACCTGCGTTCTCCTGAGGCCTTTCCCGGCAAGCGGTTTCCTGGCCTCCTGGATCCAGGGGCTGTGTCGGACCTGGGGCGAAGTCCTCTACTTTCCGTGGTCTCCCGTGCGACTGCTGGTGGACACGCTGCCCGCCGGCACGTCCGCCGGTCTCAGGAGAAGCGTCTGCGCCGCCGCCGCGGTGGCCTACAGCCTGTCCCTGACGATGGTCCTGATCTTCGCCTGTGTCGTCCGCTTGCGGAACTGGCCGGGTCGGACAGCCTTCAATGTCTGGATCAACCTGCCTCAGTTCGACCCCACGGCCGGGGGCGACGTCGTCGGGCGGCTGCAACGTGATGCGCAGGTTAACCTCGTCTTAGGTCTCTTGCTGCCAATCTTGGCTCCACTGGTCGCGGATCTCCTGTCCGGCCCCTTCGATGGCCTGGCCCTGAGGGAGCCTTCGGCCCTGGTCTGGATGGTGATGGCATGGGCCTTCATTCCCTCAAGCCTTGCGATGCGGGGGCTCGCGCTGAACCGTCTGGCCTGGATGATTGCCGTCCATCGCGCCCGCATGCGGCGCGGAGAGGGGCTGCCGCAGGCCGCCTGACGCTGATCTCGGCCGCCCTGGCCCTCGCCCCCAACCTACTCGTGGCCGAGCCGGTGCGGATCGCGACCTGGGGCGCCGACCTGAGCCGCGACGGACCCGGCCTGCTGCTGCGCGACATCGTTCGCGACAAGGACGAGGGGGTCGACGGGGTGGCCGCGGTGCTGGCCGAACTTCGTCCCGACATCCTCCTGCTGACCGACATGGACTGGGACTGCGACGGGGCCGCCCTGACCGCCTTGGCCGAGCGGCTTGCCGAGGACGCGCTGGACTACCCCTACCGTCTGGCGCTCGCTCCGAATGCCGGGTTGCCGTCCGGGCTCGACCTCGACGGGAACGGCCGGCTCGGCGAGGCTCGGGATGCCCAAGGCTATGGCCGCTTCATGGGAGAAGGAGGCATGGCGCTCCTGTCGCGCTGGCCCCTGGGCGAAGTGACGGACCTGTCCGGCCTGCTGTGGCGCGATCTGCCCGGCGCGCGGCTCCCCCGCCGTGATGGCCAGCCCTTTCCTTCGGCCGAGGCGCAGGCCGCGCAACGCCTCTCTTCGACCGGTCACTGGATCGTGCCGGTCGTCGCTCCCGACGGCGTCCTCACGGTGCTCGCCTGGTCGGGCGCGTCTCCGGTCTTCGATGGACCCGAGGACATGAACGGTCTGCGCAATGCCGACGAGTTGGCGCTGTGGCGGCTTGTCCTCGATGGGGTTTGGGGGCCCGTCCCCCCGGATGCCGTCCTCCTGGGGAACGCCAATCTGGATCCGGTGGACAGCGAGGGGCTTCGGGCCGACATGGCCGCTCTTCTGGCCGACGCCCGCCTGCAGGACCCACGCCCCGAGAGCGAGGGGGCCAGAATCGCAAGCGGCGCAGGGCAGGCAGGGAACCCGGCTCTCGATACGGTGGACTGGCCCGAGATCGACGGCCCCGGCAATCTCCGCGTCTCGTATGTCCTTCCTGCGCGACGCTGGCGCGTCACCGGTTCGGGCGTGGTATGGCCCAGGCCCGACGATCCCCTGACCCCCGCCGTCGAGGCAGCCGGCGCCCATCGCCTGGTCTGGGTCGACCTCGATCGCTAGCGCCTCGGGATAGCAGTGGGGGCGACAAGGCCGTGCCGGACCTGTGGCATGGCCCCATTTTAACCCCTTGTTAGCTCAGCTTTGCAATTCTTTGACGGACACTGGCAGCGCGGCTTGGCGCAGGGGGAATGATGGCGGTCCGCAGATGGGGGCCCGAGGTTCAGGCGAATCTCACGATGGTCGGGGATCAGTCCCGCCCGGACGTGACGGCATTGGCGGACGGCGGCTATGTCCTGACCTGGTTGGACCTTGCAAACCCCCTGGTGTCCGCCGCCCGCTTCCAGCGCTTTGACGCGGCCGGCACGCCCATTGGGGCCGAGGGGCTCGTTCCCGCCTCGGGGCCCGTGATCAATCCCACCGTCACCACCCTGTCCGGCGGGGGCTTCGTCGTTGTCGTCGGGGTGGAGGCCGTGACAGGCGATCGCGACGTGCTGGGTTTCCGTTATGACGCGACCGGTACCCTCGCCGCCGCCCTTCCCCTGGACGTCTCGCGCAGCGCCTCGGCCGCGGAACCTGTCCTGATGCGGCTCGGGTCGGGCTTCATGACCGTGCATGAATCGAGCGGCGACCTGTTCGCGCGCCGCTACGACGCCGCGGGTGCCCTGGTGGGTGGGGATTCCGCGGTGAACGCCGTCACGCTCGGGTTCCAGGGCCGGGCCGATCTGGCCGAACTGGCTCTGGGGGGCTTCGTGGCGACCTGGATCGACGAGAACCTTGGCCGGGTCGAGGCGCGGGTCTTCCAGGCCGACGGCAGCCCCTACGACCTTGGCGAATTCCAGGTCAACATGACATCGCTGGGTGGAAACCCCGCGATGCCAAAGGTCACCGGCCTGACAGGCGGCGGCTTCGTGGTGACGTGGGAGACGAGTTCGAGCCCTTATCCCAACAGGGCTCCCGACATCCGGGCCCGCATCTTCGACCCCTATGGCACCGCTATCGCGTGGGACTTCGTCGTCAACCCGGCGACAGCCGGTGCCCAGATCCTGCCCGACGTCACGGCGCTGGCCGACGGGGGTTTCGTGGTGGTATGGATCGACAACGCCGGTACGCCCTCCATCCGCGGGCAGGTGTTCGATCCCTTCGGGGGTCGCATGGGTGGCGCATTCCTGATCAGCACCACCCCGCTGTCCGGCGCGACCGAACCCAGGAACCTGTCCGTGTCCGCACTGGCCGACGGCCGCCTTGTGGTGGCCTGGCAGGCCCCGGACGACAGCGGCACGGGCATCTTCCACCAGATCGTCGATCCGCGCGAAGGCGTCGTGAATGGCAGTGCCGATAACGATGTGCTCCACGGCAACGACGCCTGGGGGGACGAGATCAGCGGGTTTGCGGGCAACGACACCCTCATCGGCCTGCGGGGGGACGACCTCCTGCTGGGCGCCGATGGCAACGACCTCCTGCGCGGCGGCCGGGGCGAGGACATGATCCATGGGGGCCGCGGCAACGACAGCCTCATGGGTGGCGCAGGGGCGGACGATCTGTGGGGCGGGGTCGGCTCGGACGTCGCCACCTATGCCGGGGCAGGGTCGGGTGTCACCCTCGCCCTGGATGGCTCGCTGGGCGCAGGCAGCGGTGACGCTGCTGGCGATTGGTTCATGGGCGTCGAATCGGTGCTGGGCTCGTCCTACGACGACCGTCTGCGCGGGGATGGGGCGGCCAACGCCATCCGGGGCAGCAGCGGGGCCGACATCCTTGAGGGAGGAGGGGGCGCCGACAGTCTCATCGGTGACAGCGGGAGCGATTCGTTGATCGGCGGTGCGGGTCAGGACAGCATGGCGGGAGGCACGAGCCCGGATGATTTCGCCTTCCTGAGCGTTGCGGACAGCAGCCTGGGGGCGACCTGCGACCGCATCACAGATTTTGTGAAGGGCGCGGACGACCTCACGCTCATCGCGATCGACGCCAACGAGGGGTTGGCGGGGGACCAGGCCTTCACACTGGATGCCGATGGCATCTTCACGGCCGGGGAGATCCGGCAGACCCAGAGTGGCGCAAACCTCCTGATTGAACTGAACACCGACGCCGACGCGCTGCCCGAAATGGCGATCCTTCTGCTCAACGTTTCTGGACGCCTGGCGGCCACCGACTTCGATCTCTGACAAAGGGAGGCAACCGGTGGTTTTCCTGTAACTTACCAGAAGTGTTGTCGATCTTCCGGAGCGGGTCATGGTTGCCCTGGCCTCCGGATGGTACGCTGGCCACGCTCGCACGACGCGCGGGCGGCTCCATCAAGGATAAACGAGCATGGCCGGCACAGCAGACGACATCCAGACCCCGAACACCGGCAATGTCTGGCTCGATGCGCTGCTCTGGGGTCGGGAGTGGTCCTCGGGCGGCGGCAGGACCGTGATCAGCACCTACATCGCAGGACAGGCCTTCGATGAGAACGTGACGCTGACCGACACCTTCGGCGATTCCATGACCGTCACGGCCACCAGCCCCTTTGCAGGGGAACTGCGCGCCATGCGTGCCGCCATGACCTCCCTCGAGTCCGTCTGCAACCTCGATTTCCGGGAGGTCTCGTCCCAGGGAGCCGCGGACCTGATCTGGGCCAGCGTGAGCGATGCCGACCTGGGCAGCGACGGGACGCTGGGCTTGGCCTATCCTCCGGGCGAGGGCTTCCGCAACGGCGAGGCGCTGGGCGTGGTCGCCATCAACTGGGAGCTCTACGACCCTGCGAGCGGCCCGACCATGCTGGTCCGGGGCGGCTACGACTTCTGCACCTTCATCCACGAACTCGGACATGCCGTGGGTCTTGCGCATCCGCATGACGACGGGGGCGGCTCGACACGGTTTCCCGGCGTGACGGACGCGTTCGGGGACTTCGGCAACTTGGCCATGAACCAGGGCCTTTACACGATGATGGGCTACAACGACGGCTGGCCGACCGGGCCCGCAGGCGTGTCGCCAAGCCTCGTCTACGGCTATCAGGCCGGTCCCATGGCGCTCGACATCGCGGCGCTGCAGCGGATGTACGGCGCCAACATGACCGTGCGGACGGGGAACGACACCTATCTGCTTCCGACAGCCAACAAGGTCGGCACCTACTATTCCTGCATCTGGGACGCGGGCGGGATCGACCGCATCGTGGGGGGCGACCATGGCAATACCATCGACCTGCGCGCGGCGACCCTGGCCTTTGCCCCGGGCGGGGGCGGCGTCCTGTCCCATGCAAGGGGCGCCGACGGCGGCTATGTCCATGGCGGCTTCACCATCGCCAACAGGGCTGTCATCGAGAACGCGACCGGCGGAGCGGGCCGGGACACGATCCGGGGCAACGGGGCGGACAACGTGCTGTCGGGGCTTGCCGGGCAGGACCGTCTGAACGGGGCCGCAGGCAATGACGTGCTCCAGGGCGGCTCGGGCAGCGATACGCTGGTCGGGAGCACGGGCGACGACCGGCTCACCGGCGGCATGGGCGCGGACAGGATCGAGTGCGGGGCGGGGTTCGACCGCATCATCTTCCGGGCGGCCGTGGATAGCGGCATTGGCGCGGGCCGCGATGTGGTGGCGGGCTTTTCGGCCCGCGACGACCAGATCCTGCTGGCCGCCATCGACGCCAGCGGCGGGGCTGCGGGCAACGGCGCCTTCCGGCTCGACAATGGCGGCACCTTCGCCTTGGGCGAGATCCGGCAGATCATGACGGGAAGCAACCTGCTCCTTGAGATGAACCTCGACGGCGACAGCCGGGCCGAGATGTCGATCCTCCTGCTCGGCCTAACCTCGCCTCTCGACCCGGACGCCTTCGTGCTCTGAGAGCGCCCGCTTGACCCCGGGTTCACCCGGGGCTACGCCCGCCCGCGTCCATCCCATCGGAGCGCGCATCATGGCCCACGACCTTCTCATCCTCGCCGGCGACGGCATCGGCCCCGAAGTGATGGGAGAGGTGAAGAAGGTCATCGGGTGGTTCAACGCGAACGGCATGGCTTTCGAGGTCGAGGACGACCTTGTGGGCGGCTGCGCCTACGACGCGCATGGGCAGGCCGTTTCGGATGCCACCATGGACAAGGCGCTGAAGGCCGACGCCGTGCTGCTGGGCGCCGTGGGCGGGCCGAAATGGGACAAGGTTCCCTACGAGGTGCGCCCCGAGGCCGGGCTCCTGCGCCTGCGCAAGGACCTGGAGCTCTTCGCCAACCTCCGCCCCGCCAAGTGCTTCGACGCGCTGGCCGACTTTTCCTCGCTCAAGCGCGAGCTGATCGAGGGGCTCGACATCCTCATCGTCCGGGAACTGACAGGCGGCGTCTACTTCGGCGAGCCCAAGGAGATCCGCGACCTCGGCAACGGCCAGCGCCGCGCCATCGACACCCAGGTCTACGACACCTACGAGATCGAGCGCATCGCGAGCGTCGCCTTCGAACTCGCCCGCGTCCGCGAGAGGCGCGTCTGCTCCATGGAGAAGCGCAACGTGATGCGCTCGGGCGTCCTTTGGAACGAGGTCGTCACGCAGGTTCACCAGGACCGCTTCGCCGACGTAACGCTCACGCACATGCTGGCCGACGCGGGCGGCATGCAGCTTGTCCGCGCGCCCAAGCAGTTCGACGTGATCGTCACCGACAACCTGTTCGGCGACATGCTGTCGGACGTGGCGGCGATGCTGACCGGGTCGCTCGGCATGCTCCCCTCGGCGTCGCTCGGCGCGCCCGACCCGCAGACCGGCCGTCGCAAGGCGCTCTACGAGCCCGTCCACGGCAGCGCGCCGGATATCGCCGGGCAGGGCAAAGCCAATCCCATCGCCTGCATCCTGAGCTTCGCCATGGCGCTCCGCTACTCCTTCGACGCGGGCGAGGCGGCCGACCGGCTGGAGCGCGCGGTGGAGCAGGTGCTGGCCCAAGGCGTGCGCACCAGCGACCTTCTCGGGGCCCAAGGCGGCGCGGCGGTAAGCACTTCGGAGATGGGCGGTGCCATTGTTGCAGCGCTTGAGGAAAACGCGCGCTGATCCGCCTGGGGATATCTTGACCGGTCCTGATTCGGGGTCCTAAAGCGGGCTCGGGCGCGACAGGCCGCGTCCTAAAGGACCCCCATGGCACAGAACGGGAAAGGAGCGCTGCTGTCGCTCCTGGCCTTCGGCATCTACGCGACCAGCGATGCCCTCGTGAAACAGTTGGGCGAGGATTACTCGCCCTTCCAGCTCATCTTCTTTTCCACGCTTTTCTCGTTTCCCCTCGCCATGGGGATGGTGATGAGCGACTCGCGGCCCGGAACGCTTCGCCCCGTCCATCCGGGCTGGATCGCGCTCCGCTCGGCCTCCACGGTGATCTGCGGGCTGTCGGCCTTTTACGCCTTTTCGGTGCTGCCCCTGGCGCAGGTCTATGCCTTGGCCTTTGCGCAGCCGCTCCTTATCACGCTCCTCGCCATCCCTGTCCTGGGCGAAAAGGTTGGTCTCCGCCGGGCGCTGGCGGTCGTGGCGGGGCTGGCGGGCGTGATGGTGGTCCTCCGGCCCGGCTCGGCCGAACTTGGCCTTGGCCACCTTGCCGCGCTCTCGGCGGCTGTGTTCGGGGCGGTGGCCTCGATCATCGTGCGCAAGGTCGGCTCCGAGGAACGGCCCGTCGTCCTCCTGCTGTATCCGATGTTCGCGAACCTCGCGGTCACCTCGCTCGTCCTGCCCTCGGTCTACATCCCGCTCGAGGCCGAGCATCTGGGCCTGATTGCGATCCAGGCCTGCCTAGGATGGGTGGCGGGGGTCGTCATCATCGCAGCCTACAAGGCCGGTGTGGCGGTCGTCGTGGCACCCATGCAGTATGTCCAGATCCTGTTCGCGGCGTTCTATGGCTACCTCCTCTTTGGTGAAACCATCGACGGGACCACAGCCATCGGGGCAGGCATCATCATCGCCTCGGGCCTGTACATCGTCCTGCGCGAGGACACGCCCGGCGCCTCGGCCAACCAGCCCGTCCTCAGCACGCGGATGCGGCCCGAGACGGGTACCGCGCCACGCCCCTACGCCCTCCAGCGGATCCTCGGCCTGCGGACACGCGGAGACTTCCGGGGCCTCGCGCCCGGCGAATGAGCGGGCGGATCGGGGGTTGCAAAGCGCGCGCGCGCGGGATACCTCGCGCCTCGTCGGAGTGTAGCGCAGCCTGGTAGCGCACCTGCTTCGGGAGCAGGGGGTCGGAGGTTCGAATCCTCTCACTCCGACCATTTCCCCGAATGATTGCCTTGGCCGGGCCCGAACGGGTGCCGGACTTTGTCATGTCCAGGCTCGCCTGTCCGTGTGGTAAACGCACCCCCTGAAACGAAACTGGCGGCAGGTTGCCCTGTCGCCAGTCTTGGTCATTGCTCGTAGTGGGGCGTTCAGCGCCCCATCCAGCCTCCGTCCACCGTCAGGATCGTGCCGCTGACATAGTCGGACGCCTTGGAGGCCAGGAACACCGCCGGGCCGCCGAAGTCCTCGGGCGTGCCCCAGCGGCCTGCCGGGATGCGGCCCAGGATGGAGGCAGACCGGTCCGCATCGGCCCTGAGGGCTTCGGTGTTGTCGGTGGCGATGTAGCCCGGCGCGATGGCGTTGACGTTGATCCCCTTGGACGCCCACTCGTTGGCAAAGGCCATGGTGAGCTGGCCGATCCCGCCCTTGGAGGCCGCATAGCCCGGCACGTTGATCCCGCCCTGGAAGGTGAGGAGCGAGGCCGTGAAGATGATTTTCCCGCCCTTGCCCCGCGCGATCATGCCCCGGCCCACGGCTTGGGTGAGCAGGAACTGGGCCGACAGGTTGGTCTCGATGACCTCGTCCCACCACTCCTCCGGGTGCTCGGCGGCGGGCTGGCGCTTGATGGTGCCGGCGTTGTTGATGAGGATGTCGATGGGCGCCTGCTCCATCCGTTCGGCAAAGGCCTTGAGCGCCTGCCGGTCGGCGAAGTTGACGGCGTGCCCTTCGAAACGGCGGCCCATGGTGCGGATCTTCTCGCCCACGTCGCCGCCGTCGGCCTCCATCTGGGCCGAGACGCCGATGATGTCTGCCCCGGCCTCGGCCAGCGCGAGCGCCATGCCCGCGCCGATGCCGCGCCGCGCGCCAGTGACAAGGGCGGTCTTGCCGGTAAGGTCGAACAGGGTGCTCACGCCGTCTCTCCGATCTTGATCAGGGTCTTCATGGCCGTCGCATTCCCTTCCAGCGCCTCGAAGGCCTGCTGGACGGCAGCCAGCGGATGCCGGTCGGTGATGAGGCGGTTCACGTCCAGCCCGTCCGCAATCATCTGGATGGCTTGATCGTAGTCCACGGCCTCGTAGACCCGGGCGCCGACCATCTCCAGCTCGCGCCAGAAAAAGCGGAACAGGTCCACCTGCGCCTTTTGCGCATGGATCGCGACCATGCAGATCCGGCCCCGCGTCGCGGCGGCGGCGGTCATCAGGTCCACGCCGGGCTGCGTGCCTGAAACCTCGAACACCACGTCCGCGCCCTTGGTCCCGGTGATCTCGGTCACCTGCGCGGCCACGTCGCCCTCGCGCGGGTTGAGGCCGGTGAAGCCCATCTCGGCCGCCATCTTGAGGCGGTTGGGGTTGATCTCGGAGAGGATGACGTTGGCGCCCACATGCTTCGCCACCATGGCGATCAGCATGCCGATGGGGCCGCCGCCGATGACCAGCGCCGTTTCCCCGGCCTGAAGGCGGGCGCGGCGGATGTCATGGACGGCCACGGCCAGCGGCTCGATCATCGCGGCCGTTTCCAGCGACATGCCCTGAGGCAGCTTGTGCAGCGTGTGTGCGGGGACGTTCCACTTCTCCTGAAGCGCGCCATCGGTGTCGAGGCCCAGGAACTTCAGCTTGTGGCAGATATGGGTGTAGCCCGCCTGGCAGGCCGGGCATTCGCCGCAATGGGCGAGCGGGCGCACGACGACAAGATCGCCGGGCGCGAAGCCCTCGACCCCTTCGCCGACTTGGGCGACGGTGCCCGACATCTCGTGGCCGATCACGCGATGGTTGCCGACGCGGGCGTCCATGTTGCCATGGAAGACGTGCATGTCGGTGCCGCAGATGCCGACATAGGCCACGTCGAGCTGGACCTCGCCCGGACCGGGGGCAGGGGCGTCCTTCTGCTCAAGGGTGAAGGTCTTGTGGCCGGTGTAGAAGGCCGCCTGGATGGTCATGGTTGTTCTCCTGTCAGGCGTGGATGGCGTAGGGCGCGAGACGCTCCCAGGCAAAGACGACGCCGGTTCCGGGGGTGTCGGGGGCGACCGCGTGCAGCCCTTCGTGGACGAGAGGGCGCGTCGTGTAGCGATCGATGGGGAAGCTGTGGACCTCGACCCAGCCCGCGTTGGGCTGCGCGCCCACAAGGCTCACATGGAGTTCCTGCATCCCGTGCGAGCAGACGGGGATGCCGTGCTGGGCGCACAAATGCGCGACGCGCAGGAAGCCGGTGACCCCGCCGCAGTTTGAGGCGTCGGGTTGCAGGAAGGACAGCTTGGCCTGATCCACGGCGTATTCGAACTCGTGGATCGTGTGGAGGTTCTCGCCCATCGCCAGCGGCACGCCGGTCGCATCCGCGATCCGGGCATAGCCCTGGTAGTCGTCGGGGATCGTCGGCTCCTCGAACCACAAGAGGTTCAGCGGCTTGAAGGCATTCGCGGCCTCGATGGCCTGCGGCACGGACAGCGAGTAGTTCGCGTCGACGGCAAAGATGCGGTCGGGTCCCAGGATCTCGCGCACGCCCTCGGCGCGACGGACGTCGTCGGCCAGATTGGGTTGCCCGACCTTGATCTTCACCGCCTCGAAGCCTTCGGCGATGTAGCCCCGCACGTTGTCCATGAGCTTCTCATAGGGGAAGTTCAGGTCGATGGCGCCGCGATACACCTTGGAGCGGTTCGACGCGCCCCCGGCCATGCGCCAGAGCGGCTGCCCCTCGGCCCTGCCCCTGATGTCCCAGAGCGCGATGTCCACGGCCGAGATGGCGAAGCTCGCGATGCCGCCCCGCGCGACGTAGTGGACCCGCCACTGCATCCCGTCATAAAGCGCCTCGATCTGCGAGGGGTCCTTGCCCAGCAGGAAGGGACGCAGGTCGTGGTTGACCATGGCCAGGATCGCCCGCCCGCCGAAGCCGCCGGTATAGGTGTAGCCGGTCCCTTCCAGCCCCTCGGAGTCGCAGATCGTCACCGTGACGAGTTCGAAATGCGTGTGGTCACCGTGCTTGGCGTCGGACATGACCTCGTCCAGCGGGACGCGGAACAGGCGAGCCTGGAGGTCGACGATGGTTCGGGTCATGGACGGTCAGGCCTTGGCTGCGGCAGGACGGGCCAACCGCACCTGCAGGAGGATGACGACAAGAAGGAAAGCCCCTCGGATCACCGATTGCCAGTAGGCCGACAGCGAGATGACCCCAAGCCCGTTCTCGAAGTTGAGGAGGTTGAAGACAAGGCCGAACAGCAGCGCCCCGGCCACCGTCGCCGGAACCGACCCCATGCCCCCGGTTAGGAGAGTGCCCCCCACGACCACGGCGGCGATGGCGGCCAGTTCCCAGCCCTGCCCCTCCAGGGGCTGCCCCGCGCCATAGCCCGAGGCAAGGAACACCCCCGCGAGCCCCGCGCAGGCGCCCGAGAACAGGTAGACGAAGATCAGCGCGCGCGAGGTCTTGAGCCCCATGAGGTGCGCGGCCTCGGCGTTGCCGCCGACCGCCAGGACAGTGCGGCCCAGCGAGGTCTTCTCCAAGATGTACCACGCCACGACCACAACAAGGATGGCCACCACGATGGTCCAGGGCAGGATCGATGCGATCTTGTTCATGCCGAGCGCGGTGAAGTCCGAGCTCCAGTCCACCGACACCGCCTGCCGGTCCGACACCACCAGCGAGGTTCCCCGCGCCGCCAGCATGGTGGCCAGCGTCGCCATGAACGGCGGCAGCCGCAGGCCGACGATCAGCCCGGCGTTGATCGCGCCCGCCACGAGGCCCGTCAGCATCCCCGCCGGCAATGCCACGAGCAGGCCCAGGGGACTCAGGAGCGCCGCGGTCACGCTGGCCAGCGCCGCGACCGCCCCCACCGAAAGGTCGATGCCCCCCGTCATGATGACGAGGCACATCCCCACCGAGATCAGCACGAACATGGAGTTGTACCCCAGGAACGAGCTGATGTTGTAGGCCGACAGGAAGTTGTCGTAGCGCAGGTATCCCAGCAGGATCAGGAGCGCGAGCGCCACCCAGACCGTCAGGTGCGTGCCCCCGCCCAGCGGGCGCATGTAGCGGCGAAGGTTGAGATCGAGGGGGGCGGTGGTCATGTGCGCCTCCGGCTGTCCTGGAGATAGACGGCGATGACGATGATCGCGGCCGTCACGATGAAGGTGGCCTCGTCGGGCACGCCGTTCGCGATCAGCGTATAGCCCACGAGCTGGATGAAGATGGCGCCCAGGAGCGTCCCGAGGATCGGCGCGCGACCGCCCGAGAGCGCGGCGCCCCCCACCACGGCCGCGGCGATGGCGTCGAGTTCCATCAGGTTGCCCACGCGCGCGGCGTCGGACGCCGAGTTGATGGCGACGTCGATCAGCCCGGCAAGGCCCGCAAAGGTCGAGGCGATGGCATAGGTCGCGATCTTGACCTTGGCGACGGGCGTCCCTGCCAGCGCCGCCGCCCGCTCATTGCCGCCCACGGACAGCAGGTAGCGGCCGTAGATCGTCTTCCGGACGATCAGCGCCACGACCAACGTCAGGAGGATCGCGATCCAGCCTTGCACCGGCAGGCCGAGGATGCGGCCCGTGCCCAGCCAGGTGAAGCTCGGGTTCGAGAAGGTCTGGAGGTTGCCGTTCGTCAGCACCTGCGCGACGCCGCGGCCCGAGATGAACAGGATCAGCGTGGCGATGATGGGCTGGACGCCCAGGAAGCTTACGAGCGTTCCGTTGAACAGCCCGCAGCACATGGCGACCAGCAGCGGCAGCACGATCGCCGCCAGAAGACCCAGGCCCGGATTGGCGAGGCCCCAGGCGCTCCCGAAGATGAGCGGGGCCAGCGCGCCGGACACGGCCATGACCGCGCCGACTGACAGGTCCACGCCTCCGGTCGCGATCACGAGCGTCATGCCCAGCGCCACGATGGCGACCGTGGACACCTGGCTTACGTTCACCGCGAGAGTCTGCACGGCGAGGAAGTTCGGCGTCAGCAGGACGTTGAGGAGGATCAGCGCCGCCAGCGCCACCACGAGGCCGAGGAAGCGGCGGTTCACGCGCGACCGGCGCGGGGCGGGGGCTTCGCCCACGCCGCCCAGGCCGCGCCCGGTCAGGCTGCTTGGCTCACTCATTCGGCGGCCTCCACATGCGGGGTGTCCGGCGGCTCGGCGATGGCGTGGATCAGCGAGGCCTCGGTCACGCCCGGGTTGTTCAGCTTCCGCACCGACCGCCCCTCCTGGAGCACGACGATGTTGTGCGCGCCCTCAATCAACTCCTCGAACTCCGAAGAGATGAGGAGCACGGCGCAGCCCTGTTCGACGTGCTTGGCGATGATCGACTGGATCTCGAGCTTGGCGCCCACGTCCACGCCGCGCGTGGGCTCGTCGAGGATGAGGAGCTTGGGTTCCAGCGCCAGCCAGCGGCCGAGCAGCACCTTCTGCTGGTTGCCACCGGACAGTTCCCGGATGGGCTGGTCCATGTCGGCGGTGCGAATGCCCAGCGCCTTGATGAAGCCCTGCACGATTTGCCGTTCACGCGCTTCGTCCACTATGCCCATCTTGGACAGGCGGGGCAGGAGGGCGAGGGTCAGGTTCTCGCGCACCGACAGGTCGGGGATGATCCCCTCGACCTTGCGGTCCTCGGTCAGGAAGGCGATGCCCGCGTCGATGGCGTCCCGGGGGGAGGACAGGCGCACGTCGCGCCCTCCGACTCGCAGCGTGCCGCCCGTAACCTTGTCCATCCCGAAGATCGCGCGTGCGGACTCCGTGCGGCCCGAGCCCAGAAGACCGGCAAGGCCCACGATCTCTCCGGCGCGCACCTCGAGGTCGAGCCTGCGCAGGCGGCGGTCCGAGGACAGGCCCTTGGCCTCAAGGAACACCGGGCCGGCATGCGTCTGGTCGGTGGAAAGCTGCGTGCGGCCCGCCGCCCGGATCTCGTCCGGGTCGCGGCCCAGCATTCCGGCGATAAGGTCGAGCTTGCTGGTGTCCGCAATCCGCGTCTCGCCCACCGTGCGGCCGTCGCGCATGATGGTGACGCCATCGCAGACCGCGAACAGCTCGTCGAGAAAGTGGCTGACATAAAGGATCGAGGTTCCGCGCGCCTTGAGCGCGCGCATCACGCCGAACAACGTCTCCACCTCGCGCTCATCAAGCGAGGATGTCGGCTCGTCCATAATGAGGAGCTTGGCCTCCATGGAGGCCGCGCGCCCGATGGCCACGAGCTGCTGGATCGCGGTGGGATAGGAGCCCAGCGCCCGGTGCAGGTCCAGCTCGATCCCGAAGCGGGAGAGCACCTCGCGGGCGCGGGCGTCGGCGGCGCGCCAGTCGATGGCGCCCCAGCGGGTGCGAGGCTCGTAGCCCAGCACGATGTTCTCGGTCACGGTCCGCTGCGGGACCAGCGTGAGTTCCTGGTAGATGGTCGCGATGCCCACGCCCTGCGCGTCGCGCGGCGACCTCAGGTCCACGGGGCGGCCCTGCCACAGCACCTCGCCCGCATCGCGGCGGTACACACCGGTCAGGATCTTGATGAGGGTCGATTTGCCCGCGCCGTTCTGGCCGACCAAGGCGTGCACCTCGCCCGGCAGGATGCGCAAGCTTGCCTCGCGCAACGCCGGAATGCCCGCAAAGGCTTTCTGGATGCCGGTCATCTGGAGGAGGGGTTCGGTCATCGGGGCGACCTTTCAGGACGATCAGGCGCCACCCGAGGATGGCGCCTGAAGGAAGGAAGTTCCCACGCGGGCGCGGGGACCCGGCGGCTCAGTAGGCCTCGCCGATGTGCTCGGCGGCGTTCTCGGCGGTGAAGATGCGGTCCTCCACCTTCACCCAGGGCTCGATCGTCTCGCCGGCGGCATAGCGCTTCATCGTCTCGCAGGCGAGCGGGCCGAAGAAAGGCGAGGACTCGACGGTGACTTCCATCTTGCCGTCGATGATCGCCTGCAGCGCGTCGCGGGTGCCGTCGATCGAGTAGACGAACACGTCCTCGCCGGGCTTGCGGCCGGCAGCTTCCAGCGCCTGGATCGCGCCGATCGCCATCTCGTCGTTGTGGGCGTAGACGATGTTCACCTCGGGATGCGCCTGGAGCAACGTTTCCATCACGCGGCGGCCCTCGTCGCGGGCAAAGTCGCCCGTGCGGGACTCGAGGATCTGGAACTTCTCGTTGCCGGCGATGGCCTCGTCGAAGCCTGACTTGCGGTCGTTGGCGGGCGAGGAGCCCGTGGTGCCTTCGAGCTGGATGATGAGGCCCTGCTCGCCCTCGAAGTTCTCGATCATGTACTCGGCGGCGCGGCGGCCCTGGTCCACGAAGTCGGAGCCAAGGAAGGCCACATAGTGCGTGCCGGCCTGGGCCACGGCCTCATCCACCGAACGGTCCACCAGGAAGGTGGGGATGCCGGCGGCCTGGGCGCGCATCACGGCGGGGATCAGCGGGCTTTCCTCGCGGGGCGGCAGGAACAGCACGTCGATACCCTGCGCGATCATCGAATCCACGTCCGCGACCTGCTTGGCGGCCGAGCCGCCCGCGTCGGTGACGATCAGGTTCCAGCCGCAGCTTTCGGCGGTGTCCTGGAAGGACTTGGTCTCGGCGATCCGCCAGGGGTTGTTGGACTCGCTTTGGGCGAAGCCGACGGTATAGCTGTCCTTCTGCTCCAGCGGCGGCAGGCCTTGCGCCTGCGCCACGCCGGTCACGGCCAGCGCGGCAACCAGCGCCGAGGCCCCAAGCAGGAAACGTCTCTTCATGGCATTCCTCCCAAAATGCGCCGCCTTCTCCGGCGGCATTCCTCTCGGGCCCGTTGTCAGGCCCAGTTCACGTACATGGTCTTCTTGCGGAGATATCCGTCGAAGCCCCATTTGCCGTCCTCGCCACCCAGGCCCGACAGGCCCCAGCCGGTGTGGAAGCCCTGCACCAGCTCACCGTTGGTGCGGTTGCAGTAGATCTCGCCGAAGTGGAGCCCCTCGGCCGCCTGGAACACGCGGCGCAGATTCGCCGACCAGACATAGGCCGAGAGCCCGTAGGCCGAATCGTTGGCGTAACCCAAGGCTTCCTCGTAGGAGCCAACGCGCTTGGCGGCGACGACGGGGCCAAAGACCTCGTCCTTCATCACCGGCACGTCGTTCGACCGCACCTCCAGCACCGTCGGCGCCATGAAATGCCCGTGCTCGAAACGGCCCTCCGTCAGCGGCCCGCCACGCAGCAGCACCTCGGCCCCCGCCTCGATGGAGGCCAGGGTCATCGCCTCGACCTTTTCCACCTCGCCGCCCGAGATCTTGGGCCCGAGGTCCGGGTCGTCCATGCCGGGGCCGATGCTCAGCGCCTTCGACTTCTCGACGAAACGCGCCAGGAACTCGTCCGCGATGGCCTCATGGAGGTACATCCGCTCGTTGCAGGTGCAGATCTGGCCGCAGTTGGTGAACCGGGCAGCGACGGCGGCGTCCACCGCACGGGTCAGGTCCGCATCCTCCATGACGATGAAGGGGGCCTTGCCGCCCAGTTCCAGCCGCAGGTTCTTGATGCCCTTGGCGCCGGTCGCGTAGATCTCGCGTCCCGCCCGGGTGGACCCCGTCATGGTGGTCATGTCGGCGCCCTCGACGAGCGCGGCGCCCACGTTGCGCCCGTCGCCGGTCACGACGTTGAACACGCCCCTGGGCAGCCCGACCCGCTCGGCCAACGCGGCAAGCGCGAGGCCCGACAACGGCGTGAACTCGTGCGCCTTGAGGACGAAGGTGTTCCCCGCCACCAGCGCGGGCCCGAGCTTGCGGGTCGCGAGCGCCGAGGGGTAATTCCAGGCCGTGAGCCCCGCCACGACCCCATGGGGCAGGCGACGGATCCAGATCTCCTCGTTCTCCGCATCCGAGGGGAGGATCTCCCCTTCGATCCGCCGTGCCCATTCGGCGGCATAGCGCAGGAACGTCTCGGTCGCCCCGATCTCGCCGCGGGCCTGCCCGATGGGCTTGCCTTGTTCGGCCACGACGATGCGCGCCAAGGTCTCGGTCTCGGCATGAACGGCGTCGGCCAGGGCCAGCACGGCCCGGGCCCGCTCCACGGCGGGAATCCTGGCCCAAGCGGGTTGCGCGGTGCGTGCGGCGGCCAAGGCCTCTTCGGCATGGGCGCGGGTTCCGGCGGGGGTCGTCGCGATCATGCGGCCAGTGGCCGGATCCTCGACCTGATCCACGGACAGCCCCGCGGGATCGCGCCATTCGCCGTCGATGAACATGCGGGCCTCGAAGGGCCGCGCCTCGGAAAGCATGGAGCGGAGATCATCAAGCACGAGTGCATCGCCTTTGGTATGACCAAATTTGCGCCATGAGGGCGCAAACTCGTCTCCAGGTCAAGAGGTGAATCACGCAGATAAACGGAAAGGCGAGAACTAGCTGAGCTGTCCAGCGCTACAACTTGTGTTTGCGTCGGAACCTTGCATGAGTATAGTCATACCAGACTTTGTGGGGCTGGCCTGCATGACAGACGAAACCTTCGCCTTGCGCACCGGACTACGGGCAGCCGATGCGGTAGTCCGGGAGATCGAGGCCCGCATCGTGTCGGGATCGCTGGCCGACGGCGCCCATCTGCCGCCCGAGCGGGATTTGATAGACACCTACGGGGTGAGCCGCACCGTCGTGCGAGAGGCCGTGGCCCGACTGGCCAGCAAGGGCCTCCTCGAAAGCCGCCCCCGCTACCGGCCCGTCGTGCGCCGTCCCGGCGTGGACGCGGCGCTGGCCGCCGCCGGGGGGGTCGTGGGGCACCTGCTGCGCGACTCGGTAGGGGTCAAGAACCTTTACGACACGCGCATCCTGCTGGAAGGGGCCCTTGTCCGGCATGCCGCCCTTCAGGCCCGCAAGGACGACATCGCCGCACTCGCCCGCGCGCTGGCGGCGAACGAGGCGGCGATCGACAACAGCGAGTTGTTCTATGCCACCGACGTGGCCTTCCATGCGGTTCTCTACGACGTGCCGCGCAACCCGATCCTTCCGGCGGTGCATCGGGCCTTCACCGCCTGGCTGGCCGAGCATTGGGTGAAGATGCCCCGGTCGCCCGAGCGCAACCGCGTGAACTTCCTTCGGCATCGCGACATCTTCGCGGCCATCCAGGACCGCGACCCCGATGCCGCCGAGGCGGCGCTCGCGTCCCATCTCAACGCCGCCTGGGAGTACGTCCGAGGCACATTCGAAGGCCCCTGACGGGCCCGCAGGAAAGACCGATCATGGCACGTGACGAATACGACTACATCGTCGTGGGCGGGGGCGCGGCAGGCTGCGTCGCCGCCGCGCGGCTGGTGAACCCGGGCGGGCACCGGGTGCTGCTGCTCGAAGGGGGCTACTCGCACCGCCACCCGCTGCTCGACATGCCGCCGGGCATCTTCAAGATGATCAACGGCAGCAAGTTCATGCATTACCACACGACGCCGCCGCAGGATCACCTGGGCGGCCGCGCCCACGACATCCCGCAGGGCAACGTGCTGGGCGGCGGCACGAGCGTGAACGCGCAGGTCTACATGCGCGGCCGCCCGTCGGACTACGAGGAGTGGAACGACGTCCTGCGGGGCAACAACGACGGCGCGGACTGGTCGTGGTCCGCCGTTCTCCGCCACATGCGCCGGATGGAGGACAACAACCGCCTGTACGACGACTTCCACAACGTCGATGGGCCGTTGCAGGTGTCGGACCCCGGCCATATCGACCAGATCTCGCGCTGGTTCGTGCAGGCGGTGCAGGGCATGGGCGAGCCCTACAACCCCGACTTCAACGGCACGTCCCAGCGGGGGGTCGGCTTCTACCAGTTCATGAACCGGCACGGCAAGCGCTCCTCGGCCGCCTACGCCTTCATCGCGCCTCTGGAAAAGGACCCGCGCCTGACCCTCAAGCTGGAAGCACGGGCCGAGCGCGTCCTGATCGAGCAGGGTCGCGCCGTGGGCGTGGTCTGGCGCGACAAGGCGGGTCAGGAGCAGAAAAGCTACGCGCGTGGCGAGGTCGTCCTCGCGGCGGGCGCTCTCATTACCCCCAAGCTCCTGATGCTGTCGGGCGTCGGTCCCGCCGACCATCTGCGCGAGCATGGCCTGCCCGTGCTGCAGGATGCGCCCGGCGTCGGCCAGAACCTGGTCGACCACCCGGAGGTGCCGATCATCGCCACCGCGAATGGCAAGTACGGCTATTACGGGCAAGGCGAAGGCTGGCGCATGATCAAGCACGGCCTCCACTTCAAGATCTTCGGCACCGGGGTGATCACCTCGGCGGGGGTGGAGGCGGGGGCCTTCGTCAACCCGTCGGACCCCACGGCCGAGCCCACGATCCAGGCCTTCTGCGTGCCGATCGTGTATCTGGACCGCGACCTTCTCAAGATGATGAAGAACACCCATGGCATGACCATCACGACCGTGGTGGTGAAGCCCCGCTCGCGCGGCTGGGTCAAGCTTCGCTCGGCCAATCCGGCGGACAAGCCGATCGTCTCCCCCAACCTCCTCAAGGACCCCGAGGACATGCGCCAGATGGTCGAAGGCCAGCGCTTCTTTCTGCAGGCCTTCGGGGCCGAGCCGCTGAAGAGCCGCATCCGGGAGATCAAGTTCCCCGATCCGGCCCGGCTCGATGACGAGAGCCTGGCCGCCCATTGCCGCAAGATGGTCAAGACCAACTACCACCCGGCCTCGACCGCGCGGATGGGGGCGGATGGTGACCCGATGGCGGTGCTGGATGCACGGATGCGGGTGAGGGGGATCGAAGGGCTTCGCGTCGCCGACATGAGCGCCTGCCCCAACATCAACGCGGGCAACACCACGGCGCCCGCCCTCATGCTGGGCAGCCGCTGCGCCGATTTCGTGATGGGGCTGGAGTGACCCGACGCTGAGGCGACCTGCGGCCCGGTCCGCCGCCGTCAGCGGCGCGGCGGGCCGCGGCGGACCACGACCGGAACCGGACGCAGCGCCGGCTGCATCCCGCCGCCCGACGCTTCGTCGTTGTCCGACCCCAGGCGCATGATGGCGATACCGAATTGCGCCCCGGCAAAGACGATGCCGTTGAACATCACCAGCATCACGCCGCCGAGCCACCCCCCATCGGTGTCCAGCACCAGATGCCGCAGGCCCGCCACGTCGAGCCCGACGAGCAGCGCCACGAAGGCCACAGACAGGCCAAAGCCGATGAGGATGCTGACGATGTAAAGGCGGATGAGCTTGGGCATGGGGATCCTCCTGGCAGGAAAGATAGACAAGACCGCATCGAATGCCAGAGGCACGCCCCCGTTCGGCCTAGCCCCGGTCCCCCGACATTGGCCCCGCATGGTCGCCTTTCTTGCGGGGGGGACGGTCCTCGACCGGGGCAGGGTGGTCGTCCCACCGATCCGACAGGATGCGCGCGGCGTCGCCCTTGGGGTCCTCGTATTGCCGGTGCCGGAGCGTCCAGACAAAGGCCCCCAGACCCAAAAGGCCCAGACCAAGGGAAACCGGCACGAGAAAGATCAGGACGTCCATGTCACTTCAACCTTAGCGCGTTCAGCGTCACGGTCACGGAACTGATGGACATCGCCAGCGCCGCCAGCAGGGGGGTGGCCAGTCCAATCAGCGCGATCGGGACCGACACGACGTTGTAACCCGCCGACAGCCAGAAGTTCTCGCGGATGCGGCGGACCGATTGCCGCGCGATACGGAGGGCGTCCTCGACCGGGGCGATGTCCCGTCCCATCAGCACGATGTCCGACGCCGCCCGCGCGGCATCAAGCGCCGAGGCCGGCGAGACCGACACCAGCGCCTCGGCCAAGGCCGCCGTGTCGTTGAGCCCGTCGCCCACCATCAGGACCCGACGGCCCTGGGCCGCGAGCGCCTTGACATAGGCGGCCTTTTCCTCAGGCTTGGCGCCCGCCGTCCAGGACGGGATGCCCAGCCGCTGAGCCAGCCCCTCGACTGCGCCCGCCACGTCGCCCGAGACGAGGTGGAGGTCCATCCCCTGCCGGGCTAGCGCCGCCACCAGCGCCTCAGCCCCGGGCCGGAGCGAGTCCGCAAAGGCAAAGGTCACCGGATCGTGGCCGCCGATCCGCAGCGTCGTCGCGGTAACGCAGCCTGGCTGGGCCCCAACCCAGTCGGCACGGCCCAAGCGGACGCGCGTGTCCTGCCAGATCCCTTCGATCCCATGGCCCGGCACCTCCCGGATATCCGTCACATGCGCGGGCCGGACGCCCAGCGCGGTCGCCCCCTTCGCGAGCGCCTGCGCCAGCGGGTGCGACGACCCCTGCGCGAGCGCCAGCGCCACCCGCAAGTCGCAGGCGTCGTGGGTGGCCAACTCCAAGGGCTCGGGCGCGCCCAGGGTCAGGGTGCCGGTCTTGTCGAAGACCACTGTGTCCACCTGCGCGAGCCGCTCCAGAGCCGTTCCCGACTTGATGAGGAGACCCTTCTTGAAGAGCTTGCCCGATGCCGCCGTGACCACCGCAGGAACCGCCAGCCCGAGGGCGCAGGGGCAGGTGATGATGAGCGTGGCCGCCGAGATGTTGATGGCAAAGCGCATGTCGCCGCCCGTCTTCCACATCCACCAGGCAAAGGCGCTGAAGGACAGCGTGTGCACGAGCGGCGAATAGGCCCGCGCCGCCCGATCGGCCAGCGAAGTGTAACGGCTTCGCGCCTCTTCGGCCACCGCGACCAGCGCCGCCATGCGGGCGAGCGAGGAGTCCCGGCCCGCCGCCGTGACGCGCACGGTAAGCGGTCCGGTAAGGTTCACCTCGCCCGCGCTGACCGCGTCGCCCTGGGCGGCGCGGGCCGGCAGCGATTCGCCGGTCAGGAGCGAACGGTCGATCTCGCTCTCCCCGTCTGTCACCACGCCGTCCGCCGGAACCCGCGCGCCGGGGCGCACGGAGATGAGGTCGCCCACCGCAAGGTCCGCCACGTTCACCGTCTCCGGCCCATCGGCGGTCAGCCGGATGGCGCGGGGCACCTCCAGCGCGGCCAGTTCCTGCGCGGCCGACCGCGCGGCAGCCCGCGTCATGTGGTCGAGGTAGCGCCCGCCCAGCAGGAAGAAGGTCAGCATCACCGCCGCGTCGAAATACGCGTGATGCCCGCCGTTGAAGGACTCGTAAATCGAGATCGAGGACGCCAGCACCAGGGCCAGCGAAATCGGGAAATCCATCCCGAGCCGGCCGCGCCTCACCCCCGCCCAGGCCGAGCGGAAGAAGGGCTGCCCCGAGAACAGCACCGTCGGGATCGCGATCGCGCCCGAGATGAAGTGGAACATGTCGCGCGTGGCGTCGTCCGCGCCCGACCACACGGCCACGGACAGCAGCATCACGTTCATCATGGCAAAGAACGCCACGCCCAGCCGCATCACCAACTCGCGCCCGATGCGGTCGTTCTCGGTCCCCGACAGCGCCACGAGATCGAGGGGCAGCGCCTCGTAGCCGAGCTTGGCCACCTCGGGGATGAGGTCCTCGGGCGCGAGGGTCCCGTCGTGGCGCACGCGAAGGCGGCGCAGGGACAGGTTCACGCGCACGTCCCGCACGCCGGGGAACCCCGCGAGGCCCTCCTCGAGTTGCGGGATGCAGGCCGCGCAGTCCGCGCCGGGAACGGCCAGCACGATCTCGTTCTCGGCGGCAGCCGCGCCCGCGCCCTGGGCGGCGGGGGCGGTCACGCAGCCGATGCAGCCCAGGCTGCCGGGGGCTTCGGTCAGGCTCATGGACGTCACTCCACCATCAGGTCCAGGCGCTGGCGGAAGGGCGTGCCATCCGCCGCCGTCACGTCGAGCCGCAGCTCCCAATGCCCGCGAGAAACCGCGACGGGCGCTCTCCAGGCCTGGCCGTCAAAGGCGAAGGCTGGGGTCTGGTCCGCCGCCGCCACCGTCGCGCGCCCCAGGATGCCGCCGACCGTCACGCCCGTCGGCGCGGAGCCGTCCGGCCCGATGATGGTCAGCACCAGTTCGGCCCCGTCGAGGGTGGCGCGGGCGGTCCAGCCCAGCGCCTCCTGCGCTTTGCGCTCGGCGTCAAAGGTCTGGCTGGCCACGTAGGAGCTGGCGACTTCCAGCCCCGGAAAGGTCCGCACCGCCTGCACGGCCATGATCACGTTCACCGCGATGATGACCACGAAGAACGAGGAGAAAATCGCAAAGGCCTTGGGGCCGGTGATGGGACCGCGGAACAGGGAAGTCATCATGGGGCTCCGTTGAAGAGGGTGTCGACCGAGGCGCGATCGGCGTTGGCCAGGTCGGTGATCCAAAGGCGGAGGTCGCTCCGCTCCTCATGCGCGGCGGGCGCGCCGGACCGGGCTTCGACATAGACCCGCGCCTCGCCGGTGTGGTCCGCCGGAACCGCGATCACGCCATCCGGGGCACCCTCGACCGACAGCACGAAAGGCGCGTCGGCGGAGTAGGACAGGGCGAATCGCCGCTCCTCGCCGTGCTTGTTGCGGATGCGCAGGTCATAGGCGTTGCGGATCGTGCCGTCCGACAGCGTCACGAACAGCGGGTTGCGGACCGGCGAGGCGTCCACCTCGATCTCGGGCCGGATAAACAGGGCCACGACCAGAGCCACGCCGATGGCCGACCACAGGGAAGTGTAGAGCAGGGTGCGGGGGCGCAGCACGTGCTTCCAGACTGCCTTGGCCTGTCCGCCCGCGCGCTCCTTCCGTTCGTCCTCGAGGGTGAAGTAGTCGATCAGACCCCGCGGGCGGTCGAGCTTGGCCATCACCTCGTCGCAGGCGTCGATGCAGAGCCCGCAGGTGATGCACTCCATCTGCTGGCCGTTACGGATGTCGATGCCCATCGGGCAGACGTTCACGCAGGCCATGCAGTCCACGCAGTCGCCCACGGTCTTGAGGACCACGGTGCCGCCCTCGACGGCCAAAGGGCCCGCCGGGCCATCGACCCCGGCAAAGGCGACCGCGTTCGCAGCCTTGGCCTCCTGCGCCCGGAACGCGGGCGGCTGGCCGGTGCGGGCTCCGGTCGCCTTGCGCCCGGCCTTGCCGCGCGGCTCGCCGCGCCAATCGCGATAGCCGATGGTGATCGTCTCCTCATCCATCATCGCGGACTGGATGCGTGGCCAGGGGCAGGCGTAGATGCAGATCTGCTCGCGGAAGAAGCCGCCGAACAGGAAGGTCGTCGCGGTCAGCGTCGCCACGGTCATATAGGCCACCGGATGCGCCTGCCCCGTCACGATCTCCCGCAGCAGCGTCGGCGCATCGGCGAAATAGAACACCCAGGCCCCCCCGGTGGCGAGGCCGATCCCCAGCCAGATCGCCCACTTGGTCGCCCGCAGGCGCGCCTTGTGCCACGACCAGGGCGCGTTCCAGAGCCGCACCCGCGCGTTGCGGTCCCCTTCGACCCAGCGCTCCGTCAGGATGAACAGGTCCGTCCACACCGTCTGCGGACAGGCATAGCCGCACCACACCCGCCCCAGGGCCGAGGTGAACAGGAACAGCCCCAGCCCCGCCATGATGAGGAGGCCCGCGACGAAGTAGAACTCGTGCGGCCAGATCTCGATCCAGAAGAAGAAGAAGCGCCGCCCGGCCATATCCACGAGCACGGCCTGGTCGGGCAGCTCGGGTCCCCGGTCCCAGCGGATCCAGGGCGTCAGGTAGTAGATGCCCAGCGTCACCGCCATGATGACCCATTTGAGCGTGCGGAACTTGCCCGACACCCGGCGTGGGAAGATCGGCTCGCGCGCGGCATAAAGGGACGGCGTGCTGGACTGGCTCATGATGCGCTTCCCGGCGGTCTTGTTATGCCGTTCTGCATGGGCCAGGCCGGGGCACGACGCCTTGACATGGATCAACCGGGCCGCACCCTCGGGACAGGGGGGCGCGGCAGGAGGGCGCAGGCAGGAATGGCAAAACCGTCCGAGGTCGAGGACCGGCCCCTGCCGGCGTTGCCGTCGCTCGGCCCGGCCGAGATCGGCGCGCTGGCCCATCTTTACCGGGCCGAGGTGTACCGGGGCACGGTCTGGCGGTCGCGGCTCGACACGACAACGAACTGGTCCATCGTGACGCTGGGCCTGGCGCTGTCGCTTACCTTTGCCGCGCCCGATGCCTCGGCCCTGCCTCTCCTGCTCGTGGGGATCCTCATCCTCGTGTTCCTGTTCATCGAGGCGCGGCGCTACCGCTACTTCAACGTCTGGCGCGAGCGGTCGCGCCTGATGGAAACCCGCTTCCTCGTGCCCCTACTGGAGGGCCGCCACGCCGAGCCCGCCTGGCGCGAGGCGCTGGCCCATGAATACCAAGCGCCGCGCTACCCGATCTCCACGCTCACCGCGCTCGCGCGGCGGATCCGCAGCAACTACGTGTACATCCTCGTGGTCCACATGCTCGCCTATCTGGGCAAGCTCGTGGAGCACCCCACACCCGCCCGCTCGGCGGCCGAGGTGGTGGAGCGTGCGGCGGTGGGGCCGCTTCCGGGCTGGCTCGTGCTGTCGGGGGGCGGGCTCTATGTCCTGGTCTGGGTAGGGCTGGCCCTATGGGCCTTCATGGCAGGCGCGGGGCCGGACGCGGACGACGACGCGCCCGAGGGTTGAGCCCCCATGGTCAGGTATTCCCGCATTGGCCCGGACGGGTTTCCTGGGGCATCCTGCCGCACATAACGCGACAGGAATTTTTCCATGAGTTTCATCGATCGTCTCACCGGGCGCCGGGCGCCCCCGGCTGGGGCTGTCCCGCAGGATGTTTCAGTTCTGCGGGACGCTCTTCTGGATCTGAACCGCGAGACCGCGCCCTTCGTGGTCCGCGACGGCGGGCCCGAGGGCGCGGACCTCGTGGCCGAATGGCGGATCGTGGACGCCCGCTGGTACGAGATCTTCGCCAAGGCCGGGATCGGCAAGGGCGCGCAGGTTCTCCTGCGGTTTGACGAGGCTTCGGGCGAGGTGCGCAGCATCCAGCGCGACTGGACGATCGAATGGCGCGCGGGCCTCCCCGTGCTGTCCTTCGCCTCCGAGATGTTCCGTGGTCAGTCGATTGAGCTGAGCCTCGGCACCGGATGGGCCTTCCGCGAGGAAGACCTGCAGTTCGGCAAGGTCTATCGATACCGGTTCCAGACCCGGGAACTGAAGGAGCCTCTCCAAGAGGTCACGGCCCTGCACGGCTGGACTTGGCGTCCGGTCCTGCTGGGTCGCCTTTGACGCATCGGCGGGGGCGCGGTGTTGACCGCGCTGTCCCCGGACGTCGTGACCCCGCCGTTTGCGGCGGGCGGCGCTGCGTCGCAGCGCCATACCGTGACCGGTCGTTGCGGCCGGTCGTCCCTATTCGACAGGAGCATTGCCATGACCACCCTGACCGCATCCCATGTGATCACGTCCGGCCTGCGCGGGCCGAGCCGCCCGGCCCGGCCCGCGGGGATCCGCAGCCATCTCGCCCACAGGATCGCCGCCATGCGTGCCGAACGGGTCCGCCGCCGCTTGGCGGAAATGCCCGACTACCTGCTGCGCGACATCGGCCTGACCCGCGCCCAGCTTCGCTCCGCCAAGTTCTGACCCAAGAAAAAAGCGGCCCCCCGGGAGGGAGCCGCCTCAGTTGGACGAACCAGGAAGGGGGTTCGCCGGGAAGGTCTATTCGCCGCCGCCCAGGCCGTGCACATAGGCCGCCACGGCGTTGATCTCGGCTTGGTTGAGTCCGCCCTGCGGACGGTAGGTCTCGCTCCAGGCGGGCATGATGCCGAAGCGGGCGTTGGTGATGGTTTCCTCGATCCGCTCGGGCGTGCCGCCATACAGCCAGACCGCATCGGTCAGGTCCGGCGCGCCCATCTCGCGCATGCCGGTGCCAGCGTCGCCATGGCACGAGGCGCAGTTGTCGGCAAAGAGCGGGGCCCCCGCCTGCGCCAGGGTGGCGTCATGCGCCTGCCCCGAGATGGCCAGGACGTGATGGGCCACGGACTCGATCTCGTCCGAGGTCAGCATCTCGCCGAAGGCGGGCATCTGCGACCAGCGCGCATCGGGCGAGGCTTCGTTCCTGACCCCGTGCGCCACCGTGTGGGCGATGTCGGTGACCGAGCCCCCCCAAAGCCAGTCGTCGTCCAGGAGGTTCGGGAACCCCGACGCCTGCACCCCCGCCGCGCCGGCGCCATGACACTGCGAGCAGTTGGCCCGGAACACCGAGGCGCCCGCGTCCTGCGCAAAGGCCAGGAGCTCGGGGTCCTGCGGCAGCTGGGTCAGGTCTGCGGCGGCCAGCCGGTCCATCAGGCCGGACCGCGCGTCCTCGACCGCGGCGATCTCGGCGGCGACGTCGCCCCGCGTCGAGAAGCCGAGGAGCCCCGAGGTCGCCCCGTTGATCAGGGGCCAGGCCGGATAGGCGATGGTGTAGCCCACGCCCCAGACGATCGTCGCGTAAAGCACCCAAAGCCACCAGCGGGGAAGCGGGTTGTTCAGCTCCTCGATGCCGTCCCAGGAATGCCCCGTGGTCTCGGTGACCGGGGCCTTGTCGTTGCGTGTCATATCCGGACCTCCGAGGGGCTGGCGTCGTCGGGGAGGGGGCGGTCGTCATGCCGAAAGGGCACGCGGCCGGCATCCTCGTGCAGCGGCCGGGAGCCCGGCCGCCACGCAAAGAGGATCGCCCCCAGGAAGAACAGGAAGAGCGCCAGCAGGACCCAGGAGTCCGCGATGTGGCGCAGGAGGGAATAGGTGTCGTGCATGGCGCCCCCTCCCTCAGCGGCTCGCGTCGGGCGTGAAGGTGGAGAAATCCACCATCGTACCCAGCACCTGGAGATAGGCGACCAGCGCGTCCATTTCGGACACCCCCGGAAGCCCGTCGGGGTTGGCCACATGCGCCCCCGGATAGCGCTCCAGCAGGGCGTCGGTGTCGCCCATGGGGTCGGCCTGCACGGTGAAATCGGCCCGCGCCTGAGCGATCTGGTCGTCGGTGTAGGGCACACCCACGAAGCGGTTGGTTTCCATCAGCTCGCCGATGTGCTCCCCGTCGAGCAGCTGGTTCGACAGGTAGGCATAGGGCGGCATGATCGATTCCGGTACCACCGACTGCGGGTCGCTCAGGTGCTGGACGTGCCAGGCGTCCGAATAGCGGCTCCCCACGCGGGCGAGGTCGGGCCCCGTCCGCTTGGAGCCCCACTGGTGCGGGTGGTCGTACTGCGACTCGGCCGCGAGGCTGTAGTGGCCGTACCGTTCCACCTCGTCGCGCATGGGGCGGATCATCTGGCTGTGGCAGGTGTAGCAGCCCTCGCGGATGTAGATGTCGCGGCCCGCCAGCTCCAGCGGGGAGTAGGGGCGGACCCCCTCCACGTGCTCGATGGTGTTCTCGAGGTAGAAGAGGGGGACGACTTCGACAGCGCCGCCGATGAGGACCACGACGAGGCTTGCGCCCAGAAGGAGCGTGGCGTTCCGCTCCAGGGTCTTGTGATGGTCGAGAAAGGCCATTTGGGTTCCCCTCATTCGGCCGGAGTTGGGACGGCCGCCACGCGGACGCGGCCAAAGGCGGTCATCCACAGGTTCCAGGCCATGATGATCGCGCCGCCGAGGAAGAGGCCGCCGCCCAGGGCGCGGACCACGTACATCGGGAACTTGGCGGATACGGTGTCGGCGAAGCTGTTGACCAGGAAGCCGTTGGCGTCGACCTCGCGCCACATCAGGCCTTCCATGATGCCCGTGACCCACATCGAGGCCGCGTAGAGCACGATGCCGATAGTGGCGAGCCAGAAGTGCCAGTTGACGGCGGCGGGGCTATGAAGCCGCTCGCGGTTCCAGAGCCGCGGCACGAGGTAGTAGAGCGCGGCAAAGGTGATCATGCCGTTCCAGCCCAGCGCGCCCGAATGGACGTGGCCGATGGTCCAGTCGGTGTAGTGCGACAGCGAGTTGACGGCGCGGATCGACATCATCGGGCCTTCGAAGGTCGACATGCCGTAGAAGCCGAGCGAGATCACCATCATCCGCATGATCGGGTCGGTGCGGATCTTGTCCCAGGCGCCCGAGAGGGTCATGAGCCCGTTGATCATGCCGCCCCACGAGGGCATCCATAGGATCACCGAGAACACCATCCCCAGCGTCGAGGCCCAGTCGGGCAGCGCCGTGTAGTGGAGGTGGTGCGGGCCCGCCCAGATGTAGAGAAAGATCAGCGCCCAGAAGTGGATGATCGACAGTTTGTAGCTGTAGACCGGTCGGCCCGCCTGCTTGGGCACGAAGTAGTACATCATGCCGAGGAAGCCCGCGGTCAGGAAGAAGCCCACCGCGTTGTGGCCGTACCACCACTGGGTCATGGCATCCTGCACGCCCGCAAAGAGCTGGACCGACTTGGAGCCCCACAGAGAGACGGGGATCGAAATGTTGTTGACCACATGGAGCATGGCCACGGTGATGATGAAGGACAGCAGGAACCAGTTCGCCACGTAGATGTGGGGCTCCTTGCGCTTCACGATCGTCCCGAGCGTGACGATGAGGAAGGCGACCCAGACGACCGTGAGCCAGAGGTCCACGTACCATTCGGGCTCGGCGTATTCCTTGGACTGGGTGGCGCCCAGGAGGTAGCCGGTCGCGGCTAGCACGATGAAGAGCTGGTAACCCCAGAACACGAACCAGGCGAGGTTGCCGCCCCAGAGCCGCGCGGCGCAGGTGCGCTGCACGATGTAGAACGTGCACATGATGAGCGCGTTGCCCCCGAAGGCGAAGATCACCGCCGAGGTGTGCAGCGGACGCAGCCGCCCGAAGTTGCCGAAGCCCTGAAGGACATCGAGGTTCAACTGCGGGAAGGCGAGCTGGAGGGCGATAATCACCCCCACCAGGAAGCCGGCCAAACCCCAGAAGACGGTCGCGATCGCACCCGCGCGGATGACGCCGTCACTGTATTCGTCGAGCCGGGGCCCCGCGGCCACGGCCTGGTCGGCGCCCGTGCGGCGCACCGTCCAGATAAAGAGGCCCGCCGCCACGGCCATGACGATGAGCGCGTGAACCTGGTAGGCCAGGTCGCGCGCCCAGTTGGCGGCGATGGCGGCGAACAGGGCGACCACCCCGAACACCGCGATCTTGATCCAATCCCACATGCGGATGTGTCCCTCTGATTCGGCCCGCCCGCCGGGATTCGGCGTGCGGAGCGGTCCGGGAGAGGGTTTCGCAGGGATGGCCGGGTTCCTCCTTGATCCAGGTCAAACCCGTGCGGGCTTTGGCCTGATACGGATCAAGGAACGGCGTTCCCGCCGATGCGACAGTGAGGACCAAGAAGGAGATCCGCCATGATCAAGACGCTGAGCCTGGTCCTGACCGACGAATCGCGCGACGCCCCCGCTCTCCGGGCCGCCATCGCCATCGCAGGGCGGGAAGAGGCGCACCTGGACATCGCCTGCCTGGGGCTGGAGCCCGTCCCGCTCGAGGCGATGCCCATGGCCGCCGCGCAGATCATCGTGGAGTCCGGCCGCGCCGATGCCGAGGACCGGGCTCAGGGGTTGGCTGCCTGGGCCAAGGCCGAGCTGCCCCTCGACATCCGCGCGAATGTGGAAGCGAGAACGGTGATGAGCCTGAACCTCACGGCCTTGGCCGCGCGGGTCGGGCGCTTCTCGGACCTCGCGGTGATCGCCCGACCTTATGGACGGAACCGGGACCACCTGGCCCCCGCCGTGGCCGAGGCGCTCCTGTTCGGCACGGGCGCGCCGGTTCTTGTCGTGCCGGACGCCGCCTTGGACTGGAGCCGGCCGTTCCGCCGTGTCTGCCTGGCCTGGAACGGCACCGACGAGGCCATGCGCGCCGCGCGCGGGGCGCTGCCGTTCCTTTGCGCCGCCGAAGCGGTGGACGTGGTCATCATCGACCCGCCGCTGCACGCCCATGACCGCTCCGATCCCGGCGGCGACCTGTCGCTCTGGCTGGCGCGCCACGGCGTCAAGGCCGAGGTCGCGGTGCTGGCACGGACTCAGCCGCGAATCGCCGACATCCTGACCCGCTTCGCCACCGAACGGGGCTGCGATGCCGTGGTCATGGGGGCCTACGGTCATTCCCGCCTGCGCGAGGCCATGCTGGGCGGGGCCACGCGGGACATGCTCTCGCAGGTCCCGTTCCCCCTCCTGATGGCGCACTGAGGAGGCCGGGATGCGCCCGTCAGGCGATCAGTCCGCCGTCCATGTCGTCACCGGTTTCCGCCATCAGCCGGCGGATGTCCGGCACGACGATGCGGCGCTGGGTTCCCAACTCGATCACGCCCTCGTTCTTGAGGGCGCTGATCTGGCGGCTCACCGTTTCCAGGGTCAGCCCCAGGTAGTCGGCCATCGCCTCGCGGGTGAGCTGCAGGTCGATGGTGATGCGGCCCTTCATCGCCGGAACGCCGACGGTCGCCTCGCGGCGCGCTATGATGGTCAGCAGGGATGCGATCTTCTCGCGCGCGGTCTTGCGACCCAGCACGAGCATCCATTCCCGCGCGGCATCAAGCTCGTCGAGCGACATGTCGAGCAGCCGCTCGGCCACGTGCGGGGTCGTCGCCATGAGCTGCTCGAAGGGCTTGCGGCGGAAGCAGCACAGGGTCACCTCACCCACCGCGGTCACGTCGTAGGGCGTGGAGCTGCGGCCAGGGCGGCCGATGAAGTCCGAAGGGAGCAGCAGCCCCACCATCTGCTTGCGCCCGTCCGCCATGGTCTGGCTGATGGTCGCCACGCCCCTCACGACCGAGGCCACGAAGCCCATCTCGTCACCCGCCCAGGTGATCGCCTGGCCGGCCTCGTAGCTGCGGTAGTACTTGATCTCCTCGAGCCTCGTCAGCTCGTCTGGCGCGCATTTCGCGCAAACGGCGCGATGGCGGATCGGGCAGCCCGCGCACTCGATCTCGACGTCCTTGGTCAGCTTCGGGATCGAAGGAACTGTCACGGCTTTGGCCAACCTGCGGTCAAGGGGCATGGGCAGGGTCTCGTGTCGGATGGTGGGACAGGGCGGGCGCAGGATCAAGGGCGCACTCGAACGCGCGTGCCCCTAAACAACAAATTGGAGAGTTCTGTCCATGGCCTCGCATGAGCTTCTGAAGAATCTGGGGCTATTTGACGCGCGAGCGCCCCGCTATACCAGCTACCCGCCCGCCAACCACTTCTCCGGGGGCGTCGGTCCCGACATGGTGGCCACGTGGCTCGAGGCGATCCCGGCGGGCACGCGTGTCTCGCTTTACGTGCACGTCCCCTACTGCCGCAGGCTTTGCTGGTTCTGCGCCTGCCGGACGCAGGGCACCACCACCGACCGCCCCCTGATCCCCTATCTGGCGCAGCTCAAGTCCGAGCTGGCGCTCGTGGGCCGGCACCTGCGCCCGGACGTGGAGGTCGCGGCGATCCACCTGGGCGGCGGCACGCCCACGATCCTGCCGCCCGCCATGCTGGCCGAGCTTTGCGAAGGCCTCAACACCTTCCGGCCCCTTGCGCGCGATGTCGCCTTTTCGGTCGAGATCGATCCTACGGAGGTGGACGAGCCGCGCCTGCGCACGCTCCAGGCGGCGGGCATGACGCGCGCCTCGATCGGCGTGCAGGACTTCGATCCCACGGTGCAGGACGCCATCGGGCGGGCGCAGGGCTACGAGCTGACCCGCGACGTGGTCGCCATGATCCGCGGCGCGGGGGTGACCAGCCTCAACATGGACATGCTTTACGGCCTCCCGCACCAGACGCGGGGCCGCATGACCGACACGGTGCAGAAGATCCTGTCGCTGTCGCCTGACCGGCTGGCGCTTTACGGCTACGCCCATGTTCCGTGGATGGCCAAGCGGCAGGTGCTGATCCCCAGCGACGCGCTGCCCGGCGCCGAGGAGCGGCTCGGCCTTTTCGAAGCCGCGGCCCGCATGTTCCTGTGGGACGGCTACAAGGAGATCGGTATCGACCACTTCGCGCGCGAAGGCGATCCGCTGGCCGCCGCCGCCGCCGAGGGACGGATGCGCCGCAACTTCCAGGGCTATACCGAAGACGGGGCGGAGGTGCTGATCGGGCTCGGCGCCTCGGCCATCTCGCGCTATCCGCAGGGCTACGCGCAGAACAGCTCCACCTCCTCGGCCTATGCCCAGGCGATCCGCAAGCACCACCGCCTCGCCACCGAGCGCGGGCATGTCATGAGCCTTGACGACACGCTGCGCGCCGACATGATCGAGCGCGTGATGTGCCGGTTCGAGCTCGACCTGAACGAGATCTCGGCCCGGCATGGGGTGTCGCTGACCGAGCTCCTGCGCATCACAACCACCCTCAGGCACCGGTTCGCCGACTGGATCGAGGCTCGGGACGGACGGATCCGCCTCGTCCGCTCCCCCCGGCTCATCGCACGTCTGGTGGCTCAGGAGATCGACGCCTACGCCATGCCCGAGGGACGCCACAGCCGCGCTCTTTGAACGCATGCGGGGATCGGGGCGGGGAAGGGGACCTTGCCTCGAAGGGTCCGGCCGGAGAGGAGGCCGGCCGGGCCCTGATTGTCCGAGACCGCTGCGTCCGTTTCGCATAGTCCTGCCTTGCCCTTCCCGTCAGCCCGGGCCACCGTCCCGACGCTCGGGGAGGGGGTCGCTGGCATGAAGATCGGAATCGCCTGCCTGGTCGGGGCCTATATCCTGTCGCAGTTCTACCGGGCCTTCCTGGCGGTTCTGACGCCGGACCTCGGCGCGGATCTCGGCGCCACGGCGGGCGACCTCGCGGTGGCGTCGGGCCTCTGGTTCCTGGCCTTCGCCGCTCTGCAGATCCCCGTAGGGGCGGCGCTCGACCGCCTGGGGCCGCGCCGGACGGCGGCCGCGCTGCTGGGGCTTGCGGGCGGCGGAGGGGCGCTGGTCTTCGCGCTCGCGCAGACGCCCCAGCACGTGATGATCGCCATGACGCTGATCGGGGCAGGCTGCTCGCCCGTGCTCATGGCGGCCTATGTTATCTTCGCCCGCGTTTATCCGCCCCGCATCTTTGCCACCCTGGCCGGAGCGACCATCGGCCTCGGCAGCCTGGGCAACGTGCTGAGCGCCGCGCCCTTGGCCGCGCTGGTGCAGGCCGTGGGCTGGCGCGTGTCGCTGGGCGGGCTGGCGGCGGTCACCGTGCTGGTGGCGGTGGTGCTCTGGGTCGCGGTGCGCGACCCCGCGCCGGCCGATGCGGGCCCGGCGCGTGGGTCGGTCCTCGACCTCCTGCGGATGCCGGTGCTTTGGCCCGTTCTCCTGATGATGTTCGCGGGATACGGACCGGCGGCCTCGCTCCGGGGTCTTTGGGCGGGGCCTTACGCCCGCGACCTGTACGGCGCGGACGCAGGCACGATCGGCTGGGTCACGCTGGCCATGGGCCTTGCCATGGTGGCAGGCAGCTTCGCCTACGGACCCGCCGACCGCCTGTTCGGCACCCGGAAATGGGTGGTCTTTTGCGGCAACGCGGTGGTGCTCGGGGCGCTTTTGCTGCTGGCCTGGGATCCGGGTGCCGGGCTTGTCCGGGCGACGGCCCTTCTCGCGGTCGCAGGCTTCTTCGGCTCAGCTTTTGCGATGATCATGGCGCATGGCCGCGCCTTCGTGCCGCCGCACCTGACCGGGCGGGGGGTGACGCTCGTCAACATGTTCGGCATCGGCGGCGCGGGGCTCATGCAGTTCGCCTCGCGCCCCATCCACGCCGGGGCGTCGGACCCCGAGGCCGCCTTCCGCGCCCTGTTCCTGTTCTTTGCCGCCATCGTCGCGTTGGGGCTTCTGGCCTATCTGTTTGCCCGCGACAGCAGGGACTGACCCTTTCGCTGCTCGCGCCCCTCCTGTAAGGGCGGCTGGATCAGAGAAGGGAAAAGGAAGATGGGTTACAAGGTCGTCGTCGTCGGCGCCACGGGCAACGTGGGGCGCGAGATGCTCAACATCCTGGACGAGCGGCAATTCCCGGTGGACGAGATCGCCGCCCTCGCCAGCCGCAAATCCTTGGGCACGGAGGTGAGCTTCGGCGACCGAACTCTGAAAACCCAGGACCTCGACCAGTTCGACTTCACCGGCTGGGACATCGCGCTCTTCGCCATCGGCTCGGACGCGACCAAGCAGTACGCGCCCAAGGCTGCGGCCAGCGGGTGCGTCGTGATCGATAACTCGTCGCTATACCGCTACGACCCGCAGGTTCCGCTCGTGGTGCCCGAGGTGAACGCCGAGGCGGTGATGGGCTACACCCAGAAGAACATCATCGCGAACCCCAACTGCTCCACGGCGCAGATGGTGGTGGCGTTGAAGCCGCTCCACGACCGCGCCCGGATCAAGCGGGTCGTCGTCTCGACCTACCAGTCCGTGTCCGGGACCGGCAAGGAAGCCATCGACGAGCTCTGGAACCAGACCAAGGGCGTCTACGTCCCCGGCCAGGAGGTCGCCCCCTCGGTCTATCCCCGCCAGATCGCCTTCAACGTCATTCCTCACATCGACGTCTTCATGGAAGACGGCCAGACCAAGGAAGAGTGGAAGATGATGGTCGAGACCAAGAAGATCCTCGATCCGTCCATCAAGGTCACCGCCACCTGCGTCCGGGTGCCGGTCTTCGTTGGCCATTCGGAGTCGGTGAACATCGAGTTCGAGGAGCATCTCGACGAAGACGAAGCCCGCGACATCCTGCGCGAGGCGCCCGGCTGCCTTGTGGTCGATAAGCGCGAAGCGGGCGGCTACATCACCCCCATCGAATGCGTGGGCGACTATGCCACCTACATCAGCCGCATCCGCCAGGACCAGACGATCGACAACGGCCTGAACATGTGGATCGTGTCCGACAACCTCCGCAAGGGCGCCGCGCTGAACGCCGTCCAGATCGCCGAGGTTCTGGGCCAGCGGGCTCTCAAGAAGGGCTGAGCTCTTCGATGGCCTCCGGCGCGCGAGCCTCCTCGCGCCGGAGGGCCAGCCCCCTTGGGCGACGCGGGCCAGGGATGCCGTCGTGGGAGGCCATTGGCCGAAGATCGTCGGCTCAGATCGCCACGAATTCGCCCCGCACCTCGTCCCAGGCTTCCAGCGTGCCGTCCCCGATGTCGTTCCACAGGCCGTGCAGCGTCAGGCGCTCGTCCTCGACGGCGGCTCGAACGAAGGGAAAGGTCAGGAGGTTGTCGAGCGACACCTTGACCGACAGCTTCTCGAGCGCCTGCACGCGCTCGGCGTCGTCGCCGGGCGGCAGGGCCTCGTAGCCGGGGCGCAGGATGTCCATCCAGCGGCCGACGAAGCTCGTGGCTTCCAGAAGCTCGGGCGCATGGCCGGAGCACATGTCGTAGCAGCCCTTTACGCCCCCGCACTGGGAATGGCCCATGACGATGACATGGGCCACGCGCAGCTCACGGACGGCATATTCCACGGCGGCCGAGGTGCCGTGGTGGTCGCCGCTGGGCGCGAAGGGAGGGATCAGGTTGGCGATGTTGCGATGGATGAAGAATTCGCCCGAGTCCGCCCCGAAGATGGAGGCGACATGGACCCGGCTGTCGCAGCAGGCCACGATCATGGCACGCGGCCGCTGCCCTTCCTCGGCTAGACGCCGATACCAGGGGCGATTGCCGGCATAGACGGTGGCCTTCCAGCCCAGGTAGCGGCGGACAAGATAGTCGGGCAGTGGCCTCACGGTCATGAGCGGGTCTCCTCGTCGCCGCGCTGCGGCGGGCGCAACCATATGGCGCTAACGGGCGACGGACGCAACAAAGCGCAACCGCCCCTTGCCGCGCCCGGCGTCCCGGCTAGGCTGGACGCTCGATCCCTGAGCACCAGAGGCCCATGTCCACCCTTGCTTTCGCCCCCGACGACGCCGACGCCATCCCCCTCCTGCCCGTGACACCCGAAAGCCTGGATGCCGCGCTGGCCACCCTTCCACCCGATCAGGCCGCCTGGGCGCGGCGGCTGGGGTTCAGGGCCGGCGCGGGCGAGGTCGCGGTCCTGCCGGGGCCGGATGGCATCGCCCGCGCGCTCATCGGACGCGGCAAGCCCGAAGCACGGGCGCGGGGCCGCTTCGCCCTCGCGCAGGGCGCGTCCAGGCTGCCGGAAGGGATCTACCGCCTGGACGGGAGCCTGGACGAACACGACGCCCGTGAGGCGGCGCTGGGCTGGCTCCTCGAAGGGTACCGCTTCGCCCGCTACCGCGAGCAGGCCGCCCCCAAGGCCCGGCTGGTCGCGCCCGAAGGGGTGGACGCCCAGCGCATCGAGGCCCTGGCCCGCGCCGAGGCGCTGACCCGCGACCTCATCAACACGCCGGCCTCGGACATGGGCCCGGCCGAGCTGGAAGCGGCGGCGCGCGAGGTGGCCGAGCGGTTCGGGGCCAGCATCGCGGTGACGACGGGCGATGAGCTGCTGGCCGCCAACTTTCCCATGATCCACGCCGTTGGCCGGGCCGCCGCCCCGCACCGCGCCCCGAGGCTCATCGACATCGGCTGGGGCAGCGAGGGGCCGAAGCTGACGCTGGTGGGAAAGGGTGTCTGCTTCGACACCGGCGGGCTCGACATCAAGCCGGCGGCCTCCATGCTGACCATGAAGAAGGATATGGGCGGCGCGGCGAATGTGCTGGGCCTCGCACAGGCGATCATGGGGCTGGGGCTGCCCTTGCGGCTGCGCGTCCTGATCCCGGCGGTCGAGAACGCGATAGGCTCGGACGCCTTCCGCCCCGGGGACATCCTGCGGTCGCGCAAGGGCCTGACGGTCGAGATCAACAACACCGACGCCGAGGGGCGGCTGGTGCTGGCCGATGCGCTCGCGCTCGCGGCCGAGGACGAGCCCGACCTCACGGTCAGCTTTGCGACCCTGACGGGCGCAGCGCGCGTGGCCGTCGGCCCGGACCTCGCCCCGTTCTTCACCGATGACGAGGATCTGGCCTCCGCCCTGACCCGAGGCGGCCGGGACTGGGCCGACCCGGTCTGGCGGCTGCCCTTCCATGAGCCCTACGAGACGATGATCGAGCCCGGCATCGCCGACCTCGACAACGCGCCATCGGGGGGCATGGCGGGCGCCATCACGGCGGCGTTGTTCCTGCGCCGCTTCGCGCCGGCGCGGTACTGCCATTTCGACATCTTCGCCTGGTCGCAGGCCAACGCTCCGGGCCGCACCAAGGGCGGCCTCATGCAGGGGCCCCGTGCGCTCCTGGCCGCACTGCCCGAGGCGCTGGGGCTGTGACGGACACCCGTCTCACCCCCGCCAACGGCCGCGTCGCCGCCGAACGCCTGCGCGACCTCGTGCGGGCCGACCGCTACGTCCAGGGGGAGCCCCGGCGCGTCGCGGTCCCCGTGGCCGATCTCGACGGCTCGCCCGGCGGGATGCGCGACCGCCAACTCCTCTGGGGCGAGGGTGTCACCGTCTACGAGGTCCGCGACGGCATGGCCTTCGTGGAGGCGGCGCGGGACGGCTATGTGGGCTACCTGTCCGAGGTGTCGCTAGCCGAGGCGCGTGCGCCCACCCACCGCGTCGCGGTGCCCGCCACCCATCTTTACCGCGACGACGACATGAAAAGCCCGGACCTGCGGCATCTGTCCTTCGGGGCCCTGGTGACGGTCGAGGCCGAGGGGCGCAGGTTCTGGGAAACGCCCGAAGGCTACATCCCCAAGCCGCACCTGCGTGCGCTCGACCGGCCCTTCACCGACCCGGCTGCGGTTGCGCAGCTCCATTTCGGCGTGCCGTATCTTTGGGGCGGCAATTCGGTGCTGGGCATCGACTGCTCGGGCATGGTGCAGGCCGCCCTTCTGGCCTGCGGCCTCCCCTGTCCGGGCGACAGCGACCTCCAGCAGGACATCGGCCGGGAGATCCCCGAAGACGAGCCGTTGCGCCGAACCGACCTGCTCTTCTGGAAGGGGCATGTGGCGATGGTGGTGGACGAATCCACGATGATCCACGCCAACGCCCACCACATGGCCGTGGCCTACGAGGGCATCGATCAGGCGATCCTGCGCATCCGTGCCCAAGGCAACGGCGAGGTCATCGCGCGCCGGAGGCTCTGACCTCCGAGGTCAGGGCAAGCAAGCCCTCCTAAGGCTGGTCGGGGCCTGGTTGTGTGGGTAGCCCGCCCCGCCTCACTGCGATAGGTGGACAGCGCAGCAAAGTTCGGGGGCATGATTGATGTCGGAAGGCGAGGAGCAGAGGGCATCGGGCGGGTGCCTGTGCGGTGCGGTGCGCTACAGCGTGCGTGGCCCCCTGCGCGATGTGCTCATCTGCCACTGCAGCATGTGCCAGCGGCTCCACACCCATCTTGGGGCCTACAGCGCCTGCAGCCCCAGCGACCTGACGGTCGAGAACAAGGAAGCCCTGCGTTGGTACCGGTCCTCGGCCAGCGCTCGCCGAGGGTTTTGCTCCGAATGCGGTGCCAACCTTTTCTGGGAGCCAGCCCACGGCCACCATATCTCAGTGTCGGCAGGAAGCCTGGACCGGCCCACCGGGCTTCGTGTGCAAGGGCACATCCACAGGGAGGAAGAGGCCGACTTCTGTACCGATGCTGGAACGTTGCCAGCCTGAAGCAGCACATCGCTCCGATCGGCATCCGGTTCCCGAGTCCCGGGCTACTCGATCAGCTTGGGCTTGGGCGCGATGACCCGCAGCACCTGGTCGAGGTCGTGCCCACGGCGGAGCACCTGCCCCTCGGCGCCGATCACGGCGTACTGGCCCTGACGAAGCCGTAGGGCCGGACGCTTCTCGATGCGATAAAGCGGCGTTTCGGCCGTGCGCCGGAAGATGGAAAAGACTGCGACGTCCCGCAGATGCGAGATGCCGTAGTCGCGCCATTCGCCGGCGGCGACCATCCGGCCGTACAGGCCCAGGATGACGCTGAGCTCCGTGCGGTGAAAGGCGACGGGGGCGGACGCAGGGCCGGCGCTGGAGGCGGGCCCCGGAAACGGGATCGGCGGCAACACTGTCATGCTCCAGGACTTGGGCGGGCGGGGGCCGCAAATCAAGCGCGGCGGATCAGCCGCAGCGGACGCGGATGATCTCGTTCAGTTCGTCCAGTTCGAAGTTCAGGCGTTCCGGGCTGAAATCCATGGTGACCATGTCGCCCGGCCGGATGATCCGGATGGGGTTCTGGAAGGTCGTGGCAGCAGTCACGCCGGCATCTTCGCCGATGAAGTCGGCCAAGCCCGAAGCCCCGCAGGTGTCGTCGGCCGGGCTGGGCAGAACGGGGGCCGGCATGTCGCCCAAGGGTTCGCCTGCGAGGGGTGGCTCCTCGTCGGCGGGGCTGGTGGCGACGGAGGAGGCCGGGGTGGTCTCGCAGGCGGCAAGCAGGAGCGCCAGGAACAGGGGCGCGGCGCGGCGGAATGGACTCATGATGGATGATCCTGGCATGGAAGCGGGGGCGGTCTGGGTCAGCCGCAGCCCACCGTCACGACCTGCCCCGAGGCATCGGTGACAAAGGTCACGCGCTGCGGGTTGGTTCCATCCGAGGAGGTTGCGCCCTGCGCCACCACGCGGATGGGCACGGCGGACTGGAAGGTCGTGCCGCGCACGACGCTCGCGTCTTGGCCCACATAATCCTGCAGGCCGCGGGCTCCACAGGTATCGCCTTCGTCGAGGACGATCTCGAAGGCGCCCGGGGTCCCTTCGGGCACCGGAATGGGAAGGATGCAGCCCGGCAGGGCGGCAAGGGCGAGGAGCGGGAGCGCGGCGCGGAGATCCATCATGACCCGAAGCCTAGTGCGCCCGAAGGTCGCCGCCAAGCGTTCCTGTTGCCAACCCGCTCTCGAAGTGGTGAAGTGGCAGGCCAACGACAGGACCGGGAGGAGATCAGGATGCGCACGCGTGCTGCCGTGGCTGTGAGGGCTGGAGCGCCGTTGGAGGTGATGGAGGTGAACCTGGAGGG
>NZ_VDFU01000051.1 GCF_006152115.1 Rubellimicrobium rubrum | reverse complement strand
CCTCGTCATTGGGCCAGGAACCTGACAGCTAGTTCCAGCAAAACCCGGCCAAATAGCGCCAGCGGTTACAGAGGTCCGGCCCACCCTCGCCAGACATGTCCAATATACGAACGTTTTTCGGACATGATATGCTCCTGATGGCACCGTCACGCATCCGACCTGAACCCCGCTAGTCATATCCCAGAGCCTCACATCTATGCGGATAGCCCTGATGTGTGACTGGGTTCATCGTGCCGATCTGCAAAACTGTTCGCCTCTTGCTCCGTCAGACCAGAGGCTCCAATCTCCACACCGAACCAATCTTCTCCCAACGAAATCTGGTCGGCCAAGTACGAGGAGTACGGGTTGGTCTAGAGCAAGCAGCAAGTAACGAGGATCGACTACAGTGGCCAGCAAGCGTACTAAGACTACTCGTTCTCGTGCTTTTCCGCCGCTTGACCGAAGGTTCACATTTCTCGGCGATGCTGTAGCACCGGGTAGCCGCCAAACCCTCCGGCCAACACAGTTCGAGGTACATGACCAAGTTACGGGGCAGGACCGCAACCTAAAACTGTGGAAGAAGACCGGGACGTCTGTTGACGAGGATCTTCGCCAGCTTTGGCGACACGAGATGCGCCAAGTTCAACGTGTCATGTCATACGCCGGAGCGCATAACCTAGTCGTCGATATACTGGAGTTTGTAGAGGACGAAGAAAACTTCGGCGTTGTACTGGAACATGTGGGTCAGCCACTTGGGGCCAAGTTAACACGTTCATCTAAGCAGCACTGGTTGAGAAATCTAGGCGCAGCACGTCCGCGTACTCTCCTCTGGCGTAACATGCGACGGCTTTCTGATGCACTTGGCATCGTCCATGCGCAAGGCTTAGTGCATGGCGCAGTTAACGTCGACAACGTGATGACCGAAGGCTCCGAAGAACCAGATTTCCAACTGACAGGCTTTGAGTGGAGTCTTTGGCTTGCCGCAGACAAAGCAGATAAAGTGCAAGCTCGACTGGGCCCCAACGCCGACTCTGTCCGATCTGAGCGGTATTCTTTTGCGGAAGACTGGCGCTCGCTCGGACGATTGATTGCTCACTGTTTGAAAGTAACAGTCAAGAACTCAGGTGAGATCTCCCCCTCGGGGCAGACGGAAGCACAACTAGCATTAAGCGCGTCCGAACGTTCGCTCCTAAGTCGCTTAGTCAATCCGACGCGGCTGGACAATTTAGATGCGGTATCAATAGGAAGGTCGATCGACGATATCATTGCTGATGTCGGCAGGACAAGTGTTTCTCGTACCGGCGCATTCATCTTGATGTTCGCCCAAAGCTCAGGGCTCGGCGAGGCCGTATTCGAGTCGAGCGGAGGCGAAATCCCGATAGATGAGTATCGGGATCAGCTTGACTGGGTGCGTGCGGACGTCGATGGAGGTGCAGTTCTGCTCACACCACGTGTCTTCGACCCAAACCGTGATCGGTTTCAACTAATCACTGCGATGATGAGCTATACTCTGGCTCCGCTACGACAGGATGACGCAGTAGCATGGGACGTAGCAGTTTGCATGAAGGCTGAAAGCAGGCGTGAGGCGCTGAGGATCGGTGAAACCAACGAGCACGAAATACTGCAGCCTATCGAAGTTGTAGCGTCCGTTCGAAACGCTGTAGAAACACGCGCCAAGTTGGGCCCCGACGCACTTGACTGGTCCGCCTTCGCCGAGCCTAACAGGAAAAGCGACACGTTCAGCCCAATCGAGCTTGTTCGACAGGGGCTTCTCCTAGTGCAAGTAATTGAGGCTGTGATCAAGGCTCTAGAAATCTATCCAGTCGAGATCTTGCATCGGGAAGTAGTTGCTGGGCGACGATTTGTCTCAATCCGAGCAGAGCCAGACAATGAACGAGACAAGATCGCTCGACGTTTAGGTTTGACTGAGGCTAGTGCAACGCTGAAGCGGTTGTTTGAAGATGATCAGCGCAACAGCGAGGCAAAGTGGCGGTTCTCACAGGCTGCTAGTCTCGGCGGCAGCCGTATGGGGGATGTGGCGGCCAACTTTGTCGAGATTGCCGATAGCAAAGGAAGGACGGCGTATCGCTTCGAGATCGATGAGGAACTGCGCTTTGAAGGTCCAGTCTTTCTTCGTGAGGAGCGGGACGCGGGAACCGAAGGTGTTATCGCTCGTCGTCTCCGCAACCTCAAAGCTCTGGCCACGCGGACTGACTTGGCTGAAATGTTTGACGATCCCTGGCGCGTCCGCCGATCTAGCCGCGAAAGTCTGACCGAAGCACAACGCGCTGATGCATACTATCAGGACCTCGACACACCCAAGCGCACAGCTTTGGAGGGACTGTGGTCTACCCTTCCATCCTATTTTGTAGTCGGACCACCCGGGGTGGGGAAGACGCGGCTTGCAACAGAAGTACTACGCCGCCGGTTCTCTGAAGACTCTGCGACTCGGATCCTTATAACAGCACAGGGGCACGACGCTCTCGACCACCTACAGGGAACTGTAAAGGAGGCACTCACTCAGAGCGGCCTCAAGGATCTCGTCATCGTTCGTTCTGTAGCATCTGATCGGCGACCTACAACAGATGAAGATGTCCATCGGACTGGCCACGAGCATCTGCAGCGGCTCGCCGAAAGTCGTCTAACCCAAGAAGCACCGATCTCCCTGCGCGATCGAGTGCGAGGCTTAGCGGAAGCTGCGGGCCGACTCGCAAGATCTGCAGACGCCGTTGAGCGCGACGACCGTGTCGCTCTCAATGCCGTGTCCAGTCTAGTTCTAGATGCAGCCAATATAGTCGTTACCACTGCAAACTCCCCCGACGTTGAACGTTTGGTCGAGGCTCGCGAGCAATTCGACTGGGTCATCGTCGAAGAAGCAGCTAAAGCGACCGGCCCAGAACTCGTCGGGCCCCTGATGCTATCTGGTCGTCGACTTCTAATCGGAGATCATCACCAACTTCCGCCATTCGATGCTGACCGGCTTGTGAAAATCCTATCCGACCATGATCTTGTGCGAAGAGCAGTCGGACTGGCCGAGCAGTATGTGGGGCCACTCATGCGGGATGGAGAAGTCGGCGAGCTGGAGCAAATCGCTCTAGATCCTACTGCGCTAAGAAACACGGCAGACATGGCTCTCCGGATATTTGAACCATTCCGCACCTTCGTTGATGAAGATGAGCGGCGTAGTAGGAATAACCCCAGCCACCGGCCAATATCATCTACTCTAACTGAGCAGCGGCGAATGGATCCAGCCATTGCTAGGATTGTGTCTGAAGCATTCTACGGCGGTAGATTAGTAACCCATCAGAGTCGGACGTTGGCCGCAGCAGAAAGGCAGGCACCGTTTCGGTTTACGAGCGGCCTGCCAGACTCGCCGGTCGTAGTAATAAACTTTCCACATGTTAGTGCAACCGCTTCAAGTGCTCCAGCAGAGCGGAGTCGGCCTCGATTTCATAATCCTGGAGAAGTTGAAGCGGTGTACAAAGTTCTCCGCGCAGTACGTGCAGAACAGGAGAAAGCGCCGACTCTCGCAATTCTGACGCCTTATAAAGCTCAGGTAGATAGGCTTGCGGAGCGCATCGATGGCGGCGTTAAAAGCGGGGCGCTGGCGCACCTTGCGCATTTCAAACCAGTGACCGCAGACGGCCGATGGGTTAGCACCGTAGATGCATTTCAAGGCAACGAAGCCGACTTGGTAATCTTTTCACTTGTGCGGAATAACAGTGGTGCCGGCGCTAGTGCATTAGGCTTCTTACGTGACCCAAGACGTATGAACGTTGCTTTGAGCAGAGCTAAGTTTAAACTGATAATTGTTGGTAGCTTGGCGTTCCTGCAAGAGGCGGTCCGGGGTGTGAACCCGGATGCAGGAGCCCACGATTTGTCTTTCCTCACCACTATAGTCAATACCATTGAAAGGCTGCGAGAAGAGTTTCGCGGCGATCTGCCATTAGCCGACATCATAAAGCCTGACGCTTTGACGAGCGGAGTCTAGAAGTGCAAATTGCAATTCCGGTTTATCGTCTGTCCTGCAAAGTTGGCATCGATAGGGGTCGTGCTTGGAGCGTTATCGAGGAACTGGTGCTCTGGGCGTTAGCTCAGAAGGCTAGGACCATCGCTGAACTATCCACCCAGTCCGGACTCCACCGGCAACTAATCGTCGCTTCTGTGGCCCGGATGATGCGTTTCCGACTAGTCGAGTTGTCTGTGCGGTCAAACGGTGCTGTTTTCCAGGCGAGTTCATATGGAAAGGAAGTCGTGGCTAGTGGACGTACGCTTCCGTTTTTTCCGAAAAGAGAGGCTAAGCGGGTTAGCTTCGTCATTGAGAGAGTAGCGGGCAATTTCTTCCCTGGCGGACAAGTACGTCTGGTATCAGAAGCGGCGCTCGCCCAGGAGGTCGATGACGACCTGCGCGTTGTGGTCGTCGAGGGCGGGGGCCCAACCATGTCCCATGAGGCCAACTTTGCAAGACTCTCGAAGATCGCTGCCCGTGGTTGGGAGGAGCAGTTAGCCATCGTCGATGGTCGAACCGCTTCATTGCGTAGCGAATTTATGTTGATTCGAGTTGTTGACGGTGTACCTCGAAACCTCCCCGACACTGCATCTGAAACGCTTCGCCGAGTCATTGCCACGGCGGCAGCAGTTCCACGAGGCACGTCTACGGTTCCTGTGGAGTATCAGGGCCCATCGCCGGAACCGGAGACAGTGCCTTCTGTTCATGCCTGCAGTTTCGGGCCTGATGACGTCGTCATAGGTGGTTCTGCTCAGTTGGCTCTGTTCCAGAGGATACTTAGGCTCGCGCACCGACGAGTTATTATCCATTCGACTTTTCTAGATCACAAACGCTTTCGGGAGCTGTTGGACGAAATTCGCGCGGCCTGCATTCGTGGGGTGTCGTTCGATCTTCTCTGGGGAGCAGAGACACTCGATGCAGATGAGGACAACCGCAACGGTGTCGCGGCTGTGGAGATTGCCCGTATCATTCGCGAAGACCGCGATCTAGCCCGACGTTTTCGTATTCACCTCAGGAGCACTGGCTCTCACTCAAAGTTACTTTTGGCTGATAGTCTCGAGGGTGATTGGACTGCCGCAGTAGGGTCTTGCAACTGGCTATCGTCACCATTCCGCGCGGTTGAGCTTACTGCGGTATTGTCAGATCCGCATGTCGTTGCAGATGTGGCGGAGGCTCTTCAACGAATGGTAGGACGACGCGGTCTTTCGGATGACATCGCTACGGAGATGTCTTTGGTGGCTCGAGAACTCCGACGTCTGACGCCGCGCGGTGGTTCTGCCCAGGTCTCGTTGCTACTTGGCGACCGACATGACGCACTTATGCGGTCTGCTAGTGGTCAGACTAGGCAACGATTTATAGTGGGTAGCCATCGCCTAGGATCGACTGCCCGCCCTGGTGTGATGATGCCGGGCGAGGCAGCCGTCAGTCGGTCGGATGCAACCGTATCATTACTTTACACTGTACCGTCAGGGCCGTTGAAGAAGCGACATGCACGAAAGCTTGCGGAAGAGGCAGCCGAAAATGGAGTTAGGCTGCTTCGCGTCGACCCACCTCTTCACGGAAAGTTCTTGGCCTGGGATGATGACGATCTGGCGATTACGAGTCTCAACTGGGCTTCTGCGGCGAGTGATCTTGACTTCCCGCAAGCTGATATTGGTGTTCATGTGCATGCGCCCGATATCGCTGCGGACGCTGTAAAAAGGTTAGGATTGATATACCCAGAATTGGTGGATGATCATTCAGTCCCAACAGAGCGTACGCCACAGATGGATGTAGAAGACAAAGGTCCTATGGTTGAGACCCCCCTGCCTGTTTCAAGCGGGGTGGGAAGTTTAACGGGGGAGGCTCCCGACTAAGTGGATTACGACTCAATGTCGCGCTGCTTCTTGCAAGAGATGGGTTGGGATTCAGATAAGGCAGATGAGACAAGCCAATGTCTACCGAGTGCTTGAAGCGGTGTCGCCCATGGCTCGGTTTCCGGGATCGCACTCTATTAAGTTGTGAGCATTAGGTCCGGAACACGGTCGTATGACGGACGTACAGGCGATCGCTCACCGGCTTGGGTCGTTCGTCCACGAAGGAGCAACAACTGGATCCGGTTTGGTGTCCTGAGGGTCGCGATGTCCGACCGTAGCACGACGAGCATGGACATGGCGTCGAAGCATGTGCGAGCAGACTACGCCGGATGGTGAGGGAGCGGCCAAAGTGGCGACACCCGTCACCCCTGCTCTGGGAAGCCCTGCCATCCAAGGAGGCTTTTCTCGCTGGCTATCGCATCCTTGTCCATGGCCGCCTGTGTGAGGTCGGCGATCAGCCAGCGGCTCCGCGACATCCACCGAAACATCGTCTGCAGCTCACCCCATGTGAGCAGCCGCACGTCCTTCTCGAGCTGCACGCGAAGGTGGGCTCGCTGGGACAAGTGGGGTACATCCGCGGAGTAGCCGATCAGCGCGTGACAAACGAGGTTTCTGACGACGAGGGCCTCCCGCAGGTGGCCAGACAGCCGCTGGCAGAGGTCCGTCTGCAGTGGCCGGCCCCTGCCCGCCTGGAGCACGCGCTCGGACCACAGGCCGAGGGCCTGCGAGATCCTATGCACGGGGCTGGGGGTGCCTGCGAAGAGCTCCGTCTCAAAGGCGGCGCGCAGGGATCGCTCGATGTCGGACCAAAGGAACAGAAGCGAGCCGACCGACGCCTTCATCTGCTCAAGCGTGACAAGCTCTGAGTTCTCGGACATGTCGACGTTATCGACCAAGCCGGGAAGGCGCGCAACGAGGCGGCTGCCATGGGACGGAGCGGGGCACAGGCTTTCAGCCAAGGCGGCCCATGATGGCTAGCTGAGCGCCCCGACCGGGGCCCTGTCGAGCCGCGCAGGTGCAGCCCGTTGACCCCCGTGCAGCTTGCGACCCAGAACGCGGGCTAGAGGCCTGAGGCCCGACCGCCGACCGGGCCGACACGCCGTGCCCTAGACCGACAGTGGAGCGGCGAGCCCGTCCCTTCGGGTCGGGCTCAGGGTGAGCATGACGCGCGCCGGCGGCGCGCGCCGCCTTTCCTGCTTCCTTAGGCCGCCACGCATCCCCGCCCGCGCCCGTCAAGGGGCAAGCGCCCGGCCCGTGCCGGGCCGGTCGGCTCCGCCCACAGGCGGCGCGAAACAGGCACCAGACCCTGACCGCCGCACAACCACCACGCGGAGACGGATCATGGCATCCCAGACCCCCAAGACCTTCGACCCCGAGCGCGAGATCAGCGAGCGCATCATCGCCGCCCTGGAGGCGGGCACGCCACCGTGGCGCAAGCCCTGGACGGGACAGGGGGGAGGCACCGCCTTCCCGCTGCGCGCCACGGGCGAGGCCTACCGGGGCATCAATGTCCTGATGCTCTGGCTCGAGGCCTCTGAGAAGGCCTACGCCTCGCCCTACTGGATGACCTACAGACAGGCGCAGGAGCTGGGTGGGCAGGTCCGCAAGGGCGAGCGTTCGGCTCTCGTCGTCAAGTACGGCGTGGTGGAGAGGGAGCGGGAGGAGGCAGCCGAGGGCCACGAGGCGAAGGCGGAGCGCCGGCCCTACCTCAAGGCCTACCACGTCTTCAACGCCGACCAGGTGGACGGGCTGCCGGAGCGCTTCACCCGTAAGGCGGAGCCGGCCATGGACCTCGGCACCCGGCCCGACGAGGCGCTCGACACCTACTTCGGCCGGCTGGGCGCGGCCATCGAGACCAGCCCCGATCCCCGCGCCTACTACCACCCCGCGCGCGACGTCATCCACATGCCGCCGATCAGCACCTTCCACACGACCCAAGGCTACTACGAGACCCTGGGCCACGAGGCGGTGCACTGGACGGGAGGCACGGCGCGGCTGGACCGGCTGACCCGGTGCAAGGACCGGCAAGCCTATGCCTTCGAGGAACTCGTGGCCGAGATCGGGCAGTGCCTTCTCTTCGCCACCCTGGGCCTTACGCCGTCCATCGACCAATCGGCAGCCTACGTCGAGGGCTGGCTCAAGGCCCTGGCCGAGGACAAGAAGGCCATCTTCCGGGCCGCCTCCGAGGCGCAGAAGGCCGTGGACCTCATCACCGAGCGGTGTGGCAGCGCCGTGGAGCAGCACCAGGAGGTGGCCGCCTAGGCGGCCCCGTCCTCACCGTCAAGGTCCTGGCGCAGCTGGGTAGCCGGCGGTTCCAGGGCCTGAGTGCGAAGGAGTGGGCGCCGCCCTTCCCTTTGCCTACCGGCGGCAGACCGGTCCGCCTCCCCTGCGCCGCTGTCTCTCGCGAAAATATACATGACGAACCAGTAATGGTGCAAATCAGATTATTTCGCATACCCGGTATACAGTCATACCGGATCAGAGACTGAACCGGATGACCAATAGAACCCGGTTTGCAACAGAACCGGATCACCTTGCATATCTGGTCTCTGAACTTACCCCAGCGAGCCTTCCACGTGCTACGCTCCCTGAAAACAGGAGGCTCGAGCATGCCCACCATCGTCATCGCCTCACCCAAGGGGGGTGCAGGGAAGTCCACGACCGCCGTTCTCTTGGCCACCGAGCTGGCAGCTGCAGGAGCTGAGGTCACGCTCCTCGACTGCGACCCCAACCGGTCGATCACGCTGTGGTCTGAGCGGGCGCCGGTGCCGCGGCGCGTGGCGGTTCTCTCCGGAGTCACCGAAGCCGAGATCGTGCGTGTCATCAAAGCGCGCGACCAAGACGGCCAAATCGTTGTCGTCGACCTGGAAGGGGTCGCTTCGCGCCTTGTCAGCCGAGCGATCAGCCAAGCCGACCTCGTGCTTACGCCTATGCGAGCAACGACGCTGGACGCCACCATCGGAGTGCGGGCCCTGGCGCTTGTCGCCGAGGAGGAAGAGGCCCTGGGGCGACGGATCCCCCTTGCCGTGGTGTTCACCATGACCCGGGCCGTGCGCTCGACCCAACATAAGGGGATTGAAGCTTCGCTTCGGACGCAGGGGGTCGACCTGATTGAGCCCTCGCTGATGGAGCGTGCCGCCTTCTCGGCTCTTTTCGAGTTCGGCGGGGACTTGCGCACGATGCCAGCGCAAGGACGGATGGAGGGTGCCATCGAGAATGCCCGGGAGTTCGCTCGTGCGGTGCACGCACGGCTTGTAGCGGTGCCGGCATGAGCAAGCCGTTCTCGATCGACGTCGGGGGCCTGCGCAGCCGGGCCAAGGACGCAGGCACGGACGCGGTCGCCAAGGCTGATGCAGCCGGCGAGGTGCACGGCTTCCACCCTCGTGAGCCTCGAGGTCGCCCAGGGCGCAAGCCGAGCCCGCGCACCGGGCAGGTCCATGCCAAGGTGCTGCCCCACGTCAGCGAGGAGATCGCGGAGGAGGCGCAGCGGCGGGGCGTTACCCAAGGTGTGCTGATCGAGGAGGCTTGGGCGCTCTACTGTGCGCGACAGAGCCGGGAAGGGTAGGGGCATCGGGCGGCCTCGTTCGGGTAAGCGAGACCGCCGAGATCAAGCAGTGAGGCGGGGAGTACTTTGTCCCGATGCTGGTCCTGATCGGCGCCGCATCCGGAAACCACGTTGCCCCATGGCCACAACTTAGGCACGATGGTGTGAACCGACGTCCGGAGTCGCTGGACGGCGCAAGAGCAACCCAGGGGAGCAGTAGCCCAGAAAATACGAAAGCCCGCCGGGGGCGGGCCTCATATCCGGGGAAGACCCGGGAAAACTAATCTCTGGCAGGATCAGCTTCCCATGTCTCCCCCGGCTTTCGCAAGAGGTTTCTTGCCATGGCGGAGCCTTGCCCGCGCACAAGTGAGTGCTAGGGCCACGGCTCCCCCGTGCGTGGCCCTGCCCCTGTCGGCTCCCCATAGCCGGAGAGGGACGAGACGAGATGATGAGACAGGTAGGGGCGCTCCTGGAGGGAGGCCCAGGCGGGCGCTCAAGCGCCGGCCAAGGGGGGCGTGCAGCTCGCGCGCGCCGTCCCGTGCGGCGTGGCTCGCGCCTGGTCGGCACGTGCGAGGGCGCGTGGTGGCGCCGCACCGACCGCCAAGAGGTGCGGCGCGTGCTGCTCGCGGCCAAGCGCTACGAGCTGGCCGGACGGCAGGCGGGGCGCCGGCGTGGGCCTCTGGGCCACGTGGGCCTCGAGGTGCTGGAGCTGCTAGCCAACCTGGTGAGCTTTCGCAGCGGGCGGCTCGAGCCCGCGATCACCTACCTCATGCGCACGCTCAGGCGCTCCAAGGACGCCGTGGTGCGGGCGCTCGCCGCTCTGCGCGAGCACGGCTTCCTCGACTGGCTGCGCCGGCACGAGCGCGTGGAGCTGGTGGAGGGGCCGGGGCCCCGGGTGCGCCAAGTCAGCAACGCCTACCGGCTCTCTCTGCCGCCCCGGGCCGCGCGGCTCCTGGGGCATCTGCTCTCCGCGCCGCCGCTGCCCGAGGACGTGGCGCAGGAGCGCGAGGACCGGGCCGCTTGGCTCCGGGAGCACAAGGCTGCCCTGCCGCTCGCGGAGCTACCGTTGGTGGAGGTCGACGACGACCGGCTGGCGCGGGTTCTGGGCGAGCTCGGCCGTGCCGTGGAGGCCCGGGCCCAAGCGGCTCGCAGCACCCGAGGTGACAATCAGGAGCAACGGTGCGGCGACAAGGCGTTCTCTTGAGAAGAACGCGAGTCCGCCAAGCAGGGAGAAACCAGAACTAGAGAGTCCAAGGGCAAGACCACGAAGGGCTGAGAAGGAAGAGAGCGCCTCGCGTCGAGCGCTCGCACCGGACCCAGCCAGGGGACTGCCGGGGGAGCGGTGCCAATCCCTGTTCCCGGAGCCGCCGTCGCGAGGCCCCGGGCAGCCGGAGGCATCGGTCCTGCAAGGGCGGCGCGAATCGCGGTCTGGGACCGCAGCCACGCGCAGCCGCAGGAGCTGGAGCGAAGCAGCACGCAGCGGAGGCGACGAGGCGAGCATGGCGAGGACCCACCCTTTGCAGGACTAAGGCTGGAGGATAACCCCAGACGACGATGGCGGGGCAGAGCACAGGGATCAGCCTCCTGTTCCAGGTGAGCCGGAGCAGCCTTCCCTTTGCCAGCTCGGCTGGCGCGACGGTCGGCTACGGCCGAGGGGTGAGGACGGCAGGGCGGCCTTGGCTCAGCCCGCCCTTAGCTCCTCGGCCGAGCGCCCCTGGGCCAGGGCCTCGTTGAACCAAGCCGGGCGCCGGCCACGGCCCGACCAGGTTTGATCGGCGTTGTCGGGGTTGCGGTACTTGGCGTTGGAGGGAGCAGAGGAGGTTGCGTCTGCGCGAGGACCGCGCTTGGTCCCCGCCGAGCGTCCCTTGGCTGTCCCACTCCCTACCAGCTCCGCCAGGGAGAAGCCGTGCTCGCGCGCCAAGTCCTCGGCGGCCTTGAGCGCCCGCTGGCGGTCGCGCTCGCCGGCCGCGGCGATGGCACGGTCGATCTTGCCGCGCAGCTCGACCAGCTCGGCCCGCGTCATCTCCTCGAAGTCTGGGGTGGCATTCGTCATTTGATCTTTCCTTGGTCAGCTCGCTCGACACTTGCCGCAGAACATCCGCGGAAATCTCGGCGAGGATGGTCAGTCGCAAACGATGAAGCTGCCTTGGCCGCGGAAATCCAGCCAAACCGATGGATCGGTGCAAACGGTTCGGCCATTCGCCTGGACCGTGTAGCCGAAGAGCGTCCCATTCGTGTCAACGCGGGCTGCGACTTGGGCGAGGGCCATGGAAGCACCCGCCGTTGCCAAGCCGAGCGCGAAGCCAATGGCGATCTTCCGCATGACCTACCCCTCTTCCCGGTGCGGCTCAGGCTTACCTTGCCCATTCAACGGAGTGGAAGCCCGACCGCGAGCGCGGCCGTGCCGTCCGGCGGGGCGGCACCGGGAGCCCCGGTCGGGACGAGGGCGCGGCTTGGGGACTTGTCCGGGTCCGTCGCAGGGGCGGAGGTGCCGAGAAGGTCACTGACCTTGCGGGGCGGTATAGAGGCCTCCGAACTCGGGATCGGCGAAGTAGCGGAGCTTCTGGGCGAGGATCATGGGCTGGCCCTGGACGCGCAGGAGCTGGAGGGTGTCGGGAAGACGCATGACTTCATCAGGGGTCAGGAGGTCGCGCCCTGTCAGGTGCAGGCTGATGGAGGGTGGGTCGCCGGGGCGGTGGCTGGTGGTCTCGTAGGCGGTGGTTTCCTGGCCCATGAGCTGGGAGAGCCAGCGGGCGGTCTCGTGGTCGTTCACCCCGAAGGCCTGAAGCACGCCGGCATTGGCCACGAAGGTGCTGGCGCGGGCTCCGTAGAGCGCGCGGAGCTGGCTCATGTCCTGGAGGATGGGCCAGAGCTGGAGGCCATAGCCGGCCATGAGGCCCATGGCACGCTCCACCGCCTCCAGACGCCCCAGGGCGGCGAACTCGTCGAGGAGGAAGAGGGTGGGCTCGCGCTGAGGCGAGGCACCGCCAGCCGCGGCCTGCCCGAGCTGCCCGGCCTCGGCATCGCGCGCGATCTCCGCGAGGGCTTGGCTCACCAGGAGGCGCAGCCACCGCGCGTAGGCGTCGAGGCGGTTCGGCGGCAGGACTAGGAACACGGATGCGACCTCATGCCGGAGACTGGCGAAGGAGAAGTCCGAGCGCGCGGTGCTGGCGACGAGGCGCGGGCTGTCGAGGAAGTGGGTGTGGCGCTGCGCCGAGGAGAGCACCCCGGCCGCTTCCCGGTCCGATTTGCCGAGGTGGCGGTTGGCGGCCCGCGCCACTAGGCCCCCGGCCGCGTCGCTTCCCTGCATGAGCCCCAGCAGCTCGCGGAAGCGCTCCGGGGGGAAGGTCAGGTACTCGCGCACGGCGGCGAGCGTCCTGCGGTCCTCGTCCTCGTGGCAGACGGCGAAGAGGATCAGGCCCGAGAGGAGCGCCTTGGCCTCCTCGTTCCAGTGGGCCTCGCCCGCCTGCCCGGGCGCATCGATCACCAGGGCCTCCGCCAGGGAGGCCGTATCCTCGCCCAAGTCGGGGCTATCAGCCCTGAGCCGTCCGAGCGGGTTGTAGGCGGCCGAGGGCAGGCCGGTGACCCCGAAGGGATCGAGGACGTGCACGGGGCCGAAGCGGCGCCGGGCCTCGCCGGCGATCCGGGCGTTCTCGCCCTTGGGGTCGATGCAGAGCACCGAACGCTCGGCCACGAGGAGATTGGGGATGACGGTGCCCACGCCCTTGCCGGAGCGGGTGGGAGCGAGGGTGAGCAGGTGGGCGGGGCCCGCGTAGCGCAGGAGGCGCCCTGTCTCCGCGTCGCGGCCGATCAGCAGGCCGGCGCCGGCGGAGCCGCCCGAGCCGGCCCCGTCATCCTGGAGGGCCGCGCGCTCCCTCCTCGTGGCGAACCGCGCGGAACCGTGGCTGTCGAGGGCGAGGCGCGCGTGCCATGGGAGGGGGATGCCGGTCTTCATCGACCAAGCCTGCGCCGCGACAAGGCACGCGAGGAGGGCGAGCACCATCAGGAATGGGTCGTGCCACCAAGCGGCTTGAAAGGCGCTCCCTCCCAGCAGCTCGATCAGGACCATGCCGAGGAAGGTGGAGGCAACCACGGCCACAGCGAGAAAGAGGAGGAGCTGGAGGGCGAGCAGGGGCGTGAAGATCAGCAGCGCCGTCCAGCGGGTCAGTGCACGGAGGGCGGAGGCGACGGCGGCCACGGTCAGGCGCCCCGAGCGGAGGAGGCGAGGGCCGCGGCCGAGTCCGTGTCGGCTTCTCCGGCGCTCGCGTCGGCCCCGTCTATAGACCCATCAGCCGCGCCATCCTCCGGGAGCGCGTCCCCTGGCTTCCACCCCACGAACGCCTTGCGGTCCTGCTCGCGGGGCAGGTTCCGCACCAGCCGGTCGAGCATGGCCGCGGCGTGCTGATCCCGCGCCGCCAAATCGACCAGGGCGCCGCCAAGGATGACCTTGCGCCGAGTGTCAAGCTTGCGGGCCTCCGTCGCCGCCCGGTTCCTCAGCGCCTGAAGCCTAGCCTTGGCTTGGGCGTACCTCTTCTCGGCGCGTTCCAGCTCCGTCTCTGTCATAGCGAACTCTCCTCCGACGACACTAGCCCGGACGTCTACTCTCCCCTAAGATGAGTTGGAGAACAACCCGGAGGCTTCATGCCTGAGCCCGCCGAACAAGGTGAGAAGGGCGCACTTATGCAAACCCTGCGGGTTTGCGTGCGGTCTCCCGGAGGCGGCGCTGCGCTCGCCCCCGCCGACGGCGGCCCCGTCCGACGCTGCGCACCGGAGCAGGAGGGCCCTCCGGCCCTCCCGCACCCTCTCCGGCCACCCTGCGCGGGTGGATC
>NZ_VDFU01000050.1 GCF_006152115.1 Rubellimicrobium rubrum | reverse complement strand
GGGCATTCCTTCGTCCTCCTCAGGCCCGAAAGCCTACTTCAGGGAGGACCACTTTTCAGGGGGCAGACCAGCGCCGCGGATCATCGTGAGTGGCGCGCCACCTCGCCATGCAGGCCGGCGGAGTGCGCTCGGCGGCGCCTCTTCCTGGCCACTCCCGCGCTTCCATATTTTTGCCCTAGCCCTGCGCCATTGCACGCCCCGACCAGACCAGCGCGGACATCCCGCGGCGGTCCCCGTTCACTACCCTACCTTTGCGAAGGATCCGCTCGTGCTAAACCTCATGGCCCATCTCGACATCGATCGCATGGAGCGGCGCAGCCTGTCGCGCGCCGCCGAGCTAGGCCGCTTCCAGACCTTCCTTGCGCAGCGCCGCGAAGCCGGGCGTTCGGCGATCCGGGCGATCGGCTGGCACGGGATCACGGGACGGGGGAAATCCACCCTGCGCCAGCTCCTCGAGAAGGATCTCCAGGCGCGCCTCCAAGACGGCCAGTCGGTCGCATACGCGTCCCTGAGCCTAGCGGAGTGCGGGGATCTGGACAGCGTCCTGAGCATCCGCGCCCAACTCGCCCATCGCAGCCGGATCCGCTTCCCTGCCTTCGACTGGGCCTTCATCCGCTGGTTTCAGATCGCCCATCCCGATGCCGACATCCGCCAGCGCCACGGCAACCTCTTCACCCGGACCCCCGCTAAGGACATGCACGCCGAAGGGCAGGTTTCGGACGAGATCCTGTCGTGGATGTCCGACATCGGCAAGGATCTCCTGGGGACCTCTCTCGACGTCGGGCTGAGCCTGGTTCCTAGCCTTAAGCTCTTCGACGCGACCGCCCGCAAGGGGTGGCGCAAGCTCGACGCTTGGTTCCAACACAAGGCCATTCGGGACCAGCTCCGCTATCTGGAAACCCTCGGCAACGACGAACTGCGCTCCGTCCTGCCACATCTACTCGCCTTCGACCTGGCGCGCTCGCACGCGGAGAAGCGCTCGCCCGACCTCCTCGTGCTCGTCCTCGACGACGCCGAGCTGGCCAGGGCGCGGAGGGTGGTGAACCTTCCCGACCACAGCTGGATCGAGGCGCTGATCGCCAACACCCCCGGCCTCGACGCCGTACTGCTCAGCCAGCAGCCCGTCGCGCTGCCGCATTTGCGCCAAGTCGCCGTCGACTGGCAGGAGCTGCCACGGTTCGGCGAGGAAGATATCCGCGCCTTCTTGGACGCCTGGGGCCTAGACCCGTTCAATGCCATTGAGGCGGTCCATGCTCATGGCGAGCCACTCTTTGCGCGCCTTTTCGCGGAGGAGTACGGCTATCGGGACTTCGATTCCGGCCCCCGGCCCGGCCTAGACCCCACGGACGACGTGCGCCGCAACTATGCGCGGCAGGTGCTCGCCGGAGAAACCCCCGAGGACGTCCGGCGGCTCGCGCTCGCGACCTTCCTGAACGAGCCCAACAGGGACGAATACTGCAAGGCCGCCGAGCATGTCTTCGGGCGCGGCGCGGCGCTCGACTGGGACCGCCTAGCGTCCAAGCCATATGTCCGGTCGGAGAACGGCCACATCGACCTGGACCAACCACTTTGGGCCTCGCTCCAGGTGCTCTTCCGCGACACGGAGCGGGACTTGCGGCTGGCCGTGCGGGACTACCTCGCCTCCACGCTCCGCTCCATCCGGACGGAAGGCTCCGTCGGTCAGGACACTTTCAGACCCGTCCTCGTCCTCCTCAAGGTGCTGGACTGGACCGATCCGTCCAGCGTTCCGTTGCTTCGGGAGGTCTACGAGCGCCACTTCCGGACAGGCGACTTCGGGACCGTCCGCGACCTTCTGGACGAGATCCGGAGGGAGTTCCGCAAGGCTCCGGGCGACGCCGAGCGGGACCGCGACCTCGCTGCTTTCGAGCACGTGGCTCTCTGGGAGCAGTTCCGGCGCCTGGGCGATCACGACGAGGCCTGCGAGCAAGCCGAAGGGCTGGTGAAGATCATAAATAGCCGGTCGCAGCGCCGTCCGGGCGACCTGATGGAGCCGATTGCGATGATGGCGGACTCGGTCATCGCCGGCGCCGCCGATGCGCGCCCAGTTGCCCGAAGCGTCATGAACCAGCAGGTCCGGGGACTTACAGGGCTCATCGAGCGCTACTTGTGGCTCCAGTTGGAGCAGCGCAGCGCCGCTCTGTTCCTTGCCGCCGCAAGGAATGAGGACCCCGCGAGAGCCCGGGCGCTGGCGGATCTCGACGTCCTGACCCCGGGCGCGCGGTCGTCGATTCAAGCCATCATCCAGGGCCAGCAGCTGTCCCGCTTGCCCACCCTCCTAGAGGAGGTGCAGCGGATAGCCCAAGCCATGGAGGCCGCTCGATCGGCCGCACGGGGCAACTGGCTCGCCCTCCAGGGGCTGCTCTGGGACAAGGACAACCTGATTGACACCCTGCGCGCCTTTGCGGGGCTCCTGGCCCAGACGGGCCGGCGGCTCTGCGCCTTGGAAGATTACCGTGAGATTGGACGCGGGTACCTCAAGCTCGCACTTGAGCTGTCCTACCAACTCGGCACCGCGCTCGACGACCTGTCCGTCCGGGCGCTCGCAATTCTCTCGGAGGCGAACGAGGCCAAAGGTCCCGGCATCCGCGAAGGGATGGTCCGCGTGGAGTTCGAGGGCGAGCTGGCCGAGTCGGTGCCGGACAGCCGACGGGCGGGCCGGCTCGTCGCCACACTCGTGGATGCCTGTCACGAGCGGGGGGACTGGGTAGAGGTCATCGCCCTTTGCCGGCGATTCGAGGCCTTGGTGGAGGGCTGGGTTCAACGCGCAAACCGCGACGACGTGGCGGTGATCTACGCGGCCTATGCAACCGCTCTCTTCCGGTCGGGGCGGCTCGAGGAAGCGCGCTGGAACTGCGCCTTCGCACGCCAGGCCCTAGACGGCCTCGGTCCGATCTACGTCAGGCAGCCGAGGGAGCACCAGCTCGGGCAGACGATCCGGCGCGTGGTCCAGCTTGAGCGCGACTTAGGAGCGGACACGCCGCCCTCCTGAGCCTCGGGCGGGGGACAGCCCCCGCCCGACTGCCATTACTCCGCCGCGGTGTCCCGGTTCCCCAACAGGCCCGCCCCGTGCAGGCCCGCCATGACGGCCATCGTCTGGTCCGAATGCGTGAAGCGTCGATGCTGCGGGTCCCACATCCCGCTCTGCTGCCCCATAGCCTCCAGCATCGCGGCAGCCGCTTGGCGCAGCCGCTCGTCCGGCTTAGCCTTCAGCGCCCGCAGCGCGCCGGGGTCAGTGGTGAGGTAGACGTCCTCGGCCCCCGGATAGCTGGGCAGCGCCAAGCCCTCGCGGATGAGCTCGATCCCTAGGTCGCGACCGCCCGCCAAGATCGTGGCCCGTGCGATGTTGCTGTCCTCAGGCCGCGCCGGAGCCACGACTCGAACGTTTCCGCAAGCCAGAAGATCGCGCAGCCGCGCCTCGTGCCGGCGGCGAACCTGCGCTGGCGCCGTCTCGGGCAGGAAGGCCGAGATGGGGCGGAGATGGACGAACAGGTTTCCGGGCTCGAAACGGCAGTTGAGTCCCCCCGACACCGGAACGACCCGGTCCGGCGTCCTGGGCGCAGGGTCCCGGAGCAGCTCCAGGACCAACTCCTCGGCTGACTCCCGCTCGGTGTACATCAGATGCACGACGTGGAGAGCCACCTCCTCCGACAGAACAGCCATGGCGGCCTGCGCATCCTCTAGGTTCCTCCGGCCGGCGACCTCGCGCCACAGCATCAGCAGCAGCATGACGACAACCACCGCCGGGACGACGTACATGGCGATCGTGCCGAACAGCACGACCATCACCGCGATGCCCACGAGCCCGCCCAGGGCCGCCGCTGGCGAGATCAGCGCCAAGAGCAGCACCCGTCCCACAAGGCCCAGGACCTGCCCAAGGAAGCCCAGCACCCCGAGGGCGAGGTGCCCGGCCCCTGTGGCCAAGAGCGAGGCGTTCGCGCCCGCACCCGCCGGGAGCGGGCCGAAATGCGTCGCGAGGAGGGCGTCGAACCCCTGGGAGAACTGCATCTCGCCGGTAGCGCGCTCGACTCGGATCAGTCCGTCGGTGGCCTCCACGCCATCTTGGATCCGTTCGACGAAGACCTGCTGCGAGTTCGACGACTCGGGGCAGGCGGCGAGTGTCAGTGTCGCGTTGCCGAAAGGCACGCTGAACGGGGTTTCGGGCAAGAGGTGTCCTTTCGGTCAGAAGATGAGGATTCTCGCGGCGCCGGGGCGCAGGCCCGGAGCCCCGTCCTTGAAAAGGGACGCCGACCGCCTGCGCCCGTGACGCAGGCGGCCCGCTTGGGCGCGCCAGTTTCGTGGAGGGGAAGGGTCTCAGACTCGCATGGGGGTCGGGGCCGTTCCTCGGGCTGATGGCGATCAAGGGGCGGTTGAGCCGAACTTCGCCCCACTGCCGACGATCGGCGATGTCGCGCATCCTACCCAGTGGACGGTGACAAAAGTGAGGCGGCATCCGGAACGTTACATGCGCCGCAAAGACACTGCCCGCGACATGGGACGACTTGGCCTGATCCGTCACGAGAGCGCGCAGTGAGCCTCCGCCTCACTCCGCCGCCGCCCCTTGCGCATCGAGCCGTCCCACTGTCTCGAGCACTGTGGCCAAGCGCGTCTCGTCGGCCGGATGCGTGCCCCAGAAGGACAGCGCGCCGCCGGGCGTCCGGGGCTCCTCGGGCTTTGCGAAGAAGCGGGCGCCCAGCACCGGGTCGAAGCCTGCTGCGCGTGTGATGTAGGTCGCGATCACGTCGGACTCGAGCTCGTAGGTCTGGCTGAAGGCCATCTGCCCGACCGCCGCCCCCGCGTTCATCATGTTCTGCATCTCACGGCTGTCGCCGCCCGTGTAGCGGTAGGGGTTGGCCGCCGTGGCCTGGGCCTGGCCATAGGCGGTGAGCGCCCCCAGGATCAGCGCGCCGGCCACTGCCTGCTGCTGCTGCTTCTCAATGTGCTGGGCGATATGGTGGCCGAACTCGTGGCCCAGCACAAAGGCCAGCTCGTCCGGGTTGCGGGCGTCGGCGATGAAAGGCAGCGTAATGGCCACCTGCGGTTCGCCCCTGGACCCGTAATGCTGGTAGGCATTCCGTTCCGCCGTCTTGGCGTCGACCGAGATGGTCACGTCGCAGTTGAAGCCCGGAATCTCCGCCGTCTGGGACCGGCAGAACTGTTCGGCTACTGGCTCCACCTTGGCCACGACTCGCTGATACTGAACCATCGCCATTGCGGGCGCGAGGCGCTCCCCCCGCTGCGCGGTCGCAGGGTCCTGCTCCTCGGCGAACATGGCGCGCGCCTGGATGAGGTTGGCCTCGCTCGCCGGGGGAACATCGTAGGTAGTTCCACAAGCGCCGAGCACGGTCAGGACGGCAAGAGAGGCGCAAGGGACGAACGGACGGTAGGGCATAACGATTCCTAACTGGGTCACGGCTTCGTGAGGATGTCAGGTGCCCTTGCAGGACGACAGGGGAGTTCAAGAAACGGACTGTTGCTGCGCCAGCGTCTCGTTGCCCGACACTCCCCGGGATGTTGGCCAGAACCCGCCCGTGTTAGCGTGGCCACCAGCCCTTCCGCGCCTTAAACAGTACCTCTCATCCCGCAATCCTGCCCTTCAGACGTTTTCGGTACCCCTGCCCTGTCGGGCACCTGTCTCGCCTAGCACGTCCCCGACTGGGGGGCCCAACCTTGTACGAGACGCTCCAGGGCGCCCCCCTTTGGTGACCCTTTCGGAGAGCACGCACCATGGGCCATGCCGACCTCCTCGACTTCAAGACCTACTCCATCCGTCACGAGGGCTGGCCCATCGAGATCGGCATCGCGCGGATCGTCGGAAACGGGGCTGATGCCGAGTCCCGCCTCATCCGGCCCCACCCCAACTTGGATCCCAGCCTGTGGTCGTGCCAAAGCGAGGCGATCCACGGCCTGTCCCGCGACTTGGTCGAAGCCGAAGGCATAGACCCCGCCGGGCTCAACGCCTGTTTCGCAGTCCTCAACGATAGCATCGTTGTCTCGGACGCGCCCACCTTCGAGCGCCGCTGGCTCCTGCGCCTGCTGCGGACCCGCTCTTCCTTGCCCTCCATGCGGCTTCGAGACTTTGACTCGTTCCTCGCCATGACGCTCCCGGATAGCGCGGCGCCGGCCCGCGCTTGGGGCCTTTTCGAGCGGCACGCTGTCCCCCATCGGGCCGCCGGTGATGTCCTGCGGCTCGCCTGCGCCTGCTTGGCCGGGCGGAGGACCTAACGAACGTCGCTCCTTCCGCCCAAACCCACCGAAAGCCAATGGCGACCGCGGTCCTGTCCCTTTGCGGAGGCCTGTTTGCGAGCGCTGCGTCAGTCCATCCCCGATCCCGGGGGCAGGCTCCGGGCATCTGCGAGCTCGTCCGCATAGCCACCCGAGGCCAGCTCGTCGAGGAAGACCTCGGCCCAGTCGGGGTCCCCCAGGTTCGGAGCCGCCGCGCCGGCGGTATACATGAGTGTGTCCACCACGGTCATCAGGGCCCGGTTGGTTCCAGGCCCCCAGACGCCGTCGATCGTTCCTTCATAGAAGCCCTCGGCCTGAGCCTGCTGCTGGACAGCCATGCGCAACTCCGGGCTTCGCGCCGCGAAGGCGTCCTCGAGGGGCCCGCCGGCCATCGCCGCGCCGCCAAGGGTCGCCAAGCCCAAGGCAATTGCGGTCCTCTGCATCAATCGTGTCATGTGTCACCTCGTGAAGGAAAGCGTCGGAGAAGCGTCCCGTGCGGTCCGCTTCGTCGCATGACCGGGCTTTGCGCCTGAAGTATGGACGGATCGGACCGGCCGTGAATCTATGCTGTGAACCATCCGGCGTCTTTCGGGGCGATTGTTGCTGTCCCTCGACGATCTCGGCGGGGTCCTAGACGGGTTCCACGGAGGGGATGGGGGCCTGCAAGTGCTCGGCGGGCTCGTCCGCCTGGAGGAACTGCCAGATCGTGTCCCGCTCGGTGTCGAAGGCGATGCGGGTGGCGGCTCGGTCTCGTGCCCCGGCCTCACAGCCCGGACCCTCCGGTTCGGGCGCCAGGGCGACGGCGGCGCTTTCGGACGCCAGACTCCACGCGTGCCCAAGCGTCGACCCTCTCGGCCGCCTGTTCCAAGAGCCAGAGTTCCAGTCCGGTGAGCCTCGACGCCCTTCTACTCGGCCAGCACCTCGGGCCAGGGAGAGCGCCGGATCGCCCGGTGCGCGAGGTCCTCTGATCCGAAGAGGGGTGGCGACCACCGCCTCGGGTCCGATCCGGGCGCTCTCCCGCTCGCCTCACTTCTGTCGTCGTCTGATCTCGCGCACCACGCTTTCGCGGACGCGGAGCTGGCTTTCAATCATCTCCATCCGGGTAGCGCCGCGATAGGCCTCGGCGAGGACCTGCTCCGCCACGCGGATCACGTGGGCGATGCGGTCGTTGCGGCGGCGGTGGGGGGTCTTGTCCTACGTCATGTCTGTCTAGCCTCCATGCAATGCCGGCCCGCCGGAATGGCAGGCGCGGGATGCATCGGAAGGTCGGAGAGGGATCAAGACATCAAGGTGATATATGCGGGGAGGGTGCGCGGATCAAAGCCCTGAGATCACCGTGGCGCCGACCGTGTGGAGCCTGCCACAGTCCCCTTTGCGCTCCGGGCTCAGGTTAAGAACCCACCCAAGTTGTTGTCCAGCGGTGCATCTATGCGTCTCGATAGATTCGATAATCTCGGCGTCATCGTGCTGCCACAGGTCTGCTCCATCGGGCGGTATTCTGATCCGGAGCCCATCATGAAGCCTTCCTTGCTTCTCGCAACCCTTGCTGCCCTGAGCCTTCCCGCCGCTGGGTTTGCCGACGAACTGGCACCAGGCACGGTCCGGATCGCCTCGCGCCTGTTCCTCGCCCCCGACCTCCCCGAGCGATACGCGGGTGCGATCGACTTCTTGCCGCTCACCGAGATGGATTGGCTTTCTCGGATCGTCAGGGATGACCCCGTGCTCGACGGGATGATCCTGCATGTCGAACGGCCCATGATGCCCCCGGCACAGGGTCTGGGCCCCCAGGGTGCGGTCAGCCGAATGAGCAACGCGGGCGGTGTGCCGGAGCAGTTCCGGGCCGAAGGTCTGCTGTCCACCACATTGCCCGGTAGCAACGTCCACAGCATGTTCCTTTACCGGCCCGATGTGCCCGAGCCCGACTTTGAGGTGGCCTGCTACATCGATCAGACCTACTCGGAGGAGTTGTTCAACCTCTGCTCGCTGCGTGCGACCTATTCCCTGGACCGCGCCATACTGCTCACGGCTAGGTACTACTTCCCGCCCGAGCCCCTCGACGTCCTCCAGCACCGTTTCGAGGCCATGGTGGACCGCATGCGCGAGATTACCCTCTGCCTCGACGTGACAGAGGCGATCCCCGCAGACCCCCAGGCCTCGCTTGACGCGCTCTTGGCCGCGACCCCCCGCCTGGTCGGATGTGACGCCAAGCTGTCGTCCTGATGGGATGCAGGCAGACTGCATGGCTCATCGCGCCGTGCCGGTGGACTTCGGTCGCCAGAGCTGAATAAGTCCGCTATCGGTCGCTGATCGGATGGTCCGCAGACCGTCGGCTTCCTCCGTCAGGTCCCCATCACAGGAGCCACGGTCCCCGTTCCGTGTCACGACTTTCCATCGGCTCGCGGCGGCCTAAGCGGCGTTGGCACTCGGCCTGTCCAGAAGGGCGGGAGGGCTCTGGGCCCGCGATGAGGCGGGTCACCACGGGCCCAGGGCGACGCAGCTTCCGCAAACGTCTGGGATGCGGCAGGGGTCGGGGTGGGCATCACCTGGGACTTGAGGGCGCGCGCCGGTGCTTACCGCACAACGGATGGCGAGAGGCGCCCTAGGCCGGGGCAGGCCGCTGGCGACCGTTCGGGCCGGCCGCCAGCGGCCACGCTCTCATTTCATCATCGTATCGACAATCGGCGGGGGCAAATCGCCCCGGGCCTCGCCCCAGGTGCGCATCGCCTCCCCGTCGAGCTTCATCGCCACAAGGATGCGGCCGTCGCGGAGGTTGAGAGCCACGGCGCCGTATTCCTGATTGCACATGTGCGCCCGGCAGCCTGTTCCCGACACCCAGTCGCCGTATTGCCGCATTTCCGGGGCCACGGAGAAGGTCCACTTTGCGTCCTCATACGCGTCCTGGCCCATGAGAGCCACGAGCGGGGCCTGCATGCTCGCATCCCCGAACAGTTCGTAGGACGGCCGGCCGTTCCAGGCGGAAAGGTCTCCCGCTGCAGCAACTGCGCCTGAGGCGCGGCGGCATTCCATGATGTCTCCGGACTCGGGCGAGGACCAGGTGAGGCCCGTGGCCGTGACATCCATGAGGGCGAAACGGTAGCCGTCCTGCATGGTGACGAGGTAGTCCCCGGGAACCCCGGCTTCGATGCTCTGGATCGGCTGGCCTTGGTAGGTCTGGGCGCTGAAGGTCATGGGGCCGCCGTCGCAGTCCCACGTTCCCTCGAAGGGGAGAGGTTCAGCCAGGGCAGGGCCGGCGAGAGTGATGAGGACGGCAAGGGCTCGGAGCAGCACGGAACTTCCTTGATTAGGCTGAAGGGCGGGACTCGAGGCGGGCGGGCTACCGCTCGCTTCGAAAGCTGGATGGGGTGGCGTCTTAGGATCGTCAACTTGCTCGAAACGAAGCGGACAAGATGAGCCGCGCACTATGGCTTGACGGAGACGCGTGGGCGGACCTCCAGCTTCGGAGGTTCCGCTGGAGGCAGAGGGCTCTGTTGAGCAATCCGCCCCGAGAACAAACTGCCCCTAACCCTGATGAGCTTCATCCACCGCGAGGCGTCTCGGGCGTCCCGAGGGCTGTGAAGCGGTTCAGGAGGGCGGCGCGGATCTGAAGCGCGGTGGACTGGCGATTGGTGGTTCGGGCTGAGTGCCGCTCGCCAAGGCCACCGCCTCGCGCCTGAACTCGGGCGGGGCACTCCCGCTTCGTCTTCATCGTCGATCGCCTTACTCGCTCCTGTCAGGAACGCATCGGAGGCGTCCACCGAAGCGGAGAAAGATTAGATCGATGGTTTCGTCGCGTACTGGACGGGCGGCCTTCAGCGGTCGGCACCAGACGCCTTCGACGCCACGCCCGAAGGCGGCACCTTCCGCAGGCGCAACAGGCCACTTCTTCGGCTCATGGCCCAGGACGTGATCGACGTGTTGACGGGCACGATGTTCTAAGCGGCGCGGACATCTCCTGCACCTTAGCCTGGCGGCCCGACCTGCCCCAGAAGCGTCCTGTGGCTCCGCCGTCACCACACCCTGGTCACGGAGGAAGGGCATCAGCTAGGCAATTGCAGTTGCCGGCGACGCTCGCCACCAACTCAGCCATCATCCGGCCTGGAGACCGTTCTTGAACTCGCAAGTCTCGATCGACGAACTTTCGATCCCCAAGGAGGTCCGCGAGGAGGCGGATTTCTATGGACTTGGACCTCAGCAAATCGCGGAGATGTTTCGCGCCGAAGAGCACCGGGTCTTCTACCGGGTCCGCTTCTATGGCGATGTAACGACCATGAACGACATCTTCGTCCCGGGATATGAGGGTCCGGCGAATGAGACGAAGCAGGTGATCGATGCGGGTTCAGGTGAGGCTTGGCAAGAGAAGCGGCACGCCCGCCTGCACGAGGACGAGTATCTCGAAACGATTGCCGACGATCTGCGAGCGATCGCCAAGCTGCCCTACAAGATCTGGACCACGGAGGCCAGGTGGTCAGAAACCTGCGAACGCTGTCATGGGCAGTGCATGGACGTCTGCACGACCTGCCGGCGGGCAGGACGTGTCACCTGCACTGGGTGTGGGGGGCACGGCAATGGCACCTGCTGGAGTTGCAGCGGACGAGGCGCCGGCTGCAGCACCTGCTATGGTCGAGGCAATCATGTCTGCTCGGGCTGCAACGGCATCGGCACTAGGCAGTGCTCATCCTGCAGCGGCAAAGGGGTCCGCGCCTGCCGGACCTGCCAGGGCAGCGGACGGGAAGCGAAGAAAAGCCGCAAGGCCACCCATATCTCCTGGCATTCCAGCATCGACGAGATCTCCACTCCGGTCAATCCGGCGGAGATCGAGGAGTTCCTGAACGTGAGTCCCTTCGGCCTTGCGAGCGAACCGTCCGCACGGTTCGAGAAGAAGAAGTCCTTTGTCCGAGGCAGCCAACTGGCAGGGGACTGGACCGTCGAAGGCCCTGTCCGCATCATCCGGCATGCGGATGGCCGCGTGGTCAGCATAAGCGGCGCATCGAGTCCGGCCGTCCTGCCCGCCGGGGCACATGCGGTCTTTCGTGAGCGATTCCTGGATCTTCTCGAGAAGGGCCAATGGGCGGAGGCCTCGCAGTCGCGCCTTGGCCAACTCGTCATCGAGCATGCCTTGGGGGCCTGGAAGCCCACCAACTATCGCAACAAGGAAGAGGTCGTTGCCAACTATCTTGGCAAGGAGTTCGTGAAGGCCACCCGGGCACGGGCGGCCAAGGATCTCTGGCCCCGCATCCGTCGGGGTCTTTGGCCCCTTATGGCGATGATCCTGTTCGCATGCTTCCTCCTCGGCACGCAGGCCGGCGACAGCCTCTCTAGAGGACCTTCGCCGGAGGGTCTTACAGGCTTGGGCTTCCTTCTCGTCCCGGCGATCCTCTCGCGCCCGTTGAGTTGGTTCTGGTACCGCTGGGAAATCCTTCGCGTGCGGTGGATGGGGTTCCACCCTTCCATCTACGGCCGCATGATTCCCGACCCGAAGACGTGGCGGCTTGTCCTGATGGCCTATGCCGCGGTGGCGGCTGGCGTCGCCTTCGATCCGCTGCGTGCCATGGTTCTGGAGGTCCTGCACTGAGGTAATCTCTGGCCCAGGTCACGCCGCGTCTTCATCGAACGCGGCGCGACCTGCTTCAGCGCTTCCCGAAAAGGAGTGATGTCGGAGTCCGGTTTCACCTTGGCTCGAACGGCTCACTTAGAGATGGGTTGGCGGCCTAAAACTACATCCTCCTGCGCCTGCAGCACGAGCTGTGGACACAGGCGTGCGCACGGTGGCATCCGGGGCCGAGCAGACGTTATCATGGCCCAACAGCTGAGCTAGGTCGCGGTTGAGCAGGCTGCGGCCATCGTGCCTCGAGCAAGCGGCCTCAATCCAGCCCTCGGCGAGGAGGCGGTCGAGGCAGTCGTCGCATAGAAGGGGGCAGCCCCGAGGATCGAGGCGCGCCTTGCTGGGCCTCAGCCAGAGGAAGGTGGTCCCGATATTTCGCGAGGCGGGGGCGGCATCCGATGAAGAAAGCCCCGTTGGCGGCTTCGTCTCCGGGATGGCCGCAGGCATCGTAGGTAAAGGTGTCGTCGGACACGACGGTGCAGTAGTCCATGATCGCCCTCGTCGCTGGAGGGCAGGGGCCCCGGTGGCCTAGGAACGCCGGAGCCCTGCGATTGTGAGGGGACTGTGGACGCAATTCCGGAATGGCGGCCGGCCTAGAGCTCCGGCGTAACGACCGAGCCCAGGCGCTGCTTGTCGGCCTCGATGCGAAGGACGTTCCCGTGCCGCCAAGTGGCCCAGAAGTCGGCCAGCATGAGGTCGAGGTCGAGGACATCCATATCGAGGCGCCCGGCCAGGCCGTCGCCGTCGAAACTCGGCTGGATGTCGGCGCCGACGATGGCGAGGCAGGAGACCGGGATCTCCTGCATGCTCCATGAGCCGACCATGCCGCCGGGGAGCGAGAAGGCGGGCACTTCGCCGCAGTCAAGGTCGTACAACCGGACCTCGGGCCGGTTACCGGCGCGATCGAACACCCAGATGGGTTGGTCCTCGTTGGAGGGGATGCCGTTGGGCGTGCCATACTTGGTCGTCAGGCTGTCGCGGAGGCTGCTGACGGTCACGCCGGTCTCGCTGGTCATGGTCCAGCTCCGGCTGACCCGCATGATGCGCGGCTCGGCGCCGTCCCCTTCGACCTGGGCCGTGAAGCCGAGCCCCACGGTGTCCCATTCCTGTCCTTCGTTCCTGACCCAGTTCAGGTCGGTCACGGTGAAGCCCTCGCCCTCGCGGAGTTGGGGCTCCTGAAGCGCGTAGCCCTTGTCGGACAGGATGGCCTCGGCCTCGGCCGCGGTCATGCCGGGCCGCACGCCGAGGATGTCGGGCGCGACGAAGCCGGAGGGCGTCTCGGCCTCGGCCAGCGGCCGCAGGACGACGGGGACGGCGATCTCCTCCACCCCCTCGAGCCCCTGGGCGAGCGGGCCGTCGAGGAATTCGAGAACTAGCATGTCGGCGCCGTCGTCCCGGAAAGCGAAGGTCATCGCGTCGGGGCAGCCGCCGTCGCTGTCGCCGTCGATCGAGCCGCTGGCAGTGCCGGGCTCGACGGCGAGAATGTAGCGGCAGTTCGCGCTGAGAATCTCGTCCGGGACCGGGACGTCCAAAGTGATCTCGCCGACCGCGCCGAGAAGCATAACGTCGAACGACGCGTTGGCCGGAGGGCCGTAGCTCCCCGACCAGTAGCCCTGGAGATCGGCCAGTACGTCTTGGGCCTGGGACGCTGTGGCCGCGGCGATCAGGACGGTGGAAAGGAGAGCGGTGCAGGAGTGGGTCATGAGCGAACCTTGCGAGGAAAAGGAGAACGCCCGGATGCGCGGCGGCGCGAGCCCGGGCCCGTTGCAAACTGGAGACAGATCGCGCTTGGAGGCGAGCCGGCGGACGGGAGTCACGACGGGTCGGGCTTGCAGATGTCGAACATACCATCGATGTCGAGGTTCTCGCCGTCGACGATCTTCCAGATCTCGGTCGCCGTTTCTCCTCTCACGGCGATGGTCCCGTCGTCGCGGATCTCGTAGGGCAGCTCCACCGTGCGGGCAAGGAACTCGGCCCGGAGCCGTCCCTCGCCGTCGAAGGTAAGTTTCTGGTAGAAGCCGCAGTTCGAGTAAGACTTGCCCTTGAGCGCGTCGCCACCGCAGCCCGCGAGCAGGGTCGTCGACAAAGCCGCGAGCAGCCACGTCCGTTTGATCGTCATGAGATTGCCGTTCCCTCTGTTCTGCCAACTGCTGGACGCTGGGCGATGTTGTGCAGGCTACGGACCGGGACAGGAGCCCCGCACGAGCGTGGCCAGCGGACGAGGTTCGGCTGGAGTCCCACGAGATGCTTGGCCCTACTGCTGCATCGCGCGGATAGTAGTCGTACCGCTCCACGGCTAAAATGCGGCCAAGCCCGAAAAGCGGGCAACAAGCTGATCTCGTTCTGAGAACAGCGGAAACGAGGTCGTCTCCGCCGAGCCCTTGCAGGCCCCGGTTTCGCCCTGCTCTGCCCGCAGCCCGTGCTGCCTCACTTCTGTCGTCGTCTGATCTCGCGCACCACGCTTTCGCGGACGCGGAGCTGGCTTTCTATCATCTCGATCCGGGTGGCGCCGCGATAAGCTGGCCTGCCCCAATCGGGTGGTCCGGGTTCAGACTTAGTGCATGACCGGCTTGGGCGCTACGACTGGGGTG
>NZ_VDFU01000049.1 GCF_006152115.1 Rubellimicrobium rubrum | reverse complement strand
GCGCGAAGGCCGCGTGCACGACTACCAGGCCAAGAGCGGCGTGGAGCAGAGCTTCATCGTGGCACCCGAAGGTGCCCCCGACTGGGCGCAGGACCGCCAGGCGCTCTGGAACGCGGCAGAGGCACGCGAGACCCGCTCCAACAGCGTCACTGCCCGGGAGTGGGAGCTGGCGCTCCCCGCCGAGCTCGACGCAAGCGAGCGTAGGGTGCTCGTAGCGGGCTTCGCGGCCGAGCTGGTGGCGCGCTACGGGGTGGCGGCCGACGTGGCGATCCATGCGCCGCACCGCGAGGGCGACCAGCGCAACTGGCACGCCCATGTGCTCACCACCACACGGAGCCTCACGGCCCAGGGCCTGACCGACAAGACGCGGGTGCTCGACGCCAAGCAGACGGGCGGGCCCGAGATCGAGCACATGCGGGAGAGATGGGCCGAGATGCAGAACCACGCCCTCGAGCGGCGGGGGCACACGGCCCGGGTGGACCACCGGTCCCTCGCCGCGCAGCGCGAGGCCGCCCTGGCGCAGGGGGACGAGATCCGGGCCGAGGAACTGGACCGGCCGGCCGAGGTGAAGCTCGGGCCCGTGGTCAGCGCCATCGAGCGACGGGAGGCACTGGCGGCAGAGCGCGAGGACCGGGCATACCTGCCCCTCACCGAGCGGGGCGCGCAGGTGCACGAGGCGCGCCAAGCGCGAAGCCTCCTGCAGGAGCTGGGGCGCGTGAGGGACGCGCTTCGGGAGGAGATCCGCGAGCGGGCCTTCCTCGCCCGCGAGACCTACACCCACGCCCGCGAGGAGGGCGCTGACCGGATCAGGGCGGGGCTCGCCGCGCTCCGGGCCGCAGCTCAGCGGCGGGAGAGCGGGCGCGAGGGCATTGGGCGCGAGCACGAAGAGGCCAGGGACAGCATCAAGGACCGGCTCGCGCGCTTGCGGGAGCCAGGCCCCGAGCGGGCGCATGAAGCGGGCGCGGGCTCCATCGAGGAGCGGCTCGCGCGCCTGCGGGGGCGCGGCACCGGGCCGGGTAAGGAGAGAACGGCGGAGACTGCAAAGCAGCTTGGGGCGGGGCCGGAGCAGGGGCAGAGCCTCGGCGACATCCGCGAGCGGCTGGGGCGCATCCGAGAACAGGAGCAGAGCCACACCCACGAGAACATCCGCGAGCGACTAAACACGGTGCTGGACACGCGAACAAACCACCCAGCGCTCGATGAAGGACGGGAGCGGGCTCCATATGGAGCCCAAGATCCCGACGAACGTACGCAAAAGGAACGATAAAAGGTCAACTGCCATGTATCATTATTGGGCTGTCAAACATGAGAGGACCAACCTTGTGCGATCTCTTGAACGTCAGAAGCGGATCGCCGACAGGAATATTGAGTTTGGCTGGAACACCTCGCTAGCGTTTGCCGTCCGGGACTGTGAGGACGACCTTTCGGACTTCCTTCGCCTGAGCAGGCACGAAATGGCAGAAGGCTATTACTTCAGTCCTATGCTGGAGCCGAAGCCATGCGCCTCTGGGGAAGGTCACGTGATCTTTCAGTCTGATCTAGCAGCAGGCTCAGAGAGGAATGATAAGTTCAAATGCGTCATCAGTGATGGTGGCTCGAAGGACCACGCGCTGGTCGTGTTCCACCATTGGTATGCCCGAAACCGATACTCGTCCTTTGCGAAGTTCTTCGCCTCCAGAGGCATAACCGTTGTTGAAGCTACCCTCCCCTACCACTTCGAGCGTGGCTCCGACGACTTCTCGGAAGAGAGCTTCTTCAACGCCAACGTCGGTCAGACGCTCCATGCGTTCCGCCAGGCGGTCCTGGACGGTCGGAAGGTTGTTCGTTGGCTGAAAAGCGAGGGCTACAGGAAGGTATCCGTCGTGGGCATGTGCCTAGGCGGGACAGTCGCCGGACTGATCGCGGCAGAGGAGGCCGAGGTTGACAACGCGGTGCTGATTGTCTCTCCGGGCAGCCCGGCTGACCTGATTTGGACGTCTGAGACCATGCAACTGCTGCGTGGCAGAATAGATCTACACTTGTCTCGGAACGACCTTCGTGAAGCTTGGGCTTTGATCGACTTAGAGGCTCGTGCATCAAGGCTGGGGCGGTTCGCAACGAACTTCATGCTTGTGTTTGGAAAGCATGACACCGTTGTCCCGATCTATTCGGCGAACCGCTTTATTTCCGAGTTCAAGCGGTCTGGATACTCGCCGCGGGTACGGTGGTTGGATTGCGGTCACTCGTCGATCAGCGTTCAGCCCTATGGCATGATCGCCGCTTGGGAAGTGCTGCGGTTCCTGCGGGACAAGCGACCGCTTTCCGGCGTTCCTGATGACATCCATGATTGGGTGGACGACCAGGTCGTTTCCTTCGCCGAAGGAGTTCCGTTCACGGATCGTTATACGGAGACGACAAACCGCTACCTTGCGCGAAACGAAAGACGATTGGGCCGCTAACCTATAGGTTGGCTTATGAGGTCGTTTGCGGGAGGGCGCGGGGAGCTACGTTCTGGTGGGCCAGCGGTATGCGCCAGTGAGGTTGACGTGCTCCCAGCCGAGCGGCGAAGATTGGGCAGGGGGACGGCCAGGAGGGCTGGCGGAAGTGCCATGGCCGCGCGCAGGGCCGGACGGCGCATGGGACAAGGCCAAGCCCGCGCGAGGCGGATGGGTGGGCGCCAAGCCGGAGCCCGAGGACGGGCGGATGCGCCTCGCTATCCCGCTCGGCTACGGTTCCGACAAGGCGCGCTGGGAATGGATCGACGAGGCGGACCGGAAGCTCGAGGCCTGCATGACCGAGGTCGCCGTCGAGGTGGTGGTGACGGCGGAGCTCAAGTACCGCGAGCAGGTACTCCGGCAGCACCAGCACCGCGCCGAACGCAAGGCGGCCCTAGAGGAGGCAGAGCGCAAGGCTCGGATCGAGGCCGAGCACCAGGAGCGCGAGCGGCAGGAGCGGCTCGCGCAGGCGCGCATCGACCGGCTGCTCGGGGACGCGGCGGCCTTCCGGCAGGCGAGCGACATCCGCGCCTTCGTGGCCGTCGTGACCGAGCGGCTCGCGGGCGCGGCGGCGGAGGAGCGGGCCGCGCTCGAGACTTGGCTGGCGTGGGCCCTCGCGGAGGCCGACCGGATCGACCCGTCGCTCAACGGCGCCTTCCTGCGGCCCATGGAGGATTGATTGCAGTGCAATCACTCCTTATTCTTCCTGTTGTTCTGTCTTGGGAGCCTGCCGTCATGGCCAGCCTGACCATCCGAAACCTCGACGAGGCCGTGAAGCAGGGCCTGCGCCGGCGCGCAGCCGAGCGGGGCGTGTCCATGGAGGAGGAGGCGCGCGCCGTCCTGCGCGCCGCGGCCCTGGCCTCCCCGGGCCCGCGCGACCTCGGCGCGGCCATCCGGGCGCGCTTCGCCCCCCTGGGCGGGGTGGAGCTCCTGGAGGTCCTCCTGCCGCGCGAGCCCGGGCGCACCGCTCCCACCTTCGACTGACGCGGCTCGGCCGGAAGTGGACCCCTTGTGATCGTCCTCGACACCAACGTCGTGTCCGAGCCTATGCGGCCAGTGCCGGACGAGCGCGTCCTGCGCTGGCTGGCCGCGCAGGACGCGGGCACGCTTTTCCTCACGGCCGTGACCGAGGCCGAGCTCCGCACCGGTCTGGCGCTGTTGACCGCGGGCCGGCGACGCGAGGCGCTCACGGCGGCGCTCGAGGCGGTGCTCGCGCAGGACTTCGCCGGCCGGGTGCTGCCCTTCGAGGGCGGGGCCGCGGCCCGGGCCTACGCCGCCATCCAGGCCGAGCGACGCGAGGCGGGGCGGCCGATCGCTATGGCCGACGCCATGATCGCGGCCATCGCCCTGAGCCGAGGCCTGCGGGTGGCCACGCGGAATACAGGCGATTTCGAGGGGACAGGGGTGGAGCTGGTGAATCCGTGGAGGTGAGAGCGACCGCATCCGGGCTGTTCGCCCATTCGGGTCGAGATCGCAGCCCTCCGGTGTCATCTTGGGCCTGAAGCAAGGCTGCCGTCCTCATCGTCGGTTCGGCTCGAACAAGGGGATCGGCTTCGAGGTTTCCTGCGCCCGACCCGGCGGCGTACCTCGGCCCGGCTCGCGTCCTCGCCCTGCTCCATCGGGGCCGGGCATGCGCGGGACAAGCAGCCCGTGACGACCTTTACTTTCGCGCAGCTGCCACGGGCCGATCTCCAGATCGACGCCGTCTACCAGGGCGGGCGACAGGGGAACGCAGGGGACGACCCGCTCGGACCGCTCCTCAAGGTCAGCAACAGCGGAGGCTTCCGGTACCGCGGCAAGATGGACCGTTTCAGCCTGATCGTGCTCACGACCGGCATGGCCGATCCCGACTGGCCCGACCGGATCGACCGGGAGACCGGCATCCTCACCTACTACGGCGACAACAAGGTTGCCGGCCAAGCGCTGCATGCCACCCCTCGCCGGGGCAACGAGATCCTCCGACGTCTCTTCGAGGATGCGCACGGCGGCGTCGAAGGGCGGCGGAAGGTGCCGCCCATCCTCGTCTTCGCCACGACGCGCAGCTGGCGCGACGTCGAGTTCCTCGGGCTGGTGGTTCCCGGAACCTCGGACCTCCAGGTCTCGGAGGATCTGGTCGCGGTCTGGCACACCAGCGCGGAGAGGCGGTTCCAGAACTATCGTGCCCGCTTCACGGTCCTGGACACGGGCTCCATCCCGCGCCGCTGGATCGACGACATCATCAGCGGAGCGGATCCGGTCGCGAAGGCCCCGTCGGCTTGGCATCTCTGGCGGGAGACGGGTCAATACCGTGCGCTTCGCAGCCGCCGTTCGCTGCCCTGGCGGACCAGGGTCGAGCAGCAGCCGGCGGACGATCAGGGCAGGGCCGTCATAGCCGCCATCCACGCCCACTTCGCCGACGACCCGCACCGCTTCGAGCACTTCGCGGCAAGGCTCGTCGAGCTGCTGATGCCGGAGGCCCACGATGTCGACGTGACACGCCCGTCCCGCGACGGCGGCCGCGACGCCGTCGGCAAGCTCCGCATCGGCCGGAACGAAAGCTTCATTTCCGTCGACTTCTCGCTGGAGGCGAAGTGCTACGGGCCCGGCAGCTCGGTGGGCGTGCGGGACATCTCCAGGCTGATCTCGCGGCTCCGTCACCGCCAGTTCGGGGTCCTGGTGACGACCAGCCACGTCGATCAGCAGGCGTACCGCGAGATCAAGGAGGACCAGCATCCGATCGTCATCGTGGCGGCACGGGACATCGTCGAGCTGCTCAGGGCTCATGGCCGCGCCGACCTCGCCACCGTGAAGGACTGGCTTAATCTGGAGTTCGGATCCGTGCCGATGCGGTGAGGCGTCCCATGTGTCGGTGAGGAAGCCGGGCTCCGGGCTGACCTACGCCTGCAGGCTCTCCACGACCGCGTGCATGACCGGCGGACATACCCCGTTGCCCAACAGCTTTATCTTGTCGCGTCGTGTTCCCCGCGCCAGCACGTAGCCGTCCGGGATGCCCATGGCCCCCCTCAGTTCGTCGACCTGGAGCATCCTGAGCATCGGCTCCGAGCCCTCCCAGGTCACGAGCCCGAAGCGGTCGAGGGTCGTCAGGGTTCGCAAAGGGCGATCGATCCGCTGCCAGCCGCCTGCGCCGTCGCTTCCGTAGTAGACGACGAGGAAGGGTACGCCGGGCCCGAGCGCGGAGATCCCCCGCTCCGCCCGCTCCAGGGTGGCCTGCGCACGCCCCGGCGAACGCAGCGGCTTGGAGGGGTACCTGCCGTCGAGCCTGATGATCTCCTCGGCGTTGCGCCGCTCGGCCGTCCCATCGATCAGGCTGCCCGGCTCCCGGTCCCGGTCGCACACGACGAAGAGCCGCCTGCGCGTCTGGGGGACGCCGAAGTCGGCCGCGTCCAGGACGTGCGGCCGACAGCGATAACCCTGTGCGGCGAGCCCGTTCAGCAGGGGATGATATCCGTGCCAGTTTCGCAGCTGGACCACGTTCTCGAGCACCACGTATCTCGGCTTCAGCTTGGCGGCGAACTTCAGGACGTAGTGGGAGGTGCCTTTGCTCGTCTCGCAGCGTTCAGCCGCCCCCTTGGCGGGACTGTGGTTGGTGCACTCTGGCGAGGCGAGCAGGAGGTCGACCTCCCCCTCGGCGAAGCCCCTCCCCGGGGGGCTGTGCGGGCCCATGCGCCGCAGCTGGACCTTGGCGTCGGCGAAGTTGTCGGCATAGGTCCGGGTCGCGACGTCCCACGCGTCGATGCCGCCGCGGACCACGGCGCCGGCCATGCGGGCGCCCGCGCTGGACCCCCCGGCGCCACAGAACATGTCAAGGACCTGCAGGCTCATGCGTCCTCTGTAGCAGGTTCCGCGGCCTTGGCCAGGCCGCGCGCGGCAGCGATCCTGCGGAGGTTGTCGCGCAGTCGCCGTCGGACCTGCGGGGTCGAACGCTCGAGCTGATGCTCCCAGACCCGGACGACGGTCCATCCGTCGGCTCTCAGGGCGGTCCGGTTCCTGCGGTCGCGCCTGATGTTCGACTGGATCTTCCTTCTCCAGTCCGACGAGAGCTTGTGCTTCCATTCGTCGAAGCGCCAACCGTGCCAGAAGTCCCCGTCCACCAGGATGACGAGCCGCGGCTCGACCAGCACGAAGTCGGGCCGGCCGGGAAGGCCTCTGTCCTGTTCCGTGAAGTCCACGCCGAGTCTCTGGAGGATCTCCCGCATCCGCTTCTCCGGCCCCGTATCGCGACCGCGTATGCGGGACATCAGCGCCGAACGCTTCTCTGCGGACATGACATCCTTCCTGGGAGGCGAGCCCCCTTCGCCCTCGCCTTCCGGGCTGCTATCGACCCTCGTCCGTGCCGGTTCTGTCGAGGATGCAGCCGATCGAGATCGTCCCTTCGCCATCCGCCCTCCTGAAGTCGCTCCGTGGTCTGGGCTATTCGCCCGAAACGGCCCTTGCCGACCTCGTTGATAACGCGCTGGCGTCAAGGGCGCGCAGCATACGCATCGAGTTCGACTGGCGCGACGGCGATCCCCTCGTCGAGCTGCTGGACGACGGCGACGGCATGAGCGCCGCGCTGCTGGTGGAGGCCATGCGCTTCGGCGGTGCCGGACCGGACGCCACCCGCAGTCCCGGCGATCTCGGACGCTTCGGGCTCGGACTCAAGACCGCCTCTCTGTCGCAGTGCCGCCGGCTCGTGGTCTCGTCCCGGGCCGGTGATGAGGCCGGCCGCCTCGCATGGGATGTCGATGCCGTCGAGCAGGCCGGCAGCTGGAAGGCCGAGGTGCCGGAGCACGCGCCGCCGGGTCGGCTGGCTGCCGAGTTCGAGAAGGGTGGCCCCGGGACGCTCGTGTCGTGGACGAGGATGGATCCGCTCGGCGGACTGCACGGACTCGATCGGGCTGCGTTCAACGCAAGGATTGCCGACATCCGCGCGCATCTCGCGATGACGTTCCACCGCTTCCTTGCCGGCGAGGCGAAACGGATCCGCATGGAGGTCAACGGCCGCGCGCTCGTGGCCTGGGATCCGTTCTGCCGCTGGCATGGTGCAAGCATCGCCATGCCTCGCGACGTTATCCGCGGCCCGGGTGGGGCAGCCATCGTCCAGCCCTTCATCCTGCCGCACCGGGACAGGTTCGAGAGCGAGCAGGATTACGACGACGCCGGCGGTCCGGAGGGTTGGGGCGAGCGACAGGGCTTCTACGTCTACAGAGGCGACCGGCTGGTCTCGGCCGGCGGATGGCTGGGCCTCGGCGGTGCCCGGGCCTGGACGCGCGAGGAGTCGAGCCGGCTGGCCCGGATCGCCGTCGACCTTCCGACCACGTCCGACGCCGAGTGGCGTATCGACGTCCGGAAGTCGACGGCCCGACCCCCGCACTGGGCGCGATCCCGTCTGGTGAGCGTGGCCGCGGAGGTCCGCCGCCGCGCTCGCGAGATCTTCGTCTGGAGAGGCGGCGGGCGGCGACGCGGTCCGGCCCGCGCCGCACTGGCTTTCGACCTCTGGGCTGCCGGAACCTCCGACCGGCCGCCGCGCTACCGTATCGACCGCGGCCATCCTGCCGTGCGAGCCCTGGCGGGCTCCACCGATCCCGCTCTCCTGGAAGGGCTGCTTGCTGCCCTCGAACTTACCGTGCCTGTCGAGCGGATCTGGCTCGACGTCTCGGAGGAGGGCGGGGCGACCAGGGCCGATCCGAGCGACGAGGACGTGCGGGCGTTGGCCGCTCCCCTTGCCGCGCTGGTGTTCGCCGTCGATAGTGGAGCGGACGTTGGCGCACGACTCGACGAACTGCTGCGGTCCCTTGGCGTGGATACACCGGAGCTGCGAAGGGCCGTCTTGCAGGAGTTGCATCGGTAATGAGTGCGATCGATCCGGTCGCGAGACTGGCTGACACGGCGCGGGTGGCCCTCATGGCCGGGGGCGCCGAGGACCGGACCTTGTCGGTCGAGGAGATCCGCGCGGTCGTGGCCGCCTCGGCTCCCGTCCTTGCCCTGACGAGCGGTCACGCCTTCTCGGAGGAGGATATTGAGGCCGCGACCAGGAACCTCGAGGCGCTGTTCATCGTCTCGCAGGGACCCTCCATCAACCTTCGCGGCGAGCAGCGGCCGAGGGACTGGTACTTCGGCGAGCGCCGCCGACCCGGCGCCTTCATGTCCAGGTATCTCAAGAAGCTGGGCGAGGCCGGCTGGGCGCCCCGGCCGCTCAAATCCCTGGAGGAGAGCACGGCCGAGGTCATGGAACTCGTGGACGATCCCCAGCGGGAGGGTCCGTGGGACTGGCGCGGCCTCGTGGTGGGCAACGTGCAGTCCGGGAAGACCGCCCATTACGCCGGCCTTATCAATCGCGCGGCCGACGCTGGCTACCGCGTGATCATCGTGCTTGCCGGCATGCACAACATCCTCCGTCGCCAGACCCAACTCCGGCTCGACGAGGACTTCCTCGGGTTCGATACGGCAGGCTCCGCGCCCGACGGTCGGCGGCGCCGGGTCGGTGTCGGCCTCCTCCCGGGACCGGTGCTGCTGGTCGACAGCCTGACGACCTCGGAGCTGAACGGCGACTTCAACCGGACGGTCGCCCAGAACTCCAACTTCGCGCCCTCCGACCGGCCGTTCGTCTTCGTGGTCAAGAAGCAGGGCTCGGTACTGAAGAACCTCAACCGCTGGATTGCCCGCCTTCCCGAGCCGAGCAGGCGGGTGCCCCTCCTTGTCATCGACGACGAGGCGGACCAGGCGTCGCCGGACACCGGTGAACAAGGCGTCCTCCCGGATGGCAGCTTCGACGAGGATTACGACCCCAAGCGCATCAACGGGGAGATCCGGAAGTTGCTGCGCGCCTTCGAGCGCAGCGTGTACGTGGGCTACACCGCCACGCCGTTCGCCAACATCCTTATCCACGACGAGCGCACGGCCGAGGACTTCGGGGCCGACCTGTTCCCGTCGACGTTCATCGTGTCCTTGTCCGCTCCCGACGACTACTTCGGGCCACTCGCGGTGTTCGGACGCGACGACGACGACGGGGTCGAGGGCCTGCCGCTGATCAGGCACCTGGACCAGACCGGCGAGGCCTGGATGCCGGACTCCCACGACAAGACGCTGCGGCCGTCCTACCGCGGGCAGTCGAGGGTGCCTCCGAGCCTTGCCGCGGCGATGCGCAGCTTCATTCTCGCCTGCGCGGCCCGGACGGCCCGCGGGCAAGTCAACGTCCACAAGACCATGCTCGTGCACGTCTCGCGCTTCCAGGACGTGCATGATGCCGTGCACGGGCAGGTCGAACAGGAGTTGCGGGACATCCGCAATGCCATCTCCGCCCGGGACGAGGAGGAGCTTGCCGGCCTCAAGGCGTTGTGGATCGAGGACTTCGAGCCAACCACCGCCGCCATGTCGGGCACAGTATTCGCGCGAGCTCTTCGCCCGGTCTCCTGGGGGGACGTCGCCGTCCACTTGGCCGACGAGGCGGACCGGATCCAGGTCGCGGTCGCCAACGGTCGCAGCCGCAACGGTATCGACTACGAGGCGGCGGAGACGTCCGGCAAGGGCCTTTCCGTGATCGCCATCGGCGGCGACAAGCTGTCCCGCGGCCTGACACTCGAGGGCCTGTCGACCAGCTACTTCCTGCGCGTATCCCAGCAGTACGACAGCCTTCTCCAGATGGGCAGGTGGTTCGGGTACCGTCGCGGCTATGCCGACCTGTGCCGGCTGTACACGACGCCCGACATGGAGGCTTGGTTCAGGCATCTGGCGACGGTGAACGAGGACCTGCGGGCGCAGCTGGCCCACATGCGGATCACGCTGGCCACCCCGAAGCAGTACGGCCTCAGCATCGCGACCCACAGCGTGATGAACGTCACGGCGTCGAACAAGCGCAGGTACGGCCTGGAGCGCCCGACGAGCTATGCGGGAGAGGGCAAGATCCAGACGGTGCTGTTCCGGGACAAGGACACCGTCGAAGCCAACGCCGCGGCGGTCGAATCCATGCTGGAGGAGCTTGGCGAACCCGTCCCGGATCCCCAACGCCCCGGAGGTCGCGGGGTGTCCCGCGGCCTGCTCTGGCGGGAGGTCGGCGGCAGCACGATAGCTGCCCTTCTCGACTCGCTCGCCTTCCCCCCGGAGAGTACCGACGTGGACGGCAAGCGCATGGCGTCCTACATTCGCCGCCAGAACGGCCTTTCCGAGCTCACGCGTTGGACGGTGTTCGTCGCCGGCGGCACCGGATCCCGGGTTCCGGTCGCAGGTCGCCAGCTGGCGTCGGTCAAACGCACCGCACTTGATCGCTCCACTTCGACCCGCTTCATCACGAAGTCGATCCTGAGCCCCCTCGACGAGGCGATCGACCTCACGGACGAGCAGCTTGTCCGCGCCCAGGCCGAAACGGATCGCGTGCTCGCCCGGCAGGGGAAGCCTGCGGCCGACCGGCCCGCCGGGCCCTGGTTGAGGGAGGCAAGAGGCGAGGATCCGGGGCGCGGGCTTCTGATCCTCTACCCCATCGACCCTGCCGACCTCGACCTGAAGACCACGGTCCCGGCCTATGGCATCGTGGTCAGCTTCCCGACCTCGCGGACCGCCGCGTCCGAGCGGCGCCTCGAGAACACCGTCCGCCAGCGCGAGGCGATGTGACGGACGCTGCGCCGGGTCAGGATGCGCTTCTCGCCATGTGGAACGCGCTCGGAGCCGTCGCTCCGGGCGAGCGGCTCTACAGGACGCGCAGGCTGGGGCCGCGAAGCCGGCTGGACCTGCGTGTCGGCTATCGCGAGACGGACGGGGCTCCCTGTCTGGTCGTCGTCGCCGACGGGGTGGACACCAGTTCGATCACGGCGTTCGAGACAGGAGGGCTCCGGCTCGGACGTGCCCGCGACGAGACCGGAACCCTGCTGGTGCTCAGCCTCGAGGAGCCCGGACGACGAGATCTATTCGCGCAGGTCTGCGCCGACCTGATCCGTTCCGTTCCGGGCGACGGTTTGGCGTCGGCGGACGAGATCGTCCGGGCCCTTGCGGAACGGCTCGGCGCCTGGCGCGCGTTCCTCCGTGACAGGACGGGCGCGATGCAGCGCCACGAGATCGTCGGCATCGCCGGCGAACTCGTCGTGCTCGCGCGCCTGTGTGAGGCCGGACCGGAGACGCTGGGCTGCTGGAGATCGCCCGACGACGGCCTCCACGACTTCGAACGGAACGGCTGGGCTCTGGAGGTGAAGACCTCGCTGGGCCCCGGGGGCCGCCTGCACGTCTACTCGCTGGACCAGCTCGACGACGACGGCTTGGCCGAGCTGCATGTCGCGCATGTCCGGCTTGCGGAGGATCCGGCCGGGGCGGGCGTGGTCGCCCTGGCCGCCGGGGCCGAGCGACTCCTGCCGACTGAGCGCAGCCGCCGCGAGCTGCGCAATGCGCTCCTGCGGCGAGGGCTCTCACCGGAGGCGGACGATACGTTCGGGCCCGCCATGCGGGTCCTTGGCATCGACTACTACCGCGTCCGTGGGACCTTCCCGCGCCTGCGGCGCCGGGACGTCCCTGCGGGCGTCGTGGAGGCGAGCTACCAGCTGGAAACCCGGAGCCTCGTCCCGCACGCAGAAACGGAAGCCGAGGCTCTGGTGGGGGTCACACGATGACGGCGGCAGAGGATGCACTGGGGAGCTTCGCGGAAGCCCTCGTCCGCGAGGTGGACGAGGCGCGCGACGACCCCTCCAATCCGCTGCCCTCCAGCGAGGGCGTATTCACCCGCTTGGTGCTCGAACAGCTGGAGGAGGCAGGACACCTCGAGGGCGCCTTCGACCTGCACCAGGAGGGCCGGGTCGGACGCTCGACCTTCCGGATCAGCGGCTACGCGATGGACGAGGAGGCGGGCAGCCTGACGCTGTTCGCGACCCACTACATGGGCACGCTCCCGCCCGCGCGCGTACCCCTGTCGGAGCTGACGAGGACCGCCGAACGCGCGGTGACCTATGTCACGGCGTGCCTGGGAGGCTTGGCGGACCGCATTGAGCCCTCGAATACGGAGGCCAGCGATCTGGCGCGTCGGGTCGCCGAGCTTGGCCAGAGGATGGACCGGCTCCGGGTCGTCGTGCTGACCGACGGCATCGCGTCCTCCCTGCTCCCGGCGGAGATGGACGCCGGCGAGCGTCGGGTCGAGCTGGATCTCTACGACCTTGTCAGGCTGCACCGGGTGCTGGGCGAGGGACAGACCAGGGCCGACATCGACGTCGACCTGGTCGCCCTGGGCGGCACCAGGATCCCCTGCCTGCCGGTGGCAGCCGGGGCCGGGCAGTACGAGGCCTTCCTGGCGACGTTCCCGGGCGAGGTGTTGTCCCGCATCTACGACCGCTACGGCACGCGCCTGCTGGAGCTGAATGTCAGGGCGTTCCTCGGCTTGTCGGGGCGCAAATCGGTCAATGCGGAGCTCCGGCGCACGCTGGTCGAGCAGCCGACCATGTTCCTCGCCTTCAACAACGGGATCGTGGCAACCGCCGACGAGGTGAGGCTGGAGCGGGACGGCGGCGCGACGTTCCTGGTCGGATTGCGGGGCCTGCAGGTCGTCAACGGCGGGCAGACCACCGCCTCGCTCCACCGGGCCCGCCGCAAGGACGGTGTCTCGCTTACCGACGTGGAGGTTCCGGTCAAGATCATCAAGGTGACGGCGGGAGACCTCGAGGAGATGGTTGCTTCCATTTCGCGCGCAGCAAACCGTCAGAATGCGGTTCAGCAGGCCGACTTCTCGGCGAACGACCCGTTCCACCGGGAGGTGGAGACCCTCGCGAACAACACGTGGCTCGAGAGCGGGCGCGGACGGTGGTTCTACGAGCGCGCGCGCGGCTCCTATCTCGCGGCCGAACAGAAAGCAGCCTTCCGGGCCGGCGAGCAGCGCGCCTTCCGTGAACAGACCCCGAAGTCCCGCCGGCTCGGGAAGCTGGACTTGGCGCGCTACCTAGCTGCCTGGGATGGTTTCCCCTGGAGGGTGGCTTTCGGCGGCCAGAAGAACTTCCAGGCGTACATGCAGCGCCGCAAGGACGCCATGGCGCCGCCGCCAGACGCCACTTGGTTCCGCCGTCTGATCGCCCTGGCGATCCTCTACCGGACCACGGAACGGATCGTCCGCTCGCTCAAGTTCCCGGCCTACGGGGCGAACATCGTGGCCTACCTGATCGCCGCCCTCGGTGAGCGGACGGGCGGGCGCATCGACTTCGACCTCGTCTGGAGGCAGCAGCGCCTTTCCCCGCAAATGGAGGCCCTGATCACCGCCTGGGCCCCGGAGATCGACAAGGCGCTCCGGGCGAGCGTCGGCGCGCGCAACCCGACGGAGTGGTTCAAGAAGGAGGAGTGCTGGTCCGGTTTGCGCACGAATCTTCCCCTGCTCGTGGATCCATTACCTCCGGAACTCGTCGGCTCCGTAGAGACCACGACTCGCGCGTCCGAAGGTCCCGGTGCGCTTGGTGCTGCCGACTACGATCGCATAGAAGAGTGCATGCGTGTGCCTGCGGCCGAGTGGGTGGCAACCGCCGAAGCTGGCCAGCGGAAGGGGGTGCTCCACTACAAGCTCGCCGGCATTTGTATGACGCTGGCCGGCTACGCTGCCGGGGGCTGGGCACGCCGCCCATCCGTCAAGCAGGCGAAGCACGGCCTGGAAGCATTGGCAAAGGTCAAAGACGCGGGATTGGTGGCAGGCGAGTGATCGCCGGCTGCGCCGGGTGTCGACGCCTACCTGTATCCTCTGCGTCGCTTGGTCCTGGCCATCCGCGCCAGCTCGTCCAGGGCAGCCTGCAAACTGTCGTGCCAATCTGTCCGCCTCTGTCCCTGGTTGTCGATCCGGCCCCAGTGGCGCACCACCCCGCATTCGCCGAAAAGGCTGGTCGACAACGCTAGGCTGTAGAAGCGGCGCATGTTGCAGGACGGGTCCACGCGGGTGAGATGGAGAGGCGCGGGATCCGGGGTGGCGAGAACGGGCGCAGGCTCGGGTAGAGTCGGAACCGGAAGAGGCGGCTGCGTCGCTAGCCAGTCCAGCAGGTCGAGCTGCTCGGGCTCGCTCATGACCCAACCCCTCCCATGCTGTGCCTCCGTGCGCCCGGGAAGTAGGCGTAGAAGGTGGCCCGGCTCACGCCCAGCCTCTTCGCGATTTGCGCCACGGGGATGCTCGGGTCCTTGAGGAGGGCGCGCGCCATCGCGAGGTCCTCCTCGGAAAGCTTCCTGCGCCGTCCGCCCTTGCGGCCCCGGGCGGCCGCGGCCTTCAGGCCTTCGAGCGTCCTCTCGCGGTTCAGGTCCAGAAAGTACTCGGCGATGGTGCCCAGGAAGTTGAACATGAGCCGGCCCGTGGGCGTCTCGGTGTCCACAGCCTCGGTGAGGGAGCGCAGCTTCACCCCCTGGCTCTGGAGCTTGTGGGCGGTGTCGAGCATCTCCCGAAGGGAGCGCCCCAGCCGGTCCACCTTCCAGACCACCAGCTGGTCCTCGGGGCGGAGATACGCGAGCGCCGCCTCGAGGGCCGGGCGCTTAGTGCCGGCTCGCCCGCTCTCCTTCTCTTCGAAGATGCGGCCGCACCCGACCCGCTGCAGCGCGTCCCGTTGCAGGTCCAGGTTCTGGTCGTCGGTCGAGACGCGCGCGTAGCCGATCAGCATGTCAGGATAGTAGCCGGGCAGGATATCTCGGACAGATGATTTATTGACACGATTTTCGGACAGGAAAGTGCTTCACTGGCGAGGTCCGTGTAACCGCTGCCGCTATTTGGCCGGGTTCGGCTGGGGCTGGCTGGCCGCCTGGTGGGCGCGGACGTAGGC
>NZ_VDFU01000048.1 GCF_006152115.1 Rubellimicrobium rubrum | reverse complement strand
CGACGAAGAGTTGCAGCAGACATTATCTATCTTGGGCTTAGCCGAGGGTTGGCGCAGAGGCGAATTTTTTATCGGACTTCGTCAAAGTTCTGGTTTAAGAGCGTATGATTTTCAGGCGGGCGATCATTGGGAGGCAATGTTTCTCCCTAATGGTGAGGGAACTTTGGAGTGGCGCCTTGGCTTTGAAGTTAAGTGCGAGAAGGGTTATTCGGTGCTCGTACAAGACGCTGCACAAGCGGGTTTTCGGACTCTTCAAGGCGTATTAACAGAACCAATCTTGAGCCGGATGAGTTCAACCGCTGGATTTTCAATTGCTTTGAAACCGGAGGGTGAGGTTCAGATTAGACGCGGAGATCCTATTGCATGGATCTACGCCATTGATGGAGAGACTCTGCGCGCCAATTTATAATCTGTTTGTTGTAAGATCGGTTATGACCGCATTTTGCGCTTAAGGCCATGGTGGGTGCCAAGCTCTGATGGTGTGACTGCTCCCGCTTGTAGAGCACCCTGACACACCGATGCTGTCGGAGTCGTTGCGTCATCAGATCCGGTTCGGCCACTACATAGGTCAGGATTTCGCATGCTTTGAGGTGCTCCGCTTGCCCGGGACATCGGTGGCGCACTGGCTCATGAAACTCCTGCTGGATCAGCACGAGCGTTCTGACAGTCGATAGTCGGCCTCAGCCTGAACCTTGGTCACATATGAGATGTCCATTCCGCTCTGTGCGTAAATCATACAGACCGTGTGAAAACTCGATTGCCGAGCGAAATTTGGTCCACCGACGCTGTAGTTTGGCCTGCTTCAATCTTCGAAAGAGGCCCGCACGCCTCCAAACTGCCCATTTGGCACCTCCCGCCGGTGCCTACGGCAAGTTCTCACACGGTCTGCATAATTAGTGCACCGGCAGCGCGGGTGTAGGCGTCAAGCCTTGCCGCAGCTGCGCGCGGGACCTCGCAACAGCTCCTATACTTGGTCCAGGCGGCGTTTCAGACGTGCCAAACTGACTCTAGAGCGATAGTACAGCCGTCTCATGCCGGGATCTTGCTTGGGTGCACCTAATTGAAGTATGCCAAGTTTTGTTTTCGGATTGGACGGTTCACTAAGCGGTGGATATTACAACGCACTTCTGCATGTGACGAAAGGAGACCTGAAAAATGCTTTCCGTAACTGTCAAATCTACGGGCTTTGATGGCAATGTTAGCTTTGATCTTTCAGTGGAAGAAGCAGAGGCCATTCTTGATGCAGAAACCGCGGATGAAGTTCTCATAGGCACCAACGGCGAACGTGTGTCTGTCGATACCTCTGAAAGTGTGACTTGGCATGAAAGACGCGCTAACGGCACATACAGAACATGGCCCATGGATCGCGCGGATCTCATGAAGAAGCTCGAGAAAGAATTGGCTCAAGACAAGGACTGAGATCGCCGACGGCATTCCGAGACGCTTACTGGGCAGGGGAAACAACCCCTGCATCCCAGACCGCACATCGCGTGACCAACCCATCAAGCACGACCGCCACCGCATCAAGATGATGTTCGCCCACTTCAAGGACTGGCGCCGCGTGGCCACCCGCTACGACTAGGGCCCAATCGTTTCCCTGTCGGCCACCGCCCTCGCCGCCACCGTCCTGTTCTAGTTACGCGTCCCAAGCCTTGGACCGTTGAGTGGCACTCCAGCAGGCACAGATGTCATGAGTTCTTATCGAGCTGAATTCTCACTCATCTTGCGTTTCTTAAAATCTTCAAGTGTTCTTTGTTCAGTTTCCAAAGCGATGCCGGACATCTGATCAGCTAATTTCAGCATGACACCTGAATGAACAATGCGATCAGGGTTGGGAGTATGAAATAGATAAGTCGTTGTGATTTGGGCGAGAGTAATTGCAGTCATCTGAAAAGGATCAACAAAGCCAGAGTTACTTGGTCCGATAAGGTTTACATACTCCTTTGCCTCAGATAAACCAAGCAGCTTGTCTGCTGGACGGTGGTTTGCGTGAGTGTGAGTGGAAGCCCACTTGTATCGAGGTCGCCAGTGATCCATATTCACATGCTCTTCTAACGCCGCGAAGGTCGGGTGTGTCTGCATTATCGCTGGCCACTCCCCAAGTTTGTCCTTGTCAATCTTTCTCCCAAGAAACTGCTCCGCGCGCTCACACCTCTCGTCAAAATTTGCTAGCTCTTCGGCTGAAAAAGGTCGAAGCCGTGCTCGCTCCGAGTAATGATTCATCTGATGAGCGGCACGGCGCGCGGCAAAGTGGAAGCTGAGCAAGTAGGCTATCGCCGCACCCTTCCCAACCTGTGCTATGTACATTGCTGTTACGCTAACCTCATGAAGTGAGCGCCAACGCGCAAGAGCACCGTCGGGATAGCCACCTTTTAACAGGCAGATTATCTCTTGTGTTACTAGAAGCGCTCGGGGGAAGAGGTGAGCGAGGGCCGCCACGACCTCGTTATCATCCTCGCCGCCTTCTGCTTGAATTTCTGTTCCATGTATTTCTCCTAACTCTTGCGCGGTGAACCACATCATTTCAAGGTGATCAAAGCACGGCTTCCAACGTATGAGATTTCTCTTCTCGAATTCTCTAGATTCTCGCCGCAAGTTTTGAAGCATTTTTGGCGCTGCACTTAAGTACGCATTCATGGCGCTCTCTTGGCAATCATCCTTAACTTCATTGAACACCTTCGAGAACTTTGTAGCGATTTCCTCAGGGCCGGCAGTATCCAAGTCGATGAGTTCTGCTAGAGCAGCAAGAATGCTCTCTTCCAGAACTCTAAGGTTTTTCTTGTCAGCCAACGTTAGTTACCTCCATCCCCTTCTTCACAATAAAGCTTTTGAAATAGACACGGTGCACAGGCCGACTAACTTAGGTCAGTCAACTTGCCGGCAGGACTCAGGAAAACTGTTTCCTGGGCCATTTCGGATAGAAGCACCCTTAGGACTCTTGGCAATTATATCGCCGCCACCCCGCTGATCCTGATCGTTATAGACGGGTGACGTACATCTCTCAGCGCCTAGGCGCGTTCCAAGCTTTCAGAAGCCGGCGCATGACCTCCGTCTCTGGTCCATCGACTGCGCCGGTGGCGGTCAGCTTCTCCAGCCGTGCCTGGAACTGGACGGGATCGATGATCCGCTCGGCGCCGTCGATCTGCGCGCGGTCCGAGCGACGCGCGACCAAGTCCCCCAAGCCACCAAACCCCATCCCTTGAGTCCATGAGGTGCCGAGGAATGCCTCGGCCAGCACGGGGACGGCAGCATCATCCTCAAGTATGGATGCCGTCCAGGCTCTCACACCGGCGCCGTCGTCACCGTCGAAGTCAGCCCACCGAAACAGAAGGCCGGCGAGCTTGGGGGTTGCTAGGAGCGACCCATCAGCCGCCGCGGCCTCCATCCTTGCCAGGAAGAGGGCCACCAGCCGGTCGAGGTCCTCGCGGGTCGTGAGGCACCTCTCCTCGGACTCGGGGTCCTCACCTTTGCGCGGAAAATAGTCACCGTGAGCGGAGATCGTGAGGTCTGCGAGCCAGGATAGCGCTGCTCGCTCGGAGGCTTTCAAGATCACGCGCGACCGCTCCGCCAGGAGCATCCGCTCGAGCGTGAGCTTCCGCAGGAGCCAGTGAAGCCGGAAGCGATTGTCCGCGATCCCGAAGGCCTTGGCCTCGTCCTGTGGCACCCTGAGCTCGTCGGCCACCTCGAAGAGAGCCGTGAGGAAAGGCTCAACGTCCTTGTCCGCTACATCGTCGGCATAGAGGGTCATCGCCTCAAGGAGGTGGGAAGCTCGTGTCTGACCGCCAGTCACAGTCGTGGCGATCGCCTCGCGGAACGACCGTTGCACGTAGTCGGGCTCACCCGCGCGCCGAGCAAGCGCCGCGATTTCCTCTCGGCCGATGGTGTGGTCAGGGAGCGAGAACACAAAGTAGGTGTCGAAATGCTCGCTCGAGCAGAGGCGCCGGGCCCGAACCCAGGACTCCCCGCTGCTGTAGCGCGTATTCGACCAAGTGGCCTGGAGCCGGGGGAAGAGCCGCATCAGCACGTTCTTGATGCGCTGTCTGTCCTGCGACGGTACGCTGCCGATCAGCCGCTCCTCCAACTCCTTCGCCTGTTCCAGGGTTTGGTGGTCGTCGCCGCTGGTGCCCACGAGGCGGTGCTCCGAGGCCCGCACCGCGCGGTAGACAGCGGGCCGGAAGAGGCGCAGCGCCTCGAGCGCCACGAAGTCGCCGGGGTGAACCTCGCCTTTCACCGCGCCCCAGGTGATCGCGAGCGAGTTGGCGAGCCGCACCACGTCCCGTGGCGTCCCTAGCTCCGGGTAGATGGCCTCGAAGAACAGGTTGACGAGGTGCGTATCGTCGCCGTCCAGCCAACTCCCTCCGTCCTCCTTCAGAAATAGCGGCTCGACCTGCTCGAGGAACAGCGTCTGAAGGTGCACGGGGTCGGGCTCGGGCAGGTCGAACCCGGCCTGCACGATCTTCTCGAGGTAGTGCGCGCCCTCGGAGGGGTAACGGTCGGCCACCACCTTCTCGGTCACCTCCCGGTCGTAGGACAGGAGATAGGCCACGTTCGGCAGGCGGCCCACCGACTTGATGAGCCGCAGCACTACCAGCGCCTCGTCGGGGGTGAGCCGGTCAAGATCGTCTACGATGAAGAGGAAGCGCTTCGGCTGTGCCCTGAGTGCCTCCGCGACCTTGTGCTGCAAAGCGTCGGTGGTCTCGTCGCCGGTCACGAGGTTGCCGACGAGCTCTGCGGCCCCGCCTACTACAGTTTCTGCAAGGCTCCCACCGAACACCCCGGCCACAGCCCCTAGAAGCTTGCCGCCGCCGGCCACGACACCTCCCAGGGCGGCAAGTGCATCCTTGGCGCCAGAGGTCTTGTCGAGCTCGTCTCGAAGGGCTGCATAGAGTTCGCGGAAGAAGCCTACGGCGAGCGCATCCTCGGTGCGGTACCACCACGCCTGGATCGGCACGACCACGGGCGCGTCGTCCACCTGCGCGAGGTGATGGCGGACAAGGTTGATGACGCTGCTCTTGCCCGAGCCCCAGGGGCCGTGGATCGCCACCACGCTGCCCACGGGGTGCTTGAGCGCGAGAATGCAGCGAGCGATGGCGCGCGCGAACGGGTCAAAGCCGAAGCGGTCCTGCTCGGGCTTGGCGATGGGGGCGTCGTCGAAATCAGGCATGTCTTATCTCACCGGCTCGGGACCCTGGGTTCCCGCGTTAGAACAGCTCGCTGTGGGATCCCAGGGCGGCCAGGACCAACTCATCCTCCGTCACGGAGTAGATGAGCACGAGGTCCGGCTTCACGTGGCAGTCCCGGAACCCCTTCCACTTCCCGCCCAAGGGATGATCCACCATCCTGGCCGGGAGGGCCTGGCCGGCGACCAGAGCCTCAAGCACGGGCTTGAGGACGCTCTCGAGGTCGGCGGACGACTTCGCCTCGCGCTTGTAGTCCTTCTTGAAGGCCGAGGTGCGCCGAATGGTCCTCACTTGGTGGCGCTCCTCTTTCTGGAGGTGGAGGAGGGCCGCCTCTTTCTAGGGGCAGGCTCCGGCTCCGGCTCCGGGACGACGCCCGGCTCGGGGACCAGGTCCAGAGGGTCGGTCATGTCCTTGGCGCCGACGTCGTAGGCCCACTCGAGAAGCGCGGTGTAGCTCGCCTCCGTGAGGCCCGGGGTCTTCTGCTGGTAGTGCCAGCGCAGGACCAAGTGCGGGTTCCAGATGATGACGTTGCTCATGGGGCCGGACCTGCCGGCCTTGATGTCGATGAAACGGAGCTCGTGGAGCTTCCTCACCCGCGTGGCCCAGGTGTACTCTCCGCGCTGGCCACCGAAGCCGGCCGCGAAGGCCATGTCGCCCGGCTTGCCGAGGGTCACGTAGGAGTTGTCCCAGGTGCCGCACCAGAGGGCCAGGTAGGTAGAAGAGACGGGTGCCCCCTTGGTCATCTCGTCCATGATCCTGAGGACCAGGGGCATGGTCTTCGGGATCGTCGTGAAGCCCTTGTTGGAGAGACGATGCCAGAGGTGCTCGTCGACCCCGGGCCACAAGCTCTCCCTCATTGCCTTCTGCTTCTGCGCGATCGCGCCAGCTCCTCGTACCGTCACCATCCCTGGCCTCCATCTCTCCGGCCCGGACTGGGCTTCCGGTACGTTATCTCTCTCACAGTGAGCAAAATCAATGATTTAGCTATCTACTGGCGGAGAAGGTATTGCGTTGTTAATCTATCTTCAAGGTCTGTATAGTGTATTCTAATGCATCTGGTATTACGTGTTGCAACATACATTACAAAGTAGATGGATAATCATATACAAAGCAAAGGGTTGTATGATGGATGTCTGTACTACTGGTGCTGTGTGTTCTGTGTGTGCTTCCGTGCTTCATGTGCTGCATGGGATGGGTGGGGGAAGGGTGTTGGGGACTTGATCCAGAAGGCCTCAAGAGGCAATTGTAGCTACAAGGTGGCTACAAAAGAAGAAGTCGCCAAGCTGTTGCCTAAGGTGGACCCATGCCTGCCAACGACATCGTCCGTGCAAGGATCGACCCCGACCTGAAGAGAGAGGCGACCGCCGTTTTGAGCGGCATGGGCCTTTCTGTCTCGGATGCTATCCGGCTAACCTTGGTTCGCATCACCGAGGATCGGGCGCTCCCGTTCCAGCCCCGGACCCCTAACCGGAAGACTGAGGAGGCCCTCCAGGCAGCCCAGCAAGGGGAAGGCGTGCGGTTTGATTCCGTTGACGCTCTGTTCGACGATCTGAACGACGACGAGGACTGATCGCTAGCCTCGCGGTGCCGGCCGCGTGTCGGTCAGGGCGGCCTAAGAAATCTCTACAGCCCGTAGCTGATCCCACGGTCCTTGGGCTTGAGCGCGTGCTCGTCGCGCTCCTCCTCATGCGCCCGCTCCGTGTGCGCTTGGCCCATGCCCTCCCGATCCATCGCCACCGGCTTGGCGCGGTCCAGCACGCCCCTGAGCTGCTCGCGGATGGCTTCGGCGCTGCGCGCCCGGTGCGCCTCTTGGGGATACCCCAGCTCTTGCCCGTGCGCCGGCAGGCCCACGGCTGGCTCCTCGCGCTGCGCCGCCTCCGCACTTGGCCGCGCCCGGTCCTGCAGCGCCTCGAGCCGCTTGCGGATGGCCTCGGCGTCGAGGCTCCGCTCCTGTCCCTGCCGCTCCAGCCCGTGGGCCGGTAGGCCTGCCTCCGGCCCGTGCTGTAGCCCGTCCTGGGCGTGACAGGGCGCCTCCCGGCCCACGATCTGCCCCAGCCGCTCCTTGATGCTCGCCCAGCTCGCCTCGCGTGCCTCGCGCTCCCTCTGGGGGTCCTGGCCCTCCTCGTCGCCCTGCCCCCGGCCGATCCCCTGCCGCTCGGCCGCAGCCCTGAGCGCCGCGAGGCCCGCACGCACTTGGTTGGCACCCTCCTCGCGGGCGTGGGCGTAGGTGGCGCGCGCCAGCGCCGCGCGCTCGCGGACCTGCTCGCGCAAGACCTCCCGCACCCGCGCCAGCTCAGCCAAGAGGCTCCGCGCCTGTCGCGCCTCGTGCACCTGCGCGCCCCGCTCGGTAAGGGGGACATACTCGTGCCCGTCCCGCTCGGCGGCCCGTTGCTCCCGTCTCTCGATAGCGCTCACCACGGGCCCGAGCTTGACCTCGGGCGCGCGGTCCAGATTGTCGGCCCTAGCCTCGTGCCCGAGCGCGCGCGCCTCCTTCCGCTGCATGGCCAGCGTGCGGTGGTCCACGCGCTCGGCGACGTGGGCTCGCTCGAGCGCCCGGTTCTGCATCTCCGCCCACCTTTCCCGCATGTGGGCGATCTCGAGCCCGCCGGTCTGCTTGGCGTCGAGCGCCCGCGTCTTGTCGGTGAGCCCCTCGGCCGTGAGGCGGCGGGTGGTGGTGAGCACGTGCGCGTGCCAGTTCCTCTGGTCCCCCTCCCGGTGCGGCGCATGGATCGCCACGTCGGCCGCCACCCCGTAGCGGGCGACCAGCTCGCGGGCGAAGGCATGGGCCAGCTCGCGCCGCCCTGCCCCGTCCAGCTCGTGCGGCAGGGCCAGCTCCCACTCCCGGGCGGTGACGCTGTTGCTCCGCGTCTCGCGCGCCTCCGCCGCGTTCCAGAGGGCCTGGCGGCCGTGGGCCCACTTGGGCGCGTCCTCGGGCGCCACGATGAACGAGGCCTCCACGCCGCTCTTCGCGCGGTAGTCATGCACCCGGCCTTCTCGCTCGCACGTGATGCGCTCGGCCGCGCGGTAGGCAATGGCGGCGGTCGCGGACCGGCCAGCGGAGCGCTGCACGGTCTTCACGCTGAGGTGGTAGCTCGCCACGGCTGCTCACCCCTGCTGCAGGGCTCGGGCCCCGCCACCGAACGGGGCCCAGCATGCAGCTCGCGTGCGCCCTCGGCGGGGAGGCGGGGTCAAGGGGGGTGGTGCGGCCCGCAGCCGGCCCGAGCCGGCGAGGACCCGGCCCCCTTGAGGCTGCCGGAGCGCCCACGCTTCCCCGGCGTTCCCTGCCATGCGCCATGGCAGGGAACTGCCCAGCGGCGAGCGCTCTTCCGGCTCTGCGCAGGTGATGCGGTCGGCTGGGCCCGGCTCCCGCGTGGCAGCGCGGGACGGGCTGGGAGCAAGCCTAAGGGGTAGCCCGACCGGCGCAACGACGGCACGTACCCTAGGGCCAGCAAGGCGGGCGAGCGTGGCCGAGTCACCACGCCTAGGCCGGGGAGACACGAGGACCGCAGCCCCCATCGAGGGGCGAAGGTCCGGACAGGCCGGAAGCGCAACAAGGGCCGCGCGGATCGGCAGGGGCGCACGTCGCCGCGATCCACCTGCGCAGGGTGGCCGGGGTGGGTGTGGGAGGGCAGGACGCGCCTCCCACTCCGGCGTGCGCCAGCCCGACGGACCGGGGACGCCGTCGGCGGGGGCCAGCGGAGCGCTGCCCCCGGGAGATCGCACGCAAACTCGCAGAGTTTGCATAAGTGCGCCCTTCTCACATCCGTTCGGCGGGCCCACACTCCACCTCGTCAGGGTTGCCTCAGGGATCAACCTAAAGGAGACTCAAGGCTTAGGGTAGAGATTTCGGACGGGAGGAACCTATGGCCGAGACCGAACTCGAACGCGCCGAGAAGCGCTACGCCCAGGCCAAGGCCCGGCTCCAAGCGCTGAAGAACAGAGCGGCCACCCAGGCCCGCAAGCTCGATACCCGGCGCAAGGTGATCCTCGGGGGAGCCCTGGTCGATCTAGCGGCGCGGGATGCCAACGCGGCCGCCATGCTCGACCGGCTGGTGCGCAATCTTCCCCGCGAGCAGGACCGCAAGGCGTTCGAGGGCTGGTCACTGGAGGACGATGCGGCAGGAACGGCAGAACCGGACACCGACACCCCGGGCCGTGCTGAGCCTCAAGCCTCTGCCCCGTCCCCTGCTGACGCTCCCTCTCCACGGAGGACCTGATGCCCCCTCGTCCGCCTGCCTCTCCCACTTCCCCTGACGCTGACCTCCGCGACACCCTCGACCTCCTGAGCCAGGTCGTGGCCGACATCTCGGACCGCCTCGACAAGCAGGGCCACGCCCTCCAGGCTATCGGGAATACCGTCACCACCTTGGCCACACGGGAGCCGGGCACTGCCCCTACCCCCGACCGCATGGCCGATGCCACCGCCCGGGCTGTCGGTAAGAGCCTCCTGCCTTCTCTCCACAAAATCGTGGACGCCATGGAGGAGCTGAACGGCACCAAGGCCGTCCTCCGTGACCGCTGGCGCATCGTGGATCGCGAAGAGGCCCGCCTCGGCCGCTGGAAGGTCGAGCCTTGGAGCGTGGTGCTCGGCATCCCTCTGGCGCTGCTCCTGCTCCTCGCGCTCACCGTCCCTCGTGCTGTCGCCCAGACTCCCCTTACCTGCCGCGCGACCGGCGGCACATGGTGGGATGAAAGCGAGAACTACCCCGCCGCCTGCTCCTTCAACGCCGACTAGCAGAACGGGTGGAACGCCCCGAGAGGAACAGAAAGGACGCTTGCCGCTGGGCAGTCCTTTGGGATGCACACATCCCAAAGGACAGGCGACAACGTGAGGCGCTCCGGGTCCGTCCAGGGAGCCGGGTCCTCGCCCCGATGGGGCTGCGGGCCGCACCACCCCCCTGGACCGCCCCTCCACGCCAGAACCTTTTTCCCTAGGTCTCGAGCGCCGCACTGTAACCAAGCAGCATCTTGCGTGACGGTCATAGAACTACGGCGCCACGTCAACCGGGAACCCATCAGTCGTCCTCAGCGCTTCCCCAAGTAGGCCGGGCACAACGGCCATGGGCAGCCACGGCAGGACGAGCAGAGTGACAATCGAGCACTTCATTCCCGAGCGCGCTTACGATCAACTTGTCCATGAGCTCACGGCGCTCGCGGTCCAACAAGGCCGCCCAGGACCTCACGCGGAGACGTGGGCCGTCGAGTTCCTGAACCTCGCTGGCGTCTGGCCCGACCTTTTCGCGCCCGTCTGCGAGACCGAACCGAACCGCGCCGCAGCCTGACCCCGGCCTGCACACCTCCACGCACCGCACCGAACCCGACCCGACCCAGGGCCAACAACCGGCAAGCCTTTGGAAACCATGGGCAGCGTTTGTCTGGAACACGTTACCCGTCGTCAGCACTTCCTTGAGTAGACTGTCGCGAAGGTCGTCGGTCAAAGTCCCAGGAGCAGCAGGTGACGACAAACCATTTCCTTCCCGAGCACGTCTATGATCGGCTTGCCCTCGAGCTCGAGGCGCTTGCGGTCCAGCAAGGTGCGCGCGGACCCCTCGACCCTGTAGGTTGGGCCATGGAGTTCCTGAGCTTGGCCGGCGTCTGGCCCGACAGTGTTAAGCCAACAGTCACCCCCGAAACTGGGCCAGCAGTTCCGGCGTCGCCCGCAGGCGCCTGACGTAGATGCTGCCTTTGCCGCCGTTGATGTCAAGCAGCCACCCGTTGTGCTGCCCGAAAGGCTGCCCGCGCTGGATCGGTCAGGATGTCGGTCTTCAAGTTGTTCGTCATTACCGCTCCATCTAGCTACAGGCATGCCACACCCGCAGAAGGGCGAAGGTGTGCGGGCTTCCTCTCAAGGTGTGCACCATGCACACTGTGCGCACAATGAGCGCACACATGACCCCCGCACAGGCCGCACACGCCAGCGACACCTCCCGGTGGACGATTATGCGAGCGATCAAAGCCCAACAACTCCGGGCGACCAGAGACAATCGAAACCAATGGCGGATCACCCCTGAGGATCTTGCCGCATGGCGGATCGCACACCCTGCACACAGTGCGCACACTGTGCGAGAGGATGAGATTGACCACCTCGCACACCTGATCGCACAGCCCGCACAGGAGTCTGCACACCCCGACAAAGGCTTGCAGGAGGAAGTTCAGACTCTACGCAAAGAGCTGGACGAGATGCGACTGGCTATTGCTGCGGCGACGCAACGAGCCCTTGCGGCCGAAGCCCTTCATGCCACGACCGAGGCTCGCGCTGTATCCGCTGAAACCGACCGGGACCGTTGGCATGAGCACGCCAAGGAGCTCGCAGCGCGTATTCCTCCACCATCGACGGCACCTGTGCCACAGGCCAGCTTCTGGCAGCGTATCTTCCGGCGGACCTGAGGCCAGTTCGACTACCTCCGGGCAAGTCCTCCTCGATCGAGCGCGGCGATCACTGTCCGCTCTGTGTGCTTCTCAGCCCTTTCGACGCCCGCCCCGGGCGTGCCGCTCTTACTTATAGATGGTAGATTTGTATTCTGACCGGCTGGCAGACTCGCGTTCCTGGACATGGCGACCAAGGCTCGCGAGCGCCCTCCCCAGGGGCCCGTCGTCCACCTCGACCACTGCCAGCTCATCGAGCCCAAGGCCTGCCTTCACTGCCGCAAGGTCTTGGCGCCGGTCCTCAAGATCCTGGGCCACGTCATCGGGCAGGGGCGGCTCGCCTATGAGAAGGCGCGCGGCCCGGGGCGGCATGGATAGCCGATAGGCACTCGACGTTTGCCGGACCTGCGGCCCGCGACCCTCGCACCCCGTGGGTTCATACCGCCGCAGCCAGTCCAGGAAGCCGGCCGTCCGCAGGTTCGCCAGCGCCCGCACGACCGCATCCTTCGACCGCTTGAGCCGGCCCATGAGCCACGCCAGCGACGGATCGAGGCGCCCCGTGCGCCGGTCCACAAGATTCGCCAACAGGTCCAGCACCTCGAGGGCGACGTGTCCCAGGGGTCCGTTGCGCCGTCCAGGCCGGCGCCCGGCCAGATCGTAGCGCCGCGCGGCCAGCAGCACGCGCCGCACCTCCGCCCGGTCCGTTCGCCGCCACCACGCGCCCTCGCACGTGCCCACCAAGCGCGAGCCGCGCCGCACGGGATGGCGCGCACGGCCCCCTCGGCCGGCGCCTGCGTGCCCGCCCGGGCCTCCGTCCAGGACGGCCCCGATCTCTCTCATCATCTCTGTCTGTCCCTCTGTTGGCTGTGGAAAGCCGACAGGGACGGGGCCTCCATGGGAGGAGCAGTGGCCCTAGCACCAACTTGTGCGCGGGCAAGGCTCCGCCATGGCAAGAAACCTCTTGCGAACGGCCGGGGAGACATGGGAAGCTAAGGGTGTCACGCATTAGCTTTCCTGGCGGTCTCCGCCGGATATGAGGCCCGCCCCTGGCGGGTCTTCGTATTTTCTGGGCTTGCGTTCCCCTGGGTTGCTCGATCGCGCCGCTACCTGAGTCCAGGCGGCCTTCCTGCCACAGTGCCGGAGGGAGAACGGGCAGGCAACGTCTTTCAAGTTGTCGAGGCTAAGGCAGGGGCCCCGGCCGCCGACGCGGAGGGAAGGTCAAGGTCTTCTGCAGCGGAACGAGGACAGGTCGTGACGGGATTGGAGCGGCCCACGCTCCCGCCTGTCCCTTCTGGTGCCTTGCATCGGAAACAAACAGCGCCTCGCCAGTTGTGCAGGCAGTCGCGTCCCATCAGCCCCCGAGGAGGCCGCAATGCTCCGTTCCATTCTCATGGGTCTTGTGGCCGGCCAGCGCGCGATGACGCCGCTTGCGGCTCTCGCAGCGGCGGCTCGGCGCGGGGACCTGCCCGAGGGCGCGCCGGCGCGTGACCTCCTCGCCCACCCAGTGGTCGCGCTCGGGGCCGCCGCCCTGGCGGCAGCCGAGATGGCGGGGGACAAGCTCCCCTCCGCGCCGGACCGGATCATCCTCCCCGGTTTGGTGGGCCGGAGCGTCACGGCCGCCTTCGCGGGGGCGGTGCTCGCGCCTCCCGAGCGGCGCGCCGCGGCGGCGGCCTTCGCGGCGACTGCGGCCGTGGGCGCGTCTTATATAGGCTTCCGCTTACGCGTCCGTGCCATGCGCCGGTTCGGCCAGACGTCGACGGGACTCGTGGAGGACGCCATCGTGCTGGGCAGCGGCCTAGCCATCGCACGCCGGCGCGGCTGACCATGCCCTGACGATGCCGGAGCAGGTCACACTCTCAGCCGTCCCTTCCGGTACATTAGACCGGACCGAGCAAGCGCTCGTGTGAGAAGCGCCCCATCGGTGCGTTTCGCGCCGATCAAGAGCTTAGTGGCTGATGCACAGCCTTGGAGCAGCTTCGACGATCCGTTCCTGCCGACCGAGGCTAGCCAGTCCGCAGCAGCAGGTCCTCAACCTCGTGCAGTGGCTGCGGCTCGGGGTGCCCGAGGTCAGGCGCGATGCGGAGAGCCGTGGTGCGCCGCTTGTCCAAGTACATGCGCTTGTCGGAGAGGGCGAGGAGGTCAGCCTTCGACGAGGCGTGATTGGGGAAGAGCGCAAAGCCCACGCTTCCGGAGACCGGCCGACAAGGATCGCAGGTCTCGACGGAGGCGATGGCCTGCTTCAGACGGCCAACAACCTCGTGGCACTCAGCCTCCGAGGGCAGGTCCGGCACCAGGAGCGCGAACTCGTCGCCCCCCAGCCGCGCCAGAACGTCCGAGCCGCGGGTGATCGCCCTCAGCCTCTTGGTCACTTCGACCAGCAGCCGGTCGCCCGCCTCGTGGCCGAAGCGGTCGTTGATTCCCTTGAAGCCGTCGAGGTCCAGGCAGAACAGGCCAAAGCGCTGCCCGCCTGCCGCGGAAGCGCCGATATTCCGGTCTAGAGCCATGTGGAACGCCCGCCGGTTGGCCAGCCCTGTCAGGGGGTCGTGGTCTGCGAGGTAGCCGAGCCTGGTGTTGGCCTTGTACGAGGCTCGCATCTCCCGCGCGGCGACCACGAGCAGCGTTCCCAAGCCGAGAAGGATGGTGGCGGACAGGGCGGCGAACGCGCCTCGGCTGCGTGACTGTGCGGTCTCGTAATCCCGCTCGGCGCGGGCCATGTGCGTGCGCTCGATTGCCGTCAGGAACGCGATCTCTCGACGCAACTCATCCATGGTGTGCTTGCCGACATGGTCGAGGATCACATCTCGTGCCGCCTCGAAGCCCCGGGCGCGGCGTACGCCGACCGTGAACGTCACTCGAGCCATCTTCTGCTCGGCGAGTACGCGGATATGCGCGACCTCCAGGCGTGTCTCAGGACGGCTTGCGTACTGATCGTCGAGTGCCGCAAGCGCGTTCCCCATCCGCTGCCGGGCGGCCTCGTAAGGCTCGAGGTACTCGTCGAGCCCGGTGATCACGTAACCGCGCTGGCCGGTCTCGGCGTCCTGCATGACGGACAGGAGCGTCGCCAAGACGGCTATGTGCTTTTCCGCAGCAGCCAAGGCTTGAGCGCGGTCGCTAGCCTTCTCGGTCTCCCAGAAGCTGACGAGCAGGGCGCCCGCGACAAGGGCTGCCAGCAAGACCATGATGCTGGCCCACATTGCGTTCGTGCGCCAGTTCACCCGCATCCTCCAACTCACGCTGGGCACGCATACTCGATAGAGATTTCAGAGTGGTTAGCGCCCGCATCCGCAGCCCAACAGGCACTGGAACCCTACGGCTCGCTCAAGCCCAACCCTACCCATGTGCCTGGCCGGGTAGGTTCCCAGCATGAGACAACATTGCGCAAAAGCTGTGAGTTTTGCTGAGGGCGGCAGGCCAAGCCTCGCCAGTGTCTTGGTCTGCGCGTATGTCCAGCGCGAAACTCCCGGCCCGCCCTGAAACCTACCGATAGCCGCGCTACCCCTTGTGCCTGGCCATCCGTGCTGACCCGGACATAGCCTCGAACACAGGCCGCAAGGTCATCGAAGGGAGCGTCAGAGGGCTCGAGTTTCGCACATGACATACGCGCAGCTTAAGCTCTTGAACTGCTTGGGTCGAGCAGGCGGATAACAAATCATAACTTTCACACACACCCTACCCAAACTCATCCACTTCACATGCACCATCTCCCTGAACCGAGCCTTCATCAGAGACAGACCTGCCCAATGGTTTGAACGCCAGCATCCAGCGCAGCTCGTCTCACAACTTGTTACGTTAGGTAAAGCTAGGCATACTGCATGCATGCGGTGGAGGGAGCCTCCGCGCGCGCGAGTTCCAGCACTGGGGGAGATGATGAAGCTACTCTTCTCGACAGATACAGATTCTGGTACGATAACAGTAATCGACCTGGACGCGACAGCGACAACACCGATTGCCACCATTCCTGTTGGAAACGGCCCACGCGGCGCCGTTCGCTTTACCAGGACTGGACGTGGCTTCGTCACTAATCACGCTGGGAACACGATATCAGAAATTGATGCCAATACCCTGCGCGAGGCTCAGAGGATCACAGTCGGGGTTGCTCCCATCGGAGTCTCTATCGCTCCGGGAGATCGTTTTCTCATCGTTTCAAATGGCGGAGACAATACTGTATCGATTGTCGATCTCGAGTCGAATCAGGAAATTTATCAAGTTCCAGTCGGACGCGAGCCACGGCACCCCGACATTACGCCATCAGGTGACTTCGCTTATGTTCCAATATCTGGGGAAGACTACATAAGTAAGATTGACCTCCGGCCTCTTGCTGAAGGAAACGTACGAAACGTTCGCGAGGTGACGCGCATACCAACTGGCAAGGGGACTATGCCATATAGCGCTGCGATCTCTCCGGACGGCAGAACGGTAATCGCTGCGAATAACCAAGCTGATTTCGTGTCCATCATTGACACTGCAACGGACCAAGTTTCGTCTGCTTTGAATGTTGGCCACAAAGGTGCACGCGGAACCGCTTATACTCCAGATAGCTCCGTAGCATTCGTTTCGATTGAGAACGTTAGTGAGGTGGTAGCAATCGACTTAGCAACAGCTCAGTTGACCGCGCGTTATCCTGTCGCGCCCGGCCCAAGAGGTTTGCTCTTTGACGCCGACACTGGAACCGTCTTCGTTTCCGCTTTCGATAGGACAAGTATACCCAATCGTTCCGGAAATGCTGTTTCGGCGGTTAACTTCGGCACACAAACGTTCACCAGTGCCGCTGGCCTTCAGCCACAGATCATGGACATTCAAGTTGGCGCTGGCCCGTGCAGTGTCTCTATTTACAAGTCACCCTAGAACACTCTCGAAATAGGAAAGAAGATCTGGGCGAGAATGGCTAAGTTAAACTTTTGCTCTAAATTCTCATGGGCCATCTGTCCTGAACCAAGATCTACATCTAAAGAGTCAGAGGTCGTGCCTCCTCTTGAGGAAAGCGCCTTTCGGTGGCTCCAAACTGGTAGAGTGGGCCGCAATTGCGGCCCACATCAACTCGGGGCGCGCTTCGGCTGGACAGTGCGAGCGCCGGTCGATGTGAATCTTAGTCCTATAAGAGATGTTTCATTTTCTTGTGGCGACGAAGAGTTGCAGCAGACATTATCTATCTTGGGCTTAGCCGAGGGTTGGCGCAGAGGCGAATTTTTT
>NZ_VDFU01000047.1 GCF_006152115.1 Rubellimicrobium rubrum | reverse complement strand
GACGCTGCGGCTTTAGCTAAGCGCGACAAGGAGCCGTAGCGACATCGCTCCTGCAGGTGCTAAGTTTTTTGTGCTGCTAGCAAGCGGCTGACACGGTCACGGATTACAATGGCGAGAAGCGACCTCTTGGTGTCCTTGGTGCGTGCGGCTGCGGCCGGCGATCGGGATGTCTTGAGATCCACGACCGAGGCCATCGCGGCTGACGAGCGCGCCAAGAACCATCACATCCTAGCCGACCGCCTTCAGCGAGCGCTGTCGACGGTGCCGGTTTCGCCATCGCCCCCCATCGTATCGTCGTCCGGCGCAGGCTCTGGTCGCGAAACGATCCTCGAAGTTCAGGCGCGTGTTCGACTGGAGGACTTGCTCTTACCTCTGCCTGCCCAGGAGGTCGGACGGCAACTCGTTGAGGAGCACGTCCGCAGCGATGTGCTGCGAGCTCACGGCTATGAGCCGCGCCACCGCGTGCTCCTGTCCGGGCCACCAGGCAATGGCAAAACATCGTATGCCGAAGGAATAGCCGAGGCGCTTGGCCTGCCTTTCTTTGTGGTCCGATACGATGCCCTGATCGGCAGTTACTTGGGTGAAACGAACACGCGCTTGCGCAAGCTCTTCGACTATGTCCGCACGCAGCCGAGCGTGCTGTTTTTCGACGAGTTCGACGCGATTGGCAAGGAACGAGGCGACACGCACGAGACCGGCGAGATCAAGCGAGTAGTGTCATTCCTCTTGATGCAACTCGATCAGCTCCCGAGCTATGTGATCGTGATTACCGCTAGTAATCATGCTGAACTCCTGGACCGGGCCGTCTGGCGGCGCTTTCAGATCCGTTTGGCCTTTCCAGCGCCGGATCGGAAACATGTTGAGGTGTTCCTTGACCGTGTGGTCTCGACTTGGCCACAGGTACCGAGGATGTCGGTTGAGAAGGTGGCTGCGCGTCTCGGGGCTGTCAGCTACGCCGAGGTGCTCGACTTCTGCCAGAACGTGCGTCGGCGGCACATCCTGGGGCTTGGGGAGATTGATGTTGACGAGTCGGTTGAGGCGGAGTTGGCGCTATGGGCGGCCCGGGTACGGCCGGAGGCTCTAGATGGCGAGCGATCCGACGAAGCCGCTGCTACGGCTGATCCCAAGCCGCCCAAGCGATCGTCCCGCCGGGGTAGCACGCTTTCCGCGTCCTCCTGAGGCCTTTTCGCAAGCCCGGCAGACTGCCTCTTTCTCGCCTAAGTTCGATCGTTTGGCCCAAGTTATGGCTCGTGACCCAGCCGGGCTAGAGCTGCGGGCCGATCCAACTGCCTTGGCACCGGAGCGCCTCTTAGTCTTTGAGGTGCGCGGCTCTGTTGGCACCTTCGCAGATGCCATCCGCCGCGTCCCCGGCCTAGAACTCATCGACGAAGAAGAGTTGGAAGCCGATGAGACGGACAAAACGCCTGCAGCCTACCTCATGGTCCCAGATGCACGGGCGCTTCAGCAGTTGCTGAGCCTCTGGCAGCGCTGGCTTCGAGGTGAGCTACAATGGGGCGAAACACCTTGGGGCACTGTCTTCAGCCTGCTGCGCGACTTGCGACCTTGGGGGCCGCAGGATCGGGTGCAGCCGTATGATGCTAGTGTTCTGGCCCAGGAGGTCACCGGGCGGCTGGATGATGACTTGGTTCGGCTGGAGGTCGAACTCGTTTTTCGCGCTTCGAAACGCGCCGGCCAAGCGCAAGAGGAGGCAGTTAGGCAAGGCGTAACAGCTCAAACGGGACAGGTAGTCTCGTCCTCCCGCATCGAGGACATCGCGTACCATGCCCTTCTGGTTGATCTTCCTGTTCGAGCACTGCGTGCCGTTATTGAACGGTCTGCGGATGGCATCGCCGGGCTAGAGCCCGTGATGCATATCCGTCCTCAGAGCGTTGCTAGCTCCATCGAGGTCGAGGAGGCGGAAGACGGCCCTGACGGCTTAGCCACTCAGGTTTTGGGAGAGCCCATCCTCGCCCTTTTGGATGGGGTACCTGTGGCTCGTCACCGCCTCCTAGCTGACCACCTCGTCGTCGACGATCCCTTGAACCTTGAACCCGCAACGCTGGTGACAGAACGGGTCCACGGCACCGCCATGGCCTCCCTCATCGTGCATGGCGACCGGAACCGGCCGGAGTCGCCTCTGCCTCGACGCATTCACGTCGTGCCTGTGCTCGGCCCTCGGGACGCCTTCCCTTCGGACCGGCTCATCATTGATGTAATCTACAACGCCGTGCTCCGAATGCGCGATGGCGCTGAGGCGACGGCGCCAGGCGTCGTCATCGTCAACGTATCCCTCGGCAACGCCCGACGTCCGTTCTCCGGCCAACTATCGGCTTGGGCCCGCCTGCTCGACCGACTGGCTTACCACTACGGCCTTCTGTTCGTTGTCAGCGCTGGCAACTGCACGGACGCCTTTCCCATCGAGGCGTTCGCAACACATACCCTGTTCGAGGATGCCGACCCAGCCCACCGAGCGCAGGAAACTCTGCGATCCCTCGGCAACATCGTCGCTGATCGCCGCCTGCTCTCGCCAGCCGAGACGGTTAATGGACTTACTGTTGGGGCATGCAATGAGGATGCGGTGGTGGCCGCAGACCGTAGGATCGCTCGAAGCATCGTGGATCCCTTCGGTGAGCATCGCATGGCCAATCCATCGAGCAGCCTGGGTCCGGGCTTTGCGGCCGCGGTGAAGCCAGACGTCCTACTACCCGGCGCGCGCGAGCACCTTCGCCTCGTTGCACGCCATGCCCACATCGAAGTCGCTCCTGCCCCTCCGACTCGGTCGGCTGGCTTACGTGTGGCGGCTCCGCCCCGAGGCGGAGTCGAGAACGCAGACGGGTTCACGAACGGCACGAGCGCGGCAACTGCGCTTGGCTCGCGAACTGCGCACCGCATCCACGACGCACTTGAAGCGACCTATGGTGCAACCTTCTCAGGGATGGCACCGCGTCAGCGAGCCGTCCTCCTGAAGGCGCTGCTCGCTCACACCGCAAGGTGGCCTGACACCACTGCCAACCTCATCCGGGATGTTATCGGTCCGCCGGATGGTCGGCAGCATGTCCGGCAGAAAGACAACATTCGCCGTTTTCTAGGCTTCGGCATCGTTGATCCCGACGATGCAGTGGCGTGTGCGGACGACCGCGCAACGTTTTGGGCTAGCGGAGAACTCGCACCTGATAAGGTCTGTGTCGTGAATGTCCCGGTGCCAATCGCGATGGGGGGACAGGCAGTACCGCACGCGTTGACGGCCACGCTGGCGTGGTTCACGCCCACAGCACCGGGCCGAAAGAGCTATAGGTCGGTTCGCCTCAAAATTATCGAGCCTAATAGCCTCGGCACGCTCGGTCTTAAGTCCCACCGCGACCAACCCGACGTCAACCAGACGAACCGCGGCACGCTCTTTATGCGGAGCTGGACAGGGAGCCGAGCGCCTGTTGTCGGGGCAGCCACGACTATACCGCTGACTATCCAACGCGATCCAAATCAGGGCGTCTCTATCGACGACCCCATTCCCTTCGGACTAGCTGTTACTCTGACTATGCCTGGGATCGCTGAGATTTACGAGCAGGTGCGACAGCGTCTTGGGCTGGGCCTGCGCGCGCCAGCGTGAGAAGGTGCCGCTCAGTGAGATGCCCGCATCCAATGGCGGCACCAAGCTAACTCGCTCTTCTGACTTCGCTCAACTCGTGAGTTCATTGCCGTTCGAACCGCAATCGTCTGAATGCCCGATCAAACAACGAGCCAATTCACGCCCGTCCACCGGATCCTACCGTCACGCACCTGCGTATAGTTAGAACCTGTTCTTCCAATGGTGCGATTTGGTAACTAGAGAAGGAGTTACTCACGTGGTTCAGAGTGCGCCGCCCGTCCTGTTCCTTCACATCGGATGGGCTCGGGACTAGGGTCAGGACCTGTAAACAGCTTGGAGCGCATCGATGCGGAGACCCCCCGTCCCGTGCTAGGCTTGGCTTCCAAGAGCGAACAGCAAATCCGAGGGCCGCATATACAGGATCATCAATCGCTTCACCTCCCATCCGGGCAAGCGCGACGAGTTGATCGCCGCGATGACCTCCGATGCGGGCAGCATGGAGGGGTACCACAGCTTCGTGGTTGCCCATGACGCAACCGATCCAGGCGTGATGTGGCTGACCAAGGTTTGGGAAAACAAAGACTTCTGGCAGGCGTCGGTGAACCGTCCCGGCTTCAAGGAGTCCATCGACGTAGCTATTCCGCTCGTGAAGGACTGGGGCACCACAGTCGAAACTGAAGTGGTGAAGGTGCTGCCCGACTGATGACCGGCAGGGCTGTCACCGACCGGGTTTATAGGTCCTGACCCTAGCCATCGTGTTCAATGCCTGTGCTTCTCCTAAGATGACGATCTTCCGCTACATCGCAGGCCGTAAAGCTTGGATCTCAGAGGAGGGGCATGTTCTTTCGTTCGAGCCGATGCCGGGCGTTGTTGCCCGCTTTTAATGTTCCGCTCCAACCCAGACCCACTAACCTCCGTGGTTTAATGTGCGTATATCTTTTTGACTTCAGCGCAGTTCTCTAGCTGATTGGTTGCACGGCTGGTGGCGCTGGCCAGACGCCAACGGCGAGGTCGGCGAGGGCCGCTCCACGGGCTTGTATCGCGATCTCATCCCAGTTCGGCTGCCCGACGATGGCCAGGTTGAGCGCAAGGAGGCTCTGGGCCAGCCACTGCTTCTTCGCTTCGACGGCTGAATTCGAGGCAGCGGCGTTGGCTGGCATCGTGACCAAGGTCAAGTTGCCAAGGGTGTGGATGAGAGCATCCCGAGCGGCGATCGCACCTGCCATAGCCTCATCTACCCCTGTCAGCTTATCGGGCGGCGCCAGTCGTCCATCGGGCAGCGGCCAGTGTGCCGTCCACGAGCGTGGCATGATATGCTCGATTGACATGTATAGTGGGCGAGGGGTCGAAACGGAGTATTTCGTGCGGGAGGCGCATTCCAGTTCCCAGAGGATGTCGGCTAGGCGGTCCTTGCGTGGAAATAATAGGTAAACCGGCTTGCGCTGCACTGCCGCGCGCAACTCAACGTCGTTGGGAAAGCGCACTGCATCGCCGCTCTGGCTGGCGAAGGCCCGTGCGAAGGTCTCTACCGACACGCCGTCAGCCAGCATAACCGACACCAGCCGCGCGAAGGTCTTGTTGAGGTTCTTGGGCGTCAGGCCGCAGATCGCGCGTCGTACAAGGTAGCTGTAGATCAGCCCATAGAGTTCGGCCTTGATAGTTGGGGAGGCCGCGGAAGTGGCGATCTTGAACACGAGCGGATAGGCGGTGGACACCTCCCAGACGTTCAGCTTCACACCCAGGCGGGCCAGGGCCTCATCGTTGCCCTTCTCCTCCTCAAGGGTCTGGTAGATGGGTGCGAATGTGGTCAGCGCCTCCAGTTCGGCCTCCACTGTGGCAAACCTCGGCTTGCCTTTCGGGCGGGCGAAGGCTCGGTACTCAGCGTAGAGTTCCCGCAGCGACGTCTCCTCGCCGGTCTGCGCGGTTAAGGCATGGCTGAGAAAGTGGTCGATCCGAGGCCGTCTGGGCTTGGCACGGGGCGCATCGGCTTTCCAGAATGGCGCGTCAAACGGCCGCCATTTGGTTTCGAACAACGCCTCGGCCGACTCCCCCTGCCCGGAGGCACGATGGAAGATGTTGTTACGCACAAGGTCCATCGCGAGTAGCGGCTCGGCTTGGCTGTTGAGCGTTTCGAAGATGACTTGCGCATCGTCGTTCTCTGCCAGGGTGATGACGACAAGCTTGAGGTGGTTGAGCAATGCTTCGAGAAGCGCGTTGAGCCGTCTCAAAGGCGCATTCGCACCCTCGTCAGTCGGTGCGCTGGCGTCCTCGTCAACATCCTGCAAGCCGGATCGAACGTAGGTGCGGATGCGCTCCGCAAAGAAGGCGAGCGCGATGACTGAAAGAGGTGCCCATCTCTGAATCACCTTGCCGTTCTGGAAGAACATATGCGGATGCTTCGCGCGTACCGCCGCGAGCCCACCCTCGATGATGAGGTGGAAGACCGCCCGGTCTTCCGGCGTGGGTACGAGCTTGAAGCGCGCGTCGGGATCGGTGTCGCCGCTCATGGGGCGGACGAACAAGTAGTTGGCGATGGCATCCCGCAAGCCTGGTACGCCTAGCTCCTCCCCAACCTCCCGCAGGGCCGCCAAGAAGAGTTGGAACGTGGTTAGGCGCTGCTGGCCATCGACCACTTGCACGCGGGGAGTCGCGCCGATGGTGAAGCCGTCCCCACCGGGTGCGAGGATCAGCGCGCCCATGTAGTGGCTAAACTTCGGCTTTCCGTCGAGTGCCTCGTCGGCCTTAGCAACCACGTCCTCCCAGAAGGGTTCAAGCCTCTTCTCGCGCCAGCTGTACTGACGCTGGTAGATCGGGACCACGAACCGCCGCTGGTCGCCCAGCACCGAGATAACGGGGTGGTCCTTCGCGTCCATCGTTTGGCCTCGTTACTGAGCATATCTACGGCCGTCACTGTAGAGAGCAGAACGCGAGGAAAGCTATGGCCCACGCATGTGGGCTCTGGTTTGCACAAATTGTGACTTGTTATCCGCCCGCTCGACGTAGGTGGATCAGGGGCTTAGGCTGTGCGTATGTCACGTGCGAAACCCGAGCCCGACGAGGGCGCCTCTGACGACCCTGCGCCTGTCCTCCGGGGCTATGCGAGGGTGAGCACGGACGGCCAGGCGCTCGGGCCGCAGGTGGAGCGGCTCCGGGCGGCCGGAGCGGCGAGGGTCTACCGTGAGACCGCCTCCGGCGCGAAGCGCGACCGAGCGCAACTCGCCAGGCTCTTGCGGGAGGTGCAGCCCGGCGACGTGGTGCTGGTGACGCGCCTGGACCGGCTGGCGCGGAGCACGCGGGATCTCCTGAACGTGTTGGGCGCGTTGGCTGAGAAGGGCGCCATGTTCCGCTCCCTTGCCGACCCTTGGGCCGACACCACGACGCCGCATGGCCGGCTCATGTTGACGGTGCTGGCGGGCCTCGCCGAGTTCGAGCGGGAGCTGATCCGGTCTAGGACGGGAGAGGGACGAGCCCGGGCCAAGAAGGAGGGCCGCAAGATGGGCCGGCCCTGCAAGCTTACCCCGCACCAGCAGCGCGAGGCTCGGGAGCGGCGGGACGCGGGCGAGAGCCTTTCGAGCATCGCGCGGAGCTACAACGTCCACCACGCGACGATCGGGCGGCTCTGCTCGTGAGGACCGGCTATCTCGGCCGGCCTCGGGGATGACGCGCCGAGGCTCATCCTGCTAGGAGAGGGACAAGGAGGGAGAGCCATGTCCCGGTCCCATCGCCACACGCCCGTGACGGGCTTCTGCGCCGACAGCGACAAGGCCTTCAAGGTGGCCGAGCACCGCCGCGCGCGGCGCGCGGCGCACGCCCTCGACCTGACCGAGGCCGAGCCTCCACATCGCTTCGCCTTCGGCAATCCCTGGGCCTCGCAGAAGGACGGCAAGTCGCGCTTCGACCCGGGCGCCTTCCCCAAGCTCATGCGGAAGTAGCGGGCCGCGTCGGGGAGCGCCTAGCAAGGCCGACCGGCGACCCGCCGTCCACCCTAGTCGCGGTCCCGGCCGATCAGCTCCCGGAGCGACAAGCCCCCCAGCGTCACGCCACGGCTCAGGCGGTCGAGGACCTCTGCGGGGCTCAGCCCCGAGAGGTCCAGCCGCCGAGCGGGCCCGTCGAGCTGACCTGCGCCGAGCCGGTCGGGGGCGTCGCCGGGGGTCGCGTCCGAGGGATCGCCTTGGGGGGCCTTGGGCCGCGTCGTCATGCCGTCCTGCCTCCCTCCGCGTCTCGGTCCTCCGACCCGATGGGCCAGCACCCCTCCATGTCGTCCTCGTCGAAGACCATCTCCGCCACGGCGTAAGGCGGGCCGTTGAACCAGGACGGGTCATCCTGGTGATCCGAAACCTTGATCGCGACGATGGTCCGGGTGCCCACGTCGGTGCAGCGCCACGTGCCCGTCTCGGTCTGGAACTCCCGGCCGATGGCGAAGTCGCCGTGCCTCATCGCTGCCGCAGGCCCGCTGGCCTGTCCTCAGATCCAACCCAGGAGCACACCTACGCCACCCAGGGCAAAGGCGCCGCCGGCCATGCGCGCGGTGGCGCGGCCGTGCCGGCCCACGACGGTGGCCGCCGCGTAGGCCAGCGCGAGTCCGGCGGCGTGCAGGAGCGCGGTCGCGGCGACGAAGCCACCCGCATAGGCGAGACCGGCTGCCGTCTCGGGCATCTCCGCCCCGTGGGCGTGACCGTGGAAGATGGCGAACACGCCCACGAGCGCCATGGCAGCGCTCAGCGGCATGGAGAGCCCCAGGGCCGCCACCCCGCCGATGACGACGGAGGAGAGTGCGATCCCCAGCTCGACGGCCGGCACGTCCACCTGCGCCACGCCCAGGCCGAAGCCCACCACCATCATGGCCACGAAGGCTGCCGGGACGAGCCACAGGGCACGCCCGCCCAGCACGAAGGCGAGCACCCCCACGGCCACCATGGCCAGCACGTGGTCGAGCCCGCCCAGGGGGTGAGCGAAGCCGTGCAGGAGTCCGGCCGTGGAGCCCACGCCGGTATGGGCGAGGGCGGCCGAGGGTAGAAGGAAAGCGGTGGCGGAGAGGGGGAGGAGCTTGCGCATCGGGGGTCCTTTCGGGATCACGCGTCCCGGGCTGGGGTGGCGCTCGCGGCCGGGTCCGACTTCCCGCCCAGCCCCGAGGGGACTAGCCGGGTCACGGTGGCGCGACCGCGCCAGGCTTGCACTGGCTTCCAGACCGCGAGCGTGGCGCGACCCTAGGCGCCCGTTGGGGGCAGGTCAAACTGGAGAGCGTGAACCGCTCCGGCCCCGCCAAGCGGCAGTCGAAAGCCTAGGCCCCTCTGCTCCTTGGCTCAGTTGCTGCTGGTCCCGCTGGTAGGCGCCAGGGCCTCCGCCACGGCCTCGTCCACGGGGACGCTGTCCGCGTCCAGGGGCGTCAGGTCCGGCGCTCCTTCGGGGGTGGGGTCAGCCTGAAGGTCGGCGATCAGGGCCCGCATCTCGGCGATCTCCTGCACCTGCGCTTCGATGATCTGATCGGCGAGGCGGCGCACGCGCGGGTCACGGATGTTGGCCTCGCTGCTCGTCAGGATGGCGATCGAGTGGTGCGGGATCATGGCCTCCATGTAGGCCACATCGTCGACCGTGGCCTGGCTGCGGACGAACCAGAGCGAGGCCACGGCGACCAGGGCCGCCGCTGCCAGGATCGCGATGTTCGCGGCCTTGTTCTTGTACATCCCCCACATGAAGCCGAGCATGATGAGGGCCATCACGCCACCCATCAGGAGCGCCATCCAGCCCCGGGTCTGGCTCCAGGCGATGTGGTCCCACTCGTAGGTGTTGAGGTACATCAGCACGTACATGACGAGGGTGGACACGACGATCATCAGGCCGAAGCGAGCATAGGACATGGCGGGCTCTTCCGTTGTTTTAGGAGCAGTAAGGGCAGGTCACGTCATTCGGTCGCGGCCGGGGGCTCGACGCCCATGCGCTCCAGCATGGCGTGCATGGCGGCGATCTCCTTCTCCTGAGTGTCGATGATCGCCTGAGCCATGGCGCGGGTCTCCTCGTCGGTGCCGTGCTCCAGCTCCACGCGGGCCATGTCGATCGCCGACTGGTGGTGCGGGATCATCATCAGGAGGAAGTCGGCGTCGGCCATGCCGGTGCTCTCGGCCGGCATGGCGGCCATCATCGCGTCCATGGCGTCCATCATCTGGCCCATGGCCATTCCGCCGTGGTCCATGCCGGCCATGGGGTCGCTCTCGGCCTCCTGGGCCAAGGCGATGCCAGCGCTGGCGGCGAGCACGGTGGCCGCAAGCAGGGGGGCAATGGTCTTCATGGGTCATCTCCTGTGGGATTGCGGTTGAAAGGGGCGGCCGTCGCGGCCGGGGGGTTCGGCTCCGGAGGTCGCATCTGCACGCTCCGGGCCGGGTCAGGAAAAGGGCCTAGATGTGGTCCCTGCAGTCACATGGCCCAGAGGACCATCCAGATTGCCATGCCGATCATGACCAGGTTCTCGGTCAGCGACACGAAGCCCAGCGGCACGTTCGAGTTGCCGCCCACGCAGGCGCACTTGAGCTCGCGGCGGTCGAGGTAGACGGCCTTGAAGACGGACACGGCGCCGATGCCACCGATCACCAGGGCCACGGGTGCCCAGAGCCAGAGCAGCGTCCCGGCGACCATCAGGAGGCCCACCAGCGCCTCGGCCCAGGGGTACACATAGGCGTAGCGGGGGTATCTCTGGGCAAGGAGGTCGTAGCCTAGGAAGCCGTTGCTGAAGGCCTCCACGTCCCGAAGCTTCTGAAGAGCCAGAAGCGCCGTGGCGAAGCCCAGGAAGAGCTGAAGCGTGTGCGTCGTGAGGAGCGCCTCCGCACCACCCATTGTGCCCCAGGCGACCGCCAGGGCCAGGGCGGCCGCCATCCCGAAGATGGCGAGAACCGGCGTGTAGGTCAGGGCCTTGGGGTCGGCGACCGCAAGCCCGAGGTGCCGGCGCAGGTCGTCGTGCCCGCCGATCCGCTCGCCGTCGATCCAGACCTGCGGCGTGGTCTTGACCCCGTGCTCGGCCTTGAAGGCGTCCTGCTCCTCGCGCGAGCGAAGCGGGTGGTCCTCCACCTCATAGCCATAGCGCTTCAGCAGGCCCAAGGCCTTCAGGCCGAAGGGGCAGATGTGCTCGGGCGTCACCATGCGGTAGAGCACGGCCTTGCGGGCCTGGCCCGCGACGGCGCCGTTGCCGGCGCCGGGGAGGTCAGTGGCGATGGTTGCCATGATGCGGCTCCTCTCGTGTCCTTAACGGCGGGCGCGGTCGAACAGGTCGACCAGCTCGTCGAGCTTCTCCTGGGTGGCGGCGGCATTGCCGGCCTTGATGGCCTCGCGGACGCAATGGGCGGCGTGGTCGCGCAGGATCTCGGCCTCGGCGCGGGCGAGCGCAGCCTTGATCGCCTGCACCTGGGTCAGCACGTCCATGCAGTACCGATCCTCGGCGACCATGCGGGCCACGCCCTGCACCTGACCGGCGATGCGGTTCAGGCGCTTCACCTTGGCCTCGCGGCGGGCTGGATCGTGGTCGTGGTTCATGAAGGCCACCTCATATACCTAACAGGGGTATATATACCTGTGGGGGGTATATGGTCTGCGATGGTGAGTTGTCAAGGGCGTGGCTGAGGGTGCCAAGGTGGGATGCTGGCCGCTGGGCTGCCCCTTCCGATGCCAGTGCTACGTGGGGGCCGTGGGCTGCTGTGGCCCCAACAGGGCGTGCCGGACTTGCGAGATGCCTTTGACCGGCTCTCCGTGTCGGCGGCCGAGGCCCCTGCCCCGCTCCTCACAACCTGAAAGGCGTTGCCTGCCCGTTCTCCCTCCGGCACTGTGGCCGGAAGGCCGCCTGGACTCACGGAGCGGCGCGATCGAGCAACCCAGGGGAGCGCAAGCCCAGAAAATACGAAGACCCGCCAGGGGCGGGCCTCATATCCGGCGGAGACGCTCGGAAAGCTCATCTGTGACAAGACAAGCTTCCCATGTCCTCCCCGGCTTTCGCAAGAGGTTTCTTGCCATGGCGGAGCCTTGCCCGCGCACAAGTTGGTGCTAGGGCCACGGCTCCCCCGTGCGTGGCCCCGCCTCTGTCGGCTCCCCGCAGCCGGAGAGGGATAGACAGAATGATGAAGACGATCGGGGCCGTCCTGGCAGCAGGGCCAGGAGGCTGCGCCGGAGGCGTCGGCCACGGCCGACGCGCGCGCGATCCCGTGCGGCGCGGCTCGCGCCTGGTAGGCACCTGCGAGGGCGCGTGGTGGCGACGCACGGACCGCCAGGAGGTGCGGCGCGTGCTCCTGGCCGCGCGCCGGTACGAGCTAGCCGGCCGCGAGCGGGGCCGGCGCAACGGCCCACTCGGGCATGTGGCGCTGGAGGTGCTGGAGCTGCTCGCCAACCTGGTGAGCTACCGCTCGGGGCGGCTGGAGCCTTCGTACGCCTACCTCATGCAGCGGCTCAGGCGGTCCAAGGATGCGGTGCACCGAGCGCTGGAGGCGCTCCGGCAGCACGGCTTCCTCGACTGGCTGCGCCGACACGAGCGCGTGGAGTTGGTGGAGGGACCGGGGCCGCGCGTGCGCCAGGTCAGCAACGCCTACCGTCTCTCCCTGCCGCCCCGAGCCGCGCGGCTGCTGGGGCACCTGCTGTCCGCGCCGCCGCTGCCCGAGGACATGGTGCAGGAGCAGGAGGACCGCGCCACGTGGCTGCGGGAGCATAAGGCCGCCCTGCCCCTCTCCGAGCTGCCGCTGGTGGAGGTCGAGGACGACCGGCTGGCGCGGCTTCTGGGCGAGCTTGGCCGCGCCGTCGAGGCGAGGGCGCGCCAGCAGGCTTTCCTTGGGAAGGAGCGCGAGTCCGCCCGGCAGGGAGAAACCCCAGCTAGACGCTAAGACAGAGCCAGACCGATGCAGAGAAGCGGGTGAGCGCACTCCCTGGCAGGCGCCAGAGCCCGATCCCTGTTCCCGGAGCCGCCGTCGCGCGGGACAAGAGAGCCGGAGCCCTTGGCTCCGCACGGGCGGCGCCATGCGCCGGGACCAGAGCCACGCGCAGCCGCAGGAGCGGCAGCGACGAGGCGAGCATGGCGAGGACCCACCCCTTGCGGGGGCAAGGGCGGAGGCTATCCCCGCAGCCAAGACGGTGGATTCGAGAGCAGGGATCACAGCCCCTGTTCCAGGTGAGCCCGAGCCTCTTAGGCTTCGACGCCCCTCAGGCGCTGCCACCAGGTACGCTGGCGCGGCTGAGCTTGGGGCTGGGGCACCGAAGCAGGTTCAGGGACCGGTGCCGGCGAGGGTTTCTCAGGCTGGTAGGTCAGCAGAGCCGTGAGACGGCGGCGCTCCTCCGCCTCGGCGTCGAGACGAGCGCGAAGGTCGCTCACAGTGTCCTGCTCTCGTGCCAGCATCTCACGTAGCATCCTAACTTCTAGCTCTAACTCTCCCGTAACGTTAGACTTCTCTGGGGTTTCATGGTCTAACCTGTCAGGGGTAACGTCACGGACGGGAGTTACAGCGGGAAACACGCGGTGCAGCTCAGAAGGGTCGATAAGGTAGCCGCCAGCTGGCGTCTTCTCGGCTGATATTAGGCCCTTCTTTATCGCCCGCGTGATAGTTGGGATACTCTTACCGGTAGCTTTGGCCGCGTTACCCGCAGTGTACTTCATCCCTGTAACTGCCCCTTTCATGTCCTAACTTGAGGACTTTCAGGCAGGGTAACATGGAAGTTCCTTCTCACAAAGAGAGGGAGGCTGAGCTGTCACGGCCTCTGAAACATGCAGGCAGCAGGGTAGCGTTCGCTGGCCTCGTACCAGGCCCCTCCAGTGGCGCGGCAGGTTAGCGCGGTCTGAGCCACGGCGCGGGGGACAGCGAGGGCGAGGAGCAGGACAAGTGCGAGGGGGATGCCGACCACCACGGCTGCGGGGTGAGTGCGCCAGCGCCCTTGGCGGGCCTCCTCGCGATCCATGGCACGGAGGCGCTCGCGCAGGAGCGCCTTGCCGCCGCCCAGCTCCTCCAGGACGCTCACGATCTTCAGGAGGTCAGGCCCGAGGGCCTCGCGCACGGCTTGGGCGGTGGCGCCGGCCACGCGGTCGGGGGAGGCTGCGACTTGCGCCGCTGCCAGCCGGTCGAGGGTTTCGGACTGCGTGTCGAGGCGGTCGGAGATGCTGGCTACCACCTGGCTCATGAGGTCGAGGGTCTCGTGCAGCGCCTTGTCGTCGTCGGCCATGGCCACCTCGCGCAGGTGAGGGTGGAAGGGTGATGGGGTATGGTTCAGGGGAGAGGGGCTGGCCCCGAGGTCGGGCCTGTCATGGCACGAACTCTCGTTGTGGAGCGGTGAGGCCGTAGAACTCCCGGTCCTCGTAGTAGCGCAGCTTGCCCGCCAGGATCACCGGCTGGCCTTGCACGCGCAGGAGCTGGACATGGGTGGGAAGCTGCATGACCTCGTCAGGGGTGAGGAGATCGCGCCCGGTGAGATGAAGCGTGGTGGAGGGCGGGTCCCCGGGCCGGTGGCTCGCGGTCTCGTAACCCACGGTGGCTTGGCCCATGAGTTGGCTCAGCCACTTGGCTGTCTCGTAGTCGTTCACCCCGAAGGCTTGCAGCACGCCGGCGTTGGCCACGAAGGTGTTGGCCCTCTGTCCGTAGAGGGCACGGAGCTGGCTCATGTCCTGGAGGATGGGCCAGAGCTGGAGGCCATAGCCGGCCATGAGCCCCATGGCGCGCTCGACGGCTTCCAGGCGGCCCAGGGCCGCGAACTCGTCAAGGAGGAAGAGCATGGGCTCCTTGAGGCGGGGCAGGGAGCCTGCACCACCCATCTCCGCGTCCCGCGCGATGTCCGCCAGCGCTTGGCTCACCAGGAGGCGCAGCCATCGGCTGTAGGCGTCGAGGCGGTTGGGAGGCAGCACCAGAAACACGGAGGCGACCTCGTGCCTGAGGGAGGCGAAGGCGAAGTCCGAGCGGCTCGTCGCAGCCACGATGCGCGGGCTGTCGAGGAAGTGGGTGTGCCGCTGCGCCGAGGAGAGGACGCCCGCGGCTTCCCGGTCGGACTTGCCCAGGAAGCGGTTGGCGGCGCGGGCGACTAGGCCTCCAGCCGCGTCGCTTCCCTGCATGAGGCTCAGCAGCTCGCGGAAGCGCTCAGGGGGCAGGGTGAGGTACTCGCGCACGCTGGCCAGCGTACGGCGGTCCTCGTCCTCGTGGCAGACCACGAAGAGGATCAGCCCCGAAAGGAGCGCCTTGGCCTCTTCGTTCCAATGCGCCTCGCCCGCCTCGCCGGGCGGGTCCACGACCAGGGCCTCCGCGAGGGAGGCCGCGTCCTCGCCCAGGTCGGGGCTTTCAGGATGGAGACGGTCGAGCGGGTTGTAGGCGGCCGAGCGCAGGCCCGTGACGCCGAAGGGGTCGAGGACGTGCACGGGGCCGAAGCGGCGGCGCGCCTCGCCGGCCACCCGGGCGTTCTCGCCCTTGGGGTCGATGACCAGGACGGAGCGAGGCGCGAGGAGGAGGTTGGGGATCACGGTGCCCACGCCCTTGCCGGAGCGGGTGGGGGCGAGAGTGAGGAGGTGGGCGGGTCCCGCATAGCGCAGGAGGCGGCCGGTCTCCGGGTCACGGCCGATCAGCAGGCCGGAGGCGGCAGCGCCGTCCTGCTGGCCTACCAGGGCCGCGCGTTCCTTGCGGCTGGCGAAGCGGGCGGAGCCGTGGGTGTCGCGGTCGGGGCGGCGGTCCCAGGGCAGGGGCACGCCCGTGCGCAGGGACCAAGCGTTGGCGGCGATGAGGCAGGTGAATCCACAGAGCGCGACCATGAGCGGGTCGTGCCACCAGGCCGCGTGGAGGAGATCCCCACCCAAGAGCCAGATCAGGAGAAAGCCGAGCAGGGCGCCAACCAGGATGGCGACAGCGAGGTAGACGAGGAGCCAGACGGCGAGGATCGGAGTGGTGACGAGGAGGAGGGCCCAACGGCTGAGGGCGCGGAGAGCGGGGGCGAGGCTGGGCACGCTCAGGCCTCGGCTGCGGCGCCGGGATCTGCGTCCGGCGGCTCACCAGCCGTTGCTGCGGCATCCTTCGGCGACCACCCTTCGAAGGCGCGGCGGTCCTGCTCGCGGGGCAGGTTCCGCACAAGCCGGTCGAGCATGGCGGCGGCCGTGGCATCCCGAGCCGCCAGATCGACCAAGGCGCCCCCGAGGATGACCTTGCGCCGGGTGTCGAGCTTGCGGGCTTGCGTGGCTGCTCTGTTCCTCAGCGCCTGGAGCCTGGCCTTGGCTTGGGCGTATCTCTTCTCCGCGCGCTCCAGCTCGGTCTCGGCCATGGTGCACTCTCCTTGGATGACACTAGCCTGGAGGTATACTCTCCCCTAGGTTGCAGGTTGAGACAAGGTGTGGAGGTCGAGCGTGGGCCCGCCGAGCGGCAGTGAGAAGGGCGCACTTATGCAAACCCTGCGGGTTTGCGTGCGGTCTCCCGGGGGCGGCGCTCCGCTCGCCCCCGCCGACGGCGTCCCCGTCCGCCGCTGCGCGCCGGAGCAGGAGGGCCACCCGGCCCTCCCGCACCCTCCCCAGCCAACGGGCGCTGTTGGATCGCGGCAGGTCGCGCCCCAGCTCGCCCCCGAAGCACTCAGCCCCGCCCTCGCAGAAAGCCGCTCGCCGCTGGGGCAGTCCCTTTGGATGCTTGGCATCCAAAGGGAGCCTATCCAGCTTAAGGCGCTCCGGCGGCCTCAAGGGGGCCGGGTCCTCGCGCCGCCGGGGGCGTCGCTGCGGGCCGCACCACCCCCCTTGACCCCGCCTCCTCGCCGGACGCGCTCGCGGGCCGCGGGCGAGGCCCCGCTCGGTGGCGGGGCCCGAGGCCGGCGGCAGAGGTGAGCGGCCGTGGCGAGCTACCACCTCAGCGTCAAAACCGTGCAGCGCTCGGCCGGGCGCTCGGCCACGGCGGCCGTCGCTTACCGTGCGGCCGAGCGCATCGCCTGCGAGCGCGAGGGGAGGGTGCACGACTACCGGGCGAAGCAGGGGGTGGAGGCGAGCTTCATCGTGGCCCCGGAGGACGCGCCCACCTGGGTCCATGACCGCCAGGCGCTCTGGAACGCGGCGGAGGCGCGCGAGACGCGGAGCAATAGCGTTACCGCCCGGGAGTGGGAGTTGGCGCTGCCGCACGAGCTGGACGCAGGAGGCCGGCGCCTCCTCGTGGAAAGCTTCGCCCGCGAGCTCGTCTCCCGCTACGGGGTGGCGGCCGACGTGGCGATCCACGCGCCGCACCGAGAGGGCGACCAGCGCAACTGGCACGCCCATGTGCTCACCACCACGCGGGCGCTCACCCGGGAGGGCCTAGCCGACAAGACCCGTGCGCTCGACGCCAAGCAGACGGGCGGTGCGGAGATCGCCCACATGCGGGAGAGGTGGGCGGAGATGCAGAACCGCGCTCTGGAGCGGGCGCGGGTGGCCGAGCGGGTGGATCACCGCAGCCTCGCCGTGCAGCGCGACGAGGCGCGCAGCCTGGGGCACGAGGCGCAGGCCGACAACCTGGACCGGGCACCCGAGGTGAAGCTCGGGTCTGTGGTGAGCGCTATCGAGCGACGGGAGCAAAGGGCGGCCGAGCGGGAGGAGCGCGAGTACGTGCCCCTCACCGAGCGGGGTGCCCAGGTGCACGAGGCGCGGGCCACGCGGAGCCTCTTCGCGGAACTGGCGCGGGTGAGGGACGCGCTCCGGGAGAAGGTGCGCCAGAGGGCCGAGGCCGCTCGCGAGACCTATCAGCACGTCCGCGAGGAGGGGGCCAACCGGGTGCGCGCGGGCCTCGCCGCGCTCCGGGCCGCGGCCGAGCGGCAGGGGCGAGGCCACGGGCTTGCGCAGGATGCTGGGCCTGGCCGGGAGGCCGCCCACTACGCCCAAGAGGGGCCGCAGCACGGGCTCGGGGCGGGTCTGCCGGCCCATGATCGGGAGCAGCCGGGGCCGGAGCGCAGCCTCGGCGCCGAGGCCATCTACGAGCGGCTCGAGGCCCTACGGGAGCGGGCACGGCCGGGCGTGGAGCAGGAGCGCGGGGAGCCGGCGTTGGAACGCGGCATAGACAAAGCGCGAGAGGAGCTGGCGCGGCTCAGGGCGCAGGACGGCAGCCGAGCGGCCCAGAGCCACGAGACCATCCGCGAGCGGCTCCGGGGCGTGCTGGACCGCGCCAAGCCGGTGGCGGCGGAGCGGGAGGAGCTCGGACAGGAGCACGCCCAAGAGCGCCAGGCGCACCGGGAGCACGAGGCCGAGCGGGAGGAGCACTGCCTCAAGCCTAGGGACCACGGGATCAGCTATGGGCTGTAGGGTGGAGAAGGACGCTGTGCCTAATGCGAGCTTGGTTCGATGGTGTGAGCGAACCTGAGCACTCGGAGGTGCGTATGAGCCTCAGGTCTGTAGGCTTCTAGCCATACGATGCTTCTGAGATTGCCGAGGCAAGATGTGAGTTGCATGCTGCCTTTGGGCTTAGGCTAGATGCGGCTGGTTTGGCTGACGCTGCGGCTTTAGCTAAGCGCGACAAGGAGCCGTAGCGACATCGCTCCTGCAGGTGCTAAGTTTTTT
>NZ_VDFU01000046.1 GCF_006152115.1 Rubellimicrobium rubrum | reverse complement strand
CTCATGTCGTCTGCTCCTTCAGGATGGGCAGACTCTACGTCACAGCGAGGGAGCTCCCGGGGGGCAGGTCAAGCGCCATGCGTTACTTGTGATGCGCGCTCCCCCTCTACGATCGCGGCCGTCATTCTCCAGTTCTGACAGTGCGGCCGGTCGCTGCTAGAGACCCTATGCAGACCATCAAGTGCCCGTGGTGTTTCTCTGCCGAATCGGGTTCGACGGACGGAGCACGGTCATGGTGTCTCTGTTCTGGCTATCAAAGGAAACTTGGGCGGTGGTTGAGCCGCATTTGCCGCGGGGACTCCCCGGGATGCCTCGGGTGGATGTCCGGCCGCATTTGGTCCACCCACGACAGCCCAAACCGCTTCACCCGCCGGTCCTCGCGCGGCATCTGGCAGCCCACGCTCGAACATCGAGGACAGGGCTTAGGATACAATGACCCTGCCCCGCCAGCCTAAGCGCCGACACATCAAGGCAGCTATCCCTCCCTGACCACTCGCGCCTTCCCCTTCCCGCTTACCCGCCGGCCTAGGGCTGCCGCAATGTCGTCAGGCGCCCGTAGACCAAGCCCAACAACTGATGCTGCATCGCAACCTGTTATGACCGCTTGGCGCGCAACTATCTGGCCAGCCTCATGCTGGCATCCGTCGCCATGGCTTGGACCTGGAGTAGTTCCCTATCTAGTAGGTCCTCCTGATCATCTGTACCGGCGGCGGATTATCAAGCTTCCGGAAGAGAACCACGTGGCCAACCGACGCCGGAGGATCATAGTAAAACTGATTGTCGGAAAAGAAGTCGAAGATCCTCTTAATGCCACGACCCCATATGATATTCTTATGAAGCTCGACATAAACCTTCTTGACGCTGGACATGTCGATGTTCTGGAAGAGGTCCTTCTCGGCTCCCTCAATGTCGACCATCAGCATCGTTGGAGAACGGGACTGGAGCACCTCCTGAAAGGACATAACAGGCACTTCGACGACGTTCTTGATTCCGCCACCTGGCTTCACCAAGGACGAGCACCGAAAATCCTCGTGAATGTAGAACGGAACCGTGTCTCTGTCCTTGCGGGATGACACGATGGCATTGACGGCTTCGGCCACGACATTGTTCATCGCATGCGTTCGCTTCATGGCTGGAATGAGCTGCGGGTTCGCTTCGAAGGTGGTGACCGACGCCGCTTTGTTCTGCTTGGCGACGATTGTCGACGTATAACCGATACCTCCGCCCAGTTCCAGGAACCTCTCCCCGGGCTCAATAAGCTTCCCGATGAAGTTCGCTTCGGGGAGGGACAGTCGGCCTTTACGAATTCGCTCTTGGACGCTTTCCGACATGACGGATGGGTCGATAACCAGCTTTACCCCATTGATCTCGACGATCTCGAGCCCGTCCGTCGTGTATTCCGGCGGTGACGCCAGGTTCTTCAGAGTCTGCATCCATCTGCCTTTAAAGGATCGCCAACGACGTCTCATTTGATCGCCAAGAAGCCTTCGAAACATACCCACTTCTGAACCGTCATGATGTCCTTGAAGCCCGCCCGCTGCAGCATCTCGATGTTGCCGTTCGTGGAGAATGGCTCAAGTACTCCCTTCAGGCTTCTGGTCTTTCCGACGACCTCTTTCTCGTCGTAACCGTTGGCGAGCTTGAAGTCAGTATAGACCTGAGACATGTAATCCTGAAAGCGAGCGTCTGGGGCGCGCACCTTCTCGAATAGAATGAAAGCGCCTCCCCAGTGGAGACGCTCATATATACGATCGATTAGCTGCTGCCGGACATTTGGATGGACGAATTGAACGGTGTAATAGCTGGTGAAAAGATTAGCCTTTTCGAACTCATAGGTCAGGGCGTCTGAGCAAATGAAGCGCAGGTCCTCGCGGAAGCCATGCACTTTTTCCGCTTGTTCGACCATGGATTGGACTGGGTCTATCCCAATCACCTGGGTGCCGGCCTTGCCCTGGTGCCAGTCAGCGAGTTTTCGCGCAAGGCTCCCGGTCGCCGTGCCCAGATCGTACACGAGCGAATTGGACGCGACAAAATAATCGCTTAGTCGGCACGTGAGGTCGTGACCTTCGTTGTACAGCGGCACCGACCGCCGAACATGATCATCAAAGACTCGTGAAATTCCGTCAAAGCTCCAGCGCCCCCTATCCGCCGTAATCCCTTCGCCGACCAGGTTCGACTGTTCTTCGGTTCGAGCAAGAGCGATTTCCATATCCGAACTCATGGCTGTGCACGCTACTGAGAGTTTCTAAGAGCTGTGCGGAGGCGGCTTTGCTGTGTCATGGGGCCGACGCTAGGCAGCCCTTTTCCATCGGTCAAGCTGGGTTCGGCTGCCGGGGCCGAGAGCCCAACTCGGCTCGGCTCAGGATTTGGGGTTCGTAGGCCAACAGCCTGGACCGAGTGACAGTGGCCGACTTCTGCCCCAGATCTATCGAGGTGCCTCGCGCCGCGACATGGCTTTCCGAGACGCGAGGAGAACGACCGGATCTACTCGCTGTTCAGGCCAGCGCCGCAGTCCGGCGAGTTGTCGTCTTCATACGCCCCTGTCAGCGGCAGGCGGCCCGGGGCCATGGCCCGAGCCAGAACAGAATACCACTCTGCAGGAAGCCGCCGCATCCGAATTCAGCGCGGGCGCAAATCGAATACAATCCGTTCGCTGGGCCGTGTGCGTCCGACCGACAAACCATGACCTATCGACCAAGTCAGGTCAGGTTTTCATGACCATCCTCAAGCCCCTGAGTGCATTGACTGATTGGGCCTTTCCACGGCATAGCGCATTGCATCTTAGCATTCCGCTAATTGACCCTAGCATCCTTTGAAAGCGCATCATGGCCGTTATTAATGGAACGAACAGCCTATCCGAGAGAGACTTCATCGGTGAGTATTACGGGAACAACACTTCAGGGAATGACAGGATCAGCCTGCTCGACGGCGATGACTACGCGTATGGCGGACAGGGCAGCGACCTGGTCGACGGCGGGTACGGCAACGACTCTATCGATGGCGACGAAGGCAACGACAACCTCAAGGGTGGTTACGGCGACGACGATCTGAACGGCGAAGCGGGCTCGGACCGGATCTATGGCGGTTATGGCAACGACGATCTCTATGGGGACGGCTACTATCCTTCCGGAGCGGACCGAGGCGACCAGCTTTACGGTGGAGAAGGCCACGACCGGCTCTATGGCGGGGCCGGCGGCGATCTCATCAGCGGGGGCAATGGCGACGACCAGCTCATCCTCGGAACAGGAAGCGAGGTCTCGGGCGACAAGATCTACGGCGGCACGGGAACCGACCTTCTGGACGTCAGCTACAAGGCCCGTGCCAGTGGCTTCCTCTTCACCGCGACAGACTACCTGAACAGCTACGATGCGGCCGGCGGCTTCACCGTGCAAGGCGTGGAGCAGTACAAGATTCGCGGCTCCGACTTCGCCGACCGCATCACGGGCTGGGAGATGGAGGACGAGCTTCAGGGCGGCCGCGGTGCGGACATGCTTGCTGGCCGGGGCGGGAACGACAGCCTTCATGGCGGTCATGGGGCCGATACCCTTAGGGGCGGCAACGGCAATGACTATCTGTATGGCGACACGACGGGCTACTACGATTGGAGCGAGACCGAGACACCCGCGGGCGCCGACGTGATCGACGCTGGCCGGGGCGACGACCTCGCCAACGGCGGACACCAGAATGATCGCATTTACGGGGGAGACGGCCGGGACGCCTTGAATGGCGAAAACGGCAACGACCGTGTCGAGGGCGGTCAAGGCAACGACATGCTCTCGGGCGGCTATGGCCGGGACACCCTCCGAGGGGGGGCGGGCGGCGACGATCTCTACTCTGGCGCCTATCTCGGGTTCGACTTCGACGGCGAGTATGACGACCTCGATGGCGGTAGGGGCAGCGACTTCGTCTCGATTGGCGTTGGTGACAAGGCTGTCGGCGGGGACTCGTCGGGATCGATCGACACGATCAAGATGACGTTCGGCTACTCTCCCACGAACAACGTCGCGGTCGTCTACAACTTGGGCACCCAGGGCCAGACCATGACCAGGCTGGCGAACGGCTCGCTGGTCGATGGCTTCGAGGTGCTGCAGTTCGAGGGCGGCAGAGGCAATGACCGCGTGACCGGCGGCAACCGCGCGGACCTCCTCGATGGAGGGGACGGGAACGACAGCCTGAAGGGCGGCAAGGGCAACGACGCGCTCGACGGAGAAGCGGGCACTGACCAGCTTTACGGCGGCGGCGGCAGCGACACCTTCAATGACAACGACGACATCGCCTCCGGGCGGAACGACACCGCCCATGGCGGCGCGGGCGCCGACATCTTCAACTACGGCTATGGCGCCGACACGATGTATGGCGACGCCGGCAACGACGTCTTCCACCTTGGCGCCTACCTGCGCTCGGAAGACTACAAAGCCGACATGGTCAACGGCGGCAGTGGGTTCGATCGTGTCGATTACGCGGACGCGGATACCTCGGTCCGCATCGACTTTGCCATGCAGTCCGCCAACGGCGGCGCCGCGCGCGGCGACCGTCTCACCTCGATCGAGCACGTCCAGGGATCGGGCTACGACGATTACCTGCTCGGCAACGGGTCCAACAACTCCTTCGATGGAGGCGCCCAGGATGACGTCCTTAACGGCCGCGGCGGGAAAGACATCCTGAACGGCGGGTCGGGAGGCGACCGCATGACGGGCGGCGCTGGCAACGACATCTTCGTGCTCGAACGGGACGACGGGTTCCTGAACCACAACCCATACTGGCCGCACGACGTGATCGTCGATTTCAGGAAGGGTCAGGACAAGCTCGCGGTGCGGGAAACGGAGTTCGACGTGGACTCGTTCCACTTCAAGCTCGTCAACCAGACCAGCAACGTTGCCAAGACCAGCGGCGCGACGTTTGTGTTCGAGACCGACGAGCACCGGCTCTGGTTCGACGAGGACGGCAGGGGAAGGGACACGGACGGCGACGGCAAGGTGGACGTGAACGTCGACGCGATCCTTGTAGCCACCCTAAGCTCCATCTCAAGCCTCGACAAAAGCCACTTCTCCTTCTTCGATTGAGCCGTCCCAAAGCAGTACGGGAGCGCGCTGGCCGCTCCCGTACCATTACTGTTCCACTGCCGTGGCCCAGAATCTTCGTACAGCCGGAGTTGCGGGCCCAGATCGAGATGGGCGCCTGCGCGTCCCTTGCGGTGAGCTTGGCGGCGTGGACTGAGGTTCGGTAGCCCAAAGGCTAAGCGGGACTCTCAAGATGACTGAAGCCGTGGACCCCGCGCAAGGAGGGCGACCCGCCCAGCGGATTTCGGCATGGGCGCCCAGCGGTCGTTTACGTCGATGACGACCCGCAGAGCGCCTGGCGAAGGGTTCTAGGCATGGTTCGTAGTGAATCGGGACAGCAGCTTGGCAAAGGCATCTCCTCAGCCGTGCGTTGACCAGGAGTAACGGTGACGAACTCCGTTGGGAACCTGAAACCTGGTTGGGACGATCTCACAATAGTAAGGTTTGATGGCGGCTCGCCATAGCCCGCGTGCTGCGCTTCGCTGGATCATTCCGCCAACAGTCCAGGTGACCGGGCGAAGTTGCAGGCGTGCATGGTCAAGGTAAAGCCAGCGCGTGTACCATTGCGCGTCGCCGCCCTGGCCAAGCCCCGACATAACGGCATCTGCAAAGCTTGCGACCGCCGCATGCAGTGTGAAGCCCCGAGCGAGACGCTGCTCTTCTCTTTGGGCTCGACTATTACCGCGTCGCTGATTGCAATTCTGGGCGGCCCACTCAATGGTACCCTCTAGGGCTCTCGCCCCTTCCGCTGCCAAACTCACCGCGACGGGCAATCGGCTTTGCGCGCCCTGTGCGCGGCGCCGTTCGCCCGTTGCTCCACTGGCGCTCATACGCCAAGCTCATTCCCGGAGTCCGGCTCCTGATGCGTGAAAGTCCGAGTTCCAGGCATGCGGCAGAATTCTTGATGGACGACGAAGGAGTCGGCTCAACACCCCGGGTTTCGGTCATCACGCCGGTTCGCAACGCGTGCTCCACCCTGCTTCAAACCATTACCTCCGTGCAGACCCAGACCTTTCCGGATTGGGAGATGCTCCTCGTCGACGATGGCTCAACCGATGGCTCGGTCGAGCTCATCGAGCGGCTTGCACGTCGTGATCCTCGCCTGCGGCTCATTCGTTCCCAAACCCGGCATGGTGCGCCTGCAGCCCGTAACCTAGGGATTCGGCTGGCAAGGGGCCGCTTCATAGCGTTCCTCGATGCGGACGACTTGTGGTTGCCCGAGAAACTCGCCTGCCAAGTACCCCGGCTCGAAGCGGGGGCGGGAATTGTCTTCTCCTCGTATCGTCGGATCAGTCCAGAGGGGCGTCACCTCGGCGTGGTCCATGCTCGACCCAGCGTTCAGTACCGTGACGCACTCGGAGGCAATCCCATTGGCTGCTTGACAGGCGTTTGGGATCGCGAGCGGTTTGGCCCCGCCCAGATGCCCGAGTTGCCGATGAGGGAGGACTATGCGTTCTGGCTCAGTCTTTTACGCCAGGGCGCCACGGCCGAGGGACTGCCGAATGTATTGGCCGAGTACCGGGTTTCCAGCAATTCCCGCTCTTCGCGCAAGTTTCGTGCTGCTCGTGCGACTTGGGGGGTCCTGCACCGCGAAGTAGGGTTCGCTCGGGCGAATGTTGGCTTCGCCCTCTACGTCATTCGTTCGATCCGCCGGCGCCTTGGAAACAATTAGCCAACGGCTGGCAGTACATTGGGTAGATCAGGTGCATCGCGCGGCCGGGGCTTAGGCTTGGTGCTGTGACGACGGCCGCACCCATGCCCGGCGCGTGGGAAGTGTTGGTGGCGGGCCCTGCCCTGCCGCGCTGACAGGGGGCTCGCGTCGTCGCGGCCAATGCGCGGTCCGATGAGGTCCTGCCGGTCTTCATGCCTGAGGATGGGCGCCAGCTTGGCCTGATGCTCTGCAAATGACAGCGCCTCGACGGAAGCACGCACGGACCCCAAAGGCACGTCCGCTGGTCCAGCGTGGTGGTGCAGCGCCTGTCCGCCCCTCACCGCGTGCCCGAACAGGTCATCCGTTCGGGCACAAGCCATGAATACGCTGGGCCCGGCCCCGGACCGCAGGACTCCCGCAACTTAAGCCCAAGTTGCAGGATCCAGCGACTCAGGCGCAACATGTTGCCGCAGAGGCTCGCCAGTTCGGCCGCCAGTGCTTCTGCCGTTCTGAGCCTTTTCCGCTCAACCGGATCGTAGAACTTGCTCTGCTATCGCAGTGCAGGTCTCGGGAGACGTGAAATTTACTGAGGTTAACACATGCTGTTCTACACCATCGACCAGCCTCAACCCGCCTCCGACGGTTGGCTCGTCTCCGACTGGAAGCTCTGGTGGCAGAAGAACGTTTGGTCGCCTGAGAATGTGCAGCCCGACGACGCGGGAGGCGTGAAACTCGTTCTGGACGAAGGACCCGAGGGCTATCGAGGGGCGGAGATTCAGTCCGATGCCATGCTGACGACCGGAACCCTGCGCTGGGACGCTAGGGTGGCTGACCTGCCGTCGGGCGGCGTAGCCGGTCTATTCGCTTTTCAGGCGCATGGGGCTCCCCGCTGGGAGTTCGACTTTGAGTGGGTAGGCCGCAAAGGCCTGCGCGAGGCTCAGATTTCCGTGCACGCCTACGACCCGAACCTCGGTCGGATCGTGTCCGCCGGTATCAGTTTCCCCCTTGGCTTTGATGCGAGCGCTGGCGTCCATCGGTACGAGATCGTCTTGACCGGCCAGGAAGCAGCCATGCTGGTGGATGGCCGGCCTGTTTACTACTTCGCACCCGAGGATCTCGGCGGTTTCTGGAGCCGGGCTTCGGTCAAGTCCTTCGCCAGCACCTTTGCGGGTGGGAACCCTTATTGGTCTGGGGTCTGGAACGGGCTCCCGGATGGCGCCGTGGCCACGTATCTGGCAGGTGCCGAAGTCAAGCCCGGCCACGTCCCGTTCAGGGTCCTCCAGGGTGGAGCATCTGCCGATAGCTTCCACGGCGGATCGGCCAGCGAAGTTCTCCGGGGCAGGAGCGGGAACGACAGCCTGTCGGGATGGCGCGGCAACGACCTGCTGCGCGGCCAGGACGGAAATGACCGGCTCTACGGCAACCAAGGGCAGGACACCCTCAAGGGTGGCAGGGGCGCGGACCACCTGGACGGTGGCAGCGGCCATAACTGGCTCAGCGGGGCCAGCGGCGCGGATACGTTCGTCATCTCGCAAGGCAAGAGCACAATTACGGACTTCGAGTCGAAGGACACGCTGCAGTTCAACGATGCAGCCTTCGGGGCGGACTTGCACGAAGGCTGGCTGCGACCCTGGCAGTTCGCCATCAACCAAGCGCGGGACAGCACCGATCATTTCGTATTCCGTACGAGCGACGCAACGCTCTGGTTCGACAACAACGGCCATGATCGTGGTGGGCGAACCCTACTTGCAGATTTGCAAGATGGAGCCGCTCTGGCCGCCGCAGATATTCTGATCATCTAGAAAAGAGATGGCTTTGCTTCTGACTTGGCTCAGCGGCGCCTCCATGATGGGTGCATTGAGGCCAGTTCAGCACGTCCAAACCATCTCCCGCACCAAGGCGGCGTTCTTTCTGCCATATCCCCATGAGGACATGGAGAGTGGCAATGGCAACTGTCGATCAAGAAAGGGTCACATCGAATCCGGCCGCTTCTTGTGAGACCTGCTCATGCTGTAGAGGACTGTCGAAGGCGCCGAACCACATCGGCGGCGGCTCGAACGAGTCAGAAGGATGGTTGCATGACTCATGACCGGCCAACTCTCACGGTGGCAATCTCGACCCGCGGCGTACGGGCCTACGGTCTGCACGCCGCCAACTGGCCGCGCGCAGTCGGGCTCGATTATTTGGTCCTGATGCAGGAGGCCGAAGCGGAGCCCGGGCTTAAGTTACATCTTGAGGCGCTGACGGTGGAACGGAGCGACGTCACAATCAGACGGCTCGCTTCGACGGGGCTTTCGCGCAGTCGCAACGCTGCGCTGGATTTCGCGCAGGGCGAGATCGTGCTGATTGCCGACGATGATGTGGCGCACCCGGATGGCGCCTTCGACGAGATCAGACGAGTCTTCGCCCAAGACCCTGACCTCGATCTCTTGGCAGGGCGCTCGTTCACGCCGGACGGCGTGCCGCGCAAACCGGCGCACAACCGGCCACATCGGTTAAGACTTTGGAACAGCGGTCGCATCTCAAGTCACGAGTTGGCGTTTCGTCGGGCACGGATAACAGCGGCAGGGATCCGGTTCGACGAACACTTCGGAGTGGGCGCGGGAACTTCCAATTTTCTGGGTGAAGAGTACATCTTCGTTGCGGATTGCCTGAAGGCGGGGCTCAGAGGGTGCTACCTGCCCTTCCCGCTCTCAATTCATCCGCCAGAAAGCTCGGGGTTCGTATGGGAAGGCAGGGCGGCGGCTCAGGCTCGGGCAGGCGTCCTGGCACGAGTTTTCGGTCCATGGACACCGCTCATGCGGGTCGCCTTTGCCGCCAAGAACTTTCGCCGGTTCGAGACGATCAAGGATCTTGGCGTATTCCTGCTCGGTAGATAGAGCCCGACACCGGGTGCATAGCCTTGTCAGGATGTCGCTGAAATTCGACGGGATGTCCGCAGGATCCGCGGTGATCCTCCCGTTCTAGTGGGGCGCGGTCGTACAGTTCACGCGGCCAGTTTCAGTTCTTTGGCGGGTGTCATCCCACCGATGCCCATGTTCGGCCGGTCGTGATTGTATGTCCACAGCCAATCGGTAGCGATCTCCCGCACCTCCTCGAGGGTTTCAAAGATGGTGAGGTCCAGCCACTCGTGCCGGACCGTCCTGTTGGTGCGTTCGACAAAAGCTTTCTCGACCGGCTCCCGATGCTGAGATGGCCGCGTCACTTTTCTCAAGGCCTCCTCCAGCATATCGGCCTGCATGCTCAGGTCGGCATACATCTACTTCAGCCGTCGGTCCTCGTCCTTAGACGCCTTTACCTAGTTCATCATCGATGCGGCTATGCCGCCATCCTTCGCTCGCCACTTGTGAGACTGATCGCTCTGCTGATCCCGTCTGCCCGGGACAACTCGGGTACAGGTATCCCCCCTCCACTTGGCGCAGCACACCCATCATCTGTGCCTAAGCGAAACGGCTCTTCCTTATCAGACTCGCCTCGATCCATCAGCCGAGAAGACTCTGCTTCCTCATCCCTGACCTCGGGGGAATGACCCAATGATCTGAGTGCGGCCCAGCCTGCGCCCCCGACACACCCCCGAGCGACACCAAGCCCCCACAGGCCAGGAGAGCCAAACCGGCACCAAGGGCAGCGCAGGTCAACCCGAGTGCTCCGAGGCGGTGTGGCTCCGGGGTTAATGTCTTTGCGGCCCGGAACGACAAAGCCCCCGCTTGGGGCGGAGGTTTTGGTCGAATCTGGTTGCGGGAACAGAACCCCACCAAGAGTTGAGCCTTTCGACGGCCGGCGAAGACGACGGCCGAGCACCTGAAGTTCAGCTACTGAGCTTCCTGCGACAGCGACTCCCGTTGCGCAGCGAGGTGAGCGTGAAGTTGAGCCACCACGGCCGCTCCCTCGCCGATGGCGGCGCCCACGCGCTTGACCGAGCCCGCGCGCACGTCGCCGATGGCGAAGACCCCCGGAACGCTCGTCTCCAGCGGCGCCGGCCGGCGATGGCGCCAAATGGCGCGGCTTTCCAGCACCTCGGACGGGATCGCGTCGCCGGTGGCCACGAAGCCACGCTCGCGCCAAACGCCGCAGCCATCGAGCCAGCCCGAGGCGGGATCGGCGCCGATAAACAGGAAAAGGTGGCGGATGGGCTCCTCGACCTCTCCCTCCGGCCCCCGCCAGCGGAGCCGTTCAAGGCTGTCTCCTCCGGCGAGGCCCGTGACGGACCCGCCCACGATCACCTCGATGTTCGACGAGGCGGCGATGCGGTCGATCAGGTACTGGGACATGGTCTCTTCGAGAGGACGGCGGACCAAGACGCGGACGCGCGCCGCGTGCTCGGACAGGAACACCGCCGCTTGCCCGGCCGAGTTGCCGCCACCCACCAGCAGCACCTCCTGCCCGATCGCCATGCGCGCTTCGATGGGCGAGGCCCAATAAGAGATCCCGCGGCCCTCAAACCGTTCGAGGCCCTCCACCTCAAGCCGCCGGTAACGGGCCCCAGCGGCCAAGACCACAGCGCGGGCCTCGATGGCGCCTCCCGCTTCAAGCTCGAGCCGGAGCCGGCCTTCGTCGGCATCCTCGCAGTCGAGCCGGTCCACAGTCATTGGTACTGCCATCTCGGCGCCGAACTTGATCGCCTGCGTGTAGGCCCGGCCCGCAAGCGCTTGGCCCGAGATGCCGGTGGGAAAGCCCAGGTAGTTCTCGATGCGGGCGGAGGCCCCGGCCTGCCCGCCGAACGCCCGGCTATCAAGCACCACGACCGAAAGGCCCTCGGACGTGGCGTAGACCGCCGCAGCGAGGCCCGCCGGTCCGGCCCCGACGACCGCCACGTCGAAGCGCCGCCCGTTGAGATCTCCGGGCGTCGTCATGCCGATGGCCGCCGCGAGCCGCGCCTCGTCGGGGCGCTCCAGCACGTGGCCGTCCGGTGTGACGGCCATGGGCAGCACATCGCCCGGATGGGCGGCAATGAGGTCGTGAACCTGGGCGTCCTCGGGCTCTAGCAGCCGGTGCGGCTGGCCGTTGCGGGTCAGGAAGCCCATGAGGCGAGCCGTCGCGTGGTCGTCGGGCCGCCCGATCAGAAGCACCCCTGCCCCGGACTCGATGAGCGCCACGCGACGCAGCACCAGCGCGCGCATGATGCGCTCGCCCAACATAGCTTCGGCCACCAGGGCCGCGCGCAGCCCTGCGGGCGACAGGACGAGGGCTTCGACCTCGTCCCGAGCCCATCCGTCAACGAGAGCGGCCTTGCCAGAAAGCGCGCCGATCTCGGCTAGGAACTGGCCCTCGCCCTGCTCGACGATTGGAATCGCATGACCCAGCCCGTCGGGATGCGTGATCGCCACGAGCCCCCGCAGGACGACGAACAACCCAAGCCCAGGCTGCCCAGCGGTGAAGAGGCGCTCGCCCTCGCCAAAGATCCGGACCTCGCCGAAGCGACGCAGGCGGTCGATCTCGGCCGGGGACAGGCGCGGGAAGGCCTGCGCCTGTCGGCCGGCCAGCACGTTGCGCTCAGCGGGCGCGTCGGTCATGGGACGGACTCCGGCGAGGGTCCAGCTGCCGCAGCGAGCCGGACGGAACATAAGGAGTCTGCACGGTAGCAGCACCCGGCCTGGGCCGGACGGCGGGTGCCAAGGCAGCGCACGGCCATTCCGCGTCTGACGAACCTGGGGATCGGGCCCGACTGAGGGGCCGGCCTTCCAACGTCGACCTCGGTCTGGTTCACGTAGCACCAGCCCCATCCCTCCGGCGGGTCATAGCCTTCGATGATTGGGTGACCCGTGGCACGGAAGTGCACCGTCGCGTGGCGGTTGGGCGAGCTGTTGCGGCAGCCCACGTGACCACAGGTCCGGCAGAGGCGGAGGTGAACCCCTCTGCTGCCGCTTTGTAGGCACTCCTCACAAACCAGGGCGCTGGGCGTGACCTCGACGATCGTGCCCCGATGCGTGCAAGTCTTGGGCAAGGTCACGGCTCCTTGGGTTCGGGCTGACATCCTGAGCGAGGTGCCGCCCCTGGATACTGTGCCAATTGCTCTCCGAGCTGAGAAGGCGCAACTCGACGTTCTGCCGAAACCACCCTGCCGTCGCCCGCCCTGTGGCGCGGGTTCTGTCGGTGTCGCCTCCTCTACTTGCTGTCCTGCAAGAACACGGCCTCTCGTCTCGGCCGCGCCAATGACTCGGCAAGGCGCATTGAGGTTAAAGCGCGCCATTCCGTCTTGGCTGCCATGTAGGCGCGGCCTCAGGCCCTGAGGAAGTCGATCAGGGCGCGTAGGGGCGGAGGAACCTGCCGTCGGCTCGGATGGTAGAGGAACGCCCCCGGGAAGGGCTGGGCCCAGTCGTCGAGAACCTGCTCCAGGCGCCCAGCCTCGAGGTCCGCGGCAACGTCCGGCTCCATGGCCCATCCGACGCCCTGCCCAGCCCGCACGACCGCCAGCGCGAGGTCGGAGGAGTTGCAGACGAGCGGGCCGGTCACCGGCTGCCGCAGCACCTTTCCATCCTTCTCGAAGTCCCAGGGCATCAGCGTCCCGCTGGTGATATTGCGGTAGCCGATGCAGCGATGCCGTTGCAGATCCCGCGGATGCCCCGGCCTGCCATGGGCCAGCCAGTAGCCGGGTGTGGCCACGACGACGGTGCGCAGCGGCGGGCCGATCCGGACGGCGATCATGTCCTTCTCGACCGTCTCACCCAGCCGGATACCGGCGTCGAACCCGGAGGCGACGATGTCGGTGAGCCCGTCATCGACGTTGACCTCGACCGTGATCTCCGGGTGTCGGGCCAGGAACGCGGGAAGCCGCTCCGCCAGGAGCGTTGAGGCGATCCAATGGAACGTCGTCAGCCGGACCACGCCGGCGGGCTCGTCGCGCCACGCCGAGAGCGTCGTCAGGCCCTCGTCGATCTGCTCAAGCGCCGGGCCAAGCCTCTCCAGCAGGGCGCTCCCGGCTTCGGTCGGCGCCACCGAACGGGTGGACCGGGCCAGGAGCCTGACGCCGAGGCGCTCCTCCAAGGCTCGCATCGCATGGCTGAGGGCCGAGGGAGACACGCCGAGGTCGGCCGCCGCCGCGGTGAAGCTGCGCCTGCGGGCCAAGGCGGCAAAGGCTGCCAGATCGTTGAGGGGCTGTCGCGACATTCCTGAACCTCTCTCACAAGCTCATGGCAGAAGGAACGGCTAATCGCCCTCGACGCTCGCCCCTACCTTCCATCGCGCCACCGGAGTGGCCCAATGGGAGACGTTCGATGCGGATGACAGATTATCGCACCTTTGGCCGCTCGGGCCTGATCGTGAGCCCGCTGGCGCTCGGCACCATGACTTTCGGGGCCGGTCGCTGGGGCAGCGATGAGGGGGAGGCCCGCGCGATCTTCGACACCTACGTGGAGGCCGGAGGCAACCTTCTCGACACCGCCGACGTGTACAGCGGCGGCGAGAGCGAAGCGATGCTGGGCCGCTTCCTGAAGGACAGCGGACTGCGGGACCAGCTCGTGGTCTCGACGAAGTCCGGCTTCGCGCGGTCGCAGGGGCATCCGATGCACGGCGGCAACGGCGCCGTCAACATCCGCCAGGGCATCGAGGGGTCTCTGCGCCGGCTTGGCACCGACCGGATCGACCTTTACTGGGTGCATGTCTGGGACCGGACAACCCCCGCCGAGGAAGTGCTGCGGACCCTCGCGGGCGCCGTGGCGCGGGGCGATATCCTCTACTACGGCTTCTCGAACACGCCGTCCTGGTACGTCGCCAAGGTGGCGACCCTGGCCGCCGCGCAGGGCCTCCCGGGCCCCATCGGCCTCCAGAATGCCTGGTCGCTGGTCGATCGCGGGGTGGAGCTGGACCTCCTCCCCATGGCCCAGGAGTTCGGCCTGGGGATCATGCCATGGAGCCCGCTCGCGGGCGGTCTGCTCACGGGCAAGTACGGGCGCGAGATGCTGGCGCAGGCGGACCGGGCGGCGGCGGTTCCCGACCGCGCCATGAGCGGGGAAGGCCAGGCGCGGGACCGGCTGAGCGGCGACAATCCCTACGGCGGGATGCTCTTTACCGAGCGGAACTTCGGCATCGTGGACGCGGCCCGTCAGGTTGCAGGCGACTTGGGCATACCCATGGCGCAGGTGGCCCTGGCCTGGGTGCTGTCATGCCCTGGCATGACCTCGCTTCTCCTCGGTGCCAGCCGGCCGCAGCAGGTGACGGACAACATCGCAGCGCTGGAGGTCCGGCTGAGCCCCGAGCACGCCGCTCGGCTGAGCGCCGCCAGCGCACCTCCACCCCTCAACCCGTACTTCATCTTCCAACTCCCTCGGGAGGTGATCTTCGGTGGGACCTCGGTGTCGCCCTGGACGGCTGCCTGAATAGCTCGGCGGCTGCATATCGCCGTCCGGCGGCGCGCCTGGGGCAATGTGCCGTCACCGCTCCGTGGCGCCCTTGCCGGCGATGATCCTGTCGCGGAACCTGGCGATCCGGGCCACTCGCGTCGCGGAGGTCTTGGCCGAGGCGAGAGCGATGGCATAGCTCTTCTGCCGACCTCGCGTGAGGCCGTGGAAGGCCTCGGCCAGCCCGGGGTCGCCGTCCAGCGCTTCCACCAGCTCATCTGGCAGGTCGAGCGCGCCCTCTTCTCTCGGAGGCCTCCGGCCCTCTTCCGCATGGCGCATCGCCTCGCGCAGGTAGCACACGATCACCGCCTCCCGTTCCGCGACCTGTTCATTCGCGCGAAAGCGGATCATGTCGGGATGCCGGGTGTTCGGGCCCTGCCGTTCAAGAATGCCCTCGGGGTCGCTCAGCAGGGCCGCATCAAAGAAGCTGAGACGGAAGTCGCCCCGGAACGCGCCGATGATCGCGATGTTGCGGCCCGCATGCATGTAGCAGGGATGCCCCCACTTCACGGCCTCGGTGAGACCCACGTCCCGGCAGATACGGCGGAGGTCAGTCAGGCCCCGCGCCCAGGGCCGCGTCGAGCAGTCAGGGGTGGCGAAGCGGTCGCAGCGGCCGCAGCCCTTGGTGAAGAAGTCCTCGATCCCGGTGATCATCGGTAGCTCCAACAGCAAACGAGGAGGGTCAAGGGTCCGGCAGTCCTGAGCCTAGCTCCCAGGGCGTCGGTTGCGGAAGAGCTCGGCGGGGCGTCGCATGACAGCGCTCCGGTCACGGGGGGCTCCTGTTCGGCGTCTCTCCCTACCACTCCTCGCCCTGGTCCGGGAGAAGACGAATAACCAGCTACCGCGGGCGCTCGGGCTCGGCAGTCACCTCGATGGCAACGATGACCCCTGCGACGACATTGAAGGTCAGGACGCGCACGACCTGGCCACATAGGGCGGCGACCAAGGCTGGGGCGCCCTCCACGAGAAGGAGTAGGGCCGTGCCGGCCTCCGAGCTCGGGCCGCCATGGTTGTGGCGCCTCTCACCTGGCTCGCGGCGCCCGGCGGCAGGAGGCTCACGTCGATGCTCAAGGAGACATCAGGGTCGAGAAGACGCAGGAGCTGGTCGCGCCGACCTCCGTGCGCGGCCTCCGCAAAGGCCGCGACCACCTCCGCCCGGGCCGCGATGTCGGCCGTCCCTCTGGCCGAGCCACCCCGCCCGCGCCGTCGCGCCCGACTCGCGAGTTGCCCCACGGCCACGCTCGAGCGGCCGAGAACGGTGCCAACTTCCTCGAAGGAGAAGCCGAAGAGGTCGTGGAGCGCGAAGGACATCCGCTCGGCCGGGCCGAGGCGGCCGAGCACCACGACAGGCGCCAGCCCGAGGGACTCCACGAGAATCACTTCCGTCTCGGGGCTGGCCGCCGGATCGGGCACATCCAGGGGCTGCCTGGTCGCATCCGCGAAGGGTTCCTCGGCGGGGCGCCGGCTGTGCCGGAGTCGGTCGGGGCCGCGCGGGCCACCACCGTCGAGAGCCACCCGCAGAGGTCCTGGATGCCATCCGGCCCGGCCCGCGTCTCGCGCAGCCACGCGTCCTGCACCACGTCCTCGGCTTCGGCAACCGAGCCCAGGACCTGAACCGCCAGCGCTAGGAGGCGTGGCTGGTCGGCCGCAAAGCGGTCGGTCGCGATTGCAGCAGGACGTCTATCTCTTCGCGGGCACGGTGGCAGACAACATCCGCTACGGGCGGCCAAGTGGCTCCGACGCGGAAGCGGAGGCCGCCGCTCAGGCCGCCAATGCCCACGATTTCATCTTGGCCCTGCCCCAGGGCTACGACACCGAGATCGGTCAGCGGGGCGTTCGCCTGTCGGGAGGACAAGGGCAGCGGCTCACCATTGCCCGGGCCTTCCTCAAGACTCCCGCGATCCTCATCTTCGACGAAGCCACGAGCGCGCTCGACACCGAGAGCGAGCAGGCGGTGCAGGCGGCGCTCCTTGGCCTCGCGCGGGCGCGCACGACACTGGTCATCGCGGCCGTCACGATGCGCGCGGGCGACAGCCTGCGCCACAGCGGCGCGATGCCCCATGCTTGGGCGAACCGCAGCGCCGCGCCTGCTTGCCTGCTCTGGACCGGAACGCTCAGGGTGCTGCACGCGCGCGACGGACGACACCCGCTGCCCCTGGCGATGAACGACGCCCCGCGAACAACAGACCCAACAGGAGAGAGAGGACATGATGACCTTACGGACGACCCTCCTCGCGAGCGTGCTGATCCTGCCGCTCGCCGCGCCCACCGCCTAGGCAGAGACGCCGCCCGGCATCCTCTTGGTGGCACAGAACATCGACGACATTGTCGCCATCAATCCCGCGCAGGCCTCCGAGTTCACCAGCGGCGAGCTCGTGACCAACATCTACGACCGGCTCGTGCAGTACGACGCCGAGGACCCGACTGTGCTGGCGGCTGGCCTCGCTTCGGAATGGGCGGTGGACGAGGCTGCCAAGACGATCACCTTCACGCTGCGCGACGGGGGTGACCTTCCATTCCGGCAACCCCGCACGGGCCGAGGACGTCGTGGGCTCCGTCGCCCGCGTCATCAAGCTGAACCTGACGCCCGCCTTCATCCTCACGCAGCTCGGCTGGACGCCCGAGAACGTGGAGCAGATGGTCACGGCCGAGGGCAACACCGTCACGGTCCGCTACGAGGGCGACTTCTCTCCCGCCTTCGTGCTGATCGTCCTGGCCTCTCGCCCCGCCTCGGTCGTCGACATGGTCACGGTCACGGAGAACGAGGTGGACGGCGACATGGGCAACGCCTGGCTCAACGCCAACAGCGCGGGCTCGGGCCCCTTCTCGCTCCAGACCTTCCGGCCGGCCGAACTCGAGCGGCTTGAGGCCAACCCCGAGTACTTCAAGGGCGCGCCGCTCGTTGAGGGCGTCATTCTCCGTCATTCTCCAGCACGTGGCCGAATCCGCGACGCAGCAGCTCCTGCTGGAGCAGGGCGACGTGGATATGGCGAAGCACCTGACCCCCGACCAGATCGCGACCCTGGACCCACAGGCGATCAAGGTGGAGGTCTTCCCCCAGGCCGCCGTCCACCTCCTGTCCTTCACCAGAAGGCCGAGAGCTTGACGAAGTCCGCCGTCTGGGAGGCCGCGCGCTACCTCGTGGACTACGAGGGCATGACCAACAGCTTCCTCGCCGGGCAAATGGAGACGCACTAAGCCTTCTGGCACAAGGGGTTCCCGGGATCGCTGGACGAGACGCCGTCCACCTACGACCTGGAACGCGCCAAGCAGATCCTCGCGGCTGCGGGCGTGGAATCACCCGTCGACGTCACGCCCCACGTCATCAACTCCGCCCCATTTACTGACATGGCGCAGTAGCTCCAGGCGAGCTTCGCCGAGGCCGGGATCAACTTCGAGATCCTCCCCGGCACGGGATCGCAGGTGATCACCATGTACCGCGACCGCAGCCACGAGGCGATGCTGCTGTATTAGGGCCTGGACTTCAAAGACCCGCCTTCGAACGCAAAGGCCTTCGCTTACAAGCCGGACAACTCAGACGAAGCGTATTAGGCCACGACCACCTGGCGGAACGCCTGGGCGGTGCCGGACGACATGAACCAGATGACGACCGCCGCCCTGAGCGAGGCCGACCCCGCCGCGCGCGAAGGAATCTACCAGAACTTTCAGGCCCGCGTGCAGGAAAGCTCGCCCATCGTCATGATGTTCTGAGCCACCTATCAGGTCGCTAGCGACGCCGGCGTGTCGGGCTATGTGAACGGCGCGACCTCGGACTTTGTCTACTATCGCCTCGTCGAGAAGCAGTGACGATCCTGCGGCCGATGGGACCCCTCGGAGGCCGCCACCGGCCCACTAGAGACAATCCTATGACAGCCACGACCCCTCGGTTGGCGCGCCTCCTGCGCGAATGCCTGGTGGAGACAGGCACTGATCTCGTCGTCCTTGGCCCGACAAGCCACATGAGATGGCTCGCGGACCTCGATCCGCAGGGGGACGAACGGCCGGTGATGCTGCTTGTCAGCACGAACCACGTGGGCGTCCTGATGCCCGCCCTCAACGCGGCCTCTGCCCGGCAGGCGACCGACCTGCCGTTCTACGAATGGTCCGATGCGAACGGCCCGGATGCCGGGCGTGCCGACCTGCTGGCCGCCTACGGCGACGCGAGGCTAAGCGCGAGGAGGTTCTGGCGTCCCTGGCCGTGGTCACGGCCCTATCGAAGGGGAACGACGCCTCGGCTACCAATTTGGCGGCGCGCTACACCGATCTGGTGTGCAACCTCGAAGGGTCGCTGCGCAACGAAAGCGTAGTTCAGAGCGCGCACGAACTCCTGGCCCGGATCATCGAGGAAGTGACCCTCACGCCGGATCCGAACACCCCGCAGGGTTTGCAAGAGTGCGCCCTTCTCACCTTTCGGCTCGTCGGGTTTGCGCCACGCTGGATCGGTC
>NZ_VDFU01000045.1 GCF_006152115.1 Rubellimicrobium rubrum | reverse complement strand
CTCATGTCGTCTGCTCCTTCAGGATGGGCAGACTCTACGTCACAGCGAGGGAGCTCCCGGGGGGCAGGTCAGTGTCTGAGCTGACCCGGCCGGCGGCTCGCAGGAGCATGCCAGTCCATCTCTCGGTCCAGTCACACCACAGGTAACCATGCCGACGCAGGGCGCCGTTGTAGCTGGACCAGTTCGTCGCGCGGGTGCCGGCGGGGGCAGGTTTGCTCGTGCCCAAGCAGCTAGGGGCCAGAGTCTCTACGCGAGCCTCTGCCCTTCAGGCTTACGCAACAACGCCTGTGGCATCAGAAAGCGCTGGGAGCGGAGTTCTACAAGGCGATAGAGGGCGAGCGACGTTGCAATGCAAAAAGCGCATGCAATGCTGCCGAGGATGAGTTGGAGAGGGACCGAGAGATCAGCAGGAGCGACTTTCGACAAAAGCTGGATGATGTAGGGATGAACGAGATAAAGTGAGTAGGAGGCGTCCCCGAGGAGCACGAGGAGGCCGAGCCTGCCTGAGCGGCTCGGCGCGAAGGCGACAAAGGATGCCATCAGGATCGCCGCCGGCAACGCGCCCGCAAGGAGCCAAGGAACACTTGGGAGGAAGCGGAACAAGATGAAGGTTGCCAATGCAAAGCCAGCGAAGAGTGCACTCCGCCCGGCGAACCAGTGCGGATGCCGATCATAGGCCAGGTAGATGCCAACACCCAACGCGAACTCGATCATCAAAGGGCTGCTGTAGAAGTGCCAGAGCGTGTTGTCGAAGGAAAGGATCCGCCCCAGAGAGACCAAGAGGAGTACCACCATCACTGGCGCGAGAGGCGACCGCAGCCCCAACAACAGACAGGTGGCATAGATCGCGTAGAAGAACATTTCGTAATTTAGCGTCCAGCCTAGGAAAAGTAGTGGCTGGATGGCACCGTTCGGCTTCTCATAGGGGATGAAGAGGAGCGACTTAAAGAGCGTTTCCAGCGTGACACTTGTCGAGTTGAGAAGGGATGGAAGCATCAGGCCGATCATCGCGACCCCAAGGGTCAGGACCCAGTAAAGCGGCACAACCCGAACGAGCCGTCGCCGGCAGAAGTGCCAAGTGCCCCTTGCCGGGTCGGTGGTCAACGCGATGATGAAGCCGCTCAGTACGAAGAAAACGTCCACCCCGGCCGCGCCGAAAGCGAACGGGTTTACCTCATTGCCGAACTCGATCTGGTAGCCGCTTCCGACATGGAACAGCACGACAGCGAAAGCCGCGGCGAAGCGCAGGACCTGCAGCCCCAAGAGCTTGCCGTCGCGACGCCTTCCGACCGGGAGGTCGAACGCCCTAGGCGTGGCGGCCGTTGCTTCGGTCAACTTGGATCCTCCCATCCGATGTCGTCGCGGATGCGCCACTCGAGCTCGGCGGCCATGTGTGCCTGCGCCACGGCGCTAGGATGCCAGTCGCAGCCCAGGTCCTCGGGCTTCAGCTCCCAGCCGAAGCGGATCGGGACGATCTGCTCATCGTCGGCCCGGCGACGCGCCTCGACCGCCGCCTCGATGGCCACCACCGCCGCGTTCTGGTCGTCGGGTCGCAGCATCGGACCCATAGCGGCATAGATCATGGCGGTTGGCGAGGTGGCCCGGATCTCGCCAAGGAGCGCCTCATAGGCGTCGGTGAAGTCTGCCGGCCGGGAACCATCGGCAAAGTCGTTCGTGCCCAAGTGGATCACAACAACATCCGCCGGCGGCAGCGGCGTCGCGGTCGAGGCGGACGGCAGCAGCCGATAAACAAGCTCGGCCATGGTCCGTTGCGTGCTGCCATCGTAATTGCGTACTAGGCCGGCGCCCGAGACAGCCAGCGTGATGATATCGGCATCAAGGTTGCGAGCCGCGACCGCGCCGAACGTGAGGTATTGGTTCTGCAGATCGGCGTCGAACCCGCAATCGGGGCTCAGACCTTCCACGCCGTAGCCTGCTGAGATCGAATCGCCTACCACGAGCAAGCGCCGACGCTCTCCACGTGGCGGCAGGAGTCGGCCATCGGTCACTATGGCCGTCAGCTCTGTACGGCCGAACGCGGCCTCCGTTCGCCGGATCAGCCTAACCACGTGGGTTGATGGCTTGTCGTCGTTAACGACCGTGTAGGTATGCGTGCCTGGTTGAGTCTCGAGCCGCTCTAGCTTTCCATCCACCTCGACCAAAAGATTGTTCTCACCGGCATCGTGGATCGCGACATCGAGCCGCGCGCCCTCAAACCGGATCTCGATCAAGCTGCCGGGCCACTCGGCGGTGATCCTGCCCGGCTCGACATGGAAGCGGCCCACAAGTCGGACGCTCTCGTTCAGAGTGTCCTGCGCCAGCACGGGAAGGGCCGTAATGAACAGGGCAAGCCCAAGTGCCGCAGCTGGCAGCGTTCTGTGGTTCGATACGCCGCGCACTGCGTTCCCTACTGTCGCCCGATCTCTTCATGCCTATCCAGATCCACAATCCCGGATCCAGCGTAATCTACGTAAATTACTAATAGAATTGCTGAACTGCTCGGCCCAAGGGGCTTTTTTGAGCAAGTACTGTAGGACTTCTCTCGTCGGCTGAGCGGGTTAGTGGCTGGGCATGAGCAAGCCTGCACCCCCGACCTACCGCACGACGAACTGGCGCGACTACAACGAGGCCCTGAAACAGCGCGGATCGCTGCTGATCTGGTTTGACCCAGAGATGGACTGGCTGGCGGCCCCGAGTGGCCGACGCGGTCGCCCGGCCATCTTTTCGGATGCTGCGATCCAGGCCTGCCTCACGCTGAAGGCGCTGTTCGGCCGAGCCTTACGCCAGACCACCGGGTTGGTGGCGAGCCTGCTCGAGCTGGCCAAGCTGGAATGGCCTGTGCCGGACTATGGCCTGTGCCGGATTATGGCACGCTGTGCCGCCGCCAGAGCGACCTGACGGTCAGCATGCCGTGCCGTCCCGGGTCAGGCGTTTGGCCCCTTGCATCGACAGCACCGGCATCAAGGCCATGGGCGAAGGCGAGTGGTCGACCCGCAAGCACGGCGCGTCCCGGCCACGCCACTGGGCCAAGGTCCACCTGGGCATCGATGCGCAGACGCTGGGGGTGCGCGCCATCGAGGGTGAGCAGGCGAACGCCACCGGTCCAAGGCAGCCTGCGAACGGGAGCCGCATCGGTGACGCGCCGATGCGTCCCTGGCTACTTGAGCAGATACCACCCGAAGTGGCCATCGGCACGGTCACCGCCGACGGGGCTTACGGCACCCGGGCCACCCATGCCGCCATTGCCGCCCGACAGGCCTGCGCCATCGTTCCGGTGCGCCGCAACGGGCGGCGCAGGACAGGAGACCACACCTGGAGCACAGGTGCAAAACGAGACCCTGCGCGCTACCCGTCGCCTGGGTCGAGGCCTGTGGAAGAGATGGAGCGCCACTCACCGACGAAGTCGGGTGGAGGCCAAGATGCGGTGCCTGAAGCTGCTGGGTGAGCGCCTCATGGCCCGCACCCCCGACAGCCAAACCGCCGAGCTTCAGATCGGTGCCGCCCTCCTCAACCGCTTCACCGCCCTCAGCACGCCCGAGACGACCCGCGTTGCATAGAGCTAAAGGGGGATCATCGGACGCTTACCCTCAGGCCGCTTTGCGAAACAAAGCCCAAAGCCCGATCAGTGTTTCCGCTGTCTGCCAGATAGCCGCCTGAAGATACGGGCCAGGAGCCCCGGTCGGGGCGCTGGGGCCGCGACTGCGGCCGCCGCTTCCACCGTCGTCTGCGGTGTCCGGTGCTGCACTGTCCAGGTCGCGATGTGGTCCATCAGCCCCGGCGACAGGGTGTCATACGGCTCGAGCCCGATCTCGCGCAGCCGCCCGCGCACCTCTTCCATCCGGTTGGGGTCGACGCCCGCCTCGATGGCCGAGGATACAAACGCCGCGAAGCCCGGCTTGGCCCAGCCTTTGCTCTCGAACCGCTCGGGGTGAACGAAAGACAAGCCCTTGAACGGATGGTCCCGCTCCACAGGCCCGTGCATGTGTACGCCGCAGCCCGTGCAAGCGTAGCGCTGTATTAGAGCCGAGGAGTCCACGACCTTCAGCTTATCGCCGTTCTCCAGCACCGTGACCTTGTCTGTCGGTGCCACGGCAACGATCGACATCATCGCCCCGGTGGGCTTCCAGCACTTGGTGCAGCCGCAGACGTGGTTGTGGGCGATCTGCCCCTCGACCCGCACACGCACCGGCCGGTCCGAGCAGGCACAGACCAGAACGCCCCCCGCAAAGTCGGACGCCTCCGGCGCGATCCCATTGTCGAGCGCTGGGTGCAACTTGATGGCCATTCGATACTCCTCCCATAGCGCGGCAGCGTGTCCCCGCCATCCGCTCGATCTTTTCTGCGCCTCCCGGCACGCAAATCCAAGCGGAGGTTACGTGCTGCGCCATAGGACCAAGGCGTTGCAAGGATGAAGATCAAGCGGATCCGCAACCGGGACACCCTGTGGTACTGTCTGGGGCAATCAGGTCGTCCGTCTGATCGGGACCTGGGGCGTGCGGACTTCATCAAGGCCAGCGGTCAGCTGCACCGGGCTCAAAGGCTGGAGACATGACCGTCCCCGCCGCAACCGTCACGCAATCCGATCAGTGCTTGCAGAACGGGACCATCTAGACATGACAGCACCCGTCGGTGGCGAGCCCGTGGGCAGCCTAGGAAGCGGGCCACATTCATCATGTGGCGCTGGATCTTGGTGGGGGAGAAGAGCGCAAGGAGGGCACCTGCGATAAGGATCGCCCGCTCGGTCTTAGGTGGAACGCATCACGCTCTTTCCCGACGGGCCTGCTTTGCGCGGCCTCAGAGCAGGAAGTCTGACGTCGACGGGTCCGTCGGACCCCCGACGGTGATCGCCGCCTCGAAGGCGGCGTCGGCGTCAGCGTTAAGCAGCACGGTCGAGGTGCCGTTCTCCTCGGCCCGCACGAACAGCGAGCCGGCGGCGCGGGAGGCGGCGGCCTCGCTCGCTCGGACCACGAAGGCCTGGTTCCCGGCTGCCGCCGCGTTCGCGTCAATGGCCGACAGGCCAATCCGGTCGCCTCGACCGAAGTCGCGGATCGCGTCGCGGCTCCCCGCCGAGACGCCGGAGTCGGCGAGCACGTTGAAGCGGAACAGATCCGCTCCGCCGCCGCCGAAGAGGATGTCCGCCCCCAGGCCGCCAACGAGGAGGTCAGCGCCCGCAAAGCCCCTGAGGACGTCGCTGCCCGCGCCTCCGACGAGCCGGTTGGCTCCGCCGTCACCGCCGAGGCGGTCGACGAAGCGGCTGCCGATCAGGCCCTCGACGTCAGCGAAGGCGTCACCGGCGGCGGCGCCAGCGTTCCGGCGGTCGTCGAGGAGGCTCGCGGTGATCCCTGCCGCGGCGGCGGCGTAGCTCGCCACATCGAAGCCCTTGCCGCCGTAGATCTGGTCCGCCCCCATGCCGCCAACGAGGAGGTCGGCGCCGGCCATCCCGTGCAGCCGGTCATTCCCGGCGCCGCCGTACACCACGTCGGCCCCCGAGCCGGCGTAGATCCGATCGGCGCCGGCGCCACCGGCGATCGTGTCCGCGCGGTCGGCCGAGGGGGCCTGCGGGTCAAGCCGGTGGATGTCGCCGCGCAGGGACACGACGTAGAGGTTGCCCTCCGCGTCCTCGCCGAAGGAGGAGGGGTGTGCGATCGGGCCACCGACGTCGTACGCGATCTGGCCGGTGCGCTCCGTGCGGATCCAGTCGCCGCTCGCGTCCTGTCGCAGCGTCCAGATCCGGCTGCTGACGAAGTCCGCGAAGATGTACTGGCCGTGCAGGGCGTCGCTCGGGCCGCGGTAGACGTAACCGCCGATGACCGATTCGCCCTCCGAGTGCGGATAGGCGAGGATCGGAGCCGTGGCGTCCGCCGGCGGGGAGCCCGCGAAGGGCTCCGGGCCCTCGAGGAAGTTCCAGCCATAGTTGGCACCGGCCTCGCCGAGGTTGATCTCCTCCCACCTGCCTTCCCCGACATCGGCGATGAACAGCTCGCCCGTGCCGCGGTCGAAGCTGTTGCGGAAGGGGTTACGCAGGCCGAAGGCCCAGATCTCGTCCGCCCCGGCCTGGCCGACGAAGGGGTTGTCGGCCGGAAGGGCGTAGTTGCGCGCCGGGTTGCCCGGGAAGGCGTCAGGGCCGGCGACGTCGAGGCGCAGGATCTTGCCCAGGAGGTTGGAGAGGTCCTGGGCGTTGTCCGCCTGCCCCGCGCCGCCGTCGCCGGTCGCGATGTAGAGATGGCCGTCGGAGCCGAAGTCCATCCAACCGGCCTTGTGGTTGGTGGCGCCGTCCGGCTGATCGATCCGCAGGACCAGCCGTCTGCTCGCCGGGTCCGCTCGATCAGGGTTGGTCGCGGAGACCGTGTACTCGCGGATCTCCGTGTCGCCGGCCGCGCTGGTCAGGTTCACGTAGAACTTGCCGTTGCGGACGAAGTCGCGATGGAACGCGAGGCCGAGCAGCCCCTGCTCGCCCGCCGTCGCCAAGTCGCCGGACAGGTCGAGGAAAGGGGTCACCCCGACGCGGCCGGTGTCGAGATCGAGGATCTTGATGAGTCCCCCCTTCTCCACCACGAACAGGCGCCCGTCGTCCGCGGGAGCTGCGGTCACCAGCACAGGTTGGTCCAGACCGGTCGCGACGCGTGTCGCCTCCATCGCGGTCACGCGCGCCTGCGGGCCGTTCGGGTCGAAGCCGTAGATGAGGTCGTTGCCTGCCGTGCCGCGGAGGAGATTGGAGCCGTTGTTCCCGTACTTCAGCGTTACCTTCGCCATGCGATCCTCCCGATCGAAGCGCCAGCATCTTGGGGGTCAAGGGAGACGGAAACAAGATCCGCCATCGCGGCGTCCCATCGAAAGGGCGGACGACGCTCTGAACGCGGCGGCCATGGCGAAGAACTCCCCGCGCATCTCTCAATGGAGCTTTGTCAGAAGAACTGCGCTTGAGCCGGGCGGGGCGCCAGCTGGCCTCGCCAGGTGACCCAACGCAGCCCGTTCTGGTGCTTCGAGACCTCACCCGAGGTGATCCGCTTGGCGGTGATGCTGTACGTCCGCTTCCCGCTCTCCTTGCGGAACGTTGAAGACTTGCTGCATGAGCGCGATGCCAAGGTAAGCCATGAGACCAAACGAGGCTCTTGGCCGAGCATAGCGCTCGTCACTCCTTGTTCTCGGCCTCCTGGTGCTTGATCGGCGACTTCGACGTCCGGCTGCGGATGGTTTCGACAAAGTCCCGCAGCATATCCTGGACCCCCGATGTGCCCTGGTCCTGCACCGGCCTATAAGCGCCCGTGATGCGTCCCAGCATGTCGAGGGCTTTCAGCTGATCCTTGAGGATGACCTCCACGCCATACCGGGTCTGCCTCACGCCAGCGTAGAGCGGATGCTTGTCATCGACGGTCACATACACCTGCACATCACCTTCTCCATCGCAGCTGGGGCACTCGGGGTTCGGCTCTCGCTTGCGGCTGTAGCCTATGCCGCCGCGGTCGGAGGGCTCCCGCACGAAGGAAGGCAGGCGAGGCCCGCCGAGGGTGCGCTGTGCCTGCTGCCAAGCCGCATGTGCGTCCTCGAACTCGTCTCGGGTGCGCCAGTGATACGCGTGGCCCTGGCCCCAACAGTAGCGACAGGCCGTGTGACGCAGGCCCACCAGGTCCCGAGCGTCGGCCTCCACGATGTCGACACACTCCTGCAGCACGGTGTCGCGCGAGACGCCTGCCTCCTCGGCGATCTGCGCTCCAACCTCGGCGCAAAGCTCGCGCACGCGCGCCGCGACCTTATGAGACCTTATCAGACGCGAGGCGTTGGCGGCAGCCACATTGGGGGTGGCCGCCGTGAAGCCCGCCTCCACGTAGGCGCGCTGTTGAGACAGGCCTTTCGCTACAAGCTGGGCGAAGTGCTCGTGGCGGGGGTTGAGCAGGGGGTTTCTGCTAGAGGTCATGATGTCCACCGTCCACTTGAACAAGCATCTGACGGCGCGGCCCGCCCCTCAAGGCGGGCGCAACGCTTATAGAGGTATAGGGAGAGAGTTGCGCAGCCGTTGAGCGGCGTTGAGCGGGCGCTGCGCAGGCGTTGTTGGCTTCGTTGCGCAGGCGTTGAGCGGGCGTTGCGCTGTTATCTGGCACGACCAGCTCCCGTTGCGCGCTCAATGTGCTTTCGCGCGTTGACACCTCGTCCATGCTCGCCCAGCGTCAGCTCTCCACGAGAGAACAGGGCTTCCATCGCGTTCCGGAGCGCGTGCTTGGTCATGCCTTCGGCTTTCGGCAGAGCTGCAAACACAGTAGGGGCGAAGGACACGCCGGGGCTGGCCGATACGTGTCGGCCCTGGACGGCCCACTCGTCTAGCAGAGCCAGGAAAACCCGCTCGGCCCTGGCATTGGCCGCCAGACGATCGAGCCCGGTCGGCGGTCGTTCGGCAACGAAAACGCCGTCGCGCCAGGTCAGGCTGATCTCGCCACCGATCGGGCCATAGTTGGCCTTCATGGTCCGGAGCCGTCGCCTGTCAGGGTCTGGCTCGCGCGTGCCCTCGGTAATCCGTTCCATGTAGAGGCGAGACCGTACCGAGTTGTTCCAAGCCGTTGAGCCCGACATGCCGGAGCCGGACGAGAGGCCAGAGAGCGACGGGTGGGCCAAGAGCATGACTGCGCACTTTTGCCGGATCGCAAGACCCCTCAGAATACCCACGAACTGGCGCACCTTGGCGCGGTCGTTCTCATTGGCCGGGTACACGTCCGCAAGTGTATCAATCACCACAAGCGCTGGCTGCTCGTTCGTGGCTCGTGCTTCCAGATCTTGGAAGAGAATGGACGCGGTGAGGGCTGGCCCACGCTCTGAGACTAGCAAGGCATCCTCACCGGCCAAGCTGCGCAGCGTGAGGCCGGAGACGTCGTCGTAGTTCCGCACTGTTGCCCGTAGGATTTCGTCCGTGCGCCGATGAAGCTCATCCTCGTCGTCCTCTGCCGAGAGGAAGATGACCCGGCCTTGCGTGACCCTCATTCCGAGCCAGTCGCAGCCCGAAGCCACAGCCACTGCGAGCTGATGGGCAAGGAGCGACTTCCCGGTGCCGCCGTCGCCCGAGAACAGCGTTACGGTCTTATTCGGGACCAAGCCCTCCACCAGCCATTCCCGAGGCGGGACGGCTTTGCTTTGGAGATTGGCCGCCGAGTAGAAGCGGGAGAAGCGTTCGGGTGGAGTAGCAAGGGAAGGATCTGTTCTAGGCTGCCCCGAGGTTTCTTGAAACTCGCGATGAGCATTCATCCGGCCTTCATCGATCGAAGGATGCGCCACTCTCATTCGAGGGCTCTCCGGCGGGCAACCTCGAAGATGCGGCGCTGCTTGGGGCCAGGCAGTCGCTGAAAGGAGGCGAGGCCATAGGCCCAGAGCTCCTCAGGCGAGGCCCAGTAGGCCCAGTCCTCGGCCTCATCCCGTATACTTAGAAGGGGAACCCCCGGCGAGCCGGCGCCTCCATCCTCTAGCTGGACAGCCTCGATGACCATTTGAGCCTCTTCCGGGTCACAGGCTCGCAGAGCCGCCCAGGCGACCTGGCGCCATTCGGACGGGTGCAACACTCGGCGCAGGGTTACCGTAAGAACGTGAAAGCCTGCCGCTGAGCCGCCTACCAGTGCGGTAAAGACCGCCCTGGCGACCAGACGATGCTCGACTTTAGCATGGCAAAGGGAAGGGTTGGCACAGCGGTCGCCGTTTCCTGAGCAACCACATAGAAAAACGTGCGGCATCAGTGCCTCCAAGCGCGTCGCCGGAGACGGAGCAGACCTCTGTTCAGCTTGTAGCTTGAGAGTCTATGCCCCGCCAATTACGGCGGGGTTTCCATCAGGCTTGTGTCGAGGGTCTCGACGCGAGCCAAGCCAGAACCCGGGCCTCATCCCAAGCAACGGCTCGGGCGGAGATCCTCACGGCATGGGGGAAAGTGCCTTCGCTCATCTGCTTATAGATGCTGCTGCGAGAAAGGCCGGTAAGGTCCTCTACGGCTTGGCGCCGAAGAAGCCTCTTAGGGATGAGAGCGGAGTCGATCATCAGGGCACTCTTTGGTCTTGCCAGGATCGGCGTGGATGATGCCCTTGACCTAGCCACGCCCAAGACAGCCGGCATCCGAAACATTAGGCCTCTAATGCTCGGAGGCTGGGCTTACTCCCGCCAGGTGCTTTAACGCCTGATCCAGGATTACGGGCCAGTTCAGCTGCTCCCGCTTCAGCCATATGGCTTCAACAGCATCATAGCTCAGGCTGGTCCTGACCGTCTCCAGAGCCGCTACCATCACGTCGCAAGCGCTTCGTTTCTTTGCTTTGACTTGGGTGGCCTTGGCCCGCATGGGGGTGAAGCCCGCTGCGACGAGCCGCTTGAGTTCTCCGGCAATCAGCGTGTCGCGATGAAGCTTAGCATACCGGTGCTGACCTGTCGGACGTCGCGGGGCTTCCACAAACCCGAGATCGAGCAGAGGCTTGATGTCCCTCAGTGACGGAAGATGCTCATCGGCCACCAGCGTCTCGGCAGCTAGCTTGAGGACAGCAAAAGCATAATGGTCTGTCTTGGCGGACTCGATCAGTTGTTGAACATCGGTGTCCGTCTCGCTCCCAAGCGGCGGCAGGTACTTCGGGTAGTCAAGAAGGCCAGAGAGGAAGTCGGCCTCAGAGTTTGACCACGACTTCTTCAACGTCTCCTGCATCCTGGTCGTAGCGACAGCTGCAGCTGAGTCGAAGGTCAGCTGACCTTTTGAGAGAAGTTTGCCGTATGCTGCGTCCTGCTGAGCGGCTGCATCAAGCCGGTCCAGAAACATCGCGAACGTCAGGTGCTGTTTAGTAGTGTTCACTGGAATTCCCCGCGGGCGCTTACTGCGGCATCAACCCATTCAGTGCGGCACCCCAGTCCTCCATCATTCCCCTACGCTTCTCGAGCTGGTCTCCGCGCCGGTACGCCGCTTCGACGGCGTTGGAGATCTTGTGAGCGAGCGCCACCTCGGCCATCTCGCCGGGATAGCTCGTGTGCTCCGAGACCCAGTCGCGGAAGGTGGAGCGAAGCCCGTGTGGCACAGCGGGGCGCTTCGAGCGTGGGTCTAGGTAGACGCGCGGGCCCGTGGAAGGCTTGCGACCCGCCTTGCGGTCCTGCTCAGCCAAGCGTTTCTCCTCACTTTCCTGCATTCGCCGCATCACGGCCGAGATGGTCATGTCGGAGAGCATGCCCCCGCGCGGCGCAAAGAAGACGTAATGCGAACCCTCCAGGCGGGGCAGGGCGCGTAAGATCGCGACGGCCCCGTCGGTGAGCGGCACCCGGTGATCGCGGGCCATCTTCATGCGAGCGGCGGGCACGGTCCAGAGCTTGGCGTCCAGGTCCACTTCGTCCCAGGTCATGCCCCGCACCTCGCCCGAGCGGGCGGCGGTGAGGGTGAGGACCTGCAGCGCTCGGGCGGCCATGCCCTCGCGGGTCTGCAGGTCCACCCACCAGCGGGGGAGGTCCGAGAAGGCCAGGGCAGGGTGGTTGCCCTTGACCGCCACCTTGCCCGGCTTGGGCAGGAGCTCCGAGAGGTTCCCCGCCCAGCGGGCGGGGTTGTCGCCCTGGCGATGCCCGGCCACCGTGGCCCAGGAGAGCACGGCCTCGATGCGGCCCCGCAGCCGCGACGCCGTCTCGGTCTTAGTCTCCCAGATGGGCTCGAGCACCCGCAGTATGTCCTGACGGGTGATGTCGGCCACGCGCTTGGGGCCGATCACGGGACCGGCATAGGAGTCCAAGGTGGCGCGCCACTGCTTGCGGTGTTTGTCGCTCCGGAACTCCGCCCGCTTCTTCTCGAGGTAGCGCTCCACCGCTTGCGCGAAGGTCAGCACCTCGCGGGCTTCACGCTTCTCATGGAGGGGGTCGCCACCAGACCGGGCCAGCCGCCGGTTGGCTTCGGCCAGCACCCGCGCCTCGGCCAGGGTCACCAGCGAGACGGGCCCGAGCCCCAGGTCGGAGCGCCGGCCCTGGATCACAAGCCGCTGCACCCAGCGCTTGGCGCCCGTGCGGTCGACGAACAGGTACAGACCGTGCCCATCCGCATACCGACCCGGCTCCTTCACACTGCGAACGAACACAGCCGAGAGCGCCTTCTCGGGGTGGGCACCGGACTTCACGCGGCGGGTGTCCGACGAGGGTTGATCCAGCATAGACTCACATCCCACATTTCAACCCACATCTTTAGCTGGATGCGGGTGGAAGTCTATGGACGTGGTTGGACTGAACTAGCCTTATCTTAATAGTAACTTTGGACGCTAGCGGCAGATCTTGGAGGACCTAATGGCAGCCTTCGTCTCCGCCACATAGATTTAAGAAATGTTGTTAACCCATAGGCTTGAATTGGTGACGTGCTGTCCCCCCTCTTCGGTCTCGACCGCTCTTTTTCCAATCCAAGTAAACTGCCATCACGGACGGCATTAGGGTCGGAAGCAGGGCGTCCGATTGGCAGGTAGCGCTCAGGTTTTTGGTCTGATCGGTCTGATTATTTATCAAGCTTCATGTCGAACTCGGCCGAACGACAAACGAAGTTGGCTCCCGACACAACGCAGTGTCGGGGTGATGGTGAGTGAACACGCTTCAACCGATCGGTCCTATCATGTTCTACCTTCGGTGCGTCACAGGCTTCATCATCGGTTTGGCGTTCGGGGCGGCGAGCGCGCTCGCTTTATCGCCTGCTCTGGCAGCCGTCCTTCCGGCCGAGGGGGGCGGTTCGGTGCCTGCGGCCCTGGTCTGGGTGGGGCTCGTCGGCTGCGGCCTTCTCGCTGCCTTTGCTCCAACCATTCGGCGGGCATTTGGCCGGTGTTTTCTTGTCTTGGGTGTCTGTCGCTGATGCTGCCTCTTTCGGCCTTTCTGCTCTCGGGCCGCGCTGCCAGCGAAGTCATGTCCTCGACCTCCCCGGACGGTCAGGCGTTCGCTGCCATTGGGGCCGGACTGGCGGGGGCAGTCTTTACCGGAGTGGCGACCTTCTTCGGGCTTATCCTCGGGTCGGTCGCGGTCATCACCGGCCTTGTTCTCGTGCTGGGCGGTCGTCGCGAAGTCGTCATCGTTGATGCTCCGGCTCAGCGTCTGCTCAGCGCCGCGACCTCCGGTGCCGTAAAGCGCGAGCCGCCCATGACCGCGCCAAGCTCAAAGCCTGCGGCGCCTCGGCTCGGCGGGGTTAGGCGATAGAGCCGACTCGCGTCCTGCGCGCACGCGCGCGAGGCAAAAATGGGGTTGATGCTGAAGGTGCATATCCCGGCCGGTGGGCGCTCCCTAAAGCGCCGAAGTTTTCGAAGCCCCCTGAAGGGCTGCCGTTTGCTCCTGGGTGGTGCCAGGAAGTCCTTACACCCAGAAAGGTTCAAGCAGGGTCTCGTTCTTAAGCACCGGCTTGTAACGTGACTACGAGCAGGACCGTCCGAAAGGGAATACGGGAGACGTGTAGCCCTGCGCCGTGGTTGCATCTACCATCTCGAGAGGCCGAAATGTCGCCAGGAACGCTCCAGCGTCTTCGATGCGGCGGAAGTAGAAGGCTTTGGTGTTGCCCCCGAGCGTATGCCCTAGATGGTCGGTCCAATTGCCTGGACCGATCCGGTCCTGAAGTCAGGCCAGGGCACGTGTCAAGTCGCTCCCCAGTCCATCCGGTGGAATGGCCACCTTGACCCGGATGGGAAGGCTTGGTCGTCGATGTCACGCTGGGGCGTGCTGCGCCGCCTCATGGCTGAAGCACCGAACGCAGCCAGTCATTGGCCTCCCGCATGGACCCGAGCCGCTCACCTGGTAGGGTGGCCCGGCACGTCCGGCAGTAGTGCCCGCTGGAATAGGCCGGCTGCAGGCCACCTGATCCATCGATCACCTCTTTTAGGATGACGGCCATGTCCGCCCAGTCCTCGACGCCGTCCCACAGATGACCGCAAGCGAGATAGGGAAACGGGTCATCTGAGTCGGCGTCACTCTCGATAGGAACAGGGTAGGGCTGAGAACAAGACGAGAACAAGCGCTTCCTATCAGTTTTAGGACTTCACCACCAGCAGTCCGATTGGCCCGGGCCGCTCGACGTGCCAGCCGCCGCAGACGCGCACTCGGAGAGTCGTTGCCTCGGCCGCCGTTTCAGCAATCGTCGTGCTCGCTTATGTCGGGGGAGTCAGCCAGTCGGGGGTGGGCGCAATGTGTGTATCTGGCTATCTTCGCGCTCCTGCTAGCGGTGCAGCTGGTGCTGACAGCCGCATACACGAGTTGGTAAGCCATCGTGAATAGTTTTTGCTTCGGCTTCGACCACGATCGATGGGATGGACAGCACAATGACGCGCACAAGGCGCTCCTTGGCCGGCAGGGGCACCGCGGCCACAACTCCTGACAGCCGGTCCAGCACCTTGGGCTTTGATCTCACTAAGGTGGCGCAATGAGCCTGCCTATCGCGACGCCATCCGTGATCGTCTACTCTAGGAATACGATCTATCACGATCACAAGGTATCGGGTCGTCTTACGGGCTACGATCCAGAGAACCAACCAGTGCTCTTCACCTTGGCGGATGAAGGTGCGCCCCTGCACGGTACGGTCACCATCAAAGCGGACGGGACGTTTATCTACGAGCCGGATATAGGCTACTATGGGTCCGACAGCTTCTCGTTCACAATTACAGACGCAGAAGGTGGGACAGCCTCTGCGACGGTTTCCGTTACCGTAGCCACGGAAGCGCCAACTACTGTTGCCGGTGCCAAAGGGCACGACATTCTGATTGGCGGCAGCGCTGCCAATTTCATCAACGGCGCTGCAGGCAATGACCACATCATGGGTGGTTTCGGTTCGGACAGTCTGTATGGCGGCGCCGGGGACGACTGGTTGGAAGGAAACGGCAGCCGAGCCGTGGAGCATCGCGCTGACACCCTGATTGGCGGTGCTGGCAACGACACCCTCGACGGCTCTTTAGGCTCAGGCAATGACTTGCTGATTGGTGGCACGGGGAATGACCTCTACCTCCTGCATATCAACTGGTATGAAAGAGACGGCACCCGCATCGTAGAAGCGGCTAACGCCGGTGTGGACGAGTTGCGGCTGCAGGGAGATGAGGCGCGCTACAGCATGCCGGCCAATATCGAGAATGGCGTCATCCTTGCAGGCTCTCAAACTACGACGCTCGTCGGCAATGGGTTGTCAAACCATCTACGCATCATGAGCAGCGAGTCGGCAAATAATCTCCAAGGCGGGGCTGGTAACGACACGTTGCATGGCGGCTCGAACCGCGACGTCCTCATTGGGGGTACCGGACACGACTGGCTACAAGCCGGTAGGGGGGCCGATAACTATTGGGTCGACTCCGCTAGCGATGTCGTCTTGGAGTTGGACGGCGAGGGAACGGATACAGTTCATTCGTCGATCAGCCGTACTTTGGACGAGAACGCCGAGCATCTGCGCCTCATCGGAGATGGCGACCTGCACGGAACTGGCAACGAGCTCAACAATGTCATTGAAGGTAATGACGGGGGCAATCGCCTCTCGGGTCTTGAAGGAAGTGACACGCTCTTTGGCGGGGCCGGCAACGATCGGCTCGATGGCGGGGAAGACACGGACCGGCTCGAGGGTGGGACGGGCAACGATACCTACCTCCTGACCGCGGCGGGCGACAGGTTCGTGGAGGCGGCCAGGGCCGGCACGGATGAGGTGCGGGCTTCCATAAGCGTCAGGGCCCTGGCTGATAACGTCGAGAACCTGGTGCTCTCAGGCTTGCTGGCGGTGAACGGCACGGGCAACGGCCTGGCCAATCTGATTACCGGAAGCGGGATCGCCAACACCTTGTCCGGTCTGGCCGGCAACGACACGCTCTTGGGCTTGGGGGCAGCCGACCGGCTCATCGGCGGAGCAGGCAACGACCGCCTGGTCGGCGGGGCGGCCGTGGACAGCCTGACGGGGGCCCTGGGCAACGACATCTTTGTGTTTGCAAGGCGGAGCGAGGCAGGGGACGTCATCAACGATTTTCGCAACCAGTCGGGCGACAACGACCGCTTTGAGCTTGCGGCTTTCGCTTTCGGGCCTGGGCTCGTGGCGGGGACAGCTGTCACAGCTGCGCAGTTCCAGATCCTCCAGACCGGCACCGTGAACGCGACTGCCGCGAGCACGAGCCAGGTGCGCTTCATTTGGGAGCAGGACGACGAGCGGCTTTGGTCGGACATCAACGGCAGCAACACGGGCGGGCTCACGCTGCTCGCGGACCTGCAGGACGGGGCGAACTTGGAACGGGGAGACTTGATCCTAGTGTGAGAGAACGGACGGTCTGGGCCCGATGATCGAAGTGGCTGGCGCTCTCAATGTGACCAAATCACGCGACGGGCGTTTCCAAAGAAGCGACCTGCCGATCTCGCGCATCCGATCGGCCACGGCCTCGAAGCGCCCGGACAACTCGGCGAAGGGCGGCGGGAAATAGAGCCGCCCCATTAGCATGATGGCAACGGGGTTTCAGCCAGGGGGCGACCTACTAGTAATGGCCTCTGCGCCCGTCGCAACAGTGCGTTTCAGACTGGAGCATTGACGTCCCTGTCCTGTGGCTCTCCTCTGGCGGCGGGCCCATGACCCACGGTCCGACACGCGTCGCCTCCGTCGGGATGCCAATCACTCCATCCGCATCTGCTAACAAGGGAGGACATGACAATATTGGGCACGGATGGGAATGACACCCTGCTGGGCGGAGAGGGTCATGACTGGATCGAAGGTGACGCGGGCCATGATGTCCTGAACGGCTACGCCGGCGACGACGCTCTCTTCGGCGGGGTCGGCAACGATCGGTTGATTTCGGGGATTGGCCTCTACGACGTGCTCGATGGTGGCGAGGGAGATGACCGACTTGACGCCAGAGGTTCGGTGTATGCGGACCTCTACGGAGGTGCTGGCAATGACGTCTATATCTTGGACCAGTTCTTCAGGAGCAGTCACACTATTCGCGAGGCGTTGGGGGGCGGCGTCGACCAGCTAAATGTGGACGTTTACTCCATCGACCTACCCGAGAATGTTGAGAACCTTGTCATGATGGGTAACAATGCCGAGGAAGCCTACGGCAATGCTCTGTCGAACGTCATGACGGGTAACAGCCGCGACAACTATTTACGTGGTGGCGGCGGCAACGACACGATTTACGGTGGCGGCGGGGACGACTATTTGCAGGCCATCGGCCAAAGCAGACTGGTGGGCGGCGCCGGCAATGACGTCTATCAGATTGTCTCCGGCAGTCCTGTGCTCGTCGAAGTCGCGGGTGAAGGGGTCGATACGGTCTTAGCCCGTGTCAGCGTGGCGCTGGACGCAGAGATTGAGAGACTCGACTTTTCCCTGGCATATGCTGGGACGCTGATAGGAATTGGCAACGCGTCCCACAACACGATGACAGGCCACCGGGGTAGCGACTCTCTGTATGGCGGACACGGAAACGACACCCTTCTCGGCGGCGACGGCAATGACCGGCTGGATGGAGACCAGGGTGACGATCACCTAATCGACTTCGATACCTCCCATGGGTCCGAAGGGGGTCAAGACTACTTCTATGGCGGAGCCGGGAACGATCGCCTCGATGCGGGCTCTGGGAACGATCACCTTGAGGGAGGGACGGGAGACGACACCTACATCTTGGCTGCGGCGGGCGACACGGTTGTCGAGGCCGTCGGGGGTGGAACGGATCGGGTCGAGGCTGTCTACAGCTATAGGCTTGCGGCCAATATAGAGGATTTGGTCCTTCTCTGGTCGGCCCCTTCGGGCACCGGCAACGCGCTGGACAATCAGCTCATTGGTAACAGGACCGACAACATGCTTTTGGGCCAAGGCGGTAACGATACGCTTTTTGGCGAGGCGGGGCATGACACCCTGGACGGCGGTGAGGGAGCCGACCTGCTGGAGGGCGGCTCGGGTAATGACAGCTATGTCCTACAGGTTGCCGAGGATACCATTGTAGAGGTCGCAGGCGGGGGCAGGGACGAGGTCCGCGCGGGCACGAGCTACACGCTCGGAGGCAACCTGGAATTTCTTAAGTTGACTGGAACCGCGGATCTCAAGGGCACGGGCAACGAACTGGCAAACCGTCTCACCGGCAATGCCGGACTCAATGTCCTGATGGGCGAGGCAGGTAACGACACCCTTCTTGGTGGGGCAGGCAACGACATCTTGGAAGGCGGAGCCGGCAGCGACCGGTTGGAAGGTGGAACTGGCAGTGACACCTACTTCGCTCAAGTTGGCGACGTGCTCGTGGAGGCTGCGGGAAGCGGCATAGCCGACTTCGTGCGCTCGTCCTCTCACTGGAAGCTAGTGGCCAACTTCGAGAACTTGGAACTTATGGGCATGGCGGCACTCAATGGCACGGGGAACGGGATCGCGAACCGTCTAACTGGGAACGGCGCGTCTAACCTCCTAAGGGGCGGGGCAGGCAACGACCGCCTTCTCGGCCAAGCGGGCTACGACCGCCTTAACGGCGAGATAGGTCAGGACAAACTGACAGGCGGCGTGGGCAACGACGTCTTCGTGTTCACGAGCCGCGCGGAAGCTAAGGACGTCATCACCGATTTCCACAACACCTCGGGCGACAACGACCGCTTCCACATCAACGCAGCAGCGTTCGGTGGTGGACTCGTTGGCGGAAGGCAGGCTTCGGCCTCTCAATTCCAGATGGCCAACGACAACGTCCTGCAGGGCACAGCCGAGGCGAACTTCCGCTTCATATTCGAGGTGGACGCGACGAAGCTCTGGTTCGACAGCAACGGCAGCGGTGCGGGCGGGCTGGTGCTGGTGGCCGACCTGCAGGCGGGGGCCACCGTGACAGCAGGGGATATCTGGCTGGTGTAAGGGCACGCTGAGGAGGCTTGCTGGCTCACGCCTCCTCTCATTTCTCAGCCCTTGGCTGGACTTCAGATGTGTCCTGTTCGCGTTCTCGAACAGACCTGACTTGGCCCAGAGAGTGGGTCAACGTTCCTCCGGTGAGGTTCCAGTTCTGCCCCTTCTGGTGCAGACCAGGAGTCCAGCGAGTCTGCTACACCCGCCACTTCTGCTACATGGTCAGCAACGCCACGGTCCCATGTAGCAGAAGTAGCGGGTGTAGCAGAGCGGCGCTGGTCGCGGCTTGACCTCGCCTCACCCAGTGCCCGTCTTACTTGTGCACAGGCGATGAGGCCATCCGGTCGCTGGCTCAGGTTGTATAGCTTCGCTGTCGCTTAGCCCGGAGCAGACGCCGGAGGGCCAGTGTGGCCTCTGCCGGGCAGTGTCAGGCAAACCTGGCTTGAGCAGGGCAGGGGGTCTGCCTACCCTCCCCGGATGACGCAACGCAGTCCGTTCCGCTATTTCAAGACCTGGCCCGAAGTGATCCGCCTCGCGGTGATGATATGTACGTCCGGTGCCCCTTGTCGCTCCGGAATGTCGAGGACCTGCTGCATGAGCGCGGGATTGAAGTGAGTCACGAGACCGTGCGCTTCTGGTGGAACAGGTTCGGCCCGATGTTCGCTGCCGAGATCCGGAGAAAGCGGGTGAGCCAGATGCGGACCTCCCGCTGGAGGTGGCATTTCGACGAGGTCTTCGTGAAGATCAACGGCGTGCAGCACTACCTCTGGCGGGCGGTGGACTACGAAGGCGAGGTGCTCGAGGCCTATGTCTCCTAGATCAGAGATAGGCAGGCAGCCCTCAAGTTCTTGCGCAAAGTCATGAAGCGACGTGGCCGAGCCGAGGAGTTCTCGATCACTGGGCTTCGCTCTTATGGAGCCGCGTTGAAGGAGATCGGGGCTGACGATCGGCAGGTCACCGGAGGGTGGGCAGACAGCCTGGTCGAGAACTCACGCCAGCCATTTCGAAAGCGAGAGCGGGTCATGCAGCGCTTCCAGCGCCTTCACTGGCTCCGGAAGCTCGCGTCAATCCACTGCTCAGTTCGCAACCGCGTCAACTCCTATCGGATCCTCTCCAGCCGCGACGTCTACAACATGAAGAGGCCCGCCGCTCTCGCCGAGTGGCGGCAGCTCTGCGCTGCCTCAAGTCGGGTGCCTCTGCTCAAACAAAAACTGGTTCGCATTTGTCTGATACTTTCGTTGACGGTCTTGGGTGCTCCATGGAAGCAGCGTCGGTAAATTCGTTCTTATCCGGTTGCCGAGTCCCACGTCGGGCTTGTGCCCGTTCGGGGGAAAGATGGCCAAAATTGCATTTTATGCGTTAGGGTACGATGTCTCCAGTGCAATCGACCTAATAAGTTACTTTGATGAGAGCACCCTCGTTCAATCGTCGTCGTCCCAAGTCACGGTGGATAGCATATCGTTCCGCTTCATCGTGACGGGCACCGGCCTGGTTGCATCTGGCACGGGTGGTGGAGTGCAGTTGACCGGGGGTACCATCACCCAAATTCGAGTCAGGGGATTCGGCCCTGAAAGCTCGTCTCCGATTTTCACAATCTCCGATCTGAACGAACCATCGTCGCTTCTGACTGGCGAGATCTGGAAGAACCTTTACGCGCTAGACTGGTTCTTTGAAGGAGGCCCCAACTCGGATACGTTCGGTTCGAGCTGGCACACCGGTGACATCACCATCCATCTGCATGCCGGCAGCGATGTCGGGTCTGGTTCGTCCGGCAATGACACGATCTACGGGGGCAGTGGGGACGACCGTCTTTATGGGCAAGGCGGGGCGGATTTGCTCTACGGCGGAAAGGACGGGGGCTCCCTTTTCGGCGGAGAGGGTGAAGACCGCATCCATGTCGAAGACGGGTGGGCCGAAGTCTTTGCCGGCTCAGGCAATGACCGGATCTGGGCCGGCTCGACGCCGATGGCCGCCGACCTGCATGGTGACGCCGGCAATGACACGTTCTACTTCGGTGTCGGCTCGAACATGGCCTATGGAGGAGCCGGTAATGACTGGTTCAATGGCGGCTCCGGCTACCTTCACGCAAGGGGCGGAGACGGCGACGATCGTATGGACGGCGGAGGCTGGGTTGACCTCCTGCAGGGTGAGGCCGGCAATGACCTCATCATCGGCGGGACGGGCGAGGACTGTCTTTTCGGCGGCGCGGGACAAGATAAGGTCCTCGGGGGCTCAGAGAACGACATCCTGAGCGGTGGCTTTCAGAACGACAACTTGGCGGGCGATGCGGGCATGGACACGCTTGCTGGTGATAGTGGAGACGACCAGCTCCGCGGCGGGACAGGCGACGACGAGCTGCGTTCGGGCACTGGGAATGACCGGCTGATCGGCGGTGCTGGCAAGGACCTCCTTTTTGGCGGCGGCGACGACAAGGGCGACCACTTCGTCTTCGACTGGCGCAGCGACAGCCGTGTCGGCGGGGGCCGTGACCTGATTTTCAACTTCACGAAGGGCTCCGACACGATCGATCTTGAGGGCATCGACTGCCGTCCTGCGTCCGACGTCGACAACGACTTTGCCTGGTCGGGAAAGACCTCGGCCAACTATTCGGTCTGGTTCGAGGTCGTCGAGCTCGGCATCCTGGTGCGAGCGGACGTGACAGGCGACGCCAAGGCCGACTTTGAAGTCTTGGTGAAGGGCCTCACCTCGATCAGTTCTGGGGACTTCGACCTCTAGTCGAGATACCCCCCCGAATGCCCGTAGTAGGCGGCCCGATCTGCATGATGGCGGCGGAGCGGGCGCTCAATGTGGCGAAGGGGCGGGTGGAAGTTTCCGGAGCGGCTTCTGCGCCCCGAAACGGTCCCGTGAAACAGACCCAGCTGGAGCGGGGCAGAGGGCCAGTTACCTTCTCCCTCACAAGCCGACGCAGCCCCTTCCGCTACTTCTGTACTGAATTCGAGATCAGCCGCCAGCGCACATGGTCATCAATCCCGACGCAATCTGGCGTCGAGCTTGCCTGCCTCCCGCT
>NZ_VDFU01000044.1 GCF_006152115.1 Rubellimicrobium rubrum | reverse complement strand
GGGGCATTCCTTCGTCCTCCTCAGGCCCGAAAGCCTACTTCAGGGAGGACCACTTTTCAGGGGGCAGACCAGAATGATGTTCGACCAGAGATTCGGTTCTTCGCCGCGGGCCCGAGAGCGTCCGGATGCCCGAAATCAAAGGAGTAAGATCACATGATCGTGAGCGGCTTGGAGGACCTCGGATGTACTGCCACGGGGCCAAGGTGGTTGTGCTACGCGGTAGCACTCGGCATCCGGTCATATCGGCGGACCTGATGAAACCTCAGGAAACCTTAGGGTTCAAAGTCACCAACGCAGCCCGCGGCGAGCAATGAAAAATGAACGACATTAGTGCCTTAGAAGCTTCCCGCCTGTCCGTCGCACCGATGATGGACTGGACGGATCGCCACTGCCGCACGTTCCACCGGGTTCTTTCGGGGCGAAGCCTCTTGTACACCGAGATGGTAACCGCCGCTGCCGTGGTGCATGGCGACCGAAGGCGCCTTCTCGGGTTTTCTCGGGAGGAACAGCCTGTGGCTCTCCAACTCGGCGGGTCCGATCCGCTTGAACTGGCGGCGGCTGCCCGCATCGGCGGGGAGTTTGGATACCCCGAGATCAACCTGAACTGCGGCTGCCCGTCCGATCGGGTGCAGTCGGGCTGCTTCGGAGCGGTGCTGATGCTGCAGCCTGATCTCGTGGCCGAATGTGTCCGGGCCATGCAGGCGGAAACCGACGCCGAAGTGACGGTGAAGTGCCGGATCGGTGTCGACGACCAAGATCCCCACGTGGCTCTCCCCCGCTTCCTCCAGGCGATCTCGCGGGCAGGCGTCCGACGGGTCACCATCCACGCCCGCAAAGCCTGGCTCCAGGGTCTCTCCCCAAAGGAGAACCGCGAGCTTCCGCCGCTCGATCATGAGCTGGTCGTGGCCATGAAAACGCAGTTTCCCGATCTGCACCTGTCGACAAATGGTGGCGTGCAGACCCTTGATGAAGTTGAGGCCCTGCTCCAGCAGGGGCTGGACGGGGTGATGGTCGGCCGGGCCGCGTACCACGCGCCTTGGGAGATCCTGGGCGATGCTGATCGACGTGTCTTCGGCACCCAGAACCCGGTCCGAAGCCCCGAGGCTGCCGCCCGCGCCATGATCCCCTATCTGCAGGCCCATCTCGCGTCAGGAGGGCGCCTTCATCAGGTGACCCGTCACATGCTGGGGCTGTTCACGGGGCGGCCCGGCGCGCGCAGTTGGCGGCGCATCCTGTCCGAAGAGGCGAACCGGCCCGGCGCGGGGATCGAGGTTCTAGAAAAGGCCCTTGGTTCGGTGGAGCCGGTGGCGGCCTGACGTCCGCCCGCCGGCGTGCCGGGCGCTGACTAGGAGTTCCCCTCGGGACGGAACATCGCCGCGTCCTCGGCGGCCTTGCGGATAGCCTGCGACTTGTGAACCGTTTCCATGTACTCGGCCTCGGGATCGCTGTCATAGACGACACCGCCGCCGGACTGGATGTAAAGCTGATCGCCCTTCAGCACGGCCGTGCGCAGGGCGATGCACATGTCCATGTCGCCGTTCGCGGAGAAGTAGCCCACGCCGCCGCCATAGACGCCACGTTTCTCGGGCTCGAGCTCGTCGATGATCTGCATGGCCCGCACCTTGGGCGCGCCCGAGACAGTGCCGGCCGGCATCCCGGCGAAAAAGGCCGACAGCGCGTCCTGATCGTCGGCAAGCTCCCCCACGACGTTCGACACGATGTGCATGACGTGGGAGTAGCGTTCGATGACGAAGGTTTCGGTCGGGCGGACGGTGCCCGGCTTGGCCACCCGGCCCACATCGTTGCGCCCGAGGTCGAGCAGCATCAGGTGCTCGGCCCGTTCCTTCTGGTCGGCCAGCAGGGACTCCTCATGGACCCGATCCTGCTCCGGCGTTGCCCCCCGTGGACGAGTGCCCGCGATCGGGCGGATCGTCACCTGCTTGCCGAAGACCCGAACCAAGATCTCCGGCGACGCGCCGATCACCTGGAACTCCCCGAAGTTGAAGAAGAACATGAAGGGGGATGGGTTGGTTCGCCGGAGGCTCCGGTACAGTGCGAAGGGCGGCTCACTGAAGGTCTGGGTCCAGCGCTGCGCAGGGACCACCTGGAAGATGTCACCGGCCCGGATGTACTCCTTGGCCTTATCGACAGCCGCCATGTAGCCCGCTTTGGTGAAGTTGGACACCGGCGGCGATGGCTCGCGCGGGGCTCCGAGTGCCCGCGCGGCCTGGGGCACCCCGCGTTCGAGCGCACGTTGGGCATCCATTACGCGCTCTGCCGCCTGAGCATGGGCCGCCTTGGCGGACAGGCCCGAGCCGGTCCAAGCCGGCGCAACCAGGATCACATCGCCTTTCACGCCATCAAGGACGGCCACGACCGAAGGCCGCAGCATCACGGCGTCGGGAAGCCCGAGCGGATCGGGACGCTGGTCTGGCAGCTTCTCGACAAGGCGGACCATGTCGTAACCCAGATAGCCGAACAGCCCAGCCGAGGCGGCCGGAAGCTCCTCCGGAAGGTCGATCCGGCATTCCGCAAGCAGGGCACGGAGCGTCTCCACCGGCGAGCCGGGCAGATCCTCGAACGCTTCATCGTCGTAACGGGCGGCCCGGTTCAGACGGCTCACGGCACCGCGGCAGTCCCACACCAGATCGGGGTTCATTCCGATGATGGAATAGCGCCCGCGTATCTCTCCGCCGGTCACGCTTTCCAGCATGAAGGAATGCCGTGCAGCACCCGCGAGCTTGAGCATCAAGGAAACCGGCGTGTCGAGGTCGGCGGCGAGCCGGGTCCAGACCACCTGATTGCGCCCAGCCTCGTAGCTCGTCCGGAACGCCTCGTAATCGGGGAAGAGAGCCATCAGTTCAGCTGCGCGTTCACGGCGGCAACGGCCTGGTCGTTGATGCGGATCTCGGCCCCGGTCTGCAGTTGCTGAGAGAAGGCCGCAAAAACATCCTGGGAGATTGAGCCCGACACCTGCGACGCAATGGCGGCCTGCTCGGCTACCACGGCAGGGGCGTCGTCCGCTGCGGGTTGCACCGTGTCCAGCCGCATCACGACGGCTCCGTCCTCCGCGGGAATGACGCGCGCCTCGCCCTCGGCCATTGCGAAGGCGGTCTCGACGAAGTCCGGCGGGGTTCCTTCGACGGCTCCCCGGCGGTTCAGGGCCGGTTCGGAGCGGGGAGCAAGGCCCTGCTCCTCGAAGCTGGCTCCGCCGGCAATGGCGTCGGCCTTGGACTGCGCAAGCGCCGCGACAGCCTCGTTCAGGGCTTCCCGCTCCCAAGCCGTGCGGACCTCGGGGGCGACGTCATCGAATGGTCGCAACTCGGGGGGCGTCACGCCGTCGAGTCGCAGGACGAACAGTCCTCCGTCAGCGAGATCCACGATCTCGGGGAAGTCGCCCTCCTGCGCCGCTTGGGCGGCCTGCCGGAACTCCTGATAGGCCGCGGGCCCATCGCTTGCCGCCTCGGTCCACTTGATGGTCCCGGACTGGAGGTCCGTCTGGCTGTCGAGATCCTCGATGCTGGCCCCCCCGGCGATCAGGTCCTCGACCTGGGGCCGCAGGTCGGCAATCAGATCGCGGGCCCGGTCGTTGGCGATCTCGATGCGCAGATCGGGGGCAGCTTCCTCGAATGTCGTCTCGTCGGCGGCCAGCACCGCGTTGACGCGGTACATGGCCGGCCCAAGCGCGGAGGGCAGTGGGCCCACGATGTCGCCGGTCTGGGCGGCGAAGACGGCTTCACCGGCCTCGTCGAGCTCGGCTTGCGCCACGTCGCCGAGGTCCGTGTCGGACAGAAGCAGACCACGCTCCTCCACAAGTGTCTCGAAGGTGGCCTCGCCCGAGTCGAGTCGCGACCGCGCGGCTTGGGCCTGCTGATCGTCAGGGAACACAAGGCGTTCGACCAGACGACGCTCCTCCTGAACGAACTCGTCCAGGCGGCTGTCATAAAGCTCCTGCACGGCCGCATCGTCCACCGGCAACTCGTCCTGAATCATCTCCGGCGTCAGCCAAGCATAGCTGATCTCGCGAAGTTCGGGGGCGGTGAACTCGTCGGGGTGAGCTTCGTAGTAGCCGCGCAGATCCTCGCTTGTCGGCTCGGGCCGGTTGGCGACGGCCTCGGGACCGACGGTGGCCCAGGTAACGCCCCGCGTCTCGTTGGAGTAGGCCGCAAGGATCCCGGCATAAGTGGTGGGTTCCGGCATGCCGCCGACAACGGCAGCCTGAAGAATGGTGCGGGTTGTATCCTCCCGGAGGGAGGTTTCGAACCGGCCTTCATCGAGTCCGTTGCGGCGCAAGGCCTCGCGGTAGACCTGCCGGTCAAACTCTCCGTTCAAGCCTTGGAAGGCCGGGGTCGATTGAACCGCCTGGGCCACGCGAAGGTCGCCCACGGACAGGCCAAGCCGCTGCGCTTCGGCATCCAGTACCCGCTGGCTCACGACTTGGGACAGCACCGCACGGTCCAGGCCCATCGCCGTGGCCTGCTCCATGGTCAGGGCCTGGCCCGTCTGTTCCCCGATGTTCTGCATCTGGTTGCGCAGGGTGTTCGCGTAATCCTGGGCACGGATGTCCAGGCCATCGACGCTCCCGATCGAGGTCGCACGGGCGCGGCCTCCGCCGGTGAACCAGCCTCCGAGCCCCAACAGGAGGAGCCCCATCATCAGCCAGTAGATCCATTTGGTGGTCTTGCGCGCCGCCATCGGCCTCGTCCCCCTCGTGCCCTCTCACGGGGCCGGCTCTGCATAGGCGGGGCCGCGAGCGCCTGCAAGCGTCAGGGGGACACCGCGTCGAGCCTGTTGATCAAAGCTGCGATCCCTAGGCGGTCCACGTTCGCGAAGGCGATCCGCAGGCCGTGCGCGGCGTCGGGCATGTGGTCGGGCATGAACATCGTGCCGGGAAGAAGGAGCACGCCGGCATCGCGGACCAGTCGCTTGGCCACGGTGTCGGAGCGTTCGGGGAAGGGGTGCCGGACATAGGCGAAGTAGGCGCCACAGCCCTGCAACTCCCACCCCTTGGTCGCGAGTCGGGGGAAGCCGTCAACCACCGCCACGCGACGGTCCAGTATTTCGAGCCGCTCGCCCGCAACCCAGTCCCGCAGGTGACGCATGCCCCAGAGCGCCGCATGCTGCCCGATCTGGGCCGGACAGATGGCGACGGTGTCGAGGAACTTCTCGACTTCGGACAAACGCTCGGGCGAGGACAGGATGGCCCCGACCCGATGTCCGGTCAGCCGGAAGGCTTTGGAGAAGGAGTAAAGCTGAATCAGGGTGTCCGCCCAGTCCGGGTCCTGGAACAGGTCGTGCGGAGCACCCTCCTGCGAGTGGAAGTCGCGGTACGTCTCATCGAGGATGAATGCGAGCCCCCGCGTCCGCGCAAGCTCAAGAAAGGCGCGCAGGGTTTCCGCAGAGTATTCAGCGCCTCCTGGGTTGTTTGGGGAAACCAACACAATTGCCCGTGTCCGTTCTGTTACGAGCGCGGCAGCGTGGTCAGCGTCAGGGATGAGGCCAGGACCGGTCCGGAGTGGCACCGTGACGACCCCGGCCATGTCGTTCCACATGCGGTGATTGAAGTAGTAAGGGACGGGCAGGATGACCTCATCCCCTTCGGCGCAAAGCGTCGCGATCGCTGCGCAGTACGCCTGATTGCAGCCCGATGTGATGGCGACCTGACCTGGATCGATTGCGCCGCTGTAAGAGGCGGACCACTGTTCCGCGATCTCAGCCCGGAGTTGGGGCAGGCCAAGAACCGGCCCATACAGATGGACGGCGGGGTCGGACAGCACCATCTCCGCCATGGCGGCACGGAGGGGGGCAGGGGGCGGGTCGACCGGGGCAGCTTGGCTCACGTTGATCAGCGGGCGGTCGGGCGGGAACTCCACGCCATCGAGCCAGCGCCGCGCCTCCATGACGGGAGGGGCGAAGGTTGTAGTGGTTCGTGCGAACGTCATTAGGCTACCTCCGGGCACGAGGGGCGGCTCCGTCCACGGCAAGGTGCAGAGCCGCGATGGTCGATGTCAGTCCCGGCCGCGATAGGGCTCGACGTATTGAAGGGCCATGTCCCAGGGAAAGAAGATCCAAGTGTCCTGGCTGACCTCGGTGATATAGGTGTTCACCTGCGGCTTGCCCTTTGGCTTGGCGTAGACGGTCGCAAAATGAGCCTTCGGATACATCTGCCGGACAAGCTCCAGGGTCCGGCCCGAATCGACCAGATCATCGACGATCAGGATGCCCGTGCCGTCTCCCATCAGCTCCGCGTCAGGGGCCTTGAGGACCTTGGCCTCTGACTGGGACTGGTGATTGTAGCTTTGGACGCTGATAGTATCCACGGTGCGAATGCCCAGCTCGCGGCTCACGATCATCGCGGGGGCCATTCCACCGCGGGTGATCGCGACGACGGCCTTCCAGGCACCCGCGTCAGGTCCCTGGCCATCGAGCCGCCAGGCCAACGCCCGACTGTCCCTGTGGATCTGGTCCCAGGAGATGTGGAAGCCTTTCTCGTGGGGGAGGCGGTCGGTCATGGAGATATCCGTTCGGTCAGTGGCGCAGGATCAGAAGGACGCCGAGAGCCGCGATCATGAGGGCTGCCGCACGATCGATCCAGGGCTTCAGCGCGAAGTAGCGGGTCCGGATCGCCGCGGCGGATAGGACGGCGGCAAGCGACAGGTAAAAGGCGAGTTCGACCCCGAGCGCGACGGCGTAGACCGAAGCGTTGGGACCAAAGCCGTTCAGGTCGGGAAAGATCGACAGCAGTACCGAGGCATAGAACAGCCCCGGCTTGGGGTTGGAGGCGTTGAGGGCGAACCCGGCCATGAAGCCATGTCCCGCGCGCGTGGACGCGGGGAGCGGATCGACCGCATGACGCCACATCTTGAACGCGATCCACAAGAGATACAGGCCGCCTGCGACATGGAAGGCCGACAAGGCCAGCGGCAGGGCTTCGAAAACGACGGTCAGCCCGAGGAGCGCCACAAGGCACCAAGCGGATGCCCCTATCGCAAGACCCAGGGCATAGGGCAGGGCGCCGCGGCGTCCGAGGCTGAAGGCGGCCTGTGACACCGCCACGATGCCTGGCCCTGGCGACAGGATCGCGACCGACAGGGTAGCGACGAAGAGACCCATCTGGGCGAGCGTCACGCCGTCCATGGTTGCCAACCGGTCCTGGGCGGCGAAGCCATCAGGTCTGACCGGAGATGTCCGGAGCGTCCACGGCCTTCATTCCGACGACATGATACCCAGCGTCCACATGCAGGACCTCGCCGGTGACAGCGCTGCCGAGGTCCGAGAGGAGGTACAGCGCCGATTTGCCGACCTCCTCCTGGGTCACGTTGCGGCGCAGGGGTGAGTTCAGCTCGTTCCACTTGAGGATGTAGCGGAAGTCGCCAATGCCCGATGCGGCCAGGGTTTTGATCGGGCCCGCGCTGATGGCGTTGACCCGGACGCCGGTCTTGCCGAGATCCTCGGCCATGTAGCGCACAGAGGCTTCCAGCGCGGCCTTGGCAACACCCATGACGTTGTAGTGCGGCATGACCCGCTCGGCCCCATAATAGGTGAGCGTCAGGCAGGAGCCTCCTTCGGTCATCATCTTCTCGGCACGGTTCACGACGGCCGTGAACGAAAAGACCGAGATGTCCATGGTCAGGAGGAAGTTGTCGCGGGTCGTATCGACGTACCGGCCCCGCAGCTGCTCCTTATCTGAGAAACCGATGGCGTGGACAAGAAAGTCGAGCGTACCCCACCGGTCCTTGAGGGCGGTGAACAAGGCATCGATCGACTCCATGCTTCCCACGTCGCAGGGCAGCACGATGTCCGACCCAACCTCCGCGGCAAGCGGCGTCACGCGCTTGAGAAGGGCGTCCCCCTGATAAGAAAAGGCAAGCTCCGCACCCGCCTCGCGGCAAGCCTTGGCAATGCCCCAGGCGATGGACTTGTCGTTGGCCAGCCCCATGATGAGGCCGCGCTTGCCCTTGAGCAGATCCGTCTGCATGCGGCCTTCCCTCCTTGGTGGCGTTCCGGCGGGTGTAGGCGAACGGTTGTGTACCATCAAGGGTCGCCTGCCCCCAAGGCGTGACGTGGGTTCCGTTGCGTCGCAGGGCAGTCTGGCCTTGCATCTGCTGACGGGCAGGGTTCTATCCCCCGAGACGCCGGAGGGACTACGCGTGACCGAACGCACAGGCATATTCGCAGGCGACGATCCTTTTGCCATTGCCCGGGCCTGGCTCGGGGAGGCTGAACGGACCGAGCCCAACGATCCGAGTGCCATCGCGCTTGCGACGGTGGACGCATCGGGCCTTCCCAACGTCCGAATGGTGCTCCTCAAGGAGATCGAGGCACAGGGCTTCGTATTCTACACCAACTACGAGAGCAGCAAAGCCGAGGAGTTGGACGGGGCTGGGCGGGCCGCTTTCGTGATGCACTGGAAGAGCCTGCGCCGCCAAGTGCGCGTCCGAGGCCCGGTCGAGCGAGTCGAAGGGCCCCAGGCCGACGCCTATTATGCGTCGCGGTCGCTCCAGAGCCGACTTGGCGCCTGGGCATCCCGCCAGTCCCGTCCCCTGGACTCCCGCGGCTCGCTGCTTGCCGAGGTGGCGAAGGTGACCGCACGGCTGGGCACCAACCCGCCGCGGCCGCCGTTCTGGGGCGGCTACCGACTGACGCCCTTGGAGCTGGAATTCTGGGCCGATGGTCCGTTCCGGCTGCATGACCGCTTCCGTTGGACGCGAGGGGACGTCGACTCGGATTGGACGGTAACACGTCTCAATCCCTGACTTTTTGTTAGTCGTGCCAGTCCTGACGTTGTAGGATAGCTGACGCCCGTTAGCGAGTTGCGTGTGGAACTCTGACCTAATCTTTGGCCGGGCCTTCTGCCGGCTCGGCAAGCGAGACTGCGAGATATGTCTGAAGACCCGAGCGGACCTCTGATCGTCCGCGGTCATGTGAAGTGGTTCGATCCCGGCAAGGGGTTTGGCTTCGTTGTCGCCGAGGGCGGCGGGCCGGATATCCTTCTGCACGCCAACGTCCTGAGGAGCTTCGGCCAGAGCACGGTTGCCGACGGATCGGCCATAACGGTTCAGGCCGCCCGAACCGAGCGGGGGATGCAGGCCACGACGGTCTTGGGTATCGAGCCGCCGGACGTCCCGCCCGGTTCGGGATTGTCGGACCTCGCCGACATGGACCCCTCCCTGCTGTCGCAGCAGCCGCTGGAGCCGGCGCGCGTGAAGTGGTTCGACAAGGGCAAGGGTTTCGGGTTCGCCAATGTTTGGGGCTCTGACGAGGACGTGTTCCTGCACATCGAGGTGCTGCGGAAGTCCGGTTTTGCCGATCTGGCCCCGGGGGAGGCCATAGGCTTGCGGGTCGTCGACGGGAAACGCGGAAGGCTGGCGATCGACATCCTGGCTTGGGACACGGCCGGGCGGGCATTGCCATGAAGCGGTCGGCCTGGGCCATCCTTCTCGCTGTCCTCGGCTCGAACGCATCGGCCGAATGTCGCGACGACCGGGTCACCATTGACGGCGACTTCGGTCGGGTGAGTTTCACGGTCCAGGTCGCGGACGACGTTCCCGAACGAGCCCAGGGGCTCATGAACGTTGAGCGGATGGACACTCTGGCGGGAATGCTCTTCGTCTATGACGCTCCCCAGAGCGTGGCCTTCTGGATGGAGAACACCCTCATCCCGCTCGACATGATCTTTGCCAGATCCGATGGCACGGTCTTGGCCATCCACGAGAACGCTGTTCCCATGGATCGCACGCCGATCCCCGGTGGAGATGACGTCCAGTTCGTCCTAGAGGTCAATGGCGGATTGGTTGACCGCCTGGGGATCGAGGTCGGCGACCGGATGCAGCACCCTTCGATCGGCGTAGGGGCCGCCTTGCCCTGCCCGTGAGGGGCGGGTCCGTAGCCTGACCCATGCTCCCGGCGTGCGCTGCCTCACGTGAGGTCTCCGTCTCTCTGCGCCCTGGTGGCGGCAGTTAAGATTTGCGGAATGCTCCAGGCCACGTTGGCTCGCTCCGGACTGGCGAATTAGACATTGTGGCAAAGGCAGCTTTGCTCAAATTCAGCCACACTAAGGACCAGATCGAGAATATTATGGCGAATTGGCCGTAATTGCGCCCTATCATCGACTAATTCGATAGCCTCACGTGCTCAAAGAGACAATTTGCGTCCAGTTATGCTGCATTCAAGCCATCATTGATTCATTGACGCAAAGGGATCGCGTTGGTTACACAACCCTCATCCGAAGATATGGCTGGCCCTAATCATTAACCGGGCTGGTGAATGGAAACTGTGCGGCTCGCAGCAGAGGGAATGTGCTATGCCTAGTATGGTAATTGGATCGCCGAATGGAAATCTGCTCGGATTCCTTGCTGCCCTCGAAGGTTTGAAGACCGCTACCCTGAGCACTCGAACCACGACAAGCCTGAGCTACGCAATTGGCAGCACGACCTTCACTCTGACCGGGACTGCCTTGACCTATGACGCCAGCAACAAGCTCGAAGGCGGCACGATTACAGGAATCACCTCCGTCACGTCCTCGGTAGCGGACTACACGCTAACCGGCCTCGCCCTGTCGGTCACGGACATCAAGACCGCAATCGCGGCCGAGACCGCCACCAGCGGCGCGGACACCTTTGCGCTTGAGAAACTGCTTGGCCTGCAAAGCTGGTCGATCACCGGATCGGCTGCGGCCAACACGGCTGCAGTCTCTTCATACCTGACGGGCAATGCCTCATGGTCTCTGGGAGCCGGGAACGACTCGGTCCAGGGCGGCACCGGCGCCGATGCGATCAATGGTGAGGATGGCAACGATACACTGTTCGGCAATGCTGGGCGCGATAGCCTGCTAGGCGGCGCGGGGCTTGATAACATCCAGGGCGGTGCTGGCAACGACTACCTCAGCGGCCAGGGCGATAATGACTTGCTCGACGGTAATGATGGCAACGACATCATCGGCGGCGTGGACGGCAACGACTCCCTCTTGGGCGGTGTAGGGAACGACTATCTCGATGGTGGCGAAGGCGACGACCGCCTGCATGGGGATGTCAATGACACTGCAGATGGTGGCAACGATACGCTGTATGGGCGCGAAGGCACCGATACCATTTCCGGCGGCAAGGGCGACGACACTCTTTATGGTGGGGCCGGCAACGACTCGTTGGCCGGTGGCGACGGAAACGACACCTATGTGGTCAACTTCGGCGATGGCCTTGATGTCTTCAACGAGGCCGTAGGAGCGGGCAATGACACCGTCCAGGTTGCCGCCTCGAACACCACGTTCAGCTACGAACTGGTTCGTGGCAAGGGCATTGAGAATCTCAAGTCCACTGGGTACGGCAATGTTCTGACCGGGAACGAGAACAGCAACGTTATTGACCGAAGCGCTGGAGCCATTGCGCTTAGCGGCTGGGCCGCTATCTCTGGTCTGGGCGGCAATGACACGCTGACCGGCGGCGCAGGCAGTGACCGCCTTCTCGGCGGCGACGGCGCGGATACCCTGACGGGCAACGCCGACGGCGATACCCTGGACGGCGGCAACGACGACGACGTCCTGAACGGCGGCCTCGGCAGCGACATCCTTCAGGGCGGTGTCGGAGCCGACACGCTGAACGGCGATGACGGCGATGACCGGCTCGATGGGGGGTTGGGGACCGATGCTCTCAACGGCGGTGCCGGCAACGACACCTATGTGTTCGCTAGCAGTGGCAGCCTGGATACGATCACAGACACAGACGGCGCTGCGGACAAGGTGCTCATGACCTTCGCCAACGGGGCGGTCAACTACAACCGGTTTGCGGTAAGTGGGATCGAGTTCCTCGAAGCGGACGGCTACAATCTGACGCTGACCGGTGATGCCGGCAACGACTCGATCAACCTCGGCCAGACCTCGCCCGTCATCATCTCGGACTTCTTCGCTCTGGCTGGCTATGCCGGCAATGACGTGCTGACCGGCAGCACTCGGGGCGACCGAATTTACGGCGGCGCGGGCGACGACACCCTCGACGGGAAAGATGGCAGCGACACCCTGAGCGGCGGCGACGGTGTTGATCTGCTCATGGGCGACATTGGGTCCGACACCCTGATCGGCGGCGTTGGGAATGACACTCTGCAGGGGGGAGCAGGGAGCGACCGTCTGGACGGCGGAGCCGGTGACGACAGCCTGAACGGTGGCGACGGCAGCGATACCTACATCATCGCTTCGAGCAGTGGTTCGGATGTGATCTCGGACAGTGGTGCTTCGACCGACGACACGGACACGGTCCTGGTCACGGTAGCCAACGTTAAGATCTACGCTGCGAATCTTGGAAGCAACATTGAGGTGCTCAAGGCGACCGGCATGAACGTCATCGTCGCAGGCAACGGTGGAAACGACACCATCGCCGTCGGTGAGGGCAAGCTAAATCTTACAATCAGCGGGATCTCAGTCTTTGCAGGTGGCGCGGGCAATGACTTGATCAAAGGCCGCAGCACTACCGGGGTCGCCGAGAAGCTTCTTGGTGAACTTGGGGACGACACCCTCAGCGGGTTTGGCGGGAACGACAGCCTGTTGGGCGGCGACGGAGCGGATACTCTGAACGGCGGCACGGACAGGGATGTCCTGAACGGCGGGAATGGTGCGGACAAGCTTTTCGGCGGCGACGGCGACGACTCGCTGATGGGGGGAAGCGGCAACGACTCCCTGAGCGGTGGCGACGGGGTCGACACGCTGATCGGCTCGTCGGGCGCGGATGATCTGACCGGCGGCGCTGGGGACGACGTATTTGTCTTCACGTCGCGGAGCGACCTGGGCCTGGGCAGCACAGCCGACGTGATCACCGACTTCAGCCTTGGCGACGATATCAATCTCAGGGCTCTGAACCTGACATACATCGGCCAGTCGAACTTCACTGGGAGCAATCAGGTCCGGTTCAACGACTCGGGCGACAGGCTGGAGATCAGCGTCGATAAGGACGTGTTGGCCGAGTACGCGATCAAACTGGATAGCGGCGTCACTGCAGCCCAACTGGAAGACCACATCCTGGTCTGACACGGTCTTTGCAATCGCTCCGGCCTGCCTTATGAGGGGGCAGGTTCGGGGCGTAGCGCAGTCTGGTAGCGCATCTGCTTTGGGAGCAGAGGGTCGGGAGTTCGAATCTCTCCGCCCCGACCATGAAAGGAAAGCGGGTCAACAAGGGCCCGTCAGATCGGCCGGGGTGCAGGAGACTGCAGTCCGGCCGCTTCTTTTCCGCACATAGTTCCAAGGCGGTCGGCTAGTCTTTGTCTGGACAGTCTTGGTCCTGAGGCAGCCATACCTCTTTGTGAGTAGCCTTCCTGTGGGAGTTGCGTCGGTTGAGACGGTGCGGCCCAAGGCAGTCGGGGGTCGAAGGCTGGAGCTCATGTTGTCCGACCTGCAGGAAGTCGGAGTGCGGTAACATTCTGCTAACCACCTTGCAGTTCAATCCCCGGAGCGGTCTGTCGGGTCATCTGCTCGACTTCTTCGATTCGCATGGCGGGTGGGTCGGATGAACGAACTCCGGAAGTCCTGCTGGATAAACTGAGCGGGCGCGGGCTCTCGGATCAGGTGTCAGAGCTGTCCGAGAACTGGGGTCGCGAGGCTTCGACAATCTCCTGACCCGTTACAGGGACGACACGGGCCTGTGGATAACCGTGTGGGCTGGTGCCGGAGAATCGGGGCTGTTCTCTCGGACTCTGATGCAGCCGAGAGTCAAACTCGAAAAACGTCTTGTCCACAGCATGATTCACTTGTTCGAGAGGAACGGCTTGCGACAGAGTGTGTTGGTGCAGTAGCCAACCACAAGATGTGGTGGTATCCGACGGGCGAAGACGGACAAGGAAAGCTGCGGACCGGTCGGTTCGTGACGGCGCGCAGCAATGCGGGCCGAAGGCCCAACCCTGTCCGCAGGACGGAACTCGAGCGGCGTAGGAGGCCGAAATGAAGATCACGCGTGCATTCACCACCGAAGGGCGGGATGCTTATGAAGGGATCCCGTTCCGCACCACCGCATCCGAGATCCGGAACCCGGACGGAACGACCGTCTTCAAGCTCGACACCCTCGAGGTGCCCGAGGCTTGGTCCCAGGTCGCGGCGGACGTGATTGCCCAGAAGTACTTCCGCAAGGCCGGCGTGCCAGTGGCCGTGACGCGCGTGAAGGAGGAGGGCGTGCCCGAGTTCCTGTGGCGCAGCAAGGCCGCCAAAGGATCGGCTCTGGCCGGCGAAACTTCGGCCAAGCAGGTCTTCGACCGCCTTGCTGGCGCCTGGGCCTATTGGGGTTGGAAGGGCGGGTACTTCACCGCCGAATCCGATGCCCACGCCTACTACGACGAGATGCGGCACATGCTGGCCCGCCAGATGGGCGCGCCGAACTCGCCCCAGTGGTTCAACACCGGGCTGCATTGGGCCTATGGCATCGACGGTCCCGCCCAGGGCCACTACTATGTGGACTACCGGTCGGGCGAACTGGTGCGCTCCCAGTCCGCCTACGAACATCCGCAGCCACACGCCTGCTTCATCCAGTCCGTGGCCGACGACCTCGTGAACGAGGGCGGGATCATGGATCTTTGGGTGCGCGAGGCCCGGCTCTTCAAATACGGCTCCGGCACCGGGACGAACTTCTCCTCGCTGCGCGGCGAGGGGGAGAAGCTGTCGGGCGGCGGCAAGTCGTCCGGTCTCATGGGCTTTCTCAAGATCGGCGACCGTGCGGCCGGTGCGATCAAGTCCGGCGGCACCACCCGTCGCGCGGCCAAGATGGTGATCGTCGATGCCGACCACCCCGACATCGAGGCATTCATCAACTGGAAGGTCATCGAGGAGCAGAAGGTCGCCTCGATCGTCGCCGGCTCCAAGATGCATGAGAAGCGGCTGAACGGCATCTTCGCCGCGCTGAAGGCTTGGGATGGCCGCCCTGAGGACGCCTACGACCCTGCGCAGAATGGTGCGCTCAAGGCTGCGGTCCGGGAAGCCAAGAACTCGGCCATTCCCGAAACCTATATCAAGCGCGTGCTCGACTACGCGAAGCAGGGCTTCGATCACATCGAGTTCCCCACCTATGACACCGACTGGGACTCGGAGGCTTATGCTTCAGTCTCGGGTCAGAACTCCAACAACTCGATCCGCGTGACCGACGCCTACCTGCGCGCCGTGGAGGCGGATGGCGACTGGCAACTCAAGGCACGCCGGGACGGCAAGGTCACCAAGTCCCTCAAGGCCCGGGATCTCTGGGATCAGATCGGCCACGCCGCATGGGCCTGCGCCGACCCTGGCATCCAATTCCACGACACCGTCAACGCGTGGCACACCTGCCCGGCCGACGGGCCGATCCGGGGTTCGAACCCGTGCTCGGAATACATGTTCCTCGATGACACGGCCTGCAACCTTGCCTCGCTGAACCTTCTGACCTTCTGGACCGGCGAGGAGTTCGACGCTGCCCGGTACATCCACGCAACCAAGCTCTGGACCCTGACCCTCGAGATCAGCGTCACGATGGCGCAGTTTCCCTCCAAGGAGATCGCGCAGCTGTCCTACGACTTCCGGACCCTGGGTCTGGGCTATGCCAATATCGGCGGCCTGCTGATGAACATGGGCCTGGGCTACGACTCCGCGAAGGGGCGGGCGCTCTGCGGTGCGCTGACGGCCATCATGACCGGGACCGCGTATGCGACCTCCGCCGAGATCGCGTCCGAGCGGGGCGCCTTCGCCGGTTACGAGCGCAACCGCGAATCCATGCTTCGGGTTATTCGGAACCACCGCCGCGCGGCCCACGGCCAAACGGGGGGCTACGAGAACCTGGCAGTGAAGCCGGTGCCGCTGGACCATGCCAACTGCCCGGATGCGCGGCTGTCGGAACTGGCCATGCAGGCCTGGGACGACGCGCTGACCTTGGGCGAGGCGCATGGCTACCGCAACGCGCAGACGACGGTCATCGCGCCCACCGGTACGATCGGCCTGGTGATGGACTGCGATACCACGGGCATCGAGCCAGACTTCGCCCTGGTGAAGTTCAAGAAACTCGCGGGTGGCGGCTACTTCAAGATCATCAACCAGTCGGTCCCGGCCGCGCTGGATAAGCTTGGCTACTCGTCGGCCCAGATCGAGGAAATCATCGCTTACGCCGTGGGTCACCGCACGCTCGGCAATGCCCCGGGCATCAACCACACGGCGCTGGTTGGGCACGGCTTCGGGCCCGAGGAGCTTGAAAAGATCGAGGCCGCCCTGCCGCAGGCCTTCGACATCCGCTTCGTCTTTAACCAGTGGACCCTGGGCGAGGAGTTCTGCACCAGAACTCTGGGCATCCCGGCCGCCAAGCTGACCGATCCAGGCTTCGATCTGCTTCGCCACCTGGGCTTTACAAAGGCACAAATCGAAGCTGCGAACGACCATGTCTGCGGGACCATGACCCTGGAGGGCGCCCCCCACCTGCAGGACGAGCATCTGTCGGTGTTCGATTGCGCCAACCCTTGCGGCAAGAAGGGCAAGAGGTACCTGTCGGTCGAATCGCACATCACGATGATGGCGGCAGCGCAGAGCTTCATCTCGGGTGCGATCTCCAAGACGATCAATATGGCCAACTCCGCGACCATCCAGGACTGCCAGGACGCCTACATGTTGTCCTGGTCCCTGGGAGTGAAGGCCAACGCGCTCTACCGCGACGGCTCCAAGCTGTCGCAACCGCTGGCGGCCGCCCTGATCGACGGTGACGATGAGGCCGAGGAGGTGCTGGCCTCGGGCTCGGTACCCGAGAAGGTTGCCGTCCTGGCCGAGAAGATCGTGGAAAAGATCGTCGTCCGCGAGATCCGCACCCGCGAGCGTGACAAGCTCCCGGCTCGCCGCAAGGGATACACTCAAAAGGCGATCATCGGCGGCCATAAGGTTTATCTCCGCACGGGCGAGTACGGCGACGGCCGCCTGGGCGAGATCTTCCTCGACATGCACAAGGAAGGCGCGGGCTTCCGGGCGATGATGAACAACTTCGCCATCGCCGTGTCGGTCGGCCTTCAGTACGGGGTACCGCTGGAGGAGTTCGTGGATGCCTTCACCTTCACCCGCTTCGAGCCGGCAGGCATGGTGCAGGGCAACGACTCGATCAAGTCTGCCACGTCGATCCTCGACTACATCTTCCGCGAACTGGCGATCTCCTACCTGGACCGCACCGACCTCGCCCACGTTGCCCCCAAGGGGCCGAGCTTCGACGAACTGGGGCATGGCGAGGCCGAGCGGAACGTCTCTCCGGTGAGCGACACGGCGGCGTCACGGTCCATAGCAGTGCTCAAGCAGATCAGCTCGACGGGGTATCTGCGCAAGCGGCTGCCGCAGGACCTTGCCATGTTGAACGGCACCTTCACCGTCACTGAGGCGACGACCAGCTACGATCCCGCGACGTCCGCCACGGCGCTTGCGACCGGAACTATCAGCGCTCGCGACAAGGCCCGCATCCAAGGCTATGAAGGCGATCCTTGCGGTGAATGCGGCAACTACACCTTGGTCCGGAACGGCACCTGCATGAAGTGCAACACCTGCGGCGGTACCAGCGGCTGTAGCTGAACCAGGCAGCCCCTTTGTGTGAATCGGGTCATAAGACCCACCAGCGGCGCAACTTGAGCCCGAGACTCGGGGCGAAGGTTGCGCCGAGTCTCCCCAGCCTCCGCGGGGACGGCGTCTCGACCAAGTCTTGTAGGTGCAGGGAGACGGGCAAAACGCCCTTTCCTTGCGGCTATGTTGCGCAAATCGCCTGAGGGAATTCACTTTGTAAGTCCATCAAGATAGCTGGGCTGCACGAGCAGACCCGCACCTCCCGTGTACAAGACCCGGAATTGGCCCGACTACAACGAGGCGCTGAAGCGGCGCGGGTCGCTGACGATCTGGTTCGACCCTGCGATGGCGTGAGAGGCCGCGCCGACTGGCAAGCATGGTCGGCAGCCCGCATACAGCGATGCGGCGATCCAGACCTGCCTGACGATCAAGGTCCTGTTCGGCTTGGCGCTCAAGCAGACGACAGGGATAGTCGAGAGCCTTTTGCGGCTGATCGGCCTGAACTGGGCGGTGCCCGACTTCAGCACCCTGTGCCGCCGCCAGAAGACGCTGAAGGTCGACATCCCTTATTGGAGATGAGGTAGCCCGTTACACCTCTTGATCGACAGCACCGGGATCAAGGTTGAAGGCTAAGGCGAGTGGAACGCCCGCAAGCACGGTGGCTCCAAAGCCGCGTCTGGCGCAAGATCCACATCGGTATCGACAAGCAGACACTGGAGATCCGGGCGGCCGAGTTCACCACCAGCGACATGGGCGACGCCCCCCCCGTGCTCCCCGAGCTGCTCGACCAGATCCCACCCGATCAGGAGATCGGCAGCGTCACCGCCGACGGGGCCTACGACACCCGCAAGTGCCATGACGCCATCGCGGGGCGCGGAGCACATGCCGTCATGCCGCCCCGCAAGAACGCCAAACCCTGGAAGCCCGACAGCGCCGGTGCGGTCGCGCGCAACGAGGCCCTGCGCGCTTCAAAGCGCCTTGGTCGAACCATCTGGCGACGATGGAGCGGCTACCACCGCCACAGCCGCGCAGAGACGACGATGCATTGCCTGAAACTTTTGGGCCAGCGCCTCACAGCTCGGGACTTCCACCGTCAGGTCGCCGAGTTCCACGTCCGAGTGGCCGTGCTGAACGGCTTCACGGCCCTCGGCCGACTCGTCACCGAACCCGTGGGGTAAGTCTGTTCGGGGAAAGGGGAGCTCCGTCCGTCAGGCGATTTGCGCAACAAAGCCGCAGAACATTACCATGCCAAGGAGGTCCACTAACACGGGACAGCTCCGTGCCGCATAGATGTGGCTTTAGCAGGCTGCTGAAGAACTCAGCCCTCGACGCGTTTAGGAGGACATGCTTCACCGCTCCAGGGCAGATAGGGGCGGAGATGCGCGGGACGGGCGAGGCCACGGGGTCGCTGTTCAGCTATGTCGACCTTGAGGAGCGCATTCCCGCCAGGCACCCGCTGCGCGGGGTCCGGCGGATCGTCAACGAGGCGCTGGCGAGCCTCGATGCCGAGTTCGACCGGCTTTATGCGGCCGAGGGTGGTCCGTCCATCGCCCCAGAACGGCTGCTGCGGGCGAGCCTGATCCAGATCCTGTTCTCGGTCCGCTCCGAGCGGCAGCTCATGGAGCAGATGCACTACAACCTGCTGTTTCGCTGATTCGTGGGCCTGGGCATCGACGATCCGGTGTGGGTCCCGACCGTGTTCACCAAGAACCGGGATCGGCTCCTGACCACGGAGATGTCGCGCAAGTTTCTGGCCGCGATCCTGGCGCATCGCGAGGTTTCACCGTTGCTGTCGGACGAGCACTTCTCGGTCGACGGCACCCTGGTAAAAGCCTGGGCCTCAATGAAGAGCTTCCAGGCGAAGGGTGAGGATGCCCCACCCGATGACGACAGCGGGCCGGGCGATCCGACCTCCACCCGCACCGCAGGCGCTCCCGACCAGCCCCAACCTGAGACCGCTTCGATGACCCGTCCTGCCCGTAGAGACCGCAATGCCGAGGTCGACTTCCGAGGCGAGAAGCGGTCGAACGCCACCCACGCTTCTACCACCGATCCCGAGGCCAAGCTCTACAAGAAGTCGCCCGGCACGGGTGCGATGCTCTGTTTCATAGACAATACCCTGATGGAGAACCGCAGCGGCCCCATCGTCCAGACGGACTTGACGCAGGCCGACAGCCAAGCCGAGCGCCGGGCTGCACTGGACATGATCCACCAACACTCGCCAGGCTCGACCCGTCGCCTCACTCTCGGCGCCGACAAGGGCTACGACAGCGCGGACTTCATGGCTGATCTCAGGCGAGCCTGCGTGACCCCGCATGTCGCACAGGAGGCAAGCCACTCTGCCATCGACGGACGCACCACTCGCCACCAAGGCTGCGCTCTGTCCCAGAGGCGCCGCAAGAAGATCGAGGAACCCTTCGGCTGGGCCAAGACCGTCGGCAGGATGGCACAGACGGTCTATCGCGGCGTCGAGCGCGTCCGTGCCCGCTTCACCCTCACCATGACCGCCTGCAACCTCGCCCGGCTGCCACGCCTGCTGGCTGCGTGACCCGGCAAAGCCCCACAAGCGGCTCTCGTAACCAAGCACGTCAGCCTCCTTCAGGCCGCGCGCGCCGGGAAACTGGTCCGTTCTCGAGACTTCTTCAGCAGCCTGCTAGGGCAGGGCGCTTGGTCCCGGCGCGCCCGCTCTCCTTCTCCTCGAACACCCGCTTGCACCCCGCCCGCGAGAGAACGTTCCTCTGCAGGTCCAGGTTCTGGTCGTCCGTCCAGACGCGGGCGTATCCGATCAGCATGTCAGGATAGTAGCCGGACAGGGTATCTCGGACAACTGATTTCCGGACGCGGTTTTCTGACAGGAAAGTGCCTCGAAAAAGGTAGCTAGCCCGCCCTCTCCACAGATGTCCAACATACGAAGGTTGCGCAGGTGAGAGACAGATAAGCGAAGCCACTGCTGTGCTTGGATTTCCCAGAGCAAGCGCGGCTTTGATGGGTGTGCAACAACCCACCTCGCTGTTGCCATGCTACCCGCAAATTCCTGCTCCTCGCGCCGTCCTTGAGCCGCCGTCAGCAAGTCAGACTGGCGCCACAATCCCGGCTCACTGGTCCCGACAAGGCGCAAGCCATCAACAATCGCCATGTCTGGGGACGGCACCACCGTGAAGCATACCGGTCTGCGGAGCGTTATCTCCGCTTCGTTTCTTTTCCTCGTTTCGACCGCATCGGCGGTTTACGCCCAGAGCGTGTCGGTGCCGTTCCCTGAAGGGTTCATCGGCACCGTGGGGTCGAGCAACAATTCGGCCACCAACATCCGGATCTTCAGCACGCTGGAGATTGACAGGGCTACGTTCAGCCAGCCTTCGACCAGTGGTCAGTTCACGGCTCAGGGCAACGACATCCCTGGCACGCTGCGCCTCACCTTCGATGATGGAACGGTGATCGACGTTCCCGGCGCCATCAACTGGCGCGACACCCAGGGCAGCACGCTTGATGCGTTCGGCTTTATCCCTGATCCGACCAATCCGGCCCGCACGATCACCTATGGATCGAGCAATCAGTTCTCCATGACGCTGGATGCCACCAGCAACTACGGGCTGCGGATCATCGGCTCGTCCCAAGCCTACTCGGACGGCTCGAGCGTCAGCGGCAACGCCGCCACCAACGGCCTCCTCGACGCGCTCAATAGCTATCTGACGACGACGCGGGCCAGTGGTCCCCAGATCACCGGGCCGTCCGGCACTGACGGAGCCGCGACCTCGGCCAAGACGGTGAACGAGAACCAAACGGCTGTGGCTACGCTGACAGCCAACAGGACGGTCACCTGGTCTATCCAGGGTGGCACCGATGCCGGCAAGTTCACGATCAACCCGACAACAGGCGCGCTCACCTTTGCTGCTGCGCCGGACTTTGAGGCACCCAACGACTCGGATGTGAACAACACCTACATCGTGACCATTCTGGCCACCGATGCGAACGGCTACACGGGCCAGCAGACCGTCACAGTGACAGTGGCTGACATCGATGAGGCTGCGCCCCTCATCACCGGACCTTCGGGCATGCCCGGCGCGACCGCCTCGGCCAAGTCCGTGATCGAGGGCACGACGGCGGTCGCCACGCTCGCGGCCAACGAGCCGGTCACCTGGTCCATCGTCGGAGGCGCGGATCAGAGCAAGTTCACGATCAATGCCAGCACGGGTGCGCTCACCTTTGTTGCGGCGCCTGATTACGAGACACCGACCGACAGCGGCACCAACAACGTCTATGACCTGGTCGTCAAAGCTGTCGATGCGGCCAGCAATGCGAGCCAGCAGAGCGTTGCTGTGACGGTCCTCGACCTCGACGAGGTGGCGCCCCAGATCACCGGCCCATCGGGCGGAGCGGGTGCGGTCGCCTCGGCCAAGTCCGTGAACGAGGGTACGACAACCGTGGCGACCTTCACCGCCGATGAGGGGGTGACCTGGTCCATCACCGGGGGCGCGGACGCGGGCAAGTTCGCCGTCAACCCGGCAACTGGGGCCCTGACGTTCCAGATGGCTCCGGATTTTGAGACACCGGCCGACAGCGGCGCCAACAACGTCTATGACGTGGTCCTCACGGCGACGGATGCAGCCAACAACACGAGCACGCAAGCTGTCGCCGTGACGGTTCTCGACCTCGACGACAGTGCACCCGTGCTGGCCGGCCCGACCACGAAGTCGGTCCCGGACAACCAAACGGCGGTGGACACCTACACGGCCGATGAGCCGGTGACCTGGATCATCGTAGGCGGGGCCGATGCGACCAAGTTCTCCATTCATCCCAGC
>NZ_VDFU01000043.1 GCF_006152115.1 Rubellimicrobium rubrum | reverse complement strand
ATACGCCTCCTCACCCGCCGCATCGCAAGCCATTGCGCATGCTGAAAGAGTTCCGAGTCAGGCTCTTAGACGCCAGGAACACGGCTGACTTGCGGACACACTATGTCCGAGCCGGTCCGTGTGGGTGGCCAGATGCCGAGCCTGCTTCGCCCCGAACGCTTGAGATTGGCGTCGGGGCTGCGCAGGCGCTCCTCGCTGTCGCACAACGCCCGTTCCACCGCCTTGGCTACCGTGACATCGACCTGCGCCGCCACGCCGCCCATGATAGGGCTCTCTCCGTCGCGCACCGGTCCTGCGCCCATGAGGGCCGTGCGTCGTTGACCGGTGCCGAAGGCCGCGATCTCAATTTGCTCGTCGCTGATGACCTCGCCCGTGGCGAGCCAGTATCCACCCACGCCTCATGACCCCCAACGCTCCTGATGACCGGGGCTTGGCCCCGGAGGTCCTGCGGGGCTGTGGTCTCGCTCGGGACTCCGCCTCGGGCACCGACGACCATGCCCACCGGCATGGCGTCGATGACTGCGCACCGGAATCAGTCGCTGGCGGCCCGGCGTTCCACGCTGTCTGCAAGGCCCCTTCGGCCTGCCGGCAATCGTGAAGGTCCTCGGTCGTGCTAGACCAACGTAGGACCTCGCCAACCTCGTTGCGCAGAGCGTGGGCGGGCGGATGTAACAATAGCCGTTGTCCGCCCAGCGGATCCAGGCTTCGGCATCAAGAGGCGTGCCTTGCGTCACAGAGGAACCTAGGCTCCAGCCTCATAACGGCAGCCGGAAGATGACGGCGGCGAGCGCGATGGCGGACAGGAAAAGGTCGCCGCATCTGGTGGTGCGCATGGCGATGCCGCGCCAATCCTTCAGGCGGGCAAAGGCGTTTTCGATGGGGCAGCGCTTTTTGTAGAGCTTTCGGTTGTGGGTGGCGGGGCGGTTCCGTCCACTGCGGGCAGGAATGCAAACGCGGACGCCTCGGGCCTTCAACTCATCTCGCAGCCAGTCGGCATCATAGCCTTTGTCGCCCAGCAACGCCTTTGTCGCCCAGCAACCGCTTGGCGGGCGGCATCTCGGCCAGGAGCACCAAGGCGCCCTTGGCGTCGCTCATCTGGCCGGGCAACAGAAAGAAGGTCAAAGGCCGCCCACGGCCGCCGCTGACCATGTGCAGCTTGGAGTTCAGGCCGCCTTTGGTGCGCCCGATGGCCCGCGGCCGCGCCCCCCTTTTCTCAGGCTTGACGCCGTCCTGTGCGCCTTCAGGTGCCCTCGCCGGCGGTCGTCGGACCAGTGGCGCACCACCGGCTCGATGTCCATCATAAGGGTGTCCCCGTCTGCGCCAGGCTTGGCCAAGTCACGAAAGATGCGGGCGAAGACGCCCATCCGGGACCACCGGGCAAAGCGGTTGTACAGAGTCTTGTGCGGCTCATAGACGGCCGGAGCGTCCTGCCAGCGCAGACCATTGCGCAAGACGAACAGGATCCCACTCAAGACTCTCCGATCGTCCACGCGCGGCTTGCCCCGGGGCTTCGGGAGCGAGAAGGATCAGCCAGCGATCCGGGGGATCGATGGCCCCACGAGCGGCCTCAACCGCTCCACCTGCTGGTCGGTCAACCAAAACTGTCCGCTCATGCCACCCTCCAAAGTCGGGCAGCATGAATCAGCTAAGCTGCTGAAAGGCTAGAGCGCTTACAGGTCTGGAACCTAAGGGCCCGAATATTGCCTTTCTGCTGGCTATCTGCAGTTTTGATGACTGCATCTGGCTCGGCGCATCCTGCTGCAATGTGCGGGGCCGAATGTAGTCGAACTGAACGCAAATCCGGCGCGCCCTGCACGTCGGAAACGGCATATGGTTCCCGACGAACAAGTTATGTCTCAGCCGGACAACCTATGACCTGGCGATCAGCTTGCCCTTGAACGGAGCCATTCCCGCGCGGGCGAGGGCGTCCGCGCGCTCGTTCTCGGCATGTCCCGCATGGCCCTTGATCCAGCGCCACGTCACTGTGTGGCGCGACGCGGCCGCCTCGAGCCGTCGCCAGAGATCCTCGTTCTTCACGGGCTCGTTGGACGCCGTGCGCCAGCCGCGCCGCTTCCAGTTCACCAGCCACTCGGTGATCCCGCCCTTCACATAGGCGCTGTCGGTCACGACGATGATCACCGAAGGGCGCTCCAGGGCTTCCAGGGCGTTGATCGCGGCGAGCAGTTCCATCCGGTTGTTGGTGGTCAGCGCCTCGCCGCCCGAAAGCTCGCGTTCGCGCACGACCTCCTCCCCCTCCTTGGCGAGGAGGAGGGCCCCCCAGCCGCCCGGCCCGGGATTCCCGGAGCAGGCGCCGTCGGTATAGGCGAAAAGAACGGGCATGGGTTGGGGCTCCTGCGGCTTGGGACCTGTGGCCTAGCCTGCTGTTGTGGAGCGTGCAACCGGCGCGCCGGACCAAGCCCAGTATAGGGGCGATGCCGGCAGCCTTCGCGCCAGGCGAACCGACTGGCCTTGGGCTGCAAGCAATGGTTGCCGGCTCAGGGGACGCCCGAAAGCAGGCAAAAAACCACAAGCGCTGTCAGCAGCAGCCGGAGCCGCATCCACCACGCCGGAGCGAGGAGGGTGCGCTGTGAATGCCAGTCCAGCCCAAGAAGGGCGATGAACCCCAGGGCCAGCGCAAGAGCCGAGAACCCGAGGAAAAAGGCCCAAAGCGCCGGGACCGTGGACAGGGCATAGAGCGCTGCCGCGTGACGCCCGCGGGCGTGGGTCGCATAACCCCAGATCACCCCGGACATGAAGCTCAGGATCACCGTGCCATAGCCGAGCAGGAGCGTGCGGCCGGAAAGGCGGGACCCCAGCACATCGAGGCTCCAGTCGCCCAAGCCGGGAATAAGGATGGTAAGCGCGCCCCAGGCGAAAGGGAGAACCCCGGCGAGCCCCAGGTAAAGGGCCGAGCGGGGAATCTGCTTCACGCGTGCTCCCTCAGGATACGGGGAACCTTGAACTCCACGTTCTCCTCGGCGGTGACGACCGGCAGGACGGTCACGTCATGGCGGGCCCGGAACGCGTCGAGGACCTCGTTGACCAGTTCCTCGGGCGCGGAGGCGCCGGCGGTCAGACCGACGGAGCGCACCCCCTCAAGGGCGCGCCAGTCGATCTCGGCTGCGGTCTGGATCAGCTGGGCATAAGGGCAGCCCGCCTTTCTCGCGACCTCGACCAAGCGGCGCGAGTTGGAAGAGTTGGGCGCACCCACCACCAGAATGGCCTCGCAGGACGGAGCCATGGCCTTGACCGCCATCTGACGATTGGTGGTGGCGTAGCAGATATCCTCGCGCGCGGGTCCGTGAATTGCGGGGAAGCGGGCCTGGAGCGCGGCCACGATGTCGGCGGTGTCGTCCACGGACAGCGTCGTCTGCGTCACGAAGGCGAGCTTCTGTGGATCACGGACCTGCAGCGTCGCGACATCCTCGGCCGTCTCGACCAGCAGCACCTCGCCGGGCGGAAGCTGGCCCATGGTGCCCACGGTCTCCGGGTGGCCGGCATGGCCGATCATGACGAGCTGCAGGCCGTTCTCGTGATGGCGTGCGGCTTCGATATGAACCTTGGTCACGAGGGGGCAGGTGGCATCCACCTGGATCATGTTCCGTGCGGCGGCCTCCGCCGGCACCGACTTGGCCACGCCATGGGCGGAGAACACGATGGGGCGGTCGGCGGGGGCCTCGTGGACCTCCTCCACGAAGACGGCGCCCTTGGCACGCAGGCCCTCCACCACCGTGCGGTTGTGGACGATCTCGTGGCGGACATAGACCGGCGCACCCCACTTCTCGATGGCGAGCTCCACGATGCGGATGGCGCGATCCACCCCCGCACAGAACCCTCGCGGCGCCGCGAGATGGAGCGTAAGGGCGGGCTTGGTCATTCCTCGGCCGGCATCGGGGTGGGAACCTCGGCGGACGCCTCGCGCGGCCAGGGGCGCGTGGCTTCGGGACGAGGCTCGCGGGGAGGGCGGCCCACCACCTCGCGGAGGTCCTCAAGGTCGATGAAGTTGTCGGCCTGACGGCGCAGGTCGTCCGAGATCATCGGTGGCTGGCTGCGGATGGTCGAGCAGACCGAAACGCGCACACCCTTGCGCTGCAACGCCTCGACCAGAGGCTTGAAGTCGCCGTCGCCCGAGAAGATGACCACATGATCCACATGGGGCGCGAGCTCCAGGGCATCGACGCACAGCTCCACGTCCATGTTGCCCTTGACCTTCCGACGGCCCAGGGAGTCGGTGTATTCCTTGGCAGGCTTGGTCCGCATGCTGAAGCCGTTGTAGTTCAGCCAGTCCACCAGCGGTCGGATGGGCGAGTATTCGTCATTCTCGAGGAGCGCGGTGTAGTAGAAGGCCCGGACGAGCTTGCCGCGGCGCATGAACTCGGCCCGAAGAAGCTTGTAATCGATGTCGAACCCAAGGGCCTTGGCGGCGGCATAAAGGTTCGATCCATCAATAAAGAGCGCGAGGCGATCATCGCGGTAGAACATGAAATGCCTTTCAGAATGGCCGGCACGGCCCCAATGGGCAAGGCCAGACGCTAATATCCTCAACATAGGTTTACGTGCAACAGGCGCAAGAGAGTAACATGATCCCTGTCCTGCCGGCACTGATCGCGCTGGGCTCCAATCTCCCCTCCATGGCCGGGCCGCCTGGCCCGACGGTGATGGCCGCCATGGATGCGCTGGCCGATCTGGGCCGGGTCGCGGGCCGGTCGCGCCTGTACCGCAGTCCAGCCTGGCCCCCCGGAGGGCCCGACTACGTGAATGCGGCGGCCCTGGTCGGGACGGCGCTGGCTCCCGAAGAAATCCTGGATCGCCTCCATGGCATCGAGGCCGCCCTTGGTCGCACCCGCGAGGAACGATGGGGCGCGCGGACGCTCGACCTCGACCTGCTGGCCTGGGGGGAGGAGGTCCGGCCTGATGCCCAGGGCCAGCGGGCGTGGCGCGACCTTGCCCCGGAGCGGCAGGGCAAGGAAGCCCCGGACCGGCTGATCCTGCCTCATCCCCGGATGCAGGATCGCGGCTTCGTCCTCGTTCCTTTGGCCGAGGTGGCGCCGGACTGGCGCCACCCCTTGATCGGGCGAACGGTCCGGGACATGTTAGAAGCACTGCCGCCTTCGGCGCTGGATGGGATCCACGCTCTGTAAGGGCAGCACGGGTCGTTTGGTGCTTGTCAATCCGGTGGCAACTGGTTAGCTAGATGGCTTCCGAGGCCGGATTGCCGGACGAATCCGTGCGCCCAGCCCCACCGCCTATCCGGGAGTGTGCCCATGGCCCGCGTGACCGTCGAAGATTGCGTCGACAAGGTTCCCAACCGCTTCGAGCTCGTCATGCTTGCGGCGCACCGCGCCCGCGAGCTTGCGGCCGGTTCGCCGCTGACGTTGGCCCGCGACGACGACAAGAACCCCGTCGTGGCCCTGCGCGAGATCGCTGAGGAAACGCAGCAGGCCGAGCCCCTGCGCGAACGCATGATCGCCGCTCACCAGACCCAGATCGAGGTGGACGAGCCCGAGGAGGACGCCATGGCGCTCCTCATGGGGGCCGAAATGGACCGCCCCGTGCAGGACGACATGAGCGAGGAGCGGATGCTCCGTGCGCTGATGGAGGCGCAGGGCCAACGCTAAGCCCGCGGGTCCCGGCCCGCGTCGGGGGACGACATGCAGGATCACGCCATAGTACTGGCACCGGGCGCGGCTCTCACAGCCACGCCCGACGACCTTGTGGCTCTCGTCAAGAGCTACAACCCCCGCAGCAACGAGGCGCTGATCCGCCGCGCCTGGACCTTTGGCGAAAAGATGCACGAGGGGCAGCTCCGCAAGAGCGGGGAGCCCTATTTCACCCATCCGGTGGCCGTGGCCCGCATCCTGGCCGACCAGCAGATGGACGACGCGACCATCGTCACGGCGCTGCTTCACGATACCGTGGAAGACACCAAAGCATCCCGCGCCATGGTGGAGCGGGAGTTCGGACCCGAGGTCGCCGAACTGGTCGAGGGGGTCACCAACCTCACCAAGATGCAGATCCGGTCCGACGAGACGCGTCAGGCCGAGAACTTCCGCAAGCTGTTCATGGCGACGTCGCGCGACCTGCGCGTGACCCTGGTCAAGCTGGCCGACCGCCTCCACAATATGCGGACCATCAAGTCCATGCTGCCCGAGAAGCAGGCCCAGAAGGCCCGGGAAACCATGGACATCTACGCCCCCCTGGCCGGCCGCATGGGGATGCAGTGGATGCGCGAGGAGCTGGAAGACCTGTCCTTCAAGGTCCTGATGCCCGAGGCGCGCCAATCGGTGATCCGCCGCTTTCTGACCCTCCAGGACGAGGCCGACAACGTCATCACCAAGATCGTGGAGGACATCCGTGACCTCCTGACCCGCGAGGGGATCGAGGCCGAGGTGACAGGGCGCGCCAAGAAGCCCTATTCGATATGGCGCAAGCTCCAGACCAAGGAGCACGCCTTTTCCCGCCTGTCCGACATCTACGGATTCCGGATCATCTGCGGCACGGCGGCGGACTGCTACCGTATCCTCGGGGTGATCCATCAGAAATGGCGGGCCGTGCCGGGCCGCTTCAAGGACTATGTCAGCCAGCCCAAGTCGAACGGCTATCGGTCCATCCACACCACCGTCTCGGGCCGGGACGGGAAGCAGGTCGAGGTGCAGGTCCGCACCCACGAGATGCACGAGGTGGCGGAGTCGGGCGTGGCCGCGCACTGGTCCTATAAGGACGGCGTGCGCAGCGAGAATCGCTTTGCCGTCGATCCCGTGCGCTGGATCGCCCAGATGACCGAGCGGTTCGAGGGTGGCGAGGACCATGACGAGTTCCTCGAAGCCGTGAAGCTCGAAATGTATCAGGACCAGGTGTTCTGCTTCACCCCCAAGGGGCATGTGATCCCCCTGCCGCGCGGTGCCACCCCCATCGACTTCGCCTATGCGATCCACACCCGCATCGGTCACGCTTGCGTTGGCGCTAAGGTCGACGGCGTGCGGGTGCCGCTGTACTCGCGGCTGAAGAACGGCCAGATGGTCGAGATCATCACCGCCGAAGGCCAGACTCCCCAGGCCACCTGGATCGGCATCGCCGTGACAGGCCGTGCCAAGTCCGCCATCCGCCGGGCCCTGCGCGAGGAGGACCGCGAGCGTTTCATCAAGCTCGGCTCCGAACTCGCCCGCGTGGCGTTCGAGAACGTCGGCAAGAAGGCCACCGACAAGGCGCTTCGGACCGCGGCCAAGGCCCTGGGGCTCGACGACGACGAAGATCTGCTGGCGCGCCTCGGCTCGGCCGAGATGACGGCCCGCGAGGTCGTGCGCGTGCTCTACCCCGACCTGGCCCGTCGCCCCGGCGAGGAGGTGGACGAGAAGCGTGCCGTGGTCGGCCTCGCCCCTGGGCAGGCCTATCGTCGGGCGCTCTGCTGCCAGCCCGTCCCGGGCGAGCGGATCGTGGGCATCACCCATCGCGGGCAGGGCGTCGTGGTTCATGCCATCGACTGCCCAGCGCTTGTGGACTATGAGGAACAGCCGGACCGCTGGCTCGACCTGCATTGGCAGGAGGGCAACCACCGTCCCGTCAACACCGTCACTCTGGAGTTGACCATCTCCAACGGGCCGGGCGTGCTCGGGCGCATCTGCACCCTGATCGGGGAGCAGTCGGCGAACATCTCGGACCTGCAGTTCACCGACCGCAAGCCTGACTATTACCGGCTTCTTGTGGATGTGGACCTCCGCCATGCGGAGCACCTGCACCGGGTGATGACCGCCCTGGAGGCCGAGACCAACGTGTCGGGCGTGGCGCGCCACCGCGACCCCAAAAGGGCGACGCTGACGCCGCCTCGGGCATGAGGCAGGGCGTCTGATGGTCTTCCGCCGGCGCGACCGGCGCAGTCTTTGGCGCATCACTGCCGAGGTCGTCTATCCACGCGGCGGCTACGGCCGGGCGATCGAATACGTCAAGCACCGCCTTCGCCGCCTGCCCGACAGTCCCGAAAAGATCGGCCGCGGCATGGCGGCCGGGGTCTTCATCAGCTTCACGCCGCTCTACGGGCTCCATTTCATTGGCGGCCTACTGATCGCCAAGCTGATCCGGGGCAACCTCCTGGCCTCGATGATCGGTACCTTCGTCAACAACTTCCTGACCCTGGTTCCCATCAGCGCCGCCGCCGTAGGGTTGGGATACTGGATCCTGGGCATGAGACCCGACGAGGGGCTCGTGCGCGAGCTCGGGCACCTGTTCCAGGAAGCGGGCCGGGACCTTTGGCATAACGTCTGGGCCGTCTTCACGGCCGAACGGATGGACTGGGCGGGCCTGAGCATCTTCTTCCGCGAGGCGTTCATCCCCTATTTCGTGGGTGGCGTCATCACCGGCCTGCCTGCGGCAATCGTTTCCTACTGGCTGACGGTGCCCTTGGTGAGGGCCTATCAGGCCGCTCGGCGCAAGGCTCTGGAGGAGAAGCTCTCGCAGCTTCGCAAGCCCCCTGGCGCAGGCCCCTTGGGACGTTAGGCTGCGTTCGAACCAGCAGGGGGGGGGGCATAGGATGGACGGCAGGCTCAGGCTCGGGGTCAACATCGACCACGTCGCGACGGTGCGGAACGCGCGGGGCACCGCCTTTCCGGACCCGGTGCGCGCCGCGCTGATCGCCGAAGCCGCGGGAGCCGACGGCATCACCGCCCATCTGAGAGAGGATCGCCGTCACATCTCGGACGACGACATTGCGCGGCTCGTGGAGTCGCTGACCAAGCCCCTGAACTTCGAGATGGCTGCCACGGAGGAGATGCAGGCCATCGCGCTGCGCTACCGTCCCCATGCCGTCTGCATCGTCCCCGAACGGCGCGAGGAGCGCACGACCGAGGGTGGCCTGAACGTCGCGCAGGACGAGAACCGGATCGCCACCTTCATTGCGCCCCTGCGCGACATGGGTGCACGGGTGTCGCTGTTCATCGGCGCGGACAGCCGGCAGGTCGAGGCCGCCGCACGGATCGGCGCGGCCGTCGTGGAGATCCATACCGGTGCCTACTGCGACGCCCACCACGAGGATCGCCTCGAGGAGCGCGAAGCGGAGCTGACCCGCATCCGCGAGGCCGCCGCGCTTGCGGCGTCGCTGGGCTTGGAGGTGCATGCAGGCCACGGGCTGACCTATGACACGGTCGCACCGATCGCCGCGATCCCCGCCATGCAGGAACTCAACATCGGGCATTTCCTGATCGGCGAGGCCATCATGCAGGGTCTGGCTCCCGCCATCTCCGAGATGCGCCGGCGGATGGACGCGGCGCGCGCATCCACCTGAGCCGCAACAGGGAACAGCGGGCCGGATGGACCGTTCGCCTGCGGATCACCCGGAGGACCCCGCGATGCCCGACCCCCTTGGCCCGACCCCCACCGACCCTGGACCCACCCCGGCCGAGATCGCCGCGCTTCGCGACGCCATCGCGCAGGCGCGCGCGCTGGCCGATGCGGGCGGCCCCGGCATCGTGGCCGCGGTCCTGGCCGGCGACCGGGTGCTCGCCATGCGCCCCAATGAGGTGAAGGACCGGACCGACCCGAGCCGCCATGCCGAGATCGCAGCCATGGCCGCCGCTGCTGAAGTTTTGGCGCAGGTGGACCTGACCGGGGCCACGCTGGTCTCCACCCTCCAGCCTTGCGAGATGTGCCTGGGGGCAATGCGCTGGGCTGGCATCTCGCGGGTGGTCTTTGCTGCCCGTCAGGAAGCCGTGCATCCCAAGTATTTCCAGTTCGGCGGACTCACGATCGCGGATTTCCATGCCGCTGCGGACAAGGGTTTCGCCCATCTGGGTGGCGTGCTCGAGGACGAGGTCATCGATCTTTATGCGGATGGCCGGGTCTAGCCTATGGCCCGGGCTGCCTGGACGGCAAGGGCAAAGGTCGTGCCAAGGCCCGCCCGGCGCCTGTTCAGGCCCACCGGGATGCGCTAGGTCCGGCATAGCCCCAGCACTCTGAGACCCATGCCAACCTGTTCGACGCCTGTTCCCATCCTGCCCCGAGACGTCCCGTGATCCTCGGCATCGGTACGGATCTTTGCAACATCGACCGGATCGAAGGCACGCTCACGCGCTTCGGAGACCGTTTCCGCGACCGCGTTTTCACCGAGACCGAACTGCGCAAGGCCCGGTCCCGCCACGGAGAGGCCGCGACCCTGGCCAAGCGATGGGCCGCCAAGGAGGCCTGCTCCAAGGCGCTCGGCACCGGTCTTCGCATGGGCATTGCCTGGCGGGACATGGCGGTGTCGAACCTGCCCACCGGCCAGCCGATCATGGCGGTCACCGGCTGGGCAGCCGAGCGGCTGGCGCGGATGACCCCTCCCGGGCACGAGGCCGTCATTCACGTGACACTGACCGACGACCACCCTTGGGCGCAGGCGTTCGTCGTCATCGAGGCCCGGCCCTTGGCTTCGCGAATGGCGGGGTCGTGAAGCCCGCAGGACGGGGTGGCCGGACGCGCGGGTTGACTTGAGGGCCACGGACCGGCAGGAAGCGGCGGCGTTCACGGGCAGGGGCAACGGATGGCATTCGGGCGTGATCGCCGCACGGCGGTAAGGGACGAGAACCGGGGCTTCGTTGCCGGCGTGTGGGAGACGGTCAAGACCGTCTTCTGGGCCTTGCTGATCGCGGGAGTGTTCCGAAGCCTGTTCTTCCAGCCGTTCTGGATCCCTTCGGGGTCCATGAAAGACACCCTGCTTATCGGTGACTTCCTGTTCGTCAACAAGATGGCCTACGGCTATTCCTACGCCTCCTGCCCTTCGATCCCCCTGGGCGTGATCGGGCTCGATATCGGCGCGGATGACCTGTGCGGCTGGCTCGATGGCGAAAACACCCGCATCTGGAGCGATATGCCCGAGCGGGGGGACGTAGTCGTTTTCCGCCATCCCGTGACCGGCACCGACTTCATCAAGCGCCTGATCGGCTTGCCGGGCGACCGCATCCAGATGCGCGACGGCCTGCTTCACATCAACGACGAACCCGTCCAGGTCTGGAGCGAGGGCCAGTTCGAGGAGGTCTACGAGCCTCAGGGCCCGCAAGGGTTGCGGCCCTCCTGCATGGGCGGCGAGCCGGCCGAGGGGGCACCCTGCCTGTCGGGCCGCTACTCCGAACTGCTGCCAGGCTCGCCGCAGGCGGATGGAACCCTGTCGGCAGGTGTCACGCACAGCATCCTCGATATCGGCGACCTGCCGCAGGACAACACCGGCGTCTACACCGTGCCGGAAGGCCACTTCTTCTTCATGGGCGACAACCGCGACAACTCGACCGACTCGCGTTTCCCGCAGCCGCAGGGCGTGGGTTTCGTCCCCCTGGAGAACCTCATCGGCCGGGCGGACCGGGTGATGTTCTCCTCGGCTGGCCGGTCGATGCTGGCCTTCTGGACGTGGCGGCCGGACCGGTTCTTCAAGGCTATCGACTAAGGGCGCCTCATGGCTCCCACCGCGCTGTCGCAGCCGCTGTCCCCAACGCTCTACCTCCGGCAGGGCCTGGACTGGACGGGTCGCACCGGACCGGGGCGGTTTGCCGGCCTTCTCGCGATGCTGGTCGGCCTTTTGTCCCTTTGGCAGCTGGGCCCGACCCAGATCGAGGGTTGGGGGCGTGGGGCCGAGGCCATGGCCCTCATCCCCGTGGTTGTCTTCACGGTGCCTGCCATGGTGCATGTCCTGCGCCGGCTCAACGACATGGGATGGCGCGGCTGGTGGGCTTGGGCCCTGGCGCTTCCGGGGCTTCGCTGGGCGCTGCTGGTCCTGCTCGTCGTCGTGCCGTCCTCTCATCGGCGCGCCCAAGGTGACGGACCCTGGCGCATCCTGGGAGTAGCCCTGGCGGGGGTCGTGTCAGTCTGCTTGGCGGCAAGCCTTTTGTGGACCACGGTCCTTGTGGTGGCGCAGGACATGAAGCCCGCGCTCTGGCCGGGAGACCTGGTGCTGGTGCGACGCGCGCCGACTCCGCCCGAAATCGGCGACGTGATCGCCTTCCGCCTGCCGGGCGAGGATCATCCCAGGATCGCCCGGGTCATCGCCGCCGGCGGGCAAAGCGTGGCGGTCCGCGATGGGCTGCCGGTGATCGACGGCGTTCCGGCCACATGGGCCGAGGCAGGCCTGCTAGTGGAAACCTTCGAGCGTCAGGGGCCCCAGGGCGTCATGCCGGTCTGCGGCAACGGCGCGGTGGGCCTTGGAGCCGAATGCCGGACGCGCCAAGTCCGCGAGACCCTCGCGAACGCGCAGGCCTACCTTGTGCTCGATGCCGGATCGCGTTCCCTGGACCGCGCCGGAGAGGTCGCGATTCCCGACGGCTTCCTGTATGTGATGGGCGACAATCGCGATGCGGCTCGGGACAGCCGCCTCGCAAGGGCGGCGCAGGGGACGGGTTTGGTGGCCCTGGAGCAGGTGATCGGACGCGTGGACATGGTGCTGGCCCCCTCGGCGGCGACCCGGTTCTGGGCTCTTGGCAGCTGGCGCCCTTGGCGGATCGGGGAGATCATGGAGTGAAGATGGCGGCATCCGTCCGAGCCTTGGCCGAACGCATCGGGCACGAGTTCCAGGATCCCTCGATCCTGCTGCAGGCCCTGACGCATGGATCGCGGGGTGGGGGCGGCGACAATCAGCGCCTGGAGTTCCTGGGCGACCGTGTCCTGGGTCTCGTGATCGCCGAGGCGCTGCTCGATGCCGATCCGACCGCCGACGAAGGGCACATCGCCCCGCGGTTCAACACCCTCGTGCGGCGGGAAACCTGCGCGGAGGTGGCGCGCGAGATCGATTTGGGCGCCGGTCTCAAGCTGGGCCGCTCGGAGATGATCGGCGGCGGCCGCAAGAAGGAGGCGCTGCTGGCGGACGCCATGGAGGCGGTGATCGCGGCGGTCTATCTGGATGCCGGGCTGGAGCCCGCGCGCGCGATGGTGCTGCGCCTTTGGGGCGAACGGGTCGCATCGGCCCCGAAGGACGCCCGCGACGCCAAGAGCGCGTTGCAGGAATGGGCGCAGGGCCGCGGGCTCCTGCCCCCTGACTATGTGCTGATCTCGCGGGACGGGCCGGATCACGCGCCCCGCTTCGTGATCGAGGCGCGGCTCTCGACCGGCGAGGTCGAGCGGGCCGAAGGAACGACCAAGCGCGCGGCCGAGCATGCGGCGGCGTCGGCATTACTGGGAAGGCTGGACGGATGACGGACGAGACGGAAAGCGGCCCCACGCGCGCGGGCTTCGTGGCGCTGATCGGAGAGCCCAACGCGGGCAAGTCCACGCTGCTGAACCGGATGGTCGGGGCCAAGGTCTCGATCGTGACGCACAAGGTGCAGACCACCCGCGCCCGCATCCGGGGGGTGGCGATGGAGGGCAGCGCCCAGATCGTGTTCGTGGACACGCCGGGCCTGTTCCGCCCTCGTCGGAGGCTCGATCGTGCGATGGTGGCGGCGGCCTGGGGCGGGGCGGCGGACGCCGATATCGTGGTGCTGCTGATCGAGGCGCACCGCGGCAAGACCCCGGGCGTCGATGCCATCCTGGAGAGCTTGCGCGACAGGATCGGCAAGCGGCCCATCGCCCTTGCCATCAACAAGATCGACCGCGTGAAGGCCGAGGTGCTGCTCGCCCTGTCCCAACAGATGAACGAGGCCTTCCCCCTCGAGCGGACCTTCATGATCTCGGCCGAGCGGGGACACGGCACGGACGACCTCAAGGCCTGGCTCGCGGAGCAGATGCCGGAAGGCCCTTGGCTCTACCCCGAGGACCAGTTGGCCGACTTGCCCATGCGGATGATCGCCGCTGAGATGACGCGCGAGAAGCTGACCCTGCGGCTTCACCAGGAGCTGCCCTACGAGTTGACCGTGGAGACGGAGGCCTGGGAGGAGCGGCCCGACGGCTCGGCCCGTGTGGACCAGATCATCTATGTGGCCCGCGAGGGGCACCGGGGCATCGTACTGGGCAAGGGCGGGGAAACGATCAAGGCCGTGGGCCAGGCCGCCCGGGCGGAGCTGGAAACCTTCATGGGTCGCAAGGTCCACCTTTTCCTGACCGTGAAGGTCAAGGAGAACTGGCTCGAGGATCCCGAGCGCTACGGCGAGATGGGGCTCGACTTCCGCGATGGCGCCTGAGCCGAGGCTCCGGGCCGGCGTCTGGGTCGCGGCCTACCTCGCGCGCCTTGGGGGCTTGGGGATCCCGGCCTATGTTGTGGGGCGGGGCGACGACACGGCGGGGGCGGTGCTGGTCAAGTGCGCCACCCTGGATGGCAAGGCCAAGGCGTTCCAGCGGAGCTTCGACCCGATGACTGGGGCCCGGACCTGGATGACCCTGGCCGAGGGCGACGAGGCCGAGGTCGATGCCGCAGTGGCGCGGCAGCGGAGCTATGACCCGGACCTGTGGGTCATCGAGATCGAGGACCGCCACGGCCGGCATCTCCTGGGTGACGAGGGGCTGGAGTAGGGGGGTGCCAAGCGCGTCAGGTCTTGCCCATTCCCGGGAACGTCACCACCTTCGATTCATGATCGAATGGCGTGACGAGGGCATCCTTCTGGCCGTGCGCCCGCATGGCGAAACCTCGGCCATCGTCGAGGCCTTCTGCGAGCAGCATGGCCGCCACGCCGGCGTGGTCCTGGGAGGGGTCTCGCGGCGGATGCGTCCCTATCTGCAGCCCGGTGTCCTGGCCCAACTCGGCTGGCGGGCGCGGCTCGACGAGCATCTGGGTCATTACACCGTGGAGCCGATCCGCAACCGTGCGGCGGTGGCCCTGGGCGACCGGCTGGCGCTGGCGGGCATCGGGACGGTGGCGGCCCTGCTCGGGGCGGTCCTGCCGGATCGTGCGCCGCATCCGGCGCTTTACGACCGGACCAATGCGCTTCTGGACCTTCTAGCGCAGCCCGAGGTTTGGCCGCTCGCCTACCTCCAATGGGAGATGGCCCTGCTTGAGGAGATGGGTTTCGGCCTGGATCTGGGGGCCTGCGCCGTGACCGGGACGCGAGAGGATCTGGCCTATGTCTCGCCCCGCACCGGGCGGGCGGTCTCGCGGGCGGGGGCGGGGGCTTATGCGCCCAGGCTCCTGTCCTTGCCTCCTGTCCTGCGGGGGGAGGGGCAGGCAGACGCAGCAGCCATTGCCGAAGCCCTGGGGGTCACGGGGCACTTTATCCGGGACCGCCTCATGCCAGAAGGACGGGATCCCCCGGCCGCGCGAGACCGCCTTCTGTCGGTCCTGGCCCGACACGACTGACGCCAAGCGGCCAGGCCGCGTCGCGGGCCGCGCAGATCATGGCCGCCGCGCGAGGCCCAATGCCAAGGCACATAGGGCCGTCCCATGCCATTCCTGATCCCGCCGCCCCAAGGCGCGTGCTACGCGCCGAGGACTTCGCCCTCCTGTTCGGGCTTGAGGCAGCCGCGCGTAGCGTGCTGCTGTCGGCCATGCCATTGACCATGTATCGGCTCTGGGGCGAGGAGACGATCGTGTCGGCCTTCTACCTCGGCGTGGAACTTTGCTCGCTCCCGACGGGGCTGCTGGTGCCATGGCTGACCCGGCGGGTGCCGCGTGGGCGCATGATGGTCGTGTCAGGTGGGCTCTACCTGTCGGGATGACCCTGCTCATCACGGGGAATGCTTGGCTCACGGCACCGGCCCTGCTGGCGAACGCGGTCGCGAGCGTAATCTTCTGGGTGTGCCTTTCCGGATTATGTGCTGGATTTCATCCCGCGCGAAGATCTGGGCCGCAACGAATCCAAGCGGCTCTTGTACGGTGCGACCTCTTGGACGCTGGGACCGTACGCGGGCGTGCTGCTTCTAGCCTAGTGGCGGCCCGCGCCCTTCCTGGCGGCGGGCGGGTTTGCCACCCTCACCACCCTGACCTTCCTGCGGCTGGGGCTGGGGGGATGGGAATCGTGTCCGCCCTGCACAGCCGATGAGACCACTGGTGTTCCTGCGACGGTTCCTGGGGCGGCCGCGACTTGTCGCGGGATGGCGCTTCGCCACGATCCGGTCGTCGGGCTGGTGGGTGTACATCGTCTATCTGCCGCTCTTCTGCCTCCAGAACGGGCTCGGCGAAAAGGTCGGCGGCGCGGCGTTGTCGCTGTCGAACGCGGTGCTTTTCGCGACGCCGCTTCTTCTGCGACTGATGCAGCGGATGTCTGTGCGCGGAGCGGTGCGCGGCGCCTTCGGTTACTGCGCTGCCTGCTTCGCCCTGGCGGCTCCGCTGTCACCCTGGCCCTGGGCGACGGTGGCTTGCCTTGTCCTGGCCTCGGCCGGGCTGGTGATGCTGGATGTCTGCGGATCGCTGCCCTTCCTCATGGCGGTCAAACCATCGGAGCGGACCGAGATGGCCGCCGTGTATTCGAGCTTTCGCGACGTTTCGGGCATCCTGTCGCCTGCGGCCGGCGGGGCGATCGTTGTCGTGGGCCCGGTGGCCGCCGTCTTTGCCCCGACGGGCGTGGCCATGGGACTGGCCTGGGACATCGCTGGCTCCGTGCATCCGCACCTGGGCCGCAGGCCTGGTCAGGGGGCCTGACCCGGGCACGCCAGTCCGCCCTGTTCGGCCCCTTGCGCCCGTCAGCGATTAGCGCCGGGCACCCAGAGCACGTCGGATCTCCCGCCATCGTTGGCCATCCGCGCGGCGACGAAGAACCAGTCCGACAGCCGGTTGAGATATTGCAGGGCCGCGCCGTTGACCGCGTGCTGTTCGGACAGCGCGACCACCAGCCGCTCGGCGCGACGGGCCACGGTGCGGCACAGATGCAGATGGGCGGACAGGGCCGTCCCGCCCGGCAGGACGAAGCTGCGGAGAGGCTCCAGTTGCGCGGTCATGGCGTCGATCGCCGCTTCGAGGCGGTCCACCTGCGTTGCGGTCATCCGCAGGGCGGTCGCTTCTCCCCCCTCGGGGCGGCACAGATCGGCCCCCAGGTCGAACAGGTCGTTCTGGATCGCGGCAAGCTGGACGTCGAGATCGCCCGAGGCCTGCAGCCGTGCCATTCCCACGCAGGAGTTCACCTCGTCCACAGTGCCGTAGGATTCGACGCGCAGCGCGTGCTTGCGGACGCGGGTGCCGTCCCCGAGGGCGGTGTCGCCGGCGTCGCCAGTCCGGGTGTAGATCTTGCTCAGAACGACCATGTCATGCTCCCCTGCTTCTGAGGAACACGTACAACAGGATCAGGGCGATCGCGACTCCCTGGGCGTAGATGCGCCAGCGCATGATTTTGTTGGCGTTGCGGCGGTTGAAGTCGCCGCCCCGTCCGAAGCTGCCCACTCCGAAGAGCAGGATCCCGAGCACGATCAGGACGGCGGCCACGACAAGGTAGAAAAGGGGGTCGCTGAAGTCCATGAGCCGCTCCGGTTTGTGGTCTGGATGGGTTTAGCGGACTGTGGCCGGAAAGAAAGGGCGCCCGGTGCGTGCTTGGGGCTAGCGGGCGCCCGCCCGGTCCATCGGGGTCAGGCCCGTCGCAGCACCCAGTCCATCGCCCGCGAGGGCAGCAGCCGCCGCATGATCCCCACCGCGTGCGCCGGCGCGGTCACGTAATAGCGGGCGGCCGGACGTGGGGATTCCAGGATCTGGACCAGCCGTTCGGTCACGGCGCTAGGCGGCAGCTCCCACCGATCGGCGCGCGAGGGACCATAAAGCCGATGGAGCACTGCCTGGTATTCCGTCGTGCGAGGCGAGGTCTTCCAGTCGATCCACCGCTCGAAGTGGGGAACGGCATTCTGACGCAGCCGGGAGGCCACCGGCCCCGGCTCGATCAGGGACACGTGGATGTTGGCCGGGGCCATCTCGATCCGCAGCACCTCGGACAAGCCCTCGATCGCGAACTTGGTCGCGCTGTACGCCCCGCGCCACTTGACGCCCACCAGGCCCAGAACCGAGGAGCAGTTGACGATGTGACCATGGCCTTGCTGCCGCATCACCGGGATCACATGGCGGGTCAATTCGTGCCAGCCAAAGACGTTCGTCTCGAAGATGGAGCGCAAGCCGTCGGTCGGCAGGTCTTCCACAGCGCCCGGAAGAGCGAAGGCACCGTTGTTGAACAAGGCGTCCAGCCTGCCCCCTGTGGCTGCGAGCACCTCGGCCAGGGCCGCGTCGATGGAGGCGGCGTCGGTGTAATCGAGCCGGGGGCTCTCGAAGCCCTCGGCGCGCAGCCGCTGGCAGTCTTCCTCCTGGCGGCACGAGGCGAACACGCGCCAGCCGCGAGCCTTCAGCGCCAGGGCGGCGTTCGCGCCGATGCCCGAGGAGCAGCCGGTGATCAGGATGCTGCGCGGACCGGCAGCGGTGGTGGCAGGGGCGGCGGACATAGGGGGCTCCGGGGCTGGGATAGGCGGTCCTGATTAGCCCGGTCCCGCTCCTGCCGAAAGGAGGTCTCAGCCTTCGCGGCCCGCAAGAAACCGTGCGGACATCCAGCCTTCGGCCCCGTTGGGCGTGCGAACCCGGACCCAGCCCCCATCCTCTTCCAGGATCGCGGCCATGTCGCCGGCGTCGACTTGACCTATCACGCCGAAGTCCACGCCCGGACCTTGTCGAACGTTAACCCGGTCGGCCGTCACGCGGCGCTGGTCGCCGCCGACATCGCTGGAAGCGACGCGCAGCGCCGGATCGGGGCTGGGTGCCGTCAGGTCCGAGTCGATGGCCGCGAGCGCCTCGGCCGCGCTGATCGGGAGAGGAGCTTCCGTCGCCTGGTCCTGCGATGGTTCGGGCGGAAGTTCCTCGGCCGCCGTGGACTCCACGGCCGTGATGTCGTCCAGGTTGGGCTCGGGCTCGGGCTCGGGCGCAGCCGCCGGCTGGGGCTGTGGGGGAACCGGCGTCTCGGGTTCGGTCGCTGCGACGACCTCGACCGCCGTCTCCTCGGGGACTGCGGCCGGTTCAGGGGCCGCCGCATCCGCCTGGACCTCGGGTCGGAAATCCGAGCCGCCGGACAAGGTCCAGTAGGTCCAACCCAAGACAAGGAAGGCCAGGACAAGAAGAAGGGTTCTCATATGCGTCTCCGTCCGGAAGCATCGGGAACGAACTCGGTGCGAATCTAGATCGGAGCAGCCTGCCTGGGGAGGGGAAAAGATCATGTTCGTGATTTGTTCTAATCCTTGTGCCCCGGGGCGCCGACCTTTACATCGGACCCATGGCCGATGATCCCATGATCCCCGACGACCCCGAGGTTGACGCCACCCTTTTGGTGACGGAGCCGCTGCGCCGCGCTATCGGCGAGCGCTACCTGACCTATGCGCTGTCCACGATCATGCACCGCGCGCTCCCCGATGCGCGCGACGGTCTCAAGCCCGTGCACAGGCGCATCCTGTATGCCATGCGCGAGTTGCGGCTGACGCCCACCTCGGGCTTTCGGAAGTCGGCCAAGATCTCGGGCGACGTGATGGGGAACTACCACCCCCACGGCGACGCCGCGATCTACGACGCGATGGCCCGTCTCGCGCAGGACTTCAACGTCCGCTACCCACTCGTGGAAGGGCAGGGTAACTTCGGCAACATCGACGGGGATAACCCGGCGGCTGCCCGCTACACCGAGGCGCGGCTGACCGCCCTGGGCGAGGCCCTGATGGAGGGGCTGGAGGAGAACGCGGTCGATACGCGGCCGAACTACGATGGCACCCTGCTGGAGCCCGTCGTGCTGCCCGCGCCGGTGCCGCATCTTCTGGCCAACGGCTCGTCGGGGATCGCCGTGGGGATGGCGACTTCCATCCCGCCGCATAACCTCGATGAGCTGATCGGCGCCTGCCTGGAGTTGGTCAAGAAGCCCGACCTGCCGGACGAGAAACTGCTGGAGCTGATTCCTGGGCCCGACTTCCCGACCGGAGGCGTCCTGGTCGAGCCGCCCGAGGGAATAGCGACGGCTTACCGCACGGGACGAGGCAGCTTCCGCCTGCGTGCGCGCTGGACGGTCGAGGAGTTGGGGCGTGGCGTGCGCCAGATCGTCGTGACCGAGATTCCCTATCAGGTCCAGAAATCCCGGCTGATCGAGAAGCTGGCCGAGATCGTCCAGACCAAGAAGATTCCGGCGCTGGCGGATGTGCGCGATGAGTCCGCCGACGATGTGCGGATCGTGCTGGAGCCCCGGGCGCGCTCCGTCGATCCCGAGATGCTGATGGGCATGCTGTTCCGGCAGTCGGACCTGGAGGTCCGGGTGCCCCTGAACATGAACGTGCTGATCGACGGGCTGACGCCCAAGGTCTGCTCCCTGCGCGAGGTGCTTCGGGCCTTCCTCGACCACCGGCGTGATGTGCTGCTGCGGCGTTCGCAGCACCGGCTGGAAAAGATCGACCGGCGGCTCGAGGTGCTGGGCGGCTTGCTCATCGCTTTCCTGAACCTCGACCGGGTGATCGACATCATCCGCTATGACGATGATCCCAAGACCGCGCTGCAGGCCGAGGATTGGGACAAGCCGCTGCCCCGCGCGCGGTCCGAGGCCGACTACAAGTCCCCGCTGCCCACGAAGGGCGAGGCGGTGATCCCGCCCGGCGTCGGCATGACCGAGATCCAGGCCGAGGCGATCCTCAACATCCGTCTGCGGTCGTTGCGGCGACTGGAAGAGATGCAGCTTATTGCTGAGCGGGATGCGCTGGTTGCCGAGCGCGGCGAGCTTTCCGCGTTGCTGGAAGACGAGAGCCTTCAATGGAAGGCGATCTCGGCGGCGTTGAGGGAGGCGCGCAAGCAGTTCGGGACTAAGGCGCCGGGCGGGGCACGACGCACCACGCTCGCCATCGCCGCTGAGACGGCGGACATCGCCCCCGAGTCCATGATCGAACGCGAGCCGGTCACGGTCGTTCTGTCCGAGATGGGCTGGATCCGCGCCATGAAAGGCCACGTCGAAGCCGAAGGCATCCGGTACAAGGATGGCGACAAGGCGCGCTTCGTGCTGCGGGCCGAAACGACGGACAAGCTGCTGGTAATGGGTGCGAATGGCCGGATCTTCACCGTGCCGGTCGTGGGCCTGCCTGGCGGACGCGGCATGGGCGAGCCGCTGCGGTTGATGATCGACCTCGATGCGCCGGTGGTGGCGGTCCGGCTGCACCGGCCCGGAGGCCGGCTGATCGTGGCGTCGGATCAGGGCGACGGCTTCATCCTCTCCGAAGATGAGGCGCTGGCCCAGACCCGCGCCGGGCGCGTGGTGCTGAATTTGCCCGAAGGGGCCAAGGCCGCGCACCTGATCCCCGTCGAAGGCGACCATGTTGCTGCCATTGGACAGAACCGCAAGATGCTGGTGTTCCCGGTCGCGGACCTGCCCGAGATGGGACGCGGCAAGGGTGTGCGGCTCCAGGCCTTCAAGGATGGGGGCCTGTCGGATCTGGTGACGCTGACCCTCTCGGAAGGGCTGACCTGGCTACTGGAGGGCGGCAAGACACGGCGGGAGCCTGACCTGACCGAATGGCTGGGCAAGCGCGGGCAAGCCGGGCGCATGGCGCCGCGCGGCTTTCCACGGGACAACCGCTTCGCCGTTCCGGTATCGTCAGGCTGAGGCGGCAACCGGCGCTTGACCATGACGGGCCGAAAGGCGGTCCCGGCAGGCCTCGACCGGTTCACCACGGTCAGGACAATGGGGTCAGGGTTGTACTGGGTTCATTGCCGGACCCGCGATCGCGCTATTAGTAAGATAGGCCTTGTCCTTGTCCGATCGGAGCGCCGACCTTGAAGGGAACTTCGTCATCCAAGTTCCGCCATTCGGCCATGTCGGAGCATGCTGACCCACCCAAGCCTGTCGTTCCCCGCTAGAGTTGTCCTACCGACTTTTGAAGGTTGGGCGATGAAGGAACGAAGGAACGGTGGAGACGTGCACCGCAGGCTGGCCTGGACCCTTTTGATCGCAATGCTGGTTGTCCTGTTGGTGCTGCAGGCTGTTGGCGTCATGGGTTGGAGTCTGTTCGACGTCGTGGTCGCCGGAGCGCTTTTGGGCGTCGTCGGGTGTGTTGCCCGGTTGATCTCAAGAAGTGTGCGGGGCCCCGTCTACCGTGCCGCGACCGGCGTGGCGCTGGGCACCGCGGTGCTTCTTGTCTGGTCCAACCTCGCCGTTGGCCTCATCGGTAGCGAGAGAAACCCGGCCAACCTCGTCTATGGCGGGGTGATCGTGATCGGACTCATCGGAGCCGGGCTGGCACGGCTGCTGCCCGAGGGGATGGCCCGCGTGATGGTCGCAACCGCTCTGGCGCAGGTCGTGGTGCCACTGGTCGCGCTGATTGGCGGTGTAGGCGTCGCTGGGCCGGTCTCAATGGTGGATGTGATCATGGTCACCGCGCTCTTCGCCACGTTGTGGCTGATCGCAGCCCGTTTGTTCGGGATGGCGGCCCGCTGGTCGGCCCAAGAACGCCTAGCCGCGTGAATGGGCCCTGCGAGCGCGCTGACGGGCGCGTTGGCGGCCCTCTTGCCTTCACCCGCCGGATTCCATAAATGGCGCGCGGACGCGCGGACCCGTTCGGGGCTCCGCCCTAACAGGATGGCATCATGGCGAAGGCGAAGTTCGAGCGGAACAAACCGCACGTGAACATTGGGACCATTGGTCACGTGGACCATGG
>NZ_VDFU01000042.1 GCF_006152115.1 Rubellimicrobium rubrum | reverse complement strand
AATGGTGCGCGAGCGCGGGCGCGGCCAGAGCCGCCGCCAGCGCGGCGGCGCCCCAGAACGCACGGCCCCAGGACGCACGGATGGGCAGGGTGGGCAAGGTCATGGCAGTCCTCCTCCGATATGTGCAAAGGCCGCCAGCCGCTCCTCCCAGCCAGCTAAGCCCCCTCGCGCGATGCTCGGGCATAAGTCCTCGCCGGACCGTCATGGTCAGGGCGCAGGCTGCTCGTGCAGCGCCTCGTCCAAGAGCGGCCGCACCCGCCGGATCTCGTCCGAGATCTCGAACAGGTATTCGGAAGGGAACCACCGCTCCTCGATCAGCCGGTTGGCCGCCTCGGTCAACTGCTGGGCATGGTCCGCTGGGCTCTTGTAAAGAGTCCGGAGTTGGTCAGCCGACAAGGGCTCCACGGTGCCGCTTAGGGTGCAGAGGAAGCCCTCCCCCGGGTTCGGCGTGATGAATCGGTGGGTCGGCACCTCGACTTGCGGGCTCCGGACCCCACCCGTCGCGTTGCCGAACTCGTCCGTCACGAACGCGGCGTCGTTCTCGGCCGCCTCGAACTCGGTGCGCGGAGCCATGGGGGGCGGAACGTCGTTCGCCAGCCATTCGTGCATATGCTCGAGACCCTGATAAACCATCGCATTGAACATGAAGTGGTCGAGCGGTTGAAGACAGGCCTCGGTGCCCGCTTCCTGCATCTCGCGGGCCTCCAGATGTGGCATGCCGGCCACCTGATAAAGGCGGTACTGCTGACCAGCCTCGTCGCTGTCGACCGCAGTGTCGCGGCTGCGCGGCTCATCGGGATTTGGGCTCGGCATCCATTCGGTCTGGGTGGCCAGGATGATCACCGGCACGTCGTAGACGCTGTCCAGCACGTCCTGGGTCGGGCCGTTGGTGTCCCAGACGTACATCGCGTCGATCAGGCTCGACCCGTCCTCCATCCGGTACGCGGGGTTGCCGTCGGCCTGCTCCATGAAGTTCATGGCCGTCCGGGAGGTATAGGACGCGCCGGTCATGACCAGCCAATCGGCGTTCCAGTCCTCGCCCAGAGGGTTGGCCGTCTTCACCAGATGGGCGACCTGGGCGATGATCGGGTTCGCCGCCGGATCGGGCTGCCCCTCGGCGGTGACGGCTCCCTCGATCCCTAGGTCCTCGTAGCGCGCCGCATTGAATCCCTTGAGGCTGTCGATCAGCCCCGGCGCGTTGACGACTTCGACATAGCCGTGTCCGTTCAGCATCCCGCCGATCCGGGTGGCCATCCACATCTGCGCGGACTGCGCGGGATGGAGCGTCTCTATGGCGACGAAACCCGAGAAGTCCTCGACGTCGGCAGGGTGCCGGAACACGATCCGCGTCGTATAGGGCGCGCCGTTGGCCTCACCGGACACGAAGAACTCGTCCTCGACATAGCCGAAGTACTCGGGCTCCCCTTCCTCGGGCCAGTCGGACATGGTCGCCTGCCCGAGCGTTGGCCCCCGGCGGCTGGGGTGCTGCTGGTTTCCGACCTGCTCCGCGATCGGTCCCTCGGCCGACGGCAAGGGCGGCACGTCCTGTGCAAGGGCCGGGACCACGCTTGAGATAACGACGCCAACCGCCACACTGCCGAAAAGGCGGCACCTCGTCTGGTTCATCATGTCAGCGCTCCTCCGGAGATTTCGCTAAGCGAATTTTTATTCGTTTCTCGAAATGATCTTGTGGGCTCACCATGGGTTCGTCAAGCATTTTGGCGGTGCAAGGGCGGCTCCAAGATTAAGCCTGTGCGAGTGGCCTATTGGGGGTCGGCCGAGTGTCCGCGTCTGTGCCGCCCCTCCTCCCCCGCCCGCTTCTGCCACCGAACCTGGGCACCTCAGCGGCCTCTTCCTGTCGCGACGGGACGACCACCAGTCTACCACCCCTCTGTCCCCGAACGACAGTCTGGGCCCACATTCTACAGGTATCCCGCTTCCCCAGGCAGGGCCGTTCGCCCCGCCCAAGACCTTCGCACCGTCTCTCGCCTTCCTGAACCGACCGAGTTTCCGCTTGACGGGACACTGCCGCGGCACCTAATTTCGTCCAGAGTAAGAAACTTCGCTTAGCGAATAGTTGGGAGCGTTCATGCGGATCGGGAAGCAGGACAATGCCTTCACAGCAATTGCCACTGCGGATGCCGAAAGCATCACGGTCCGGGGAAGCGATCTCTGCCGTGACCTCATAGGGAAGGTCGGGTTCACCGATTACTTCTGGCTGCTCGTGACTGGCACCCGCCCGACCTCGGTCCAGACGGCCGCCATGGATGCGTGCCTTGTCGCCATTGCCGAACACGGCCTCGTGCCGTCGGTGCAGGCGGCTCGGATGACCTTGGCCGCCGCCCCCGAAGCCTGGCAAGGCGCGATGGCCGCCGGCCTCCTCGGCATGGGCACCGTGGTCGCCGGATCCTCGGAGGTCGCGGGGCGTTACATCGCCGAGGTGCTCCTGGCGAGCCGGTCCAAGGGCATCACTCTGGACGAGGCGGCGATCCAGAGCCTGCAGGCACTCAAGTCCGCAAGGAAGAAGGTGCCCGGCCTCGGACATCCCCAGCACAGCGCCGGCGACCCGCGCGCCGACCGGCTGATCGCGGTGGCCGCCGAACTCGGAATTGCAGGCTATCACATCCGGACCCTTCAGGCGCTCGCCGCTCATGCGCCCGGCATCATCGAACGCCCGTTGCCCATCAACGTCTCGGGTGCCATCCCGGCCGTCATCCTGGACGCGGGCTGGCCGATCGAGGCCCTGAAGGCCGTTCCGATCCTGGCCCGCACGGCAGGTCTGGCCGCGCACCTGTTCGAGGAATCGCAGCGTTCGATCGGGTTCATCCTGTCCCACAACGCCGATCTCGCGATCAGCTACGACGGCGAACGTCCGGCGCTGCAACCGACCGAAGACCGCTCCGAGGCGCAGACATGAAGATCCTGACGAACATCCGTGTCGTGGAGCTCGGGACCTATATCACCGGGCCGGCCGCAGCCATGCATCTGGCAGACCTGGGCGCTGACGTCATCAAGGTTGAACGGCCCGGCACGGGCGATCCCTTCCGCGCCTTCAAGGGCGGGCTGTATTCGCCGCATTACCAGACCTACAACCGGAACAAGCGCTCGATCGCGCTCGACACCACGATCCCCGAGGACCTCGAGGTCTTCCAGGACCTGATCTCGTCCGCGGACGTCTTCATTCAGAACTTCCGCCCCGGCGTGGCCGAGAGGCTGGGGGCCGGCGAAGCCGACCTCCGGCGGATCAATCCCTCGCTCGTCTACTGCGCCATCACCGGTTTCGGAACGAGCGGGCCGTCCAGGGACCGTCCCGCCTACGATACCGTCGCGCAGGCCGCGAGCGGCTTCCTGCGCCTCGTGACGCCGCCGACCAACCCGCGGGTGATCGGCCCCGCCCTCGCCGACGCCATCACGGGCCAGTATGCGGCCATCGGCGTCCTCGCGGCGCTGCTAGAACGTGGCAAGACGGGAAAGGGCCGCCGGCTCGACATCTCGATGCTCGAAGCGATGAGCCATTTCAACCTCGACAGCTTCACCCACTACTTCAGCGTGGGAGAGGTCATGGGCCCGCTGTCCCGCCCCGAGGTGTCGCAGTCCTACACGTTCCAGTGCTCGGACGGAAAGTGGGTGGCCATCCACCTGTCCTCGCCACCGAAGTTCTGGGAAGGCCTGCTCGAAGCCACCGGCCAGGAGGCGCTGGCCCAAGACCCCCGCTTCAGCGAGCGTCTCCAGCGCATTGCCCACCAGGACGAGCTGATCGAGCATTTCACGCCGATCTTCATGCAGCAAACCCGGGACCATTGGTGCGAGCGGCTCCTGGCCGCCGAGGTTCCGCATTCGCCGGCCTACGAGGCCAACGAAGCCCTCGATGACCCACAGGCCAAGCACCTCAAGCTCGCCGTCTCCGCGAACCACCCCGAGATGGGCGCCTTCACGACGGTCCGATCACCGTACAGCTTCGATGGCGAGCCGGATCTCGACATCCTGCCGCCGCCCGTCCTCGACGAACACGGCGACGCCATCCGGGCCGAGCTTCGACGCCGCAAGGCCGTCTAGACTCCGTCACGACCCTTGGGACTGCCACCCTCGGCTTCCCGGGCGACCGGCACGCCTGGCCCGTCCGTGTGCCATCGGATCTGCCTCGGGCATCGACGCCGTCCGGGACCTCGGTACCGTTACGACTGCTGGCGAACCGGGCCATGCCGCCTTGGCCGATGGAACCGCCTAATCGACAGAGACTTGCTCACGGATCGACCGGGGAACGACGCCGAGCGTCGGTACAGGAGGAACACCGAATGACCACCGTCCTGATCGACGATGATGCGCCGCTCCTGACGGTCCTCGTGGACATCCATCTCGAACCCAGGAAGCAATCGGACTTCGTGGCCGGCGTGACCGCCATGATCGCCGAGTTCACGAGCCAGCAGCCGGGGTTCATCGCCAGCGCCATACACGCGAGCGAAGATGGCACGCGCGTCCTCAACTATTCCCAATGGCGGGATACCGCGACCTACGAGCGGTTCCGCGACCATCCCGAGGCTCAACGACGCATCGCCGCTCTGCAGAAACTCTGCACGCTCATGGAGGCCCGCGTGATGCCTCCTGTAGCTTTGCTCGAGCAAGCCAACTGACCCGCCGGGTCGCGCGCGGCAGTGCCACCTGCCCCGCAGTCCGAGCCGAGGCCAACGAACCCAGATCACCGCGGCTGTACGGACTGCAGGCAGCATCCGTAAGCTGGCGGGCCTCCTCTTGGCAAGTTCCCTACGTTACGGAGTTGCGTAACGGCTCGCCCCTCCTCGGAGCAAGCTAAGGTCGGTGCCGGATGCTGAGAGGTCACGCTCGGCGAGGCCGTGATCCATGCCACGCCACGGCCCGCCCATCAAACCTCGGCAGGGCCGCCTACTGCCCCGCGTCGTCCTCGAAGTTGAACACGTCCTCGGCCTCGGGCCGCTGCATGCCCTCCTCGTGCCACTCCTCCCAGAGTTGCGCCCAGGGCCGGCCGAACATGTCGGGGATCTCGTACTGGATGACGCGACCAGGAGTGACAGGCGTCGCGTACCCGTCGATCGGATAGAAGGTCTGGACGCATTCGACGAAGATGTAGGGATCGACCTCTTCGAGATTGCCGATCCGTTCGAGATCGCGAACCATGCGGATGGGCTCCACGAAGGCTTCGGGATCGTAGAGAACCGCTTCGTGGTGGATGCCGACGACGTTGCCGTCGTCATCCGTGTTGGGCGTGTAGATCTCGACCGCCTGGAGCTTGTTCGAGAACTCGAACCCCGCATGGACGGTCCAGCCCTGGATATTGGAGGTCCAGCTGATCAGGGCCTCGTCGTCCCAGAAACCAATGGTCTCGCCGTACCAGCGGGGAACGTCCTCGCCCAGGCGGGGCACGGCCCCTTCCATGTTGAACTCGCGTCCGATGTGGACCTGGGTCAGGAAGTTGTCCGCGACGCCGGTGATGAACTGCACGATCTCGGGCGTGACCAGGACCTGATGGTCGCGCACTGCGTGTTCGTGCCAGCGGCGCATGAACCCCTCGGGCCAGCAGTACTGGGACTGCCACTGTGGGGCGTTCGTATTGGCCTGATGGTAATGCATCTGCACGGCCCGCTGCCGATACTCGGGCGTGAGCAGGGACAGTACGGTGGAGGCCTGGATGATACGGCCCCAATACCAGTTCTCGCTGGAATCGTTGTATCGGCCGTTCCAGTCCGGAAGGTCGGCGTTCGTGAGGACGGTCGGCCCGCCATTGGCCCGGGTCTCGGCCAGGAGCGCCTCGTAGTGCTCCTGTGCTGTTTCGAAGCCATAGGGGCTGACGATGTTCTCGCGGGGGTAGTCGCGGTCGCAGAAGCCCCAGGCCCCTGACGCCGGAGGGTTGTCCCCGATGATCTCCTCGCCGTACCCGCCCCATTGCGACTCCAGCCCCATCGGGCTGTTGCAGCGGAAGTAGCGTGGATCGGACCAAAGCTCGGCGTCGACATAGAAGTCGTCCGAGGTGAAGATGTCGCGCTCGAGCGGAGTCACGCCCTCGGGCACTGCGCCGTTCCGCGCGGCGATATGCTCGCCATGGAAGGCGCCCCCGGTGCCGGCTCCGACCACCGGCTGGTCCTGCTGCTGGGCCATGGGCCAGCCCCGGCCGACGCTCCGCGCCTCCGTCGCTTCGCCACCGTCCTGGGCTGCGGCAGGCTGTTCCTGGGCCACGGCCGATGAGGTCGACGCCACCAGGGCTGCAAGGGCAAGGGACATCAGCAGCGGTCCTTTCGGACCTCTGAACTTATGCATCGCGCTCCTCCCATTTTCGCTGTGCGAATTTTTATTCGTATATCGAATAGTCTTGATGACGAGGAATGAGTTGTCAACAAGGATGCGATTCCAACAACAACTCTGCCAAGGTGATCGCGGCGATACGGGGACCCTGGCCGTGCGAAGCGACAGGAGGCACCCTGCTCGGCGGCATTCGGGGCGCGTACCACAGCCCAAAGCGCATGTGGTTTCAGGTCGCCTCCGAGGCTTGGGCCAGGAGGGCCGCCACCCACCCCGGCCCGTTCCGTGATCCAATCCGGCCCGAAAGGCCGTCACGCCTGGCAGCCGGGCGGTGGGGTGTATCCGCTGGGGCTCCGCCGCGATCGCGGACCGGGATCGTTTAGGACTCGGGGCCTTCGGGGTACCAGTTGCCCAGAACGACAACTGTGGACACCCCGCTCGCCTCCACCAGCGACGCGAACTCCTGAACGTCCGATTCCCCGTAGTGGTAGGGATAGACGGTGCGAGGCTGGAACGCTTTGACGGCCTCGGCCGCCTGGTTGATGTCCATGGTGTAGGGCAGATTCATGGGCAGGAAGGCGACATCGATGTTCTCGAGAGCCCGCATCTCGGGAATGTCCTCGGTGTCGCCGGCGATATAGACCCTCCGGCCGTCAACCCCAAGGAGGTAGCCGTTGTCCCGCCCTTGCGGGTGGAACTCCAACCGGTCCTCGGTGGTGTTGTAGGCGGGAATGGCCTCGATGGTGATCCCGGCGACCTCCGTGCTCTCCCCGTTCGCAAGGGCGGTCGCCCTGGACCGCAGGCCATCGGGCAGCATGCCATGCACTGCTGGGTTCGTGACCAATTGCGCGGTCTCGCCCGCCAGGGCGGACAGGGTTTCGACGCTGAAGTGGTCGCCATGCTCGTGGGTCAGCAGGATGAGATCCGGAGCCGGGAACTGCGAGTATGCGGCCGCCTCCCCGACCGGATCGACGTAGATAACCAGGCCCGGTGTCTCCAGCACGAACGAGGCGTGCGAGACGGGGTGGACCACCATCTGCCCACCATCGGTGTCGAACGTGTTCTGCGCCGCGTCCTGGGCTGCGGCGGCGAAGGGGCCAAGGACGATCAGTCCTGCCGAAGCCGAGACGATCTCGAGAAAACGACGTCGAGCGATCATGTGGATTCTCCTTTCGGGGGTGATGGGCGAGTCCGAACGGCGCAACTCGGGACGGCACTTGCTAGGCCGCGGGACGAACGGACGGCCTCGGCCCCGTCCTGGACCAAGGCATCCCACGCGCGAAGCAGCGCATCGACGCATGTCATCGGATTGGGGGCCTAGCGCCCGGACACCGCCTGTCGGTTTGGCGGTCAGCCAGCTCCGGGCTCGCGGGTCAGACCCGGACCTGCCCCACCGGCAGGCCCGGATCGGACGGGCAGCCCGGAACTACCAGGACATCGGCTGCATCTCGGAGGTCTTGGGGATGTCCGGGGCTGTGGCGTTCTCGACGATCTCAAGGCTGAAGGTGCCGTCCTCCTGATGCCGCCATTGCCCGCCGACAAGCGGCGTCTTGGTCACGTTCTGCGCGGCGAATTCGGGAATGCCCTGCCCCGGCCAGGACACGGGGCCGACGATGGTGTTGACGTTGGACCCGGCGATGGCAGCCGCGACCTCCTCGCGGTCCTCGGGATCGCTGACCCGCCCCATGACGTCGGCCGCCATCTCGAACAGCGAATGGACAAAGCCGATGGGCTGCGTCCAGGGCCGGCCCGTCGCCTCGGTGAAGGCCTGCGCCAGCTCGGCGCTGCTCTGACCGGTCAGCGACGAGGTGAAGGGATGGTGCGGCGTCCACCACACCTCGCAGCTCAGGTTGTTGCCCGGCGCGCCCAGCGTCTCGACCGAGCTGGGGAAGAGAAGCGCCTTGTTGACGGTGATGATCCGGGGGTTGAACCCCTGCTGCGCCGACTGGTTGAAGAAGGTGGTGAAGTCGGGTGGGATCACGACGCCGGTGACGATATCGGCGTTGGCCTGTTTGAAGGCGTTGATTTGCGCCGTGAAGTCGTCGCTGAGGTTCTGGTAGCGGCCGGTATCGATGACCGTGAAGCCGCGCTCGGTGAACACAGGCGGAAGGCCGGTGTTGGGATCGCCCAGCGCATTGCCATCGGCGTCGTTGGGATAAAGAGCGCCGATGACCCGCGTCGTCTCGATCTGGTTCCACATGCCGACCATGACCTCGGTCAGGTCCGCCGCGCCCCAGAAGTAGTGAAAGGCGAACTCGAAGGGACGCCACGACGACGGGTCGGCCGGGTTGCCCTGCTGCCCGATGAACCACGGCTCCCACGGCGCCTTGGTCGAGATGATCGGCACGCCTTCCGCCTCGGCCACGGTGGCGACCGGGTTCGTCGTTTCCGGCGTGGAGGCCACGAGCATCAGGTGGACCTCATCGTCGATGATGAGCTCCTGGGCCACCTCGCTGGCGCGGTTGGGGTTCGACTGGCTGTCCTTGACGATGACCTCGAACACGTCGCCGGTCTGCTGCAGGAACTGCTCGACGACGAACTGATCCGCCTCGGAGAAGGCACTCAGCGGACCGCTCTGCGGGCTGACATATCCGATGCGGATGCGCTGCCCCTGCGCGATGGCCGGCGCCGCAAGCCCCCCCGCCATGAGCGAGAGCCCCCCCGCGGCGGATGCCTTCAAGAGTCTGCGTCTGGTAAACATCTTTTTCCTCCCCTTGCCTTGGCAGCGTTGTTCTTTCGAATGCTGCGTTCTTGCCCGACCACTCTAGTCACGCCTTTCCCCTTCTGCCGAGGGGGAAACCGGGCTGACCGTCGTTACCGGTTCCAAGGAGGGGCATCGTGCGCCCCTCCGGTCTGATCGCGTGCCCAGGGGATGGATCAGGTCCTGACGGTCTGCTTGGCGGCGCCGTTCCTGCCCCCGGCAGGGGCCGGCTCGTTCCGCAGGCTCCCGTCGGCGCGGCGTGGGTTCGTGATCGGCGTCAGCTCCCGCTCGAGGCGGGCGCGCAAGGGCTCCACGCGCTTCGACAAAGCGAGCTTCTCGCCCAGTTCCTCGAAGGTCTGATCGACCAAGAAGCCGGGGCCAGCGCTCGTGAGTTCGATGATGCCGCCGGGGCTCTGCGCATAGCAGGAGTCGAACACGTGGTGGTCATAGACGGGGGTGGTGGGGATGGGCCCGCTCGCCGAATAGTCGCGCCAGCCGGCAAGATCCTCGTGGGCATCAAGGGCAAGGTGATGCCATACGCCCACCGCGAACTCCTGGAACGGCAGGTCCGGCACCGGCGCTGTGTACCACCGCGACGACTTGGTATCGCCCTGGAGCTCGAAGCGATGCTGCGCGGCGTTCCGCACATAGCCGAGATGCTCCGCGTAGGGGGCCAGGTCGTCCAGCGTCGCGTTCGAGCGGATGCCCTCGATGCCGGTGATCTGGAACTGCTCCGGGATGTCGGGCACCGGGAATGCCAGCGGCTTGTCCTTGGCATCGCTGACGATGAGCTCGACCTTATGGTTCTCGAAGTCCTCGAACACGAGCCGGCGGGGCTGCGTCGGGTCCAGCCGGATCAGCTCGCTGAAGATCTGCTCGCGGGTGAGGCGGTCCATCCAGTAGTCCAGCGCCTCGTTGGAACGAACCCGCAGCATGGCCGAATGGTGGTTGCCGCGCCCGGGGCGGCCCTTGGGCACATCGTTGAACTCGAGAAAGGTGACGACGCTGCCCACCTTGCCTTCGGTGTCGCCAAAGTAGGTGTGGTACCGGAAGGTCGTCTCAAAGTTGAGGGTCTTCTTGACGAACTTGAGGCCCATGATCCGGCACCAGAAATCCACGTTGGCCTGAACGTCGGCGGTGATGCCCGTGATGTGGTGGTTGCCGTCCAGCCGCCTGGGGGGCCGATTGGTTGCTTGGGTCGTCATGCTGGTCTCCTCCAATTCTTCAGAGCGATCTTGCGCGGTTCTTCTTGTCTCTGCGCTACGCGAGGCCCCGCTTTGCGCAGGTGCCTCCGATCCTGTTCGGGGCCGCCTCCAGTCTGGCCACCATCCCCATCTACCATGCCCGCGGTCGCTTGCAGACCGCCTCCCATGCCGGGACGGCTTTCCTCCCTGCTGCGGCGAGAGTGGCGGGCTCTCGACGATCCGGAAACACTGACCACCAAGTGCATGGCCCTGTCCGGCCAGCGCACCGGGCACGGCCCGGCGCTGCCAGGGACCAAGGCAGATCAGCCGCCAAGCCAAACGCTGGCACTGATCTCCTCCGGCCTTGTCCTCCCGACTTCACCAGCACTCTTGCGATCCGTTTTTCGCTGTGCGAAACTGCATCCGTCAGGCGAAGGAAACCACGGAGGGACGGATCGTGTCAAGCATTCTGGATGGCAAGGTCATCGACGAGAAGGAGTTCAACACCGCCATCGCCCGCGGCTTCGCGGTCCTCGAGGCTTTCGACCAGGATCACGTCGAGATGACCCTGTCCGAAGTGGCGGCGCGAACTGGACTTTCTCCGGCCACGGCCCGCCGCTGCCTGATCACCCTGAACATCCTGGGTTACGTGCGCCAGCACGGACGGAAGTTCACGCTCGGAGCCCGCGTCCTGACGCTGAGCTCGTCCTACATGCGCTCGACCCAGATCGACGAGTTCCTGCTGCCCGAGCTTCGCCAGCTCGTGGACGTGTTCGGGGACGCCTCCTCGGTGGCCGTTCTCGACGAAGGCATGGTTCTATATCTGGCCCATACGTCGCGCCAGACGGCGGTGCGGCCCATCGCCGCGATAGGCAGCCGCTACCCGGCCCATGTCACGGCGCTAGGCAAGGTCCTGATCGCCTATGCCGAGCCGGACGTGCAGAACCGCTTCCTCGCCACGGCGCCGTTCCGGCCCCTGACGGACCGCTCCATCACCACCAAGGAGGAGTTCGTCCGCGTCATGCAGGACGTGGCGCGGCTCGGATACGCGGTGGCGGTCGATGAGCTCGACTACGGCATCACCTCCCTGGCTGTCCCGATCTTCGACGCCCAGGGGCGGGCCGTGGCCGCCATCAACACTTCGGGTTACAGTGGTCGGCTGTCGGGCCAAACGCTAGCCGAGGAGCGTCTGCCCCGGCTGCTCCAGGCCTCCCGGAACATCTCCGCCCGGCTGGCCCAATACCCGGTGCTGGTGCGCACCGCCCTGTCCCCGATCGGGCGCAACATGACCATGGCGGGCTGACAGACCGCTGCGCCCGGAGCGTTGTTGACAACCAATTCACGCCGACGATACTCCATTTACGAAATTTCTTTCGGCAGCCGAAAAGAGGGACAGGAATTGGCGAGGATCTTGGCTCTGTACTACTCGAGCTTCGGGCACATGGAGGCCATGACCAGAGCCGCGGCTGAAGGCGCCCGCTCCACCGGAGCGGAGGTCGCCATGAAGCGGGTGCCCGAACTCGTGCCCGAGCACGTGGCTCGCAAGGCGAACTACAAGCTGGAACAGGACTCCCCCTTCGCGGACCCGGCCGAGCTGGCGCAGTACGACGGCTTCATCATCGGCGTCTCGACCCGCTTCGGCATGATGGCCTCCCAGATCAAGAACTTCCTCGACCAGACCGGGCCGCTCTGGGCGCAGGGCGCGCTGGTGAACAAGGTCGCCACCGTGATGTCGTCGACCGCGGCGCAGCACGGCGGACAGGAGAATGCCATCCTGACGACCCAGGCCGCGCTTCAGCATCACGGGATCATCATCGTCCCGATCGGTTATGCCTACGCTGGCCAGATGGGCGTCGACATGATCCGCGGCGGCTCGCCCTACGGCATGACGACCGTGACCCTCTCGGACGGCTCCCGGATGCCAAGCGAGCAGGACCTGGAGGGCGCGACGTTCCAGGGCCGCCACCTCGCCCAGATCGCCATCCGCCTCCATGGCTGATCGGTCATCACGAGGGTGGCGGCGTCCCAGGATCGCGGCCGGGTCCTAGATCCGCCGGGACCTCGTCCTGATCAGGTTCAGTTGTGACGAACTCCGGCTGCACGCCTCAATCAGCCGTATCGTCATCCGGGATCGGTTCGTCGGTTGCGATGGGATCCTCATTGGCCGTGCTGGTCGCCGTTGGTCCGGCCGTGCCCCCGAACAGCCCAAAGAGCCAAGCCAGCAGAACCAGAAGCACGACGGCCACCAGAAGCCAAAGAAACCAACGGGCGGAACCGCGCTGACCACCGGATAGGCGCGGGTCACGAGAATCATTCGGATTGCGTGCCATTGCGTCCCTCGCCTTCCGGCTTTGGATCCATTTGGGAAATCCTCTGCACCAGACATTGTTCCACCGGCGCACTCGTGGCCATGGATGCCGGCAGGAAGACGCTGTCCATCAACGCCCGCGCGCCACGAGGCGGGGACCGGGCCCATCAACCCCTGTGCCTCTCGGCGAAGTCGGACGCCTGGAACGAGCACGCCGCACCGCGTGGCCTCCACACGGCAAAAAGCTTTGGCCGAACCTGATTGAGCCGCCTAGGCTGCGAGTGTCTCAGCCTCCTGGGGGAGCCCATGCGCAGCACCGACCGTTTCCTGACCACCCACACGGGCAGCCTTCCCCGCCCGGACGATCTTGTCGAGTTGATGATCGCCAAGCAGAAAGGCGACGCGGTCGATCCTGATGTCCTCGAAGCCAGGATCACCGAAGCCGTCGACGAGTCCACCCGCCGCCAGGTCGAGGCCGGGATCGATGTCGTGAACGACGGCGAGATGAGCAAACCGAGCTACGCCACCTACGTCCTGGAGCGGCTCAACGGCTTTGGCGGGTCGAGCAACAGCTTTCCATTCGCGGACCTCAAGGATTTTCCCAAGCTCGCGCAACGGGTCGCAGGCGACCCGGGCCGCAAGTACCGGCGCACGCCGGGCTGCAACGCGCCCGTCACGGTGTCCGACTTCGACGCCGCACAGCAAGACATGGACCGCCTGAAAGCTGCCGCCGCAGCCTCCGGAGCGGGACAGATCTTCACCTCCGCCGCCTCACCCGGGGTCATCTCCCTCTTCTTCCGCAACGAATACTACAAGACCCACGAGGAATACGTCTTCGCCATCGCCGAAGCGATGAGCCACGAATACGAGACCATCGCCGCCGCCGGTGCCCTCGTGCAGCTCGATTGCCCCGACCTCGCCATGGGACGGCACGTCCACTACGCCGATGCGACCCTCGATGAGTTCCGGAGGATCTGCGAGATCCATATCGAGGCGCTTAACCACGCCGTCCGCAACATCCCCGCCGAGCAGTTGCGGATGCACTTCTGCTGGGGCAACTATCCGGGCCCCCACCACTGCGACGTGGGCCTTGCGGACATCATCGACCTGGCCTGGAAGGCCAAGCCGCACGCCCTCCTGGTCGAGGCCGCCAACCCGCGCCACGCCCACGAATGGCAGGTGTTCGAGGACGTCAAGCTCCCCGAGGGCAAGGTCATCGTCCCCGGCTGCATCGAGCCGCAGTCCACCTACATCGAGCACCCCGAGCTGATCGCCCAGCGGATCGGCCGCTACGCCGACCTGGTCGGCCCCGAGAACGTCGTGGCAGGGGTCGATTGCGGCTTCTCGATCCACGTGGGCATGGGAGCCGTGGACCGCGACCTGTCCTACGCCAAGCTCGCCGCCTTGGCCGAGGGCGCACGGATCGCCTCCAGTAAGTACTTTCCGAAAGCCGCATGAGCCGACCCAGGGTCGATGGCCTGCACGATCCGGTCGAACAGCGGATCGACCGCGGGTATGCCGGCGGTGGCGCCGCGCATCCGTCGAAACAGTCGTCCATAGTGCGCCGTGACCGAACCATCGCCACGACCGCGCTTACAGGAGGAGTTCGCCAGTCGCGACACCACGAAGCCACGTCGAGGGAGTCAGGTCGCCATGAGATGGCCCCCTGCTCGTCGGAAAGCCTATCGGACCACCAAGGCAGACCCTCATGCGTCAACTAGTCGTCCCGTCGTCATAGAAGACGCGCTCGGAACGCCAGCACCGGATCACGGCATGGCGAATAGCGTTCCTGAAAGACAGCCAGACGCCCGCATCGGTGGGTACCTGGAAATCGCGGGCGATACGCTCGGGGAATTCAGAGCCTGCCGCGCACGGAGTCGGCGCTGGGCATTGCAGTCGGGTTGTCGGCGTTGACCCTCCTGGCAGCGTCGTCGGTCTCGCCGACGGCTCTGCGCCACGTCAGCTATGACTCGAACCAGTCCGCGCGTCGATGAAGGGAACTGGGTTCGGCGATTGCTGCCTCGACCCACACGGATCGCAAATCCCACGATGGAGCAGACGGACATGGTGGAATGGGTGAAGGGGATCCCGAAGCGGGCGGCGGCAAGGGTGGCCAGGACCTCTCCGTCTGCGTGCTGCATGCCGGCGGGCGCGCGGGCCACGGGCATTGAGACGATGTGAGTGCCCCGCTCACTCCGACGTAGGTGCTTCCGGGTCGACCAGCTCATTGGTCCTGAGCTCAGACCAGAACGCCGTCGGGGTCGCCTCGCCCAGCGCGCGCACATTCATCTCGACTTGATCGGGCCGCTTGGCGCCTGAGACGACCGATGCCACGGCAAGGTGCTCCAGCGGAAACTGGAGCGCGGCGGCAGGCAGGGAGACGCCGTGGCGAGCACAGACGGCTTCCATGCCCTGCACCTTGGTCACCACCGCCTCAGGCGCCTGGCCGTAGTCGCAGTTGCCCCCGCCCCTCGATCCCTTGGCAAGGATGCCCGAGGCGAAGGGCGAGCCGATCACGACGCTGATCCCCTCGCGCAGGCAGCGGGCGAGACCGCGATGAAGGCAGTCCTGGTCGAGGAGCGTGTAGGGCATGGCGAGCACGACGAAGTCGAGCCCCGGCACCTGGGGGACCGCCTCCTCGAAGGCGCGGTTGGTGTTCACCCCCTGCCGACAGCCTGGACTTCGCCCCGGGCCTTCAACTCCCCCAGCGCCCGCAGCCCGCCCGCATCCAAGTCCGAAAGGTGCCGCGCGAGCGTGGCGTCACCGTGATAGCCATGGTCGAAGTCATGGATGATGAGCGCGTCCACCGTGGGCAGCGACAGGCGCTGGAGTGACTGCTCGTAGGATCTCCGGATGCCGTCGTAGCTGTAGTCGAAGTTGACCTGGAAGTTCAGCCCGCCGGCCTAGGGGCCGCGGTCGTGGCTGTCGGGGTCCTCGGGCCGGGTGAGGTAGCGGCCGACCTTGGTGCTGATCTTGAACTCCCCGCGCAGCTTGGTCCGCAGGAACGAGCCCGTCCGATGCTCGGACATGCCCAGCCCCGGCGCTAGGCCCCGTTTACTCCGTATTGCACCTCACGAGCCACCGCAGCGAGATCAAGAACGGGGACGACGCGCGTCTGCTCTCGGCTTGTCACATGAGTCAGGGTCCAGTGCCGCTCATACGGCCTCCCAGTCTGTCGCGGCGTGCGTCCCTCCTGCTCGCCTGCTTGTGGAAGCGCGGTTGCATGCACATGCTGAACCGAAACGAAGCCATCGACGATGAAGCCTATCGTGCCATGCTCGGTCTGGACGATGGCAAGCTTGGCGACATCCGCTCGGCGCGCAGGATGCCCTAATCGCTTCGCAAGATCCACGATAGCAAGGGCCTCACCACGGTGTTGCAGATAGCCATCAAGGCCGTCTTGGGCGTGCGGAAGCAGAATGGACGAGCGCGGCACCTCTGCGAGTTCCTGGACGTCCACCAGCCGAGTGAAAAAGCGGCCTGCCGCCTCGAGCTCCACGAAAGAACGGAGGAGGCCATTGCCAGCCTGAACGCCCCTACGCTTTTCCTGCTCTTGGCGGCTCTGCATCGTGACAGCCGGGCAGCCTCCTGATGCCTCAAGCACACCCAGTGCGTCGAGCACAACCATGGAGTTCCCACCCGGCGTCGGAGCCGCAAGACCACGCATGGAGCGGTCTATCGGATTCGTAGGACGGGGAAGTGGCAGAATGCCAGCGGACCCGAGCTTGAACATGGCATGGATCTCGTCTGCCGGAACAGCGAAGCGCAGATCTCCAGTTTCCAACACGACGGCATGATTCGGCGCCTTGTAGCCCGGCGGCTCGCCGCTGCCCGGGGAAGGACGCTCGAGCAGCAGGACCATGCCGCGCGTAGTTTCCACTTCTCCGAGGAACCCTGGCAGCCGCAGCGTCGATGCCGCAGCGAGCATCGGCTGGGACACGATTTCGGAAACCTGTGTGATTTCGAAGGCGTATCTGATCCCGGCCCAAGAGAAGCTCATGAAAGAGGGATCATGGGTTGCGTGATGCGCGATGCCGGGCTGGGAGGCCTCAGTCGTGATTGGTACGTCAGCGAACATCATGCCTGTGAGCGCCAGCAGGCTGTCCTCTTGCAGCACGACGGCCGGTTCCTCTTGGCCCGGAAGTGGCGCCAACGCGAAAGAGTTGCCGCGGGCCGACAGTTTCACAAGGCTCTCGGATGGCAGCACCTTGACGCTTTCGACGCGATCGACGGCCACGGCTGCACGCTTACCCGCCAATCGGAGCAGAACAGTGGTTGGTGGTGGCCGCTCGTTCGACGTCGAAAGACCCAAGCATCGCCCAAGATCAGACAGGGGGAAGGTCGAACCCGCGTGGATGAATGAGCCAAGCATGCTAGGCTCGTTGAGCAGAGCGGGTCCAAGGGTGCCGGGCGTTTCGATGACCTTATCGACCAGTTCGCAAGCCACAAGCACACGCGCCCCTGCCACTTCGAGAGTGGCGGCACGCCAGGATGGCGACGCCGTCGCATCAAGAGCAGCCGTCATGCGGCCAAACTCGATGTGGTCGTGGTCGCTGTCACGGTGTTTTCTCCGCCTCTGGATGCCGTCAGCAGTTGCAGAACCGCTTGGTCCACCTGCTCAAGAACAGCCCGCTGCGTGGCCTGTGTTGCGCCCAGATCCTCCACGGAGGCGAGCGCCTCGTCGAGTTCGTGGGACAGCTTACCAAAGAAGGACAGGCCGTCACGGGCGGCACTCTCGCCCGCCCCGATCTGCTCATGGAGTTGTCGCATCAGGCGGGTGATTTCCTGCGTCGATGCCTGGCAACGCTCCGCAAGTTTGCGGACCTCGTCAGCCACCACCGAGAACCCGACCCCGTGCTCGCCCGCTCGTGCGGCCTCGATGGCAGCGTTGAACGCGAGCATATGGGTCTGATGGGCCAGACTCTCGATCTTGCCCGTGGCCTCTTGGATCTCGGCGCCCCAACGGCTGACGGCCTCGGAGGCCGAGATCGATCGTTCAAAGGTTTCTGCCACTCGCACGCCATGCGATCGGGACTTCTGCGCGAAGTCGCCGGCCTCGCTCGTTCGATCAGCAAGCTGGCTCAAGCCGTGCCGCAGGTGCTTGACATCCGCAGCCATCTGCTGGGCTTGCTGCCGCACCCGCTCCTCCAGTTCGACTTGGCGGGTGATGTCGCTGGCGATCTTGACGATGCTGATAATCTGCCCTTCGGCGTCGATGACCGGATTGTAGGTCGCCTGGATCCAGATGTTCCGGCCGTACTTGTTGACCCGGCGGAACCGTCCTGAGTGGAAGTGGCCGTGTGACAGTTGATACCAGAAGCCAGCGTATTCGTCGGATTTCACATAGTCCGGATCGCAGAACAGGCTGTGATGCTGCCCTTGGATTTCGGTCAGGGTGTAGCCCAACGTCCGGAGAAAGTTGTCGTTTGCACGGAGGACCTTGCCAGTCACATCGAATTCGATGACTGCCTGCGAGCGGTGGATGGCGGCGATCTTGGACTGTCCCTCCAGGCTTTGCAGACGACCGGCCGTAATGTCCGAGGCGAACGCGATCACTCCGATGGTTCGTCCTTCGGCGTCGGGAATGGGGCTGTAGGCCGCGTGAACCCAGACGACCTGACCGTCCTTGCCAATGAGCTTGTACTCACCGCTCTCGTGCTCCCCCGAGGCCAGCCGCAGCCAGAAGTGGCGGTACTCGGTGCTTCCGGCCAGTTCAGGCGTGCAGAGCATGCTGTGGTGCTGCCCGATGATCTCTGCTTCCGAGTAGCCCAACGCCAGGCAGAACCTGGAGTTCGCGGCCCGGATGTACCCCTTCAGATCGAACTCCACGCACCCCTGAGAGCGCTCGATGGCATGCAGCTTGCTGCCTTCGGTGGCCCGGCGGCGCCTGTCCTGCGTGATGTCGGTTGCGAACATCACCATCCGACCCGGCCCGCCATCCGAACTTATGACCGGACAATAGGAGGCCTGGATCCAGATTTCATCGCCGTTCTTTGCGACAAGCTCGAACTCTCCCGCGATGTACTCGCCCCGGCTAAGGCTTCTGCGGAGCTTCCGATAGTCCTGCGACGCGGCGAACGCCTCAGGGCACAGTGCGGAGTGATCCTTGCCCACTACCTCTTCGGCGTCGTAGCCCAGGATAGCCAGAAAGTTGGCATTGGCCTCCAGAACAGTGCCATCGAGGCCGAAGTGGATCACGCTCTGCACAGCGTTAAGCGTGCTCCAAAGCGCCTCGGCCGCGCACCCCATATCCGAGGTCGCTGCAGGAGTGATTCTGTTATCGGCCAAGAACTCGGAGGGGTGATCCCCAGTGTACGATGTCGTCATCTCGCCTCCTCGGCCCCCGTCCTGCGCGAACGGCCCCATTTGTCCCAAATAGCGTCTGCGATTGCAGCCATCGCAGTTGGGACCTGTTCGTCCCTCTCCGCCTTTCTGCCTGGGAATCAGTTACGATCGCCTTACGACGGGATTGTAGTACTAAGGCACGGCTTTGGGGCCCTGGCTGAACGCCATCAGCTGGTCCGAGGATGGCGCCCGGCTCTTTGGCCGGGGTCCTCAAGCTGATTCCTTGTTGATGCCGGCCAGACGCTTGCGCAGTCATCAGTTCGCTCCACTACAAAGGATGTCGCGCCCTCTATCCTCGGCCTTGAGTAGACGACGTCTGCGGAAGCCTTTGATCAAGCGCTGGGCCAAGGGTGATGCTTATCTGGGCTTCGAGCAGGTGCTCGGCTCGGACAGCTATCCAAGCTCAGGTCGGCCACGAGCTTCTTCAGCTTGGTGTTCTCCTCCTCGAGCTGACGAAGCTTCCGCATCTCGGACGGCATCAGTCCGGCGTACTTCTTGCGCCAGGCGCGAGACAAGCCGCTTCCCTGATCCCCGCCTTGCGGCAGACCTCGCCCACGGGCGTGCCATCCTCCGCTTGCTTCAGCACGAAGGCGATCCGGGCCTCGCTGACCTTCGATTTCTTCATGGTCTCTCTCCGCCTCCTCGGCCCCAGCCTAAACCGGACACGTCCAGCTCGGCGCGGCCCAAGAAACGGGCCGCAGGTCACCTCTCGTGACCGTCCAAGGAAGTGCTGAGAACGGGTGACCGGTTCCGGGAAAACGGAGCCCATGGTTGCTGAGGTCTTGCGACACCGGGGCCGGAGCAGCCGATAGGATGGCCGTCAAGCCGACACAGTTGAAAGCCCGGCGGACCGGGCCAGTCTGCCTGACGCAGCCGGACAGGCGGCTCAGGTAAGCACAGGCCCTTCTCCCGGCGAGGTCGCCGGTAGCGTTCTGAAGGGGGCTGCCGAGCCACATCGGGAACCATGCCGGGTCAGTCCGAGCGGGTCGTCCTTCCTGTGCGACAGTAACATCTCTCTCGAACAGTGCATCTCGTGCCTGCGCCTCTAAGTAAGACCGCGTGGAGGGGCAGCGGTCCCCTGCTTCAGCTGACCCCTTCCCGAGCACAGGATGAAGAGCATGGCGAGAACGGCATTGGTGGTAGGAGCAAGCGGGATCGTCGGCAACGCGACGGCGGAGCTGCTGATCGAGCGGGGCTGGACGGTGCATGGTCTCGCCCGACGTCCAAATGCACTTGATGGCGTGAATGCCGTCGTCGCTGACCTCCACGACGCGGACGGCACCGCGACAGCCCTCAAGGATGTGCGGCCCGACGCGGTGTTCATCACGACCTGGGCCAGGCAGGACAGTGAGGCCGAGAACATCCGGGTCAACGCGGCGATGGTCCGCAACCTGCTGAACGGCCTGCCCAAGCCGACCGGCCCGCGCCACGTGGCGCTCGTGACCGGCCTCAAGCATTACCTCGGGCCGTTCGAGGCCTATGGCAAGGGCACGCTGCCGCAAACGCCCTTCCGTGAGGAGCAGGGCCGCCTCGAGGTCGACAACTTCTACTATGCGCAAGAGGACGAGGTGTTCGCCGCAGCTACCCGTGACGGGTTCACCTGGAGCGTCCACCGCCCGCACACGGTCATCGGCAAGGCGGTGGGCAACGCCATGAACATGGGCACCACGCTCGCCACCTACGCGGTCCTGTGCCGCGAGACGGGTCGGCCGTTCACCTTTCCCGGCTCGGCCGCGCAGTGGACGGGGCTCACGGACATGACCGACGCGCGCCAGCTCGCCCGCCATCTGCTCTGGGCCGCCGAGACGGAGGCTGCGCACAACCAGGCGTTCAATGTGGTCAACGGCGATGTCTTTCGCTGGCAATGGATGTGGGGCCGCATCGCGGAATGGTTCGGGCTGGACGCAGCGCCCTTTGATGGCACCGTCCGCCCGCTGGAGCAGCAGATGGCCGGCGATGCGGAGGTGTGGCGCCGGATCGCGGAGCGCGAAGGGCTGGTCGAGCCCGACCTCGCCCGCCTGGCCTCGCCGTGGCACACCGACGCAGACCTTGGCCGTCCCATCGAGGTCGTGACCGACATGTCAAAGAGTCGGCGCCTGGGTTTCACCGGCTATCAGCCGACCGACGATGCCTTCTTCGATCTGTTCGAGCGTCTGCGCGCCGACCGGCTGATCCCCTAGCCACACATGATCTGCAAGATGGGGCTGCGGGTCAGGCTGCACACCGCTCAAATCCTCTTGGGCCTCTCAGGGTGGAGCCCGCAACGTGCGGCAGCTTGGCGCCGTCACTCTTACGTCAAGCGCTCGGTGATGAAGTCCACCGTCTTCTGCGCCTCCCTGGCGGCATGGAAGATGGCGTTCTTGTCCTCGGCCAAGGCCTTGAGCAGGTTCTTGGCGCGCACCGCCGAGCCTCGGAAGAGGACGGCCGCCATGACGGCCGCCATCCCGAGCGACAGCGCCCGCATGCCTTGCTTCTGGCCGGGGCGCTTCTTGCGGTCATCCCAGCGGTCGGGGATAGGCTGCGCTTCCCGCATCAGCCGCTCGGGCATGAGATGCACGGCCACAGCGCGCTGCTGGAAGGGGCTCTTGGCGAACGCCTTGATCCACGCGAGCCGGGGCGGCGACATCTTGCCGCGGCGGGACGTCGCCTTGCGGACCTTCTCGCGGACCTGGGCCAGCCCCTTGCGAGCTTTCTTCGGCTGGTGCTCGAGATGCCCTGAGATGTGGATGGAACGCTCGACCATGAGATGGCGCGTGGTCGCGTCGGCACGCACCTCGCCCTCGATGGCGCGGGTCTGCCAAGGCGTTCGCGACCCGGGTGATGTTGTCGGTCGTGCAAAGGTCCGCCAGCCGAGGGGCCGCCTGAGGGCTTAGGTGGCCGAACCGCTCCAGGAGCGCCAAAGCCTGCGCGACGGCTGTGGCGTAGGTCTTGGCCGTGCGGGTGCCGAACTCGCTCTTCTCCGGAGGCACCGGCCGGCCCAGATCGTCCACGCCCCGCTTCTCGGTCACGAAGCGGTCGAAGTCCTGCCAGAGGGCCGCCGAGGCGCGAGGGCCACCGCGACGCCAGGGGCTGGGCACGGCCTTGACCCGTGCGGACTGCCCGGGCGGGATAATCGGCAGGAGACGAGAAATCTCCGCTGCGGTCGCCGTTCGCCCTCCTTCATGATGTTGGCGCAGAAACTAGGGATCGGCTTGGGCAACTGCAGCAGCGGCAACTGAGATCAGGGTCCCGAGAGATGATCGGCGGAGACGTTTCCCGTGGTCTGCGAGGCGTCGGAGAGCGAGACCCGGCACCATGGCTGACCCACTTGGGTGACGCACTCACTGCGGACGAGCGAGGTGTCGTCCGTCAGGCTCAGGACGACATGGTGGCCGGGCCCAGGACCGGCCCGCAGCTTCAGGAACTCGTCCGGCCCAGCGCCTTGGACCACAGTGCGACCACCATCGCCGGCGCTGCAACCGGTCAGGAGCACGAGAGCCAGAAGAGCTGGAGCGGCGCCTCGGGGCATGATCTGACCTCGTATGGGTGCTCTGGAAGTTCGCGGTGGCGCGGCTCTAGGCGCCAAGGCCCCACTTTGCCCGGTACTCGGCCACGAAGCTGGCCGGCAGCGCCGAGCGCCAGCCGCAGTCGCACCGGAACTGGCCCCCGTCCAGCGGACGCGTGGCCAGCCGTGCGAGCAGTCTAAGAGCCTGACTCGGAACTCTTTCAGCATGCGCAATGGCTTGCGATGCGGCGGGTGAGGAGGCGTAT
>NZ_VDFU01000003.1 GCF_006152115.1 Rubellimicrobium rubrum | reverse complement strand
TCCGTCGTGCTTGGCCGCCAGACGGAGTCACAACCCGCTGATGTCGCTCAACTCTTTTCGGGTCAGGCTCTTAGGCTCCGCGATAGGGGGCATAGCCGGACTGGTTGAGCAGGTTCTGACGGACGAGCTTCATGCCTTCGCTCGTCCTCTGGCACTCGGATCCTGTGTGCCCTGATCGGGGCCACCGGGACAATCGCTGGGGCTTGTGCCTCCGTCCGAGGAGATCTCAGGTCAGCAGCATGGCCGCAGTATCCTGACGAGCCAGCCTCCGCCGAGGGATGCGCCGGTGGTAACCGATGCACACGGAATCTTGCTCCCCCCGTGGATGCGGGAGCCTCCCGGCATCGCCAGCGACGACTCCGTTCAGGACGACGGAAACATCACATCGGTTCTCGACCGGCACACGGCCCCGGGGCAGGTGGCGAAACCGCTGGCTGCTCGGACCGAGAACCGTCCGCTATTGCCGATATGGCCGCACAAAGGTTCCATGAGCTATGTGCTCATTGAGCCTGACTAAGCTGTCGAGGCGCCCGGCCGGGACCCGCACTCGGCGGAGCTGGCCGCATTTGCCGAGACGGCCAAATCCTTGCCGGCCGAGACCCTCGCGCTCGTGTTCAGGGCAGGCAAGGAAACGAAGCATTGCAGGACCCCCGGCCGATGACCCATCAGCAGAGCCCTCCAGCCGGTGCGGATCGAGCCACTGCGCCGCCGTCTGCCGGAGCCCGTTCGAATGGTTTGTAAGATCACTTTGGGACGCAGACGATCTGGCCAGGATGGCTCCCCTCTTCGAAGATGGCGAGCGAGACCGCTGGCGGCTCACCGGATCCGGCTACTGAGCACGGGGCAGCCTCCTAGGAATGCTCCGGCTCGGCCGATCGGTCGGATCGCTCCCCAGCCGAACCGCACGAGGCTTGGACGGAGAGGGCACCATCGTCCTGGAGTTCGGGTTCGCGCTAGCTCCAGGCTGTGATGTTTCGAACGCGTCCCCTCCAGCCTCGGCTTCATTATCCTGAGCAGATGTCATGGCATCCAGCCTGTCGAACGTCTGCGCGACGACCGGCGCCTGGTGCTTCCTCTCTGTACATTTCTTGGCCATTTCTGCCATGCGATGACCCGTAAGCTCCTGAATCGAATGATACGGGAAACCGGTCTCGAGGAGACGCGTGGCTGCCGTGTAGCGGAGGGCATGGATGCGCTGGTTCTTGTCGAAGCCAGCCCTGTCGAAGGCTTCCTCCATGTCTGGCGAGACCGTCCTTTTTGAAACTGCGTTCCGCCTTCCGAACACAGCGCATACTTGGATTCGAGCAGGCCAGCGTCCTTGCGCGCGGCGACGTACGCGAGGCATGCTTCCCGCATCATCACGGTCACCGAAAGGATGATCGTCTCGCCATTCTTGCCGGCAATGATCCCAAACGTTGCCTGCATCAGGTCGGCCACCCGCGCCCGGCTCAGGTCCTCGCGGCGCAAGGCCGTCCCGAGCGCGATGTCGCAGGCAAGCCGAGCCCGGGTTCGAAGCGGGTTCACGAGCCGGAACGCTTCGATCTCGTGTTCCTCATACCGCTTCTGTCCAATCGATGGCGCCTTCTTTCCGCCTCGCCTCTTGGGCAGTACCAGCGGGTTCAGGGAAATTCATCGCAGGAGATGCGCCGCATAGCTGAGCATGGTAAAAGGGTCCGACGGGTGGCCTTGGCCAGCGCCGGCCTCTGGGCGAACTTCTGCATCAGCGTCTCCGCGTGAATCGGCTGAATCGCGAACACCGGAAACGGCCCCAGGACGGGCTCCAAGGAGGCGATGTGCCACTCGTACTCCGAGCGCGTGCTGTCGCGAAGCGCGATGAAGTCCGTGGAGACGATGTGCTCAGTCTTGAGATTTCGGAAGGTACGAGCGGCGGGCGCCACGCCGATCGGCTTCTCGTTCAACTTCCGTCGGATGACGTGGGACTCCGGATCGTCCGGCAGGCGCTTTCCCGTCGCCCGGTGATCATAGTAGGTCCGAATCTGGCCGGACGCGAGACGCTTCCGCTTCGCATGGACGCAGGGGATGTCGAGTTTCATCGGTGAGCCCTCGCAGACATGATGGCGTCCAGAAGGGGATCCGCGAACGGCCCAAGTTCAGGCTGACCGGGCAGAGCAGCCGGTGTCCTAACGCGACAGCGATCGATCTCTTGACGATTCCACCGTTGGTAACCTGCCAGAATTTCGGGTTCAGGAAGCTGCCCAAGATCGATGGCCATCCGGCAGGCCCGTACAAGCGACATCCTGCTCCTCCGACTGCATCAGGAGCCAGTCAGGCAGCCCTTTCAGGTCCTTTACCGTTCGTCCCATGGTTCGTCGCTCGCTCGATCTCGTCCTGACAAGGAGGTCGGGCCGAGGCTCCTGACGCGGCAAGCTGACGTTGGGTGAAGATCGGCCGGAACGAGGGCCGCGACGGGGTCTTGCGAACCGATTTGCGAGCTGACGCACATGGTGCTGCCAGGGCACCGATCGGGCTCAACAATCTCAGGAACTTGGATGGTACCGACACCCCGGCTCGAACGGGGGACCCCCAGATCCACAATCTGGTGCTCTAACCAACTGAGCTATGTCGGCACTCAGGGGGCGATCTAGCGGCCTGCCCGGTCGAATGCAAGGGCCCTTGCGGGATGCACCCGGACCGCGCTACGCCCGCCCCTGAGACCACGACGGGAGAACACCATGGGCATCGACAAGCAAAGCGAGGTCTCGGCCAACCTTCAGATCGGTCCGACCTCCCTCGGGATGGTCCGCATCTACGTGGAGGCCGACGGAGGCGTCGAGCTTCCGCTCGACTTCGAGCCCGAGGAAGCCCTCGAGATCGCCGAGGAGATCCGCGCGGCGGCCGAGATGGCGCGCGGCATGTCCAAGCCGCGCCGCTAGGGCTCAGCGCAGGCCCAGCCCCGGATCGCGCGCGCCGTGCCACCGCAAGGCGGCATGGCGGGCGAACCTGTGCACCAGCCCCTTGCGCCGCGCTCCGTTCAGCTTCAGCTCGGGCCCCATCCGCACGATCTCGGCGTCGTAGTGGTCCGCCACGATCAGCCCGGTGTCGTCGGGCAGCAGCTCCACCGGAAAGTCCTGGTCCACCGCCCAGAAGAAGCGGTCGCAGAACTCCAGGTAGCCCTGCCATTTCCCGTCCGACATGAAGTCCGCGCGCGAGGACTTGCACTCCACCACCCAAAGCTCCCCCTTGGGGCCCAGCGCCATCACGTCCACCCGCAGGCCGGGCGTGGGCGTCATCTCCTCGACGGTGACGAAGTCGTGGCTGAGCAGGTGCCGGCACACCCCCCGCGCCAAAAGCTGGCCGGGGCGCGGCGGAGGCGCGGGCAGGTCGAGGGCGGGCTGGGGCAACGGCATCCCGCGAATCTCGCCATTCCGGCCGGCGGGGTCAAGCAACGCCCGCTCACATCCCCGGGCGTTCCTGTCCCCACGCCTGACCAGCCAACGCCCCTCTCGGGACAGGGCCACGCGCGAGGGGACTCAGCCCTAGGCCGCAGGCACGTACCGCAGGACGACCGCGCCCGAGCCGAATTCCTGCCGCTCGACAAGCCTCAGGTCCACGACCCGCGACAGACCCGCGAACGGCGTGGGTCCGTGACCCGCCAGCCGGGGATGCACGATGAACTCATATTCGTCGATCAGCCCCAGCTCCGCCAGCGCGAGAGGGAGCGTCACGCCCCCCACGTAAAGCCCCCGACCCGGCTGCCGCCTGAGATCCCGGACGGTCGCCTCCAGGCGATCCCCGCGCACCAGTTCCGCGTTCCAGTCCACGCCGGCCAGGGTGTCGGACACCACATACTTCCGCGCCGCGTCGATGGTCCGGGCAAAGTCCTCCATCCAGTCGGGCATCCAGTCCGGCCGTTCGCCTGTCCGGGCCACCGGGCGCCAGGCTTCCTCCATCATCCCATAGGTGACGCGGCCCAGAATGATCGCATCCGCCCGGGCGATGATTGCGCTGGAGTGGCGGTGCATTTCCTCGTCCGGGACGATCGCGCGGTGATCGCAGCAGCCATCCAGCGTCACGTTGATGGAATACCGAAGGGGCTGCATGGGGAAATCGTGGCACGACGCGGCCCGCTCGAACAGCCCCCTCCAACGGCCCCGACCGGCGCCCGGCAGCGCCGGACGGACCACCACATCCTTCGTCCGCACCGGGCCGCTCCCCTCCGACCCGGGGCGCGACCGGCCGCCACGGTTGCGCGCCGGGCGCGGGCGGTCTAGCTACAGCGCCGGAGGGCCGTTCCCATGTTCACAGGCATCGTCACCGACCAGGGCGAGATCCTCGCCGTCCAGCGCGAGGGCGACCTGCGCGCCCGCATCGCCACCCGCTACGACGTGGATCGCATCGACATCGGCGCGTCCATCTCCTGCGACGGCGTCTGCCTCACGGTGGTCGCCAAGGGCCACGAGCCCCGCCCCTGGTTCGAGGTGCAGGTGTCGGCCGAAACGCTGGACAAGACCAGCATCGGCCACAACGCCTGGGGCCCCGGCCGCCGCATCAACCTCGAACGCGCGCTCAAGGTCGGGGACGAGCTCGGGGGCCATATCGTCTCGGGCCATGTGGACGGCGTGGCCGAGATCGTGGACCTGCGCACCGAAGGCGACAGCACCCGCGTCACCCTCCGCGCCCCTGAATCGCTGGCGCGCTTCATCGCCCCCAAGGGCTCGGTGGCGCTCGACGGCATCTCGCTCACCGTCAACGAGGTCGAGGGCGCGACCTTCGGCGTGAACCTGATCCCCCACACCAAGGAGGTCACGACCTGGGGCGCCCTGCGACCCGGCCAGCCGGTCAACCTCGAGGTGGACACCATGGCCCGCTACGTCGCGCGCCTTCGGGAATGGGCCTGACCCCCGGCATCGGCCACAACAACGGCCCCTCGCTCGACGATGGGGCCTCTTGGCGGCGCTTCGCCTGGGCCCGCTCGCGCGAGGCGCTGCTGCCCACCCTCCCCATCGAGGTCGTGCGCCTGCGCGTCGCCCGCGCCAAGGCGCTGGGCCTGCCCTACCGCACCTATGCCGGCATCCGGGCGACCACCGGGCACGACATCGTCGCGTTCCTGTTCTCGACCAACGCGCTGCGGCTGCTGCGCCCGACCGACCACCTCCCCGACGACCGCCTCGCCCGGCTCGGGTCGCTTCCGCCCTGCGACCGGACGGCCCTCGTCCACCCGCCGCTCCACCCCCGGACGGTCCTGACGCTCGCGCCCCTCGATGCGGCCCACCCCGCCCCAGCGCCCGCGTCCTCGTGGTCCGCCACACGCGACCATCTGCACGCCGTGCTGCGTGACCGTGGCCACCCGCCCGACCGCGTGGTCCTCGTGGGCGAAACCGACGGGGAACGGGCCTGGACCGAAGCCGGGAGGCTGGCGGGGTTCCTGTCGGGAGAGGCCTATTTCGCACCGCTCCGCTGACGTCGCGCAGCGGTGCCAACCCGTCGCGCGCCAAGGCTCGCCACCCTGTCCGACAGGGATCGACGCAGCCCCCGTCATGGCGGCCACCGGGCCCCCGCCGTGTCAGGATTTGCCTGACGGAGCATTGATTGTCCCCGTCCCGGAACGATCTTCGTTGCAGATGCCGGGCGTTGGGGGGACCGGCATCCGAGGGCATGGCGGCATGGACCCGGACTCCGGGCGCGCCCCTGACCCTCTGCCCCCAAAGGAATGACGGAGGACTTAAAGATGGCCAGTTTGATCGGAACCCCGGGTGCCGACAGCCTGACCGGCACAGCCGGTTCGGATTTCCTGTCGGGAGCCGGGGGCGACGACACGCTCCGTGGCGAGGCCGGCGTTGACACGCTTTATGGCGGCGGCGGCAACGACAGCCTGAACGGCGGCCCGGATGGCGACATCATGCGGGGCGGCGCCGGCAACGACAGGTACTTCGTGTTCAGCGAAACCGACAACATCGGGGAGGCCGACCTGACTCCGGCCGGCGGGATCGACACCGTGTTCGCCGGGACGTCCTGGATCCTCGAGGCCGGGTTCGAGCGGCTGACCCTGATCGGCACCGAGGACCTCAACGGCACCGGCAACGCCGCCAACAACATCATGACCGGCAATGACGGCACCAACATCCTCGACGGCGCGGGCGGCAACGACACGCTCGATGGCGGGCTGGGCAACGACATCCTGATCGGCGGCAACGGCAACGACCGCTACATGGTCAACAGCGCCGGCGACGTGGTGTTCGAGCGGACCAACGCCCCCGCGGGCGGCATCGATACGGTCATGTCCACCATCTCCTACGCGCTGGGCTACGGCGTTGAGAACCTGACCCTCCAGGGCCAGGCCGCCATCAGCGGCACCGGCAACGGCCGCGCCAACATCCTCGTCGGCAACAACGGCTCCAACGGCCTTTCGGGCCAGGCCGGCAACGACGAACTGCGCGGCGGCGGCGGCGCGGACAACCTCTCGGGGGGCACGGGCGGTGACGTCCTGCGTGGCGGCACCGGCGCGGACCGGCTGATCGGCGGCGCGGGCAGCGATGCGTTCGAGTACACCGCCCGCGACCAGGGCGGCGACCGCATCGTGGATTTCGGAACCGGGGCGAACAACGACGACCGCATCCGCATCGACGCGTCCGGCTTCCTTCTGGCCCTCCAGCCGGGCCAACTGGCGGCAGACCGCTTCTCGACCGGCACCGACAACCAGGGCAACGACGCCAACGACCGGTTCGTCTTCAACACCACGACCGACCAGCTCTTCTTCGATGCCAACGGCAGCGGCGCGGGCGGGGAAACCCTTCTGGCCACGTTCAGCGGCAACCCGACCCTGACGGCCGACGACATCTTCCTGATCTGACCCGCGTCCCGCACGCGAACGTCATCGGGGGCGGTCCCACGCGGGGCCGCCCCCATTCGTTTGGGCACCGGCATCTGCCCTGCGCAGGGGCACAGGCGCCCTCCAGCGCCGCACCGCGCCCGCCTCTTCCCATCCCGGCCCCCCTCGGCTATCTGCGGCCTTGGACAGGAGGCCGACGCCATGACCCTCACCTATGAACAGCCCGGCCCCGTCGAACGCGACTGGGCAGACGCGATCTCCTCGACCGAGGACATCCTCGAGGAAGCGCGCAACGGCCGCATGGTCGTCCTCGTGGACCACGAAGACCGCGAGAACGAGGGCGACGTGATCATCCCCGCCCAGATGGCCACGCCCGAAAAGATCAACTTCATGGCCCGCGAATGCCGGGGCCTCGTCTGCCTCGCCCTGACCGAGCGTCGCGTGGACGAGCTCGGCCTGCCGTTGATGGCCTCCCAGAACTCCTCGCGTCACGAAACCGCCTTCACCATCTCCATCGAAGCGCGCGAAGGCATCTCGACCGGCATCTCGGCGCATGACCGCGCCCACACGATCGCGGTCGCCATCGACGCCGCCCGCGGGCGCGAGGATCTGGCCACCCCCGGCCACGTCTTCCCCCTGCGCGCCCGCGACGGCGGCGTCCTCGTCCGTGCCGGCCACACCGAGGCCGCCGTGGACATCGCCCGGCTCGCAGGCCTCAACCCGTCCGGCGTGATCTGCGAGGTCATGAACGAGGATGGCTCCATGGCCCGCCTGCCCGAACTGGTGGCCTTTGCCCAGCGGCACGGCATCAAGGTCGGCACCATCTCGGACCTCATCGCCTACCGTCGCCGCCACGACAACCTCGTGCGCGTTTCCTCCGAACGGACCATCCAGTCCGAGTTCGGGGGCGACTGGACGCTGCGCATCTACACCGACCAGATCCAGGGGGCCGAGCATGTGGCCCTCGTCAAGGGCGACATCTCCGGCGACGAGCCCGTCCTCGTGCGGATGCACGCCTTCGATCCGCTCCTCGATCTCGTCGGCACGGGCGGCGTGGGCCGCGCCCACGAATTCCAGGACGCCATGCGCCTCATCGCCGACGAAGGCCGCGGCGCGATCATCCTGCTGCGCGACCTCCACATGAAGCTCGGCGGCGCCGAGGCGTCACCCCAGACGCTCCGCCAGTATGGCCTCGGCGCGCAGATCCTGTCGTCGCTCGGCCTGTCGCGCATCATCCTGCTCACCAACAGCCCCCGCCCCCGCGTCATCGGCCTCGACGCCTACGGCCTCGAGATCGCGGGCACCCGCAAGATCACCGAAGGAGAAGGCTGACCATGGCCGGAGCGCAGACGCAGGGCCTTGAACGTGGCCATTTCGACATCAAGCCCCCCAAGGTGCTGATCGTCGTCTCCCCCTACTACAGCGACATCGCCGCGGCCCTCCTCGGGGGCGCCCGCACCGAGATCGAGGCCTGGGGCGCCACCCACGAGACCGTGGAGGTGCCCGGCGCTCTCGAGATCGCGCCTGCCATCGGCATGGCCGCGCGCCTGGGCGAATACCACGCCTTCGTGGCCCTGGGCTGCGTCATCCGGGGCGAAACCACGCATTATGACACCGTGGTCGAGGAGTCCGCCCATGGCCTGACGATCCTGGGCCTCCAGGGGCACTGCATCGGCAACGGCATCCTCACCGTCGAGAACGAGGAGCAGGCCCGCGTCCGCGCCGAGCCCGAGGGCCAGAACAAGGGCGGGGGCGCGGCCGCGGCGGCGCTGCACCTCTATCAGTTGTCCCGTCGCTTCGCCCGGCCCGAAAAGGCTCTGGGCTTCCTCCAGGGCCGCCTGGGAGCCTCCGAATGAAGGCCGAGGACAAACGCCGCACGCGCTCGGTCGCGCGGCTCTATGCCGTGCAGGCCTTGTTTCAGATGGAAGCGGCCGGAACCTCGGTCGACACCGTCTCCCGCGAGTTCGAGACACACCGTTTCGGTGAAGTGATCGACGAGGCCGAGATGGCCGAAGGTCATGTGGACCTGTTCCGCAAGATCACCTCCGAAGCGGTGAACCACCAGGGCCGGATCGATCAGATGACCGACCGCGCGCTGGTCGCGAAATGGCCCATCGGCCGCATCGACCCCACGCTCCGGGCCCTGTTCCGTGCCGCCGGGGCCGAACTGGTCGCCACCGACACGCCGCCCAAGGTGGTCATCACCGAATACCTGTCCATTGCCGAGGCCTTCTACCCCGAAGGGCGCGAAAAGGCGTTCGTGAACGCCGTGCTCGACCACATGGCCCGCGACGCGCGGCCCGAGGCTTTCGCAGGTTAACCCCCCTTCAACCTGGCCCCTTCTAGCTGGACCCGGCTCGACCGGGAGACGATCACATGCAATGCGCAGCCTGCCTCGGCATCGGGGTCATTCTCATGGCCCTGGCCCGCCGCCGGGCGCGTGGCATCCGTCTCCGGGTCCATCAGCGCCGGCCCGAACAGGGCCTCTAGCGGCCCTCGCCCAGCGAAAGGGTATGGCGGTGGCGGGAACCGCAGCAACCGTGGAGGCGACGTTTCCCGAGGACCTGTGTTTACAGGTGGGCGTCAGGTGATCAGGCCTGGACCTGACCAGAGCCAACTCCCTCGGAGTCATTATAGGCCACTGGAATCGAGCCCGTTCACGTGAAGAGCAGAAGCCCGCCGGGATCAGAGGTAGGGTGCCCCGGCAGGCCCCGCAAGGCCCCTCCCGCAGCGTCAACGCGAACGATGCACCTTCGCCCGCAGACATCTCGCCCCGCCCTGCCCCTTCGCACGGCGTCGGGCCGCCAGTCCTCTCTAGGCGCCCATTCCCTGACGCCAAGGACACTGCCGCCTCATCGGCACGCACCCCGGTCAGGGCGTCCGACCCAAGCGGAGGATTTGCTCAGCCGTGCGTCCACCGGGACATCACGTCTCCCCCGATCGCCTCCATGCCCGCCAGCCGCAGGCGCGGCGCCTCGGCCAGCCGTTCGATCCCCAGCGCTCCCAGCATGGGCCGCCCCTCGGCCCCCAGCGCCACGCCCGCCTGGAACAACACCAGCTCGTCCACCAGATCCCCGTCCAGAAGGCTCGCCGCCACCTGCCCGCCCCCTTCGCAGAAAACCCGCGTGATCCCCTGCGCGGCCAGCACCTCCAAGGCCCCGCGCAGGTCCAGGGTGCCCGCCTCAACCGGACAGGGCAGGCAGCGCACGCCCAGCGCCTCCCAGGGGGCGGCATCGGCTCCTGCGGCGTGCAGCAGCCAGAGCGGCACCGCGCGGGCGGTCCGGGCCAACTGCCCGTCCAGCGGCAGCCGCAGGTCGCGGCTCAGCACCACCCGCACCGGCTGGGGCCTCTCGCCCATGCCGCGCACGGTCAGAAGCGGGTCGTCGTCCCGCGCCGTGCCAGCGCCCACCAGCACCGCGTCATGGCGCGCCCGCAGCGCATGGACCCGCGCGCGGGCAGCCGGTCCCGTGATCCACTGGCTTTCCCCCGTCGCCGTCGCGATCCGCCCATCCAGCGACGCCGCGAGCTTGAGCGTCAGCCAAGGCCGCCCCTCGGTCACGCGCCGCAGGAACCCCGCATGGTCGGCCCGCGCCTCGGCCTCCCGCACGCCGGTCGTGACCGCGATCCCCGCAGCCTGCAGAATGGCGATCCCCCGCCCGGCCACGCGCGGGTCCGGGTCGCCCACAGCCACCACGACCCGCGCGACCCCGCTGGCCACCAGAGCCTCCGCGCAAGGCGGCGTCCGTCCGTGATGGGCGCAGGGCTCCAGCGTCACATAGGCCGTCGCCCCGCGCGCATCCCCAGCCTGCGCCAGCGCCTGCGTTTCCGCATGGGGCCGCCCGCCATCCGCCGTCCAGCCGCGCCCCAGCACGCGCCCGCCCCGCACGATCACGCAGCCCACCGCCGGGTTCGGCCAGACCCGCCCCATGCCCCGCCGCCCCAGCGCCAGCGCGAGCGCCATCCAGCGGTCGTCCTCCGCCTCGCTCACACCTCGGGGCTTTCCTGCGGGCGAAGCTCCGACATGAAGCGGTCGAAATCGCCCACCGCCTGGAAGTTCATGTAAACGCTGGCGAACCGCACATAGGCGACCGTGTCGATCCGGGCGAGGGTTTCCATCACGATCTCCCCGATCTGCCGCGATGAGATGTCGGTCTCGCCCAAGCTTTCCAGCCGCCGCACGATGCCCGACACCATCTGGTCGATCCGCTCGGGGTCGATGGGACGCTTCTGCATGGCGATGCGGATGGACCGCTCCAGCTTGGCGCGGTCGAAATCCTCGCGCCGCCCGTTCGCCTTCAGGACCACGAGGTCGCGCAACTGCACCCGCTCATAGGTGGTGAAGCGCCCCCCGCAGGCCGCGCAGAACCGCCGCCGCCGGATGGCCACATGGTCCTCGGCCGGGCGCGAGTCCTTGACCTGGGTATCGACGTTTCCGCAAAAGGGGCAGCGCATGGGTCCGGCCTTGGTCTTGTCCTGCACCGCAGCATAGAAAGCGTGGCAGGGATTGGGTAGCGGCGATTTCGCGACGCAAGATGTGCTGAACCAAGGGGTGAGACGTCATGGCCGAACCAGCACGTCCCTCGCCCGTCGCCCGCCTCAAGGCCTGGGCCAAGGCGATCCGCCGCGACGTGATCGCGCTCTGGCTTGCCGCCCGCGACCCCCGCGTGCCCTGGACCGCCCGCGCGTTCTGCGCCGCCATCGCGGCCTATGCCCTGTCGCCCATCGACCTGATCCCGGATGTCATCCCCGTCCTGGGCCTTCTGGACGAGGCGATCCTTCTGCCCTTCGCCATCCTGCTGGCCGTGCGCCTCGTGCCCCCCGCCCTGATGGCCGAGTTCCGGGCCGAGGCCGACCGCCGCACCGCCCGCCCGACCAGCCGGGCCGGGGCTGCGGCGGTCGTGGCGCTCTGGCTCCTGGCCTTGGCGCTGATCGCCTGGGCGGCCTGGCCCGCCGCCTGACGCCCTACTCCGCCGCTGGCAGCACGCGCTGGGCCTCCTCGGGCAGCGCCTCCGGGGCGTCCTCGCCGTCATGGGCCACGCCCAGCGACTTGCCCGTCCGCGCGCCCAGGTCCTTCAGCATCTCCACCTGCCGCACGAGGTTGCCGTTGCCCTTGGTCAGCTGCCCGAACGCCTTGTCATGGGCCTTGCGCGCGTCGTCCAGCGCCGTCCCCACCCGCGCGAAGCTGTCCATGAAGGTGGCGAGCTTGTCGTAAAGCCTGCCCGCCCGCTCGGCGATGGCCTCCGCGTTCCTGTTGCGCTTCTCCACGTTCCACAGATGCCGCACGGTCTTGAGAGCCATGAGGAGCGACGTCGGATACACGAGGCCCACGCCCCTCGACATCGCATAGGCCGCAAGCTCGCCGTCGATGGCCCAGGCGGCGCTCACCGCGCCCTCGATGGGCATGAACAGCATAACCATGTCGATCGAGCCGTCCACCAGCCCCTGGTAGTCGCGCTCCGCCAGCTCGTCGATGCGGTCGCGGACGTTCCTGGCATGGAGCCGCAGCCACCGCTCCCGGTCCTCCTCGGACTCCGAAGCGATGGCCTCGGCATAGGCCGACAGCGATACCTTGCTGTCGATCACAAGGGCCTTCTCGCCGGGCAGCCGCAGCACGAGGTCCGGCCGCCGCCGCTCCCCCTCCTCGCCCGTGACGCCCGCCTGCACGATGTAATCCACGTCGCGCCGGTAGCCCATCAGCTCCAGGTACCGCTCAAGCTGCGCCTCGCCCCAGGCCCCCTGCCGCTGCTTGTCGCCCTTGAGCGCGCGGGCGAGGTTCGCCGCGTCCTGCCCGACCGCCTGCGCCTGCGCCGACAGCGCGCGGATCTGCTCGGCCAGCACGGCGCGGTCCTTGTCGGCCTCCTGATGCACGGCCCGCAGCTCGGTCTCGAAGCGGCCCACCTGCTCGCGAAAGGGGGTCAGCAGCTCCGTCAGCTTCTGCTGGTTCACCTCCGAGAACTGCGCCCCCGTCTCGCGCAGGGTCCGCCCGGCCAGATCGCGGAACTCGCGGGTCATCTCCTCGCGGATGGCCTTCAGCGCCTCGACCTCCCGCGCCGCCGACACGAGCTTGCCATCCGTGTCCGCGCGCAGCGCCGCGTGGTCCGCGCTCAGCCGGGCATGGCCCTCCTGCGCCTCGGCCAGCAGGCGGCGCACCCCGGCCACGTCCTCGCGCAGCTCCCTCTCGACCTTCTCCAGCCGGGCGACTGCCTCGGTGGCCTTGGCGCAGCGGGCCTCGGCATCGGCGCAGCGCCCCTCGGCGTCGCGGTGGCTCTGGCGCAGCCCCTCGATCTCGCGGGCGATGTCCCGCAGGCGGGTGTCCCGGTCGTCCACCAGCCGCGCCTCGGCCTCGGCCTGCGTCCGCGCTACCTCGGCGGCCATGCGCGCCTGCTCCAGCGCCCGCAGCATGGCCTGTCCTTCCGCCCGCAGCCGCCCGGCTTCGCCCCGCACCCGCAGCAGCGCCACCCCGGTCATCACGAGGAGCGCGACGCAGATCATCAGTGCAAGGGTCGGGATATCGGGCACGGGGGCCTCCACAAGTTTCCGTTATGTTCGCGCCCCTTCCGGCCCCTGGTCAAGCCGCCGCCGCCCATCCCCGCCCGGCATGGCACCGCCGCCACGCCCCGCTCCGGCTGGAAGCGGGCCGTGGCGGGCCTATCCTGGGGTCAACGACCAGCGCCAGGGAGGCCGCCATGACCCGCTTGACCGCCAAGGACTTCTCGCCCGAACTCCTCCAGCTTTACGACGGCTACGCCCATGGCCGGATCACCAAGCGCGAGTTCCTCGACCGCGCGGGCAAGTTCACGGTGGGCGGCATGACCGCGATGGCGCTCCTCCAGGTCATGAGCCCGAACTACGCACAGGCGCAGCAGGTCCAGTTCACCGACCCCGACATCCTGCCCGAATACGTGACCTACCCCTCCCCGGACGGCAACGGAGAGGTCCGCGCCTATCTCGTCCGCCCCGCGACCCCGCAAGAGGGCCAGCAGCCCGGCCCCGACACCGCAGGCGCAGGCCCCTTCCCCGCCGTCGTCGTGGTTCACGAAAACCGCGGCCTCAACCCCTACATCGAGGATGTGGCCCGCCGCCTCGCCAAGGCCGGCTTCCTGGCACTTGCCCCCGATGGCCTGACCTCGGTCGGCGGCTACCCCGGCAACGACGAGGAAGGCCGCGCCCTGCAACAGCAGGTGGACCCCGAAAAGCTCATGAACGACTTCCTGACCGCCGTGGACTGGCTGCGCGGGCACGAGCTGTCGAACGGCAACGTCGGCATCACCGGCTTCTGCTACGGCGGCGGCGTCGCCAACGCCGCGGCCGTCGCGAACCCGGACCTCAAGGCCGCCGTGCCCTTCTACGGCCGCCAGGCCAACCCCGCCGACATGCCGCGCATCACGGCGCCCCTGCTCCTCCATTACGCCGAAACCGACGAGCGGGTGAACGAAGGCTGGCCCGCCTACGAGGCCGCCCTCAAGGAACACGGCAAGACCTACGAGGCCCATATCTACCCCGGCACCAACCACGGCTTCCACAACGACTCCACGCCCCGCTACGACCGCGAGGCCGCGGAACTCGCCTGGAGCCGCACTATCGACTGGTTCCGGACGCATCTGGCCTGATCGCACGGCCTGTGGGCGGGCCCAGGGCTCGCCCGGTGCCCTCACCCGATCTTAACCCGCGTCGCCCAACCTGCCCCGACGCGCGGAGTTGAGACCCCCGGGGCCATGGCAAGGCTCGCCCCACCGCCCGCAAGGGACAAGGAGGGGGTCCCGCGATGGTAAGTCCTTCCCCCCGGGCCCGGGCGCACCGCGCGTCACGGCCGCCCTGCCGGGTGCACAGCTTCTTGACGGGCCGCCGGGACGGGCCCGACCGGACGACCCGAACCGCCCATGCAGCGCGATCATGCAGCGCCCTGGCGGAAGGATCCGGCCGCCGCGCGTCGAACACGCGCCCCCCGTGGGCTCCGGAGTGGCGTCCGGCCCCGCGGCCAACGGGCGCGATCCCGGCGCGGCAGCCTGCCGTGCCGGGATGACAGCCCGAACTCCGTTCACATACGGGATAAGCGGCCCTACTGGCCCAGGTCGGGCATCGCCCGCCAGTCAAAGGACCGGACGCGCGCCTGCTCCTCGGGAATCGCCTCGCGGGTCAGCCCCGACGCGGCATAAAGCCCGTCCGAGAACGACCCCTCGGACGGCATCGGCGCGCCCTGATCCAGGCTGTCCTTGCTCACGACCATGCACGCCACGTTGGGAAGGTTGCGCTCGGCACAGATCGCCGCCGCCTCGCTCAGATAGCTTTTCAGGCCCTGGCCGTTGACCTTGGTCATGCCCAGCCGCCGCGCCAGCTCCGAATAGGTCAGCGCCGGCTCGCCCGCCAGCACGGCCTCCGCGACGACCTGGATCGTCGCGAGGGCCCGCTGCCGGGTCAGAGGGGTGACGTCCCTGTCCCCGGTCATTGATCCAGGAAGCTCCGCAGCTTCCGCGACCGCGACGGGTGCTTCAGCTTCCGCAGGGCCTTGGCCTCGATCTGCCGGATACGTTCCCGCGTCACGCTGAACTGCTGGCCCACTTCCTCAAGGGTGTGGTCCGTGTTCATCCCGATGCCGAAGCGCATCCGCAGCACCCGCTCCTCGCGCGGGGTGAGAGAGGCCAGAACCCGCGTCGTGGTTTCCTTCAGGTTCTCCTGAATGGCCGATTCCAGCGGCAGGATCGCATTCTTGTCCTCGATGAAGTCCCCAAGCTGCGAATCCTCCTCGTCCCCGATCGGGGTCTCGAGGGAGATCGGCTCCTTGGCGATCTTCATCACCTTGCGGACCTTCTCCAGGGGCATCTGGAGCTTCTCGGCCAACTCCTCCGGGGTCGGCTCGCGGCCGATCTCGTGGAGCATCTGGCGGCCCGTGCGGACCAGCTTGTTGATCGTCTCGATCATGTGGACCGGGATGCGGATCGTCCGGGCCTGGTCCGCGATGGACCGCGTGATGGCCTGCCGGATCCACCAGGTCGCATAGGTCGAGAACTTGTAGCCGCGCCGGTACTCGAACTTGTCCACGGCCTTCATCAGGCCGATGTTGCCCTCCTGGATGAGGTCCAGGAACTGCAGCCCGCGGTTCGTGTACTTCTTGGCGATGGAGATCACGAGGCGAAGGTTCGCCTCGACCATCTCCTTCTTGGCCTGCCGGGCTTCCTTTTCGCCCTTCTGGACCTGCGCCACGATGCGGCGGAACTCGCTGATGTCCACGCCGACATACTGGCCGACCTGGGCCATCTCGCCGCGCAGCTCCTCGATCTTCTCGCGCGACCGCTCCAGCAGCATCGCCCAGCCCCGGCCCGACTTCTGGCCCATGCGGTCCAGCCAGGCGGGATCGAGCTCGCTCCCCCGGTAGGCGTCGATGAACTCGCGACGGTTGATGCGGGCCTGATCGGCCAACTTCACCATAGCCGAATCGATCGTCATGATCTTGCGGTTGACGCCATAGATCTGGTCGATCAGCGCCTCGATCCGGTTGTTGTGGAGATGGAGCGAGTTCACAAGCGTCACGATCTCGGACCGCAGCGCCTGATACTCCGCCTCGTCGGCCTTGGAGAAGGACCCGTCCTCGTTCAGCGTGGCCGACATGCGGGCGTCCTGCATGTCCGACAACCGGCCAAAGTCGTGCGCGATGGACTCCAGCGTCTCGAGGACGCGGGGCTTCAGCGCGGCTTCCATGGCGGCCAGCGACATGTTGGACTGCTCGTCGTCCTCGTCGTCCTCCTCGCGGGCGATCTCGTTGCCGTCAGCGTCGAACTCGGGCCCCGAGGATGCCAGCCGCGCCCCGCCGGCGGGCACGCTTCCCGCCTCGACCAGCGGCTCAAGCCCCGAGTCCTCGCCCAGCTGGTTGCCAAAGGTGGCCTCCAGATCGATCACGTCGCGCAGCAGGATGCCCTCGTCCAGCAGCTCGTCGCGCCAGATCGTGATGGCCGAAAAGGTCAGCGGGCTTTCGCACAGGCCCGCGATCATGGTGTTCCGGCCGGCTTCGATCCGCTTGGCGATGGCGATCTCGCCCTCGCGCGACAAAAGCTCCACCGAGCCCATCTCGCGCAGGTACATCCGCACCGGGTCGTCCGTGCGGTCGAGCTTCTCGGCGTCCCCGCCAGCCAGTGCGACGTCGCGGTTCCCGCCCACGACGGCCACCTCACGCGAACCTGCGTCCTCCTCGACCTCCTCGGACTCCTCGTTCTCGGTGACCTGGATGCCCATCTCGGACAGCATGGACATGACGTCCTCGATCTGGTCCGAAGAGACCTGATCGGGCGGCAGCACCGAGTTGAGCTGGTCGTAGGTGATGTATCCACGCTCACGGGCATCCGCGATCATCTTCTTGACCGCAGCCTGGCTCATGTCGAGCGAGATGTCCCCGTCGGCGTCGTCGTCCTTCTGGTGGTCGTCGTTGTCCTTGGCCATGGGGAGATCCCTCCGGTCGGGTGATTCGGCTGATTCGTCGTCTAAGGCCTTGTGCGAATCAACCTGTGCGCCGGGTGATTCGCAACTGGCATATAGTGATTCTTCAAAGTCCTGCCACATGCGCAGCAGGAAGTGATTCGTCAAGCGCGGCCGCCCCGGCCCCGGCGCCCGAAATCGATGCCGGAAAAGGTCCGGTCCGCCCGATCCTTCTCCTCCTTGTCCAGCGCCACACCGTTCGGGGCCAGGAACACCTCGCGGGTGTCCTCGGTCTCCTTGCGGCGGGTCACGTCCACCTCGGCGGCGGCCTGACCCAGACGGCGCGTCAGCCATTCGTCGGCGCTGTCGGCGGCGATGTCGTCCTCCCCCTCACGCAAAACCTCGCTGTGCGCGCGGCGGGCCGCGAGCTTGGCCAGGACCTCGGCAAGGTCGAGACGGGTCGCCTCCGCCTCGCCCGGCGGGCGAACCGCGAGGATGTGGGCTGCCGCGACCAGCCTTTCAAGCGGCTCCTCTCCCACCTCCTGCCTCAGCGCGGCCGGCAGGTCCTCCGCCTCGGCATGCCGCAGGATGGCGTCGCGCATCCGGGCCTGGACCCGGTCGGGGCAGTCCATCCCCTCGATCTCGTGGGCAAAGGGCGCGATCAGCGACGGGGTGGCGACCAGCATGGCCAGCACCGCCTCCCGAAGCTGGTCGTCCGGGGACAGCGAGCCCAGCGCCAGGGCCGAGGCGCGGGCCGACGGCGTGGGCTGCGCGGGCGCGTTCCTGCCCCAGGACCCGTCCCGCCGCCCGTCACGCCGGCCATTCCGCTGTCCGCCCTGCCACCCGTCCCGTGGCTCGAAAGGCCGCTCGGGCCGGGACCTCTGCCCCCACAACTCGTAGCGGAGATGCTTGATCTCCTCGCCATAGTGGTGCCGGATCGAAGGGTCCTTGATTGCCGCGATGGCCGCCCGCAGCGACTTGTCGAGCGCGGCCTTCCGCTCCGGGCTGTCAAAGACCTTGCCCTCGGTTTCCCGTTGCCACAGGAGGCGCACCATCGGCTGCGCCGAATCCAGCACGGCCTGCATCGCCGCAGCACCCTTGGCCTTGATCAACTCGTCCGGGTCCTGGCCGCCGGGCAGCAGAGCGAACCGCAGGCCCTTCCCGGCCTCCAGCCTTGGCAGCGCCAGGTCGATCACCCGCAGCGCCGCCCGCACCCCCGCCGCGTCGCCATCGAGCGCAAGGATCGGCTCGTCCGAGATCCGCCACAACAGGCCCAGCTGCTCTTCGGTGATCGCGGTCCCCAGCGGTGCCACGGCCCCGCCGAAACCGGCCTCGGCCAAAGCGATCACGTCCATGTAGCCTTCGGCCACGATCAGCGCCGCGCCCTTTCCCACAGCCTCCCGCGCGGGTCCGTGGTTGAACAGGCTGCGCCCCTTGTCGAACAGCGGCGTCTGAGGGGAGTTCAGGTACTTCGCCCGGGCGTTCGGATCAAGCGACCGGCCCCCCAGTCCGATGGCCCGCCCCCGCGCGTCCCGGATCGGAAAGATAATCCGCCCCCAGAAGCGGTCGTAGGTCCCGCCCTGCCCCTCGCCGGTCAGCCCCGCCTCCAGCAGCAGGTCGGGCGAGACCCCCTTGGCCTTCAGCGCCTTGGACAGCCCGTGCCGGTCATCCGAGGCGAAGCCGATCTCCCAGCGCTTCTGCGCGGCCTCCGACAGCCCCCGCCGGGCCAGATAGGCCCGCGCCTCCTCGGCCGCGCGCGTGCCGAGCTGAAGCCGATAGTGCTGCACGGCCAGTTCCATGACCTCGGCCAGCCGGGTGTTGCGCGATACCTTCTCCGCCGCGCGGGGGTCCTGCGCCGGCATCTGCAGCCCAGCCTCGCGCGCCAGGATCTCCACCGCCTCGATGAAGGACACGTTCTCGGTCTTGGTGACGAACGAGATGGCGTCGCCCTTCTCGTGACACCCGAAGCAGTAGTAGAATCCCTTGCGGTCATCGACGTGGAAGGACGCCGACTTTTCCTGATGGAACGGGCACGGCGCCCAGAAGTCGCCCTTGGCCTGGTTCGACTTGCGCCCGTCCCACACGACCTTGCGGCCCACCACTCGGGCGAGCGGCAGGCGATTGCGAAGCTCTTCGAGGAAACCGGGAGGCAGACTCATGGCAGAGGACTCCTCTGCCACAAGCATTCCGCATCCGTCCAGCGGGCGCCAGTGGGTGGGCGATCAACTCCCGCGACGCGCGGCAAAGAAACCGCGCAGCAGCGCCGCCGCATCCCCGGCCCGGATGCCGTCATACACCTCGGGCGCATGATGAGCCTGCGGATGCGCATAGATGCAGGGGCCATGCCGCACGCCGCCCGATTTCGGGTCGTCGGCCCCGAAATACAGCCGCCCGATCCGGGCAAAGCCGATGGCGGCCGCGCACATCGGACAGGGCTCCAGCGTGACCCAGAGCGAATGCCCGACCAGCCGCTCGGACCCAATCGCCGCGCAGGCCGTCCGGATCGCCAGCATCTCGGCATGGGCGGTGGGGTCCTTCAGCTCCAAGGTGCGGTTCCCGGCCGCCGCGACGACCCGCCCATCCGGCGCGACCACCACGGCCCCCACCGGCACCTCGCCGCGTGCGCCCGCGTCCCTCGCCTCGGCCAGCGCGGCCTCCATGTGACTCGCGAAATTCATGGCGCTTCGTCGCAGCCCCCCTACCTTGCACAAGCTCCTCTGGCGTGGAGGGGCCATAAGCGTTATGGGCGCCCGATGAACACAGATGACAAGACCCCCGACGGCGCCCCGGGCGAAGGAGAGCGCATTGCCAAGGTCCTTTCCCGCGCGGGGATCGCCTCCCGCCGCGACGCCGAGCGGCTGATCCTCGAGGGTCGGGTGACCGTCAACGGCGACAAGATCACCTCGCCCGCCGTCAACGTCACGGCCCGGGACCGGCTGGCCGTCGATGGCCAGCCCGTCGCCGAGGCCGAGGCCACGCGTCTGTGGCTCTACCACAAGCCGGCGGGTCTCGTGACCACCGAACACGACGAGGAAGGCCGCCCCACGGTCTTCGACTCCCTGCCCGACGACATGCCCCGCGTGATGAGCGTGGGCCGCCTCGACATCACGTCCGAGGGACTCTTGATCCTCACCAACGACGGCGAGATCAAGCGGCGGCTCGAGCTGCCCTCGACGGGCTGGTCGCGGCGCTACCGGGTCCGCATCCACGGCACCCCCACGAACGCCGACCTGGAGCCGCTGCGCCAGGGCGTGACCGTGGAGGACATGGACTACCAGCCCATGGAGGTCGTCATCGACCGCCAGCAGGGCTCGAACGCATGGCTGTCCATCACGCTGCGCGAAGGCAAGAACCGCGAGATCCGCCGCGTGATGGAGCATCTGGGCTTCACCGTGAACCGCCTGATCCGCGTCAGCTACGGCCCATTCCAGCTGGGCGACCTTCCCGTCGGCGACGTAGAGGAGCTTCGCTCCAAGATCGTCCGCGACCAGCTCGGCCTCGACAAGCCCGAGCCCGTGGCCCGCACCCGCAAGCGGTCCAACCCCGAGGACGCGCCGGCCATCGACGCCGAGCCTGCAGGCCAGCGCCCCGAGCGGGACCGCTTGTCCACCGCGCGCCCCGAAGGCGCCACCGTGCGCCGCGAGCTCAAGGCCCGCGCCCCCAAGGTCCGAGGCGAGCGGTCCGAGGAGGAGCGCTCGGCCCGTCCCGCACGCCCGCCACGCAAGTCCGCCGCGCCGAGCGCCTTTACCAAGCCGCGTACCTGGATGCGCGCGGACGAACCCCGCGAAGGCCCAGAGGGCGACCGCGACGAACGTCCGCGCCGCGACCAGGGCGACCGGCCACGCTCCGGCGGCTACAAGACCCACGACCGTCCGGCCCGTGGGGACGAGCGTCCCCGCTCCGGCGGGTTCCGGAGCCACGGTGACGAAGGTGGCCGCGGCCGCCCGGCCCGCGAAGGCGGCGACCGCCCCCGACACGCCGAGGGCGACCGTCCGCGCCGCGAGTTCGGCGACCGGCCCCAGCGGTCGGGCGACGACCGCGGCCCGCGCCGGTCCAACGACGAGGGGCGTCCGCCGCGCCGCTTCGACAACGACAGGCCGCCGCGCGGGAACGAGGACCGGCCCCGCCGTTCCCCCGAGGACCGCGGGGATCGTCCGCCCCGGAGCGGCAAGCCGATGTTCCCGCGCGAGGGTGGACAGGACCGGGCCCCCCGTTCCTTCAAGCCGGCCCGCCCCCCGCGGGAAGGCGAGGAGCGTCGCCCGCCCCGGCGGACGGACGGCGACGAGCGCCCGGCCCGGGCGTACCAGCCCCGTGAAGGCTTCAAGCCCCGCGAGGGCGAGGATCGCCGCCCTGCTCGGACCCCGAGGGACGGCGACCGTCCTGCTAAGTTTGGGGACGACCGTCGCGGCTTCGCCCCGCGCGGCGACAGGCCAGACGGCGCCCGTCCGGCCCGCAAGGGTCCGCCCCGCGAGGGCGGCTTCAAGCCCCGCGCCACCGGCGACCGCCCCCGTGGCAAGCCACCCCGCAAGGGCTGACCCAAGCGCCCTTCCTCTAAGGTCCTTCGCGTCCCGTTGTTGAACGGGACGCGACAGTCTCTACATTGGCCTTTCCGCTTGTCATGATCGAGCGGCGTGGGAAAGATGGGCCATGGCGCGACTGATCGTGTTCCTCATGCTGTTCGCAGCCTTGGCGCTGGCCATCGCGGGGGCGATCACCCTTGTCCGCACGCTCGCTGCACCTGCGCCCCTGCCCGCCGTCAGAGAGAACAAGATGCCCAACGCAGCCCGCAACCTTGCCTATGTGCTGCTCCTCCTTCTGCTCGCAGGGCTGACGAGCGGTTGGCTAGGGCCGGCCTGATGGCCCGGCGCTTCGGCGGACGGTTCAGCCCCGGCGCCCCGTCCCAGGGCCTCCCGACAGAGGCGTTACGGGACGCGGCCGCTGAGACCCGGCGCGTGGACGCCGCCGGAGCACGGGCCAACCTTATGGTCGTGCCGCCCGTTCTGGCCGCCGTCACCGGACTGTTCGGCGGTCCAGGGGTTCTCGTCCTAAGCCTTGGCGCCGCGCTGGTCCTGGGCTTGGGCGCCTGGCTCCTCCGCGACGGCCTTCGGGCCGAGGCCGCCTACGACGCGCGCCCCGTGGCCCGCCGGCCTGCCCTGCCTCGCAAGATGCTGGCCGCCGTCCTCACGGGAGGCGGGACCCTGCTTGCGGCGCTCTCGGGGGGAACGGATCTGGGTGGCAGCATTCTTTATGCTGTCGCGGCCGGGGGTCTGCACCTCGCTGCCTTCGGGCTCGATCCCCTTCGGGACAAACGGATCGAGGGCATCGACACCTTCCAGCAGGACAGGGTGGCCCGCGTCGTGGACGAGGCCGAAGCTTACCTGGCCGAGATGCGTGACCGCATCGCAGGCCTGGCGGACCGTGGCCTCGCCACCAGGGTCGCCGGCTTCGAGGCGCTGGCCCGCCGCATGATCCGCAGCGTGGAAGAGGACCCCCGGGACCTCACAGCGGCCCGCAAGTACCTCGGCGTCTACCTGATGGGAGCCCGCGACGCCACGCTGCGCTTCACGGATCTGTACGCCCGGACCCGCGACCCCAAGGCCCGCGCGGATTACGAGGCGCTGCTCGGGGATCTGGAGGCCAACTACGTCCAGCGCACGACGCAGCTTCTTGAGGGCGGCCGGGAGGCGATGGATCTCGAAATCAAGGTTCTTCGGGACCGTCTGCAGCGCGAAGGCGTTACGACCGAACAGTAAGGGGGAAACGAGCCATGTCCGACACCGCCCGCAAGGCCGCCCAGGCGACCCTCGCCGAGGTCGAGAAGGTCACCGCCGTGGTCCTGCCCGAACCTGCCGCGGCCGCCGACGTTACGCCCCTGGCCCAGGCTACGCCTCAGATGGGCGATGCAATCCGCAAGCGGATGGCCGAGCTGGACCTGACCAACACCAGCTCGATCGTGTCCTTCGGCTCCCGGGCGCAGGGCGAGCTTCAGCAGATCAGTCAGTCGATGCTCCAGGGCGTGCGCAACAAGGACGTGGGCCCGGCGGGCAACTCGCTCCGCTCCATGGTGGCGGCGATCCGGGGGTTCTCGACCGAGGAGCTCGACGTCCGTCGCGAACGGTCCCTGTGGGAAAAGATCACCGGCCGCGCCGCGCCCGTGGCCCGTTTCGCCGCCCGCTTCGAGGAGGTGCAGGGCCAGATCGACCGCATCACCGGAGACCTCCTCAAGCACGAGCACCAGCTCCTCAAGGATATCGAGTCGCTCGACCAGCTTTATGACAAGACCCTCGCCTTCTACGACGAACTCGCGCTGTATATTGCTGCCGGCGAGGCCAAGCTTCAGGAGATCGACGTCCAGGCCATCCCTGCCAAGGAACGGGAGGTGCAGGCTGCGCCCGAGGAGCAGGCTGTCATGGAAGCCCAGGAACTGCGCGACCTCCGCTCCGCACGCGACGACCTCGAACGTCGGGTCCATGACCTGAAGCTGACACGGCAGGTCACGATGCAATCGCTCCCCTCGATCCGGCTGGTGCAGGAGAACGACAAGAGCCTCGTCACCAAGATCAACTCGACGCTGGTGAACACCGTGCCACTCTGGGAGCAGCAGCTCGCTCAAGCCATCACGCTCCAGCGGTCTTCCGAGGCGGCGGGCGCCGTGCGCGAGGCGAACGACCTGACGAATGAACTGCTGACCCGCAACGCCGAGAACCTGCGCCAGGCCAACAAGGTGATCCGGACCGAGATGGAGCGCGGCGTCTTCGACATCGAAGCGGTGCGCTCCGCCAACGAGAACCTGATCGCCACCATCAACGACAGCCTTCAGATCGCCGATCAGGGCAAGACGCGCCGCGCGAGTGCCGAAGCCGAGCTTCAACGCATGGAGCAGGAGTTGAAGACGACGCTCGCCTCTGCCAAGTCCCGTACCAGTAGTCTGGGCGAGTCGGTGGGAGGCTCCGCCGGGGCGCGGAGAACCTGAGAACCGGGGGAATCATCGTGAGCCTGCGCCGCACCATGACCGCCACCCTTGCGGGCCTTCTGGTGCTGGGCGCCGCCGGCTGCGAGGAGCCCGAGCCACCTGCGCGGCCGCCGGTCGTTCGACCCGAGCCGCCGCCCCCGCCACCGGAACCCGAGCCGGAACCAGCGCCTGTCCCGGTCGCGCCACCTTCGGCGGAAAGCCTGGCCCTCAGGCAGTACTACCAGCGGCTCCAGGCCGACCTGCTGGCCCAGGGCCTGCTGCGCGGCGACCAGGGGGGAGAGGACACGCCTTTCACCGACACGATGCTGGCGCGCGACTTCATCGCGATCGCGCTTTTCGACGAATACGCGGCGCGGAACGGTGCGCTGGTGGCCCAGGCCCAGGAAAGCCGGTTACGCCGATGGGACGAGCCGATCCGGATGGAGATCGTCTTTGGGCCTTCCGTGGACGCCGAGCAGTCCGCGCGCGACCGGGCCGGCATCCAGGCCTACGCCTCCCGCCTGTCACGGCTGACCGGCGTGCCCGTTTCCCAGGTTAACGGAGATGCCAACTTCCACGTCGCCGTCCTGAGCGAGGACGACCGCAAGGGCTTCGAGGCGCGACTGCGCGACATGCTGCCGGGCATCGCGGATTCGTCGGTCCGGGCCTTCATGAACCTGCCGCGCTCGACGCTCTGCCTCGTGATCGCCTTCGGATCGGGTGAAGGGGCCGGCTACAGCCAGGCCGTGGCCCTGATCCGCGCCGAACATCCCGAGCTGCTGCGCTCGGCCTGCATCCACGAGGAGTTGGCGCAGGGCATGGGGCTCGCCAACGACAGCCCGACCGCCCGCCCGTCGATCTTCAACGACGACGAGGAGTTCGGCCTTCTGACGAAGCACGACGAGCTACTGCTCAAAATCTTGTATGACCCGCGCCTTCGAACCGGGATGACGGTCGAGGAAGCCACACCCCTCGTCCAGACCATCGCGGCCGAGTTGGTGGGCGGTCCGGTCTAGGCCTTTGCCCGAAGGTAAGGAAAGCCCGCCATAGCGAAACCCCGCGTCCTAGCTATATCCTGGAGTCAATAGGCCAGGGCCATTGCCCCGGCCCTCAACAATCCCAGGAGCCGACCGCCATGGCCCTTTTTGATTTCCTGTCCGGCCAGTTCATCGACGTCATCGCATGGACGGACGACACCCGCGACACCATGGTCTGGCGCTTCGAGCGTTACGGCAACGAGATCAAATACGGCGCCAAGCTGACCGTGCGCGAAGGCCAGGCCGCCGTCTTTGTCCACGAGGGCCAGCTCGCCGACGTGTTCGGCCCGGGGCTGTATGAGCTCCAGACCAACAACATGCCGATCATGACCACGCTCCAGCACTGGACGCACGGCTTCCAGAGCCCGTTCAAAAGCGAAGTCTATTTCGTCAACTCCACCCGCTTCAACGATCAGAAGTGGGGCACCAAGAACCCGATCATGTGCCGCGACCCCGAATTCGGCCCCGTTCGCCTGCGCGCCTTCGGCACCTACGCCATGCGCGTCACGGAGCCCGGCACCTTTATCAAGGAGATCGTGGGCACCGACGGGGAGTTCACCACCGACGAGGTCAACAACCAGGTCCGCAACGTCGTTGTGCAGGAGGTGAGCCGCGTGCTGGCCGGCTCGGGCATCCCCGTGCTCGACATGGCGGCCAACACGAACGACCTCGCCAAGATCGTGGCGGATGCCATCAAGCCGACCATCACCGGCTACGGCCTGTCGATCCCCGAGTTCTACATCGAGAACATCAGCCTCCCCGAGGAGGTCGAGCGCGTGCTCGACAAGCGGACCTCAATGGGCATCGTGGGCGACCTTAACAGGTTCACGCAGTTCTCCGCCGCCGAGGCCATGACGACGGCCGCCGCGAACCCCTCGGGCGGAATGGGCGCGGGCCTCGGGATGGGCATCGGGCTCGGCATGGGACAAGCGGGGCCCTGGGGCGCGCCGCCCGCCCCTGCCGTTGCGTCGCAGGCCGTTCCGCCGCCTCCCCCGCCTGTGGCCGAGCCCCAGTGGCACATCGCCGAGAATGGGCAGACCAAGGGCCCCTTCTCCGCCCGAGACCTTCAACGAATGGCGCAGGATGGAACGCTCACCCGCGACACCCATGTCTGGACCGCCGGGCAGGAGGGCTGGAAGCGCGCGGGCGAGGTGACCGCGCTGGCGCCGGTGTTCCCGCAGGTCCCGCCACCCCCGCCGTTGGCGGGCTGAGATCGCGCCGCCTTCGATCCGAGGCCGGGTGCTATCCCTGGCACGTTCTGCGTCCAGCCGGTGTTGCGCCCCCTGCGGCCGCTCCCGCATAACTCCCACACGACACCGGCGGAGACTTCATGCCCGACCACCGCTTTCCTTGCGAGAACTGTGGCGCGCAGCTCGTCTTCGCGCCGGGCCAGACCTCTCTCACCTGTCCCTATTGCGGCCATGTGCAGGAAATCCCGGAGGGCGAGGCCGAGAACCTATCCGAAGCGCTGCAGGAGATCGACTATTCCGGCACCGTGGCCCGGCTGGAGGACCAGGCGAGCTACGAGGACATGCAGGTCCTCAGATGTCCGAACTGCGGAGCCGAGACCAGCTTTCCCGAGGGCACCCAAGCCACCACCTGCCCGTTCTGCGCGACGCCGCTGGTCACGGGCAGCGGCACGCACCGCCACATCAAGCCTGCTGCACTGGTTCCTTTCCAGTTGAGCGAGGCGCAGGCGCGCGACGCGATGACACAATGGCTGGGCAGCCTCTGGTTCGCGCCGAACGGGCTGCAGGACTACGCCCGCAAGGGTCGCAAGATGGACGGCATCTATGTCCCCTACTGGACCTTCGACGCCGACACAGCCACCGACTACCGGGGCCAGCGGGGGGACGACTATTACGTAACACGGACCCGGACGGTCAACGGCAAGACCCAGACCTACCAGGAGCGGCGGACCCGCTGGCGGTCGGCCCGCGGGCAGGTCGCGCGCTTCTTCAACGACGTGCTGGTACTGGCCTCCACCTCCCTCCCGCGCGAGCACACTGACGGGCTGGAGCCCTGGGACCTCCATGCGCTGACCCCCTACCGCCCCGACTACCTGTCGGGCTTCGCGGCCGAGGGCTATCATGTGGACCTCAAGGAAGGCTTCACGATCGCCCGCGCCAAGATGGACGCCCAGATCGAGCTCGACATCCGACGCGACATCGGCGGCGACCACCAGCGGATCACGTCCAAGCAGACCCGGATCTCGGACGTGACCTTCAAGCACGTGCTGCTGCCGGTCTGGATGGCGGCCTACAAGTTCCAGGACCAGAGCTTCCGCTTCGTGGTCAACGGCCAGACCGGCAAGGTGCAGGGTGAGCGGCCCTGGTCCAAGTGGAAGATCTTCTTCGCCGTGCTCCTCGGGCTGATCCTCGCGGGGATCGCGGCCTATCTGTACCAGCTTTACGGCGAGGGCGGATCGATCTCCTTTGACGGCGGCGCGGGCATAGGGCAGGACGCCGGTCCAAGCTGGCTCCGTGAGGGCGGCTGAAGGAACGAAGCGGAGGTCCCGATGATCCTGTCCTGCGGCGAGGCGCTGATCGACATGCTGCCCCGCACCACGCCCTCGGGCGCAGCCGCCTTTGCGCCCTATGCGGGCGGAGCGGTGTTCAACACGGCGATCGCCGTGGGCCGCCTGGGCGGACCGTCCGGCTTCTTCTCCGGCCTGTCCTCCGACCTGTTCGGAGACCTTCTACGGCAAGTGCTGGCCGACTCCCGCGTGGACACCTCTCCGGCGCATGTGTCCGCCCGCCCGACCACGCTGGCCTTCGTCCGCCTGACCGACGGCCACGCAACCTACACCTTCTACGATGAGAACACCGCAGGCCGGATGCTGAGTCCGTCCGACCTGCCCGTGCTGGGCGAGGCGACGCAGGCGCTCTTCTTCGGAGGCATCTCGCTGGTCGGCGAACCGGCGGCCGAGGCCTACGAGGCGCTCCAGGCGCGCGAGGCCCCGCATCGTGTGACGATGGTCGATCCCAACATTCGCCCGTCCTTCATCACCGACGAAGCTGGCTACCGCGCCCGCATCGGCCGGATGCTGGCCCGCGCCGATATCGTGAAGATGTCGGACGAAGATCTGCATTGGCTGAGCGGCCCCGGCGATAGCTACGACCACGCCCGCCGGATCCTCGAAATGGGGCCAAGCCTCGTCTGCATCACCGAAGGCTCCAGGGGCGCCACCGGCTATACCCGCACGGGCCGGGTCCAGGCCCCCGCCCCAAAGGTGACCGTGGCCGACACCGTGGGCGCAGGCGACACCTTCAACGCCGGGCTCCTGACTGCGCTCTGGAAGGCCGGGCTCCTGACCAAGGGGGCGCTGCGCTCCCTGGACGAGGAGGCGCTGCGTGACGCGCTGACCCTCGGCGTCCGGGCAGCAGCCATCACCGTGAGCCGCCCCGGCGCTAACCCGCCCTGGGCGCACGAACTGTGAGGGCCCTGGTCCAGCGCGTCTCGGAGGCGGCCGTCCGTGTAGATGGCGAGACCTTGGGCGAGATCGGGCCCGGCCTGCTGATCCTCGTCTGCGCCATGCAGGGCGACGACGAGAGCAAGCCCCGGCTGCTGGCCGAGAAGCTCTCCAAGCTTCGGATCTTCAAGGACGAAGCCGGCAAGATGAACCGCGCGCTCAAGGATACGGGCGGCAGCGCCCTTGTGGTGAGCCAGTTCACCTTGGCCGCCGACACCTCGCGCGGCAATCGCCCCGGCTTCTCGACGGCCGCGCCGCCGGGAGAGGGTGAACGGCTTTATGAGATGTTCGCAGCCGAGATCGATGCGCTGGGCATCGTGACTGCGAGGGGGCGTTTCGGAGCCGACATGAAGGTGAGCCTCGTCAACGACGGTCCGGTCACCATCTGGGTCGAGGTTTAGCCTTGCACGACGTTGCGTCAGCCTCTATGGCCCGCTTCATGAGCATGGCCCAAGCGATCCGACGCCGACGCTGACCGTTCGCCCCCTTGGGGGCTGCCTTTGCTCGTCCCTCCCGTTGACACATCTTCGGCCCTCCAGCATCGAAGGGCCTTCCATTTTCGGGGTATTGCCGATGATCCCTGCTGTCCTGCCCACTTACAACCGCGCGCCCCTCACCTTCGAGCGTGGCGAAGGGTCCTGGCTGATCGCGGAGGATGGCCGCCGATACCTGGACATGGGGGCCGGGATCGCCGTGAACGCCCTGGGCCACGCCAACCCCGCCCTGACCAAGGCCCTCACTGAGCAGGCGCAGAAGGTCTGGCACCTGTCCAACCTGTATCGCATCCCCGAGCAAGAGCGGCTGGCGGCGATGCTGGTGGAAAAGACCTTTGCCGACACAGTCTTCTTCACCAACTCGGGGACCGAGGCGGCCGAGCTTGTCGTCAAGATGGCCCGGAAGCACTGGCATGACGCCGGTCAGCCCGACCGCACGCGCATCCTGACCTTCGAGGGCGCGTTCCATGGCCGCTCATCCGCTGCCATCGCCGCGGCAGGCAGCGAAAAGATGACCAAGGGCTTCGGGCCCCTCCTTCCCGGCTTCACCCAGCTTGCATGGGGTGACCACGAGGCACTCGACAGGGCCATCCGCGCACCGGATGTGGCCGCGGTCCTTGTCGAACCCATCCAGGGCGAAGGCGGCATTCGCCCGATGCCCGATGTGTGCCTAAAGGGCCTGCGCGATCTGTGCGACGAAACCGGCGTGCTGATGATCCTCGACGAAGTGCAGTGCGGCGTGGGCCGGACCGGCCGGCTCTTCGCCCATGAATGGGCAGGCGTCTCGCCCGACATCATGATGGTCGCCAAGGGTATCGGCGGCGGCTTTCCCCTAGGCGCCGTGCTTGCGATCGAAGATGCCGCGCGGGCCATGACCGTGGGGACGCACGGCTCGACCTATGGGGGGAACCCCCTGGCCTGCGCCGTGGGCGCGGCGGTCATGGACATCGTGGGCGACGACACCTTCCTGTCCGAGGTGCGCCGCAAGTCGGGTCTGTTCCGTCAGGGCCTCGAAGGGCTCGTGGCCGCCCACCCGGACGTGTTCGAGGGCGTGCGGGGCAGCGGCCTGATGCTTGGCCTCAAGTGCAAGGTGGCACCCGCCGATCTGGTCAAGGCCGGCTACGAGCAGGGCCTGCTGACCGTTCCTGCAGCCGACAACGTCGTGCGCCTGCTGCCCCCGCTTAATATCGGGGACGAGGACATCGCCGAAGCGTTGCGACGGCTCGACAAGGCCGCGGGCAGCCTGAAAGCCGCTTGAACCCCTTCTTTTCCTTGGCGGCCCACAGCACACTGCAGGCCTGCCACCAGAGATCCGCCATGAACCACTTCCTCGATATCGACAAGACGACGCCGGACGCGCTCCGGACCATGATCGACCATGCTCGGAGCATGAAGACCGCGCGCAACGGTCGGCCCAAGGGGATGCAGGACGACTCCCAGCCCCTGTCCGGGCGCATGGTCGCGCTGATCTTCGAAAAGCCCTCGACCCGGACCCGCGTCAGCTTCGACGTGGGCGTGCGCCAGATGGGCGGCGAGACGATGGTGCTGTCGGGCGCCGACATGCAACTCGGCCACGGCGAGACCATCGCCGACACGGCGCGGGTGCTGAGCCGCTACGTGGACCTCATTATGATCCGCACCTTCGAGGAAGCGACGCTCCTCGAGATGGCCGAATATGCGACCGTCCCGGTCATCAACGGCCTGACGAACCGCACCCATCCGTGCCAGATCATGGCCGATGTGATGACATACGAGGAGCACCGCGGATCGATCCAGGGCCGCAAGGTGGTTTGGTCCGGCGACGGCAACAACGTCTTCGCAAGCTGGGCGCAGGCGGCGGGGCAGCTCGGGTTCGACATCACGTTCACCGGCCCGCCCACTCTGGACCCCGAACCCGGCTTCATCGACTTTGCCCGCACTCTCGGATCGCGGGCCGAGATCGTCCGCGATCCTTTCGAAGCCGTCCAAGGCGCGGACCTCATCGTCACCGACACCTGGGTATCGATGCATGACCCGCAATCGGCCAAGGAGCGGCGGCACAACCAGCTCCGGCCCTATCAGGTCAACGAACGGCTGATGGCCGCGGCCAAGCCCGATGCGCTCTTCATGCACTGCCTCCCCGCGCACCGCGACGACGAGGTGACCAGCGCCGTCATGGACGGTCCCCAGTCGGTCATCTTCGACGAGGCCGAGAACCGGCTTCATGCGCAGAAAGCGGTCATGCGGTGGTGCCTGGGGGTCTGAGGCCGGACTTCTATCGGTCTCCACCGTGTGGCCGGTCGTTACGAAGTTCCTCCTCCAGCCCGGAGGCGAAGCTTTGCCGCTGCTCCGAAGTCATGGCCTGAAGTCGGTCCAGAAGCGCGGCCTGGACCGCGGCCTGCAGTTCGGCCACCCGGCCAGACTGCGCCGCAAGCGCCTGACCGGCCCGCTCCGGGTCGAAGGGCTCGGCCCGAATGGATTCGACGATCTCGGCCAAGGCAGCGGCCCTTTCCTCGCGTCGAGGCGGGCGAAGGTCAGGGCGCTGCCGCAGCGATCCGAGGATCGCGTTCCGGTCCTCTTCGTCCAGCGCACGAACGATGGGCCCCAGCGCCATCTCGATGGAGCGCGGCCCTCGTCCAGGCCCGCCGTCCAGGAGCGCACCCAGCAGCAGGCCCAGAACTAGCAGGTTCAACGCCAGGGAAGCAAACAGCACCCACCGGAGCGGTCCCAAGAGGCGGAGGCGCGATGCCGGACTCGACGGTTCAGCCAATCTCAGCCCTCCAGCAGACTCAGAGGGTCCTCGTCGACCCCGAATGCGATGCTCACGTTCTCGCCCCACACAGCGGGGGCCAGATCCGCTAGCCCGGCCGGAGCCGTCGCGCCGATCCAGACCCCGACGGCCGTGGCAGTGGCAAGGCCACCAACCGCAGGCCAGCCGCCCAGCGCAGTGATCCAGTCACGCCAGCGCATCCGGCCTGGCGCTAGCCGGGTCGCGTTTGTGATGGGCCGGGGCATCTCCCGCAAGGCATCGGCCGCCAGACGCGCCATCAGATCCGCCGACGGTCGGGGCTCCAGATCGCGCGCCTCGGCGAAGCGGGCCTCAAGTTCCATTTCGATCGGCGCTCCACGGTCACTCGTTGCCATAACCCAGGTCCTCCTTTCGACCCCGAAGCAGGGCCACAAGGGCTCGTTTGCCGCGAGCGGTCAGGGACTCGACCGCCTCCACCCCGATATTCATCACCGCCGCGATCTCCGGGTTCGACAATCCTTCAAGGTGACGAAGCGAAACCGCCTGAGCCTGTCGGTCGGGCAGGTCCGCCAATGCATCGGACAGCGCGCGCAGCCGAGCGTCTGCCTCCAAGCGGTCGGTGACCGAGGGAGCGGGATCCTCCGGCTCAGCTATATCGTCGATGCCTGTTGATCGCCGTCTCCGTCGCAGGCGGTCGGTGCAAAGATTGGCCGTCACCCGGTAAAGCCAAGTCGAGAACTTCGCCTCTCCCTGCCGCCACTCGGGTGCTACCCTCCACAACCGGAGAAATACGTCTTGCGTGACGTCCTCGGCTTCGGCCCGGTCCGCCAGCATCCGAAACGCCTGCGCCAGCACCCGCGGCGCCAACCTGTCCATGATTGCCCGTGCCGCCGCGCCGTCGCCGTTGGCATAGGCCACGAGCAGCGCCCCATCGGGATCGCCGTGGACAACGGCCCGAACAGGAGGAGGAACGTCGGAAGGCATCGCCCTCGGGTTCTGGTGCATGAAGGGGCCACCGTAAAGCGGACGGGGGTGCCTCAGGCCGAACATGGCCGGCCCAAGGCAGACGGTCCCCTCAGTCGTGGTGACCACGACGGCCCGGACCGAAGCCTTCGCCCATGAACCCGTGCGGCCCGCGCTCGTGTCCAAGCCTCCCCGCGGCCAACTCGTCGAGCGAGATGCCATCATCGCCGTCCGTATCGAGTTCGTCGAAGATGGGGGCCAGGCGAGGGGAGCGGGCTTCGAGCTCCTCGGCCTGCAGGAGGCCGTCGCCGTTGTCGTCCATCCGCTCTACCCCTCGGGCGGCACGGGCCAGCCGGACCTCTTCGCGGATGGCATCCTCCAGGGCAATCAGCTCCTCGGGCGAGAGGGCGCCGTCCCCGTCCGCGTCTGCCGCGGCGAACCGCTCGGCCTTGCGGGTGGTGATTTCCTGTTGGGTGATGACGCCGTTGCCGTCCACGTCGTAGCTTTCGAGCGGAGCGAGGCCAACCGGCCCAAAGCCCCGACTGTCCTCCCGCATCGGACCCAAGTCGTCCATCGGGGGTGCGGACCTGTCAGGGGCCTGGGACGACGCGCTGGGTGCCGCCTCGACGCTGGAGGTCGGTGCGTCGCTCTCGGGGGCGGTTGCCTGGGCCAGGACGGCTGTCCCGATGAGGCCGCCCAAGATGCTTGCGACCAACACTGTTCTTTTCATGACTGGGGGATCCTTCCCGACCTGTTTGCCGGCCTTTTCGCGCCGGATATGTCCCTTGAACGCGGGTCCCCAGAACTTCCGTCGCAGCCCAAGCGAATGATCGCGACATGGCGCCGCAAGAGCGGCAAGCGCCCTTTCCAAAGCGGGCGCTTCGGTCCACATCACCCCGGCACCCTCCAGGCAGACGAGGTCCGTGATGGACGAGCAACTCACCACGGCCCGCGCCGCTCAGATCATCGACGACCCGGAGGCCCGAGCCACTTGGCCGGCTGTCCGGCGCGGCCTGCTGCGGCGCTGCCCGAACTGCGGCGAGGGGCATCTCTTCGACGGCTACCTCAAGGTGACCGACACCTGCGCCGCCTGCGGCGAGGTTCTCAAGCACCATCGCGCCGACGATGGCCCGGCCTATCTTACGATCTTGATCGTGGGGCACCTGCTGGCTTTCGTGATGCACTTCGTCTGGGTGCAGTTCCGTCCCGAGCCGCTGGTCTTCGCCTCGGTCCTGACGGTCTTTGCCGTGGGGCTATCTCTCTGGCTTCTACCGCGCTTCAAGGGCGGGATCGTGGGTTATCAGTGGGCCCACCGGATGCACGGCTTCGGCGACGGCGACTGACGGCTCCAGCCGCAGCAGCGGATGCGGTACGGGGTCCTTGGCCTGAAGCAAGTGCCTCGCGAAGATCTCGGCATAGGACGGGTAGCGATAGCCTTCGTTGAGGCTCAGATGCCGTTGCGGATCGGCGCGGTACAGTTCGGGCAGCCGGTACCAGGGCACCCGCGGATGCAGATCATGGACCGCATGCAGGTTGTTGCTCAGGAACAGCAAGGCAAGCGCTCTGCGGTCGTCGATCACGACGGTTCGGCCGCGCGCTTTCTCGTGCGCCTGATGCTCCAGGAACCTCCGTATCTTGAGTAGCGACAGCCCCAGATAGGACGCGCCGAGATAGGCCGTGAGAGGCATAGGCGACAGCAGGACCACAGCCACTACCATCGCCACGGCCGGCAGGTGCATGAGCCACCCGTGGATGACGCGGCGATTCCCTGATCGTGCCGCACGCCAGTCTGCCCCCATCCAGACCGTCTGGCCCACGATCGGGCCGATGAACAGGCGCCCCACAAGGGTGTTGTTGGTGTCCAGCACGAGCCGAAGCCAGCCCGGCAATCCGTCCCAGTCCCCACGCGCCAAGTAGTGCGACTCGGGGTCATCATAGGGGTCCGTCAGGGTAGCGTCTTGGTGATGCGCAAGATGAGTGTCGCGAAAACGCTGGTAGGGCACGAACTGTGCCAAGGCCGGGAACGCCAGGGCGGCGTTGAGCATGGGGGCGGAGAATGGATGCCCATGGATGGCTTTATGCTGGAGCGACGAATGCTGCGCCGCGATGGCGAACGGGCATGTGACGCAGGCCGAACTGTCTCGCTCGATAGGGGTGGATCGCTCGACCGTGTCCCAATTGCTGGATCCTGATGCCTTGCGGCTGCCGAATGCACAGGTCGCGGCGGAATGTGCCAACGTTCTGGGAGTTTCGGCGGACTGGCTCCTTGGCCTTTCGGACGACGCGAGTCTGCTGCGGCCCTTGTTGCGGCATCCATGACCATCACCGAAGCGCCACGCGCCTTGGTGGACGAGCAGATCTTCGCCTGGCATCGGGAGGCGGCCGGTTACAAGATCCGGCATGTCCCCGCGGCCCTGCCCAATATTCCTGACATGCTCCGCTGGGAGTCCGAGCCATTTTTGGGCCGCACGACCGAACAGGCCATCGGCGCGAGCCAGGACAGGCTCGACTGAATGCGCGGGGCCAGATCGGACTACCCTTCCACGAATTGGCCAGCTTCGTTCGGGCAGAGGCTTATTGTGCCGATCTCCCGGCCGAGTTGCGGCGGTCGCAGGTTGCCCCCATGCTGAACCTGCACCAGCAGCTCTATCCGACGCTCCGCTTTCATCTGTTCGACGCACGGCGGACCTACTCGGCACCGATCACCGTTTTCGGCCCCCTTCCCGCCGACATCTACCTGGGCCGTCATTACCTGACCTTTCGCGACAGCGAGAGGATACAGGCCATCGCCGGCACTTGGACACCCTGGTGCGCGAGGCTGCAGTTCCTTCCCGTGACTTTCACAGGCATCTGGCAGATCTGGCGGTCGACCTCTGACGCGCTTCCGCTTGCGGGTCTCCTGCCTGGGCCAACATCCATCCTGCATCGAGGGTCGAGAGTTGGCGACTACCTGCGGGGCAGAACCGGACAGTCCCGGAAGGCTCGACGGAAGCGAAGGCCCGCGACGATGGACAAGGCCCGACTGTCACGACGTCCGCAACACTGTATTTTCATTGGAGACCCGCACACAGCGCAGTTCGGAAGCATGGGTGGCTTCCTGTAAGGAGCTTGGGCCCGGCCTGGGCTTCGACAGTACCGAAACCATCAAGGCCCCGTGGCAACCGTTCTCCGGCTACGACACCGCCCTCCCTTGCGAAGGCTGCATTGCCGCCAGACCGCAGCGGCGCTCGGACCGACTGCGGACGCCGAAAACTGGTCCACATCCTGAAGAACCTGGAGCGGGTAGCGGGAATCGAACCCGCCCCATCAGCTTGGAAGGCTGAGGCGCTACCACTACACCATACCCGCGCTCGCCCCGATATAGGCCGACCCGGCCCGGAGGTGCAAGCCCGTCAGGCAGGATTGAGCGGCACCGGCACGATCAAACCTTCGCCCCTGGCCTTCGACGAATTGATCTCCGTTCCGACCCTCTGCATGGACAGGGCCCCGTCCTCGATGGGCTTCATCAGCCGCGCGGCGCCTTTGCCCTCCTCACCCAGCCAAAGCGACCAGTCCTCGGGCTCCAGGATGACCGGCAGGCGGTCATGGACCTGGGCCATCTGCGCGTTCGCGGCACAGGTGAGGATCGCGCAGGTGCTCAGGCGCTCTTCGCCCTGCCCCCAGTCCTGCCACAACGCGGCAAAGACCATGGGCGAGCCGTCCGTTCGGGTGACATACCAAGGCAGAGGCTTCTTAGAATCGGTTCGATCCCATTCATAAAAGCCCGAGGCCGGCACTAGGCAGCGCCGTTCGCGCACCGCGCTGCGGAAAGCGGGCTTATCGGCCACGGTCTCGCTCCGGGCGTTGATGAGGAGAGGGCCGTCATTGGGCGTCTTGTACCAATGCGGCAGGAGGCCCCATCGCATCGGGCGATAAAGGCGCCGGCCGTCCTCGGATGTGCAGACGGCAATGCGCTGCGTCGGGCACACATTGAAGTTGGGCACCTCCGGCAGATCGTTCGCCGGAGACGCCGCAAACAGCTGCGCCATGGCATCATGGGGCAGCGTTATGGCCATGCGTCCACACATGGGAGGCAAGGTGGCGCCCGAAGGCGCCACCGGCAAGGCCTTACGGAGTGGCCGGCTCGGCTTCGGCCGGAGCAGCCTCGGTCGCGCCACCTTCCGCCGCCGGAGCAGCCTCGGCCGCCGTGCCGTCGTCGGGCGTTTCAACTGCCGAAGGTGCGACTGCCTCCGAGGCCGGCACGGCAGCGCCGACCACGGTGATGCGACCATCGACGAAGGGGGTGTAAGGCTGATTCGCAGCCAGATACTCGGCCGTCACATCGGCCAGGTCCGGACCGAAGTCGTAGGCGTCCTCGGCGTCCACGAACATGGCGTAACCGTCGCCTCCAGTTCGGACATAGTTGTTGGTCACCACGCCATAGGTGGCAGCCGGGTCAATGGGCGCCCAGGCATCGCCGCCCAGCAGCGCCTGCACGTCCGACACGCGCGAGCCCGCGGGCTGGGACGGATCGATCGTGTATCGAAGGCCCGCCACTTGCGCGAAGCGGCCCCCCTGCTCCTCGATCTGGCTGGCTCCGTTCTCGAGCGCTTCGATGATGGTCTGGCCATCGGTCTGGAAGGTGGAAAGTGTGTTCTGGAACGGCAGAACCGTCAGCACCTCGCCCATCGTCACCGGCCCGGCGTCGATCGAGGCGCGCAGCCCGCCGCCGTTCGCTATGGCGATAGTCACGCCCTGATCCGCCACGCGGGCCAGCATCGCCTCGGCCACGAGGTTGCCCATCTCGCATTCGACGGCACGGCATGACTCCCGTTCGCCATCGACCGCGTCCGATGTCTCGGCCACAACCCGCGCCCGCAACTCCTCTAGTGGGGCCCCCAGTTCGGCGACACGCGCCTTGGCGGCCTCGTCCTCGGCGATGCTCGCGTCGAGAAGGATCGGGTCGCCTTCGGCCGAGATGACGCTTCCCTGATCGTCGAAGGTGACGGTCAGTTCGCCCAGGTACTTGCCGTAGGAGCGGGCCTGCACGATGGGCACGTCGTTCACCATCGTCGGGTAGGGCCCGGCCGCGCCCTCCTCGGTGTTGGACAGCAAGGTGTGAGAATGGCCGCCCACGATCACATCGACGCCTGTAAGGCTTTGAGCCAGCGCCTGATCCTCGACATAGCCCGCATGGCTGAGGAGAACGATCTTGTTGATCCCCTGCTCGGTCAGGTCGTCGATCTCCTGCTGCGCCGCGTCATAGGGCAGGAAGTTGACGTTCGGTCCGGGTGAGGCGATCTCGGGCGTCTCGACGGTCGTCAGGCCCACGACGCCGATCCGCTCCCCGCCCACTTCGATCACGGTGGACTTGGCGATCTTGCCCGCGAGCGCGGGCTCCTGCGAGGGGTCGATGTTGGCCGACAGAACCGGGAGACCCACGGCATCGATGAACTCGCCCAGCACGGCAGGGCCGTCGTCGAACTCGTGGTTGCCGACCGCCATGGCCTGGTAGCCCAGCTGCGGCATGAACTCGGCCGACATGTCGCCCTTGTACTGGGTGTAAAGAAGCGACCCCTGGAACTGGTCGCCTGCGTCGAGAAGGATGCTGTTCTCGGCCCGGCCCCGCGCCTCGCTCACAGCCGTAATCAGGCGCGCGATGCCCCCGAAGCATTCGTTCGCGGCCGCCTGCTCCTCGTCGCAGGCCGAATCGGTCGCGTTGATCGGCTCGAAGCGGTCATGGAAGTCGTTGGTGTGCAGGATGGTCAGCGTGAAGTCCGCACAGGCCTGGGTCGCGACAAGCGCGGCCCCAGCCGTGGAAAGCCAGAGACGAAGCGACATGGGAGTCTCCCTGTTGATATTTTGACCGGGTATCTGGTTCGCGCGACGGCGGGGTCAAAGCCGGGATAGCCGGCCTATGAGACAGCCCTGTGAACGCGGCTTGACCCGCACGCGGAGGCGGCGCATCTGGCGCAGCATGGCCATCTACAAGATCTTTCGCGGGCCCGAATGGGACGCCTTCGCCGCCGCCGGGCACAGCCAGGGGGCGCCCATCGACCTGCGGGACGGCTACGTTCACCTGTCCACCGCCGCCCAGGTCGAGGAGACCGCTGCCCGGCACTTCGCGGGCGAGGACGGGCTCATGCTCCTGGCCGTGGACGAGACCCGTCTCGTGCCCGAACTGCGGTGGGAGCCTTCGCGCGGCGGCGCGCTTTTCCCGCATCTCTACCGCGAGCTTCGGGCCGAGGACGTGCTCTGGTCCGCACCCCTCCCCCTCGACGGCGGGCAGCACAGGTTTCCACCGGTATGAGGCGGCTGATCGAACAGGCGGGCCTGCGCGCTCTGCAGCGCATGGACCCCGAGGCCGCGCACGGCCTGGCACTCAGGGCGTTGCAGGCAGGGCTTGGCCCGGCTGGCGGCCCGGTGACATCGCCCCGCCTGCGGACGAACCTTGCCGGGCTGGACCTTCCCAACCCGGTGGGCGTGGCGGCCGGATTCGACAAGAACGCCGTTGCGTTGTCCGGCCTCGCCCGAAGCCCCCTCGGCTTTGCCGAGGTGGGGGCGGTGACCCCCCGGCCGCAGGACGGCAATCCCCGACCGCGCCTGTTCCGCCTGGCCGAGGACAGGGCCGTGATCAATCGCTTCGGCTTCAACAACGAAGGCATGGAAACCGTGGGGGATCGGCTCGCCCGGCGGCCCGGCGCGATGGTGCTGGGCGTGAACCTGGGGGCCAACAAGGATAGCGAGGATCGCGCCGGCGACTTCGCCCTTGTCCTGGCGCGCCTTGGACCCTTCGTCGACTTTGCGACCGTCAACGTGTCATCCCCCAACACCGAGCGTTTGCGCGACCTTCAGGGCCGCGCCGCGCTTTCGGCGCTCCTGGCGCGCGTAATGGAAGCGCGTGAGGGCCTGCCCCGTCCCATTCCGATCCTCCTCAAGATCGCGCCCGACCTGTCCGAGGAGGAGTTGGCCGACGTGGCCGGTGTAGCGAACGCCTCGGGTCTTGCCGGGATCGTGGCCACCAACACAACCCTGTCCCGCGATGGCCTGCGCAGCGCCCATGCAGGTGAAAAGGGCGGCCTGTCCGGCGCGCCGCTCTTTGAACGCTCCACGCGCGTGCTGGCGCGGCTTTCGACGCTGACGGCCTTACCCCTGATCGGCGTTGGCGGCGTGGACTCGGCCGAGGCTGCCTTTGCCAAGATCCGCGCGGGGGCGAGCGCCGTGCAACTCTACACCGCACTCGCCTATGGCGGCCTGTCGCTTGCGGACAAGATCGCGCGCGGCCTTGATGCGCTTCTCCAAAGGCACGGCTTTGCCAGCGTCGCCCAGGCCGTCGGCACCGGACGCGGCGACTGGCTCTAGCCTGCGGCCCGCTCCAGCGCCGGATAGCGCCAGGCGAGCGTAACCGCGCGCAGCACCCAGCTCAGGACAAGCGCCGCCCAGAGACCGTGATTGCCCAATGCCCCCGTCAGCGGCCAGGCCATCGCGAAGTAAAGCGTCACCGCGATCACGGTCATGTTGCGCATGTCCCGCGTCCGCGTCGCGCCGATGAAGATCCCGTCCAGCATCCACGACGGCAGGCCGACGACCGGCGCGGCCACGACCCAAGGCAGGAAACGCGCCGCCTCGGCACGCACCTCGGGGGCCGTCGTCATGGCCGCGATGATGGCCGGCCCCGCAAACGCGTAGCTTAGCCCAAGCAGCACCGCCATGACGCCACCCCAGACCGAGGCAAGGCGTATGGCGCGGCGCAGCTCCGCGATCCGCCCGGCCCCGAACGCCTGCCCGACAAGGGCCTCGGTCGCGAAGGCAAAGCCATCCAGGGCAAAGGCCGCTACGTTGACGAATTGCATGAGCACCTGGTTGGCCGCCAGCGTCACGTCGCCCAGACCCGCGCCCCAGAACTGGAAGGAGACAAAGATCGACAGCAGCAGGACCGTCCGCACCAGGATGTCGGCATTGACCTGCGCTATGACCCGCAGCCGCGTCCGGTCGAGCACCCGTGGCCAGTCCCGCCAGGCTGCTCCGCGGAACGCGGCGCGGCAGAGCCATAGCCCCAGGATCAGGCCGGACCATTCGGCCAGGGCCGTCGCCAGGGCCACCCCCGGCACGCCCCAACCCAGCCCCAGCACGAACCACAGATCGAGGGTGATGTTGACGCCGTTGGTCCAGAACTGGATCGCGAGCACGCTGCGGGTCCGCTCCTGCGCGATGAGCCAGCCATTGATGCCGTAGGCCGCGATGGCGGCCGGCGCCGACCAGATCCGGATTGCCATGTATTGCCGTGCGAGACTTTCGACCTCCTCCGAGGCCGGCGAGAGCCGGAACGCCGCGGCGAACAGCGCGGACTGGGCGATGATCAGCAGGACCCCAGCGGTCAGCCCGATCAGGAGCGCGCGGGACAGGAGCGCCGCCACTTCTGCCCTGTCCCCGGCCCCGCGCGCCTGTGCGGTCAGTCCGGTGGTTCCCATCCGAAGAAAGCCGAAGATCCAGTAGATCGCGCTCAGCACCACGGCGCCGATCCCGACGGCGCCGAGTGGCGCGGCCTGCCCAAGCTGGCCCACCACGGCCGTATCCACGGCCCCTAGAAGGGGTACCGTGGCATTCGACAGGACGATGGGCAGCGCGATCCGAAGAACCCGCGCGTGAGTGATCGCCTCAGCAGTCACTGCGCCGCTTCGGGCATCAGGAAATGTCCCGTGGCCTGCGCGAAGAGCCTCGCGCGGTTGTCCTGCCAAGCCTCAACATGGACGCTAGCGTAGCGTCGGCCCGACCGGTTGACCCGCGCCCGCGCATAGGCGTCCCGCGGCAAACCCGACCGAAGATAGTCCACCGTGAAGTCGATGGTCTTGGGCAGGCGCAAGGGTGCATCGGGCCCGATCCGCCCGGCCTCCATCTCCTCCCACATGGCGGTCCAGGCGAGTTCGACGATCGCAGTTGCTTCGAGGAACCCCGCCGTAGCCCCGCCATGCAGGGCCGGAAGGATGGGGTTGCCGATCAGTTCGTCCCGGAACGGCAACACGGAGGTCAGCTCGTCTCCTCGCCGGTCGAACCGGAGACCCAGGAAGGCGATGAAGGGCACCCCACCCACCAACCGCTCCAGCGCCGCATCGCGACGGCCCTTGACGACCTGCACGGGTTCGGGCGGCGCCCTCATGGCGCGGGCTCGATCATGAAGGCTCCGGTCGCGGTGGCAATCGGCCGGTCGTCCCCGTCCGTGGCGGTCGCCCGGACGAACGCGACGGTCCGGGTGATATGATAGCATTCGGCACGCGCGGTGATCACCCGGTCGGGCATGGCGGCGCGCATGTAGTCGATGCGAAGGTCCAGGGTCGCGGTCCGCCGCGGTGCGCTGGCATGGGACATTACGGCCGTTCCCGCACAGGTGTCCATCAGGGCGAACACCGCGCCGCCATGGATCACCCCTGTCTCGGGATCGCCGACCAGCTGCACGTTCCACGGCATCAGGATCTCGGCCATGCCGTCGCCCAGCCGGACCAGGGTCAGGCCCAAGGCCTTGGCGTAAGGAAGAGCCGAGATGAACCGTTGCGCGATCTCGTCCCGCGCGGCGGAGGTGAGGTCAGGTGTCATGGGGCGGCAGCTTGCCACGACCGGCCCGGCGCGCAAGCCGGAACCCTGCGTCGCGAGGTTGCCCGTGCGTCGTCCAGGGTTTAGGTTGCGGCGCAGCGAGGGGTCATGCCAGACGAGAAACCCGAAACACGGCTTTCGTTCAAGGAGATGTGCGCGCGTTTCGACGTAACGCCGCGCACCCTTCGTTACTACGAATACATCGAGCTCCTTTCGCCCGAAAAGGAAGGTCGCGCCCGCTACTACGGCCCGCGCGAGGTTGCGCGAATGACGCTGGTCCTGCGCGGTCGCAAGTTCGGCTTCTCGCTCGAGGAGATCCGGCAGTGGCTCCTCATCTACGAGAAGGAAGGTACCGAGGCCCAGATGCGGCGGTTCCTCGACATGGCCGATCGTCAGCTGGGTGAACTGGCGGAGCAGCAGCGACAACTCGAAACGACCGTCGCGGAATTGCAGCAACTGCGCGCCGATACGGCCCGATCCATCGGGTCCTGACCGCTCCGCTTTGACCTGCGGTCATGCTGCGGCGTGACGTCGCGTTACGTTTACGTCAACGCCACCTCTGCTTGTAAGGTGAAACGGACTGGCCCATCTGCCGCCGGACGTGGCGGCAAGAACAAGAGGGCCAACCCGATGACCGACCAATTGATGACGATCCGCGAGATGTGCGAGCAGTTCGACGTGACAGCCAGGGCCCTGCGCTTCTACGAAGCCAAGGAGTTGCTGTTTCCGATCCGGGAAGGAACCCGGCGCCTTTTCACCAAGGCGGACCGGGCGCGGCTCACACTGATCCTGCGGGGCAAGCGCTTTGGGTTCTCCCTCGAGGAGATCCGGCAACTTCTCGACCTTTACGAAGGCGGCAAGGGCCGGACCGAGCAGCTTGCGCGGACTTGCGACGTGGCCGAACGCCACCTGGCCGAGATGGAGGAGCGCCGGGCCATGCTCGACGCGACCATCAAGGACCTGCGCGACCAGATCGAATGGGGCCGGTCCGAGCTGGCCCGGCAGGGGGCCCGCGCCACGGCCGCCTGAAGGAACGCTTAACGGGGGGAACGCGAGGAATGCCGATCTATCAGAGCCCGCTCAAGGACATGCAGTTCGTTCTTCACGAGGTGCTGCGGGTGAGCGAGGACGATTGCCCAGGCTTCGCGGACCTTGACCGCGACACCACGGGTGCGATCCTCGAAGAGGCGGGCCGCGTGGCTTCGGACATCCTCCTTCCCCTCAACGCCGTCGGCGACCGCGAAGGATGCAGGCTGGAGAACGGTGTCGTTCGCACGCCCTCGGGTTTCCAAGACGCCATGCGCGTCATGCGCGAGGGCGGCTGGACCTCCATCGACTGCGATCCGGCCTATGGTGGCCAAGGCTTGCCGTACGTCATGCACACCGCCGCGCAGGAGGCCTTCGTGTCGGCGAACATGGCTTTCAACATGTACCAGGGCCTGACGCACGGCGCGTATTCCGCGATCCACATCCATGGGTCCGAGGAGCAGAAGCAGACCTACCTGCCCAAGCTCACCACCTGCGAGTGGACGGGCACCATGAACCTGACCGAGCCGCATGCCGGCACGGATCTGGGTATCATGCGGACCCGCGCTGTCCCCAATGGCGACGGCACCTATGCCATCACCGGGCAGAAGATCTTCATCTCGTCCGGCGAGCACGACCTCGCGGAGAACATCATCCATCTGGTGCTGGCCAAGATTCCTGGCGGGCCTGACGGAACCAAGGGTGTTTCCTTGTTCATCGTGCCGAAGTTCCTGGTGAACGAGGACGGCTCTCTCGGTCAGCGCAATGCGGTTAGCTGCGGCAAGCTCGAAGAGAAGATGGGCATCCACGGCAACGCTACCTGCGTGATGAACTTCGACGGCGCGACCGGCTCCCTCCTCGGGGAGGAGCACAAGGGTATGCGCGCCATGTTCACCATGATGAACGAGGCACGCCTCGGCGTAGGGATGCAGGGGCTCGCGCAGGCCGAGATCGCCTACCAGAATGCCCTCGCCTACGCGAAGGACCGGCTCCAGGGACGCGACCTCACGGGCGCCAAGAACCCCTCCGGCCATGCCGACCCGATCATCGTCCACCCGGACGTGCGCCGCTCGCTCATGGAGCAGAAGAGCTTCGTCGAAGGGGCGCGGGCGTTCACCTATTGGGGGGCGATGCTGATCGATCGCGCGCACCGGATGGAGGACCCGGACGCCGACGGCCTGATCTCGCTGCTGACCCCCGTCCTCAAGGGCTTCCAGACCGACAAGGGCTTCGAGATGGCCGTGGCCGCCCAGCAGCTCTATGGCGGGCATGGCTACATCGAGGAATGGGGCATGTCGCAGTTCGTTCGCGACGCCCGCATCGCCATGATCTACGAGGGTGCGAACGGCATCCAGGCGCTCGATCTCGTGGGGCGCAAGCTCGCGGCGCAGGGCGGCAAGCCGATCATGGCGCTGTTCGAGGCCATCAAGGGGTTCATCAAGCAGCACGAGGGCGACGCGGACCTCAAGGCCCAGGTGCTTGATCCGCTCAAGGCGGCCTCCAAGGATCTGCAGGCGGCGGCGATGTACTTCATGGGCGCGGCTGGCAAGAACCCCAACGATGCGCTCGCGGGGGCGACCGACTTCATGCACATGATGGGCCATGTGTGCCTGGGTTATATGTGGGCCAGGATGGCCGTGGCGGCCACGGCCGCGCTGGCGGACGGAGCCGAGGACCGGACCTTCTATGAATCCAAGCTGGCCACCGCCCGTTTCTACGCGGCGCGGCAGCTCCCGGCGACGGCGATGCATCTCGCCCGGATCCAGAGCGGTGCGGCTCCGGTGATGGCATTGGAGGCGGCGAACTTCTAGGCTGACCAGCGACGACACGCATGCCAGAAGGGGGTCGTATGCATAGCTACAGGGAACGGGAGAGCCGGGCATGGGCCTGAAGCTCTACTGCTTTGGAGAGTCCGGGAACGCTTACAAGGCGGCACTGACTCTCACCCTTTGCGGGCTCGAATGGGAGCCGGTCTTCGTGGACTTCTTCCACGGCGAGGCCCGCTCTCCTGCCTTCCGTGAAATTAACCTCATGGGCGAGGTGCCGGTTCTCGTTGGTCCCGACGTGAAACTCACTCAGTCCGGGACCATCCAGCTCTGGGCGGCCGAGAGGACGGGCAAGCTCCTGGGGGATCGGGCAGAGGCGCTACGCTGGGTGTTCTTCGACAACCACAAGGTCTCGTCCCAGGCGGGAGCGCTTCGGTTCCACATGAATTTCCTTGACCCCAAGAAGCGGGAACCGGCAGTGATCGACTGGCTCAAGGGCCGCCTCGCTTCGGCGTACAAAGTTCTTGAGGCGCAGCTGGAGCGGACCCCCTTCCTTGCGGGAGATGAGGTCACCATCGGCGACACCGCCTGCTGCGGCTACCTGTTCTACCCCGAGCCCTTCGGCTTCGACCGGGCACAGTGGCCCGCCATCGACGCCTGGCTTTCACGCATCCAGGCCCTTCCGGGCTGGAAGCACCCTTACGACATGATGCCCGGTCGGCCCTCCGACCGCGCCCCCGCCTGAGAGGATGCCATGCCAGAGGCCTATATCTACGACGCCATCCGCACCCCCCGCGGCAAGGGCAAGCCCGATGGCTCGCTTCACGAAGTGACGGCGGTGCGGCTGTCCGCGCAGGTTCTCGACAACCTGAGGGAGCGGAGCGACTTGCCCGCCGACGCCGTTGAGGACGTGATCTGGGGCAATGTCACACAGATCGGCGAACAGGGTGGATGCATCGCGCGGACCGCGGTCCTGGCCTCGGACCTCGCCCAGTCGGTGCCCGGCCTAACCATCAACCGCTTCTGCGCCAGCGGCCTTGAGGCGGTGAACCTCGCCGCCAACCAGATCAGGGGCGGCGCGGGCGAAGGCTACATCGCCGGCGGCGTTGAGATGATGGGACGGGTGCCCATGGGCTCGGACGGCGCGGCTATCGCCGTGGACCCGACGCTGGCCTTGGAAACCTACTTCATGCCGCAGGGCATCGGCGCCGACGTGATCGCGACCAAGTACGGCATCACCCGCGACGAGGCCGACGCCTTTGCTGTCCAGTCTCAGAAGCGGGCCAAGGCAGCTTGGGACGACGGTCGCTTTGCGAAATCCGTGGTTCCGGTCAGGGACCAGAACGGCCTCACGATCCTGTCCCATGACGAGTATATGCGGCCCAGCACGGACATGCAGGCCCTGGGAGCCCTGGAGCCATCGTTCCGCTCCATGGGCGAGGTCATGCCCGGTTTCGACAAGGTGGCGATGATGCGGTATCCCGAACTGGAACGCATCAACCACATCCACCACGCGGGCAATTCCTCGGGGATCGTGGACGGCGCGGCGGGGCTGCTCCTGGGCTCCAAGGAATTCGGGGAGAAGCATGGGCTCAGGCCCCGCGCCCGCATCCGGGCCACCGCCAAGATCGGCTCGGACCCGTCGATCATGCTCACCGGCCCCCTGCCCGTCACCGAGAAGATCCTGCGCGAGAACGGCATGACCGTGTCCGACATCGACCTGTTCGAGGTGAACGAGGCCTTCGCCTCGGTGGTCCTGCTCTACATGCAGGCGTTCGGGGTCGATGACAGCCGCGTCAACGTCAACGGCGGGTCCATCGCCATGGGCCATCCCCTCGGCGCCACCGGGGCGATCATCTTGGGGACGCTCCTGGACGAGTTGGAACGGCGAGGTCAGGGCGTCGGACTTGCCACCTTGTGCATCGCATCGGGCATGGGCGCAGCCACGATCATCGAGAGGGTGTAGCCGTTAACCTTTCAGCACTTGGGGATTATGCCATGGCTGCGCTACAGTGTGTTCACGGGATCGCGACGGGGTCCCTGGGGCACAACTCGGGAGGCAAGGATTCGGATGGCGGCGGCCAGCATCAGGCCACTTGCGGTGACACCGCTGTTCGTTCGTCTGGGCGAACTCTTTGTCAAAGGTCGCCTGGACGAGATGTCTCGCCATTTCGCCTTTCCCTGCCCCATCGAGATCGAGGGCGGGCTTGTGGTGATACGCACGCCCAAGGTGCTGGAAGCGTTCCTGGCGACCCGGCGCTCCTCCGCGCTCTTGGCGGGCATGACCCAGATGACCCCGCGCATCGCAGCGATCGAAATGCCGCGCAAAGGTCGTTTCCGGGTCTGGCTCCGCTGGGAGTACATCTTCGAAGACGTCTGCCTGCCCGACGAATACGGGTCCGTCTATTATCTGGCCCAGAAGCCCTGGGGCGAGCTTATGATCGAGATGGTCGACTCGGTCCGGGTGCCCCCTTACGCCGCCCAAGCCCAGAGCGCCTGATCCCCTATCAACTCGCGACCGGGCCGACGCCGGGTGCCAGCCATCCGCCGATGGCATTCGCCGTTCACGCCCATCTGCACAGGAGCCCACCAGCATGACCGATTTCTCGATGCAGACGGACGACCAAGGGATCGCGGTCCTCAACTGGGACGTGCCCGGCAAGTCGATGAATGTGCTGAACCTCGAATCGCTCAAGGAACTGGACGCGCTCGTCGAGCAGGCCCTGGCCGACCCTGCGGTCACAGGAATCGTGATCACCAGCGGCAAGAAGGATTTCGCGGCCGGGATGGACCTGAACGTGATCGCGTCCATGCGCGACTCGGCGGGTAACGAACCGGCACGCGGCCTGTTTGAAGGTATCATGTCGATGCACCATGCGCTTCGTCGCATAGAACGGGCGGGCATGGATCCCAAGACCGGCAAAGGGGGCAAACCCATCGCGGCCGCCCTGCCCGGCACCGCCCTCGGCATCGGCTACGAGATCCCCCTGGCCTGCCACCGGATCTTTGCCGCTGACAACCCCCGCGCCAAGATCGGCCTGCCCGAGATCAAGGTCGGCATCTTCCCTGGCGCGGGCGGCACCACCCGCCTCGTGCGCAAGCTCGGAGCCATGGCGGCGTCCTCCTGGCTTCTCGAAGGCAAGACGGTGGACCCTCAGGCTGCCAAGGCGGCGGGTCTCATCGACGAGGTCGTTCCGGCCGAGGGGCTGCTGGACCATGCCAAGGCTTGGGTGCTGTCGGCCGTGGGGACTGAACTGGCAAAGCCCTGGGACCGCAAGGATTACAGGATGCCGGGCGGCGCGCCTTACCATCCGACGGGCTTCATGACCTTCGTTGGCGCCTCGGCCATGGTGAACGGCAAGACCTTCGGGGCTTATCCTGCGGCCAAGGCCCTACTGTCCGCCGTCTACGAAGGCGCGCTGGTCAACTTCGACAACGCGCTCAGGATCGAGGCGCGGTGGTTCGTGAACGTCCTGATGAACCCGTCCTCCTCGGCCATGATCCGGTCGCTGTTCATCAACATGCAAGCCTTGGGCAAAGGCGCGAACCGGCCCGAGGCTCCGGACCAGAAAGCCCGCAGGCTGGGAGTCCTGGGTGCTGGCATGATGGGCGCGGGGATCGCCTATGTGGCAGCGAATGCCGGGATTGAGGTCGTGCTGGTCGACTCCTCCGAGGAGGCCGCAAGCCGCGGCAAGGCACATTCCGAAGGTCTGCTGTCGAAAGGCGTCAGCCGTCGCAAGGTGACCGAGGAGAAGAAGGCCGAGACCCTCGCCCGCATCACGCCGACGACGGATTACGCGGCGCTGACGGACTGCGACCTGATCGTGGAAGCGGTCTTCGAGGACCCGTCCGTCAAGGCCGAGGTGACGCGCAAGGTGCTGCAGCATGTCGGCCCCGACTGCATCTTTGCCACCAACACCTCGACCCTGCCGATCACGGACCTCGCCAAGGCGTCGGACAATCGGGGCCAGTTCATCGGCATCCACTTCTTCTCCCCCGTGGACAAGATGCAGCTCGTCGAGATCATCCGGGGCAAGGAGACGGGCAACCGTGCCGTGGCCAAGGCGCTCGACTTCGCGCGGCAGATCGGCAAGACGCCCATCGTCGTGAACGATGCGCGGTTCTTCTACGCCAACCGCTGCATCATCCCCTACCTGAACGAGGGGGTGCGAATGGTGGCCGAAGGCGTCAAGCCTGCCCTCATCGAGAACGCGGCCAAGCTCGCGGGGATGCCGCTCGGGCCCTTGCAGCTCATCGACGAGACCAGCATCGACCTCGGGGTGAAGATCGCGAAAGCCACCAAGGCCGCGCTCGGTGACGCCTACAAGGACGATGCCGTGGATCGGGTGCTGTTCCCCATGGCGGATGAGGGGCGACTGGGTCGCAAGGCCAAGGCAGGCTTTTATACCTACGACGACAAGGGTGAGCGCACTGGCCTATGGCCCGACCTCACCAACCGCTTCCCACCGGCGGACCCGCAACCAGACCTTCAGGAGGTGCAGGAACGTCTCCTTTTTGCGCAGGTGCTCGAAGCGGTGCGCGCCCTTGAGGACGGGGTACTGACCGATATCCGAGAGGGTGACGTGGGCGCGATCCTGGGCTGGGGCTTCGCGCCGTGGTCCGGGGGCCCTTTCTCCTGGCTCGATATGCTGGGGGCGCCCTATGCCGTCGCCCGCTGTGAGGAACTGGCGGCGCAGCACGGCGACCGCTTCGCCCCGCCCGCGCTCCTGCGCGAGATGGCCGATCGTGGCGACACCTTCTATGGCCGGTTCGCGCCAGCCAAGGCCGCCTGACGCGATCCAGGCCCGGGAGCCGACACAAGGCCGCTCCCGGGCCGTGGAGAGCTCTGCACAAGCAGGGCCGCGTCGCAGCCGTCCCACCTTCCCCTTCCTCGGCCGGCCGGGCTATGTGGTGCCGCGAAGCTTTTCCCGAGGATCATGACCGCCCTTTCCCGATACACCCGTCTCGAATCCACGGGATGCTGGCGCACGGTCCCCAGCGACAGCGGGAGGGAGGTCGTCGTATCCTTCGGAAAGGCCACGCTCGTGCTGGCCGAAGGATCGGGCCAGCCGCTCGCGCACTGGTCCCTGCCAGCCGTGGCACGGCTCAATCCCGGTCAGGCTCCGGCCCTGTTCGCGCCCGACGAAGCAGGGTCCGAGACGCTGGAGATCAATGACGAGATCATGGTCGCCGCCATCGAAACCGTGCGGGCCAGCGTGGCCAGACGGAAATCGAACCCACGCCAGGTCCGCTGGGGCGTCATCGGGGCCGCCTCGGCCGCAACGCTGATCGCCGCCGCGATCTGGCTTCCGGCCTCGCTCCGGCAGGAGGCTCTCAAGGTCGTGCCCCTGCCCAAGCGGACCGAGATCGGCGCGACGCTCTTGGGCCACATGCAGCAGCGGCTGGGGCCGGCCTGCCGCGATCCGCTGGGATCCGAGGCCCTCGACCGTCTTCACGACCGCATCCTGGGCGAAACCGGACAGGCCGTCGTGCTTCCACTGGGGCCCGCAACGCCCCTGGCCCTTCCGGGCGGCATCGTTGTTCTTTCGCGCGAGATGATCGAGCGCGCCGCCGAACCCGCGGTCGTGGCCGGGCAGCTTCTGGCCGCGCGCGCAGCGCAGGGTGAAGCCGATCCACTCGCTCATCTGCTGGACGACGCGGGGCCCTGGGCCACGATGCGGCTGCTCACGACGGGCAACCTCGCCACCGATGCGCTGGCCAGCCATGCCGACCGCCTGCTGGCCGAGGAGAGCCCGGCCCTGGGCCCTGACATCCTGGGTCCAGCCTTTGCCCAGGCCGAAGTGGCGATCACGCCATTCGCCTTGGACCGTGACCCGACCGGAGTCACCGTGGCCGACCTTGTGGCCGCCGATCCCTACGCGGAGGGTGACGCCCCGCTCCTCATCACCGATTCCGAGTGGGTCGCGCTTCAGGGCATCTGCCAGGGCGGCTGACATGGCAACGGGCGGGTGGTCCTGGCCGACCACCAGTACCCATGGCCTACTTCGTTCCAAACATCCGATCGCCCGCATCGCCGAGTCCCGGTACGATGTAGCCATGTTCGTCCAGATGGCTGTCGATGGCTGCCGTGACGATGGCCACGTCGGGATGGGCCTCCTGCATCCGCTGAATGCCTTCGGGCGCAGCCAGCAGACACAGGAAGCGGATATCCCTGGCTCCTGCCTTCTTGAGCAGGTCCAGCGCCGCAGCCGAGGAATTGCCCGTGGCCAGCATCGGGTCCACCACGATGCAGATCCGGTCTTCCAGCGAACTGGGCACCTTGAAGTAGTATTGCACCGGCTGGAGCGTCTCGGGATCGCGGTAGAGCCCGACGAAGCCCACCCGAGCCGCCGGAATGAGGTCCAGGATGCCATCCATGAGGCCGTTGCCCGCCCGCAGGATCGAGATCAGCGCCAGCTTCTTTCCTTCGATGGTCGGCGCGTCCATCTCGGTCAGCGGCGTCTGGATCCGCGTCGTGGTCATCGGCAGCGTCCGCGTGACCTCATAAGCCAAGAGGAGGCTGATCTCGCGCAGGAGCCGCCGGAACGAGGCCGTGGAGGTGTCGTGCTCCCGCATGAGGGTGAGCTTGTGCTGCACCAGCGGATGATCGACCACGGTGACCCCCGTCGGCACGACGGGCGTGGCGGGCGCGGGCTCCACGGGCGTTCCGGGGGGCAGGTCGGGGGTGTCGTTCATGCGGCCTCCAGCGTCTTTCGTATCCGGTCCTTGGTCGCCTCGTCGCAGAACGCCGCGTCGAGCGCCACCCGGTTGAGCGCCCTCAGGTCGTCCTCGTTCCATTCAAAGATGCGTTCCAGCATCTCCCATTCCTTTGTCATGGTCGTGCGGAAGAAGGGCGGGTCGTCGGTGGATACTGTGACCTTGACCTCGCGGGCTCGCAGCGTCTCGATGGGGTGCTTTTCCCAGCTTGGCACCGCGCCCAGAAAGACGTTCGACCCCGGGCAGACCTCCAGCACGATGCCGGCCTCCGCGATCTGATCCATCAGCGCGGGGTCCTTCGCGGCCGCGATCCCGTGGCCGATCCGCTCGGGCCGCAGGTCGCGCAGGGTGTCGGCGACCATCGCCGGCCCGCCCCATTCACCGGCATGGCATGTCAGGCGCAGCCCGGCCTCGCGTGCAAGGTCGAAGCTCCAGGCGTAGTCCTTGGGTTGACCCACGGTTTCCGCCCCCGCCATGCCGAACCCGGTGACGAAGCCGCCCATCGTCTCGGCGGCGCAGAGCGCGGCCCGCCTGGCCCGGTCGGGCCCGAAGTGGCGGATGCAGGTGACGACCCCCCGCAGCGTGATCCCCGCCTGTGCCTCGGCCTGCCGCGCCGCATCCTCGATGGCGGCAAGGTAGTCGCGCCAAGCGGCTACATCCCCGCCGCCGCAGAAATCCGGACTCAGGAACACTTCGGAATAGACGACCCCGTTCGCGGCGCTTTCCTCCAGCACGGCAAGCGTCAGCCGCCGGAAGTCGTCGGGCGTGGTCAGCACCGAGCAGGCCGCTTCATAGACCTTGAGGAAGTGCGCGAACGATCCGGTCCGGTAGCCCCCGCGCTCATCGAAGATGCCCGATATGTCGGTGCCCTTTTCCGCCGCCATGCCCCGGACGAAGGCAGGCGGTGCGGCGCCTTCCAGGTGCAGGTGCAATTCCACCTTGGGAAGGTCCCGCCAGCTCACAGCACGCTCCTCCCCGGTCCCTGCGCAGGCACGCCCAGATGGGCGGCCACGCTCGCCCCCACGTCCACGAAGCCCATGAGGCCCAGTTCCCGCGCGCCTACCCCGTGCATGAGGACTGGCACGCGTTCCCGCGTGTGGTCGGTGCCGCTCCAAGTCGGGTCGTTGCCGTGATCGGCGGTGATCACGAGCAGATCTCCTTTGCGAAGCTTGGGGATCAAGTCGCCGATACCACGGTCGAACCACTCGATCTGCCGCGCATAGCCCTGCGGGTCGCGCCGGTGGCCATAATCCGTGTCGAACTCTACGAAGTTGGCGAAGACCAGCGACCCGTCCTCCGCCTCTTCTGCCAACCTGTGCAGATGATCCATCAGTGCCCGATCGGGTCCCTTGGACAAGGTGTCGATCCCCTGCATTGAGAATATGTCGCCGATCTTGCCCACGGCATGCACCGGCCGGCCCGCGTCATGCACCCAATCGCAAAGCGTGGGCGCCGGTGGCGCGATGGCGAAGTCCCTCCGGTGCGGCGTCCTTTTGAACGTTCCCGGCCCGCCGACGAAGGGGCGCGCGATCACGCGCCCCACCTTCATGGCATGCAGGGTGGGGGCGAGATCCCGACAGAGCCCGATCAGCCGGTCCAGCCCGAAGGCGTCCTCGTGGGCCGCAATCTGGAACACGCTGTCCACCGAGGTGTAGCAGATGGGCCAGCCCGTCCTCAGGTGCTCTGCGCCAAGGTTGTCGATGACCGCGGTGCCCGAAGCGTGCCTGTTCCCCAGGATGCCGTCCGTTCCCGCGATCCGGCAGACCTCTTGGACCAGATCCGGCGGGAACGCCGGTTCGGTGTTCGGAAAATACGTCCAGTCCCAAGGGACCGGAACGCCCGCCAACTCCCAGTGGCCCGATGGCGTATCCTTGCCAAGCGACACCTCTGTCGCCACGCCCCAGGCCCCGGTCACCGGCCCCGTAAGACCCGGCGCATCGAGTCCCGAAGCAAGCCGCACCGCCTCTCCCAATCCCAGTGACGAAAGGGTCGGAACACGCAATCCCACGGTCTGCGCGATGTGGCCCACCGTGTTCGCGCCCGTGTCCGGCCGGTCGCCATTGAAGAACCGGTCCGCGTCCGGGGCGCCGCCGACACCCACCGAATCCATGACCACCAAAAAGGCGCGCGTCACCCCACGCGCTCCCGCACCAGCGGCCCGAGCCGGGGCGCCTCCCCGATGCGGATCGCCGCCCGCACTGTTTCGGCGGCGGCCCTCGCCGTGCTCTCGTCCCGCGCATGGACAACCGCCAGCGGATCGCCACGCGACACCCGTGCGCCGCGCCGAACCACGCCGGTCAGGCCTACCACCGGGTCCACCGGATCGGTTTCCCTGGTCCGTCCGCCGCCCAGCCGCACAACCGCAAGGCCCAGTGCCTCGCCGTCGAACTCCGACGCGAACCCCTCCGTGTCGGCGGACACCTCCATCACGACCGGCGCTTTCGGCAGCCGCTCGCGCCATGTCGCGGCCAGATCCAAGGGTCCGCCCATCAGCGCCACCATCCTCTCGAACCGCTCCATCGCCGCGCCGGAGGCGATGGCCTCCGCCACCCGCTCCTCGCTTTCCCCTTCGGCCTCACCCGCCAGCGCCAGAAGCCGCCCGCCCAGCGCAACCGTCAGGTCATGGAGCCGCGGCGCGACCTCCCGCCGTCCTTCCATGATCTCCAGGCAGATCGCGACCTCCACCGCGTTGCCCAAGGCGGGGCACAGCGGCTCGTCCATGTCGGTCACGAGGGCCGCCGTAGGGCAGCCCGCGCCATTGGCCGCCCCCACCAGGGCCTCGGCCAGGGCGACAGCCTCGGCGTCGGTCTTCATGAAGGCGCCCGACCCGCACTTCACGTCCAGCACCAGCCCTTCGAGCCCCGCCGCAAGCTTCTTCGACAGGATCGACGCGGTGATGAGGTCGATGCTTTCCACGGTCCCGCTCACGTCCCGGATAGCATAGAGCCGGCGGTCAGCGGGCGCGATCTCGGCGGTGGCCCCGGCTATGGCGCATCCGACCTCGGTCACGATCCGGCGCAGCGCCTCCTCGCTCACCTTCGGCTCCACGCCGGGGATCGCCTCCATCTTGTCGAGCGTGCCGCCGGTATGGCCCAGCCCCCGGCCCGAGATCATCGGCACCGCCACCCCGCAGGCGGCGAGCGCGGGCGCGAGGATGAGCGACACCGCATCCCCCACGCCCCCGGTCGAATGCTTGTCGAGCACCGGCTTGTCGAGCCGCCATTCCAGCACCCGGCCCGAGTCCCGCATGGCGAGCGTCAGAGCCACGCGCCCCTGCTCTCCCAATCCTCGCAGGCAGACGCCCATCGCGAAGGCCCCGGCCTGCGCATCCGTCACCGCGCCCGAGGCGAGTCCCCGCGCGAACCACCGCAATTCGTTCTCGGTCGGAACCTCGCCCCGTCGGAGCCGCCCATTGATCCAGCGGGCGTCGAGCCTGGGTTCGGGCCTCGGTTCAGGCCTCGGTTCGGGCCGGGTATCCATCATTCCATGTCCTGATCCGAAAAGGCCCCGGGCAGCAGCGCCGCGATGGTCGTCTCGCGCATCGCGCCCCGCGTGGTGGCGAGCGTCACGGTCACGTCCCCCGCCCCGAACTCCGCGAGCTTCTGGCGGCAGCCGCCGCAGGGCGACACCGGCGTCGGGCTGTCCGCGATGACGGCCACTTCTGCGATGCGCGTGTCGCCGCCCGCGATCATGGCCGCGATGGCCCCCGCCTCGGCGCAGGTTCCCTGCGGATAGGCTGCGTTCTCCACGTTGACGCCGAGGTAGACCTGGCCCGACATGGACCGGATCGCCGCCCCGACCTTGAAGTTGGAATAGGGCGCATAGGCGTTCTCGCGCACCTGGGCTGCGGCTTCGACAAGCGTCATGGCATCCTCGCTGACATTGGCCCAGAGACTGGTGCCCCCCCGACCCGGAGGCAAGACCCGCACGCCGCGCGGACGCAAGGTCCTGGGCGCTCCACGGCGGCGCCCTCCCCGCTACATGACGGAGCGGATGTCGCTAGACAGCGCACCCGCGTCGCGCAGCCTTTGCAACCTGAGCCCCCCGTGCTTAAAGCGCTTCAACAAGAGCGCAAGGGCGGGAGCGACGGCGATGGCGGACGATGGCAAGGACAGCCTGCGGCAGGCCGCGCTTGATTATCACCAGTTCCCGAAACCCGGAAAGCTCGAGGTCCGGGCGACCAAGCCCTTGGCGAACGGTCGGGACCTCGCCCGCGCTTATTCGCCCGGCGTGGCCGAGGCCTGCCTGGAGATCAAGGCCAACCCCGACACCGCCCGCGACTACACCTCGCGCGGGAACCTCGTGGCCGTGGTGTCCAACGGCACCGCCGTGCTGGGCCTGGGCAACATCGGCGCACTGGCCTCGAAGCCCGTGATGGAAGGCAAGGCCGTCCTGTTCAAGAAGTTCGCCAACATCGACTGCTTCGACATCGAGTTGAACGAGGCCGACCCCGAACGGCTTGCTGACATCGTGTGCGCGCTGGAGCCCACCTTTGGGGCCATCAACCTTGAGGACATCAAAGCCCCCGACTGCTTCACGGTCGAACGGATCTGCCGCGAGCGGATGAACATCCCGGTGTTCCACGACGACCAGCACGGCACGGCCATCGTCGTGGGCGCGGCCACGACCAACGCGCTGCGGGTCGTGGGCAAGGACTGGGCCGAGATCAAGGTCGTGTCCACGGGCGGCGGCGCGGCGGGGATCGCCTGCCTCGACATGCTGGTCAAGCTGGGCGTGCGGCGCGAGAACATCTGGCTCTGCGACCTCGCCGGGCTGGTCTACGAGGGTCGCGAGGCCGAGATGACTCCGCAGAAGGCCGCCTTCGCCCAAGGCACCACTCCCGCGACCCTGGCCGACGTGATCGAAGGCGCGGACATGTTCCTGGGGCTGTCCGGCCCGAACGTGCTGAAACCCGAGATGGTGGCCCGGATGGCCGAGCGCCCGATCATCTTCGCGCTTGCCAATCCGTCGCCCGAGATCATGCCCGACGCCGCCCGGGAGGCCGCGCCCGGTGCGGTGATCGCGACGGGACGGTCGGACTTTCCCAATCAGGTCAACAACGTCCTCTGCTTTCCGTTCATCTTTCGCGGCGCGCTGGATGTGGGCGCGACCCAGATTAACGATGCGATGAAGCTTGCGTGCATCGAGGGGATCGCAGAGCTCGCGCGCGCCACGACCAGCGCCGAGGCCGCCGCCGCCTACCACGGGGAGGAGATGACCTTTGGCCCCGACTATCTGATCCCCAAGCCCTTCGACCCCCGCCTGATGGGCGTGGTCGCGACCGCCGTGGCCCGCGCCGCCATGGAGTCGGGCGTGGCCACGCGGCCCATTGCCGACCTCAAGGGCTACAAGGACCAGCTCGACGGGTCGGTCTTCCGGTCGGCCCTGATCATGCGGCCCGTGTTCGAGGCCAGCCGCCACGCCGCCCGCCGCATCGTCTTCGCGGAAGGCGAGGACGAGCGGGTCCTGCGCACGGCCGCGGCGATGCTGGAGGAAACCGACGACAAGCCCATCCTGATCGGCCGCCCCGAGGTCGTCGATGTCCGCTGCCGTCGCCTGGGCCTGCCCATCCGCCCCGACCGCGACTTCGAGCTGGTGAACCCTGAATCCGATGCGCGCTACCGCGACTACTGGGGCACCTACCACGAGCTGATGGCCCGGCGTGGCGTGACGCCCGACACCGCCCGCGCGATCATGCGGACGAACAGCACCGCCATCGGCGCCGTCATGGTCCATCGGGGCGAAGCCGAATCCCTCATCTGCGGGACGCTCGGGCAGTATCTCTGGCACCTGACCTATGTGCGGCAGGTGCTTGCGCGCGGGGGGTTGCGGCCCCAGGGGGCGCTGTCCCTGATGATCCTGGACGATGGCCCGCTGTTCATCGCGGACACCCAGGTGCATCCCGATCCGACGCCCGAGCAGGTGGTCGAGGCCACGATCGGCGCGGCCCGGCACGCCCGGCGCTTTGGCGTGATGCCCAAGGTGGCGCTCTGCTCGCAAAGCCAGTTCGGCAACCTCGAGACGGCGTCGGGCCTCAAGATGCGCGCCGCGATGGACCTGCTGGCCCAGCGCGAGCCCGACTTCGCCTATGAGGGCGAGATGACGGTGGATGCCGCGCTGGACCCCGAGTTGCGCGAACGGCTGTTTCCCGGCAACCGGCTCGAGGGCGTGGCCAACATCTTGATCTTTGCAGGGACCGACACCGCCTCGGGCGTGCGCAACATCCTCAAGATGAAGGCGCGCGCGCTGGAGGTGGGACCGATCCTCATGGGCATGGGCAACCGGGCGCATATCGTCACGCCCTCCATCACCGCGCGCGGGCTTCTCAACATGAGCGCCATCGCGGGGACGCCGGTCCAGCACTACAGCTAGGCCCGGCGCGCGGTCCTGGCGCTGCCCGGGGCCGGGTCACCAGCCGTACTGGAGCGTGACGCCCACCTCGTCCCCGTCCTGCTCCACCTCGGCCTCCGTTTCGCGGCCGGCCTGGAGGATGGCGTGGGCGTTGCCGTCCCCCTTCTGCTTTAGGCGCGCGTCGTGGTCGTCGCCGCGCTGCAAGATGGCGCCCCAGTTGCCCGAGCCGGATTGGGACAGGGCGGCACGGTTCTCTCGCCCCCATTGGCGGATCGTCCCACCCTCCCGGAGACGGCTTCGGAGGGAATGGAGCGCGAGCGCCCCACGAATTGCGTGGGCCTGCGCCTCTGTCCGTGGCGTCCAGGTGTGCGACAGGCTCTCGGCCTGGGCGCAGAGCGGCAGAGCGGCCAAGGCGAAGATGGCAATGACACGGCGCATGGCGAAGGTTCCTCCGTGGATCGGGTCAGCCCTGCTGGACGGGGCAGGTCACGGTCCGCCCTCGGGTCGTGATGGTCATCGCGGTCTCGAGGTCCGCCAGTCGGCCGGGCACGCTGGCCTGACCCAGGACATCCGAGGCTCCCGCAGGGATCAGCAGGTCGCCGGACTGGTCGATCGACACGCCGGGCCCACGGACCGTCAGATCGTAGGTGCCCGATACGGCATCGCGGGCGTCGATCCGTCCTTCGAGGGCAAGGTTCCCGCCTTGCTGCCGCGCCACCAAGGCGCAGGCGAAGGGGAGAGGCGTGGCGGTGCCGATCACCGGCGGGATATTGGGGCCGCCCCGGGCCGGACCGGGACCGCCCATGGCCATCGCGCAGGCCGTGAGGACCAGAGCCGCAAGGGCCATCAGGAGCGGGGATCGCGTGGTCATGGAACATCCTCCGGGAAAGGGACGCGCACCGGGGCGCGCGTCCGGTTGTTTGTGAGCGATCAGTCCTGAACGATCACGGCCACGTTGCCGCGCCCGTACTGCCGGGCTTCGGCGTGCCCGTTGCGGCCCGTCTGGATCACGCCAAGCGCGTTGCAGCGCCCCGCCTGGTCCACATCGACGTCGTTGCCCGATCCGAACTGCGCCACGCCCAGGACGTTGCAGCGGCCCGCCTGCGAGGTAGTCGAACGGTTGTAGGCTCCGGTCTGGCCCACCACGGTGCGGTTGCGCGCCCCGTCCTGGGTGGCGATGGTGGAGTTGCCGTAGCCCTCCTGCGTCACGGACAGGCGGTTGCGCGCCCCGCCCTGGCCCAGCCCGGCTTCGTTGCGCATGCCCCATTGGTCCAGCCGGACGACGTTGCCGCCGTCGGCCTGCGCCGGGACCGCCGAAAGGCCGAGCGAAAGGCCGAGCACCGCCGTGGCGAGAAGGGTCCTGATGGTCATATGGTGTCTCCCGTTCGGGCGTCGGTGCGCCCTGTTCGTTGCCTCGGCCCAAAGCGCGGGTCCGATGCAGCGAAAGAGGGGGCACGCTCCGGACTAGGCAAAAACATCACAGTGCTAGGGACTTTCGTCCCGCCGACGTTGAGTTGTTATCGACTAGCGGTCGGCTGCTTGGGCCAAGCCTGAGGGGTCAGGCGAACTGCTCGCGGATGAGCCGTTCATCGAGGCCATGGCCCGGATCGAAGAGGAGATGGTGGCGCACGGCGGGCTCGGAGGCGATCTCGACCCAGACCACATCCTGCACCGGACGGGAGTCCGCATCGGCCCGGACCGGGCGTTTCTGCGGCTCCACCACGTCGAAGCGAACGACGGCGTCCCTGGGGATCAGCGCCCCCCGCCACCGGCGCGGCCGGAACGGAGCGATGGCAGTCAGGGCCAGCACCTCAGCCCCGATGGGCAGCACGGGACCGTGCGCCGAGTAGTTGTAGGCCGTGGACCCGGCGGGCGTGGCGACCAGCGCCCCGTCGCAGACCAGTTCCTCCATCCGCACCTTGCCGTCCACCGAGACCCTAAGCTTGGCCGCCTGGGGACCGGCCCGGAGGAGCGACACCTCGTTGATGGCGAGGGCTTCCTCGATCCCGCCGCCGACGGGCGAGGCCCGCATCCGCAGGGGATTGATGACGGCCAGTTCGGCCTGGACAAGACGGTGGCGCAGCTCGCTTTCCCGGTAGGCGTTCATAAGGAAGCCCACGGTACCCCGGTTCATGCCATAGACCGGCGTCTCGCTCCGCTGCACGGCGTGGAGGGTCTGGAGCATGAAGCCGTCGCCGCCCAGCGCGACGACGACATCGGCGTTCTCAAGCGGGACTTGGCCATAGCGATTGGCGAGCCGGGCCTGAGCCTCGCGGGCCAGGGTCGCGTCGCTGGCCACGAAGCAGATGCGAAGCTCGGACATGGGCCGGGTGGTCCCTGAGGTTTCCCCGAGGTTGTCCGCCGCCACGATACGAAACGCAAGCGCCGCATCGGGGCCGCGAGAGGTCGCCCCCGCGTCGTTTTGCGTCTCGCCCGCGTCGCGGCGGACGGCTAAGAGGACGCAACCCGCCCGAAAGGATGCTTGATGCTGGACCAAGGCTTCTTCGACACGTCCCTGTCCGCCCGCGACCCCGAGATCGCCGCCGCCATCGCGCAGGAACTCGGTCGTCAGCGCCACGAGATCGAGCTCATCGCGAGCGAGAACATCGTGTCGCGCGCCGTGCTCGAGGCGCAGGGTTCGGTGATGACCAACAAATACGCCGAAGGCTATCCGGGCAAGCGCTACTACGGCGGCTGCCAGTTCGTGGATATCGCCGAGACGCTGGCCATCGAACGGGCCAAGGCGCTGTTCGGCTGCGGCTTCGCCAACGTGCAGCCCAACTCCGGCAGCCAGGCGAACCAGGGGGTCTACACCGCTCTCCTGCGGCCGGGCGACACCATCCTGGGCATGAGCCTTGATGCCGGCGGCCACCTGACGCACGGGGCCAAGCCCAACCAGTCTGGCAAGTGGTTCAACGCGATCCAGTACGGCGTGCGCCGGCAGGACAGTCTGCTCGATTATGAGCAGGTGGCGGCCCTTGCCAGCGAGCACCGGCCCAAGGCGATCATCGCGGGCGGCTCGGCCATCCCGCGCGTCATCGACTTTGCCCGGATGCGCGAGATCGCGGATTCGGTGGGCGCGTACCTGATCGTCGACATGGCGCATTTCGCGGGCCTTGTCGCTGCGGGGCTGTACCCGTCGCCCTTCCCGCACGCGCATGTCGCGACGACGACCACGCACAAGACGCTGCGCGGCCCGCGTGGCGGGATGATCCTGACGAACGACGAGGAGATTGCCAAGAAGGTCAACTCGGCCATCTTTCCCGGCATCCAGGGCGGCCCTCTGATGCACGTCATCGCCGCCAAGGCCGTAGCCTTTGGCGAGGCGCTGGAGCCGTCGTTCAAGGAGTACCAGAAGCAGGTGGTCCTGAACGCCCAGGCGCTGGCCGACGAGCTGATGAAGGGCGGGCTTGATATCGTCACTGGCGGGACCGACACCCACCTGATGCTGGTGGACCTGCGGCCCAAGGGCGTGAAGGGCAATGCGACCGAACAGGCGCTGGGCCGCGCCCACATCACCTGCAACAAGAACGGCGTCCCCTTTGACCCCGAGAAGCCGACCGTGACGAGCGGTGTCCGCCTGGGCTCTCCGGCGGCCACCACGCGCGGCTTTGGCGAGGACGAGTTCCGGCAGGTCGGCCGCTGGATCATCGAGGTGGTGGACGGGCTCAAGGCCACGGACCTGCAAGGCGACCCCGCGATCGAGGGGAAGGTCAAGGCCGAGGTCGAGGCGCTTTGCCAGCGCTTCCCGATCTATCCGGGGCTCTGATCACACATAGCCCCGCCACCAGAGCACGGTTACGACCAGCGCGAAGGTGACGAGGATGTAGAACCCGACCGCCGCCAGCCTGTCCTGGCGGCGGTCGCGTCTTTGACGGACCGGGTCAATGGTGCTCAGATGCCGGGCTAGCCGCGCTTCGGCCCGGTGGACCTCGGCAGGGTCGATGAGGCGGGACAGGCGCGGGTGACGCGTCAGGGGCTCGGCGCGGGCCAGCACGGCGGCGTCCCTCCGCAGCCGTCTGGGCAGGCGCCGTCCGGCCCGGCGGATCTGGCGCGAGAGGTCGCCTGGCCCGACGCCCAGCTTTTCCGCCAGGAGCGAACGGAGAGCGGCCAAGCGGGCGGGCAGATCGGTCATGGCGCCAGGATCGGCTCCGGCGCGTTCGGGCGCAAGTCCTCTGGAGCGGGGGACGGCCCGAGGCTAGATGGGGGGCTATGCTCAATGTCATCCGCCACGGCGCCCCGACCGACCGCCCCGCCCTTCTCATCGCGCATGGCCTGTTCGGGTCGGCGCGGAACTGGGGGGTGATCGCCCGGCGCCTGTCGGACGGGCGCGCGGTGCTGGCCGTGGATATGCGGAACCATGGGCAGAGCGCCCATGATCCGCTGCACGACTATCCGGCGATGGCTGCGGATCTGGCGCAGGTCATCGAGGCCGAGGGTCAGCCCATGGACGTCATGGGGCATTCGATGGGCGGGAAGGCGGCGATGGTGCTGGCGCTGTCCCGGCCCGAGCTGGTGCGCAAGCTTGTCGTGCTCGACATCGCTCCGGTGGCGTATGGGCACACGCAGCAGCCGCAGATCGACGCGATGCGGCGGGTTGACCTGGGCACGGTGGGATCACGGGGAGAGGCGGAGGCGCAGATGCAGGCCGATCCGGCCATCGCGCCGTTCCTGCTCCAAAGCCTCGATCTGTCGGAGCGGCGCTGGCGGCTCAACCTCGATGCGCTGGAGGCGGCGATGGAGGCGGTGATCGGCTTTCCCGAGGTCGAGGGGCGGTTCGACGGCCCGGTCCTGTTCCTGTCGGGGGAGGAGTCGACCTATGTGCTGCCCGAGCATCGGGCGCGGATCAAGGCGCTGTTCCCCCATGCCCGCTTTGCGCGGGTGAAGGGCGCGGGCCACTGGGTCCATGCCGACCGCCCCCGCGAGGTGGAGGCGGCCGTGCGGGTGTTCCTGGACGCCTGAGCCGGCCCGGCGCCCAAGGGCGCGATCAGCGCAGGGAAACCTCGGCCACGTTGTCCTGGTAGTCCTTCTTGGGGTCGCGGCCCAGGATCGACAGGAAGCCCGCGACCAGCGAGGAGCCGTCCTTCCAGATCTTGGCGTGGGTCACGTCCATCCGCAGCAAGGCGAGCTTGGGGTCGTCCTTGCCGTTTTCGTACCAGGCGGCGGCGTGGGGGTTCCAGAGCGCGTCGATCATGGCCTTGTTGTTGTCCACCTGGAGCGTGCCGGACACCGTGGCCCAGACGTCGTGGCCCTTGGACACGAAATGGAAGCTCGCGTCCTTGGCGCCCTGGCCCAGATGCTCCACGAGGTCGGATTCGGTGTTGCCGAAGAACCAGATGGGGCCCTGGTTCTCATCGCCTTCGATCTGGGCGGTCATGGGGCGGGATTCGATCTCGCTCCCGAGGCCGAGCATCACGGTCATGTCCTTGCGCAGGGCGGCCCAGAACCGGGCCTCGATCTCGGCGTCCTTCTGGGGGTCGTCGGTCATGGGTGTTCTCCTTCGAATGTCGGCAGGGGAACGAGCGGGGCGAAGGGTGGTTCCCGGGCCGTCACCCCTGCCATGGGGTCGCGCGCCGGGGCCGCGCCGGGATGCCAGCCCACGGCGCGGAGGTCGCGTGTTCGACGCGCGGCGGCTGGGGGGTTGTCCCAGTGGTGCCCTCCCCTCGGGCCCCGCAAATAGGGGTGCGGTGTCTCAGCACGGCCCCGGAAGGGACCCGACCATGCCCGGGGGTGCTAGCGGGCGGCGCGGGACGGGGCTTGAACGGTCGGGTACCGGAAATCGGAGAGCGGCCGGCCGTTCATCAAGCCGCTTCCGGAGGCATCGGAGATGGGCGGGAGGATAGGGGGCGGGGGTTAAGGGGGCGTGGGAGCGGCGGGCGGTGGGGGTGATTAAGACGCGGTTCACCTTGGCGGTGAAGGCTGAGTGTGAACCCGTGGCGCAGGCCTCAGCCCGGCACCCCGATAGATGAGGTTCTTGTATCGAGGCATGGCGGAGTGAACCCCGCAATGCGCTTTTACATTGGTCCACCACGCGATCAACGCGGGTCGGTATTGCCGGAGAGCAGTCTGTAGGGCGCGCTGGCGCGCACCACCATCAGCGTGGGAAAGGTGAAGCGCTGCCGCACACCCACGCTAGCTACGGTTCTCACACACTAAACGGCCGAGCCGACAGCACTTGTGGCTGGAACTCAGGATCAAGCTCTGCTCCGGGCAAAGGCGGTGAAGTAAGTAGACGATAGTTATGGGAACTCAGCGACATATGGTGCACTCGCACATGACGATATCTTGGGTCGTCGGCAATGAAGCTAGTCAACTCTTGATAGTTCTCAGGCAGCATCTGAACACCAGTGAAAACAGCGGTGACAGCCTCAGGCGGAAGCGAGAAAAGGCAAATTGGATAACGTCCACCATTGTCAAAAACATCAGAGGCTTCATTCAGCGGCCGAATTAGACGCCACTCCTGTTCATAAGACCAAGCGTTACTTTTCCTCAGGAATGCCGCCGGATGGTGAATAGTCGTAACTGAAAGGACCGGACGCGTGTCGGAGTACTCGACTGCGCTCAATCTAGGCAGGCTCTGTACTAGCTCCTCACCGTGAAAGAATGAGTGCGAAGAGTCCAATTCAACTACGAAGCCCGTATGATCTTGAGCGTAGTGAGCCCACATCAGAAGATTGTCATGAGTACTCGATAAGGAGAGCACCCCGAACTGGTCACCGAGCGCATTTTGAGCAAGTTGGTTGTTATCGACGGAGTAAGCTGCACCAGCAGAAGGGTCGCTTGTTTGAAGTTCAATCAGAGTTGGTAACGCGAACTCAAATATTGTCTTAAGAATGTCCGGAGTTAGAAGCCGTCCTCCTGTTGGGAGTCCGCGTTCGTCGAAGGCTAAGGGCAACTGTTCGATGTCATCCCGAGATAGTAGTTGGAAGCTGGGACGCAGGTCGAACGGATCGTTGAAGCACTGCGGCTGCGTTAGCCGAATACGCATTCCCTGCAGCACGTCGATTCTGGGAAACGAAAGATATTTGTACAGTTTCATCTATTCGCCCCCCGGAAGAGGCCAAAAACATACTGAAGGCATCACCCATCCATCTTCAGCGCCGAGATAAACGCCTCCTGCGGGATATCGACCTTCCCGAACTGCCGCATCTTCTTCTTGCCCGCCTTCTGCTTGTCGAGAAGCTTGCGCTTCCGCGTCGCGTCGCCGCCATAGCATTTGGCGGTCACGTCCTTGCGGAGCGCCGACAGCGTCTCGCGGGCTATGACCTTGCCGCCGATGGCGGCCTGGATCGGGATCTTGAACATGTGGCGGGGGATCAGGTCCTTGAGCTTCTCGACCATCGCGCGGCCCCGCATCTCGGCCCGGTCGCGGTGGACCATCATGGACAGGGCGTCCACGGGTTCGTCGTTCACCAGGATCGACATCTTGACGAGGGCGTCCTCGCGGTAGCCGGTGATCTGGTAGTCGAAGCTCGCGTAGCCGGTCGTCACCGACTTGAGGCGGTCGTAGAAGTCGAAGACCACCTCGTTCAGGGGGAGGTCATAGACGGCCATGGCGCGGGTGCCGGCATAGCTGAGGTCGAGCTGGATGCCGCGGCGGTCCTGGCAGAGCTTGAGCACGGCGCCCAGGTATTCGTCGGGCACAAGGATCGTGGCCTTGATGCGCGGCTCCTCCAGGTGGTCCACCAGGGTGAGGTCGGGCATGTCGGCGGGGTTGTGCAGTTCCGTCATCGTGCCGTCGCGCATGTAGAGGTGGTAAACCACGGAGGGCGCGGTGGTGATGAGGTCGATGTCGTATTCGCGTTCGAGCCGGTCCCGGATCACCTCCAGGTGGAGGAGGCCCAGGAAGCCGCAGCGGAAGCCGAAGCCGAGGGCGGCCGAGGTTTCCATCTCGTAGGTGAAGGAGGCGTCGTTGAGGGCGAGCTTTTCGATGGCGTCGCGCAGATCCTCGAAGTCGGCGGCGTCCACGGGGAAGAGGCCGCAGAACACCACGGGCTGCGCGGGCTTGAAGCCGGGCAACGCCTCGGTCGCGCCCTTGCGTTCGTGGGTGATGGTGTCGCCCACGCGGGTGTCGCGGACCTGCTTGATCTGGGCGGTGAGCACGCCGATCTCGCCCGGGCCGAGTTCGGGGATGGAGACCATCTGGGGGCGCAGGACGGCGAGCGTGTCCACGGGATAGACGGCGTTGGTCTGCATCATGCGGATGCGGTCGCCGCGCTTGAGGACGCCGTCCATGACGCGGACCATGACCACCACGCCGAGATAGGCGTCGTACCACGAATCCACCAGCATCGCCTTGAGCGGCGCGTCCCGGTCGCCCTTGGGCGCGGGAAGGCGGTGGACGATGGCCTCGAGCACGTCGGGGATGCCCAGGCCGGACTTGGCCGAGATCATCACGGCGTCCGAGGCGTCGAGGCCGATCACGTCCTCGATCTGGCGGGCGACGCGCTCGGGCTCGGCGGCGGGGAGGTCGATCTTGTTGAGGACGGGCACGATCTCGTGGCCCGCGTCGAGCGCCTGGTAGACGTTGGCCAGCGTCTGCGCCTCGACCCCCTGGGAGGCGTCCACGACGAGGAGCGAGCCTTCGACCGCGCGCATGGAACGGCTGACCTCGTAGGCGAAGTCCACGTGGCCGGGCGTGTCGATCAGGTTCAGGACGTATTGCTGGCCGTCCTTGGCCTTGTAGTCGATGCGGACGGTGTTCGCCTTGATGGTGATCCCGCGCTCGCGTTCGATGTCCATCGAGTCGAGCAACTGCTCCTTCATGTCGCGGTCGGCGACCGTCCCGGTCGACTGGATCAGCCGGTCGGCGAGAGTGGATTTGCCGTGGTCGATATGAGCCACGATGGAGAAGTTGCGGATGCGGGACAGATCGGTCATGGGCGCACGCTATGGGGGCGTTTGGGGAACGCGTCAATGCGCTCTGGTGTCCCTGCGCCCGCCCGCGTGGTCGCGCCTTCGTGAGGTCGCGGGGGTCGCGGTTCCGGGGCGCCGCGGGAGCGTGAATTGCGCTTGGGCGCGGGGGCGGTCATGATGGCCGGCGGGCAGAACACGAAGAGGCAGGGACGTGCGGAGATTCGGGCTGTGCGCGGCGCTGGGCGCGCTCTGGGTGATGGGCGGCTGCGGCGGCGGCGTGTCGGGCGAGATCGGCCAGGCCTGCATGGCGGGAGGGCGCAATGCGGCGAACCCGCAGCTTTGCTCCTGCATCCAGGGGGTGGCGAACCAGTCGCTGTCGGGCGCGGACCAGCGGCGGGCGGCCCGGCTGTTCAGCGACCCGGACGAGGCGCAGAGCACCCGCGTCTCGGACCGCGCCGGGGACGAGGCCTTCTGGGCGCGCTACCGCGCCTTTGCCAACCGCGCCGAGGCGATCTGCCGCTAGGCCTGCGTCAGCCGCCCTGCCCGTCCGTGTGCTGATGGTCGGCGTGGCCATGCGCCGCCCCGCCGCCGTCCGTGGTGCCGTGGTCCATGGCCCCGTGATCCATCGCATCGTGGTCCATGGTGCCGTGGTCCATCGCGTCATGATCCATGGCGGGATCGCCCTCTGCATCCTCGGTGAGGCGGCTGAGGTCCACGATCGCCTCGACCGGGACGTCTCCGGCCTTTTCGAAGGTCAGGGTGATGGGGACGGTGTCGCCGTCCTCGAAGGAATCGGTGATGCCCAGGAACATGAGGTGCGGCCCGCCGCGATTGAGCAGCAGCACGCTGCCCGGCCGCAGTTCGAGTCCCTCCTCGACGTGGCGCATGCGGATGACGCCGTTCTCTTCGAGGTTCTCGTGGATCTCCACCCGGTCGGCGGCGGGCGATGAGGCCCCGATCAGCCGGTCGGCGGCGGAGGCGTGATTATGGATGAGCATATAGGCCGAGCCGGTGGGCGCGCCCGGGATGGCGGTGATCGCGTAAGCATCGTGGACGCCGATGTCCTGCGCCAGGACCGGCGCGGCAGAGAGCGCCAGGGCAGCCAAGGCGGAGCGGAACATGAAGCGCATCGGGGGTATCCTTCGGGAGCGTCGTTCGGCGGCGGGCTAGCATGTGCGCATGCCGCGCACCATGCGGCACCCTGGCCCTGCCCCCTTGCCGCTGCTAGGAGCGGCGTACACTGAGCCCGGACCTCGATCATGACCGACCGCATCCTGACCGGCGTGGCCCTGATGCTGGGCTTTGTGGTCACCGCCCCGCTGATCGACGTGGCCTCCAAGCTTGCGGCGCAGACCTTGCCCGTAGGGCAGGTCACGGCGGCGCGCTTCGTGGTGCAGGGGGCCTTGATGCTGCCGTTGGCGGCGCTGGGCGGGCACGGGCTGGGGCTGCCCCTGCGGCTGGTCGGGCCCGTTGCCTTGCGCGGTCTGTGCCTGGTGGTGTCCACCTTTGCCTTCGTCTCGGCCATCGACGTGATGCCGCTGGCGGATGCCCTAGCCATCGTCTTTGTCATGCCGTTCGTGCTGCTGATCCTGGGGCGGCTCGTGTTCGGGGACGCTGTGGGGCCGCGCCGGATCGCGGCCTGCGCGGTGGGCTTCGGGGGGTGCCTCCTGGTGATCCAGCCCAGTCTGGCGGCCTTTGGGTTCGTGGCGCTGTGGCCGCTGGCGACGGCGCTGAGCTTTGCCTTCTACATGCTGATCACGCGCGGCTTGTCGCCCCGGATGCACCCGGTTCCGATGCAGTTGCACACCTCGGTCCTCGCCTCCGCGATCTGCCTGCCGGTGCTGTGGTGGGCGGAGGGGAGCGGGTCGCCGGAGTTCGACGCCGCATGGCCGCAGGGCTGGGCTTGGGCCTGGCTTTTGGGGGTGGGCGCGGCCTCGGCCGTATCGCACATGCTGATGACGGTGGCGCTGCGCTTTGCGCCCTCGGCCACGCTCGCGCCCCTGAACTACCTGGAGATCGTGACCTCGGTCGCGCTGGGCTACTTGGTATTCGGCGATTTCCCGAACGCGCTGACCTGGGTGGGGATCGGGGTGATCGTGGCCTCGGGCCTGTATGTCATCAACCGGGAGCGACTGGCCAGCGCGGCGCGCGGCGCAGAGGTTCCGCCACCAGAGGCAGCGTCGCACGCGGCAGGATGACCAGCATCCCCGGCGCGGCGGGACGGAGCCGGACCTCGCCCGTGGCCTGGTTCGAGGTGCCGATGCGCCGGTCGGGGGCAAAATCGAGGTGGTCGGTCGGCCAGCGCAGCCCCTGGGACGCGACACGGACCGCGCCGAAGGGGAACAGCGACACCAGCGTTCCCGCCGCAAGGGGCAGCAGGAGGTCCGGCGGGCAATGGAAGGCCAGCGTCTCGGAGCCCAGGAGGAGGCAGGGCCGGTCGGCGCGCAGCACGAGGCTGTGGAGCGCCGCAAGTTCGTGGTCGAGCCGCCCGCCCGAGAACCCCAGCGCCAGGATGAGCGGCGCGTCGATGTGGGTCAGCGCCTTGTCGAAGTCCGTGGTGTCCTGCTCGGCCACCGGGTGAAGGACCGCGGCAAAGGCCGCCGCCGCCTGCGGGCTCAGGCTGTCCATGTCGCCGATCACCGCCTGCGGAGTCAGGCCCAGGGCCAGCGCGGTGTCGGCGCCGCCATCGGCCACGGTGAGAATCGGGGCGAGCGAAAGGGCCAAAGTCATGTCTTCCGCACTGGCCCCTGCCCCACCGATCAGTGTAACCGGTGTCATGCTATGGACGATCACTTGCGAACTCATGCATTGTTTCCCTGAGCGGAGGGCCGCCATGAAACGGTCAATAAAGAACCCGCCCGGTTCTCCTGCGCGTTAAGCACCAACTCCAACTCCGCTGACAAGTTGTCAGTGCGGGAGCGCCAGAAAGCGAGCAATGGCATGGCCGACCCTTTCAAGAGTCTCCAAGTCACCTTCGGGGCGTTCTCCTGCCGCCTGGAGGGTTTCGACGACCCGGCGGCGGCGATGGTCGCGGTCGAGGAGCATCTTGGCCGTGCGGGAGAGGGCCTGACCTTGGCGGAAGGACGCAGCCGCCTCGACGGCAAGGCGCTGGCCTGCATCGCGAAGCGCGGTGGCGCGGCGCGCGTTGTCGTGGATGTGGACGGGACCGGGCTGGTCCTTCGGGCGACCAAAACGCCGGGCGCCGCTCCGACCGGACGGCGGCGGCTGCCGGCTCCGCCCCCCGACGACGATGCGGTGCTGGACCGAATCCTGTCGCAGGCCGACAGCCATCTGGCCGATCCCGAGTCAGCCCGTCGTCGCGACGCGATCGCCAGCCTCAAGGCCGCCGTGGCCGCCACCGAGGCCGAGCGCGTCCTGGGAGAGGCGAATGCCGGCGGGGTGGTGCGGCACGGTGTCTTCCGCAACGACCTGCGCGACGCCGTAGGGTCGCGACCCAGGGGCGGACCCTCCACGCCGCCTCCGCTTCGGCTCAAGGCGTCGCAGCGGGTGGATCACGGGCCGGAGCCGCTGGAGGAAGGCACCGGTTCGGAGCTCCAGCCCTTTGCCGACTTCGCGGACCGGGTGGGGGCCCGGAGCCTGCCCGACCTGCTGGAAGCCGCGGCGGCCTGGGCGGCCGGCACGGGGGGACGGGAGGCCTGCGACCCCCCGACCCTGATGACCCTGGCCGCGAGCCGGCTTTCCGGTACCCTTTCGCCGGAGGACGGGCTGGGCTGCATCAGTGCGTTGCTGCGCGAAGGCAAGCTGGCGCGCGAGGGGAACGGGTCCTACAGGCCCGGACCGCGAAGCCGGTTCCATCCGGGGAAACAGGCGCGATAGGGCGGCCGAGGGGGACCGGACGAGCCGGCGTCAGTCGACGCTCGGCTTGTCGGGGTCCTCACGCCCGACCCCCCGGAACAGGGCCCGGAAGGGCAGCGCCCAGAGCACCCCCAGCCCGACATACACGATGAGTTCGAGCCACAAGGGCGGGCGGCCGTAGAGACGCTCGAGCCAGTTCACCAGCGTCACCGAGACGACGATGTAGGCGGGAAGCCCGACCAGCAGGATCAGGTAGGCCCAGCGGCGGCGGGCGCGGTAGCTCAGGGCCATGCTGTCAATCCGAGAAGGGGTCGGTCACGAGGATGGTGTCCTCGCGCTCGGGGCTCGTGGAGACCAACGCGACGGGGCACTGGATCAGTTCCTCGATGCGGCGGACATACTTGATGGCCTGGGCGGGAAGCTCGGCCCAGGACCGCGCGCCGGCGGTGGACCCGGTCCAGCCCTCGACGGTCTCGTAGATGGGCTTGCAGCGGGCCTGGGCGTCGGCGGCGGTGGGCAGGTGGTCCAGCCGTTCGCCATCCAGGTCGTAGGCCACGCAGATCTTGAGCTCGGGCAGGCCGTCCAGCACGTCCATCTTGGTCAGCGCGATGCCGTTCACGCCCGACAGGGCGCAAGTCTGGCGCACGAGCACGGCGTCGAACCAGCCGCAGCGGCGGTTGCGGCCCGTGACGGTGCCGCGCTCGTGGCCGACGGTGCGCAGATGCTCTCCGATGTCGTCGTGCAGTTCGGCGGCGAAGGGACCCTCGCCCACACGGGTGGTGTAGGCCTTGACGATGCCCAGCACGAATCCCACCGCAGACGGGCCGACGCCGGTCCCGGTCGCGGCCTGCCCGGCCAGCGTCGTGGAGGAGGTCACGAAGGGATAGGTGCCGAAATCCACGTCGAGGAGCGAGCCTTGCGCGCCTTCGAACAGGATGCGCTTGCCGGCGCGGCGCGCCTCGTTGAGGAGCTTCCAGACGGGCGCGGCATAGGGGCGGAGCTTCGGCGCGATTTCCTGGAGCTGGGCGCGCAGCGCCTCGCCGTCCACCTCGGGCAGGCCCAGGCCACGGCGCAGCGCGTTGTGGTGGGTAAGCAGCCGCTCGATGCGCTGGACGACCGTCGCGGGGTCGAACAGGTCGGCCACGCGGATCGAGCGGCGACCGACCTTGTCCTCGTAGGCGGGGCCGATACCGCGCCCGGTAGTGCCGATCTTGGCGACCGCCGTGCTGCTTTCGCGGGCGCGGTCCAGTTCCCCGTGAAGCGGCAGGATCAGGGGCGTGTTCTCGGCGATCATGAGGTTGTCGGGGGTGATGCGGACGCCCTGCCCTTCGAGGCGGGCGATCTCCTCCAGCAGCGCCCAGGGGTCGAGCACCACGCCGTTGCCGATCACCGACAGCTTGCCGCGCACGATCCCGGACGGGAGGAGCGAAAGCTTGTAGACCTGGCCGCCGACGACGAGCGTGTGGCCCGCGTTGTGGCCGCCCTGGAACCGGGCGACGATGTCGGCCCGCTCGGAGAGCCAGTCGACGATCTTGCCCTTTCCTTCGTCGCCCCATTGCGCGCCCACGACGACGACGTTGGCCATGTCCGTTCCCCTTCATGCAAACCGCGCCCCCTATAGCGGTGCCGTGACCAGGGGGGAAGCCGTGCGGAGGACAGGCTTGCAGGCCCCGGAGAGTCCCTTTAGAAGCGCCCCGTTCCGCCCCTTGGGAAAAGCTCCATGGAAAACGTCGCCCTCGTGATCCTCCTGATCCTCGCCGTCGCGCTGATCGGGGTGGTGCTTCTCCAGCGCTCCGAAGGCGGCGGGCTGGGCATGGGCGGAGGCGGCGCGATGACCGGCCGCGCACAGGCCACCGCGCTGGGCCGGGCGACCTGGCTCATCGGCGGGGCCTTCATGGTGACCTCGGTCATCCTGACCATCATTGCGGCCGAGAAGTCGGCCAGTTCCTCGGTCGTGGACCAGATCAACGCGGGCGGCGCCGATGCCGCCGAGGACGAGGCCCCCACGTTGCCCGACCTGGGTGGCGGCAGCCTTCTGCCTCCGCCGGCCGGGACTGATGCGGGTACGGCCGCGCCGCAGGACGCGCCGCTGGTTCCCGCAGGCGACTGACGCTACGTCGAGCGTTCGCCGGTTGCGCAGGCGGGGCGCTTCCGATTAAGGGGAAACCCCGTGGCGGCGCGTCCCAGGGCGCGCCGATCCTGATTCCTTTTGCACACCACGGGGGCCTTGATGGCGCGCTACATCTTCATCACCGGCGGCGTGGTTTCGTCCCTGGGCAAGGGTCTGGCTTCGGCCGCGCTGGGCGCTCTCCTGCAGGCGCGCGGCTATACGGTGCGGCTCCGGAAGCTTGATCCCTACCTGAACGTCGATCCCGGGACGATGTCGCCCTTCGAGCATGGCGAAGTCTTCGTGACCGACGACGGGGCCGAGACCGACCTCGATCTGGGGCACTACGAGCGGTTCACGGGCGTCGCGGCGCGGCGGACGGATTCGGTGTCCTCGGGGCGGATCTATTCGACCGTGCTGGAGAAGGAGCGGCGGGGCGACTATCTGGGCAAGACGATCCAGGTGATCCCGCACGTCACCAACGAGATCAAGGACTTCCTTGCCGTGGGCGAGGACGAGGTCGACTTCATGCTGTGCGAGATCGGCGGCACGGTGGGTGACATCGAGGGTCTGCCCTTCTTTGAGGCCATCCGCCAGTTCACGCATGAACGCCCGCGTGGCCAGTGCATCCTGATGCACCTGACGCTTCTGCCTTATCTGGCGGCCTCGGGGGAGCTGAAGACCAAGCCCACGCAGCATTCGGTCAAGGAGCTGCAGTCCATCGGCCTTGCCCCCGATGTGCTCGTGTGCCGGTCCGAGCATCCGATCCCCGAGCGGGAGCGCGAAAAGATCGCGCTGTTCTGCAACGTCCGGAAAGAAGCGGTGATCGCCGCCTATGACCTCAAGTCCATCTACGAGGCGCCGCTGGCCTATCACAAGGAAGGGTTGGACCAGGCCGTTCTGGACGCCTTTGGCATCTCGCCCGCGCCCAAGCCGAACCTCGCGCGGTGGCTCGACGTCATGGACCGGCTCGAGAACCCCGAGGGCGAGGTGAAGGTCGCGGTCGTCGGCAAGTACACGCAGCTTGAAGACGCGTACAAATCCATCGCCGAGGCGCTGACTCATGGCGGCATGGCCAACCGCGTGCGCGTCAAGGCCGAGTGGGTGTCGAGCGAGCTGTTCGAGCGCGAGGACCCTGCCCCGTATCTGGAGGACTTCGACGCGATCCTCGTGCCCGGGGGTTTCGGCGAGCGCGGGACCGAAGGGATGATCGCCGCCGCGAAATACGCGCGCGAGCATCACATCCCCTATCTGGGCATCTGCCTGGGGATGCAGTTGGCCGTGATCGAGGCGTCGCGCAACGTGGCCAAGGTCGAGAACGCCGGATCGGAGGAGTTCGACCACGAGGCGGGGCACAAGCGCTTTACGCCCGTGGTATACCACCTGCGCGAATGGGTGCAGGGCAACCATGTGGTCGAGCGCAAGGTCACCGACGACAAGGGCGGCACCATGCGCCTTGGGGCCTATACGGCGCAACTGAAGCCGGGGTCGCTGGTGTCGGACGTCTACGGCGCACACGAGATCGAGGAGCGGCACCGCCACCGCTACGAGGTGGACACCGCCTTCCGCGAGAAGCTGGAGGAGTGCGGGCTTTGCTTCACGGGCATGAGCCCGGATGGCCGCCTGCCCGAGATCGTGGAATGGTCGGGGCATCCCTGGTTCATCGGCGTGCAGTTCCACCCCGAGCTGAAGTCCAAGCCCTTCCAGCCGCATCCGCTTTTCGCGGGGTTCGTGAAGGCGGCGGTGGGGTCGGCGCGGCTGGTCTGAGCCTGTCGCCGGGCCGCGGCCCGAGTCATTGCGGGGCCTGCCCATTCGGCGAGTGATCGACGGGCCTTCGCCTGCTATCCGTGGCGTGATCGGACGGTGACCCCCTGAAGGGGTCGCCGCCTATCAGCCAACGGAACTGCAAGGGAGGACCACAATGCCCGCATACCTGATCGCCCAAGTGAAGGTCACCGACGACTCATGGATTCCGGACTACGCCGCACGGGTGCATGACATCGCCGCCCGGCACGGAGGGCGGTACCTGTCCCGCAGCGGCAACGTCCGGGTACTCGAAGGCGAGCGGCCGGATGTCACCCTGGTCGCCCTGATCGAGTTCCCGTCCGCCGATGCCGCCGAAGCCTTCGCCAACGACCCCGACTATGCGCCCTTCGTGCAGGCGCGGCAGGCTGGCAGCGTGAGCAACTTCTACGTCATCGACGACACCGATCTGGCGGGGTCGATCCCCTACCTTGCCAAGGCAGGCTGAACCATCTGGCCATGGGTGGGGCGCGCCTCGCGTCCCATCCGGGTCAGAACCGCAGATCGAAGCGCCGGGTAACGCCCACGAAGGCCGAAAGCTGGTTGTCCTCGGTCGTGATCGGGCTCGCGGCGGCGTCGTTGCGCAGGCGGTCGAGCCGCAGCCCGGCTTCGATACCCCAAGGGTCCGAGAGACGATATTCGACGCTGGCCTCGAGCCCGGCCGACAGGATGCCGCCCTCCGCATCGAAGGCGGAAAAGGCGCTGGTCGCGGCCTCGGCTCCGGTGACGCCGAAATAGGTCTGCGCGAAATCGTCCGAGCCGATGAACGCCCGGGGGCCCAGGCGCAGCGAAAGGCGGTCCGACGGGCGGGCGATCAGGTCCATGCCGAGGTCGGCCACCAGGGATTCATGGCCCGTCACGCCATAGCGGACCACCGCGAAGGCCTCCCACCAGGGCTGGGCATAGGACAGGCCGGCGCCAAGCTCAAAGGCCCCGTCCACGTCGTTCAACCCGGCCAGCTCCTCGTAGTCGTCGGCGCTCCGCTCGGGCAGGTAGCGGAAGGAGCCGCGCAGGCCGAACCCCTCCTGCACGGCAGGGGAATCGGGGTCGCCGAAGGACAGGGGCCCGAGACTCAGGCTGTCGAGGGAAAAGGCGAGGTCGGGACTGGCCGCCACTTCGTCCGAGCCGAAGTAGCCCGGCCGCGCCTCCAAACCGGCGCGAAGGGAGAAGGCGAAGCGGTTGCCCGCCTCCTGGGCCAGGGCTTGCAGCGGCAGAAGCGCGGCAACGGAGGCGAGAGCGAGGCGTGACATCAGGTTCTCCTTCGGGCGGCGTGGCATTGGCCGGAACACTAGCCGCGCCGCCCAGGGAAAACACCCGGCATGGCACGGGCAGGCCGAAGCCCGCCCACCATGGCTCAGCCGTCCTGGCGGATGCGGGCGTTCTGGGGATCGTAGGGGCTGTCCTCGGTCACCACGGCGTCGAAGAGCTCGCGGAACATGCGGACCTTGAGGCGTGTGCCCGGTACGGCGAGGTCCGGGCGGATGTAGCCCATGCCGATCGACTGGCCGAAGGCCACCGAGTAGCCACCCGAGGTGAGGCGTCCGACCTTGGTGCCGTCCTCCGCGTACAGCGCCTCGCGGCCCCAGGGGTCGGCGTCGGCAGGGCCGTCGATCAGGACCGTGACGCACTTGGAGCGGATGCCCAGCGCCTGCATGGCATCCTTGCCCCGGAAGTCCTTGGTCATGTCCACGAAGCGCGGCAGGTCGGCTTCGAGCGGCGTCGCGTCGCGGCCGAGTTCGTTGCCGAATGCGCGGTAGCTCTTCTCCTGACGGAGCCAGTTCTGGGCGCGCGCGCCCACGAGGGTCAGGCCATGCGCCTCCCCGGCCTTCATCAGCAGGTCGAACAGGTGGTTCTGCATCTCGATCGGGTGGTGCAGTTCCCAGCCCAGCTCGCCGGTGTAGGCCACACGGATCGCCTGGACGGGGACCATGCCAAGCTCGATCCGCCGGGACGACAGCCAGGGGAAACGCTTGTTCGACAAGGCGGTGGCGGGGTCGCCATCCTTGATGACCGCGTTCAGCAGCGCGCGGGAGTTGGGGCCGGCGAGGGCGAAGACGCCCCACTGGGTCGTGACGTCCTGCACCTCGATGCGGCCAAAGGTGGGCTCCATGTCCTCCACGGATTTGCGGAGGAAGTCGCCGTCGTAATCCGACCAGGCGCCGGCGGAGACGAGGTAGTAGTCGTTCTCGGCCAGACGGACGATGGTGTATTCGGTCCGCGTGGTGCCCGCGTCGGTCAGCGCGTAGGTCAGGTTGATGCGGCCGACCTTGGGCAGCTTGTTGGTGGTGAACCAGTCGAGGAAGGCGGTCGCGCCCGGCCCCTTGACCCGGTGCTTGGCGAAGGCGGTCGCGTCGATCAGGCCGACCTTTTCGCGGATCGCCTGCGCCTCGCTGACGGCGTACTGCCACCAGCCGCCGCGCCGGAAGCTGCGGGTGTCGTGGTCGAAACCCTCGGGCGCGTCCAGGGGGCCGAAGTAGGTCGGACGCTCCCAGCCGTTCACCTGGCCGAACTGCGCCCCCCGCATCTTTTGCCGGTCATAAGCGGGCGAAGTGCGAAGCGGGCGGCAGGCGGGCCGCTCCTCGTCGGGGTGGTGGAGGATGAAGACGTTCTCGTAGGCTTCCTCGTTCTTGCGGGCCGCGTATTCGGTCGTCATCCAGCCGCCGAACCGCTTGGGGTCGAGCGAGGCCATGTCGATCTCGGCCTCGCCGTCCACCATCATCTGCGCGAGGTAGTGGCCGGTCCCCCCGGCGGCGGTGATCCCGAAGGAGAAGCCCTCGGCCAGCCACATGTTGCGCAGGCCCGGCGCGGGGCCGACAAGCGGGTTGCCGTCGGGCGTGTAGCAGATCGGGCCGTTGTAGTCGTCCTTGAGGCCCACGGTTTCCGAGGACGGAAGCCGGTGGATCATCGACATGTATTCCGCCTCGATCCGGTCGAGGTCGAGCGGGAAAAGATCGGCGCGGAAGCCGGCGGGCACCTCATATTCGAAGCGGGCGGGCGCGTTGCGCTCGTAGGGCCCAAGGATCCAGCCGCCCCGCTCCTCGCGGACGTACCACTTGGCGTCGGCGTCGCGCAGGACCGGGTGCTGCGGGTTGGTGGAGCGCCACTGGACCAGCGCGGGGTCCTGCTCGGTCACGATGTACTGGTGTTCGACCGGGATTGCGGGGATGCGGAGCCCGAGGAGGCGGGCGGTGCGTTGGGCGTGGTTGCCGGTGGCGGTGACGACATGCTCGGCCCGGATGACCTCGCGGTCGTCGGTGGCGATAAGGTTGCCGCCGCGATCCTCCATGCGGGTCACCTGCACCTGCCAGTGGTCGCCCGCCCAGTGATAGCCGTCCACCTGCCACTTGCGTTCGATGGTGACGCCGCGCTGGCGGGCGCCCTTGGCCATGGCCATCGTGACGTCGGCGGGGTTGATGTAGCCGTCCTGCGGGTGGAACAGCGCGCCCTTCAAGTCCTCGGTCCGCACGAGGGGCCAGCGATCGGCGATCTCCTTGGGGGACAGGAAGTGATGCTCCACGCCCGCAGTTTCGGCGGTGGTGGAGTAGAGCATGTATTCGTCCATGCGCGCATCGGTCTGAGCCATCCGCAGGTTGCCCACGACAAAGAAGCCCGCATCAAGGCCGGTTTCGGCCTCGAGCGACTTGTAGAAGTCCACGGAGTACTTGTGGATGTGGGTGGTGGCGTAGCCCATGTTGAACAAGGGCAGCAGGCCCGCCGCGTGCCAGGTGGAGCCCGAGGTCAGCTCGTCCCGTTCAAGCAGCATGGTGTCCCAGCCGCGCTTGGCCAAGTGGTAGGCGATGCCGGTTCCTACCGCGCCGCCACCGACGACGAGCGCCTTCACTTCCGTCTTCAACACGCCCATCGGATCCCTCGTGCGTTAGCCGCGCGCAATCTGGCTTAACCCGCCGTCGAGCGCGAGAGGGGGCCGACCCCTTGTCGGTCGAAACCGACGCTAAATCGATCCATCAAGGAATCGTTAGAGATCCGCGTCGGAGAGGTGCCGTTATTGAACCTCGGAGACCGACAGCCTGAAACTTGCCCATTCTGCCGCCGCCCTGGCTTTCCTTCTCGCGCCGCAGGCCCTCTGGGCCGAGGGTGCGCATTGGGCCTATGACGGCGATGCCGGTCCCGACGCCTGGGCGGCGCTCGATCCCGCGAACGCGCTGTGCGCCAAGGGAGCCCACCAGTCCCCCATCGACCTGAGCGGCGCCATGCATGGCGACGTGGCTGCGAGCGCCCCCGTCTGGGCCTCGGACACCGACTGGACCGCGATCAACAACGGCCACACGGTTCAGGCCGCGCCCGCCCATGGCGGAGCCGCTGGCCAGATCGAGATCGCCGGCAAGACCTATGACCTCGTGCAGTTCCACTTCCACCACCCCTCGGAGCACGCCGTGGACGCGGCCCACACCGAGATGGAGGTCCATTTCGTCCACAAGGCTGCCGACGGCGCGCTGGCCGTGATCGGCGTGATGCTGACCGGCGGTGGGGCTGTCGGCCCAGTCGATGCGGTGCTTGCGGCTGCCCCGATCCACGAAGGCGAAGCGCCGGCCGGCATCGCGGACCCGAGCGCCCTGCTCCCGGCCGGTGGGCTGTTCGACCGCTACGAGGGTTCGCTCACCACGCCGCCCTGCTCGGAGGCGGTGACCTGGACCGTGACGACCGAGAAGATGGCCGTGTCCGACGAGGCGAGCGCCGCCTTCTCCGCCATGTTCCCGAACGACGCGCGGCCGCTGCAGCCGCTGAACGACCGCGAGCTGCTGATCAACTGATCGAGCGACGGGGGGGGGGGAGGTGGCCGTCCGCCTCCCCCGCCTTGCCCGCCGGTCGGCCCGACCTTACACATCGGGAGGGGCAGGACGGAGAGAGGCATGGAGATCTGCCGCACAGTCGAGGCAATCCGCGACACCGTCGCGGGTTGGCGGCGCGCCGGGGACCGGGTGGCGCTCGTGCCGACCATGGGCGCGCTCCACGCGGGCCACATGGCCTTGGTAGGGCAGGCCCAAGCGCAGGCTGACCGGGTGGTCGCCTCCATCTTCGTGAACCCCACGCAGTTCGGGGACCCCAAGGACTTGGCGGCCTATCCGCGAACCATCGAAGCCGACACCCGGCTGCTTGAGGATCACGGCGTGGGAGCCCTGTTCCTTCCCGCCGTCGAGGCGATGTATCCCGAGGGCGACGAGACGATCGTGGAAACGAGCCGGCTCGCGGGGCTTTACCACGGGGCCGTGCGGCCTGGGCATTTCCGGGGCGTGGCGACGGTGGTGACCAAGCTCCTCAACATCGTTCAACCCGATGTCGCGCTCTTCGGGGAAAAGGACTACCAGCAATTGGCCGTGATCCGGCGTATGGTGCGCGACCTCCACATGCCGGTGGACATCCTGGGCGTGCCGACGCTGCGCGAGCCTGACGGGCTGGCCATGTCGTCGCGCAACGTCCGCCTTTCGCCCGAGGATCGCGCCGCCGCTCCGGTTCTGAGCCGCGCCCTTGATCGGGCCGAGGCGCTGGCCGCCGAGGGCGCCCCGGTCGAGACGATGATGCAAGCCATCCGCGACGTCATCGGCTCCGAGCCCCGCGCCGTCCTGAAAGGGCTCGACATCGTGGACGCGGCAAGCTTCCGTCCCGTGGTGCGGCATCTGACCCGCCGCGCGGGGATCATGCTCTCGGCCGAGTTCGGGGGCGTCCTGCTGATCGACCAACGCGAGATCGACCCACCCCAGGAGACGCGATGAGCACCGAGCCCACAGCCCCCGTCCGCCGCATCACGGTCCCCCAGATCCGGGCCCGCAAGGGCGGCGCGCCCATCGTGTCCCTGACCTCGTATCACGCGCACACGGCGGCCATCGTGGACCGCCATGCGGAGATCATCCTGGTGGGCGATTCCCTTGGCATGGTGATGCATGGGATGGAGACCACGGTGGGCGTGCCGCTCGACCTCATGGTCATGCATGGGCGGGCGGTCGTGCGGGGCACCAAGCGGGCGTTGGTGGTCGTCGACATGCCCTTTGGCAGCTACGAGGAAAGCCCGAACATGGCCTTTCGGAACGCCGCCCACGTCATGAAGGAAACGGGCTGCGGCGCGGTCAAGCTCGAGGGCGGCGCGCGGATGGGCGAGACGATCCGCTTCCTGACCGAGCGGGGGATTCCCGTCATGGCCCATATCGGCCTCACCCCGCAGTCGAGCCACGTCATGGGCGGGTTCAAGACGCAAGGGCGTCAGGAGGAGACCTGGCCGACCCACGAGACCGACGCCCGCGTGGTGGCCGAGGCGGGCGCCTTTGCCGTGGTGCTGGAAGGCATGGTGGAGCCGCTTGCGGCCCGGATCACGGCGCAATGCCCCATCCCCACCATCGGCATCGGAGCCTCGCCGGCCTGCGACGGTCAGATCCTCGTGCTGGAGGACATGCTCGGGCTGAGCCCGCGCCCGCCCAAGTTCGTCAAGGTCTATGGCCAGCTTGGGGGCATGATCGAGGAGGCAGTCAGATCCTACGCCGAAGACGTGCGCGCGCGGGCGTTCCCGACCGAGGATCAGGTTTATCGTTGAACTCTTATCGCTGAACGGGCCCGGACCGACCGGGAGCGGGTTGCTGCCCTGCCGGTTCAGCCTCGGCCGGCAAGCTGTTGATGATGTTCGCTCATGCCGATCTGCGGCACTGCGGGCGCCCTCTGCATCCTGACAAGTCCCCGGCCGCGGCGACAAGCCGGGCCGGGGCTTGGAACCCGGGGGTCAGACGGGGTGTCAGACTGGGGGACGACCCCGCACCGCGCGCATGATCATCGCGATCACGAACAGCACGATGAAGACGAAGAAGATGATCTGGGCGATGCCGGCCGAAGCGGAGGCGATGCCCCCGAAGCCGAACAGCGCTGCGATCAATGCGATCACCAGAAAGGTGACGGCCCATCCGAGCATGGTGAACTCCTTTTCAGAACAGGCATTTGGAAGTCAAACTCCATGGACTGCGTCGGGTTCCGGTTGTGCAAGCGAAGCGTTCACTCGCGCCCGGACTGAGGCTAGCCTGCACCATGTCCCTAGTGCTTCAGGAGCCTTCGATGACCCAGACCGTTCGCGCCGTCACGATTCGCCAGCATGGCGGGCCCGAGGTGATGGAGATCGAGGATCGCGCCCTGGGCGAGCCGGGGCCGGGCGAGGTCCGCATCCGGCACCATGCAATCGGCCTCAACTTCATTGACGTCTACCAGCGGTCGGGCCTGTATCAGATGCCGCTCCCGGCGGCCTTGGGGCAGGAAGGTGCCGGGATCGTGGAGGCCGTGGGCGACGGCGTGACCCATCTGAAGGCAGGGGACCGGGCGGCCTATGCCGGCGGACCGGCGGGGGCCTATGCCGAGGCGCGCATCCTGCCGGCCGGGGTAGTCGTGCCGCTGCCCGACGGCATCTCCTTCGAGGAGGGAGCAGCGGTCATGCTCAAGGGGCTGACGGTCCAGTTCCTGTTCCGCCGCACGACGCCCCTGGCCCCGGGCGACACGGTCCTGTTCCAGGCCGCGGCCGGTGGCGTCGGCCTGATCGCCTGCCAATGGGCCCGGTCCGAAGGCATTCGGCTGATCGGGACGGCGGGCTCGGCCGAGAAATGCGCGCTGGCCCTGGAACATGGGGCGTCGGAGGCCATCAACTACCGGGAGGCAGATGTCGCGGCGGAGGTGAAGCGACTGACCGATGGTCGCGGGGTGGACGTCGTCATGGACGGCGTTGGTCGCGACACCTTTGACGCCTCGCTCGACTGCCTGCGGCCGCTTGGGATGATGATCTCGTTCGGGAACGCCTCGGGCAAGGTGCCGCCGGTGGACATCATGACGCTTGCCGCCAAGGGGTCGCTGCAACTGACCCGGCCCACCATGTTCACCCATGTCGCCGACCCTGCGACCTGTCGCGCGATGGCAGCCGACCTGTTCGGCAAGATCGAAAGCGGCGCGATCCGGGTGCGGATCGACCAGCGCTTTCCCCTGGACCAGGTGCAGGAGGCCCACCGCGCGCTGGAGGGCCGGGCAACCACGGGATCGACGGTGCTGATCCCCTGACCCTAGAGGGCACGGTGGAGATGGGTGTGGCCGTCGTGCGGGACGATCCACTGCCCGGTCGTGTGGCTCGCCCGGTCGGACAGGAGGAACACGACGACGTCCGCGATCTCGCGCGGGGTGGTCATGAGGGGGCCGAGCGGGATACGGGCGGCGATGCGGGCTTCCTCGGCGCGCGGATCGGGTTGGGCGTCGAGAAGGCGGCGATCGAGCGGGGTCATGACCTCGGCGAGGATCACGGCGTTGATCCGGATGCCGTCCGGGGCCAGCTCGGCTGCCCATTCCCGCGTCAGGCCCAGTTGCGCGGCCTTGACGGCCACATAGGCCGAAGTGCCGCCCTGCCCCGTGAGCGCCGTCTTGGACGACACGTTCACCACCGCGCCCCGGCTGGCCCTGAGGTCGGGCAAGAGGTGATGAAGGAGCGTGCAGTAGGTTGCGATGCAGGACAGGGGTGGGCACAGGCCGCCAGGCTGTCAACCGTCGCGCAGGGACAACACAACTCGGCCGGGATTGGCCCACACAAGTGCAGGCGGCTTTCGATAAACCCCCAGGTTGTGGCAGAGTTCCCGGCAACGACGAAAGGGGGACCTTTCGCGAATCGGGGCAATGAGGGCAGCATGACGGAACGGCGGTGGACGCGCCTGTGTGCGACGCTCTTGATGGGCGCGGTGACGGCCTGGCCGGCCTGCGCCCAAGTGCGGCCGCTCGCCCGTCCGGCCAACCTCGTGATCCCTGCAGCCGACCAGATCGTGGTGCCTGCCTCGTCGGTCGCGCCGGCACCGGCCGGGTCGCCGACGTTGGGGCCCGAGACGAACCTGCCCCTGCCCCGTTACGTGTCGCTCAAGACCGACGAAGGCAACGCGCGCCGCGGTCCCGCCCTGGACCAGCGGATCGACTGGGTCTTCACCCGCGAGGACATGCCGCTCCAGATCACGGCCGAGTACGGGCATTGGCGGCGGGTCGAGGATCGCGATGGCGAGGGCGGCTGGGTGCACTACTCGCTCCTGTCCGGAACCCGCACGGTGATCGTGGACCAAGACGAGATGCCGCTGCGGACCCGCCCCGACGAAGGATCGCAGGCCGTGGCGCTGCTGGAGCAGAACGTCGTGGCCCGCCTTGAGTCTTGCGAGGCCGGCTGGTGCCGGATCAGCGCCGGCGGCTACGGCGGCTGGGCGCCCAAGGACGCGATCTGGGGCGTAGGGGCCGACGAGGTTCTCGACTAGGCGTCCGGAGCGGTCTAGCTGCGCCGCATGAACGCGACCCCTTCTCCTGCGCCCGATTCGGGCGCGCGCCTGAACCTGTCCGCGGGCGTGGCCTCGGTTCTTGTGGCCTTGACGCTGGTGCTGCTGAAGCTTTGGGCGCTGGGGCAGACGGGCGCTCTGTCCATCGCGGCGACGTTGGTGGATTCCGCTATGGATCTGCTGATGTCGGCGGGCGGGCTCGCGGCCATCGTCTATGCCGCCAAGCCTGCCGACGAGGATCATGCCTTCGGCCACACCTCGGCCGAGGATCTCGCGGCGCTGATGCAATCGGTGTTCATCCTGGTCTCGGCCGGGGTGATCGCGGTGGCGTCGCTGCGCCGGCTGCTGGCCGTCGCGCCGCCCGAGATCGCGGCCGAAGGCGCGGGGGCGCTGGTGCTCGGACTGTCGATCCTGCTGACCCTGGGGCTGGTGGCCTGGCAGCGGCAGGTCGTGAGGCGGACGGGCAACCCGGTCGTGGCGGCTGATTCACTCCACTACATCGGGGACCTGATCCCATCCATCGGGGGATTGCTGGCGCTCTGGGCCTCGGCGGCGTTCGGGCTGACGCAGATCGACTCGGTCGTGGCGCTAGCCGCGGCGGGGCTGATGGTGGTCGGGGCGCTTGGGCTGGGACGACGGGCGTTCGACGCCCTCATGGACCGGCGCGCAGACCCGGCGGTCATCGACGGGATCGCCGCGATCACCTCGGCCTTTCCGGGGGTGCGGGGGTATCACGACCTCAAGACCCGGACCGCCGGAAGCCGGATCTTCGTCAACCTCCACATCGAACTCGATGGCGACCAGACCCTGGACGAGGCTCATGCCATTGGCGCGGCGCTCAAGCGCGAGATCATCCGGGCCTATCCGCTGGCTGACGTGCTGATCCACAAGGATCCGGCGGCGCGGCGGACACCGGTGTCTCCCGAGGCCGGCTGACCCCACGCCGTCATGGCGTCAGGCCTGAGCGCCCTCCTGCACTTCGTTGAACAGGCGGCCACGCTCGGCGACGAGCACGCAAGCGACGGCCAGGACCCCCAGGACGAAGTAGCCCGTCACCGTGGGGATCACCGTTCCATTGAACTGCTGCCCCACGAAGCCGCCGAGCAGGGCGCCCCCCAAGGTCTGGATGAAGCCGAACACCGACGACGCCGTGCCCGCGACGGCCCCGAGCGGCTGGAGCGACAGCGCGTTCATGTTGGACGCAGCCCAGCCGAACATGAACATGACAGCCGACAGGAGCCCAAGGAACAGCCAGAGCGGCGGCAGGCCCCCAAGGCTCACCAGCAGGAGCACGCCACTCAGCCCGGTGAAGGCCAGGATCGCGAAATGCGCGAGCCTCCGCATCCCGAGCCGCCGGACGATCTGCGAGTTGAGGAACGAGGACAGCGCCATCAGCCCCGCCACGAAGGCGAAGGCGGCCGGGAACCAGACCCCCAGGCCATACAGATCGACATAGATCTGCTGCGCCGTGCTGATGAAGCCGAACAGCGCGCCGAAGGTGAAGGTCCCGGCCAGCGCGTACCACAGCGCCATCCGGTTCTCGACCACGAGGCGGAACCCCCCGAAGATGGAGCGCGCGGTCAGGGGCCGCCTGTGCTCGGGCTCGAGCGTCTCGGGCAGGCGGAGGAAGGCCCAAATGCCGAAGGCCGTGGCCAGAACGCCCATGAAGACGAAGATGCTCTGCCACGGGCTCACCTGCAGCAGCACCTCGCCCAGTCCGGGGGCCACGACGGGGATCACCATGAAGACCATGAAGACCAGGGACATCACCTCGGCCATCGCCCGCCCCGAGAAGCGGTCCCGGACCACGGCGGTCGCCACGACGCGGGTGGAGGCGGCGCCCAGGCCCTGCACGAAGCGCAGCCCAAGAAGGGCGCCGAAGGTCGGGGCAAAGGCCGCCGCGAGAACGGCCACCACATAGACGCCGATCCCGATCAGCAGCGGCACCCGTCGCCCGTAGCGGTCCGAAAGCGGCCCGATGAGGAGTTGCCCCACCGCGAAGCCGATCATGTAGACCGACACCACGAACTGGCGGTGGTTGTCGTCGCTCACGCCCAGCGCGTCGCCCATATGGGGCAAGGCCGGCAGCATCACGTCGATGGCCAGGGCATTGAGGGACATGATCGCGGCAATCAGCGCCACGAATTCCGGGCGCGACAGCGCGCCCGTCAGGGATCTGTTCATGATGGGTCCGGTATGACGGTCTGTCTGGGGTCAGGGTGCGCTGATGCGCCTTGTCGAAAGGACGGGCAATCCCCCTTGGGCGCGCCCTGGCCTGTCGGTGTCGGTCGGTCCATGGTCAGGAGGCCGTCTGGAGAAGGCACATCTTCTCGGCCCGGCGCAACTCGTTGTGAATGTCCACGGCTGCCACCTCGGCTTGCGCCATGGCGACGGCGATCTGGTTCAGGCCGGTCACCGCGTCGCCCGCGGCATAGACCTGCGGGGCGCTGGTGCGCTGCTTCGCGTCCGTCACGACCCGCCCGTCGTCCGATAGCTGGACGTCCAGCTCATGGGCCAGACTGGTCCGGGGCTCGATCCCCAGCCCAGCATAGACGGCGTCGAAGGTCATGACCTGACCGTCACCCAGGGTCACCTCGACGGTGCCATCGTCGCAAGCGACACGATCGACCGGCGCTTCGATGAGACGGATTCCAAGATCATCCAGCCGGGCCCGATCGTCATCGGCGATCGACAGGGATTCCCCCAGGGTCACCACGGTTATGTCGGAGGTGTAGGTTCGCAGGAACAGCGCCTCGCCCGCCGCACAGGCGGCCGAGCCAAGGACCGCAATCCGTTTCCCGGTGACTTCGTAGCCGTCGCAGATCGGGCACTGACGGATGGTACCCCGGCGGACGTGCGACACGGCATCCGGCACGGCCGGCAGGTTGTCCCGGACGCCTGTCGCAAGGATCAGGTGACGCGCAACCAGTGTGCCCTGTCCGGTGTCGATCCGGAACGGCCCCTCCCCCTCGCGCGAGATCCGGGTGACGACGCCGGACAGGCGCGTGCCGCCGAACTCATCCACCTGCCGCCGCATGCGGTCGAGCAGCTCTTCGCCGTTGATGCCGCCCGGAAAGGCCGGATGGTTGTGCGACCGGGGGATCCAGGAGGCGCGGCTCTCGCCCGCGTCGATGAGAACGAAGCGGCGGCGGAAGCGTGCAAGAAAGATGGCGGCGGTCAGCCCAGCCGGGCCGCCGCCGATGATGCAGCAGTCGAGGACGTCGTCGGTCAACCACACATGCTCCACATTAGGGACGCCGCCGGCGCCGCCCGGGTGGGACGCTGCGGACTGATCCGAGAACCAACCAGAGCGCAAGACGTTCCGTCCTCCATGGACGGCAGACGTTCGGCCCCTCAGAAGTTCCGGGCCGCTTCGGCCGCGATATCGGAGATGTTGCTGCGGTGGATGCCAAGATCCATGAGATCACGGTCGCTCAGCGCGCCAAGCTCCCGGCGCGTCTCGTGATAGCGGCGGCGTGCGGCGAAATGGCTCGCCAGACGGGCCAGCAGGCTGTCGCCCTGCGGGCGGGCAAAGGACGAGTAGGAGGTGTTGGCATAGGCCATGATGAACTGCTTCCCTGAAAGATGGCGGGACCTGACGGCCCCTCGTTGCGCGTGTTAGCGCTATCGAGACGAGAGATGGGGTTCAGGGGCCGCCGTATCAGCCCCTTCCACTGCAGGCCCGTCATGCATCCAGGGCATGGAAGAGATCGGGAGCTATGCGTGGATGTCCAGTCTAAGATCCTTCAGAGCAGCCAAGGTCTCCCTGGTGCTGCGATGATGGACGAAGATGCCACCGGCCTCCTCCCACAGGGGCCGGTACTTCAGGAGATCGTCCACGAGGATGTCTCCCGGTGCCTTCATGTGATCCCGCTTGGCGCGTGCCATGGTCGTGATCATGCGTGCATCGGGAAAGTGTCTGGACGCCCAGCGCATCTTCTGCGGCGCGGCCCAATTGCCGTGCGGAAGGCCGGTCAGGATCACAGGGTCGAGGTGGGCCACCGCGTCCCAAAGGTCGCGCGCATCGGGCATCAGCGGCAGGTTGAAGAAGAAGTCTTCGTGCGCGGCGATACGGCTCCAGAAACGTCTGGGCCCATGCTGCGCCTCGAAGTCACGGGGAGCCATGCCCAGAACCTCGGTCGCATAGGTCTCGAAGTCCGCCAGAACACCATCGCAGTCGAGAAAGAGTTGCACCATTGTCCGCCCCCGGGATCCATCAGTGACGGAGCGCCGGCGCCGCCAGGCGGTTCCATGGCTCACATCTTTGGTCCAGGGCATTGAGGGCGATACACGCCGGGGGCCGAAGGCATGTGGACGGCGCCGCACTCTGGGTAGCAGCGCCGTCGAAGCGATCAGACGTCAGGCGAAGAGGAAGTCGTCCTCCTCCTCGGGCTCGGCTGCGATTTCCGCCGCAGCATCCCGGGGGAACATCCGGTCATGGATGTCGCGCTCGGATTGCATGGAGTAGAGCGTCCGGACACGAGCGAACGTCTCGCTGTGACCCGGGGGCGCCTCTGCCGCGACATGTCCCTGATCAAGGACGCGCGCAACCTCGTCCAGTCCCTTGGCCATGTCCATGAAGTGATCGAGTTCGCGTCCCGCACGCTCCACGACGACGGCGATCTCGTCCGACCCGCGGACGCTGTCCATGGCCGCGAGGTGCCCGCGCACCCGGCCCGACAGGATGGAGATCTCCAGGGCCGCTTCGGCCGCGGCATGCAGCGTCCCCGTCAAGGTCTCGTCTTCCGGAGCGTCGAGTGCACCCGAGGTCACGACCACGGCTTCCAACTCCTTGCGGAGCAGGCCCATGACCTCGATGATGCTGCGAGCGATGTCGCGCTGCTGCTGCGCCACTTCCTCCATCGCGCGGCCTTCGGATCCCAGGCGCGAGGCCAGGAGGATGGCATTGAGACCCAGGACAGTCATTCGCCGCTCGAACTCGGCAGCCTGATCGGCGTTCTGCCCGGCGCCGGCCAGCGTGGCCGCCAACCCGCGCGACGTGACGGTGAGGCGACCGCTCCTGTCGGACAGCCGTTCGATCACGGTCTCCATGCCCGAGGCTGCGGACAGCAGGACACCCAGCCCATCTTGTCCACCCCTGATCGCGCTGATCGCCCCCGCGCGCGGGATCTCGGCCCCCATCCGGCTCATCGCGCGGATGTGGCGCCCTGCGACCTGAAGAGAGGATCTGAGGTCGATGAGCGCGCCGCGAAGCTGTGCGGCCCCGAGCCGGTGCAGCATCGTTCGAATCGACGCGTTGTCGGGATCCTGGGCCATCGCCAGGATAGCCTCGATGTGTTCGAGCCTTTGGCGGAAGCCGTCCCCCACCTGAAGGTGCAGGATGACCTGGCTGACGCGATCCTGAAGCGCGCGGAACCGCTTGGACACCAACCCGGCCGAGCGGGCGATCCGGTCGTCGCGGGACTTGGCTTGAATCAGTTCGGACAGCGTCCGGATCGCAGGAAGGACGTCCTTGTGCGCGAGCGTCTGCAGTTTGGCCGTCTGCTCGGCCACCCCGTTGAGCTCGGACTGTCCGGCCGAGATGCGAACGGCAAGATCGGCAACCAGGCCACCCACCTCGCCCAGCACCGCCCTCATGTCCCGGGCCAAGCCGTCGATGGTGCCGCCGTCCGAGTTCAGCGTGCGGCTGACGACCAAGGCGTTGAGCGACACCAGGGTCGCCGTGCGGGCGAGGCGACGAAGTTCCTCGAGCCGGCTGCGGGCGTCCCTCATGAGGCCGCCCAAGGCACCGGCCGCCACGCGGCACCGATCAGCCTTGGCCTCGACCTGCCGGCTGAGATCCTGGAACCGGGGCTGAAGCGACTTGAGGCGAACCATCGTTGCGGGCGACAGCGCGTCCGCCAGAGCGGCGAGCGACGACTCCGTCAGGCTAAGGTCGTCCACTGCCCCCAGCATGGCATCGAGCGACGCCCCGAAAACGGCTTCGGTGCGGCTCCTCACGACGGCGACCCGGGTCAGGGGCGACCAGTCCAGGGCCGTGACCTCAGAGGCTTCCTGCCGAGCAGGGTCGATATCACTGGACCGATCCAACATGTTTCCTCCCCCAGGTCACGATCTCGTTGGCCATTCGGCCCAGTGGCAGTGCCCGTTCGGTGGCTCCCATCCGCAACGCCTCGCGCGGCATGCCGAAGACCACGGATGTGGCCTCGTCCTGGGCGATGGTGCCCGAACCCGCCTGCTTCATCTCCAGGAGACCGCGCGCGCCGTCGTCTCCCATGCCGGTCAGCAGGATCCCCAGGGCGTTGGGCCCCGCTGCCTGCGCGACCGAGCGGAACAGCACATCCACCGAGGGACGGTGCCGCGCGACATACGGGCCTTCGACCACCTCGACCCTGTAGTTGACGCCTTGACGCCTTAGCAGCAGGTGATGGTCGCCCGGAGCGATAAGCACCAGTCCGCTCGTGAGTTGGTCGCCGGTCACGGCCTCGGCCACCCGCACCCGGCACAATCCGTCGAGACGTTGGGCGAACGCGGCGGTGAAGCGCTCGGGCATGTGCTGCACGATCACGACCGGCGGGGCGTTCGGCGGCAGTTCACGCAAGATGGACGCAAGAGCTTCGGTGCCGCCAGTCGAAGCGCCGATCGCCACCAGGGGCGCGGTCTGCGGCGGCTTGGCGGCATGCGCGCGCGCAGGCGGCAGGATGACGTCGGCTGTATGCTTCGGCCCCGGTTGCATCGGGCGGGGCGTCGACCCACGCGCGCCGGGCCTGGTCTGGACAGCCGCGTGCACGGCATCGCACACGCGCATCTGCGCTTCCTGGCGCTCGCGTGGGCTGCCCAGGTTCGGCTTCCCGATCACCTCGGCGGCCCCCAACTCCAGGGCGCGCATCGCCGTCTTGGACCCGGCCTCGGTATGGCTGGAGCAGATGACGACCGGCAAGGGCCGCTGAGCCATGATCTTGCTCAGGAACGTCAGGCCATCCATTCTTGGCATCTCGATATCGAGAAGCATGACATCGGGCACCATCGAGCGGAGCCGCTCGGCGGCCTCGAACGGGTCGGCGGCGGAGGCGATGACCTCGATCTCCGGGTCCGTGGACAGCAGGGCCTTGAGCCCCGCCCTGATGCTGGCGCTGTCATCGACGATCATGACCTTGATCGGGCCGGCGGTCATGGCATGGCTCCCATATGCATGGATGGCTGGGTCAAATGGCCAGCCATGGCGTCCGTCTCGAGTTTGCCTTGCCGCTCGAACACGGCCGGGGCGACCTGTTTCAGGCCGGACTGGCGCACGATCATCGACTCCGCATGTCCGACCACGAGATGCCCACCGGGACGGAGATGCGATGCGATCGTGGCGATCACGCGAGCCTGGGTCGGAGGATCGAAGTAGATCAGCACGTTGCGCAGAAAGATCGCATCCAGGTTGCGATCCACCGGATAGGTCCTGTCCATGAGGTTCATCTCCTCGAAGCGGACGCGCTGGCGCAATTCCGGCACGATGCGGCGCAAAGGCAAACCATCCTTGTCGCGCCCAACCATCGCGTACCGGTCCCGCAGCATGGGAGGCACCGGGATGAGCTCGGCTTCGGGATAGATGGCGCGGACGGCCGTCTTCAGCACGCGGCGCGAGATGTCGGTGCCCAGCACGGCCCAGTCCAACTCGGGCGCACGGGCCTGGGCTTCCGCCAGAACCATCGCCGCCGACCAGGCTTCGGCCCCGGTCGACGCGGCCGCGCTCCAGAACTTGAAGCTGACCCGCCCGCCCGCCCGTCCGGTCCTGAGGGCAGCAGGGATCATCATGTCCTGAAGCAGGTTGTAATGCTGGACCTCCCGAAAGAAGTCGGTCTTGTTCGTGGTGACGAGTTCGATGAGGCTTGCCAGTTCTGTTTCGAGACCATTCTCCTCGAACAGGTAGCGGAAATATTCACCGGCATCGGTAAGCCCCAGGGCCACCAGCCGCGGGCGCAGCCGGGACTCCACCATGCCATCCTTGCTTTCAGGAAGATGGATGCCTGTGGCCTCATGGACGATCTGACGGAACCGCGCAGGGTACCGCGAGCGGAGGATCTGGGTGCTCATGCGCTGGCCAGCCCGGCAAAGGCCGCCTCCGCGTCCTGACTGGCCGCCTGCCTTGGCCGACCCGTCGCCATCGCGTCCATGACGTCTCGGTCGAACAGGCCGGCCAAGCGCAGGACGGTGACGAATGTCCCGTTCCGACGGCCGATGCCTTCGACCATCCGCTGGTCCCAGTTCAGGAGAGCAGCTTCGGCCAGCGGCTCGAGGCGGTCGTCGTCCAGGCTCGTCACCTCGATCACCCGGTCGACCCTGAGGGCCACGAGAAGCGCGGCCCCATCCCTGTCGAGCTTGAGAACCATGATGCGCGTGTCCGCCGCATCGGGCCTCATCGGCTCGCCCAAGTAGGTGCGAAGGTCGATGACGGCGACCGAGCTGCCCCTGACGTCCGTCACGCCCATGAGGTGCGACGGCGCGTGGGGGAGGCGCGACACCGGACGGGGATCGAGGATCTCCTGGACGAGCGCGACGGGAAGGCCGAACAGAGAGCTTTCCAGTCCGAAGGTAACTACTGGTTGATTCAGCATGAGGCATCTTCCTCAGTCGGGGACCGCGCGGCCACTGCGCAGGATCGGTTCAAGACAGCTGCCGCCGGATCGGCGATCCGGAGCAGCCAGGGTGGAGGCAGACCTTGGCTCAGAGGAGGGCGACGCCGGTCACGCTGCAGCGCCCTGCCCCTGCGGGCCGACCGTCGTGGCCGATTGGCCGCCGAGGAACGCCGCGAAGATGGCGGGGATGTCGGGCAGCATCACGAAGTTTCCTCCGATCCGGGCGATCGCCTCGATGAACTGCGGAGGCCACCGGGTGCCCACGGCAGGAACAGTCTGGAGCATGTGGCTTTCGACTCGGGTCACCTCGTGGACGGCATCCGCTACGATGCCCACGACAGAAGCACGCCCGGACAGGGGCAGATCGAGCACAAGGATCCGGCTGTCGGGTCCAAGCGGCGTCCGGGGCATTCCGAAGGTCACCCGCAGGTCGGACAAGGGAACCACGGTCCCTCGTACGTTGACGAGCCCGCAGCAGAACTCGGGCGCACCGGGCACGCGAGTGATGCTGACAGGCTCCAGCACCTCGCGCAGCATCTCGGCCCGGATGGCCAGGGTATCCTGGCCCAGCCGCAGGGTGACCACGTCGATGTTGCCCAGGGATCGACTGGCGGGGCGGGACATCAGCGTCATGCGAGAACCTCTTGAAGATGCCGCTCGATCGGAGCCGGGCGTTTCGATTGATTGACCAGGGTCGCCACATCCAGGATCAGCGCCACGGCGCCATCCCCGAGGATGGTGGCGCCCGAGAATGTGCTGACCCCCGCATGAAGCGGCGAGAGCTGCTTGATGACCGTCTGGTTGGATCCGATGATGCGATCCACGACCAAGCCGACACGGGCTCCGCTGGCTCCCACGATCACGACCTTGGGGAACATCTCGGGGGCGGGCGGGCTGGCAAATACCTCGCGAAGCGACATGGTGGGGACAAGCCGTCCCCGGATGTCCAAGAACCGCGACGAGGCGTCTGCCGGTCCCGATCTTTCGGGAAGCTCGACGATCTCCTCCACGGTCGAGAGCGGGATCGTGAACCGTTCCCCGGCCACCTCGACCAGCAGCCCGCTGATGATGGCAAGGGTCAGCGGGAGCCGTATGACCACGCGGGTTCCGCTCCCCGACGAGGACGCGATGTCGACGCTGCCGCGGAGTTCGGAGACGGTGCGGCGGACGACGTCCATGCCGACCCCCCGCCCGGACAGCTCGGTGACCTGCTGGGCCGTCGAGAAGCCCGGAGAAAGGATCAGGCGCTGGAGATCGGCCGATCCGACATCGGCATCCAGCCCGAGAAGCCCGAGATCGATCGCCTTGGCCCGGATGCGGGCCTCGTCCAGACCGCGGCCGTCGTCTGCGAGTTCGACTTCGACTTCGCCCCCGGACTGTCGGGCCGAAAGCCTGATCTGACCGGACGGGGACTTGCCGAGTCGCGAGCGTGTCGCGGCGTCCTCGATCCCATGATCGGCGGCGTTCCGGATGAGGTGCATCAGCGGCTCGGCGAGCTGCTCGACGACGGCCTTGTCCAGCTCCGTCTCTTCCCCCTCGATCACGAGATCGATCGGCTTGTCCAACTGGCGTGCGAGATCGTGAACGAGACGGCGGAAGCGGCCAGTGATGGACGAGATCGGCGTCATGCGGATCGACATCGTCGCGTCGCGCATGCTCGATGCTAGACGCTGTATATCCTCGGTCACGGAGACCAGGGCCGGAACGCCGCTCCTGGCGGCGATCTCGGCCAGGCGGGCCTCGGCAATGACGAGTTCGCCCACGCGATCCATCATCTCGTCGAGGCGCTCGGCCGAGATGCGCATCATGGGGATCGTCTTGGCCCCCGATTCCTGGGAAGCGGAGGCGGACGCCTCGGTGGGCACTTCTGGAAGGATCTGCTCATCCGCTGGAGCCGAGCCCGACACGGCCGTCGCAAGATCGGCAAGGATCGTCCCGGCGCCACCCGGCCGCTCTCCGGCCAGAAGGGACATGATATGGTCATGGGCCTTCAGGCAGACGGCGATCAGGGCGGGGCTCGCCACGCTGGTTCCAGAGCGGATCGCCTCGAAGGCCGATTCGAAGCCATGCACGAAAGCCGCGAGTTCGGTCTGCCCGAACATGCCTCCCGTGCCCTTCAGCGTGTGCAGGTCGCGGAAGACCTGATCGATGACAGAACGGTCGCCGGGGCGCTCCTGAAGGGTCAGCAGGCCCGCCTCGAGGCTTTCCACCAATCCGTCCGCTTCGGTGCGGAAGATGGCCAGGGTTTCGGCGTCGATCATGCGCCTACCACCCGGGCCATGACCGACAGGAGCTTGGCCTGATCGAACGGCTTGGTCATCCAGCCCAACGCACCGGCGGCGCGTGCCTTGTCCTTGAGCTCGCCCTCGCTCTCGGTGGACAGGAATACCACCGGGATGCCCTGCCCCTCGGGCCGCGACTTGAACTCGCGGATAAAGGACAGGCCATCCATGCGCGGCATGTTCTGGTCCGTCAGCACCGCATCGAAGCGCGCCGCCGCGACCCGCTCCAGGGCATCGAGGCCATCCTCTGCTTCAACCACGTCATAGCCCGCTCCCTTGAGCGTCATGGCGATCATCCGGCGCAGCGAAGGCGAGTCGTCCACGACAAGGATGCGCCGGCTCAACGGAGGACTCCTGGCATGAAGGTGAGAGCGGAACGTTCGGCAACCATGGGATGAACCTTTGTCGAGTCGGGACTGGTGCGAATCGGTAAGGCCGTCCGGCTTAAGGTGAGTTTAAGCCTCGACCTTTAATGATCCCGAGGCAGACGCTTCCTTGCATTCAGCCCGTTTTAACGAAGGCAGGCGTATGGATCGGCAGAACGTCCGGCATCGCTCCGCGCCATACGATCGAGGTTCAACATGACTGACGACTTCTGCGCGCCAAGCCGTGCGACCCACACGTCCGATCCGAGAAAGCCGGCTGGCCGCCAGCCTTGTGCGCCGGGCACCTCCGCCCTTGGTGCAGGTCGGGACACCCGCCCCACGATCCAGGAGGCTGTGGCCTGACATGATCTCCGTTCTCGCCATCGACGATTCACGAACGATCAGGGAATTGCTCCGTCGCGCTCTCGAAACCGCCGGCATGCAGGTGACCACCGCCGATGATGGCGTCCTGGGCGTCTCGGCCTTTGCCGGAGAGGCATTCGATGCCGTCATCACGGACATCAACATGCCGAACATGGATGGCTTCGGCGTCATCGAGGCCATCCGCGCCGGCGACCGCAACAAGCGGGTGCCGATCCTCGTCCTCACCACGGAAACCGGCCCCGAGCTGCGGGCCCGTGCCCGGACGGCCGGCGCGACCGGTTGGCTGACCAAGCCCTTCGATGAGACGGCCCTCGTGTCCACCCTGAAGCGCGTCACCGGGACGATCTGAGCATGACGGACGAACTCAGGGACACTTTCTTCGCCGAAAGCGAGGACCTTCTCGCCGCCATGGGCGAGGGGCTGGCCGCGATGTCGGACGGCACCGCCGAGACAGAGACGATGCACGCTGTCTTCCGGGCCGTTCACTCGATCAAGGGTGCCGCCGGGGCCTTTGCCCTGTCCGACGTCGTGTCGTTCGCCCACAGTTTCGAAACGGTGCTCGACGCGATCCGATCCGACCGGCTGGTCCCGGATGCGGATGTCATGCGGCTCCTCCAACGGTCCGGGGACATCCTGGCCGACCTGCTCGAGGCGGCACGCGACGGGCGTTCGGACCCGCCCGAGGCGCTTGGTGCGATTCTTGAAGCACTGGAGGAACTGGCCGGGGGCGAGGATCTCGCGGAAGAGGACTTCGTGTTCGAGCCGATGGGTCTTGGAATGTCGTTCCTGGCCGACGATGCTCCGGCGCAACCGAAGCTGTTCCGCCTGCACTTCCGCCCGAGCCGCCAGTTCTTCCACAACGGGCATGAACCCGCGAACCTGTTCGCCGCTCTGTCCGACCTGGGCGAGGTCACCGTCGCCTGCGACACCACAGGACTACCGCGGCTTGAGGTAATCGATCTTGAGGAAAGCTACCTCGCCTGGAGCCTGACCCTCGAGACGGAAGCCGGCGAGGACCAGGTCCGGGACGTATTCGCCTTTGTCGAGGACCTCTGCGACCTCGAAGTCGAGGAAATGCCGCGGTTCGCGATGGGGATCCTTCCCCTGATCGACCTTCCGGAGGCGACGGACACCGCGGCCGAAGACGTACCGGCCGAGGAACCGCAAGCCGCCCCAGCACCCACCCCGACGACTCCTCCGGTCTCGGTCCCGACACCTCCTACCGTCAAGGAGGCACCCCGTCCGACGCTCCGCGTCGACCTGGACCGGGTGGATCGCCTCATCAACTCCGTCGGCGAGCTCATCATCAACCAAGCGGTGATCGCCCAGAAGGTCGCCGAAGCCGGGCTGCCGCCGTCCTCCGGGCTCGCGGCGCAGGTCGAGGACCTGAGCCTTCTGGCGCGCGACATCCAGGAAGGCGTGATGCTGATCCGGGCGCAACCGGTGAAGCCACTGTTCCAGCGCATGGCCCGCGTCGTTCGCGAAGCGGCCGACGCGACCGGCAAGCAGGTCGATCTGGTCACCGAAGGCGAGGACACGGAGGTCGATCGCACCGTGGTCGAGGGGCTGGCCGATCCACTCACCCATATGGTCCGCAATGCCATCGACCACGGCATCGAATCGCCTGACGACCGCATCGCCACGGGCAAGGCCAGCGCGGGTCGCCTGCTTCTGACCGCCAGCCACGTGTCCGGGAACGTCCGAATCGTCATCAAGGATGACGGGGCAGGACTGAACCGCGAGAGGATCCAGGCCACTGCGGTTCGCAAGGGCCTCATTCCGGCCGACGCCGTTCTGTCGGACAGCGAGATCGACAACCTGCTCTTCCTCCCCGGCTTCTCGACGGCCGCCTCGGTCACCAGCCTCTCGGGGCGCGGGGTCGGCATGGATGTGGCCCGTACGGCGATCACTGCCCTTGGCGGGCGGATCAGCATCACCAGCCGGCCGGGCGAGGGCACTACCTTCATCATCTCGCTCCCCCTTACTCTGGCTGTGCTCGACGGCTTGATCGTTGCCGTGGCCGACCAGCCGATGATCGTACCGGCAGCCGCCGTGCTCGAGACGATCCGGCCATCCTCGCGGGACTTCCTGGATCTCGGGCAAGGCGAGCGGGTGCTCAATCTCCGTGGGACTCATGTGCCCATCGTCGATGTCGCATCGGTTTTGGGCTATGGCCCTGTCGTCGATCCCTCCCAGGCGATCGTCGTGCTTGTCCGCACCGGAGAGGACACGCGGGCAGCCCTCGCGATCAGTGGCATCTCGGACAAGCGGCAGGTCGTCATCAAGAGCCTGCGGGGCAATGTCGGCACCGTGCCCGGCATCTCGGCGGCCACCATCCTGGGCGACGGCAAGGTCGCACTCATCCTCGATCCCGACACCCTTGTGGGAATGGCGGCACGCCGGCGGGATCTTCATTCCATCACGACCTTCGAGGCCGGACATGAACATGCAGACTGACGCTCGGACCGAGGAACAGGCCGAGTTCATCTCCCTGATGGCCGGGGGCCAGGGTTACTGCATCGAGGTCACCAAGGTCCGCGAGATCCGTCGGTGGTCTCCGGTTACGACCTTGCCCCATGCTCCCGACTGCCTGCTCGGGGTCATGAACCTGCGTGGCGCGGTCATCCCGGTTCTGGACCTGGCTCTTCGGCTGGGGCTGGACCGGACGGCGCTGACGGCACGCCATGTCGTCCTCATCGTCTCGGCCGGAGAACGGACCGTCGGTCTTCTGGTCGACTCCGTGTCGGACATCCTGAGGGTCCCGCGAACGGCGATCCAGGGCACCCCCACGCTGTCGGGCGCCGACATGCGTTTGATCCAGGGCATGATCGCACTGAACGGCGAGGCGCTTCGGGTCCTCAACATGCAGGCTGTCGCGCCGACGATGGCAGAGGTGGCCGCATGACATCCAGACAGGATCTTCGACCCCGCCCGCGAGAGGCAGGCACCGCAACCCCGGCGGATCTGGAACGTCTGGCACGGGTCGTGCGATCCTCCCTGGGGATCGACCTTCAGCCCGCCAAATCCTCTGTCGTCCGTCAACGCCTCGGCGCCCGCATGCGTGAGCTTGGCCTGTCGAGCCTGGGTGCATACCTCGACCTGATCGAGGCTCCGTGGGCCGAGGACGAGCGTGACAATCTCATTTCGGCCACGACCACCAACGTCACGCACTTCTTCCGCGAGGCGCACCACTTCGAAATGCTCGAGCGCGATGTGCTGCCCGGCCTCATCGACCAGGCAAAGGCTGGCGGCCGCGTGCGCATCTGGTCGGCAGGTTGCTCCACCGGCCAGGAGCCGTTCTCCATCGCCGCCTGCATCGTCGGGCTTTGTCCCGAGGCCGCGCAGTTCGACATCCGCGTCCTGGCCACGGATGTGGATCCGGGCGTGCTGGATCAGGCCCGCGACGCGACCTACCCGGTCGCCGAAGCGGAGCTCCTGCCTCCGGAACGCCGGAGGGCCCTCTTCGGGGAATCCAAGCACGCCGGGTCTGCGAAGATCCGGGACGCTGTCCTTGGACTGGTGTCGTTCAAGCGCCTGAATCTCGTGAAAACCTGGCCCATGAAGCATCCGTTCGACGTGATCTTTTGTCGCAACGTCGCGATCTACCTCGACAAAACCGTGCGCGAGGATCTCTGGCGGCGCTTCAGCGACGCCCTGCGCGACGACGGAGTGCTGTTCATCGGACATTCCGAGCGGGTTCTGGGGTCGGCGATCGAACGGCTCGACCATGCCGGGACCACCGCCTACCGCAAGAGGCCGGCCCCTCGCCCCTCGTCATCAAGGATCTAGGACATGGCACTCAAGGACACGCTCCGCATAATGGTCGTCGACGACATGTCGGTGAGCCGCGGGCTCCTGACGCAAGCGCTCGAGGAGATGGGACTATGGAAGTTCCAGACCGAGAGCGCCGGACAGGCCGCGCTCAACAAGATCGTCGCGAACCCCGTCCATCTGGTCCTTGCGGACTACAACATGCCGGGGATGAACGGCCTCCAGCTTCTGGAGGCACTGCGGTCGAACCGCACGACCCAAGGCGTCGGCTTTATTCTGGTGACCGGAAGTCCGACCAAGGAAGTCATGGACCGCGGCCGGGCTTTGGGGCTGAACAACCTCGTCAAGAAGCCGTTCACGACAGCATCCCTCAAGGCCTCCATCGAACAGGTCGTGGGCCGGCTATGATGGAACAGGAACTCCCGGTCGCCCTGAGCGACCTGCTCCCTGCTCTCGCCCGCGAGATCGACGGGCCGCGCCAAGCCATTCTCGCGGCGGAGCACCACCTCACTGCGGTTCTTCAGTCGCGTCCGGCGGCCGATGGTGCGGCCCAGGATCTGCAGAGCATCGATCTGGCGCTCCAGATCCTGAATGACCTCGAAGGGTTCATGATGCGCTTGGGCGATCATGTCCCGACCGACGTCCAGATCGACGCGGGTCCCGCCTTTCACGCCCTCAAGCTCGAACGCGTGGCCGCAAGCCTCGGCGCGGCCCTGGGCAGGCAAGGCCTAGCCTGCACTCCTCAACCACCGGTCGAGCTTTTCTAAGCCCGAGCCTCCCACGCATTGCATCAGGACGTCCCATGCTCAGCGCCCGCCTCCCCCTCGCTCTTCGCCTCCCCCTCGCGATCATGGGCCTCATGCTCATCGTGATGAGTTGCTTCGGCATCCTGCTCTACCGCCAAGGCCAGGAGGATGCGCTCCTGAGCGGCCCCGGCCTCCACATCACGGTCGTGGCTCTCATCCTGAGCAGCGTGGGCGTGGCCGGTCTTCTCGGGTGGCTGCTGGCCCGATCCGTGACGACCGGACTAGAAGATCTCGGCCAGTCCATGCAGGCTGTCGCCCATCGTGATCCTGACCACGCCATCTCTGGCTTGGGCCGGACGGACGAATTCGGTGCGATCGCGGCGACCCTGAACGACTTACGCACCAGCCTGCAGTCAGCGGATCGCGCCGCCTTTGAGCGTGATGCCGCGCAGGACGAGCAAGAGCGCATCGTGTCGGAACTCGGACGAGGGCTGACCCGACTCGCGCAGGGTGACCTCGACACGCCTATCACGGCCCCCTTCCCGCAAGCCTACGAAGGGCTCCGCTCCGATTTCAATCGGACTCTGGAGACGCTGGGCTCGATCGTGGCTTCGGTCGTGGGCAACGCCAACAGCATCCGTGACCGGTCGATCGAGATCAGCGAATCATCGGACGACTTGTCCAGGCGCACGGAAAGCCAGGCGGCCGCTCTGGAACAAACGGCGGCAGCGCTGGGCGAACTTACGGCCAGCGTGGCTTCGGCCGCCGAGCGCACGGTCGAGGTCGAGGCTGTCGTCGGCGAGGCCAAGGCCGAAGCCGAGAGCAGCGGCTCGGTGGTTCGGGACGCCGTGGCCGCCATGTCGGAGATCAAGCGGTCCTCGGACGAGATCTCGCAAATCATCGGCGTTATCGACGACATCGCTTTCCAGACCAACCTCCTGGCCCTGAACGCTGGGGTGGAGGCCGCGAGGGCTGGCGAGGCCGGGCGCGGCTTTGCGGTCGTGGCCTCCGAAGTGCGCTCCCTGGCGCAGCGATCCTCCGACGCCGCTCGCCAGATCAAGTCCCTGATCGAGGGGAGTGCGAAGCAGGTGCAAGACGGCGTCCAGCTCGTCGGACAAGCCGGCACGGCGCTCACCAGCATCGTGGGCCGCGTCTCGGAGATATCTTCCCTCGTCAGCGAGATCGCGGCCGGCGCGCGTGAGCAGTCGACCGGCTTGGGCGAGATCAACATCGCGATCACGCAGCTTGATCAGGTCACGCAGCAGAATGCGGCCATGGTGGAAGAGTCAACGACCGCCAGCCATGCTCTAAGCCAGGATGCCGCGCATCTGGGAGAGGTCGTCGGACGGTTCCGGATCGCTGAGGCCGACATCAAGGCGACAGCCTCTCCAACGGCTACCACGGCCCAAATGGACCTTGCGCCGCGGGCTCCGTCCCGTCCGGTACGCCTTGCCGTCGGGGCCTCCGATGGAGGATGGCAGGAGTTCTGACGCCCAAGCGCCAAGTTCCGCCGCAACGAACGAGCCAGGGCTGGCTGCGCCTTGGCTCGTTATGCATGTCAAGGCTGAGGGCACTGACGATTTGGCTTTGTTCCCTGAGCGCGGACTGCGCTGCCAAGTCGGCTCACCAAGGGGAATAGGGATCCTTTCAGTCCTGTCTGCCGCTGAAAGCAGCTCCTCCGACGGGCCTACCCCTCAGGAGGTGCGATCATGACCTTGAGGATCTGCCGGTCAGCGACGTCCGTTCAAAGAGTGTCAAGGCTTCGACATCCAGGCTGGATCCTGCTGGGTTAGAGACGTCCGAACACGTTCAGAACCGATGCAATCGTTCCTGAACTGACTGTTCGGTGCTAAAGCCCTTGCTCTACACCCAAGCCCCCGCCCAACAGCAAAGGCTAGATTCGACAGCTAGCAGGCCTCAGCGCTGCAAACGTCAAAGCACAAGTAAGGGGCTGCTCCCAGGCTGCGGTTCTTCCATGCGCTCACCGACGGATTGGGCCGGAGGACTGAAGATGCACGTCCACGAGTCGCCCGGCTGAAGCGCATGACACATCCCGATTCATCAGGGCGCGACGCAACCGCCTCGACATCCGGCCAAAGAAGGACGATCCAACTCGAAAGGAAGCAGCACAAGTGGTGCCCGGGGGCGGATTTGAACCACCGACACGCGGATTTTCAATCCGCTGCTCTACCCCTGAGCTACCCGGGCACGGGGATGCGAACGTGTCGTCCGCATCAGGTGGGCGCCTTCTAGGCGAGCGCGCTGACAGTGTCCAGAGGCGTTCAGGGTAAGGAAGTGCCTACTTTAACGGCATCGCACCGCAGCTTAGACACATCCAGGACAAAACCAGCTCCAGATTGCACCCAGCACTGGACAATCGTCGCATCAGCACCCAGATGAATGAACGTTCATTCACACGCTTCTGCGGGAGACTCACATAGGTGCCACAGGATCTTTCCACCTTGGTCGGAGTGAACGGGGCCGAAGCGACGGACTCGGGTCATCGTAGCGAGGAGATCCTTGGCCTCGCCCGGCATGCTTTCGTAGAGAAAGGCTTCGACGGCGCATCCATGCAGGATCTCGCCAAGGCCGCCGGCATGAGCGCGGGGAACTTCTATCGCTACTTCCCGTCCAAGGCCGCCTTGGTCGAGGCGTTGATCGCTCGGGACCTTCTGGAGGTGGAGCAGACTTTTCGAGCCATCGCCACCTCGGACGATCCGCTTGCCGCGCTGAAGGCTACCTTGCGCGAACGGGTGATGGAGAACTGCCAGGACGAGGACCCGCTTTGGGCCGAGATATTGGCAGTAGCGGCACGAAAGCCCGACATCGCGGCTCTGCTGGCTGGCTTCGAGATAGGCATCGTCCAGCGAATCGTTTCGGTGCTGGGTCTCGTGAGCCAACTGCCTGAAGAGGAGGCGTTCCGGCGTTTCGAGACGCATGCCCGCGTGATCGTGCTGATCGTGCGTGGCTCGGCCTGCGGCCACGGACCCTGCCCTGCAGCGGACAGCGACCTGAACGAACTAATCCTGAAAACCATTGACCGGCTGATCGACGACGTCCTGGCCGGGAAGGATCACTGACATGACCGTCCTGCCCTCGGCCCATTCCCTTCGCGCCCTGATCGCGGCCTCCCTCATCGCCGTCCCAGGCCTTGCAATGGCGCAGGAAGCTGCGCCCGACGCACATTCCGAAGAAGCCGCACCGGCCGCCGACCTGCCCGCGATCACCGTTTCCGAGGTGAAGCGCGTCCGGCTGACCGATCGCGTGATCGCCTCGGGCCTCGTGGATGCCATCGAGCAGGTTCAGGTCCAACCGCTCGTCGAGGGGCAGCCCATCGACGAGCTTCTGGCCGATGTCGGAGACACGGTCGAGGAAGGTCAGGTGCTCGCTCGCCTGTCGGAGTCGACGCTGGAACTGCAGTTGAGCCAGCTCGCTGCGAATCGTGCCTCGACCGAGGCGCAGATCGCGCAAGCCGAGGCCAGCCTCGTGCAGGCCACGGCTAATGCCGAAGAGGCCGAGCGAGTGGCCCGCCGCAACGCCGAGCTGGTCGAGGCCGGCTCCGTTCCCCAGGCGCAGGCCGACCAGTCCGCCGCCGCAGCCGAGTCCGCGCGGGCGGCCGTGCGCGTGTCCGAGCAGGGGATCGCCTCGGCGCGAGCACAACTTGAACTGGTGGACGCGCAGATCGAGAATGCAGAGCTGCAGTTGTCCCGAACGGAGGTCCGGGCGCCCGTGGGCGGCCTCGTGGTTGCACGCAACGCCCAGATCGGAGCCATTGCCTCCGCGACGGGTCAGGCGATGTTCACCATCGTCCGCGAGGGCGCGATGGAGATGCGCGCCGACGTCTCCGAACAGGACCTGCTGCGGCTCGATGAAGGTCAACCGGCGACCATGCAGGCGATGCAGGGCTCCGACGTCATTCCCGGCAAGGTTCGCCTCGTGGAGCCCGCGATCGACCCGCAGACACGCCTTGGCGTTGCGCGGATCCAGATCGACGACCCCACCCGGGCCGTGAAAGGCATGTTCCTGACGGCCGAGGTGACGGTGAGCGAGCAGGAAAGCCCTGCCGTGCCGGTCACGGCCGTGGGCACGGGCTCGGATGGCTCGACCGTCATGCGGGTCCGCGACGGCGTGGCGGAACGGGTCAGCGTGACCACCGGAATCCGGGATGGCGGCCTGATCGGCATCGTCGATGGTCTGGCCGAAGGCGATCTCGTCGTCACCAAGGCCGGAGCCTTCGTGCGCGATGGGGACCGCATCAACCCGGTTCAGGACGAGTTGGAGGTCGCCCAAGGCGGCCAAGTGGAAGAGGACTGAGACCATGAACTTTTCTGCCTGGTCGATCCGCCATCCCATTGCGCCCATCCTTGTATTCGGACTTCTGCTGCTCTTGGGCTGGCAGAGCTTCCGCACCTTGCCCATCACCCAGTTCCCCACCATCGACGTGCCCGTGGTGTCGATATCCGTGGCCCAGTCGGGCGCGGCACCGGCCGAGCTTGAAAGTCAGGTGACCCGCGAGGTCGAGGACGCGGTGGCTGGAATCACCGGGGTTGACGACATCACCTCGACCGTCTCGGACGGCCTGTCGTCCACGGTGGTCACCTTCCGCATGGAGGTGCCCACCGACGAAGCCGTGCAGGACGTCAAGGACGCCATCGACCAGATCCGCGGCGATCTTCCCGGAGATGTCGAGGAACCCGTCGTCACCAAGGTGGACGTGGCAGGGCAGGCGATCCTGTATTACGCGGTCTCCGCGCCGGCCATGACCTACGAGGAACTCTCTTGGTTCGTGGACGACACCATCAAGAGCGAGCTCCAGGGCCGGCCCGGCGTCGGTCAGGTCGACCGCTACGGCGGCGCGGACCGTGAGATCCGGGTGGAGCTCGACCCCGCGCGGCTCGATGCCTACGGGATCACCGCCGGCACGGTCAGCGCCCAGATCCGGGCCACCAACGCCAACCAGGGCGCCGGGCGCGCCGACCTCGGATCGGGCGAGCAGGCGATCCGCCTGCTGGGCGACCAGGGCGACGCCGAGCGGCTGGCCGAGAGCACCATCGCCCTGCCCTCGGGCCGGGAGGTGCGCCTGTCCGACCTCGGCACCGTGGTGGACACCTACGAGGAGGTCCGCTCCTCGGCGAGCTTCAACGGCGAGGATGCGGTCGTGTTCGCGGTGTTCCGTGCCCAGGGCGCGTCCGAGGTGAGCGTCCAGGAGACAGTCGAGGAAAGCCTGGAAACGATCCGCGCCGAGAACCCCGGCGTCTCGATCGACCTCGTGGTGGACAACGTCTACTCGACCTACGGCAACTACGAGGCCGCCATCCATACGCTTCTGGAGGGCGCGCTGCTGGCGGTGCTGGTGGTGCTCCTGTTCCTGCGGAACTGGCGCGCCACGATGATCGCGGCGGTGGCGCTGCCGCTGTCCGCAATCCCGACCTTCTGGGCCATGGACCTTCTGGGCTTCTCGCTCAACCTCATCTCGTTCCTGGCGATCACCTTGGCCACCGGGATCCTGGTGGACGATGCCATCGTCGAGATCGAGAACATCCAGCGGCACATCCGAATGGGCAAGACGCCCTATCGGGCCGCCATCGACGCCGCCGACGAGATCGGGCTTGCCGTGGTGGCGACCTCGTTCACCATCGTCGCGGTCTTCGTGCCTGTGTCGTTCATGCCCGGCATTCCGGGACAGTACTTCCGGCAGTTCGGCCTGACGGTCGCCATCGCCGTGCTGTTCTCGCTGCTGGTCGCGCGGCTCATCACGCCGCTCATGGCCGCCTATCTGATGCGGTCGAGCGATGGTCACGACGACCACGGTCAAAAGGACGGCCTGATGCTGCGGGCCTATCTGGCCTTCGTTCGCGTGACCATGCGGGTGCGGTATCTCACCCTGCTGGCGGCGTTCGGCATCCTGGGGGTCTCGCTCTACTTCATGGCGCAGATTCCGGGCAGCTTCATCCCGCCGGAGGATGCGAGCCGCATAACCCTGTCGGTCGAACTGCCCCCGGGCGTCGCCCTGGCCGACACCGAGGCGGTCACGCGACAGATCGAAGGCATGGTCAGCGGCGTGGACGGCGTGGCGAACGTCTTCGTGCTCGACGGCTCCTCACCGACCGGACAGCGCGACGTGCGCCGCGGCGCGGTGACGATCGTGCTCGACAGGCTCGACAACACGCTCGAGCGCAAGCTCCTCGACATCGTCGAGAGTGTGCCGGTGCTGGGCGACCTGGTTCCCGACGTGCCCTATCACGGGCGCAACGGCACCCTGAGGCCGCAGACCGCCATCGAGGCCGAGATCCTGGCGATGGTGTCGGCCATCCCGGACGCGCGCATCATCAAGCTTGCCGAAGGCGCAGGCGGATCGGGGCGCGACATCTCCTATTCGATCCTGTCCCAAAGCGAAGCCGACCTCAACGTGGCGGTGGCCCGGCTCGAGGAGGCGCTGCGGGGCGATCCGCTGCTGCAGGCGGTCTCGACCGAGGGTGCCCTGCCCCGGCCCGAACTGCAGATCACCCCCCGAATCGAGGAAGCCGCCCGCCTGGGCGTCACCACGGCGTCGATCGCCGAAGCCGTGCGGGTCGCCACGATCGGCGACTACGATGCGGCGCTGGCCAAGGTCTCGATCGACGACAGGCTCATTCCGGTGCGGGTGCAACTGACCCGGAGCGCGCGGGAAGACCTGGCGCGGATCGGGGCCCTGCGGGTGCCGACCGCGGCGGGGGGTGCCGTGCCGCTCAACGCAGTGGCGGACATCGTGGTCGCGGAGGGGCCGAGCGTCGTGAACCGTCTCAACCGCGAGCGGGTGGCTACCATCGGCGCCAACCTGCCCCCCGGGGTGGCGCTGGGCACCGCGACGGCGCGGTTTAACGAAATCGTGGCGGGTGTCGATCTTCCCGCTTCGGTCCGGACAGCCGAATCGGGCGACGCCGAGATCCAGGCCGAGCTGTTCGCGAGCTTCGCCAATGCCATGCTGCTGGCCCTCATGCTGATGCTCGGGGTGCTGATCCTGCTGTTCGGCTCCGTGATCCAGCCCTTCACGATCCTCTTCTCCCTGCCGCTCGCCATCGGCGGCGTGGCGGCGGCGCTGATCCTGACGGGAAGCGCGGTGTCGATGCCGGTGCTGATCGGCATCCTGATGCTGATGGGGATCGTGACCAAGAACGCGATCCTGCTGGTGGACTTTGCCATCGAGATGCGCGCCAAGGGCATGAGCCGCTTCGAGGCTGTCGTGGAGGCTGGCCACAAGCGGGCCCGTCCCATCGTGATGACCTCGATCGCGATGTCGGCGGGGATGCTGCCTTCGGCGCTGGGCGTGGGCGAGGGCGGGTCGTTCCGTGCGCCGATGGCCACCGCCGTGATCGGGGGCATCATCGTCTCGACGGTGCTGAGCCTTGTGATTGTGCCGTCGTTCTTCCTGATCATGGACGACCTGCAGCGCCTCATCTCCTGGATCTTCGGGCGCTTCGTTGGCCAAAAGGACGAGGAGCCCGAGGAGCCCGCCCTGAGCGACCTGTCCGCCGGCATCGCCGCCCGCAAGGCCGAGATCGCGGCACTCGAGGCGCGCCTCATGCGGCTTGAGGGCGAGGGCGCGCGGCCCGTGCTCCACGTCGCGGAGTGAGTTCCGCTTCCCGGCCCGACGCACCGTGGCGTCGGGCCGGGAAGCGCCGGATCTGCAACATTGGGCTAAGGGCAACAGCGGCCACGCAAATGGCGGATCAGGCATGCGGTCCGGTCATCTGTGCAGCGGGGCCTGCTGTTCCGGCCACTGAAGTCGGATCTTGGTTCCAGCAGCGGCCGGACCGGATGCTGACCAAATGGTCAGTTCATGACAATGCCATTGTCACATGAACGATTCAGTCGTTACCTAAGTCCGCACAAGCCGGGCGGACAGACAGCCCGGCCCGACTTTGGGGAGACGACGATGAGAATGACGAACTGGCTGGCGGCCTCGGCCAGCGTGGCCACGCTTTTGCAGGCCGGCGCCGCGATGGCGCAATCCATGGACGAACTGGTCGCAGCCGCCGAGGCCGAGGGGATGCTGACCACCATCGCCCTGCCCCATGACTGGTGCAACTACGGTGCCCTGATCGAGGGCTTCAAGGCGAAGTATCCGAACATCGAAGTCAACGAGCTGAACCCGGACGCAGGCTCGGCCGACGAGCTCGAGGCGATCCGCGCCAACATGGACAACGCCGGCCCGCAGGCACCCGACGTGATTGACGTGGGCCTGTCCTTTGGACCGCAGGCCCAGGCCGAAGGGCTGATCCAACCCTACAAGGTCTCGACCTGGGACACGATTCCCGAGGATGCCAAGGACCCGGACGGCTATTGGTACGGCGACTATTACGGCGTGATGGCCATGGCTGTGAACACCGACCTCGTGGACCCGGTGCCGACCTCCTTTGCCGACCTCCTCAAGCCCGAATACGCAGGTCAGGTGGCGCTGGCGGGCGATCCCCGCGCCTCGAACCAGGCGATCCTGGGCGTGATGGCTGCGGGCATGGCCCGTGGGGCCGAGCCCGGACAAGCTGCTGCCGAGGCGGGGCTCGGTTATTTCAAGGAAATGAACGACGCCGGGAACTTCGTCCCCGTGATCGGCAAGGCCGGGACGCTGGCGCAGGGCACGACGCCGATCGTCATCGCCTGGGACTACAATGCGCTGTCCTGGCGCGACACATTGGCCGGCAACCCGCCGGTCGAGGTCGTGGTGCCATCGGACGCCTCGCTCGCCGGCGTCTATGTGCAGGCCATTTCGGCCTACGCGCCGCACCCGAACGCTGCGAAGCTGTGGATGGAATACATCTATTCAGACGAGGGCCAGTTGCATTGGCTGTCGGGCTACTGCCACCCGATTCGCTTCAACGACCTCGTGGAGCGCGGCGTCGTCCCGCAAGAGATGATGGACAAGCTGCCGCCGGCCGAGGCTTACGACGCGGCGGTCTTCCCGACCCTCGACCAGGTCAACACCAACTCCGAGGCGGTCAAGGCTGGCTGGGACACCACCGTCGGCGCGAACGTCGTCGAGTGATGAAATAGGTCCGGAGGGGCGGCTCCATGGTGGGCCGCCCCCGCTCCCCTCACGTGACAGACACATCCCTTCCCCCCTCCCCGCGTCGCAACGTGTTGGCCCCCATCCTGCGGATGGTCGGTGTCGTGCCGTTCCTTGTCTTTGCGCTGCTGTTCCTGATCGGGCCCACGCTCTACATCGTGCTGGGAGCGTTCCAGCGGACAGGCGGGGGCTGGACGCTCGAGAACATCGTCGCTCTGAACACCCCTTCGGTCCGCAACGCCTACTGGGTGTCGATCAAGATCTCCTTCATCTCGGCGTTGCTGGGCTGCTTGATCGGTTTCGCCATGTCCGCCGGGGCGGTCCTTGGGGGCCTGCCGAAATGGGTGCGCTCGCCGCTCCTGACCTTTTCGGGCGTGGCGTCGAACTTTGCGGGCGTACCGCTGGCCTTTGCCTTTCTCGCCACCATCGGGCCGGCGGGGCTGATCACGATGTGGCTGCGGCAGGACCTGGGGATCAACCTGCGGGCCTACGGCTTCAATCTGCTCAGCACGCCGGGCCTGATCATCACCTACCTGTTCTTTCAGATCCCCTTGATGATCTTGATCATCACGCCCGCCCTGGACGGCCTGCGTCGCGAATGGCGCGAGGCGGCGATGGTGCTGGGCGCGACCGGCTGGCAATACTGGCGGATGGTGGCGCTGCCGATCCTGTTCCCCTCGCTCCTGGGCTGCCTGGCGCTGCTGTTCGCGAACGCCTTCGGGGCGGTCGCCACGGCCATCGCGCTCACCGGATCCTCGCTCAACATCGCTCCGATCCTGCTTTACGCGCAGATCCGGGGTGACGTGCTGGGCAACCCCCATCTGGGTTATGCACTCGCCACGGGGATGATCGCGATCACGGCGGTGGCGAACACGGTCTACATCGTCCTGCGCGCCCGGTCCGAAAGGTGGCTTCGTTGACCCGCATCCTGGCTTGGGTGGCCCTGATCTTGGGCATGCTCTACTTCATCCTCCCCTTGGTCGGGATGACCGAGTTCTCCTTGTCCATGCGGCGGGGGGTTTATTCGCTCGATGCCTATACGACGATCCTGGGCGACCCGCGCTTTCGCCAGACCTTTGGCTATTCGGTGCTGATGGCGGTGGCGACCATCATCTTCGGCGTGCTGCTGGTGGTGCCGACGGCCTACTGGGTCCGGCTGCGGCTGCCCTGGATCCGCCCCTACATCGAGTTCATCACGCTGCTGCCCCTCGTGATCCCGGCCATCGTGATCGTGTTCGGGTACATCCGGCTGTACAACACCTCGTCCTGGTTGCCGCTGACGGGATCGTCCATGGGGACCAACCTGCTGCTGGTGTTCGGCTATGCCACGCTGGCACTGCCTTACATGTACCGCGCCGTGGACACGGGCCTGCGGACGCTGGACGTGGGCACCCTGACCGAAGCCGCGCAGTCCCTGGGCGCGGGCTGGGGCACCATCCTGTTCCGGGTGATCCTGCCCAACGTGCTGGTCGCGGTCCTTTCAGGCGCCTTTCTCACCTTCGCCATCGTCATCGGCGAGTTCACCATGGCCGCGCTGCTGGACCGGCCGGCCTTTGGGCCCTTCATGCAGATTCTTGGCGCGAACCGGGCTTATGAGCCCGCCGCGCTGGCCGTGATCGCCTTTGCCATAACCTGGGCCTGCATGGGGCTGATCCAGCTTGTGACACGGCTGCAGAAACACACACGGGCGGGAGCCTGATGGCCTATCTCGATATCGCTCACCTCGAAAAGTCGTTCGGCGCCAACCGCGTGGTCAAGGACTTCTCGCTCCCCATCGACAAGGGGGAGTTCGTGTCGCTGCTGGGCCCGTCTGGTTGCGGCAAGACCACCGTCCTGCGAATGGTCGCGGGCTTCGAGACGCCCAGCGCCGGCGCGATCCGCATCGAAGGCAAGGACATCGTTCCCTTGCGTCCGAACCAGCGCAACATCGGCATGGTGTTCCAGGCCTATGCACTGTTCCCGAACCTGACGGTTGCGCAGAACGTGGGATTCGGGCTCAGGATCGCCGGGGTCGCTGGCAAAGAGGCGCAGACCCGCGTGGGCGAGATGCTCGACATAATCGGCCTGCCATTGGCCGAGTACGGAGCCCGGTATCCCTTCCAGCTTTCGGGCGGCCAGCAGCAGCGTGTGGCGCTTGCCCGGGCGCTGGCCCCTCGACCGCGCGTGCTGCTGCTCGACGAGCCGCTCTCGGCGCTTGACGCCAAGGTGCGCGTGCGGCTGCGCGGCGAGATCCGGGACATCCAGCGCCGGCTGGGCATCACCACGATCTTCGTGACCCACGACCAGGAGGAGGCGCTGTCGATCAGCGACCGCGTTGTGGTGATGAATGCGGGGATCGCCGATCAGGTCGGCTCGCCGTTCGAGATCTACAACCGTCCTGCCACGCCATTTGTGGCCAGTTTCGTAGGAACCCTGACGCCCTTCGAGGCGACGGTGATCGACCCACGCGTGGGCACGGTCATGTCGGGCGGGCTCACCATGAACCTGGGACGCCCCTTGTCGGCCGAAACGGGGACGGCTGTGCCCATCGCACTCCGACCCGAGGCCGTTCAGTTGGGACGCGCCTCGGGACGCGAGATCATCCTTCCCGCCACGGCACGGGAAGTGGAGTTCATGGGTTCGGTGATCCGCATTCGCGCCGAAGCCGCCGGGCAGAGCTTTCTCCTGGATACCTTCAACCGGCCCGACGCCCCACCTCCGCAGCCAGGGGAGGCCGTGGAGATCAGCTTCTCGGGCCGGGACGTGATCGTGATCGGAGTCTGACGGCGGAGCGGCTGGCGGCCTCTAGCCGTCCCGCTGCTCGCCCTGAGGGTCGGGACGCTCCTCCTCCTCGGACACGCTGCCGGGGAGGACGTAGTCGCCCCGCAGCCACCGCGCCAGATCGACATCGGCGCAGCGCGAGGAGCAGAAGGGACGGTACTTGGCTTCGGCAGGCTTTCCGCAGATCGGGCAGGCCATGTCAGTCCTTTCCCAACAGATGCCCCAAGGGTAGGCGTTCGCGCTTGCGGGACAGTTCGAACAGGCCCATCGCGGTCCAGCCCACGAGGCTCGTCTCGATCGGGTCCGCCCGGAAGCTGTCGCGGATCGACTGCTCGAGCTGCTTGCGGTGGCCTTTGGACATGTTGGCGAAATCCACCACGACCTGCCCGCCAAGTCCGCGGAGCCGGAGCTGGCGCGGCAGCGCGCGGGCGGCGGCCATGTTGGCCTTGAGAGCGGCGGCAGGCGAGGTGTCGCCGCCCGTGTTCACATCCACCGCCACGAGCGCCCGCGTCGGCTCCAGCACCATGGAGCCTTCGCCCAGGTCCACCTCCGGCTTGCGGATGCTGTCGATCTGGTCGAGAACACCCTCGCGCGCGAAGCTGCCGGGCTTGGTGATCACGCTGGGGGCGGTCCACTCCCTCCAGGCAAGGAGATGGGGACCATCGCCCTCGGTCAGCTTCTCGGGCGGGCCCTGGTCGTCGGCCATGACCTTGACGGCCAAGTCGCGCATCGCCGCGATGTCGCTGGCCACGTCGTCCTCTGGCGCCCCTTCGCAGGACGAGCGCAGGATCAAGCCGTGCGAGCCCTCCTCCATCTCCTCGTGTGCAATCGCAAGGAGCCGCCCCCGTTCCTCATCGTCGCGGATCTGGCGTGACACGTTGATGCCCGGGGCGCCGGGCGTCACGATGGCATAGCGCGACTTGAACAAGACACGATCCGTGACCGGGACGGCCTTGCCGCCCTCGGCGATGCCGGTGACTTGGACAAGCATCGTCTCGCCGGACTTGAGGCCGCTGGCGTTGCGGAGCCACGCGGTCCCGCCAGGGATGCGGAGGATCATCCCGCCCTGCCCCTTCATGCCACGGTCGGTCACAGCCCTGTAGATAGCTCCCGGCCGGGGCGCGGAGTCGTCATCGACCAGAAGGTCATCAAGCCGCCCATCCACGAGCAGGGCAGCGGCCTCTCGGCCCCCCAGGTGGTCGAGGACGATGGTCCGTCCCTTCATCGCGGTCCTCCGGCAAGGCCCGCCGCCGTGAGCAGGCCCAGTGTTTCGGTGAGAGGCAGGCCCACGACACCCGTGAAGGACCCATTGATCCAGGGGATATGCGCCCCGAAGGGTCCCTGGATGGCATAAGAGCCCGCCTTGCCGCGCCAGTCATCGGTCCCGATATAGGCCTCGATCTCTGCATCCGTCAGCGGCTTGACGGCGACGGCCGTCGTGACGGCCCGTTCCCAGACCCGGTCGCCGCGGCGCACGGTGACGGCGGTGATGACCCGGTGGCGGCGGCCGGCGAGGAGGGAAAGCATCGCCCTGGCCGAGGCCTCGTCGGCGGGCTTGCCAAGGATGCGGCGGCCAAGGGCCACAGTGGTATCCGCGCAAAGCACGACCTCGTCCTCGGCCACCTGGATGGCCGCGATCTTTTCGCGGGCGATCCGGCGCACGTAATCCAAGGGCGTTTCGGCCTTGCGAGGGGTCTCGTCGATCTCGGGCGGGCGAACGGCGTGCGGCGTGATCCCGGCCTGCGCGAGCAGGTCGAGGCGGCGCGGGCTGGCCGAACCTAGGACCAGTCGCACTGCGGGGTCCGGGGCGAGGGTCGTCAAGGGAGTGTCCTTCGCGCCCGCGTCACTTGAAGCGGTAATTGATGCGCCCCTTGGTCAGGTCGTAGGGCGTCATCTCGACTTGCACCTTGTCGCCAGCGAGCACCCGGATGCGGTTCTTCCGCATCTTGCCTGCCGTATGCGCGATGATCTCATGGCCGTTTTCCAGCTCGACCCGGAACGTCGCATTCGGCAGAAGCTCCTTCACGACACCAGGAAATTCGAGCAGTTCTTCCTTGGCCATGTGATCTCCAAATGATTTCAGGCCGCGAAATGCTGCGGCCCGGGGCCTAGATGGCCCCGCGCGGGCGCTTTTTCAAGCGCGAATCGTCACGTCCAGCACAGTGACGCGTCAGGGCCACTCCGGGTTCCCGTCAGCGGGGCGGCTCCCAGCGCCCCCGCGGCGGCCCGAAGCGGTCGAGAAGGCGGCTCAGGATCATCTCCCGGGTCTTGCGGTAGGAGCGAAGGCGTTCCTCACGCCCTTCCCCCAAGCCCGTTGGGTCCAGAATGGGCCAGTATTCGACGTTGATGGCGCTGTGCCGCGTCAGGTCGAGCGCGCGATGCTGGCTGGCCGGGGTCAGCGCCACGACAAGATCGAACGAGGACAGGTCGTCGCCCCAATCCCGCATTTCATCGAAGCTGCGGGCGCGGTGACGCGACAGTTCCACCCCGATTTCCTGGCAGACGGCGATGGCGAAGCCGTCGATCTCGAGGTCGTTCACCACGCCCGCCGACTGCACGTAGCAGTCGGTCCCGTAGAGTTGCTTCATCATCCCTTCGGCCATGGGCGAGCGGACCGCGTTGTGATCGCAGCAGAACAGCACCGATTGTGGAAGGGCATCCAGAGAGGCGTTCGCGACCTTGTCCCCTTCCACGCGCTAGCCCCCGAACTGAAGCACACAGATCAACGTAAACAACCGACGTGCCGTGTCCTGGTCGAGCTCGGCCTTTCCGGCCAGCCGTTCCTGAAGCACGCGCGCGCCCTCATTGTGGATGCCTCGCCGGGCCATGTCGATGGTCTCGATCTGCGAGGGCGGAAGGGTGCGCACGGCGTCGTAGTAGCTTTGGCAGATCTGGAAGTAATCCTTGACCACCTGACGGAACGGTCCCGTGGACATGTGGAACTCGCCCGCGGGCTCGCCGGACTCGGAAGTGACCGCGAACACGAGGCGGCGGTCGCGGACCGACAGGTTGAGCTTCCAGGGGGGTGCTGCCGTGCGATCCGGGTGCGGCGGAAGCGTGAAGCAGTTCTCCTCCAGGAGATCCACGATGGCGACGCGACGCTCCTGCTCCATTTCGGGCGTGGGGCGGGGCAGCCCCGTGTCGTCGATCGCGATGGCAACGAGACGCTCTGTCATCCGTTGAGCCGGTCCAGACGCGCCCGCACGGACAGGCCATGGGCCTCGAGCCGCTCGGCCTTGGCCAGGGTCTCGGCCGAGGGGCCCAGCGCCCGCAGCGCCTCGGGCGTCATCCGGGACAGGGTGGTGCGCTTGAGGAAGTCCATGACCGACAGCCCCGACGAGAACCGCGCCGTCCGCGCCGTGGGAAGCACGTGGTTCGGCCCGCCGATGTAATCGCCGATGGCCTCGGGCGTCCAGGGGCCGAGGAAGATCGCGCCGGCGTGGCTGATCGTCGCGGCCAGCCCCTCCGGATCGGCCACCAGAAGCTCCAGATGCTCGGCTGCGATGCGGTCGGCCAAGGCTGCGGCCTCGGGGAGGTCGCGCACCGTGATGATTGCGCCAAAGTCGCGCCAGCTCGCCCCGGCGATGGCGGCGCGGGGCAGGATTTCGAGATGTCGCTCGACCGCGCGAGCCACCGCTTGGCCAAAGGACGCATCGTCGGTGACGAGGATGGATTGCGCCGACTCGTCGTGCTCGGCCTGGGACAGGAGGTCGAGCGCGACAAAGTCCGGGTCGTTGTCGCGGTCGGCGATAACCAGGATCTCGGAAGGTCCGGCGATCATGTCGATGCCGACGCGGCCGAAGACGCGGCGCTTGGCGGCGGCGACATAGGCGTTGCCCGGGCCGGTGATCGTATCGACGGGGCGCACCGACTCCGTGCCATAGGCCAGCGCCGCGATGGCCTGCGCGCCACCGATGCGAAACACCTCGTCCACGCCTGCGATCCGGCAGGCAAGGAGAACGAGCGGATTGGCGACCCCGTCCGGCGTGGGCACGGTCACGACCAGGCGACGGACCCCGGCGACCTTGGCCGGGATCGCATTCATCAGGACGGAGGATGGATAGGAGGCAAGTCCCCCCGGCACGTAAAGCCCGGCCGCCGAGACGGGCGTCCAGCGCCAGCCCAGCATGGCGCCCAGATCATCGGTCCAGCTCTCGTCGCATGGCATCTGCCGCTGGTGGTAGGCACGGATGCGGTCGGCGGCAACGGACAGGGCCGCCCGCTCGGCCTCGGGCACCTGTGCGCACAAGGCGTCGATCTCGTGGTCCGGGATGCGGAGGCGGTCGGGCGCAAGGGTCACCCGGTCAAACCGGGCGGTCATTTCGACCAGAGCCGCATCCCCGCGCTCGCGCACGTCGGCAATGATGGCGGCCACGGTTGCGTCCACGTCGGGGCTGTCCTCGCGCTTGAGGGAGAGGAGATGGGCGAAAGCCGCCTCGAAGCCGGGATCGGACGTGGAGAGGTATTGCGGCATGGGTGGCCTCCTTGCCGGACTGGATTAGCGAGGCCTGACCGCGCCTTCAATCCGCAGGTCGCCGGCTCGGCTCGATTGTCCCGGTGCGTTGGATCGGTCCGGATCGCGGCTTCGGAGGGAACGAGGCCACCGCTCGGGCGGTTGGGCTCCGAACACAGCGATCAGGAGCGACCCCCATGACCGACGACCCGACCAGGTCCGTGAAACACCCCCAGGCTCCGCGCCCTGGCATCAGGAACGCCGACGTCCCATCCGAGACTTTTGCCCAAGGATTGCCGGATGTGGGCGAAGGCGCATCGGCAGTTCATCTGGCCCGCGACGTGCCCCTTGGACTGCAGGCCGGAGAGGACGAGGAGGCTGCCCTTCCCGACACGAAGGACTGACTTTCGGGACGAGGTGGCCGTTCAGACGCGGGCACCCCGGCCGCCTGACTCCTTATGGAACCGCTGGGTCCACTCGCGGCTGACCTCATCGGCCATCCGCGCGGTCGGGACAGCCACGTGCCTCGCCAGTTCCGGGTCGAGGCCCAGAGCGGCCAGGACCTTCGCCAGCGCCGCGATGGGATCGGCTGACGCGGTTTCATAGACCAGCCGCAGGGGCCTGATGCGGCGCTCCTGGAAAAAGGCCACCCAGGCGGCGTCATCCGTTCTCAACCTTTCGGTCACTTCGCCCAGCCGAGCCCGATCATAGGACACGGGGCGCGGTGTCTCCTCGCCTTCGAGCACCGTTCCATCCGCTGCCAGATGCCAGAACCCACTCTGTTCGGCCCGAACAAGCGACACCGCCTGGGCAACCTTGTCCTTGCGCGACACATGCACGTAGAGCGTAGGCCCGAATGCCGCCTCGATCGCCTGCCCGATGTCGCGATCGGCACCAAGCGCACGGTTCAAGCGTCGCCCGGCTTCGGCCACGCTGTCCCACATCAGCCGAAGGCCGAACACGCCCGTGCCTGCCCTTCCTTCGCGTCGCATGGCCTCCAGGTAGGCGCACTCGAAGTCGGCGCTGTTGAGGTCGTGCGGCTGCGGAACGCCCCAGGCCGCGGCCCAATCCACGACATCTTCGGGCCGGAAGTAGGAGTTCGGGCGGCCCGCCACGCCACTGGCCGCCAGCATCCCGCACAAGAGCGTGCTGCCCGACCTGGGCGTGCCGCAGAGCACGTAAGAGGTGACCGGGGACCTCACAGTCCCAGCCGGCCGCCAGCGGATATCAGGCCAGTGCATGCGGCGTGGCCGAAGCCTCCCTTGAGCACCGTCCGGGTCACTCCGGATGCGACGGCGCTCGGCGGGATGGGGCGAGGTAAGGCTTGGTCACGTCCTTCAGCAGGATCTCCAGCGCTTCCACCTCGACGGCGATGACTCCGTCGCCGGCAAGCGTCACGACGACCCGGCCAGCCCCATCCTCCCCGGCCTCCCAAGCCAGCGAAAGGAGGGACAGCACGGTGTCCTTGTCCCGAGGATCGACGCCCTGCGAGCGCACTGCCGTCACCCCCTCGATCACCAGCAGGGAGCGCACGCGCTCGGGCGTCCGGGTCTGTCCCTCCCAACGGAAGCGATTGACGAGGGCGGCGAAGCGGCGGTTCTGCTTCAGCCAGGCGACGTCGCCGACCGTGACCACCGCGTCCTGCACCAGGGCGGACAGGATGGTCAGGTCCTCCGGGTCCTGGGCCCGAAGCCGCAGGGGGCCCTCGTCGGCATCAGCGAAGCGGGCGTCCTGCGGTGCGTCACTCATGCGGCGATCCTTTCGATCCGGGCCCCCACGGCGGAGAGCTTTTCCTCGACATGTTCGTAGCCGCGGTCGAGGTGGTAGACGCGGCTGACCACCGTCTCGCCCTCGGCCGCGAGCCCCGCAAGGATCAGCGACACCGAGGCCCGCAGGTCGGTGGCCATAACACGCGCGCCGCGAAGGCGTTCCACGCCCGTCACCTTGGCGGTCCCGCCGTGAAGCTCGATCCGCGCGCCCATCCGCATGAGTTCGGGTGCGTGCATGAAGCGATTCTCGAAAATCTTCTCCTCAAGGACCGAGGTGCCGTCGGCGGTGCAGAGCATCGCCATCATCTGCGCTTGCAGGTCAGTCGGAAAGCCAGGGAACGGTTCGGTCACCACGTCCACGGCGCGGGGCCGTCCGTTCGAGCGGCGGACCTTGAGCCCGCGCGCGGTCTCCTCGATCTCAAGGCCAGCCATCTCCAGCTTTTCCACGAAGGCTCCCACGAGGTCGAGCCGCCCGCCCAGGCACTCCACCTCACCGCCCGTGAAGGCAGGCGCGAGCATGTAGGTGCCAAGCTCGATCCGGTCGGTTACCACGGCGTGCGTCGCGCCATTAAGCCGGTCGACGCCCTGGATGGTGATGGCGGACGTCCCCTCCCCCTCGATCTGCGCGCCCATCTTGCGAAGGCATTGGGCGAGGTCCACGATCTCGGGCTCGCGGGCGGCGTTCTCGATGATGGTAGTGCCTTTTGCGAGCGTGGCGGCCATCAGCACGTTCTCGGTCGCGCCCACGGAGGCGAAGCGCAGCGGCACGCGGGCGCCCTTCAGCCCCCCCGGCGCGGTCGCATGCAGGTAGCCGTCGCGGAGGTCGATGACCGCGCCCAGACGTTCCAGCGCGTCGATATGAATGTCCATGGGCCGCGCGCCGATGGCGCAGCCACCCGGCAACGACACGACCGCCTGCCCTTCCCGAGCGAGGAGCGGCCCCAGCACGAGGTTCGAGGCGCGCATCTTGCGGACGATGTCATAGTCCGCGCGCGAGGAGGTGAGACCGTGCGAGGACGCGGCCAGGACCTTGCCCCCCGCCAGCGTGGAGACCTCGGCCCCCAGCGACTGCAGGAGCATCGTCATGGTACGGATGTCCGACAGCCGCGGCGCATTGGTGAGGGTCAGCGGCTCCTCGCTCAGCAGCGTTGCCGGCATGAGCGCGAGGCAGGCGTTCTTTGCCCCCGCGATGGGGATCTGGCCGTTCAGCTCGGCTCCGCCACGGACAATGATCGAGTCCATTCAGTTTTCCTCGGGTGGGGCGAGCGGCGCGTCGCCATAGGGATCTTCGGGCGGTCGTTCCGCGTCCAAAACCTGGGCGCGGGCCTTACGCCGGGCGATGTTGGCCTTGAGGGCGGCCTTGAGCCGCGCGTCGCGGCCGGTCGGCGCGGCCCTGAGCCGCGCGTCGCGTTCGCCCTTCGCGGGGGTGCCTGGCCGCCGTTCCGTCATGGGCGCGTCATAGTCCCAGCCTCAGCGCACGTCCAGCCGCACGAACCCTCTTGCGCTCGGCGTCGGGGTCGCTAGAAGGCGCCCCAGTGCTGCGGTAGCTCAGTGGTAGAGCACACCCTTGGTAAGGGTGAGGTCGAGAGTTCAATCCTCTCTCGCAGCACCAGTCATCCAGATCATTTCGGCTGAGTTGCATCAAGAACCCGGGCAAGTGCGGTCGAAGGGGCACGCAAGAGAGTGTCTGTCGGCGCCGGCGCTTTGGCAGAAGCCTGCTCGACGGTCAGGGCCAGTGCATCACGAGTCGGCCGCCGTTGCGTCCTGGGAACCGGAGCCTTGGCCGATCCAATAGCCCGTGCCTCGTGCGGTGTGGATCAGGGACTCGGCTGCGCCGTCGTCCACCTTGCGGCGCAGGTAGCGCACATAAACGTCCACGACCTTGGTGCCTGGATCGAAGGCCAGCCCCCAGACGTTGTTGAGAAGCTGCGAACGGCTCAGAACCGTGCCTGGGTTCTCCATAAGGCATCGCAGCAACGCGTATTCCTTGGGCGTCAACTCGATCGCCCTTCCGCCGCGCATCACGGCCCGCGTGGCGGGGTCCAGGGTCAGGTCCGACACCTGAAGCCGCGACTCGTGCCGCTGCATCGCGCTGCGTCGCAAGAGGGCCTCGATCCGCGCCACGAACTCGTCGAAAGAGAACGGCTTGGTCAGGTAGTCATCGGCCCCGGCGCGCAGGCCGCCCACCTTGTCGCCAAGCGTGTCTTTGGCCGTCAGCATCAGGATGCGCGAGCCCACCCGCTCCTGCCGGAGCTGTCGGCAGATCTCGGCTCCATCCATGTCGGGCAGCATCCGGTCCAGGATCAGCAGGGGATAGTCGTTCTCGCGCGCCATGTTGAGGCCCCGCGCTGCCGTGTCGGCCGTGTCGATCACATGCCCTTCCGCCTGCAGGCCGCGCCGGATGAAGCTCACGATCCGAGGGTCGTCCTCGACCAGCAGAATACGCGCCATCGCTCAGCCCCTCAGTGGAAGTTGTAGGGTGACCACCGTCCGACCCTCCTCGCTCGCCAGGTCGACTCGGCCGCCATGGGCATCCACGATCCACTTGGCGATCGGCAGGCCCAGGCCGCTGCCATCGGTGGAACCGCGCTCGGCTCGGCCTCGGTAGAATCGGTTGAACACGAAGGGTAGATCGGCCTTGGGAATGCCCGGACCGCCGTTGACGACCCGGAGGCAGGCTTCGATCTCGGTCCGGCTCAGCTCGACCGCGATTCGACCGCCGGGGCTGGAGTACTTCACCGCGTTGTCGAGGATTGTCACGAGGGCCTGCGACAGCCGTCCCGCATCCCCCTCGACCCTCACTGGACCATCCGGCAAGTGCGCATCGATGACCAGTTCCCGCTCGTCCGCGAGGATCTCGGCGTCCGCGAGGGCGATCTCCACGACATCCTCCAGCTCGAGCGGCTGCATCTCGAAGCGCACGGCCCCGACCTCGGCGCGTCCCAGGAACAGGAGGTCCTCGACCAGCCGTCCCATCTGCTGGGCAAGCTGAACGACGCGCACCAGTGTCTCGCGGTGCTCTTCGGACGACCGCACCCCCCTCAGCGCCACCTCGGCCTCGCCGCGCAGGACCGTCAGCGGGGTGCGGAGCTCGTGGCTGATATCCGCCAGGAACAGCACCCGCATGCGGTCGAGGCGCTGAAGCCGCTCGTTGGCCTCCTCGAGCTCGGCCGTGCGCCGGGAAATGGTGTCCTCGAGCCCGGCCTGCCGCTCCTGCACCTCGAGCCGCTGCGCCTCGAGCTGGCTGGCGGTCCGGTTGAACTGCCGCGCCAGCCCGGCGAACTCCTTGGGGTGGTCGTTGCCGATCCGGTGCCCCAGGTCGCCATCGCCGATGGCACGGGTCGCGGCGATCAGGTCGTGGATGGGCCGGGTCAGCGCCCCGACCAGGCGCGCGCCCGCCAGCGCGGATACCAGGATGGCCGTGCCGACGACCGACAGGACGAACAGCACAAGGCCGCTTTCGAGCCGATTGGTCCGCATCTGGAGTTCGCGCAGCTCGGCCTCCTCACCGGCGAGGGCGGTGGCGATCTCGCGGTCGAGTTGCGCGCTCACCCCCTCCTCGATGGTGTCGCGGAACAGGGTCACGGCCTGCTCCTGCTGACCCTGATCGCGCAGGAACAGAAGACGTTGCGTGGTGAGGTCGATCTCCTCGAACAGCGCGCGGATCTGGTTGGTCCGCTCCTGCTCTCCGATCTCCTCCGCCCGCTCCTCGGCGGATCGGACGAACTCGATCTCCTGTCCGGTCAAGTCCGACAGTTCGTCCAGCACTTCCTCCACGCTTCGCCTCGCGGCGAAGAAATCGTCGAGCTCGGTCCTCCCGAGGAGAAGTAGCTCAGCCACGTTCTCGGAATAGCGGTTGAGATGCGTGGACAGGCGGAGCATCGTCTCCATCTGCTCCTGCGCCAACCGGTTGCGGTCGAAGTAGTAGTCGATCCGCTCAACCGCGAACCAGGTCGCCCCGCCGCTGCACAGCAGGGTCAGCGCGACCACGGCCTGGTGCAGGGCGATCTTGGCCCGGATGCTCAGGCGATGGCGGGTGTCGCGCGCCAACAGGCTCGACCAGCCGGCCGCCGTCCAGTGCGATGACACGTCCTGCTGCATGGATGGTCTCCGGGCGATGGGCGATGGCGATGCGGGTCATGGGCATGGTTGCGAGCGCGTCATTGACGGCGCGTTCGCGCTCCGTGTCGAGATGGCTCGTGGCCTCGTCGAGCAAAAGGAGTCGTGGCTGCCTGTAAAGCGCTCGGGCCAGAAGGACACGCTGCTGCTGTCCGCCCGAAAGGACGCTGCCCATGTCGCCGATCAGCGTCGCATAGCTCATCGGCATGCGGGCGATGTCGTCGTGGACCGCCGCGAGCCGGGCGCATCGCTCGATGCGGGCTCGGTCCGGGTCCGGCGCGAAAAAGGCGATGTTGTCGGCGATGGACCCGGCAAAGAGCGAGTCGTCCTGCATGACGACCCCGATCCTGTCGCGCCACCGCGCGGGACCGAGCTCATCCAACGGAACCCCGTCCACAAGGATCTCGCCGCAGGTGGTCGGGAGGAGGCCCGCGAGGAGCTTGAGCAAAGTGGTCTTGCCGCAGCCCGACGGGCCGGCGATGGCGACCCACTCGCCGGGCTCGATGCGGAGATTGATGTCGCGAAGAATCCACGGGTCGTTCGGGCCGTAGCGGAACCCCAGGCCGCGAACCTCGATCGCGACCGGCAACCTGGGCGCGGGCTCGGATGCCGCCGGCTCCCCCGCTGGCTCGGGCGGCGTCAGGGCAATGTCGGTCAGGCGTTCGGCATGCAGGCCAAGCATCCGCAGATCGACCAGCGTGTCGATCAGGCTGCTCACCCGGCGCAGGAACAGGGTCTGGTAGGCAACAAAGGCGATCAGGAGCCCGACGGTGAGACGCCCGTCCATGATCATCCGGGCTGCCAGCCAGATCACGAGGATCCCCAAACCCCCGAGGAGCAGCATGTTGACAGCCCTGAACAGGATGTGGAGCCGCTCGGTCACGAGCTGGCGGTTCACGGTCTCGATCAGGAGGTTCGCCCACTGCGTCCGGCGGTCGGCCTGAGCATTGAACAGCTTGATGGCGCGGATGCCGCGCAGCGACTCGAGAAAGTGCCCGTCCCGGCGCGCGGCCCAGACCAGCGCCTCGGCCGAGGCCTGCCGGAGCGGGGCGTAGAAGGCCCAGCGCACCAGGGCATAAAGCAGGCCGCCCGCGATCACCAGGATCGTGAGCGTCGGCGCGAGAACCGCCATGACGACCAGCGTCACGATGCACATGATGCCGTCCAGCACCGCCACCACGAGATCACGGGTGATGGCCCGCAGGATCTCGTCCTGTGATTCAAAGCGCGACAGGATGTCCGCGACCGCGCGGGCCTCGAACCACCCCGCCGGAAGGGCCAGAAGATGCGACAGCAGGTTGGTGCGCGCCTGCACCTTGAGCGATGCCCCAAGCGCCATCAGCATCCAGCCCCGCAGGGCTTCGACCCCTGTCTGGAGCAAGAGCAGGAGGCCAAAGGCCAGCGCCAGCGTCAGCAGCAGGTCGCGGTCGCCCGACAGCAGGGCCTGATCGACCGTGAGCCCAAGAAAAAGCGGGCTCAGGAGGGCGAACACCTCGATGGCGAGGGCCAGCACGAGAAGATGCGCCAACGCGCGCCGCAGGCCCCTCACTTCGCCCACAAGCGAGCGCAACCGCACACGCGGCACTGGCCCAGACGCAGCCTCGAAGCCACCCGTGGGAGTGAGCTCGAGCGCGACCCCGGTGAAGTGGCGGGACACCTCGGCAAGGCTCAGCCGCCGAACGCCCTCGGCAGGATCGTGGATCGTCACGCCGCGCCGATCGACCGACCGGAGCACGACGAAATGGCTGAGATCCCAGTGCAGGATGCAAGGAGTCCGGAGTTGGCCAAGCTCATCCAGATCGAGCCGCACCGGGCGGGCGGCCATACTTAGCCGCTCCGCGATCCCGATCACGTCCTTCAGGGTAGCTCCCTTCAGCGACAGCCCGAAGCGCTGGCGCAACTCGGCCGGACCGGCCGGGCGGCCGTGAAAGGCTGCGATCATCGATAGGCAGGCCAGCCCGCACTCGGCCGCTTCGGCCTGGAGCGTCATGGGCAGCCGCCGCGCGGAGGAATGCCCGAACAGCTTCATGTCAGTCCTTCACCCTCGGACTCGCCATCAAGCGCATCGTCCAAGTCGAGAACCCATTCCCAGACTTTCCGGGTCTCGATCAGGACGTCGGCCTCGAGCGTCATCGTCGGCATGAGCCGCGCGCCCTGCCCCATGACCTCTGCCGCCGGGTCGACCAGATCAACCTCCACCTCGAACAACGGCCCGGACACCGCCAGTGCCGGGCTGCCGGTGATCTCTGCCACCTCTTCCGGCGTGAGGCTCGCCGGGAGGAGCCGGCGGACTACCCCCTTGTGCTGGCCATGGCGCTGGTAGGGAAAGGCATCGTAGCGCAGTTGCACCCTCTGGCCCGGGCGGAGGTCGCCGATGGCATGGCCGGGCGCATGGAGTCGGGCCTCCAGCGGCACGCCCGTGCCCTGCCCGCCTGCCGACGCTCCGGCAATGGCAGGCACCAGCCAGCCAGCCAGACGCTCGGTCCGGGTGTACTGCCCGAACACGAGCAACCCCAGAACGCCCAGCGCCAGCAAGGCCGCGAAGGCGACGCCCAGGCTCAGGCCCAGCCGGGGCACGATGAGCACCTGCCCGAGCCAGCGGCTTTCCTGCTCCGCGACGGCCTCGGGGCGGAACAGCGGAGCGGCCGGCCTGGGCTCAGGCGCAGGGCACATCGTATTCCCGGATCTCGAAGCTCACCTCGATCATCTTCTCCATCCGCTTGACCGGCAGGACCCTCGCGATCTTGGGGTCGAAGAAGTCCTTCAACAGCGGCGGCCGCTTGGAAGCGAAGAAGAAGGCGGGCTCGTCCACCACCACCGCCGAGGCCACGAGTTGCAGCTCGTCGCGCCGCGTCACCGTCTGCACGACGGCGGGGGCATGGGTAATGCCTGCGGCGCGCAGGGCGTAGGCCCGGTGATAGCCATTGTGGAGGAGCATGCGACTGTCAGAGCGGATGACGCTCAGGAAGTTGGACCCGTAGCCTACCATGAGCCCGATCGCCGCGCTGATCGGCCCAAAGCTGTCGTGCTCGACGATCTGGTCGGGGCGCAGCAGCGCGGGGTCGTGGAGCCGGAAGTCGGTCGAGTCGGACGTGAAAAGGTAGCGCTTGTCATCGATACGCCGGGCGCGCACGGGCGGGTCCCGACGCTCGACGGGGTGGCAGAAGCGAAAGAGTGCCTCTGCATCCATGCCTGGATCGACCTGGGCCTGCAGGCGCTCGGTGAACGGAAGGGTCACATGCGGCTGGTACACCACAAGGCGGTCGAGCTGGACCATCTCGATGGTCACGGGAAGGGAATCGAATGTGCGGCGAAAATGCGCGGTCTGCGATACGGATTCGGCCAACGACCGCATCGCCTTGGGCAAAGGGCGGCGACCGGCCTTGTCGGCAACCCCGGCTTCGGTGCGCTCGAGCTCGTAGTAGCGGTCGTTCGCCTCGCGCCATTTATCGGTCAGCGCGCGGGGATCCAGCGATGCGCCATCGACCACCAGGCGCCGGACGAAATCCAGATAGTCGCGCAGGGGCGGCTGGCCCAGAAGCCAGAGTTCGTCCCGGACCGCACCACGTGCGGCCTCACCATCGGCAACGGCCATCTCGAACGGCATGTGCATCTCCTCGGGAACCTGCGTGGATCGGCACGCCTCCGGTGGGGCGGAGGCGTGCCGGTTCATGAGTGGGTCAGGTGCTGGCGCCCCGACGGCCCGAGTTGGACCCACTGCGACGATTGCGACCGCGGCCCCGACGGCCGGAATCGCTGTCGTTGCGGCCCTTGGTCCGGCGACGCCGACCCTTACCGCCGGCGCCGTAAACGTGCTCGAGTTCTTCGGTCAGTAGATCACGCATCTGGTTTCTCCTTGCTGCGCGAGCCCATGATCGGCTCGGGTCCGATCTTGGACCACACACCCATCGGAGCAAGGAACAGGGCGCGGAAGCCCCGGATTCTTCGCAACTTCTAACCTGACTCTTACCGATCTCTTCCCTTGGGCAGGGCAGGCCGGGCAGATCTGGCGCAGAGAACCGTGCGACCGGCTGGCCCCCTGGAGCCCGGGCGCTCCGACGAGGGCCTCTCTCCATCGGAGCGTTTGACGGACGGCCTTTGTCGCGGAAGTTCTGCCGTTCCGTGGCGAGGACGGCCCTGCATCCAAGGACCGTCCCCCGTTCAACTCATGACACGGACACCACTCGGAACGACGGGCCGCCCGCCGGCCTGGATGGCCGGCGGACGCGATGACGTCAGGCGAAGATGAAGTCGGATTCGACCGCCGCGCCCACACCCACAAGCCGGATCTGGACATCGTAAGCCGAGTCGCGGTCCGAGTTGACTTCGACGATGGTATCGGCCCCGGACCTCGTGCTCCGGACATCGCCGAAGTCGATATCGAACGACCTCAGGTCAATCCTGTCGGTGCCGGAGGCGAAGTCGAGAATGCTGTCGTCGCCAGCAGCGCCGATGAAGACGAATACGTCGTTGCCCCCACCGCCGAGCAGCGAGTCGTCGCTTTCGCCGCCGTTCAGGCGGTCGTTGCCCAGGCCGCCCACCAGGAAGTCGCGATCCAGACCACCCGTCAGCCGGTCGTTGCCCATGCCTGCGTTGATGTAATAGGCCTCATCCTCGCCGCGCGCGTCGAACACGTCGTTGCCCTTGGTCCCCAGTTCCACCACGTCGAACTGGTCGCCGCGCTGCACGCCGCTGACCAGGTCGCGCACGTCGAAGGTCACACCCGAGGTGGTGCTCGCGAAACGGATGCCTTCGTCGTCATAGCGGCTGACGAGGCCCGCAAGGTTGCCCGACCCGTCCTCGGCCTGCAGCCGCACCGCAAGGCCGCCATCCTGGTTGGCCATGGTGTTGCTGTCGGTGGCCCGGTCGTTGCCGACCTCGCTGCTGGTGAAGGTCAGGCGGACCTGCTGGGCGGTGGCTGGCGCCGCCACGCTGACGGTGTCCCAACCGGACTCCAGGTTGACCTGATCCGCCCCGTCGGTGGCCAGGCTGAAGATCGCCATGTCGTCGCCTGTGCCGCCACGGATCAGGTCGTTGCCGCCGCCACCGATGAAGGAATCGTCGCCGCGACCGCCGAACAGTTGGTCGTTACCCGCGCCGCCCACCAGGAAATCGTCGCCGCGACCGCCGATCAGCCGGTCGTCACCCATGCCTGCGTTGATGTAGTACGCATCGCGGGAGCCGCTGTCGCCCAGTGTGTCGTTCCCCTTGGTGCCGAGCACGACCACGTCGAACTGATCGCCCCGTTGCACGCCGCTGACCAGGTCGCGGACGTCGAAGGTGAAGCGCCCCTTGCTGTCGAAGGTGATCCCTTCGTCATCGAAGCGGCTGACCGGGCCGATCAGGGCGCCCGAGCCGTTCTCGACCTGTGCCCTGACAGCGAGGCCGCCGTCCTGATTGGCCATGGTGTTGCTGTCCAGAGCCGAGCCGTTCCCGACCTCGCTGCTGGTGAAGGTCAGCCGAACCTGCGGGATCCCCTTGTCCGCCGTGATCCTGACCAGGTCGTCGCCGGCCCCCAGGTCGCGGCTCACGGCCGGCTTGTAGAGGATGTTGAACCGAAAGTCATCGTCGTCACGGGTGCTGCCGTAGCCGCCATTCTGGTCGTAAGACATCGTCGTCCTCCTGACAGTGATCGCTGCCCGCCGGGGCCAGCCCGGCATCGAGCCTCTGCGTCGTCCTTACCCAGGGCCGCCCCGATCGGATGCACCAGCGCCGACGAATTTTGTCAGACCCCGCGTTTGCCGCATCCAAGTCGCCTTCTCCGGTGTAGGACTGGTGAAAGGGTTCGATGCGCCGCCGGCGGCCCCTCGGCGGAGCGCGGCAGGCTGACCTGAAGATGCGGGCCTGAAGACGCGGACCTGAAGACACGGATCTGAAGACGGAGCGAGATGAACGACAGCGACCAACGCCTCGTCCGGGACATCCAGTCCTGTGCCCATGGCGACCGAAGTGCCATGAGGCGTCTCTTCGACAGCGAGGGACCGCGGCTCATGGCGGTTGCGATGCGGCTTGTGCGCAATCCCGTGCTGGCCGAGGAAGCGGTGCAGGACACCCTGGTCAAGATCTGGACGCGCGCCGCGACCTTTCACCCGGACCGTGGCGCGGCCCGCGCCTGGCTCACGATGATCCTGCGGAACACCGCTCTCAACATCCTGCGTGCCGAGCGCCGACAGGACCATGCGGTCGACGGTGACATCGAGACGTTGCAGGACCGCACGACCGTGGACGACACCGAGGCCGTGCTGCAGGCGCTCGATCCGACGCTGCGCCTGCCCCTGTGCCTGGGTGCGCTGGAGGCGCGCCGTCGGCATGCGATCCTGCTGGCCTATGTGCACGGCTACTCCCAGGGAGAGATCGCGGGCCGCACGGGGTTGCCGCTCGGGACCGTCAAGGCCTGGATGCGCCGTGGCCTGCAACAGTTACGGGAGTGCCTGGGATGACACCCGATCCCGACGACGACCTGCAGGCCGACCTGTACGTCCTGGGGCTTCTCGATCCCGCCGAGCAGGCACAGGCCGAGCAACGCATCGAGAGCGACCAAGCGTTCGCGGTTCTGGTGGCAGCAGCAGCCCGCCGCCTCGCCCCCATCGACGACACCGCCGAGCCTGTGCCGCTGCCCGACGGTGCCTGGGAGCGGCTGGAACGCCGGCTGGCGTCCCCGGTCGAGCTTGCGGCACCGCCCTTGCGCCCTGCCGACCGACCCGCCGCCAACCTGAACCGGTCAGTCTGGCGCATGGTCTTGGGCGTGGCGGCGGCGCTGCTTCTTACGCTGGGGCTCGCCTGGCCGTTCCTGACCGGTCTGCCGTCCAGCAGGACAGAGCCCGCCGCGATTGCGGTCCTCCTTGACCCCGAAGGCGCTCCCTTCGCGCTGATCGAGGACTTCGGCGGAGGCGAGGTGACCGTGACGACGCTGGCCTCCTACGAGGTGCCAGCAGGGGAAAGCCTGCAGGTCTGGACAAAGTGGTCCGAGGAGGTGGGGCCCGTGTCGCTTGGCGTCCTCGATGAGTTCACAGGGGCGCCGGTGGGGGCCGAGGGACTGCCGCAACCCATCGCGGGCCAACTCTACGAGATCACCCTGGAGGAGGAGGGCGGCTCGGTCACGGGCCGGCCCACCGGACCGATCCTGGGTGTCGGGCGCGCCAGCATCCCTGGATAGGGCTCCATGGCGGGCCCGTCGAAGCTGCTCTGGCTGGCCCCTGCTGCGAGAACCGGGCAGCGTCGCAGTCATCCCGAGCCTGGGGACAGGCTGGCGGACTCGGAAGGGGTCGTTGTCCACCTCGGCCGGTCGAAGCTCGTCCCTTGCACCCGGCCAGCGTGAACGAGCCCGAGGCCCGAGCACAGGGGACCGTCGATCCCCCGCTCCCTGGTTCCAACTCCAAGGAAACCGGACGATTCCGCACGACCCGGAGACCGGGGCATCCTCCCCGGCGACAAAGTCTTGCTGCTGTGCACCCACGACCATAGCCAAGCCGGCCGAGCGCCCGATCACATTCCGCGACCCCCTTGATCCTTACGACCGGTGGGTCCAAGGGAACGCGGCAACCCCCTTCGCTTCCGAGGCCCGCCCGATGCCCGCCTATCGTTCCCGCACCACCACCCATGGCCGCAACATGGCCGGCGCTCGCGGCCTGTGGCGCGCGACGGGCATGAAGGACTCGGACTTCGGCAAGCCGATCATCGCCGTGGTCAACTCCTTCACCCAGTTCGTCCCCGGCCACGTCCACCTCAAGGATCTGGGCCAGCTCGTCGCCCGCGAGATCGAGACGGCGGGCGGCGTCGCCAAGGAATTCAACACCATCGCGGTCGATGACGGCATCGCCATGGGCCATGACGGGATGCTCTATTCCCTGCCGTCGCGCGAACTGATCGCCGACAGCGTCGAATACATGGTGAACGCGCATTGCGCCGACGCGATGGTCTGCATCTCCAATTGCGACAAGATCACGCCCGGCATGCTCATGGCCGCCATGCGGCTCAACATCCCCGTGGTCTTCGTCTCCGGCGGGCCGATGGAGGCCGGGAAGGTCGTCCTTAAGGGGCGCGAGGTCGCCCTCGACCTCGTGGACGCGATGGTCGCCGCCGCCGATGACTCCGTGACCGACGAGGAGGTCAAGCAGATCGAGCAGGCTGCCTGCCCGACCTGCGGGTCCTGCTCGGGCATGTTCACCGCGAACTCGATGAACTGCCTGACGGAGGCGCTGGGCCTGTCGCTGCCGGGGAACGGCTCCACGCTCGCCACCCATGCCGACCGCAAGCGGCTGTTCGTGGAAGCCGGGCACCTCGTCGTGGACCTCGCCCGCCGCTACTACGAGCAGAACGACGAGACCGTGCTGCCCCGGTCCATCGCGACCAAGGAAGCCTTCGAAAACGCCATGGCGCTCGACATCGCGATGGGCGGCTCCACCAACACGGTCTTGCACATCCTCGCCGCCGCGCACGAAGGGGGCGTGGACTTCGGGATGGAGGACATCGACCGCCTGTCCCGCCGCGTCCCCTGCCTGTGCAAGGTCGCGCCCGCCAAACCCGACGTTCACATGGAGGACGTTCACCGCGCGGGGGGCATCCCGGCGATCCTGGGCCAGCTCGACGCCGCAGGCCTCCTCCACCGCGAGGTGCCGGTCGTCCATGCGCGATCCCTCGGGGCTGCCATCGACCAGTGGGACATCAGCCGGACGAACCACGACTCGGTCCGCCAGCTCTTCCTCGCTGCGCCGGGCGGGGTGCCGACGCAGACCGCGTTCAGCCAGGACCGCCGTTGGTCGGAACTGGACCTCGACCGCGAAAAGGGGGCCATCCGTGACGCCGCCCACGCTTTCAGCCAGGATGGGGGCCTTGCCGTACTGTCCGGCAACCTCGCGCCCGAAGGCTGCATCGTGAAGACCGCCGGGGTGGACGATTCCATCCTGGTCTTCTCGGGTCCTGCCCGCGTCTTCGAGAGCCAGAACGCCGCCGTGGAGGCGATCCTGTCGAACCGCATTAAGGCGGGCGACGTGCTGGTGATCCGATATGAAGGCCCCAAGGGCGGCCCCGGCATGCAGGAAATGCTGTACCCGACCAGCTACCTGAAGTCGAAAGGTCTGGGCAAAGCCTGTGCGCTCATCACCGATGGACGCTTCTCCGGGGGAACCTCGGGCCTGTCCATCGGGCATGTCTCGCCCGAAGCGGCGTCAGGGGGGACCATCGGCCTCGTGCGCGAGGGCGACCGGATCGAGATCGACATCCCGTCCCGGACGATCACCCTCGCCTTGCCCGAGGAAACCCTGACGCAGCGCCGGGCCGAGCAGGATGCCTTGGGCTGGAAACCGGCCGCCCCGCGCGCCCGCAAGGTCAGCACGGCGCTCAGGGCTTATGCCCTGCATGCCACCTCGGCCGCCCAAGGGGCCGTGCGCAAGCTGCCCGAGGCCTGAGCCGTACGCGTTCTGACGCACGGCCGAGAGCCCCTTCCTGCGGCGAGGGTTCAGGCTGCGGGGCTGCAATGGCACCCGGTCAGCGCAGCCCCGTGCGAAGCGCAGCCGCAGGACGGCCTCCCTGCGATGGCGCAACGGCGGGCTGTTCCCAAGCAGATAGCAGCCTATGCCCAACCCTCGGCCCCCAGGTGAGACCGTCACCGAGGGCGTGCGCGAGATCACCTACAGCGGCGGCGGCCTTCCCGACGACTGGTCCGACGAGTTCACCTGTCGCGCTCGCCTTTCCGAGGACGGTGTCGCTGGTCCGACCCTGTGCTTCCCAGTGCTGCAGACCCGCAGCAAGGCCAAGATCCGCTGGATCGAAGCCCCTCCGAAAGGAGAGGATCGCAAGGAGTTGGAAGAGCCCGCGCCGGCGCTGATCTTGGCGGATCCGACTGCCCCCACGCACTGAGCGGGCACGTCGCGGCAGCCATTCTTGCGCAAGGGTCACCACGTCCAGCATGGACGGCACCACCTCTGTCATGCTGGCTGATCGGCGCGATGAGGATGATGCGGTCCCGGTTAAGGATCGGGATCGCAATGCAGGAGGGGTGATGCAGGCCGGTTGAGCCTCGCAAGTCGGCGCCACTGGAACCCAGGTCAGGCTTTATAGTCTCCCTCGCTAACCTGCTCCATCCAGGTGACGGCGGTGCCATCCTGGGCTTCCTGGATCGCGATGTGACTCATGCCAGTGGTGGCCGTGGCCCCGTGCCAGTGCCTTTCGCCGGGCTCGAAGCGCACCACGTCACCGGGCCGGATCTCCTCGACCGGCCCATCGCCGCGCTGGGCCCAGCCCAGGCCCGCCGTCACGACCAGCATCTGGCCCAAGGGATGGGTGTGCCACGCCGTCCTTGCGCCGGGCTCGAAGGTGACGAGGTTGCCGGCCATAGCCGAGGGTGGTTCGGTCGGGAAGAGCGGGTCGATGCGGACCCGACCCGTGAACCACTCGGCAGGGCCGGAAGTAGACGGTCGGGAACCCGCGCGTTGGATCTTCATGTCCTTGTCTCCTTCATCTGGAGCGAAGAGGAGACCGGCCGAAAGCTGGCCTCCACGGGATCGTCAGGGCCGGACCATGACCTTGATCGCATCGCGGTCGTTCATGGCCCTATAGCCCTCGGGCACACCCGACAGGTCCACGGCTCGGTCGAAGACCCGTCCAGGCTCGATGCGGCCCTCCATCACGTCGGGCAGCAGGTCGTTGATGTAGGCTCGCACCGGGGCGGGTCCGCCACCGACGGTGACGTTCTTGAAGAATGCCGGCAGAGAGGACGGGATCGTGTCGTAGTGCGGCACGCCCACCCGGCCCACGGCGCCGCCCGGACGGGCGAGGCCCACCGCCGTCGCCACCGCCTGATCGGTGCCCACGCATTCGAGGACCGAGTGAACGCCCATCCCGCCGGTGATGTCCATGACGCGCTCCACGGCCTCATCGCCACGCTCGCTGACCACATCGGTCGCCCCGAACTCGCGGGCGAGAGCGATGCGGTCGGCGTGGCGGCCCAAGAGGATGATCCGCTCGGCCCCAAGGCGCTTGGCGGCGATGACTCCGCACAGGCCGACGGCACCGTCGCCGATCACGGCCGCCGTTCGTCCCGGCCCTGCCTTGGCGACCACCGCCGCGTGATGGCCCGTGCCCATGACATCCGAGAGCGTCAGGAGCGAAGGCATGAGCGCATCGTCCTCGCCGACGGGCAGCGCGAACAACGTCCCATCCGCTTGGGGCACCCGCAGCGCCTCGGCCTGGGCGCCGCCCACGTCGAGCGAGCCGAAGAAGCCGCCCTGTCGGCAGGAGGTGTGCAACCCCTCATGGCAGAAGGCGCAGGTGCCGTCCGAAAAGGCGAACGGCATCACCACCACGTCGCCCTTCTTCAAGGTGCGGACCTCGGAGCCCACCGCTTCGACAACGCCGATGGCTTCGTGCCCCATGGGGAGGGGATAGCCGCGGAAATCCTGGCCGTTGTAGGGCCACAGGTCCGAGCCGCAGATACAGGCGCGGGTGACCCGGATCAGCGCGTCCGTGGCCTCCTTGATACCGGCGTCCGGGACGGTCTCGATGCGGACATCGCGAGCCGCGTGCAGGACGGTTGCAAGCATGATGGTGGGTCCTTGATGAGTTGAGTTGTCTGTGGACGGTCCGGTTCAGGCTTGGCGGGGGATGGCGCGTCCCGCCACGATGGCCGCGACGCCCGCCAGCGCGAGGATCCCTGCGCTGCCCATGACGTTCGCGATGGGGCCTGCCGCGTCGAAGACCTGGCCGCCCGCCGTCGCGCCCAGGGTGATGGCCAGTTGGATCACCGCCACCTGGAGGCCGCCGCCTGCTTCGACGTCGTGGGGCAACGCCCGCGTGAGCCAGGTGCCCCAGGCAACCGGACCGCCCGTGGCCACGAGGCCCCACAGGGCCAGCAGCCCTGCCACCGTCCAGGTGGATGTTCCGGTCACGGCGATCATCAGGGCAACCCCAGCCATGATCAGCGGGATCCCCGCCAAGGCCAGCGGCAGGCTCGCCCTCAGGACGGGGCCGATCAGGGCATTGCCCAGGAGGCTCGCCACGCCGATCATCAGGAGAAGCGCCGAAAGCGTTGCGATATCGACGCCGGTTACCTGCTCCAGGAACGGACGCAGATAGGTGAAAAGCGCGAACTGCCCCATGAAGAACATCAGGATGGCCGCCATGCCTAGGGCGATCTGCCGGCTTCGCAGTAACCGCAGGACACCGCCCGTTCGGCCCTGATCCCCGGCGGGAAGGCGCGGCAGGGCCATGGCCTGCCACGCGGCCGCGACGAGGGCCAGCGGCACCACCGCAAAGAACGTCCAGCGCCAGCCGATCACGTCGCCCAAGGCGCTGCCCAGCGGAGCCGACACGGTGGAGGCAAAGGCCACTCCGCCGTTGCTGACCGCCAGACCTGCGGGCACCAGGGCCGCGGGCAGAAGCCGCATGATGATCGCGGTGTTCAGTGACCAGAAGCCGCCGATCGCGACCCCAAGAAGCGCGCGTCCGGTCATCAGCACAACAAAGTTCGGAGCCGCAGCCACCAGGCTGCCCGACACGGCCAAAAGCAGGGCCATGCCGATCACCACGTGACGTCGGTCGTAGGTGCCGACAAGGCGGGTGACGAACAGGCTCGTGAGCACGGCGAAAAGGCCGGATATGGAGATGGCCTGCCCCGCCTGCCCCGCAGTCAGGCCGAGGTCGCGCGCCATGGGCGTAAGCAGGCTCACAGGCAGGAACTCGGACGCGATCAGAACGACCACGCACAGCGTCATGGCCAGCACCGGGCCCCAGGCGGGTCGGTCGGCACCGGAGGCGGGCAGGACAGCGGCAGGAGCGGACATGGGGCTTGGGTTCCTTGGTCGGGACAGGACAGGCTCGCCATCGACCGCGTGCAGGCATGCGGCTGGACAGCGTCGGGGCGGGAATCGGGCTTCCGCATCCACCGTCTTAGATACACCTGGGTGACCCAGCGATTAGGGCTTAAGAATCGCATGGGGCTATCGACGGAGACCATGAGTGCGGCGCGATGATCTGACCGACCTGAGTGTATTCCTCGCTGTGGCCGAGGAACGCAGCTTCACCCGCGCCGCCGCTCGCCTCGGCCTTACGCAGTCCACCCTCAGCCATTCCATCCGCAGCTTCGAGGAACGGCTCGGGGTTCGGCTGCTGACGCGGACGACGCGCAGCGTCGCACCGACCGAGGCGGGCGAGCGGCTGCTCCTGGCCGCCCGGCCCGGGATGGAGGCCATTGCGGCCGGGCTGTCGGCTTTGGGAGAGCTTCGGGACAAGCCTGCTGGCACGATCCGGATCACCACGAGCGCCCATGCCTGCCAGACCATCCTTCGCCCGGCGCTGAAGCGGCTCCTGCCGGATTACCCGGACATCACCGTCGAGGTGATGATCGAGCATGGCTTCGTGGACATCGTCAGCCAGCGGTTCGACGCCGGCATCCGGCTGGGCGAGCAGGTCGAGCGCGACATGATCGCCGTCCGCATCGGACCAGAGATGCGCTGGATCGTCGTGGGCTCTCCGGCCTATCTGGCGGACCGGAGCGCTCCGGTGGTGCCGCAGGACCTGACGGCGCATCGCTGCATCAACTACCGGCACAGCACGTCAGGTGGGATTTATGCCTGGGAGTTCGAGCAGGACGCGCGCGCGCTGAACGTCCGTGTGGATGGGCCGCTGGTCTTCAACGACGCGCAGCCCGCCCTCGAGGCGGCGGTCGAAGGCCTGGGCCTGGCCTATGTCCCCGAGGATATCGCGGCCCGCCCCCTAAGGAATGGGCGGCTCGTGCAGGTGCTTTCGGAGTGGTGCCCGCCTGCCACAGGGTACTACCTCTACTATCCCAGCCGTCGGCAGATGGCCCCCGCCCTGACCCTCCTCGTGGAAGCTCTTCGGTGGAGAGGGCACGGATCGATGGCTGAAGGACAGCCATCATGACCGTCGCCTGGGCACGCGAAGCTCCTCTCTGGAGGGTCCGAGGAGGCCCGCCTCATGTGACGAGAGACAGGATCCGGGTGAACTGCCGCGCAAGGTTCGGGCCGGAGACCAGAGCCCTGATCCGGGCCATGCGCGCCAAGGACTCCGTCCATCGGGGCGTTCCGAGATCGCCCTTGGCCCGGTCGAGCGCGGCGGCAATCGCGTCCGGCTCCACATCATCCACGAGGTAGGGGTAGTCCTCGCCCAGAAAGGCCACGGCGTCGTCCACGTCGCGGTTGACGATGATGTTGGAGGAACATGCCGCCGCGGTCATCCCCTTGGTGAAGGGCTTGTAGACCCGGAGCGTCCGATCGGTAGGCGGCGGCGGCCGCACTCCGTAGTGGAGGTTGAAGTCGGGCAGACGCGGTATCGCGCGGGCCATGTCGTCCGGCGTGACGACCGGCAGGACCTCCACCTCGCCCGCGAGGGACGCCGGCAGCAGAAGGTTGGGCGGGTACCCCAGATAGACCGTCTCCACGCGTGGCAGCGTCGGGAAGGCCAGCCCGTCCAGGCGGGGATCGGCATGGTGCAGGAGGAGGGCAGCCTTTGCCTGCAGGCCTTGGCAGGCCTGCTCCAACGCGGCGAGCCCGGCATAGGAGGCGGACACATGAACATCGAAGCGGCCAAGATCGATGGCTGCCGGGTCGCCATCGATGTGGTCCACGCCGACCGCGATCGCGCGCTTGCGCAGCAGATCCAGTTGATCGGCACTCATGGCATGGGCCACGTTCTTGAGGAGGATGAAGACCGCTTCGGGCTGGGCGAGGATCCAGGGCGTCAGCCAACGGAACGCGATCCGCGGAATGATCGATATGCTGAGGTCGATATGCGGCGGGAGATGAGGCTGGATCAACGTCGCAAGCTGCTGCGACCGCATGATGTCCGAGCCCCGCTGCAGGAACACCGGACGACCGCGACGACGGCTCTCGCGCCGATCGAGGCGCGGCCCCCTTGCCACGATGCGTACCTTCAGCCTCGCCGCAGACATCGGTCGACCGTGCTCCATTCTGTCACCGCGCACTGGGCGTAACGACCGCGGGCACTCGGCGCAACCTGTCCGGGGCAGCCTTGGGCCCCGCCGGATGGGCAGGACAGTCGGCCGTCCGTTTGGGCCACGCTGTCGGCGCGGCGCCGTGCTGTTGCATCCGGCGTCTCCGTGGTCGTCCAGCTGTCGGACCCAAGAAGCGCATGACTGGTGTCGGACCGGTGCTCGACTTGGAGAAATGGGGCACCCAGCCACGAGATGCGAGCCGCCGTTGGTTCATGGAGCAGGCAGGAATACCTTGGATAGCGGCGCGCTTGCGGACGAAAGCGGGACGCTGCGGGACCGGGCCGGTGCAGGGCGTAGGCGTTCGACACGGTTGCTCCTATCGTCGGCAGCCCATTCCTCAGTCGGTTCCCCTCAGGCGATCGCGGATGTCCTAGCCGCAGCCAATGCATTTGCTTGCCCTTCGCCCTGACCCTCTCCTTGCAGAGCAAGCCGAGGCATGACCCTCTGTCCCATCGCGATCAGGACTCCTGCTTCTCGGCGGGCTGCGAAAGGCTGCGCTTCGCCTCTGTGGCGACCTCGTGGGTCAGCACGTCGAGCAGGCGCGCCCCAAGTCGGGCGTGCTGCCAATGAAGGGCCACGTCGAGCGGCCGTCCCGGCACGAGCTCCACGAGGCGCCCGGCCGCCAGATGCGCGTCGGCCATCCGCTTCGGGTTGAGAGCCCAGCCCAGGCCCGCGAGGCTCGCGTCGAGGAACCCTTGCGTGGATGGTACCCAATGCGTCGGCGCGTCGAGCGGGATCCCCAACACCTCCTGCGCCCAGCGCGCCTGAAGGCCGTCCCTGCGATCGAACCGCAGGACGGGCGCGCGGGCCAGCGCGGCGGCATCCACGCCCTGTGGCGCATGGCGGCGCAGGAAGCCGGGGCTCGCGGTGGCGACATAGCGCAGGGCGCCCAGCAGACGCATACGGCATCCCGGAACCGGCACCGGATCGGCGGTCACGGCGGCCAGCACCTCGCCCGAGCGCAGACGTTCGGCCGTGTGCTCCTCGCCGTCCAGCACCAGATCCAGGAACGCGCCGGTGCGTTCGGCAAAGCGAGCCATGACCGGCAGGAACCAACTGCCCAGGCTGTCCGCGTTGACGGCCACTCGAAGCGTCACCGGTGCGGCGTTCCCGCGGCCGGGTTCCCCCAGCACGGGCAGCCCTGCGACAAGTTCGCCCTCCAGAAGGCGCACCCGCTCGACATGGGCGCAGAGGCGGGTTCCGGCCTCGGTGGGTTTCGGGGGTTGGCAACGCACGACCAGCGTCGTGCCGACCCGCTCCTCCAATGCGCGGATGCGCTGCGATACCGCCGACGGCGTGACGCCCAGCACGGCCGCCGCCCGTTCGAACCCGCCCTCCCGGACAACGGCGGCCAAGGCGGCCAAGGCGGGATAGTCGAGCATCATTAGCTCCGCTTCAGCGATGTTAGCATCTTTAACTGGCCTACAGTCCCCTGCCGCGGCAAGGAAGCGTGCATGGCTGCTTCATCCTCTTTCCTGACCGGCTTCGCCCTTTCGGCTGGCCTCATCATCGCCATCGGTTCGCAGAACGCCTTCGTGCTCCGGCAGGGTCTTCGGCGCGAGCATGTGGGAGCCGTCGTGCTGTTCTGCGCCTGCGCCGATCTCGTGCTCATCGCGGCCGGGGTGGCAGGCCTTGGGGTGGCGCTCAAGGGCTTGCCGGGACTTGTGACTCTTCTGGCGCTGGGCGGGGCCGTGTTCCTGGGCTGGTACGGCCTCGCGGCGCTGCAGCGGGCTGCCCGGCCCGAACGGCTCGTGGCGGATCAAGGGGGGGCCGCGCGGTCGCTAGGAGCGGCGCTGGCGCAGGTCGCGGCCTTCACGTTCCTGAACCCGCACGTGTATCTCGATACGGTCCTGCTCGTGGGGTCCATCGGGGCCGCTCAGCCAGCCGGGGCGCAAGGATCCTTCGTGGCCGGAGCGGGACTGGCCAGCGCGGCCTGGTTCACCGCCTTGGGCTTCGGCGCACGACTCCTCGCGCCACTTTTCGCACGACCCGCCGCGTGGCGCGTGCTGGATCTGGTCGTGGGGGCGACCATGATCCTTCTCGCCTTCGGGCTGCTGGAATACGCCTTCGACGGGCGCGCCTGACAGCCCTTTTCGACAGGACTCCAGATGGCGACGACCCTTGCCGCGCCGGAGATGCACTTTCGTCCACATGCGGCGACAGCGATTGATCGCTCCATGAACCCGCCATCTCGGGAGCGCACAGAGCACGCCTGCCCCTAAGCCGTCTCCGGTCAGGCGGCCCTGGCGGACGAGCCGCGCGCCGGGCTCCGGACGAAGCCCGCATCGAGTTCGTCCTCGCCCGTCTCCAGATCGAAGGCAAACCCGGACGACCGGGCCGATCGGGGGGCCGCGGCAGCCTTGCCCTGAGGGAGAGCCAGGGGCGCGGCAGGCGCGACCTCGATCCCGCCAATGCGGAAGAACGCGATGGCCGACCGCAGCATCTCGGCTTGGGCAGCCAGTTCCTCGGCGGTCGTGGCCACCTGCTCGGAGGCGGCGGTGTTCTGCTGCGTGACCTCGTTCAGCTGCTCGATGGCCAGGGTGACTTGCGCGGCACCGGTGGCCAGCTCGCGGTTCGCGCCGCCGATCTGGCCCACGAGTTCGGCCGTGCGCGCGATCTCGGGAACCAGCCGCTCAAGGCTCTGGCCGGTGCCTTCCGCCGTGATCGAGGTTTCGGCTGACAGGCGGCTCACCTGTGACGCGGCGGCCTGGCTGCGCTCTGCCAGTTTCCTGACCTCGGACGCCACCACGGCGAAGCCCCGCCCGTGCTCCCCGGCCCGCGCGGCCTCCACGGCGGCGTTGAGCGCCAGCAGGTCGGTCTGGCGGGCAATCTCCTGGATGACCAGGATCTGCTCGGCCACCGTCTTCATGGCGCGGATCGACTGGGCGGCGTTCTCGCCTACCCGGCGCGCGCTGTCGGCCGAGGTGGTGGCGATGGTTTCCGTTTCGGTGGCGTTCTGGGCCGTCTGCTTGATGTTGGCCGCCATCTGCTCGACGGAGGCCGAGGCTTCCTCGGTCGCAGCGGCCTGCTCGGTCGCGCCCTGGCTCAGCTGCTGCGCGGTGGCCGCCATCTCGGTCGCGCCGGTAGCGACGTTGCGCGCACCGACCGACGCACCCCCCACGACCTCGCGCAGCTTAAGGATCATACCGTTGAGACGTCCGAGAAGATCGGTGATCTCATCGTTGCCATGGATCTCGGCCAGTTCGGTGAGATCGCCATTCGCCACCCGGCCAGCCAGATCGACACCGCGCTTCATCCCGCGCGAGATGGCCCGGATGACCCAGGACGCACCCAGCGCACCGATCAGGACGCTGCCCAAGGCCAGCGCGATCAGGAGGTCGCGGGCTATGGCGTAAAGCTCCCCCGACTCCGCGGCGGCCTCGGCCATGTGCTCATGCTCGGCCTGCACCATCTCATTGAGGTTAGCCTCCATCTGCGCCCAGATAGCGAGGCCTTGGCTGGCCAGCAGGCGGAACGCCTGGTCGTCCCCTTCCGGCGTCCCCAGAAGCGCGAGGCGGGCCACCTCGTTGTTGACCGTCCGAAGCTGCACGGTGAGTTCAGCGAACCGGTCGAGACCTGTGTTTCCTTCCTGAGCGCTGAGTTCGGTAAGTTGCGCCTTTGCAAGGTCCACATGTTCGCGCAAGCCCGTGATCTCGTCCCGAAGCGCTGCGATGGTCGCCATGTCGTCGGACAGGATGATGTCCCGAAGGTCGCGCTGTATGGTGATCACGTCGGCCTTGATCGCCCCGGCCAGACGAAGGCTTTCGGCATTGATGGACGCAAGGCTGGACACGCGCCCGTTCAGGGCAGCCAAATCCGTGAGCGCGAGGCCCATGCCGCCACCTGCCGACAGAATCACGGCGGCGAAGACAACGGTCAGCTTGAGTTTGAGGGTGAGACGCATGTTCCACTTTCGCGCAGCAACTTGACTTGGGCTGCCACCACGGCAACTCGCCGCCACCCTTGGTCCACCATGGTTAACAAACTGCTCACGACTGGCAGTTCCAGGAACCAATCCGGGAAATTGACTATGTTTACGCAGGAATATGGGTCAACGCCCACAGAGTCAGCCGTCCGCTCCAAGCTGGACCTGGGCCATTGCAGGGCCGCGAGATGGGTCCGGTCAGACTGGAGGTATCGATACAATCCCTTTGGGCAGATGCGCGAATGATAAAGGCCCCGCGCCATGGACGCGGGGCCAATGATCGGCCGGGGCCTGTCGGGCAGGTCTCGGCCCGTGTTGGATCACTGCGCCGGAGCGGCCTGCCAGGACTGGATCAGCTCGTCGTAGTTGACCGTCTCGGGGTTGCCGCGCTCGTCCGCGAGTTCGGCCACCGGGGCGCCCGGCTCGTCGATCCAGGTCTGCGGGTCCTGCTCCTCACCCAGGACGGGGCCGAGCTCGCCCTGAACGCCCGAGCGTTCAAGCCGCGCCAGCACCTCTTCCTGCTGCTCGCACAGCGCGTCGAGCGCTTCCTGAGCGGTCTTCGCCCCCGAGGAAGCATCACCGATGTTCTGCCACCAGAGCTGCGCCAGGCGCGGATAGTCGGGGATGTTGGTGCCCGTGGGCGACCAGCGGACGCGGTCGGGCGAACGGTAGAACTCCACGAGGCCACCCAAAAGCGGGGCGCGTTCGGTGAAGCTTTCGTGCTGGATGGTGGATTCACGGATGAAGGTCAGGCCGGCATGGGCCTTTTCCACGTCCACGGTCATGGAGGTCACGAACTGCGCGTAAAGCCAAGCGGCCTGCGCACGATCCACCGGGGTGGACTCCATGATCGTCCAGCTTCCCACGTCCTGGTAGCCGACCTTCATGCCGTCCTGCCAGTAGGCGCCGTGGGGCGATGGGGCGAGGCGCCAACGCGGGGTGCCGTCCTCGTTCATGACCGGGATGCCGGGCTCCACAAGCGAGGGCACGAAGGTGGTGTACATGAACATCTGCTGCGCGACCTGCCCCTGGGCCGGGATGGGCCCGGACTCGGAGAAGGTCATGCCAGCGGCGGCCGGAGGGGCATAGGCGCCCAGCCATTCGACATATTTCTCGATGGCATAGACGGCGGCGGCGTCGTTGGTCGCCCCGCCCCGCGCCACGCAGGAGCCCACCGGCTGCGAGTTCTCGTTGACGCGGATGCCCCATTCGTCCACGGGCAGGCCGTTGGGCTCGCCCACGTCGCCCATGCCGGCCATCGACATCCAGGCGTCGGTGAACCGCCAGCCGAGGCTCGGGTCCTTCTTGCCGTAGTCCATGTGGCCGAAGACCTCGCCCTCGACGCCCATGTGCGACAGGTCGCGGCCGGTGAAGAACTTGGCGATGTCCTCGTAGGCGGCCCAGTTGACCGGCACGCCCAGCGGATAGCCGTACTCGGCCTCGAAGTCGGCCATGTTCTTTTCGTCGTTGAACCAGTCGTAGCGGAACCAGTACAGGTTCGCGAACTGCTGGTCGGGAAGCTGGTACAGCTCTCCGTCCGGGCCGGTCGTGAACTGGATCCCGATGAAGTCGTCGAGGTTCAGCGTGGGCGACGTGACCGAGGCCCCCTCCCCCGCCATCCAGTCGGTCAGCGACCGGGCCTGCTGGTAGCGCCAGTGGGTGCCGATCAGGTCCGAGTCGTTCACATAGGCGTCGTAGATGTTCTCGCCCGACTGCATCTGGGTTTGCAGACGCTCGACCACGTCCCCCTCGCCGATGAGGTCGTGGGTGACGGTGATGCCGGTGATCGCCGTGAAGGCCGGGGCGAGGACCTGCGATTCATATTCGTGGACCGGGATCGTCTCGGAGACGACCTTGATCTCCATGCCCTGGAAGGGCTGGGCGGCATCCACGAACCACTGCATCTCGGCTTCCTGCTCCTCGCGGGTCAGCGCCGATCGCTGGATCGTCTCGTCGAGGAACTGGCGCGCGGCCTCCATGTCGGCCCGGGCGGTGGTCGCCCCCAGGACCGACAGCGCCAAGGCAAGCGCCGTGGTGGACTTCAACGTCAGGTTCATTGTTCTTCCTCCCTGTTTCCTTGTTGTTCCGTTTGTCGGGATCGGCCGCATCCTCCGGTGCGGCCCGTCCCGGAACCTCGTCAGGCCCAGCGGAAGACCGCTGCGGCATAGATCAGGCAAACCACCAGCGCCCCCCATTGGGCCTGCCCCACGAACCCCAGCCAGGCCAGGTTGATGAAGGCCGAGCCCAGGAGCGTGATGAACAGGCGGTCGCCCCGCGTCGTCTCGATCCGCAGGATGCCTACGCGCGGCGTCTCCGGGTAGCGGATGGCGAGGACCAGCATCGACAGGATCAGCGCGGCGATCACCCAGAAGAACAACGCCGTCGCCAGCGTCCAGGCCATCCAGCCGCCGGGCACCATCGGGTCGCCCCAGGCGACCCCCTCGTCGGTGCGCGGCGCGGCCTGGAACAGGAGGGCCAGAAGCCCCCCCATCACCGCGACGATGATCGCGGTCAGGACGCCGACCCGGGCCGGGCGCGCCGGCGCGGTCGCATGTTCGTCCACCGGGGCGATCAGGCCCGACGCCGTTCGCGGATCGCGTGCTGCGTCGCTCATCACACCCTCCCCAGGGCAAAGCCCTTGGCGATGTAGTTGCGCACGAACCAGATCACGAGCGCCCCGGGGATGATGGTCAGGACGCCCGCCGCCGCCAGCACCCCCCAGTCGAGGCCCGAGGCCGAGACGGTGCGCGTCATGGTGGCCGCGATGGGCTTGGCCTCGGTCGAGGTGAGCGTGCGGGACAGCAGCAGCTCCACCCAGGAGAACATGAAGCAGAAGAACGCCGCGACGCCGATCCCCGACGCGATCAGGGGCATGAAGATGCGGGCGAAGAACCGCGGGAAGGAGTAGCCGTCGATGTAGGCGGTCTCGTCGATCTCGCGCGGGACGCCGCGCATGAAGCCTTCGAGGATCCACACCGCCAGCGGCACGTTGAAGAGGCAGTGTGCCAAGGCGACTGCGATATGCGTGTCGAAAAGGCCGACCGCGGAATAAAGCTGGAAGAACGGCAGCGCGAAGACGGCAGGCGGGGCCATCCGGTTCGTGAGCAGCCAGAAGAACAGGTGCTTGTCGCCCAGGAACGAGTAGCGCGAAAAGGCGTAGGCCGCCGGCAGCGCCACCGTCACCGAGATCACGGTGTTCAGCAGGACGTAGATCAGGCTGTTCACATAACCCATGTACCAGGACGGGTCCGTCAGGATCGTCAGGTAGTTCGCCAGCGTCGGGTTCCGTGGCCAGAGCGAGAAGCCGCCCAGGATCTCGCTGTTGGTCTTCAGGCTCATGTTCACGAGCCAGTAGATCGGCAGGAGCAGGAAAAGAATGTAGAGCGTCAGGACCACCGCGCTGGCCACCGACCGTTCCGGGCGCACGCGGACGGCCCTCACGGGGGCTGCCGCGACGGGAGAGGCGAGCGTTTCGGTCATTGGGGTCCCTCCTCGCGGTCGAGGTTGGTCATGACGGTGTAGAACGCCCAGGAGACGAGCAGGATGATCAGGAAGTACATGATCGAGAAGGCAGCGGCGGGCCCCAGGTCGAACTGCCCCAGCGCCATCTTCACGAGGTCGATGGACAGGAAGGTCGTCGCGTTGCCAGGGCCCCCGCCGGTGACCACGAAAGGCTCGGTGTAGATCATGAAGCTGTCCATGAAGCGGAGCAGCACCGCGATGACAAGGACGCCGCGCATCTTGGGAAGCTCGATGTAGCGGAACACGGCCCAGCGGCTGGCCTGGTCGATCTTGGCGGCCTGGTAGTAGGCGTCAGGGATGGACCGCAGCCCGGCATAGGCCAGAAGCGCGATCAGCGATGTCCAGTGCCAGACATCCATGACGACGATGATGACCCAGGCGTCGATCACGTCCTGCGTGTAGTTGAAGTCGAGGCCCAGCCCCGCCAGCGCCCGTCCCAGAAGGCCGATATCCACGCGTCCGAAGATCTGCCAGATCGTGCCGACCACGTTGAACGGGATCAGCAGCGGCAGCGCCATCAGGACAAGGCAGACCGAGGACCAAAAGCCCTTCTTGGGCATGTGGAGGGCGATGAAGATGCCCAGCGGCACCTCGATCAGCAGCACGATGGCCGAGAACAGGATTTGCCGGCCCAGCGCGTTCCACATCCGCTCGCTGTGGAGCAGGTCGTCGAACCAGTAGATGCCGTTCCAGAAGAACTCGTTGTCGCCGAAGGTGTCCTGGACCGAGTAGTTGACCACGGTCATCAGCGGGATCACCGCCGAGAAGGCCACGAGGACCAGCACCGGCAGGACCAGGAACCAAGCGCGGTTGTTGATGGGCTTGTTCATCTGGGGCTGCCCTCCACGCGCCAGCCATCGGCATAGACGCCCACATGGGCCGGGTCGAAGACCACCCGCGTCATGTCGGGGCCGATGGGCTCATCCTCGCTCGCGACGATGTTGATGGGGCGCCCGCCCAGATCGGCTCGGACGATCCGGTGACGACCCACGTCCTCGATCCGCCGGATGACCACAGGCAGGCCCTCATGGGCCGAGAGCCGTGCGAATTCGGGCCGTACGCCGATCTCGATCCGCCCGCCAAGGCCGCCGTAGCCACGCCCGAGGGCGATGGTGCCGCTCTCGTCGATATGCGCGCGGTCGCCCTCAACCCGCGCGGGCAGCAGATTCATGCCCGGCGAGCCGATGAAGTAGCCGACAAAGGTGTGGGCGGGCCTCTCGAACAGCTCCTGCGGGGTGCCGATCTGGACCACGCGCCCTTCGTGCATGACGACGACGCGGCTCGCAAAGGTCAGCGCCTCGGTCTGGTCGTGGGTCACATAGATCATCGTGTGCCCGAACTCGCGGTGCAGCGCCTTGAGCTGGGTCCGCAGTTCCCATTTCATGTGGGGGTCGATGACGGTCAGCGGCTCGTCGAACAGGATCGCGTTGACGTCCTGCCGCACCATGCCGCGCCCGAGGGAGATCTTCTGCTTGGCGTCCGCCGTAAGCCCCCGCGCGCGTCGGGGCAGCATCTCCTCCAGTCCCAGCATCCGCGCCACGGCCTGCACCCGTTGGGCCACCTGCGCCGCAGGCAAGCCCCGGTTCCGCAGGGGGAAGGCCAGGTTGTCGCGCACGGTCAGCGTGTCGTAGACGACCGGAAACTGGAACACCTGTGCGATGTTGCGTTGCGCGGTCGGCGCGTCGGTCACGTCGCGCCCGTCGAACAGGATGCGCCCGCGCGACGGCCGGATCAGTCCCGAGATGATGTTGAGAAGCGTCGTCTTTCCGCAGCCCGACCCGCCAAGAAGCGCATAAGCCTCCCCGTCGGTCCAATCATGGTCGAGCTGCTTGAGAGCGTAGTCATCCTCGCCCTTGGGGTTGGGCAGGTAGGAATGCGCCAGATTCTGGAGGGTGATCTGAGCCATCGGGTCACGCCGCCATGGAGGTTGCGGAAGAGGTCACGAGGCGGCCATCTTCGCCGAAAACGAAGACATGCGCGGGGTTGACCCAAACCGTGGCCGGCATCCCCGGAGCAAGATCCCGCACCCCCGGCACCAGCCCCACCCAGCGGACGCCATCATGGTCGAGGTGAACAAAGGTTTCCGAGCCCGTGATCTCGGAGCCCAGGACCGTGGCCCGGAACTCCAGCGCCTCGCCCGTGGGCCGGTCGAGACCGACGTGGTTCGCCCGGAAGCCCGCGACATAGACGCCCTCGGGCAGCGCGGCCAAGGACCCGACGGCAGGGATGCCCTGCCCCGCCCCGAACTGGATCTGCGCCAGCCGCTTAGCCACGCGGAGGAAGTTCATCGGAGGGTCCGAGAACACCCGCGCCGTGGTCGCATCTACCGGATTGCGGTACACGTCGGGTGTCGGGCCGAACTGCGTCACCCGCCCTTCCCAAAGCGTCGCCGTGTTGCCGCCCAGCAGTAGCGCCTCCTCCGGCTCGGTTGTGGCATAGACGAAGATCGATCCCGCTTCCTCGAAGATGCGGGGGATCTCGGCACGCAACTCCTCGCGCAGCTTGTAATCCAGGTTCGCCAGGGGCTCATCGAGGAGCACCAGTCCCGCTTCCTTGACCAGCGCCCGGGCCAATGCGCAGCGCTGCTGCTGGCCGCCCGACAACTCCAGCGGCCGACGCTGGAGGTAGGGCTCGAGCCGCATGAGGGCGGCGGCCCGGCGGACCCGATCCTCGACCTCGCCGCGCGGGCGGCCCAGGAGGCGCAGGGGCGAGGCGATGTTCTCGAACACCGTCATCGAGGGGTAGTTGATAAACTGCTGGTAGACCATCGCCACCGCGCGGTCCTGGACGCGCAGCCCGGTCACATCCTGCCCGTTCCAGAGCACCCGGCCCGCCGTCGGTACGTCCAGCCCGGCCATGAGCCGCATCAGGGTCGTCTTTCCCGACAGGGTCGGCCCCAGCAGGACGTTCATCGTCCCCTTCTGAAGCATGAGGTTCGTGGGATGCACATGAACCTGCCGTCCCACTGTCTTGGACACGCCGCGCAACTCCAAGGTCATCGCCGCCCCCTTACCCTCGTGCCCCGGAGACCGCCGGACGCGTGGCATCCTGCCGTTGGCCATCCCCGGCCTGCGCCGCACGCATCCATTGGTCCAGATGCTCCGCCCGCGCCGCATCCAGCCGGAGCCCCAGCTTGCTGCGCCGCCAGAGCACGTCGTCGGCCGTCCGCGCGTATTCGCGCGTCATGAGCCAGCGCACTTCCGCCTCGGTGAGCGTTGCCCCGAAATCCTTGCCCAGATCGGCCGCCGCCTTGGCGCCGCCCAGGACGTCACGCGCCTCGGTGCCATAAGCGCGCACCAGCCGCAGGGCCCAACGATCGGTCAGGAACGGATGCGCCCCCCGCAACTCGGCCACAAGGCGGCCCACGCCGTCCACCGCAAAGTCGCCGCCGGGCAGCGGCACGCCGGCAGTCCAGGGCCTCCCCGTGTTGCCCAGCACCGGGCCGATCTTCTCCAGCGCCGCCTCGGCCAGCCGGCGGTAGGTGGTGATCTTGCCACCGAACACATGCAAAACCGGCGCGCCCGGCGCGGCGTCGAGCTTGAGCGTATAGTCCCGCGTGGCCGCCGTCGCGGACTGCGCGCCCTCGTCGTACAGGGGCCGGACGCCCGAATAGGTCCAGACGATGTCGTCGCGTGTTACGGGCTTGGCGAAGTACTCCGACGCGAAGGCGCAAAGGTACTCCTGCTCCTCCGGCGTGCAGACGGGCGGCACGGAGGGGTCCGGGTGCTCGACGTCCGTCGTCCCGATCAGGGTGTAGTCGGTCTCGTAGGGGATCGCGAAGATGATCCGTCCGTCGCTCCCCTGGAAAAAGTAGCAGCGGTCGTGGTCGAACAGCTTGCGCGTGACGATATGCGACCCACGCACGAGCCGGATGCGGTCACGGCTTTGCAGGCCCAGCGCGCGGCTCAGCACTTCGCCCGCCCAGGGGCCGCTGGCATTGACGACGGCGCGGGCGCGGATGGTGCCCGCCCCCCCAGGCCCGTCGGTCTCGGCCAGCCAGTGGCCATTCTCGACATGGGCGGCCACGACACGTGTGCGGGTGAGAACCGTGGCCCCTCGGGCCTCCGCATCCTTCGCGTTCAGCACCACGAGCCGCGAGTCCTCCACCCAGCAGTCCGAGTATTCGAAGGCGCGGCGGAAGCGCGGTTTCAGCGGTCGCCCGGCCGGATCGGTGGTCAGGTCCACCGTCCGGGTCCCCGGCAGGATCTCGCGCCCGCCAAGGTTGTCGTAGAGCCCCAGCCCCAGCCGGATCAGCCAATCGGGCCGGCGGCCCTTCATCCAGGGCATGGCTCGGCCCATCATCCGCGACACCGGCGTGCTGCTTTCAAAGCGCATGTCGGGATGGAGCGGCAGCACGAAGCGCAGCGGCCAGGAGATGTGGGGCATGGCGCGCAGGAGCCGCTCCCTCTCGATGAGCGACTCGCGCACGAGCCGAACCTCAAGAAACTCCAGATAGCGCAACCCGCCGTGGAAGAGCTTGGTCGAGGCCGAGGACGTCGCCTGCGCGAGGTCGTCCTTTTCGCAGATCACCACCCGCAGACCGCGCCCCGCAGCGTCCCGCGCAATGCCGCAGCCGTTCACGCCCCCGCCAATCACGAGAAGGTCGCAGGTCACGTCCGAACGTTCCGCGGTCACCCTTGTCCCCTTCTCCCAACAGTGTCGAATCTAACGGAGGCATGCGCGCTTCGTCAACGCTCATGCGCGCCGATGTTCGTTATTGATCCATGCGCGCTGCGATGCAGCGATTTCCGCGCTCGCGCGAAGATTCGGCAGGTGCTAGTCTTGCCACTCCACTCAGGCCCGTCGGGACGAACGATGTCGCAAACGCTCCGCCACCCCGAGATCGTCGAGCTAGCCCGGCGCGAGGGGAAGGTGACCGTGGAAGGGCTGGCCCGGCACTTCGACGTGACGCTCCAGACCATCCGGCGCGACCTCGCGGAGCTGGCGCAGACCGGGCAGCTCGAACGGGTCCATGGGGGGGCCGTCCTGCCCTCGGGCACGAGCAACATCGGCTACGGAGAGCGGCGTCGCCTCCAGGGCGATGCCAAGGCCGCCATGGCGCGCGCCTGCGCCGCACTCATCCCCCATGACGCCGCGCTGTTCCTGGCCATCGGCACCAGCACCGAGGCGGTTGCGCGCGAGTTGCTGCGCCACCGCAACCTCCTCGTGGTGACCAACAACATGAACGTGGCCAACATCCTGGTCGCGAACCCCGATTGCCAGATCATCCTGGCGGGTGGCACGATCCGTCGGTCGGACGGCGGCATCGTGGGCACCCTGGCCGTGCAGACGATCCGGCAGTTCAAGTTCGACCTCGCGGTCATCGGCTGCTCGGGGCTCGACCGCGACGGGGATCTTCTGGACTTCGACCTTCAGGAGGTGGGGGTGAACCAAGCCATCCTCGCGCAGTCGCGGCAGCGGATCCTCGTGGCCGATCATTCCAAGTTCCAGAGGACCGCGCCGGTGCGCCTGGGCTCTCTGTCGGATCTCGACGTCTTCGTCACCGACCGGGCCTTGCCGCCCGACCTCGACCGGCGTTGCCGGGACTGGGGCACCCGCCTCGTCGTGACCGGGCCGCAGGACGGCGAGGCGGAACCGGACTGAGCCCTGCCTGGCGGTTTGTGTGGCCCCGGCGCGCGACCCGCCTACCATCGCGTCCCAGGCCAGGGAGGCGCGGATGTCGGCCCCACTCACGATCTTCGGTCGTCACGACGACGCGACGCTGTCGCAGATGGATGTTTGCCTGAAGACCGGCTCGGCGGTCGCGGGCGTGCTCTGCGCGGACGGCCACCTCGGCTACAACCACCCGATCGGCGGCGTGGTGGCCTATGAGGATGACCTGTCGATCAGCGGCGTGGGCTACGACATCGCTTGCGGAAACAAGGCGGTGCGGCTCGACACCCCCTTCGAGGCGATCGCCCCTCGGATACCGACGATCCTGCAGGACATCGCCCGAACCGTGAGCTTCGGGCTGGGCCGCGCCAACGCCGAAAAGGTGGACGACCCGCTGTTCGAAAGCGATCTGTGGAAGGCCGCCGGGGTCCGCGATCTGAAGCGCCTCGCTCGCGATCAACTGGGCACCGTGGGCGGCGGAAACCACTACGTGGACCTGTTCCGCGACGATGAGGGCTTCGTCTGGATCGGCGCGCATTTCGGATCGCGCGGGCTCGGACACAAGATCACGACCAAGTACCTGCAGATCGCCAAGGCGAATGGGAACATGCTCGCCCCGCCCGCTCTTCTGCCAGCCGACAGCGATGCGGGCCAGGGTTACCTCGCGGGCGTGGAGCTGGGCGGGCTTTATGCCTATGCCGGGCGGAACTGGGTGGTCGAGAAGGTGCGCCGGATCATCGGCGGGACCGTGACGGACGAGATCCACAATCACCACAACTTCGTCTGGCGCGAACGGCACGGGGACCGTGACCTTTGGGTCGTCCGCAAGGGCGCGACGCCCGCCTTTCCCGGCCAGCGCGGCTTCGTGGGCGGCTCCATGGGCGACGACGCGGTGATCCTGCGGGGCGTGGCCAGCCCCGAAAGCACGCGGGCGCTTCATTCCACCGTCCATGGCGCGGGCCGGGTGATGTCGCGCAGTGACGCCAAGGGCAAGCTGGACCGCAAGACGGGCCGCGTGCTGCGTCCGCCGCGGGTGGACGCGGAGGAGATGCGCTTATGGCTCCTCCGGAAGGGGGTGACCGTCGTGGGCGGCGACCTCGATGAAGCGCCGCAGGCCTACCGCCGCCTGCCCGACGTCCTGGCCGAACATGCCGGAACCGTGGAGATCGAGCACGTGCTCCACCCCATCGGCGTCGTCATGGCCGCAGCGGGCGACGTGGACCCCTACAAGGACTGAGCCGCCTCGCCCGCGAACAGCACCTCGCAGGGGCCCAGCGTGACCTCGCCCGGCAGCGGCCCCGCCGCGAGGGACAGCCAGTCCGGGTTCCTTGCAGCCTCCAGGGCGTCGGCGGACAGGTGCGCGCCCGTCGCGAAGGGCGCAGGCACCGTGACCGGCACGAGCGAGGCGTTGGCCAGGACAGCGCCTCCCTCCCAGGCGATGCCGCGCAGGCCCGGCACCGGATCGACCCGGACCACCCGGTCGGCCGCCGCATGAAGCCCCGCGTGGACATGGAGCAGCAGCCGGGCCTCCCCGGAGTCGCCCACGATCCCGAAGGGGCCGGCCGGAGCCGCGAGTGCCACGGCCTCGGCCCCGGCCTTGGCCGCGGCGGCGCAGGCGGCGACCGCATAGGCGGCGGCGAGCAGCCCTTTCTGCCGGGGGTCGGTGCCGTGAGAGCGCGACCCCGGCCAAGGCCGCAGCGCCATCGACACGAGCCCCAGGCGCAACGCCCGCGTTCCAGCCGCCGCCCGCGCGTCGGCAAAGACCTGGGGAAGCACTTCCAGCGCCTCCAGCACGGCCGCGTCCGCCGCGCCCGGGCCCACGGCCGAGGCTCCCAGCGTCACGTAATGGCCCGGCGCTTCGGCCGTGGGCCGCCGGTCGCCCGCAAAGCTGGTGAGAACGCCGAGCCCGACCTGCGCCTCGGGGAATGCGGCCGCCACCGCTTCGGTGCAGGCCTGGGGCGTGGGCTCCTGGGGGATGACCCCGCCCAGCTGCGGTTCAGGGAGGGCGGCCACGTGCCGAGGGAAAAGTCCCATCCGGGCAAGCCGCAGCGCCAAGGCATCGAGTCCGGGTCCGCACTCCGCCTCCTCAGGCAGCACGACCTCCAGATCGAGCATCCCGCCATGGGCCAGGCTGCGACAGGCCTCCTGGAGCGTCGCGTCGTCCTCGTCCGTCGAGCGGAGCCGCAGGAGGAGCCCCCGCGCCGGGAACGGCCCCTCGGGCCGGAGCCAGCCCGCCTCGGCCGCAAGAAGCAGGTCGGGCATCCGGGCCGAGGCGGGCTCGGCGTCCGGGGCGGCGTCGCCCAGGCGAAGGACGGGACCGTCGGTCATGTCGAAGCCCCGGCTCGGGGGATATGGTGCAGGTTGCGCAAGGCCGTCTCCTTCGCGGTCAGGATAGGCGGCGATGCGGCGGCGCGGCAAGGCGGCTCAAAGCCAGCCGCGCCACTTGAAGTAAGCCCAGCTCAGCACCGCTGAAAGAACCATCAGCACCAGCGCCATCGGATAGCCCCAGGGCCAGTCCAGTTCGGGCATGTTGTGGAAGTTCATCCCGTAGACCGTCCCGATCAGCGTCGGCGGCAGGAACAGCACCGCCACGACCGACACGATCCGCACCGTCTGGTTCTGGCTCAGGTTCACCATGCCAAGCGTGGTGTCGGTCGCGAGCCCGACCCGCCCCGACAGGAAGTCCACATGCACCTCGAGCGCCTGCATATCGCGCATCAGCGTCTTGACGAAGCCCTTGAGGCCCAGGTCCTTGCGCTCTTCCATCCAGAGCCCGAAGACCGAAAGCATCCGTTCGGTCGTCAGCAGACCCAGGCGCACCCGCGCCAGCACCTCGCCCTGGCGGCCCACGGCCCGCAGCGCCTCCTCGAGTTCGGCCGGGGTGAGCGGCTCGCTCGATCCGGCGTAGACCCGCGCCGCGATGGTGTCGAGCGCGCGCCCCGTCGCCTCCAGAAGGTCAGCGAGGCGCGAGACTATCTCCTCCACGAGCCCAAGGAAGAGCCTCAGATGCGTCGCGCAGCCGGTGGAGGACCGGTCCGCGCGGGCCGAAAAGGTCTCGAAGGGCCGCGGCGCGTGGTGCCGTACGGTGACCAGCCGCTCCGGGGTCAGGATGAAGGTCACGGGACCGCTGAGCTGCGCTCCGTCGGGCAACTGGCCCGGCAGGATCGCCGTCATGAAGTCGTTGCCGTTCTCGCGGTACAGACGGTTGGAGATCTCGATCTCCTCCATGTCCGCCAGCGTCGGCACCTCGATCCCGAGCTGCTCGGCCACCTTGGCCGCCTGCTCGGGCTGAGGCCGGTAAAGATCGACCCAGATCGCTTCGCGCAGGTCGGCGCTGGGCCCCATCCGCTCCAGGCGGCGGTCCACGAGACGATAGGCGAAGAGCATCAGGAAGCCTCCGGGGGCAAGCGGCCCGGATGGCTATACTGACGGGGCGCGCGCTGTTCCACCCCGGCGCGGATGGACCTCAGTCGTCCTGGCTCCAGGCCCAGGGGCGCGTATAGGCCCCGAGCGCCCGCTCTACGTCCTCGTCTGCGACGGAGCCGGTGCGCCGGAGCTGCGCCACAAGTCCCAGCTTGCGGTCCTCCACCACCTGGGCCACCTCGGCCGCCACGTCGGCGTTGGCAAGCGCTTCGTCATAGACCCGCTGGATGGCTTTCCGGCGCAGGTCCGGCTTGAAGATCTTGCCGACCGCGGTCTTGGGCAGATCGGACATGATCTCCAGGTGCTTGGGCTGGGCGGCCCGCTCATGGACATGGGCGCGAGCGTGTTCGAGCAGCTCCGCCTCGGTCGCGGAGGCGTCCTTGACCAGCTCCACATACACGCAGGGCACCTCTCCCGAATGGGCGTCGGGCTGGCCGATGGCTCCGGCGAAGGCCACCGCCGGATGGCTGCACAAGGCGGACTCGATCTCGGCGGGGTCGATGTTGTGGCCGCCTCGGATGATGATGTCCTTGGCGCGGCCCGTGATCCACAAATACCCATCGGGATCCCGCCGCCCCAGGTCGCCGGTGCGCAGCCAACGCACCTGGCCGTCCTCGCCGGGGTAGAACATCGCGGCGTTCCGTTCGTCCTCGGTATAGGTGCGCCCGCTCCAGACGCCGGGGCTCGCCACGCAGATCTCGCCCACCTCGTCGGTCTCGCACTCCATGTGGGTATGGGGGTCAACGATGCGGACGCGCGTGTAGGGGAACGGCACCCCGATCGAGCCGATCTTCTTTTCGCCCTGTGGCGGGTTGATCGACACGAGGCAGGTCGCCTCGGTCAGGCCGTAACCCTCGCAGATCGTCACGCCCGCCGCCTTCTCGAACCGTCGGTACAACTCGACGGGCAGCGGCGCGGAGCCGCAGAAGGCAACTTGGAGCGAGGAGATGTCGGCGTTCACCGGCCGCTGCATGAGCGCCGACAACGCCGTGGGCACCGTGATGAGGAAGGTGACGCGGTACCGCTCGATCAGCCTCCAGAAGTTGTCGAAGACCCCTTCGCCCCGATACCCTGCCGGGGTGGGCAGCACGATATGCGCGCCCGAGGCGATGGACGCCCCCATGCAGACCACGGCGGCAAAGACGTGGAACATGGGCAAGGGGCAGATCATCGTGTCGTTCTCGGTGAACAGCAGCCGATGGGCCACCCAGCCATTGTAGATGAGCCCCCGGTAGCGGTGCTGCGCAAGCTTTGGCAGGCCCGTGGTTCCCCCGGTGTGGAAGTAGGCCGCGACCCGGTCGCCCGCGCTGTCCTGGAATTGCAGCGTTCGGGGCTGGCGCCCGACCTCGCGGCCGAAATCGAGAACGCGGGCCTTGTGCCGTACCGGGCTTCTGGGCCGGATCAGCGGCACCACCAGCTTCTTGACGCCGGTCAGGTAGCGCAGGAGATCCACCTCAATGACGGTGTGGATGTCGGGCGCCAGCGCCACCGCCTCGGCCGCCTTCTGCGCCACATCGGTCTTTGGAAACGCCCGCAGGGTCACCAGCACCTTGGCCCTCGTTTCCCGCAGGATGCCCGCAATCTGCTCGGCGTCGAGAAGCGGGTTGATCGGATTGACGATCCCCGCCACCTGACCGCCCAGATAGGTCAGGATTGCCTCGGTGCAGTTGGGCAGGAGATAGGCCACCGCGTCGCCTTCCCCGATGCCCAGCGACCGGAACAGGTTCGCCGTCTGCGCCACGCGCTCGTGAAGCTCGCGCCAACTCAGCGTTTCGCAAGGGGCCTTGGGGTCCGACAGGAGCTGGAAGGTGGTGGCCGGGCGTCCGCCCACTCGCTCGGCGGTTCGGCTCAGGACGCCCCAGGTCGTGCGCGGCAGATCGCGGTCGTCCCACGGCCCTTCCGACTCGATGGCGGCACTGTCGGCGAGACCGGCGAAGGCCATGACCCGTTCCTCCCTTGATCAAGGGCCGACTTGATGACGGCTCCCCGTGATCACGAGAATGGGATCGGGAGCCGGGCCAGACAAGCCCGACGCGGGGTCATTCGGCTGCGAGGCCCTCGGTGAACTGGAGCCGGGCCAGGCGCGCGTATAGCCCACCCTGCGCCACCAGGGCGTCATGGGTGCCCTCGGCCACGACCTGGCCCTCCTCCAGCACGACGATCCGGTCGGCGCGCTTCACGGTCGCCAGACGGTGCGCGACGATGATGGTGGTGCGGTCCTTGGACAAGGCCTCGACCGCGGTCTGCACCGCACGCTCGCTTTCCGCATCCAGCGCCGAGGTTGCCTCGTCCAGAAGCAGCAGCGGCGCGTTCCGAAGGATCGCCCGCGCGATGGCGATGCGCTGCTTCTGCCCGCCGGACAGCATCACCCCCCGCTCACCCACGAAGGTATCGTAGCCGTCGGGCAACCGCGTCAGGAAGTCGTGCGCGGCGGCAGCGCGAGCAGCGGCCTCGACCTCGGCATCCGTGGCCTCGGGGCGGCCAAAGCGGATGTTGGCGCGCGCCGTGTCGCCAAAGATCACCGGGTCCTGCGGCACCAGCGCGATCTGGCGGCGCAGCGCTTCGCGCGACATCTCGCGAAGGTCCACGCCGCCCACCCGCACGGCCCCCTCCTGGGGGTCCCAGAACCGCTGGAGAAGCTGGATCACCGTGGTCTTGCCGCCCCCCGACGGACCGACTAGCGCCACCGTCTCGCCCGGCCGGACGGTCAGCGACACGCCACGCAGGGCGCTACGGTCGGGCCGGGTCGGATAATGGAACGTAACCCCGTCCAGACGCACCTCGGAGGCGGCAAGGCTGGGCACGGCAACGGGCCGGGCGGGGTCCTGAACGCTGTCCTCCATGCGGAGCAGCTCCACCAGCCGCTCGGTCGCGCCGGCGGCGCGCTGGACCTCGCCCCAAACCTCGGTCAGCGATCCCACGGCCCCCGCGACCAGGACCGCGTAGATGACGAATTGGACAAGGCTGCCGATGGTCATGGTCCCGGCCGCCACGTCGCGCGCGCCCACCCACAGGACGCCCACGACGCCCGAAAAGATGAGGAAGATCACGATGGCCGTCATCACCGCCCGCACGCCGATGCGGGTCCGGGCCGACAGGAAGCTTTTCTCCGTCAGGTCGCGGAAACGCGCCCGCACGGGCTCTTCGGCGGTGAAGGCCTGCACCGTCTGCGCGGCCTGCAGCGACTCCGAGGCCGAGGCCGAAGACGCCGCGATCCAGTCCTGATTCTCGCGCGACAGCCGCCGAAGCCGCCGCCCCAGCACCACGATGGGCAGGATGATGGCGGGCACGATCAGCAGCACCAGCCCCGTGAGCTTGGCCGAGGTCCACAGGAGCAGCGCCAGCCCCCCGAACAGGATCAGGGTGTTGCGCAGGGCGACCGAGATGGACGATCCGATCACCGACAGGATCAGCGTCGTGTCGGTGGTGATCCGGCTCAGCACCTCGCCGGTCATGAGGCGTTCGTAGACGGCGGGGCTCATGCCCACCATGCGGTCGAAGACGGCGGTGCGGATGTCCGCGACCACCCTCTCCCCCAGCCGGGTCACGAGGTAGTAGCGCAGAGCCGTGCCGACAGCGAGCAGCCCCACGATCAGCAGCGCCGCGCCGAAATACTGGTCGAGCAGCTGGGTTTCCGCGATGCCGAAGTTGTCCACGACGCGGCGCACCGCGATGGGCAGGATCAGCGACACCCCCGCCGTCAGCACCAGCGCGATCAGCGCCAGCGTCAGCATGCCGCCATAAGGCCGCATGAAGGGCCACAGCGCAGCCAGCGCACCCACGCGACGGGACGAGGCGCGGTCTTCTTGGTTCTGTCGAGGGGGTCGGGCCATCGGGATGCCTAAATGTCGTGCGACCCCGGATACCGGTGGCGAACCCTCGGGGCAAGGCTGGAGGTCTGCGACCCTTGCGCCCGCTCCACCCTTGGGGCCTGCGGGCCTGCCCCTAGCTTCCGGCCAGGACGGGCAGATCCACCGTCCGCTCCTCTCCGCCGCCGGTGTCAAAGGTCACGGCCACCCGGTCGCCCACGGCGTGACGGTCCAGCGCGCCCAGGAGGTCGTCGAGCGTCGCGACCGGCTCCCCTTCCAAGGCGGTCACCACATGACCGGGGCGCACCCGGCCGTCGCGCAGCAGGTCCGCAGGCTCCACCCCGGCCCGCGCCGCCTCGGAGCCCCGGTCCACGTCCAGCACGACCGCCCCCGGAAGGCCCTGTCGGTTGATCGCGGCGTTGATGCGCGGATCGAAGACCAGCCCGAGCGTGGGCGGGGTATAGCGCCCCGATCGGATCAGTTCGGGCACGACGCGGGCAACCGTCGCGGCAGGGATGGCGAAGCCGATGCCCGCGCTCCCGCCCGAGGGGGAGTAGATCGCCGTGTTCACCCCGATCACCTGCCCCGTCGAATTGAGCAGCGGCCCGCCCGAGTTTCCGGGGTTGATCGCGGCATCGGTCTGGATCAGGCCCTGCCGGATGCTGCCCGATTGGTCGCCCGGAAGCTCCCGCTCCAGCGCCGAAACGATTCCCGTGGTCAGCGTCCAATCAAGCCCGAAGGGGTTGCCGATGGCCAGCACGCGAGAGCCCACCAGCGGCGGCTCGGGGGCGGCCAACTGGAGCGGCGCGGGCAGCTCCTCGCCCTCGATCAGCAGGACGGCGAGATCATGGAGCCGGTCGGCGCCCACCAGCCGCGCGTCGAAGGCGCGCCCGTCGGCCAATTGGACCGAGGCGGCGGTGGCGCCCTCGATCACATGGGCGTTGGTGACCACATGGCCTTGCGCATCCCACAGCCAGCCCGACCCGGTGCCCAGCGGCACCTCTCCCGCGCTGCGCCCGAACAGGTCGCGCTGCGCCGCCGAGGTGGAGATGGCCACAACGCTGTCACGGGTCGCACCGAACAGGTCGATCGTGGCCGCCTCGTCCGAGCCTTCTGGGGCCACCGTGATGGAGGGCGCGGGCGCGGGCGGGGCCGAAACGATTGCGGGCGGCCCGAACAGGCCGGCGCCGGCAAAGCCGATCCCGATCCCCAGGCCCAGTGCCAGCGCCACGATCACAGCAATGAGAAGGGCTCGCACCCGGTGTCCCCCGTTTCCGTGAGGCGGGGCCGGCCCGACTGGAAGGAGCCTTGACCCGCGCCATGTTCCCCCGCGAACCTAGACAGATCCCCGGCAGGCTCAAGACGATGCCGCCGTGACCGCCTTCAAGGAGACTTCCCACGTGCGACCTGCTCTTCTTCTTGCCGCCCTCGCCCTAGCCGGCCCGGTGGCCGCTCAGGGCCTGACCTGCGGAAACGACGCCTCGGGCTTCGAGGCCTGGAAGCAGGGCTTCGCCCAGGTCGCCGCAGCCAATGGGGTGGGCGAGCGAGGGCTTTCGGCCCTGGCGGGCACGAGCTACGCCACCCGCACCATCGACGCCGACCGCAACCAGCACAGCTTCCGCTATCCCCTGGACGAGTTCATGCGCATCCGCGGGGCCGAGACGATCGTGTCCCAGGGCCGCCGCATGCTGGCCGAGAACCCCGAGTTCTATCAGTCCCTCGAATCCGCCTATGGCGTCCCCGCCGGGGTGCTGATCGCGATCCACGGCATGGAGACCGGGTTCGGCAACTTCATGGGGGACTCGAACGTGCTGTCGGCCATTACGACCCTGGCCTACGATTGCCGTCGCCCCGACTTCTTTGCACCCCATGCGCTTGCGGCGCTTGCGCTGGTGGATCAGGGCTCCGTCTCGCCGCAGTCGGTGGGGGCCATGCATGGGGAACTGGGGCACACCCAGTTCCTTCCGGGCAACATCCTTCAGTACGGCCAGGACGGGAACGGCGACGGCCGGGTGGACCTGACCGACGTGGCGGATGCGATGGCCTCGACGGCCAACTTCTTCCGGGGCAAGGGCTGGCAACCCGGCGCCGGCTATCAACAGGGCGAGCCCAACTATCCGGTGCTCCAGGAATGGAACGCCGCAACGGTGTACCAGCAAGCCATCGCCCTGATGGCCGCGCAGATCCAGGGCTGACGCGCCGCTCCCCTGGTCCCCAGCCAGTCCTTTCGGACAGGTCACGTCAGGCTGGCCGAGCGGGATCGATCCGATCAGGCTCGGCCAAGCCATGACATGCCTTCTTTGTCGGCAGGCTTTTGCCGGCACGATGGGCCAATGGCCGAGCAGCCCAAACTGTCCAAAGAGGCAACTTGGCCCGACGTCTTCGGCATTTCCGAAGGCATGACGCCCATGTCACACCCTGCCGCCGGACCCGATCCTAAGTCTTTGATTTGTCGTCGGTCAGTCGGCCCCCCAACAAATTTCATCCACAGGCAGGAACCTTGGGCGGATCCCGCCATTTCGTTCATGCACACGGCCCGATCATGCTGCTTGCCGGCTGATCGTTAAGCGGAATACCCCACCCATCCCGGGCAGGTTTCCGCTAATCCCTTGATATTGCCCCCGTTCAGGGTTGGCAGCCAAAAGCCATGCGTGCTGTAAACCCGCTTGCCTGCTCCGACAGATCTGTCCTTGGGCCGGGCGCCAGCCGCGATGCGGCCTGAATGCAATGAAAGCGCCGCAAAGGCGCGCGACGTGGGACAGTGCCATGCAATCCAGCTTCCTGTCGTCCTTCGGGACGGCCGGGTGCGACCATGATGTCGTGCCCTTCTCGATCATGCCTCGGGGCCTTTGGGCTCGTCGTGGGGGAGCGCTCTCATGCCGTTGAGCGCATCGGTTCGCCCGGGGCAGAACTTCGACCTGCGGGACTGGAAGCTGCAGTTGCCGGTGGACAGCGCGGGCGGCTTCGCGGGCCGTTACACCGAGATCAAGGACCTCTCGTCCTATGTCAGCGACTGGTTCCGCACGGGTTCCGACGGCGCCATGGTGCTGCAGGCCCCCGTCGAGGGCGTGACCACCGGCGGCGCCCGCTACGCCCGGTCCGAGCTGCGCGAGCTCGTGGGCGGCCAGAACGCCGCCTGGACTCTCGACCAGGGCGGCTCGATGGCGGTGGCCATGCAGGTGGACTACGTGCCCCAGACGTTCGACGGCGCACCGGCCAAGGTTGTGGTGGGCCAGATCCACGGCGGCGACCACCAGCTCGTGCGCATGTACTGGGAGAACGGCACCGTTTACTGGGTCAACGGCCGCAACGAGGTCCAGGCCCGCGACGCCCATCACGAGTTCAAGGACGCCCAGGGCCGTACCCCTCAGGTCAGTCTCGACGAGACCTTCACCTACAGCTTCGCCGTCAAAGGCCACGCCCTGACGCTGACGCTGCAGGCCGACGGCACCACCTACACCAGTTCCATCACCATCGGCGGCGGCTGGGACGACAACCGGTTCTACTTCAAGGCCGGCCTTTACCTCGGCACGAACGAGGAGACATCGCGCGGCGAAGGCCAGGTGTCGATCTACGGCATCGACGTGCGCCATGACGGCGCCGCCGTCGTCGATCGGCCGGACACGACGCCGGTCGAACCGCCCAATGAACCCGGCACGCCGACCGCGCCCGTCAATGGCGGGACGGGCACACTGCCTCCGCCCCCGCCCCCGCCAGCCCCGCCACCGACCAGCGGGTCGGGCGTCGTCACGGACGGCGGCTCGGGCAGGGTTCTCCAGGGGACATCGGGCAACGATGTCTTCGTAGTCAGCCACAAGAGCACGACCGTCAGGGACCTGGGCGGACAGGACATCGCCCAGAGCACCAGCGACTGGGTCATGAGCGAAGGCGTGGAGACGCTGGCGCTCCAGGGGTCGAGCAACATCAACGGCGTGGGCTCGAACGGCAACGACGTCATCATCGGCAACGCAGGCGCCAACTTCCTCAAGGGCAACACGGGCGACGACGCCCTGTCCGGCAACGGGGGGGATGATCGTCTGTTCGGCAGTGCGGGCAACGACCTCATGCAAGGCGGCGACGGCGCGGACCTCCTCGACGGCAGCGCGGGGAACGACCGGCTCGAAGGCGGCGCGGGTAACGACATCCTGTTCGGCAGCAGCCAGCAGGACAGCCTGACGGGCGCCGAGGGGGCCGACACCTTCGTCTTCACCGCACTCAGCCACAGCCGGGTCAACGCGGCCGACGTCATCACCGACTTCACCTCGGGCGCGGACCGCATCGACCTCCAGGCGCTGGATGCCGACACGACCCGCGACGGTGACCAGGCCTTCACCTGGGGGGGGAGCGGCATCGGCCACCTCGTCCTCCAGAACAGACACCTCGTGGCCGACCTCAACGGCGACGGCCGGATGGACTTCGACCTCGACCTCCGGTCGGCCCGCATCCAGGAGTCCGACATCCTGCTCTAAGCCCGGCTCCGGCACGGCAAGGCGCGGCGGCCGACATCGTGGCCGCCGCGCTCTGGTCCCGCGGGCGCGGCCGGCATGGCGGCGATTGAAGCGGGCGCGGGTCGGGCGTAGACCCCGCGGGAACGCTTCCAGACACGCCAAGGCCAGACCCCGCCATGACATCACTCCGCACCCTTTGGGCCATCGGCCTCGGCATGATCGCCGCGTCCGGCGCCTCGGCCCAGACCCTCTATTTCTCGGCCATCCCCGACGAGGACGAGACCGCTCTCGTGGAGCGCTTCTCGAGGGTGGCCGACTATCTCGAGGCCCAGCTCGGCGTCGATGTCGAATACGTGCCCGTCAAGGACTACCCGGCCGCCGTGACCGCCTTCCGCAACGACCAGGTGCAGCTGGCCTGGTTCGGCGGGCTCACCGGCGTGCAGGCGCGGCTCCTGGCCCCCGGCTCGCGCGCCATCGCCCAGGGCAAGGAGGACATGGCCTTCGTCACCTACTTCATCGCCCACGAGTCGACGGGCCTTGAGGAAAGCGCGGAGTTCCCCAAAGCGGCACGCGGCATGACCTTCACCTTCGGCGCCCGCACCTCCACCTCGGGGCGGCTCATGCCCGATCACTTCATCCGGCAAGAGATCGGCGAGGCGCCTGACGCATTCTTTGCCGACGTGGGCTTCTCGGGCGACCATTCGCAGACCCTGCGGCTTGTGGCATCGGGGGCTTATCAGGTGGGCGCGCTCAACTTCGCCGTCTACGACCAGGCCGTCGCGGACAACGCGCCCGAGGTCGAGACGACCCGCATCATCTGGAAGACCCCCTCTTATCCCGACTACAACTGGACCATTCGCGGCGACGTGGACGCCCGCTGGGGCGAGGGGTTCTCCGACCGGGTGCAGGCGGCGCTGCTGGGGATGACCGACCCCGACCTCCTGGCCGCCTTCCCGCGCGAGGGCTTCGTTCCCGCCACCAATGAGGATTACGCCCCCATCGAGGAGGTGGCTCGCCAGCTCGACCTTCTCGAATGAGCCAGCCGATCCTCCGGGCCGAGTCGCTGGGCTATGGGACAGGGGTGGTGCTGCACAGCGTCAGCTTCGCCCTCGCTCCGGGCGAACGGGTCGTGCTCCTGGGCCGCAGCGGCGCGGGCAAGACCACGTTCCTCAACGCGGTTCACGATCGCCTCGTCGCGGCAGGCCAGAGGATCGCGCTGGTGCCACAGGATCACGTGCTGGTCCCGCAGCTTTCGGTGCTACGCAACGTGCTGATGGGGCGGCTCGACGACCACGGGGCTCTGGCCAACCTCGCGAGCCTGATCCGACCGCGCCGGGCGGACCGGGCCGAGATCCTGGCGATCCTGGCCGGTCTTGGCCTGTCGCCCGAAGCGGACCGCGCCGTCGAGGGCCTGTCCGGCGGGCAAAGGCAACGGACGGCCTTGGCCCGCGCCCTGTTCCGAGGCGGCGAGGTTCTGATCGCCGACGAACCGGTCTCGGCGGTGGACGCCACGCAGGCCGCCCAGCTTCTCGGGCTCATGCGCGCGCGGTTCCCGTCGGCGGTGCTGGCGCTCCATGACGTCGATCTCGCGAGGGGCTTTGCGACCCGCCTGATCGGCCTGCGGGGTGGTCGCATCGCGTTCGACGCCACGCCGCCCCGCGTGTCGGATGCGGAGGTCGAGGCGCTCTATGCTCCCTGAGCGCCTGTCTCGCGGGTCGGTCGTGGCGCTCTTTGCCGGACTGGCGCTCCTGCTCCTGCCCTTCGCGGATCTCCATGTCGCGGGGCACGATCCCTGGGCGGCGGTGGGCCGGATGGCTCAAGGCGTCCTGCGGCCCGATTTCGCGGCCATAGAGCAGGTCGGCTGGTCGCTCGTTCTCACGGTCGCCTTCGCAGTGGCCGGCGTCGCCCTGGGCGGGACGGCAGGGCTCGCGCTCGCACCCTTCTACGGCAACCGGATCGTCCGCCTAACCTGCGTCGCGCTCCGCTCGGTGCACGAGCTGTTCTGGGCTCTGCTGCTGATGCAAGCTCTCGGCATCGGCGCCCTGACCGGCGTCCTGGCCATCGCCCTTCCCTACGCCGGGATCTTCGCCAAGGTCTTTGCCGAGCAGATGGAGGACGCCGACCCCCGCCCCTCGGCCGTCCTCCCGCCCGGTGTCGACCCCCTGTCCCGGTTCCTTTTTGCCCGCGCGCCGCTGATGCTCCCGGCGATGCGGACCTACTCGCTCTACCGCGTCGAGTGTGGCCTCCGATCAAGCGCCGTGCTGGGCTTCGTCGGGCTGCCGACGCTGGGCTACCAACTTGAGACCGTGTTCTCCGAAGGGGATTACGGCGCGGCCAGCGCCATCCTCATCATCTACGTCTCCCTGATCGCCACGATGCGCCTCTGGATGCGGCCCCACCTCGTTCCGCTCTGGGTGCTGCTGTCCGGCGTAGTGCTGACCTCCCTGTCCAGCCCTCCCATGGGTCAGGGCGCACTCCTGCGTTTCCTGACGGTGGACATCGTGCCAGCACCTCTGCGGAACGGCGAAGGGCTGGGTGCTTTCCTCGCCTGGCTTTGGCCGCTCCTGACCGGGCAGGTCATCCCCGGCCTCGCCGCCACGTTGGTGGTGGCGCAAATCGCGCTCGTGCTGACGGGGCTCGTGGCCGTCGCGACGTCCGGGCTAGTCGTACCCTCGATCGCAGGCCGCTTGGGCAGCCTGGCCGGACACCTCGCCCTCGTGATCCTCCGCTCGATTCCCGAGGTGATGCTGGCCTTCGTCTTTCTCCAGATCCTCGGCCCTTCCATGCTGCCCGCCGTGCTGGCGCTCGCCATCCACAACGGCGCGATCATCGGCCACCTGCTGGGCCGCGAAGCCGAGGCAACCGGCGCGACGCTCCGCCGCGATGCGCCGCGCGGCCTCACGCTCTGGGCCTGGGAGCTTGCGCCGCGCCTGTTCGGCCGCTTCCTCGCGCTCTGCCTGTACCGGTGGGAGATCATCCTGCGCGAGGCCGCCGTCATGGGCCTCCTGGGCGTCGCCACTCTCGGCTTTTTCGTGGACGGCGCGGTGGCCGAGCTACGGCTGGACCGGGCCGTCGTGCTCCTCGTGTCGGCGGGCGTCCTGACGGCTGGCGTCGATGCCCTGTCGCGCGCGCTGCGGCGGCGGATCGGGGCGGACCGGGCGCGCATCCAACGGGACACGTCCTGCTAGGCCTAGGACTGCGCAGGCCCGTCGCAACCCTGTCGGCGCCCGCGGCGGGCACGCTATTCGCGGGTCTCCTGCTCTCGGTGCTACTCGCGCATCTCGCAGACCTCTGGAACCGGACTGCTTTTCAGGCCAGTGCACCCACGCGCCCGAGGGGACCTCGGTGGAAACGTCGGACAGCGTTGCCTCTTGTCGATGACGTAGCACAATTCCAGACCAGCCGGACGCAGTAGAAGCAGGCTAGCTGGGCGCGTGAACGTGCAGGCAAGCTACTCGATCCCTGCCCCCGTTCATCTCGGGCGAAGCGAGCGACGTAAGCTAGGGCCAACCTAACCACTCTCCATCCGACCCCGAGAAGCGTCGTCCGGTTCGCTACACCCTGAGCTGGGGCAGAACTCTGGCCCCGAAAACGTCGAGGAACCCCTCCTGATTGCGGCCGACCTGGTGCAGGTAGATCTCCTCGAAACCCATCTCGGCATAACGCCCGATCCATTCCACATGCTGGTCGAGGCTGGAGGACACCAGAATCGACTCCGCGACGTCCTCGGGTCGGACATGCTTTGTGGCGGTTTCGAATTGCTCGGGGGTGCGCAACTCCCAATTCACCTCGCCGCCCAGAACGTTGGTGCGCCACTGCTCCCAGGCGCCCTGGACGGCCTCCTCCTCGGTCGGAGCCCAGTTAAGCCCCACCTGCATCACGAGCTTCTTTCCTTCCCCTCCCCCGCGCCGGAAAGCGTCCACGACCCCCTGCACCTGATCGGGTTCGCCACTCACGGTGAGGAGACCGTCGGCCCAGCCGCCCACGAACTCCGCCGTGGCCTCGGTCACGGCCGCGCCCAGCAGCAACGGCGGCGTCGCTGGGCGCGAGTAGATCTCGGCGTCGACCATGGTGATGCGGCCATAATGGGAGACCCGCTCCCCGGCGAGGAGGCGGCGTATGAGGTCGGCGGACTCCTTCAGGCGGGCGTTGCGCTCGGACTTCTCGGGCCAGGCCACGCCCATGATGTCCTCATTGAGCCGCTGGCCGCTGCCCAGCGCGAGCCAGAAGCGGCCGGGGAACATCTCGGCCAGCGTGGCCGCGCTCTGCGCGACGATCGCCGGATGGTAGCGATACCCCGGCGCGGAGATGGAACCCACGGGAAAGCTCGTGCGCGCCAGCGCCGCACCCAGCCATGACCAGGCAAAGCCCGAATGCCCCTGCTGCGAACCCCAGGGCCGGAAATGGTCCGAGCACTTGGCCGCATCGAAGCCAGCTTCCTCGGCGTGCTGGACCAAGCGGAGAAGATCGGACGGCGGAAATTGCTCGTGGGAGGCATGATAGCCGAAGCGGGCCATGAAGAACTCCGAGCCAGACTGATCTCAGGCAACCTGTTGAGGGGCTGAGGGTTCCCAGCTCGATCCGGACTGCTCTCTTGGGCGGAGATCGGTGCCGTGGTGCGGACGTCGAACGACAAGATCACGGCAAAGAGCCTCACCCTTGTGACAGGCGGTCCAAAAGGATCAGGCTCTGTCCCCGTTACCGCTGATCTTCCAACGTCCTCAGGGCTCCAAAGGATCAGAGACCGGCGCTTCTGCGGTGCAAGCACGAGCCTCCGGGGGCTAGGTGAGATTCACCGGGCCCGCCGAGTTCATCCGACAGCCCTTGGTCGATCACCAGCAAGCCAAAGCCGGACCTTGCAGGCGGCGCAACGTCGCTGTTTCGCCCTCAACTTCCTGATACTTGTATGCATTCGTCCAGCACAGAGAGCGTCCCGGTTCCTTCTCTTAAGCGCTCCGTTAAATGCTGGCGCCTATTGCTGGTCCAAAGAATTGTTGTTCCAGGCGCATAGTGGGAGGCAGGGATGCATCGGCTACCAGGCCGCATCGCGGCGGTAATGGTTGGCACGGTTCTGGTGTTCATCCTCACAATCGCGGTTGCCCTCACTTGGATGAGCCACGCCCTCAATCGTCAGGCTCATGACAATGCCTTCATTCAGATCGAGAACGCTCGAACGAGCTTGCTGGATCAAACGCGCCTGCTCATGCTCGACTACGCCAAGTGGGAAGCAGGGGTACCGCTGGTCAGGTCCCGGGATCTGTCCTGGATCTACGACAACATCGGATCGACGGCGGTCGCCGGGGTCTCCTTTCAGCTTGCGGTGTTGTGGGGCGGCCCCTTTGCTGACGATGTGGGCTGGCAGGAGGAGGGCGGCTCCGACCCAAGATCGGGGCTTTTTGCCTCGGACTTGCTCGACATGGTCGAAGCGCATCTCAGAAGGATCCCACTCAATCTTTATCGCGGCACTGAATTCTTCATCTGGCATGGAAATGCTGTTTACACTGTCGCTGCGGCGCGGGTCGAGGCGGACGCACCAGACGCGGTTGCCGACCTTATCTCGCGCGACGACACCACGCCCCGCATCCTGATCGCTCGCCGGCTGGCCGGCAGTACGATCGCGCGCACCGCCAAGGACTACCAACTCACCGACCTGAACGTCGTTCGACAGCCGCCGCAGGGTCGCTCGTCAGTGCCACTCCTGGGCGGAGACGGCCAGCCCGTCGCCTACCTCGCCTGGAGCACGCCGCATCCTGGGACCACGATGCTTCGGCAGATGGCACTCCCGCTCCTGTTGGTGATTTCCATCGCTGTCTGCTTTGCGGGCTTTGGCGTTGGCCTTGTACGCCGCAACGCCGAGCACCTCGTTGCGGCAGAGCGGCACGCCCGGACGGCGGCTCGAACGGACGCGCTCACCGGATTGCCCAACCGGGCGGCCTTCAATGAGGCTTTGAACCTGCCGTTCGCCGGCGAACGTGCCGTCCTGTTCTTGGATGTGAACGACTTCAAGCGTATCAACGACAGCATCGGCCATGAAGCCGGGGATCAGGTGATCATCAGCGTGGCCCAGCGCCTCGCAAGGCTCACCGACCCGCATTGCCTGCTCGCGCGCATCGCGGGCGACGAGTTCGTGTTCCTTGTCACCGGCTCGGACACGGAGGTCCGCACGCAGCGGCTTGCCCATGCGGCGGAACGCCAACTCGGTGCGCCCCTTCGCATCCTGAATCACCAGATCCAAGTGCAGATGGCCATGGGCTACGCCATCCAGCTGTCGGACAGCACCTCTGGCAAGGATCTGGTGCGACAGGCGGATCTGGCCATGTATGAAGCCAAGCGCCACAAGGGACACAACGGCTTGGTGGCCTACAGTTCGGTCATCGACCAGGCGTCACGCGATGCCGGGGCCATCGAAGGGGGGCTTCGGCGGGCGCTGGCCCGGCCGGGCGAGCTTTCTGTCGCGTATCAGCCGATCGTCGGAGCAGAGGGCCAGTTGGTGCGGGCCGAGGCGCTGGCGCGTTGGACCTCATCTGAACTGGGGCCGGTAACACCCGACCGCTTCATTGCCGTGGCCGAGCAGTCCGGGCTTATGGTGGAACTAGGGCGCACGCTGATCGATCTGGTCTGCAACGACCTCGTGGCCCATCCCGAACTGGCGGTGAGCATCAACGTCTCGCCGTTGCAGCTCATGGCTCCTGACTTCATCCCGGGGTTGGTCGACACGTTCAGGCGGCATGAGATCGCCACCAGCCGGGTTGAAGTGGAGCTGACGGAGTCTGTCCTTGTTGATGATGCCCGTCTGGCGGCTCAACGCATAGGGGAACTCCGCACGGCAGGGTTCTCGATCGCGCTCGACGACTTTGGCACAGGCTACTCATCGGTTGGCTACCTGGAGCAGCTCGGATTCGACACGCTGAAGATCGACCGCTCGTTCGTCTCCAAGATCCGCGACTCGGCCAAGGGGATCGCCGTCGTCGATGGCATGATCCGCATGGCGCACGGCCTCAATCTGCGCGTGGTGTGCGAAGGCATCGAGGCAGCCGAAGAGCTTGAACTCCTGCGCGAGCTGGGCTCGGACTTGGCGCAGGGCTATCATCTGGACCGGCCCCTCCCAATCGAGGCTCTGGCCGAACGCTGGCTTCGCCAAGCAGGCCGACACTTGGAGGTGGCCTGACGATCGGGAACGAACAGCATGGTGCTCCTGCGGGTCAGCCCCGTGTTCGCGTCGGCTGGCCCTGCCGGATCAACGAAATGGGGCTGACTTCTCTCGCCCTACGCTTTGTTGTTCTTCGTTCTTCGGGATAGAACCAGCGCGATCTCGCCAAAATCCAAAGGGTGCGCCATCAGACTTAACCAGAAACTGCGCCTTGACCCGTCAAGAGCGGTCAAGTCGGAACAGGTTCCATTGTAGCACGACCGGATAGGTCGCCTTCTGGTGCGAGACGCCGCTCGCTTTCACGAACACCTCATTGAGGTGCCATCGTCCGTAGGAGGCGTGCAAACCAGACACACGCGTCTTGCCGATCTCGGCCGCAAGCACCGGCCCAAAGCACTGCATCCGGAACCACATTGCTTCGTGGCTCAACTTCATGCCGCGCTTATGGGCGTCCTCCACAGTGGCCGGCGAAAGCGGGAAGCGCAGATGGAACATCACGGCCAAGCGGATCACCCCGGAGAAGGTGCAAAGGACCGGAAGGACCTGCGACTGGTCATCTGGCGCGTGAAGCCGACCCCCCGCCTCGCCCAAGCCCCATCACTCTGACGGGACCCCGCACCGTCTCCGTGCGCATACCTCAGCAAGGGGGATAGACAGGCTGATCATCAGCCTCGAACCACTGATAAGTGGCTGTTCCAACTGGATCATTTCCAGTCATTTGGTGCCCGCGGCCGGACTCGAACCGGCACGGCCGAAGCCAAGCGATTTTAAGTCGCTGATGTCTACCATTCCACCACGCGGGCAGGCCCGGCGACCCTAGCGGGCCCGGCTTCCGGACGAAAGGGTCAGGCGGGCATTCCGTCCTCCTTGACCGCCTGCATCGCCACATAGGTCGAGGTCGCGGCCACATGCGGCAGGGTCGAGATATGCTCGGCCAGGGCGGCCCGATAGGCCGGCATCCCGCTGGTGCGGACCTTGAGCAGGTAGTCGAAGCTGCCCGCGATCATGTGGCAGGCCTCGATCTCGGGGATGCGCAGCACGGCGGCGTTGAACTGCGCCAGGGCCGTTTCGCGGGTATCCGACAACCGGACCTCCACAAAGGCCACATGCTCGCGGCCCGTCGCCGCCGGATCGAGCAGAGCCCGGTAGCCGCGGATGGCCCCCCTTGCCTCGAGCCGCCGCAGCCGGGCTTGCACGGGCGACTTGGACAGGCCCACCCGCCGGGCCAGGTCGGCGATGCTGATCCGACCATCGCGCGCCACCACATCGAGGATCCGCCTGTCAAAGTCATCCAAGCCGGGAAGATCGCGCATCCCTGACCTCCACGAAGGGCGATTCGCCTGTCGAATAGGACAATAGCAGGCCCACCGCCTTCCTGCGATGCGGTATCGTCCGCGTCATCAGCCTGCTTCGGATGCCCGCCATGACCCATCACGCCGTCCTTGCCGCTCCCGACCTCCAAGCCCTGCGCGCCGCCGTGGACGCGGGCGCAGTGGCGCCCGAGGGACCGCTGTTGGATCGTCTGCGCGGGCAGGCCGGGCTATCCAGCGCCGATCGCGCCGCCATTGGCAAACAGGCCACCGATCTCGTGCGCCGGATCCGTGCCGCGAGCCGTCCGGGGCTGATGGAGGTCTTCCTGGCCGAGTACGGGCTTTCGACCGACGAAGGCGTGGCGCTGATGTGCCTCGCCGAGGCGCTGCTGCGCGTGCCCGACGCCGAGACCATCGACGCCCTGATCGAGGACAAGATCGCCCCCGCCGAATGGGGCAAGCACCTGGGCCAATCGGCCTCCAGCCTCGTGAACGCCTCCACCTGGGCCTTGATGCTGACGGGCAAGGTGCTGGACGACGCGCCTCCGGGGGTCGCGGGCCGCCTCCGCTCCGCCGTCCGCCGCCTGGGCGAGCCGGTGATCCGCGCCGCCGTGGGCCGCGCCATGAAGGAGATGGGCCGCCAGTTCGTGCTGGGCGAAACCATCGACGCCGCCCGCGCCCGCGCCAAGACGCAGGAGGCCCGGGGCGTCACCTACAGCTACGACATGCTGGGCGAGGCCGCGCGCACCGAAGCCGACGCCCGCGCCTATCACCTGTCCTACTCCCGCGCGATCAGCGCCATCGCGCAAGACTGCACCAAGGGCTCCGTCGCCGCGAACCCCGGCATTTCCGTCAAGCTGTCCGCCCTGCACCCCCGCTACGAGGAGGCGCAGAAGGACCGCGTCATGGCCGAACTGGTCCCCCGCCTCGCGTCTCTCTGCCATCTCGCCCGCGCCGCCGGGATGGGCCTCAACATCGACGCCGAGGAGGCCGACCGCCTGTCCCTGTCGCTCGACGTGATCGAGGCCACGCTGCGCGATCCGGGCCTGCGCGGCTGGGACGGCTTCGGCGTGGTGGTCCAAGCCTACGGCCGCCGGGCAGGCCAGGTGATCGACTGGCTCCACGCGCTCGCGACCGCGCTTGACCGTCGCATCATGCTGCGACTGGCTAAGGGGGCCTATTGGGACGCCGAAGTCAAACGGGCACAAGTCGAGGGGCTCACGGACTTCCCGGTTTTCACCAGCAAGACCTCGACGGACGTGAGCTATATCGCCAACGCCCGCAAGCTCCTGGGCATGACGGATCGCATCTACCCGCAATTCGCGACCCACAACGCTCACACGGTGGCAGCCATCCTCCACATGGCCGAAGGGATGGCCATGCCGTCCTCCTCCTACGAGTTCCAGCGCCTACATGGGATGGGCGAGACGCTGCACGACCTCAACAGCGCGGCGCAGGGTACCGCTTTGCGCATCTACGCTCCCGTCGGCGCGCATCGCGACCTCCTCGCCTACCTCGTGCGGCGTCTCCTGGAGAACGGGGCGAACTCCTCCTTCGTGAACCGCATCGTGGACGAATCCATCCCGCCCGAAGACGTCGTCCCCGACCCCTTCGAGGCCCGCCCCACCCGCACGATCCCCACCGGGTCCGAGCTGTTCCTGCCCCAGCGCGCCAACTCGCGCGGGCGCGACATCACCGACCGGCCGACCCTCGCGCTCCTCGACGCCGCCCGTGCGCCCTTCCGCGACACGCTCTGGCAAGCCGCCCCCCTCGTCGCGACCGAGGCTACCGGCCCCACCCGCGAACTCCGCGAGCCTGCCACCGGCCGCCTCGTGGGCCGCGTGACTGAGGCCGACGCCGCCACGGTCGCCGCCGCGATTGACGATGCCCGCCCCTGGTCCGCCCCCCTGGCCGAGCGGGCCGCGATCCTGAACCGCGCCGCCGACCTTTACGAGGCGAACGAAGGCGAGATCTTCGCCCTTCTTGCCCGCGAAGCCGGCAAGACGCTGAACGACGGCGTGGGCGAGTTGCGCGAAGCCGTGGATTTCCTTCGCTATTACGCCGCGCAGGCGCAGGGACCGGACGGGAGCGGCGTCTGGGCCTGCATCTCGCCCTGGAACTTCCCGCTCGCCATCTTCACCGGCCAGATCGCCGCCGCGCTTGTCACCGGCAACGCCGTCCTTGCCAAACCCGCGCCGCAGACGCCCCTGATCGCCCACCGTGCCGTGCAATGGCTGCACGAGGCGGGGGTGCCCCGCGACGCGCTCCAGCTGCTTCCCGGCGGGGCCGAGACCGGGGGCGCGCTGACGGCCGACCCGCGCCTTTCCGGCGTGGCCTTCACCGGTTCCACCGGTACCGCGCAACGCATCCGGGCTGCGATGGCGAACGGTCCCGCCGGTCGTCCCCTGATCGCGGAAACCGGCGGCATCAACGCTATGGTGGTGGATTCCACGGCCCTGCCGGAACAGGCGGTCCGCGACATCCTGACCTCGGCCTTCCGGTCCGCAGGCCAACGCTGCTCCGCCCTGCGCTGCCTTTACCTTCAGGAAGAGGTGGCAGAGCCCGTGCTGCACATGCTGCGCGGCGCGATGGCCGAACTGCGCCCCGGCGACCCTTGGGACCTGTCCACCGACCTTGGCCCTGTCATCGACGTGCAGGCGCAAGCGAGCATCCAAGCCCACATCGACCGCGCCCGAGGCAAAGGCCGCGTGGTCGCCGAGCGACCGGTTCCTCATCACGGCACCTTCGTCGCGCCGACCGTCATCCGCGTGACCGGCATCGCGGACATCGAGCGCGAGGTCTTCGGCCCCGTCCTCCACGTCGCGACCTACAAGGCCGCAGACCTCGACCGCGTCATCGACGCGGTGAACGCGACGGGCATGGGCCTGACCTTCGGCTTCCATTCCCGCATCGACGACCGCGTGCAGCGGATCGTGGACCGGGTGCGTGCGGGCAACCTTTACATCAACCGCAACCAGATCGGCGCGGTCGTGGGTTCCCAACCTTTCGGCGGCGAGGGTCTGTCAGGCACCGGCCCCAAGGCGGGCGGGCCGCATTACCTCCCCCGCTTCGGGCCGCGGACGCCCGAGGTGGCAACCAGGGCCTGGGACCGGGAGGCCGATGCCGTGGCACTCGGCCGCGCGCTCCAGGCCACTCCCTTGGCAGCCCCGGCCGCCCCCACCGACATGCCGGGCCCCACGGGCGAATCGAACCGCCTTTCGCTCCACCCCCGCCCGCCGATCCTTTGCCTCGGCCCGGGCCCCGAGGCTGCGCAGGCGCAGGCCGCCGCGATCCGCGACCTCGGGGGTCTGGCCGTAGAGGCAGGGGGCGCTGTCCCGCCCAAGGCCCTGATCGATCTGAGCCCCCTCGGCGGCGCGATCTGGTGGGGCGACGAGGCGACGGCGCGGGCTTACGAACAGGCCCTGGCCCAGCGTCCGGCTGCGATCCTGCCGCTGATCGTGACCCGCCCGGACGCCGCCCAAGTCCTCATCGAGCGTCATGTCTGCATCGACACCACGGCGGCAGGCGGCAACGCGACCCTGCTGGCCGGGACCGCGACAGGTTCGGGCGTCTGACGCCATACCCTTGAGCAATGCGCTGGGGCCCTAGGCGGCCCCGGCGCGCGCCGCGACGCCCCGCATGGCCCCCTCGATCTCGTGCACCAGGGTCAGGGCCATGCTCCTCATTCCCATGACCTAATAGCAATTCGCCCCTGACCGCAGCAGCGTCATGCTCATGGACCCGAGCAGCGTGCGGGCCGTGCCCCCTTCCGGGAAGGCCCCGTCCCGCAGGTTCAGCGGCACGAGCCGCGCGAGCACATACCGCGCGGCGGGGCCGTCCGGCCTCAGCCCCACAAGGCCATCGCCCTGCTCGACAACGGCGGCGATCCCGTCCAGCCCATCCGGCGCGGCGCGGCCCACCAGAAGTGCCTGCCCCGGCCCGGCCCAGATCAGGCGCACCCCGTCGATCGGCTCCATCAGCGCGGGCGCGGGCAGCAGCACGACGCCCAACGCCCGCGCGTTGGCCGCCTCTTGCCCCCGAAAGAGCGCAATGGACCACGCCGGCCCCAGCACCACCTCTGACCGCGTCGCCCCGCCAACAGCCAGCGGCAGCCCCAGCCCTTGCGCCGGGCCCGTCTCCAGAAGCCTAGCCACGCATCCGCCTTCCCTCCGGGTCGAGAAAGACCGGGTCCGTGACCTCGCACAGGGTCTCCACGCCTCGCATGGCGTCCACGAGCGCCACCAACTCCCCGTGCCGCGCCCGCCCGGCCTTCAGGAAGCCAAGCGCCAGCGCGGTGTCAAAGGTCGGCGACCAGCAGGCCGAGGTCACATGGCCCTGCCCGGTCGCGCGAACCGCCGCGTCGTTGCGCCGGTACAGATGCGCCCCGGCGGTGATCTGCCCCCGACCGCGCCCCGCGCCGCAGACCCACCAGCTGCTCTCGGTCCTCCTCCAGCAGCCCCGTTCGACGCGACGACGCCCAGCCCACGCAGTCCTTGCCCTTGGCCACCATCCGCTCGAGCCCAAGGTCGAAGGCCGTGGTCCGCCCGAGTATCTCGGCGTGCGTGGGGAACCCCTTCTCGATCCGCAGGACGTTCAGCGCCTCCAGCCCATAGGCCCCGCCGCCCAGGCCCTCGGCCTGCCCCACCAGCAGCCGCCAGAGCGCCGCGCCGAACCGCGCCGGCACCGCGACCTCATAGGCCCGCTCGCCCGAAAAGCTGATACGGAACACCCGCCCCGGCACGCCCAAGACCGACACCGCCCCGCATCCCATAAAGGGCACCGCCGCGTCCGACAGGTCGCCCTCCACCACGCTTTGCAGCATCTCGCGCGACCACGGCCCCGCGACCGAGACCTGCGCCCACTGCTCGGTGACCGACACGCATTCAACGTCCAGCTCCGGCCGCAGCACCTGGGCCACGAAGTCCAGATGCCTCATGACCGGCCCAGCCGCCGCTGTCGTGGTCGTCACCCCATAGTGGTAGACCCCCAGCCGCGCGCAGGTCCCGGCCAAACCTCCGCCCCCGCATCCCATTCGGGCCGGTGCAAGGGGGTGTCGTCCCTCTGCACGGTGAACTCCCGCCGGTCCCATTTTCCGCAGAACGGACAGGTCACACGCATCTTGTGTTCACTCTAACGTCCTCGGGTCACGGCTTGACTGGGGCGTCTCGATGCTCTCGGCCGCCTTCGCCACCTCCGAAAGACCACTCTCATCGAGCACGAAGGGGTAAATCCCGGTCTCGACCAAGTCGCGAAAGGAGATGTGCCCGCGACAGAACTGATACTCATGCTTAGCGGCTTCGATGACCGTTCGGAGATTCTGCTGGTCCAGCGCAGAACCACGAAAGTAGCCCAATATGATCATGTCCTTCCGGGGATCATCGAGCCGCTCAGCCGCGTCTCGGATAGCGTCGAGCAGCCGATTGATCTCCGGCGTGAATGCCTTGTCATCGACAGGTGGATCGAACTTGGCACGCAGGATGAATCTCAAGAACTTGCCAAGCTCGACCAGATTGAAATCGGAGACGCTGCCCATTCGTTTTAGTGCAGCGAATGCTGCGCCCCCGTGCCTTCCTCGTCCATGATCCCCCGCCCCGTTGCGAAGCGGTCCAGCCGGAACCGCGCCGCGGCCTCGTGCGGCTGCCCCGTCGCCATCAGGTGCGCCATGCACCAGCCGCTCGCCGGGACAACCTTGCCCCCCCCCGGTAGTTCCAGCCGCAGTTCAGGAAGAGCCCGTCCACATGGGTCCGGTCGATGATGGGCGACCCGTCCGGGCTCATGTCCATGATCCCACCCCAGGACCGCAGCACCCGCGCCCGCCCGATCATGGGCATCAGCGTCATGCCCGCCTCCATCACATGCTCTACCATCGGCAGGTTCCCCCGCGCCGCATAGCTCGCGTAGAGGTCGAGGTCGCCCCCGATGACGACCGCATCGTACTCGGCCTTAAGGGCGGGATCGCGCCAGGCTCGCGTCCAGCCCTTGCTGCCGGTCGAGCCTTCCCGGATCAGCCGAAAGCCCGAGTACCGCATGCACCACCCCCTCCCGACTCGATAACGTCTGGAGGGGGGCGGAAGCAACGCCCGCGCCCCGCTCAGGACGAGTGCCCCGCTCACCCGGCCATGCGCAGGGCCGCGACCATGAAGTTCTTGTCCATACCCATGCTGCAGCCGCGCATGTCAATGTTGCTGGTGCCGTCGATGGTGCCACCCGCCACGATGGCCGCGCCCACGCCCTCGGCGTCGGCGGCGAAGTTGACGTCACCCGCCGCGATGATCTGCCCGCCATTCATGGTCAGCCCGGCGGCGTTGTGAAATCCGCCATGGGTGATGATCTGCGCCTCGCCCCCGGCCGCGCAGGCGTCGTCCTTGCCCAGCCACAACCCGGTCTGGCCGCCGCCGCCCTTGTTGACCTTGACCGACATGGCGGCGGTGTTGGTCGTGTAAAGCACCACCTGCTGCAGATCGACCTTGCCGCTGATCTGGATCTGGCAGTTGGTCAAAAGGACGATGTCGGCATAAACTCCGCCCGGCAGCGTCAGGGTATCGCCGGCGTTGCCGCACATGCGCCTGTAGACCCGCCCCGCGGGCAGCTGGCTGGGCACGTAGGTCACATCCCCACCCGTGCCGAGATCCTGGACCGGCTGGCTGGTCAGATAGCCCCGCCCGTTCCAGTCGGCCGACCCCCGCGTCTGCAACCCGACCCACAGCGACTCGCGCGCCGAACCTTCCGTGGTCAGCCGGTCGAGGATGTTGAGCTCGTAGCGCCCCGAACGCAGCGCATCCTGCAGCCCCCTGTTGGTCTTGAACCCGGACTCCGGAATGTCGAGCCGCGCGAGGTCCGGCATCGAAACCGTGGTCCCCTGCTGGAAGAAGTTCTGGGAGTTCAGCGACACATAGTCGTTGGAATGCAGGCAGAACCCGTCCCAGAACTGGTTCTGGGACTGGATGTCCACCACGCCCCTGGACACGAAGCCGTTGTAAAGGCACCTGCCATTCTGGAGATAGAAGATCGACTGCGCGGTGATCTCCGTGGGATCGAGGTCGAGAACGCGGAACAGTAGATGCTCGACCGTGTTGCCGCGCGCCTGCGTCCGTCCGGCGTTCACCCGCACGGCCGAGGTCGCGGTCGGGTCCGGCCTGAACACCCGCGTCACCGGGTCGTAGGTGCCGAACGTGATGTCCGACGCCTTGATGACCTCGCCGTACAGGCTCTCGGGCATCCCGGCCTTGGCCCGGTCGATCGCGTCCACACGCGCCTGCGCGACAGGGACCGTCTGCCGCCGGAACAGAGCCGCATGCGCCGCCACGTCGGCCGCGACCTGCAGCTGGGCCTTGGCCTCGTAGAAGTGGGTCACGTCCACGCCCACCGCTCCGATCATCAGCGTGGCCAGGAACATGAACAGCGCCCAGACGGTGATGCCGCCGCCCTCCTCGCGCGCGAAGAGCGTCAGGCGGCCCGGAACCCGCCTCATTCGACGTAGTGCTCCGACTGGACGACCATGTCGAAGCCCTCGAACATGTTGAACAGCGACAGGTCCGAGACCGGGATGCTCATCCGCGACACCACGATGGTGCGGTCGGCGTTCACCTTGGTTTCCACGCTCGCGTTGGGGGCGACCGTCTCCATCGTGCTCTCGATCCATCGCTTCGTCGCAGCCGGGCTGTCCAGCCGACCGGTGGCAAAGGCTCGATTGCCGTTCTGCAGCACCCGATACGCCTCCCCCCGCCCGTAGAAGGCCAGCGAGGCATCGGTGATCATCACCAGCAGGCCAAAGAACACCGGAAGCCACAACACGGCCTCGACGGTCACGCTGCCATCCTCGCTTCGCGCGAACCGTGTCAGCCATCCCAAGGTCGCCATCACCCCAGAGCCTCCTGTCATGGGGCCGCCGATCCTGGCGGCCCAAACCTGGTTAACGGGCGGTTAACCGAGCGATCGGGGCAAATCTTGGACGACAACAGGACGAGTCCGAGGATTGTCTCCTGTTCGTCTACAACCCCTTGGCCCTGTAGCTCTCGGCCACACGCCCGATCGCAACAAGGTAGGCGGCGGTGCGCAGGTCGCCCACCTCGGGTCGGGCGTGCCAGACCTCGCGCATCGACTGGTAGGCCGTCCGCATCGTGTCATCGAGCCCCGACCGCACCAGCGCCAGCTCGTCCGCGCCCCGCATGTACTTCTGCTTGAAGTCCGGGTTCAGCGTCCATCCCAGGCCCCGGTCGTCCGACAGCCGCTCCAGCTCGCTCACCAGCAGGAGGTGCTCCGCTTCCTCGGCCCGCCGCTGCATCCGGCCAAAGCGGATGTGGCTCAGGTTCTTGACCCATTCGAAGTAGCTCACCGTCACGCCCCCGGCGTTGGCGTACATGTCAGGGATGATGACCACGCCCCGTTCCCGCAGGATCTCGTCCCCGCCGGCGGTGATGGGGCCGTTCGCCGCCTCGATGATCAGCGGCGCCCGGATGCGCGCGGCGTTCTCCTTGTGGATCACCCCTTCCAGGGCGGCGGGGATCAGGATGTCGCACTCGGCTTCCAGCACCGCCGCGCCCTCGGGCACGAACCGCGTGCCGGGGCAGTCCTTGAGCGTACCGTTCCGCCCGAGCCACTCCTTGGCCATCTCCACCGCGATGCCGGTGTCGCACCAGACCGCCCCGTCCCGTTCGATCAGGCCCACGATCAGCGCGCCGTCCTCCTCCGAAAGGAACTTGGCGGCGTGGTAGCCCACGTTCCCCAGCCCCTGCACGACGATCCGCTTGCCCTCCAAGCCCCCCGACAGTCCCGCCCGGCCCACGTCCTCGGGGTTGCGGAAGAACTCGCGCAGGGCGAACTGGATGCCCCGCCCGGTGGCCTCGACCCGCCCCTGGATCCCGCCCGAGGCCAAGGGCTTGCCGGTGACGCAGGCATTGGCGTTGATGTCGGTGGTGTTCATCCGCCGGTACTGGTCGGCGATCCAGGCCATCTCGCGCTCGCCGGTGCCCATGTCGGGGGCGGGCACGTTCTGCGCCGGATGGATCAGGTCGCGCTTCGCGAGCTCATAGGCGAAGCGGCGGGTGATCTGTTCCAGCTCGTGCTCCTCCCAGGCGCGCGGATCGATGCGCAGCCCGCCCTTGGCCCCGCCGAAGGGCACCTCGACCAGCGCGCATTTGTAGGTCATCAGCGCGGCCAGCGCCTCCACCTCGTCCTGGTCCACGGCCATGGCATAGCGGATGCCGCCCTTGACCGGCTCCAGATGCTCGGAGTGCACGCTGCGATAGCCGGTAAAGGTGTGGATCGCCCCCCGGAGCCGCACGCCGAACCGCACGGTGTAGGTGGCGTTGCAGACGCGGATCTTCTCCTCGAGCCCGGGCGGCAGGTCCATGAACCGGGCCGCGCGGTTGAACATGAGGTCCACCGAGTCGCGGAACGACGGCTCCTGCGGGGGCATCACGGCATCCTTCATGGGGGTCTCCTTCTGCGATGGACCAGGCCGGACCACCCGGCGCCGCCATGATGTAGCCCGAATCCGGCCGTTGCCGTGACCGTCCTCGCGGCCCTTGCCCCGAAACAGGCTGCCCAAAGCCTAGGACGCACCGGAATCGCCGCGATCTTTACGGTTACGCCACACTTTTGCCGACAGACGGTGGCTTGATCGGCCCATGTCGTGCGCTCTTCGTTCCGTTTGACGCCAAAAGGTGATTCCATGCGCAAGGTTCGCGCTCCGGGCCCCCCCTTCCCCGTCCGCTTCCTTCGGGACGAGGATGGGTCGATGATCGTCTTCTCGCTGTTCCTGATCCTGGCCGGCCTGATCGTCGCCGGCATGAGCATCGACGTGATGCGCTTCGAGATCGAGCGAAGCCGCCTCCAGGCCACCGCCGACCGCGCCGTCCTGGCCGCGGCGAACCTGCAGCAGGCCAGGGACCCCGAAGCCGTGGTGCGGGACTACTTCGAGAAGACGGGCATGGGCGACCGGCTGGAGGAGGTGCAGGTCGTCCAGACGATCAACCAGCGCCGGGTGGGCGCAAGCACGCGGTCGCGGGTGGACAGCCTGTTCATGGGCATGCTGGGCGTCCCCCAACTCACCGTTCCGACCAACGCGGCGGCCGAGGAAAGCGCCACCGACATCGAGATCTCGCTCGTGCTCGATGTGTCGTATTCGATGCAGTATGAACTTCGGAGCCCGACCCGTCCAACCGGTCGGATCGATAAGCTCCGCACGGCCGCCAGCCAGTTCGTCCAGACGGTGCTGGAAAACGACACGCAGCGCCGAATCAGCATCAACATCGTTCCATTCAACGGGCAGGTGAACCTCGGGCCCACGCTGTTCAACCGCTTCGTCAACACCTACCCCGGCCGGATCGTCGACCGGCACAACGGGACGAACTCCTTCTGCCTTGACCTTCCGAACAATGCTTACGATCAACCCGGCCTTGGCACTGGCAACATTCCTCAGAGTGGCCACTTCGACGCGTATAGCGGCGCCACCACGGTGACGCCTCAGGGCCTAGTTCAGGCCCCAAAGCCCCCACCCAACAATGACACCGCTACCCTTGCCATCCTGTGCCGCACCTCGCCGGAGAATATGGTGATCGTGGGCGGCCAGAGCATCCCCGCGCTTCAAGCCGCGATCAGGAACCTTGAGGCTGGAGGCTATACCTCGATCAATCTCGGGATGAAGTATGGCCTGCTCTTCCTCGATCCCGCTTCACAAGGACTGCTGAACGGCTTGGTGCCCGCTAACCGACCCTTCTTCCCATGGCGGCGCGACAACACGATGAAGATCGTCGTTCTGATGACCGACGGCGAAAATATGGCTTCATATCACTACAGCCCCGACTTCCGGTCCCTGAACGTGAACGCGTTGTCGCCGATTTACGAGGTCGCGGGCAGTCCGTCGGCCTATTACTACAGAGACACCACCCGGACGACCGACCAGTACTGGAACCCGACGACAGGAACCCATGGGACCATTCCCAGTGGAGCGACCCAACTCACCTGGACCCAGGCGTTCGGAAAGCTGCGTGTTCAATGGATCGGCCAGCAACTCTATGCACGACGCTGCGGCAGCAGGACGACGGGCTCGTGCGCTTTCCAGTTCGGTTCGACGAGCGTGCCGGTCAACACCGCCGCGACTTTTCGAGACGCCATCACCGACCAGCCCAACGCAGCCACCATGAATACCCAACTCTCGCAGACTTGCGCCCAAGCGCGCGCGGCTGGGGTCATCGTCTACGGCATCGCCTTCGATGCCCCAGCGGCTGGCCAAACCGCGATCAAGAACTGCGTGAATCCTGACAACCTGCAGGCCAACAATCGCTATTACACGGCCAGCAACGACACCATCGAACGGGTCTTCGGCACCATCGCCGCCCAGATCAACGCCCTGAGGCTGAGCCGATGACGATGCGGCTCCGGTCGTTCCGCCGCTCCGAGGACGGGTCCGGCACCATCGAGTTCGTGCTGTTCCTGCCGTTCTTCCTGGCCCTGTTCCTGTCCACCTTCGAACTCGGGATGCTGATGACCCGACAGGTGATGCTGGACCGGGGGGTGGACATGGCGGTGCGGCAGGTCCGGCTCGGGGCCATCGAGCCGCTCACGCATGACACGCTCAAGGAGGCGATCTGCGGCAACGCCGAGATCATCCCCGCCTGCATGCGGCAGCTCAAGATCGAGATGCGCCGCGTCGATCCGCGGGGCTGGACCGACATCCCCCGCGCGGCGGACTGCGTGGACCGCTTCAACCCCGCCGAGCCGGTCACCAGCTTCGACATCGGCACCTCGAACGAGCTCATGGTCCTGCGGGTCTGCGCGCTGTTCGACCCCTACTTCCCGACCTCGGGCCTGGCGTCCCAGGTGGCGCGCCAGAACGGCGGCGCCTACGCGCTGGTCTCGACCACGGCCTTCGTGATCGAGCCGAAGAGCTGAGCCCCGGCATGTCCCTCCGTTCCGCCCTTCGTTCCGCTTTCCGCCGGTTCCGCCGCGACGAAAGCGGCAGCATCACCGTCGAGGCCGTGCTGATGATCCCGATCCTCGTCTGGGTGCTGCTGGCCAGCTTCGTGTTCTTCAACAGCTACCGGCAGCAGTCGCTGAACCTCAAGGTGGCCTACACCCTGACCGACATCGTCAGCCGCGAGACCAACGAGCCCATCACCCCCGAGTTCGTGGACAGCCTGTTCAGGCTCCAGGGCTTCCTGCTGGGCACCGGAGAGCCGCAAAAGCTCCGCCTGTCGCTGATCCGCTACACCGCCGGGCCGCCGGCCACCTACCGGGTGGTCTGGTCGCAGGAACGGGGCTGGGCCGGCACGATGACCAACGCCCGGCTCAACAGCATCAAGGACAAGGCCATCCCGCTCATGTCGGACGGAGAGGTCGCCATCATCCTCGAAACCTCGGCCGACTACACCCCCGCCTTCCGGGTGGGCATCGGCCCGCAGACCTTCACGAACTTCATGGTCATGCGGCCGCGCTTCAACTCCAGCCAGTTCTGCTGGGCCAACAACAACGACGCGCCCTGGCCCGCGCAGGTCTGCTGAGCCCACGCGCGTCGGGTTCCGCTCGGGGGGCGGCTCCCCTATGGTCGGGGAATGCGCCGCCTCCTCCCTGCCCTCGCCCTCGCCGCCTGCACCGAATACCCGGCGCTCGACGCCCGCGTGACACCGGCCGAACGGACCGCCCCGCCTCCCGCCCTCGTGCCGCTGGCCGGGCTCCTCGCCGCGGGCGACCAGCAGCCCCTGGCCCTCGACGCCGGTGACGACCTGTCCGCCCGGGCCTCGGACCTCGCGGCCCGGACCGGGGCCGCCCCGCCGCCAGTCACCGCTCCCGACGCCACCCTCGACGCCGTGCGCCTGGCGGACCTCGCCGCCCGCGCCGAAGGCCTGCGGACCGGCGGCCTGACCCCCGAGCAGCGCGACAGGCTCTCCTCCGGCCCTTCGTTGCCATGAGCGGGCGGACGGGGTAACGGTCCCCCGTTCAACAGCCCAAGGTGCCCCCATCATGACCGCTCCCCTTCGCATCGGCGTCGCCGGACTGGGCACCGTGGGGGCGGGCGTGCTGCGGATCCTCCAGACCCACGGCCCCCTCATCGCCGCCCGCGCGGGCCGCTCCATCGAGGTCGTCGCCGTCTCGGCCCGCGACCGCAGCCGCGACCGTGGCGTCCCCCTCGAGGCCTATGCCTGGGAATCCGACCCCGTGGCCCTCGCCCGCCACCCCGACATCGACGTCATCGTCGAGCTGATGGGCGGCCACGAGGGCGCGGCCAAGGACGCGCTGGAGGCAGCCATCGCCTCGGGCAAGGACGTGGTCACCGCCAACAAGGCCCTCCTCGCCCATCACGGCCAGGCCCTCGCACTCGCTGCCGAAGAGGCGGGCCGCGTGATCCGCTTCGAGGCCGCCGTCGCGGGCGGCATTCCCGTCATCAAGGCCCTCACCGAAGGGATGGCCGGCAACCAGATGACCCGCGTCATGGGCGTCATGAACGGCACCTGCAACTACATCCTGACCCGGATGGAATCGGCGGGCCTGCCATACGAGGAGGTGTTCGAGGAAGCCCGGCAACTGGGCTATCTCGAAGCCGACCCCCGGCTCGACGTGGACGGCATCGACGCCGGCCACAAGCTGTCGCTCCTGGCTTCCATCGCCTTCGGCACCCAGGTGGACTTCGACCATGTGGACCTCGAAGGCATCGGCTCGATCACCATCGAGGACATCCGCCGCGCCGCCGACATGGGCTTCCGGATCAAGCTTTTGGGCGTCGCGCAGATGACCGGGCGCGGGCTCGAACAGCGGATGCAGCCCTGCCTCGTCCCCGCGACCTCGCCTCTGGGCCAGCTCCAGGGCGGCACCAACATGGTGGTGCTCGAAGGCGACGCCGTGGGCCAGATCGTGCTGCGCGGCCCCGGTGCGGGCGCGGGTCCCACGGCCAGTGCGGTGCTGTCGGACCTCGTGGACATCGCGCGGGGCAACCGGCTCCCCACCTTCGGACAGCCCGCCATGACGCTGACGCGCGCCCGCCCCGCCCAGGCCGCCGTGCCCGCGCCCTATTATCTGCGGCTCCAACTCGTGGACAAACCCGGCGCGCTGGCCAAGGTCGCGCGCGTCCTGGGCGACTCGGGCATCTCGATCGACCGGATGCGCCAGTACGGCCACGAGGACGGCACCGCCCCCGTCCTGATCGTCACCCACAAGACGACGCGCATCGCCCTCGACGAGGCCATGGCCGCCTTCCCCGCCACGGCGGTCGTCGCGGGCGATCCCGTGGCCCTGCGGATCGAGGCGGTTTGAGGCAGGCCGGACAGGTCTGCTCGGACAGTTCCGGCGACCAGCCCATCGGCAGGGTCGCCGGCAGGCTTCGGACCTAGAGCAGCCCCTCGGACCCGCGTCCAGGCCGGGTGGTCAAACGCACGACCAGATAGGCCAGGCGGAACGCCACCGGTCCGACGCCCAGCGACAGGGCAAAGGCGACCGGCCAGGCAAGGATGAAGCGGCGCAGCCACTCCCCCACCCAGCCCGGCTCGAAGCCCATCGGAACGGCAGTGAAGAGGCCGGTCATCAGGAAGGCCATCATGCAGGAAATGAAGACCTGCGCCACGATGACGGTGGATTTGGAGTTGGACATCTCGTCTCCAATCATGGCGACGAGGCGCGAGGGAGTGTCCCGACAGGCACTCCACGGCACCCCGTTCGACCGGGTTGCGCCGTGGGTTCGAAGATCGACTAACTCCCGCCAGAGGGGCGGGGACCGGGATAACCTGACCGGCCAGACGTTTTTCGGCCCTCGGGACTTAGCGGGGGCGTCTCCGGACCTCAAGCCGCCCAGTGCCCGTCCACCTCCGAAAAGGTCTGGCCTGACAGGACCGTTAGCGCTCCCAGTCCTTCACGTAGCCGCGAGGTCGCGCTACGCCTTGCTGCGACGCAGCCAAAAGGACGCCCCATGGCCGACCAGCCCGACTTTTCCGACCGCATGTTGTCCCTGGGCCTCGCCCGTGTCTCCGAGGCCGCCGCCATCGCCTGCGCCGACCATGTCGGGCGGGGCGACGAAAAGGCCGCCGACCAGGCCGCCGTGGACGGGATGCGCCGCCAGCTCAACATGCTCGACATCAAGGGCGTCGTGGTGATCGGCGAAGGCGAGCGCGACGAGGCGCCCATGCTCTACATTGGCGAGGAGGTCGGCACCGGCCAAGGCCCCGCCGTGGACATCGCGCTCGACCCGCTGGAAGGGACGACGCTCACCGCCCGCGACATGCCCAACGCTCTGGCCGTCGTCGCCATGGCCCCGCGCGGAACGCTCCTGCACGCCCCCGACGTCTACATGGAAAAGCTCGCCGTCGGCCCCGGCTTCAAGCGCGGCGTCGTCACCCTGTCGATGAGCCCCTCCGAACGCGTCTCGGCGCTGGCCTCGGCCAAGGGGGTCTCCACTCGCGACATCACCGTCTGCATCCTCGACCGCGACCGCCATGAGGCGATGATCGCCGAGGTCCGCTCCACCGGCGCCAAGGTGCGGCTCATCACCGACGGCGACGTGGCGGGCGTCATGCACTGCGCCGAGCCCTCGACGGGGATCGACATGTACATGGGCTCGGGCGGCGCGCCCGAAGGGGTGCTGGCCGCTGCCGCGCTCAAATGCATGGGCGGCCAGATCTTCGGCAAGCTCCTGTTCCGCAACGACGACGAACGCGACCGCGCCCAAAAGGCGGGGATCACCAACTACGACCGCGTCTACACCCGCGACGACCTCGTGACCGGCGACGTGATCTTTGCGGCGACCGGGGTCACGGACGGCAGCCTCCTGCCCGGCATCCGCCGCACCCCCGAATCGATCACCGTGGAAACCGTCCTGATGCGGAGCAAGACCGGCTCGGTGCGGCGCATGACCTACACCAACCCGATCCGCTGACCCGCGGAGACGTCTTGCCATCAAACGCCGGGTTGGGCGACAGGGGACGGCATGGGTGCCTTCCTCGACGTCTCCGATTCGCTCACCGGCCGCCGCTGGATCGGCCCCAGCCTGGAGGAGGACCGCCTCGCCGAGGCCATGGCCCGCGACGCCCGGCTTGAACGGGCCGTGGCGCTGACCCTGGTGCGGCGTGGCGTGGGGCTGGACCAGGCCGCCACCTTCCTCGATCCCAAGCTGCGCGACCTGCTTCCCGACCCGCTGTCCCTGCGCGACATGGGCCCGGCCGCCGACCGCTTTCTCCAGGCGGTGGAGCGCGGGGAACGCATCGCCGTCTTTGCCGACTATGACGTGGACGGCGGCGCCTCCGCCGCGCTCCTCCTCGTCTGGCTCCGCCGCATGGGCCGGAATGCCACGCTCTACATCCCCGACCGGATCGAGGAAGGCTACGGCCCCAACGAGCCCGCGATGGCCCGCCTCGCCACCACCCACGACCTCATCGTCTGCGTGGACTGCGGCACCCTGTCCCACGGCCCCATCGAGGCCGCGGCGGGCGCGGACGTCCTCGTGCTCGACCACCACATGGGGGCCGAGACGCTGCCCGCCTGCGTCGCCGTGGTGAACCCCAACCGGCAGGACGAATCCGGCGACCTCGGCCACCTCTGCGCCGCCGGCGTCGTCTTCCTCCTGTTGGTCGAGGCCAACCGCCGCCTCAAGGCGCAGGGCCGTCAGGCCCCCGACCTCATGGCCATGCTCGACCTCGTGGCGCTGGCCACCGTGGCCGACGTGGCCCCCCTCACCGGCGTCAACCGCGCCCTCGTGCGCCAGGGCCTCGTGGTCATGGCCCGCCGCGAACGCCCCGGCCTCGCGGCGCTCCAGGACATCGCGGGCCTCAACACCGCGCCCACCTGCCACCACCTGGGCTACGTCCTGGGCCCCCGCGTCAACGCCGGGGGCCGCGTCGGCCAAGCCGACCTCGGCGCGCGCCTCCTCGCCACCGACGACCCGCACGAGGCGCAAGCCCTAGCCGAGCGCCTGAACCACCACAACTCCGAACGCCGCGAGATCGAGGCCGGGGTCCAGGCCGCCGCGATGGCCCAGGCCGAATCGCGCGGTGACGGCCCCCTCGCCTGGGCGGCGGGCGAAGGCTGGCACCCGGGCGTCGTCGGCATAGTCGCCGCCCGCCTCGTGGGCGCGACGCACCGCCCCGCCGTGGTGATCGCGCTCGACGGCGACATCGGCAAGGGCTCGGCCCGCTCGGTCTCTGGCGTGGACCTGGGCGCCGCGATCCACCGCCTCGCCGCCGAGGGCCTCCTGCTGCGCGGCGGCGGACACAAGATGGCCGCCGGCCTGACGGTGGAGCGCGCCAAGCTCCCCGCCGCAATGGAGCGCCTGTCCGAGCTTCTGGCCCGCCAGGGCGCGGGCGCTGGCGGCCCGCGCGACCTCCCCCTGGACGGGCTCCTCATGCCAAAGGCCGCGCGCACGGACCTCGTGGACCTGATCGAACGCGCGGGCCCCTTCGGCGCCTCGGCCCCCTCGCCCCGCTTCGCCTTCTCCGACCTGGGCGTGTCCATGCAGCGCATCGTCGGCAACGGGCACCTCAAGATCGCGTTCAGCGACGGCATGGGCGGACGGCTCGACGCCATCGCCTTCGGCGCGGCCGAGGGTCCGCTCCGCCTCCTCACCCCAGGCGGAGGCCGCTTCCACGTCGCGGGCCGGCTCGAGATCAACACATGGCAAGGCCGCCGCAACGTCCAGCTCCTGCTCGAGGACGCCGCCCCCGCACAGCGCCGCTAAGCTGTCCCCAGGAAACTGCGCGCGACCCCTTGCCCCCGCCCGCGGCTTTGTCTATCCAGCGCCCACCTGCCGCGGCCCGTTCGTCTATCGGTTAGGACACCAGGTTTTCAACCTGGGAAGAGGGGTTCGACTCCCCTACGGGCTGCCAGGTTTCCTCCGCCGATCCAGTGTCGTCCACGTCCGCTCTTTGCGGTCGTCCCGCTGTGGCGCATCCGACCCTGCTTCCCGCCGCCGGCGCGGCGTGCTGTAAGAGGCCGTGGCCAGCTTTGCGCGTGATCTCGGGACGGGCGCGGTCCGGCCAAGGCAAATAGCAGGGAAACGCAGGCAGCATGGCTTATGTCAGGATCTACGACGCGGCAGGATTCGGACTCGGCGACGATGCAGACGATCTGTTCGGCGACGACTTCGACCTCAGCGAAATGAACTACAAAGCGATATCGAACGATCGCGTGCGACTCACCGGGACCTTCGACAATGGCCTCGAATTCGTAGCCGTCGCCTCCGACGTCAGCACTACGCCGGCCATTCGGTTCATGGAGTTCTCGGACAACGGCTCCCCCATCCTGACGCTCTCCGGCATACGGCTCGATCTCGAGGACGATACCGCCTTCGATCGCCTGCTCAGAGGGCCGGACGAGATCGTCGGCAACAAATACGCCGACATCTTCGACGCTGAGGGCGGCAACGACATTCTCCGGGGCCAGGGCGGCAACGACCGTCTGCTCGGCGGCTTCGGCGACGACCGCCTGTTCGGCGGCTGGGGAGCCGACCGGCTGAACGGCGGGCGCGGGCAGGACCGGCTCGATGCCGGGGTGGACGGCGCGGCGGACGTGATCGTGTTCCGCTCGGCCGCCGACAGCGCCGTGGGCGCGCGCCACGACATCGTGCTGAACTTCGACCGGGACGACGATCGCATCGACCTGAGCGCCATCGACGCCCGCCTCGGCACGACGGGCAACGACGACTTCACCTGGGGCGGCCGGACCGGAGGCGACGCCCGGGTCTGGTGGACCGCCACCTCCGATGGCGTGCTGCTCAAGGGCGACCGGGGCGGCGACGGCGACAGCCGCCCTGACTTCGAGATCCTGCTTTCCGACCTCGGCTCGCTGGGCCGGGATGACGTCCTGCTCTAGCCCAAGATCCCTGCAATGCCGCGCAAAGGGCTCTTGCCCTCCCCCGCGGCATTGTCTAATCAGCCGCCACTTGGCCACGGCCCGTTCGTCTATCGGTTAGGACACCAGGTTTTCAACCTGGGAAGAGGGGTTCGACTCCCCTACGGGCTGCCAAGGGTTCCACCGCATTAACGGATTGATCGGACCTGTGGCGGGGATCTGAAGCGTTGCCGCAACGCTGCCCCAATTCTTCGCGGTTTTGCTCATTTTCGGCCCTATTGGCCTGCTCAAACGGCAAAGATGGCAGACACGCCGTCGGAGGAGCGGGCGATGGACCTCAACGAATGGATCGATGACGCGATCAGCGACGTCATGGCCCTGGGCGACTTGTGTGCCTTTCGTGGCCTCACCGCGACGGAAGGGGCCTTTCAGGACCTGATCGCCACACTTCAGGCGGAACGGCAGCGCCGCGTGCCCGCGCCCACTCGAACCAACGTGGTGGCCTTCGTGCCCCGTGGGGCGCAGGCCCCGATGACCGGCACCTTCCTCCCCGTGCTGGGCGCGGCGGACGGCGTCGCCTGACCCCATCGGGCGGGCTGCGGGCCTGTCCATTCGGGTGCGCCTGGCCCGGACCTCAGCGGCTCGCTTCGGTGAACCAACCGCCTCCGACCGGCGTTCCTCCGGGTCTGGACGGGCCAAGGTCCGTCGCCAACCCCGAGGAACCGATGCCCAAGCGATCCCTTTCGACCCTGGCCGCCGCCAGCCTTCTCCTGGCCGTCCCCGCCTGGGCCCAGGTCGCGGCGATCGCCGCCACCGATCTCAACCTCCGCTCCGGCCCGGGCCCCGAGCAGGAGATCGTGGGCCTGATCCCCGCCAACGAGGCGGTGTCGGTCGAAGGCTGCCTCGATGACGACAGCTGGTGCCGCGTGGATTACGCGGGCACGCTGGGCTGGGCGTCCGGCGAGTACCTGACCGCCACCCTCGCCGACCAGCCCGACCCCGTGCCGCTCTATGAGAATCGCACCACGCTCCAGGTCGGCAGCGTGACCTTCGACCAGGGCCAGGACGCAGCGACCGGCGCGGGCGCCCTGGGCGGCGCGGCGCTGGCGGCGGCGCTCGTGGGCGGCCCGGCGGCTCTCGTGGCAGGCGCGGCGATCGGCGCGGCGACCGGCGCGGCCGTGGCCCCCGACGACGCCACCGTGACCTATATCCGTGAGAACCCCGCCGATCCGGTCTACCTGCAGGGCGAGGTCATCGTCGGCGCGGGCATCCCCGAGGAGGTGGAGATCCTCCCCGTGCCCGAAACGAACTTCGGCTACCTGTATGTCAACGGCGTGCCGGTCGTCGTGGACCAGTCCAACCGCCAGATCGTCTACATCGTCCGCTGACCGGGACAGGTGGGGGGCCGCGTAAGGCCCCCCGCCCCGTCACATGGCGTCGCGGAACAGCGCCTCGGCACTCTCGCGCGTCAGGGCAACGGGGTTGCCGCCCGCGCTCGGGTCCTCGATGGCCATGGCGGCCAGTTCGGGGATGCGGCTGTCCTCGACCCCCATGGCCTTCAGGCCGGACGGCAGGCCGAACAGATCGTTCAGCTCATCCACCCGCGCGGCAAAGCCGCCAAATCCCCCCGCGATCCCCAGATAGGCCGCCGCACGGCCCAGCCGCTCCTCGACCGCCGAACGGTTGAAGCGCAGCACGGCGGGCATGACCACCGCGTTCGTGGTGCCGTGATGGGTGTTATAGACCGCGCCCACGGGATGGCTCAGCGCGTGGATTGCCCCCAGCCCCTTCTGAAAGGCCACGGCCCCCATGGAGCCCGCCGCCAGCATGTTCGCCCGCGCCTCCAGGTCCGACCCGTCGCGGAAGGCGCGCGGCAGGTATTCGTTCACCAGCCGGATCCCTTCCAGCGCGATCCCCTGGCTCATCGGGTGGAAGAACGGCGAACAGTAGGCCTCCAGGCAATGCGCAAAGGCGTCCATCCCCGTCCCCGCTGTCAGCGCGGGCGGCAGGCCCACCGTCAGCTCGGGGTCGCTGACCACCACGCGCGGCAGCACCTTGGGGTGGAAGATGATCTTCTTCACATGCGACTGCGAGTTGGTGATGACGCTTGCCCGCCCCACCTCGGACCCCGTCCCGGCGGTCGTCGGCACCGCCACGATGGGCGCGATGCCGTCCGCGTTGGCCCGCGTCCACCAGTCCCCGATGTCCTCGAAGTCCCAGACCGGCCGCGTCTGCCCCGCCATGAAGGCGATCATCTTGCCCAGGTCGATCCCCGAGCCGCCGCCAAAGGCCACGACCCCGTCATGCCCCCCCTCGCGATAGGCGCGCAGGCCCTCGTCCAGGTTCCGGTCGGTCGGGTTCGGGTCCACGTCCGAAAAGATCGCGCGCCCGAGCCCCGCCTCCTCCAGCAGGTCCAGCGCCCGTTCGGTGATGGCCATGCCCTTCAGCCCCCGGTCGGTGACCAGCAGGGGCCGCGCGATCCTGGCCTCCGCGCAGGCCGCCGCCAGTTCCCTGATGCGCCCCGGCCCGAACAGGACGCGGGTGGGATAGGACCAGTTGGCCGTGATGTTCATGCCTTCACCTTGCGGAAGTGGTAGGAGCGTGCGCGCGTCACGCTGTGGAAGCCCAGCACCGACAGGGCCGTGCCCCGCCCGGTGTCCTTGGTCCCCGTCCAGGTCAGCGCCGGGTCGAGGTAGTCGGCCCGGTTCATGAACACGGTCCCCGTATCGATCAGCCGCCCCAGCCGCGCCGCCCGTTCCGCGTCCCCCGTCCAGAGCGAAGCCGTGAGCCCGTAGGGTGAATCGTTCATGAGGGCCAGCGCCTCCTCGTCGCCCGACACCGGCATGATCCCCACGACCGGCCCAAAGCTTTCCTCGCGCATGACGCGCATGGAATGGTCCACGTTCACCAGGATCTGCGGCGCGAGGTAGGTGCCCCCGTCATCCTCCGGGAACACCTCCCGGCCGATCAGCGGGGTGGCACCCGCCGCGACGGCCTCCTGGGTCTGCGCCCGCACCGTGTCGGCAAAGCGCTTGTTCGCCATCGGCCCGATGGAGGTGTTCAGCTCCAGCGGGTTCCCCAGCCGCAACTGCTTGGTCCAGGCCACCGCCCGGTCCACGAAGCCGTCATACTTCGACCGGTGCACGTAGATCCGCTCGATCCCGCAGCAGCACTGCCCCGCGTTGAACATCGCCCCGTCCATGAGCACGTCCACCGCCCAGTCGAGGTCCGCGTCCTCCATGACATAGCCGGGGTCCTTGCCCCCCAGCTCCAGCCCCAGCGGCGTGAAGGTCCCCGCCGAAGCCCGCTCGATGGCCTGCCCGCCCGCGACGGAGCCCGTGAAGTTCACGAAGCCGAAGCTCCGCGCCTTGATCAGCGCCTCGGTGCCCGCATGGTCCAGCACGACGTTCTGGAACACGCCCTCGGGCAGCACATCCGCAAAGGCATCGGCCAGCCGCTCGCCCGTGAGCAGCGTCTGCGACGCGGCCTTGAGCATCACGACGTTCCCCGCGATCAGCGCCGGGACGACCGTGTTGATGCTGGTCAGATAGGGGTAGTTCCAGGGCGCGATGACGAAGACGACGCCCACGGGCGCGCGCTCGATCCGCCGCTCGAACCGCTCGGACTCCTCGGCCACCATCGGCGCCAGCGCCTGCGCCGCGATCCCGGACATGTAGGCGGTGCGCTCGTTGACGCCCCCGAACTCCCCGCCATAGCGGACGGGGCGGCCCATCTGCCAGGCCAGCTCCTCGGTGATGCGGTCCTTGTCGTCGTTGAGCCGTCGCACGCCCTCCTGAACGCGCGCGATCCGCTCCTCCAGGGGCAGCGCGGCCCAGGCGGGCTGCGCGGCCTTGGCGCGCGCGACCGCCTCCAGCGCCGCCTCGGGGCTCAGCGCCTCGCGCTCGGCATAGACCTCGCCGTTCACGGGCGAGACGCATCGGATCAAGCTCATTCCAGTCCCTCGTCGCAGGGGGCCCGCCGTGCGTGCCATCAGGCACCGGCCGGACAGCCCCAATTCCATGCACCTCTACCACCACGCCTGCCCCTGCGGCCATATGGGCCGGCGCACACCCGCCATGCGGTCAAAGCCGCTCGAATCCCCGCATCAGCTCCACGTCCGACACGAGCCGGTCGGCCTCCTCGACCTCCCAGGTCGCGGCGCGGTGGTAGTGGTCCACGACGTCGTCCCCGAAGGCCGCGCGCAGCATCGCGGACCCGGTCAGCGCCTCGGCGGCCTCGCGCAGGTTGCGCGGGATCGCCCGCACCCCCTCGGCGCTGTACATGTCGCCCGCCATCTCGGGCTCCAGCTCCAGCCCCTTCTCGATCCCGTCCAGCCCCGCCGCGAGTTGTGCGGCCAGCGCGAGGTAGGGGTTCAGGTCCGCCCCGCCCACGCGGCATTCGACCCGCACGCCCTTGGTGTCCGCCCCGCAGACGCGGTATCCCGCCGTGCGGTTGTCGGTGGACCAGACCGCCTTGGTCGGCGCGAACATCCCCACCGTGAACCGCTTGTAGCTGTTGACGTAAGGCGCGAGGAAGTACGTGCACTCGGCCGCATGGGCCAGCAGCCCGGCGAGGTAGCTCCGCATCAGCGCCGACATCCCGTGCTCGCCTTCGGGGTCGCGGAACGCGTTCGCACCGTCCCGCCACAGCGACTGGTGGATATGCGACGACGACCCGGCGCGGTCCGTCGCGTACTTGGCCATGAAGGTCACCGACCGGCCCTGTTGGTGCGCGATCTCCTTGGTGACCATCTTCACGATGGAATGCATGTCGGCGGTATCGAGGGCATCCGAATACCGGATGTTGATCTCCTCCTGCCCCGCCTCGGCCTCGCCCTTGGTGTTCTCGACCGGGATGCCCGCCGCGAACAGCGTGTTCCGCAGGGGCCGCATCACCGCCTCCTCGCGCGACGACCCGAAGATCCCGTAATCGTTGTTGTAGCGCACGACGGGCGTCATCCGGCGGTAGCGCGCGTCCCACAACTGCTCGAAGCTTTCCTCGAACAGGAAGAACTCCAGCTCCGTCGCCATCATCGGCTCGAGGCCCATGGCGCGGGCCCGCTCCACCTGCCGCTTCAGCACGGACCGGGGCGCGTGGGGCACCGGCTCCCCGTGGTGGTCCAGGAAATCCGCCATGACCATCGCCGTCCCCGGCAGCCAGGGCGCGCGGCGCAGCGTGCCCAGGTCCGGCTTGTGGACGTAATCGCCGTACCCCGACTCCCAGGAGGCCGACTTGTAGCCCGGCACCGTCACCATCTCCGCATCGAGAGCGAGGAGATAGTTGCAGCCATGCGTCTCCTTGTGCCCGCTGTCCAGGAAGTGCTGCGCGTGGAACCTCTTGCCCACCAGCCGCCCCTGCATGTCGCAGACGCAGCACAGCACGGTGTCGATCTCGCCCGCCTCCACGGCGGCGCGGAGGGTGTCGAGCGTCAGGTTCGCAGGCATTCCGTCACTTCCATTCCGAGGGTCCGCCCGACTGTTCGCTCGGGCGGACCTCCTGTCAACAAAGGGTTAATGGGCAATCATCACGTGGCGGACGGCCGTGTAGTCCTCCAGCGCATAGGCCGACATGTCCTTGCCATAGCCCGACTGCTTCAGGCCCCCATGCGGCATCTCGTTGACCAGCATGAAGTGGGTGTTCACCCAGGTGCAGCCGTACTGGAGCCGCGACGCCACCTGCATCGCGCGGCCCACGTCCTGCGTCCACACGCTGGACGCGAGGCCATAGGGCGAGTCGTTCGCCCACTGGATCGCCTGCTCCGCATCCTCGAACCGCGTCACGCTGACCACCGGCCCAAAGACCTCGCGCTGGACGATCTCGTCCTCCTGCTTCGCGCCCGCGATCACCGTGGGCTTGTAGTAGAAGCCGGGCCCTTCCGGCATCTCGCCGCCGGTAACCACCTCCATATGCTTCATCTCCGCCGCGCGGGAAACGAAGCTCGCCACCCGGTCCCGCTGCCGCAGCGAGATCAGCGGCGGCATCTCGTTCACCGTGTCGTCCTGCGCGGCGAAGGTGATGGAGGCCGCGGCATCCGCCAGTTCCGCCACCAGCCGGTCATGGATCCTGGGCGCGGCATAGACCCGGCAGGCCGCCGTGCAGTCCTGACCCGCGTTGTAGAACGAGAACGCCCGCAACCCGTTCACGACCCTCTCCAGGTCCGCGTCGTCGAACACGATGACCGGGGCCTTGCCGCCCAGTTCCAGATGCGTGCGCTTCACGCCCTTGGCTGCCGCCTGCAGCACCTTCTTCCCCGTCGCCACGTCCCCGGTGATCGACACCATGTCGATGTCGGGATGGTTGATGAGCGTGTTCCCCACGCTCCCGCCCTGTCCCACGACGATGTTCACCACGCCCTCGGGCAGCACCTCGGCCAGCACCTTGGCCAGCTTCAGCGCCGTCAGCGGCGTCTGCTCCGATGGCTTCATGACGACGCAGTTGCCCCCGGCCAGCGCCGGGGCCAGCTTCCAAGCCATCATCATCAGCGGATAGTTCCAGGGCGCGATGGAGGCCACGACCCCGATCGGGTCGCGCCGGATCATAGAGGTGTGCCCCTCCATGTACTCCCCCGCGAGCGCCCCGTGCATGTTCCGCGCCGCCCCGGCAAAGAAGCGGTAGCAGTCCACGATGGCCGGAATCTCATCATTGAGCGCCGCGTTGATCGGCTTGCCGGTATTGAGCGCCTCCAGCCGCGCGAACTCCTCGGCCTCGGCCTCGATCCGGTCCGCGATCTTCAGCAGCAGGTTCGACCGCTGCGCCGGCGTGGTCCGCGACCACGTCAGAAACGCCTTGCGCGCCGCCTGAACCGCCCGGTCGATCTGCGCCTGCCCCGCCTCGGGCAGCTTCAGGATCGTCTCGCCGGTGCGGGGGTTCAGGATCGTCTCCTCCCCTTCCGTCCCCGCCTCGAAGCTGGAGCCGATCAGCATCTGGGTGTCGTGCAACGTCATGGGACTCTCCCTTATTTTCCGCTCCCCGCGACCGTGTCGGTCCCGCGGGTCAGATGATACGCGCCAAGGATCGGCAGGAACGTGACCAGCACCACGACCATCGCGACGACGTTGGTGACGGGCCGTTCGCGCGGCCGCACCAGCTCCTCCAGCATCCAGATCGGCAGGGTGGCCTGCTGCCCCGCCGTGAAGGTGGTGACGATCACCTCGTCGAACGACAGCGCAAAGGCCAGCATCCCACCCGCGAGCAGCGCGGTGGCGATGTTGGGCAGGATCACATGGCGCAGCGTCTGCCCATAGGTCGCGCCCAGGTCCATCGACGCCTCGATCAGGTTGCCCGACACGCGCCGGAACCGCGCCACCGCGTTGTTGTAGACCACGACGACGCAAAAGGTCGCGTGCCCCAGCACGATGGTCCAAAAGCTGAACGGGATGTCGGCCAGGCTGAAGGCCGACCGCAGCGCGATCCCCGTGATGATCCCCGGCAGGGCGATGGGCAGGACGACCAGCAGCGACACCGCCTCGCGCCCGAAGAACCGCGACCGCGCCACGGCGGCGGCGCACAGCGTCCCCAGCACCAGCGCCACCGCCGTCGCGACCAGCGCCACGCGCAGGGACAGCCACAGCGCCTCCCAGATATCGGGCCGCGCCCAGGCCCGCGCGAACCAGTGCAGCGTCAGCCCCGGCGGCGGCCAGACATAGCTCCGGTCCTCGGTGGTAAAGGCGTACAGGAACACCAGCAGGATCGGCAGGTGCAGGAACAAGAGCCCCCCGCCCGCCAGCGCCTTCAGCCACCACGGGGCCCGCTCAAAGCGCATCGAAGGCCCCCATCCGCTTCGCCACGGCCAGATAGATCCCCATGATGACGATGGGCACCACCGCAAAGGCCGCCGCCAGTGGCACGTTCCCCGCCGTCCCCTGGTACTGGTACACCGCAAGCCCGATGAACCGCGCGCTGGTGCCCACGATCTGCGGGATGATGTAGTCGCCCAGCGTCAGGCTAAAGGTGAAGATCGACCCCGCCACCACGCCCGGCAGCGCCAGCGGCCATAGCACGTGCCGGAACGTCTGCCCGGGGCTCGCCCCCAGATCCCCTGACGCCTCGACCAGCGACCCCGGCACCCGCTCCAGCGCCGCCTGGATCGGTAGGATCATGTAGGGCAGCCAGACATAGACGAACACGATGAACGTCCCCGTGGGCGACACCGACAGGGAGTTCCCCCCGATCCCCGGCACGGACAGAAAGGCGTCCAGCAGCCAGCCCAGGCCCAGCCCCTCGAACCCCCAGCCGACGATCCCCTCCTTGGCGAGGATCAGCTTCCAGGCATAGACCTTGACGAGGTAGCTCGACCACAGCGGCAGCATCACGCCCAGGTAGAACACCGCCTTCCACCGCCCCCGCGCATAGCGCGCGGCATAATAGGCGATGGGGAACGCCACCGTGACCGAGGCCACCGTCACCAGCGCCGCCATCAGCACCGTCCGCCAGATGATGTCGAGGTTTGCGGGCCGCAGCAGCTCCCCATAGGTCTTGAGCGTCGGCGTCCGGTCGATCACGCCCGAGAACTCGTCGATGGAGAAGAAGCTCTGCGCCAGCAGCGCGAACAGGCTCCCAAGATAGACGATCCCCAGCCACAAGAGCGGCGGGGCCAGCAGCAGCACCAGCATCAAGCGCGGATGCCGCCACAGGGCATCCGACACTCCGCTCCGCGCGGGCCGCGGCGCCCCGGCGTCCGCCATGACGGTCATGCCGCCTCCATCGCGTGCAGCGCGCCGGCCTCCCAGGCCAGGCCGACCTGCGCGCCCGTCTCGGGCACGGCCTGCCCGCCGGGCACCAGCACCGCGACCTCGCCTTGCGGCAGCGCCACCACCAGCCGCGTGGCCGATCCCAGATAGCGCGCCGCGACCACCCGCCCCGCGACCGGCGCCCCTTCGGGCGCAACCACCCGCAGCGCCTCGGGGCGCAGCGAACTCCAGGCTGCCTGTCCGCCAAAGGCCCGCGCCACCTCGGGGGCCAGCACGTTGCTGGAGCCCACGAAGTCCGCGACGAACCGCGTCCGGGGCCGCAGATAGACCTCGGACGGCGTGCCGACCTGCTGGATGCGCCCGTCGCTGAACACCGCCACGCGGTCCGCCATCGACAGCGCCTCGCCCTGGTCGTGCGTCACGAAGACAAAGGTGATCCCCACCCGGCGCTGCAGGGCCTTGAGCTCGTCCTGCATCTGCTCCCGCAGCTTGAGGTCCAGCGCCCCCAGGGGCTCATCGAGCAGCAGCACCCTCGGCCGGTTCACCAGCGCGCGGGCCAGCGCCACGCGCTGCCGCTGCCCGCCCGACAGCTCGCTCGGACGGCGCGCCCCGTAGCCGGGCAGCGCCATCATCGCCAGCGCCTCCTCGGCCCGCCTGCGCCGCTCGGGCTTCGGCACCCCCGCGATCATCAGACCGTAAGCCACGTTGTCGAGCACGTTCAGATGCGGGAACAGCGCATAATCCTGGAACACCGTGTTCACGGCCCGCCGATAGGGCGGCAGCCCCGCCACGCTCTCCCCGAACAGCCGGATGTCTCCGGCCGTGGGCGTCTCAAAGCCCGCGACCAGCCGCAGGCAGGTGGTCTTGCCCGACCCGCTGGGCCCCAGCATGGCAAAGAACTCGCCTTCCGCGATGTCCAGATCGACCCCGTCCACGGCCCGGACGGTCCCGAAATGCCGTGACACGCCCCGAAACGATATGGCGGGAATCATCGCGACCTCCTCCGTCGGCTCCAGGACAGGCACTTCTTGGGCAGAGTGGACCCGACCATCTTCATCAATCTATGGCCCGATCACGGGATCATCGCCAATCCGTGAACGATCCCTTCGGGCAGGTTCCCACAACCGGAGCGAGCCGATAAAGCCCCGCACTAGTGCTGGTTAATGAGTGCCCGGGGGTCCGCAAGGGCCCCCGGTTATATGACCCGTGGCTCAGCGTCCGCCGATCACGCCGATGTAGTCGCTCACCCAGCGGTAATAGGGCACGCAGGCGTCCTCCCCCTGGGAGCAGTCGGCCACCGGCGTCCGCCAGAACTGGATGCGGTCGAAATCGTCCAGCCCATTGGCGTGGCAGCCTTCCTGCGTCTGCATCCCCGACCCGTCCGTGCAGGCCGCCGGCACCGCGGGAACCGATCCAAACCACACAGACAGGTCCGACTGGAGGTTGGAGCTCAGGCTGTGCTCCATGAACTTGTAGGCGCAGTTCGGATGCTCGGCATCCACATGCAGCATCAGCGTGTCCGCCCAGCCCGTCGCCCCTTCCTCGGGAATGGTCGAGGCGATGGGCGCCCCCTCGGCCTTGAGAAGGTTGACCATGAACGGCCAAGACCCCGAGGCGACCACGCCCTCGTTCTTGAAGTCGTCCATCTGGATGAAGGCGTCGTGCCAGTAGCGGCTGACCAGCTCGCGCTGCCCGCGCAGCAGCTCCAGCGCGGCGTTGTACTGGTCCTCGTTCAGCTCGTAAGGCGAGGTGATGCCCAGCTCGGGCTGGTGATGCATCAGGTACATGGCCGCGTCCGCGACATAGATCGGCCCGTCATAGGCCTGCACGCGGCCCGCGTTCGGCTGGCCATCCGGCAGGTCCATCGGCTCGAAGACGACGTTCCACGAGGTCGGCGCCTCGGGGAACACCTCCGTGCTGTACATCAGCACGTTCGGCCCCCACTGGTAGGGCACGCCATAATGCACGCCGTCCACCGTGTGCCAGGGCGCGTCCTTCAGCCGGTCGTCCACCTTGGACCAGGACGGCACGAGGTCGATGTTCACGGGCTGCACCCGCTCGCCCGCGATCAGCCGCAGGGAGGCGTCGCCCGAGGCCGTCACAAGGTCGAAGCCCCCTTCGTTCATCAGCGCGACCATCTCGTCCGAGGTGTTGGCCGTCTTGACGTTCACCATGCAGCCGGTCGCTTCCTCGAACGAGGTCACCCAGTCATAGGCGGGATCGGTCTCGCCGCGCTCGATGTAGCCGGCCCAGGCCACGATCGACAGGGCGCCCTCGCCCTCCCCGACCTCGGTCATCTGCGCCTGCGCGGCGGTGGCTCCCAGCATGGACAGGATGGCGATTGCGGACGCGGCCCGCGCGGCGATGGTCATCGGCATGTTCCCCTGTTTGTCGGCCCGGGTTATGGCTCGCCCGGCTTGACGGCAGCTTACCCGCCCCGCGACCATTCGCAATTTCAATCCGCAGAAACGCTCATTCGGAATTTCCGATACCTCGCCGCCCCCGTCATTCACCGGCCCGTCCCTCATCGCCACCGTCACTCATCGCCCCCGCCCGGCCTGGCTCAGCGCGATGAAATCGTGCGCTGCAGCCGACAGCGGCGCGCCCCGCCGCCAGACGATCCCGACCTGCACCACCGGCAGCGCGCCGGACACGTCGCGGCTCTCGATCCGGTCGCCTTCCAGGCTCCAGGGGCGATAGATCAGGTCCGGCAGCAGCGCCACCCCCGCCCCCGTCGCCACGAGCGACCTGACCGCCTCCACGCTCCGCGTCCGAAACGCCACGCGCGGGCGCGGGCTCAGCGCCGACAGCAGGTTCCCGGTTTCCTGCTCCATCTCGTCCACCATCAGCATGATCAGCGGCTCGGGCCCCAGATCGGCAAGCTGGATGGCATCCTGGCTCCCCAGCCGGTGCCCGGCGGGCAGCCACAGCCGGAACGGCGACACTTCCAGGATCTCCACCATCAGCGCCGCCCGGTTCCGCAGGGACCCCGTGACCATCACGGCGGCGTCCAGCTCACCCCCGATCAGCAGGTGTTCCAGATAGTCGCCGGAATCCTCGATCGCCGTGACCGTGACCTCCGGGTTGGCGCGCCGGAACCGCGACAGCAGGTCCGACATGACATAGCCCGCCATCAGGCTGGTGACGCCCAGTTGCAGCGTGCCCGTCAGCGCCTCCCGCTCGGCCAGCAGCGCCCTGCGCGACGCCGACACCTGCGCAAGGATCGTCCGCGCGTGCCGCAGGAACAGGTGCCCCCGCTGCGTGACCGCAAGCCCCCGCGCGTGCCGGTCGAACAGCGTCACCCCCAGGTCCGCCTCAAGGTCCCGCACCGCCTCCGACAGCGCGGATTGCGAGATCGCGAGCGTCTGCGCCGCCTGGCTGACCGAGCCAGCCTCGGCCACCGCGACGAATGCCCGAAGCTGGCGCAGGGTAAAGGACATGCCGCCCAGAGAACAGGCATCTTCCCGCAGGAGCAAGTGCGCCCGCTTGACCACCGGGGCCGGTTGGGTCAGGGGTTTCGCACTGGCAGCGAAAGGGACGCGCATGCGCATCGCGATGATCGGGACAGGCTATGTGGGCCTGGTATCGGGGCTCTGCTTCTCCGACTTCGGCCACGAGGTCGTCTGCGTGGACAAGCACGAAGGCAAGATCGCGGGCCTGCGCGACGGCCGCATCCCGATCTACGAGCCCGGCCTCGACGCCCTTCTCGCCCGCAACGTGGCCGAGGGCCGCCTCAGCTTCACCACCGACCTGCACGAGGCCGTGACCGGCGCCGATGCCGTCTTCATCGCCGTGGGCACCCCCTCCCGCCGCGGCGACGGCCACGCCGACCTCAGCTACGTCTACGCCGCCGCCAAGGAGATCGCCCTGGCCGCGACCGCCCCTACCGTGGTCGTCACGAAATCCACCGTCCCCGTCGGCACCAACCGCGAGGTCGCCCGCATCCTGCGCGAGACGCGCCCCGACCTCACCTTCGCCGTCGCATCCAACCCCGAATTCCTGCGCGAAGGCGCCGCGATCGAGGATTTCATGAAGCCCGACCGCGTCGTGGTGGGCCTCGACGGCAACGGCGACCATGCCCGCACCGTGATGGCCGACATCTACAAGCCGCTGTTCCTGCGCGACTTCCCCATCGTCTACACCGATCTCGAATCGGCCGAGATGATCAAGTACGCCGCCAACGCCTTCCTCGCCGCCAAGATCACCTTCATCAACGAAGTGGCGGCCCTGTGCGAAAAGGTCGGCGCCGACGTCAAGGCCGTCTCCAAGGGCATCGGCCTCGACGGACGCATCGGGGCCAAGTTCCTCCATGCCGGCCCCGGCTACGGCGGCTCCTGCTTCCCCAAGGACACCAACGCCTTCGCCCAGACCGGCCAGGACTACGGCGTCCCCCTCCGCCTGACCGAGGCCGTCATCGAGGTGAACGAGGCCGTCAAGACCCGCATGGTGGACAAGATCCTCGCCCTCGCGGAGGGCAGCCTCCGGGGCAAGACCGTCGCCGTCCTGGGCGTGACCTTCAAGCCCAACACCGACGACATGCGCGAGGCGCCCTCCCTCACCATCATCCCCGCGCTGCAAAAGGCCGGGGCCACGGTCCGCGCCGTCGATCCCCAGGGCCGCCGCGAAGGCGAGCATCTCCTTCCCGGCGTGGAATGGGCGGACGACCCCTACACCGCCGCCCAGGGCGCGCACCTCGTCACGGTGCTGACCGAATGGAACCAGTTCCGCGCCCTCGACCTCCGCCGCCTCGCCGGGGCCATGGCCGAGCCGCGCATGGCCGACCTCCGCAACGTCTACGGCGCCGAGGAGGCCCGCGCCGCAGGCTTCACCGCCTACGACTCGGTGGGCCGCCAGGGCTTCGGCGTGGCCAACGCCCCCGCGCAACAGGCCGTGGCCGAGTAAGCCCGTAGGGCGGGCTTCAGCCCGCCACGCGCCCGGTCCCCGATGTCCGACAGGCCCGCCCCCACCGGGACGGGCCGCTTCGTCCCGGCCCGCGCCTCAGATCTCCAGGCAGATCTTCCCGAAATGCCCGCCCGACATCTCGTGCCGGAACGCCTCGGCGGCGTCCTCCAGCGGGAACACCCGGTCGATCACCGGCCGCAGCGCCAGCCCGTCCAGCGCCCGGACGAAATCCTGCTGGTGCCGCCGGCTCCCCACGATCAGCCCCTGCAGCCGCTGGTGCCGGCGCATCAGGTCGGCGGTCGGCACCTCGCCCGAGGCACCGGTCAGCACCCCGATCAGCGCGATGTGCCCGCCGATCCGGCAGGCCTCGATGCTCTGGGGCAGAGTCCCCGGCCCGCCGACCTCGATCACGTGGTCCGCCCCGCGCCCGCCGGTCATCTCGCGCACCCGCGCGCCCCACTCCGGCACGGCCTTGTAGTTGACGACGTGATCCGCCCCCATGGCCCGGGCCCGCTCCAGCTTCTCGTCCGAGGACGAGGTGATGACCACCGTGGCCCCCATCGCCTTGGCCAACTGCAGAGCAAAGACCGACACGCCCCCCGTGCCCAGCGCCAGCACCACGTCCCCGGCCTTGATCCCGCCGTCCACGACCAGGGCCCGCCACGCCGTCAGCCCCGCCGTGGTCAGCGTCGCGGCCTCCTGGTGGCTGTAGCCCTTGGGCGCCCGCGTGAACCATGAGGCGGGCGTGACAACCACCTCGCGCGCATAGCCGTCGATCCCGTCGCCGGGCGTGCGGGCAAAGTTGTCGGCCATGCCGTTCTCGCCCTCCTGCCAGTCGGGAAAGAAGCACGACACCACGGCGTCGCCCACGGCGAAGTCGGTCACGCCCTCGCCCACCGCCTCGACCTCGCCGGCCCCGTCCGACATCGGGATGCGCCCGTTCCCGACCGGCATCCGCCCGGACACGACCCCCAGGTCATGGAAGTTCAGCGAACTCGCCCGCACCCGCACCCGGATCTCGCCCGGCCCCGGCGCGCCGGGGTCCGCCATCTCCTCCATCCGCAGGTTATCAAGCCCGCCGCCGTCACGCATCCGAAGCACCCTCATGGACCATTCCTTTCCTGAACCGGATCGCCCGGTGACATGGGGCGGCCCCCGGCCAGGGAAACACCCCCCGCAACGCCCGGTCCCCCCACGCGGCCTTCACCCGCCCATGCGACCCTGACGCTGCCCCCGCCAGGAGCCTGCGCCCATGGACCCGCTCACCGCCCTTTCGCTGCCGGCCGATCACTCCCCGCGCATCGCGCGGCTGTGGGCCTTCCGCGACCGCCTGCGCGAGTTCGCCTCCGGCCACCCCGACGCCGCCCCGCACGAACACGAGATGACGTGGCGGCTCGCGACCCTCGTGGCCTCGCCCGCCCGCGACGCGGCGGTCGAGGCGCACGCCACCCTCCTGATGACGCACTTCCTCCAGCGCTGGCTGTCCCTCAACTGGGACTGGTACGAACCACCCTCAGGCGGCGACCAGACCCCGCCCTCGCAGCAGCGCCTCGACCCCCGGCATGCGGCCCCGGAACCGCGTGTAAAGCACGTCCGCCTCCTCGGACCCGCCCGCGCTCAGGATGTGGGCCTCCAGGCTCCGCGCCAGCTCCGCGTCAAAGGGGTTCCCCGCCTCCGCAAAGGCGGCAAAGGCGTCGGCGTCCATCACCTCGGACCACATGTAGCTGTAATAGCCCGCGCTGTAGCCGTCCCCGGAAAAGACATGCGCGAAATGCGGCGTGGCGTGGCGCATCCGAATGGCGCGGGGCATGCCGATGGACTCCAGCACCTCGGCCTGCCGCTGCATCGGGTCGGCGGGCGCGGGCCCGTCATGGAACGCCATGTCCACCAGCGCCGAGGCCAGGTATTCCACGGTCTGGAACCCCATGTCGTACGTGCCCGCCGCAAGCAGGCGCTCGCGCAGGTCGCGGGGCATGGGCTCGCCCGTCTCCGCATGCAGGGCAAAGTCCTCAAGGACTTCCGGGACCTCCAGCCAATGCTCATAGAGCTGCGACGGCAGTTCGACAAAGTCGCGCGCCACGCTCGTCCCCGAAATGCTCTCAAAGGTCACGTCCGACAGCATCTGGTGCAGCGCATGGCCGAATTCGTGGAACAGCGTCCGCGCATCATCCCAGGACAGCAGCGACGGCCCGGACTCGGCCTTGGCAAAGTTGCACACGTTGACCACCAGCGGGCGCACCTCGCCGTCGAGCCGGCTCTGCTGCCGCATGGCGCTGCACCAGGCCCCCGACCGCTTGCCGGGCCGGGCGAAATAATCGCCCAGGAACACGGCGACATGGGCGCCGTGCCGGGTCACCTCCCAGATGCGGACATCGGGGTGGTAACGGGGGGCGTCGGGCAGCTCCCGGAACTCCAGCCGGAACAGCCGGGAGGCGACGGCAAAGCTCGCCTCGATCATCCGGTCCAGCTGGAAGAACGGCTTCAGCCCGGCCTCGTCCAGGTCGTGCTCGGCCGCCCGACGCTTCTCGCTGTAGTAGCGCCAGTCCCAGGGCTCCAGCGGCCCTGCGAACCCGTCCTCCCGCAGCATCCGCTCCAGCACGGCCGCGTCCCGCTCCGCCGCATCGCGCGCGGGCTGCCAGACCTGCATCAGCAGGTCCTTCACGTTGGCCGGATTGCGCGCCATCTCGGTCTCGAGCTTCCAGTCCGCAAAGCTCGCAAAGCCCAGAAGCCGCGCCCGCTCCTCCCGCAGGGCCAGCATCTCGGCGGCAATGGCGCGGTTGTCGGTCGCGCCGCCGTTCGCCCCCCGCGCGGTCCAGGCCTCATAGGCCTTGGCCCGCAGGTCGCGGCGCGGGCTGAACTGAAGGAACGGCACGATCAGCGACCGGCTCAGCGTCACCACCGGCCCGCCCGCGCCCTTCACCTCGCCCGCAGCCTTGGCGGCAGCGACCACGAAACCGGGCAGCCCCTCCAGATCGGCCTCCGAGAGCGGCATGAACCACTCCTTCTCGTCGGCCAGCACGTTCTGCGTGAACTGCGTCCCCAGCACGGCAAGCCGCGCCTTGACCGCCTTCATCCGCTCGGCCGCTTCGCCCTCCAGCCGGGCGCCCGCGCGGACGAAACCGCGATGGGTCAGATGCAGCACCCGCATCTCCTCCGGGCTCAGCTCCAGCGCCTCGCGCCGCTCCCACAACCCGTCGATCCGCGCGAACAGGGCGGTGTTCGACGTGATCTCGGACCCATAGGCCGACAGCTTGGGCGCGAACTCCCGCTCCAGCACCTGCCGGGCGTCGTTGCTGTCCGCCCCGGCCACCGCCCAAAAGGCCGACAGCGCCTGGCTCAGCCGCTTGTCGGCGGTCTCCAGCGCCGCGATGGTGTTCTGGAAGGTGGGCGCCTCCGGGTTCTCCGCGATGGCCTTGATGTTCGCCCGCGCTTCCTCCAGCGCCGCATCCACGGCGGGTCCGAAATCCTCGTCACGGATCAGGTCAAAGGGCGGCAGGCCGAAGGGCGTGGTCCAGTCGGACAGAAGGGCGTTCATGGCGTTCTCCAGCAAGGTCGGGGCGAAGCTAGACCGGCCCGCAAGGGACCGCCAGCCTCAGCCCCGGCTCCGCAGCCTCACTTCCAGGCGACGAAGCAGCAGCGACAGCCCGATGGTCATGGTGAGGTAGATCAGCGCCACGACGTTGTAGGTCTCGAAGTAGCGAAAGTTCCCCGCCGCCGTGACCTTGCCCAGCTGCGTGACATCCGTGACCCCCAGCACCGACACGAGCGAGGAGTCCTTGACCATGGCCACGAAGTCGTTCCCCAGCGCCGGAAAGATGGTGCGGAACGCCTGTGGAAGGGTCACAAGGCGAAACCGGTGCCAGCGCCCCAACCCCAGCGCCTCCGCCGCCTCGATCTGGCCCCGGTCCACGGACAGGAGCCCCGCCCGGAAGATCTCGGCCAGGAAGGCCGAATAGGCGAGCGTCAGCGCGATCACCGCGCGCCAGAGCAGGGAAAAGTCGCGCGGCCTCACGGGATCAAGGCCCAGCGCCGTCATGACCCCGTTCCACCCCGCGACCAGCGCCGGAGCCAGGACAAAGGCCACGTACAGGAGCAGCACGATGATCGGCACGCCCCGCATCACTTCGACGTACAAGCGCGCGACCTGCCGCAGCACGACGTTCCGCGACATGCCCATGAGCGCAAGCCCCAGCCCCAGCGCGCAGGCCGCGACATAGGCCACGACCGCCACGAGGATCGTCACCCAGATTCCCTGGGCGAGTTTCCCCAGCACGTTTCGGTAGACCTCGGCGGACAGCACCTCCCAGAACAGCCAAAAGCCCGTCGCCCCCACGACGACGAGCCACCAGGGAAAATCCTTGTCGGGCGGAGGCGTCAACGGAGGGGCTTACTGCCCCATCGCGTAATCGACGAACCACTTCTGGTTCAGCGCATCCAACGTCCCGTCCGCTCGCATGGACTCGATGGCCGCGTTCATCGGCGCGACGAGGTCCGAGCCCTTGGGAAAGATGAAGCCGAACTGCTCGGCCCCCAGCGGCTCCCCGACAATCTTGAGGGCTCCGTCCGACGCCGCGACATAGCCGTTGGCACCCGCCGAGTCCGACAGCACCATGTCCACGTCGCCGGACCTGAGGGCCTCCAGCCCCGCGCCGAAGGTCTCGAACTTGATGATGCGCTCGTTCGCCTCATCGCCGTCCAGCACCTCGTAGACACCCACATAGAACGGCGTGGTGCCAGGCTGGGCCGCCATGAGCAGGTCGGGATCGGCAGCGAACGAGGCCGCGTCGGTGAACCGCTCCTCGTCGCCCCGGACCATCATCCGCATCTCGCTGGTCATGTACGGCTCGGAAAAGTCCACGACCTCCTTGCGGTCATCGCGGATGGTGATGCCGGTCATCCCCAGATCGTACTGCCCTTCGGACACGGCGGGGATCATGGCATCCCAGGAGGTGTTCTCATAGGCGACCTGCATGTTGAGCCGCTTCGCGGCCTCCGCCATGAAGTCGTACTCCCAGCCGACCGCGTTGCCCTCCGCGTCGATGAACTGCAAGGGCGGATAGGCGTTCTCGGTCACCACGGCGACCTCGCGCCCTCCCAGATCGGGAAGATCCTGCGCGAAGGCCGAGGTCGCCGCGACCACGATGGCGGCGGAGGCGAGAAGGCGGACGTGCATGCGGAAACTCCCTGTCGGCTGCTGCTTCGGGGAGATTGGCCTCACGGACCTGTCATTGCAAGGCAGGCCGGATTAGCCAGCCGTGCTGCGCCGCAGGCCTTGGACGAAACGGCGGGCGACCTCGCGCACAGCCTCGTCGTCCTTGGTGTCGTCGTCGGCATGGTCGCCCAGACGCTCGATGCTCTGGTCCAGGTGATCGTAAAGCCCCGGGAACTGCCGCTCGATATAGACAAGCGTCCAGAAGAGCATGTGCTCGGTGGCCAGCTCACGGTGACGGGCTTCGGCGCCGGACTCGAGGAGCGAGGCACCCAGGGAGGAGGGGGAGGAGGATGTATCAGCCATGGCGCGCATCTAGCGGCCCGCCTCACCCCTTCAAGCCCGTCCCGGCAGACCTCTGCCCCCGCAGACTGGGCAATCCCGGCGCGCGTCGATCGCCACGACCCGGGCCTCGGCGTGGAGGCCGTCGAACAGGAGCATGCGGCCCCGCAAGGTCTCTCCCGCTCCCGCCAGATGCTTGACGGCTTCGAGCGCCATCATCGAGCCCATGATCCCCGGCAGCGGCCCCGCCACCCCGGCCTCGGCGCAGGAGGGCGCAAGTCCCGGCGCCGGCGCTTCGGGGAAGAGACAGGCGTAGCAAGGCCCTCCATGGGCCGGGTCATAGAGGCTGATCTGTCCTTCCCACTGGGTCAGAGCCGCCGCGATCAGGGGCTTGCCCGCCCGCACGGCCGAACGGTTGACCAGCGCACGCGTCTCGAAGCTGTCCGACCCGTCGAGGACGAGGTCATAGCTCTCAAGCAGCTCCGCCGCGATGTCCGGCGTCAGCCGACGGGAGTAGGTGCGGACAGACACATGCGGGTTGAGCGCCACGACGGCATCGGCTGCCGACTGGGCCTTGGGACGGCCGAGGTCGGCCTCGCCGTGGATGACCTGACGCTGAAGGTTCGACGCCTCGACGGCATCCCCGTCGATGACGCCCAAGGTGCCGACCCCCGCGGCCCCGAGATAAAGGAGGGCCGGACTGCCCAGCCCGCCCGCACCCACCACCAGCACCTTGGCGTCATGGAGCGCCCGCTGCCCGATCCCGCCGATCTCACGCAAGGTGATATGGCGGGCGTAACGGCCGAGTTCAGCGTCCGAGAAGGTCCGGGACGCCTGGACCGGAGCCGCAGGTGGGGCCTGCCGGCGTGTCGCCTCGGCACGGACACGACCCAGCAGTTGCATGTAGCCCCATGCCGCGACCACCACTCCGACCAGAAGCAGCCAGAACCCGGGCTCTTGTCCGGTCGCTTCCCGCAGGGGGTGACCATCCGGCAGGACCACATGCAGCGCGAGGATCGCCGTCAGGAGGATGCCCAGCATCAGGAGCCGCGCCTGGCGCGGCGAACCCATGGCCCAACCCGTGATCCAGATCACCGCCGCCATGGCCGCAACGACGATCATGCCCCGCGTCCCGTGGAGCCGAACCCGCCCCTGCCCCGCTTGGTCGCCTCGAGTTCGTCCTCCAGGACAAAGCCAGCGCGTGCGACGGGGGCTACGACAAGCTGCGCGATGCGGTCTCCGTGAGCGATGTGGACCGTTTCATCCCCGGCGTTCAGCACGAGGACCAGCACCTCGCCGCGATAATCCGCATCGATGGTGCCAGGGGCGTTGGGTAGGATCAATCCACGACGCCCGAGGCTGGAGCGTCCCCTGACCTGCCCTTCGAAGCCGTCCGGAATGGCGAAGCGCAGGCCGGTGGGCACCGCCGCCCGTTCGCCGGGCCGCAGGCTCAGTCCCGTCACCCGGTGGACGGCGGGCAGATGAGCGCAAAGATCCGCCCCGGCTGCTCCTGTGGTCTTATAGGACGGAAGCGGCAGCGAGCGGTCCGCGCCTTCGGCCCAGGCGACGTGCACTTCCGGATGGGTCATGACAGGACCGTCGCGATGCGCTCGGCCAAACGGGCGGCCACGGCCTCCTTGGTCATCCGCTCCCAAGTTTCCTCGCCTTGCGGCGTGATCAGCGTCACGGCGTTCTCAGAGCCTCCCATGATACCGGTTGATGGCGAGACGTCGTTCGCGACGATCCAGTCGCAGTCTTTGCGAAGCCGCTTGGCCCGCGCATTCTCGACCACGTTCTCCGTCTCGGCCGCGAAGCCCACGACGAGGCGTGGCCGGTCCGATCCGAGGCCGGCCACGGTGGCGAGGATGTCGGGATTCTGCGCGAGGGTCAGCGTCGGCGGCCCAGATTCGCCCTTTTTCAGCTTCTGGACAGAGGACGAGACGACCCGCCAGTCCGCGACCGCCGCCGCCATGATGGCGGCATCCGCCGGCATTGCGGAACGCACGGCGTCCAGCATCTGCGCGGCTGTCTCGACCGGCACGACATTCGTGCCAGGCGGAGGCGGCACCGAAGCCGGTCCGGTGACAAAGGTCACCCGTGCGCCGAGTGAAGCAAGGGCTGCGGCGATGGCAGTCCCCTGCGCGCCGGAGGAGCGGTTGGCGATGTATCGGACCGGATCGATGGGCTCGTGGGTCGGGCCGGAGGTCACGAGAACGTGCCGTCCAGCGAGCACCCTGGAGGTTGGCGACAGCGCAGCCTCAATGGCGGCCACGATCTCGAGCGGCTCGGCCATCCGCCCGTAGCCATACTCGCCGCAAGCCATGGAGCCCTGGTTCGGTCCGACGAACAGGATGCCATCGCGTCGCAGCGTTTCCAGGTTGCGTTGGGTGGCCGGATGCTCCCACATCCGCACGTTCATGGCGGGAGCGAGGAGGACGCGCTTGTCCGTGGCCAGGAGGAGGGTCGAGGCGAGGTCCGGGGCGAATCCATGGGCGGCGCGGGCCATCAGGTCCGCCGTAGCAGGAGCCACCACGATGAGGTCGGCGGCCCGCGATAGTTCGATGTGGCCCATCTTGGCCTCGGCCGTCAAATCGAACAGCGTCCGGTGAACCTCTGTGCCTGCAAGGGAGGACACCGACAAAGGTGTCACGAACTCGGCCGCTGAGGCGGTCAGGACCGGAGTTACCTCCGCCCCACGTTCCTTGATCCGCCGGATGAGATCCAGCGACTTGTAGGCGGCAATGCCGCCGCCGATGACGAGGAGGATATGACGTCCCGCAAGCATGGGCGGACATTTGGCGGTATGCGGGGCGGAGTCAACGCAAGGACCGCGCCTTCGTGGCACGGCCCTTCGATGTTCCTGCTTCAACCGGTCAGTTGAAGAAGTGCATCACCTCGCGGGACTGCGTCTCGAGGCTGCGGCGCATCTTGCCGAAGGCGGCGGCTTCGAGTTGCCGGACGCGTTCCTTGGAAAGGCCAAGTTCGTCGCCCAGCGACTCGAGGGTGCGTGGCTCGTCACGCAGCTTGCGTTCACGCACGATGAACCGCTCACGGTCGTTGAGCCCAGACAGAGCGGTCAGGAGCCACTGGCGCAGCGTGTCGGTGTCATGGTGCGCCTCGACGCGCTCGGCGGCCTGGACGCCATCGTCCTCCAGGGCCTCGATCCACTCGCGCCCTTCCTCCTCGGCCGACTGGGTTGCGTTAAGGGAATAGTCCGACCCGGACAGACGCCCTTCCATCATCTCCACATCGGCAAGCGGCACGCCTACCTCTTTGGCGATCATGGCGCGCACCTGGTGGGGGGCGAGAGTGATCCCCTCGGCCTGGGCCTCGCGCTCGATCCGGGCCTGGACGCGGCGCATGTTGAAGAACAGCGACTTCTGCGACGAGGTCGACCCCGTCCGCACCATCGACCAGTTCCGCATCACATAGTCCTGGATGGACGCCTTGATCCACCACACCGCATAGGTCGAGAAACGTACGCCCCGGTCGGGGTCGAACTTGTCGGCCGCCTTCATCAGGCCCAGGCTCGCTTCCTGGATCAGATCGTTCATGGGCGCGCCGTAGCGACGGAACTTGCCCGCCATGGAGATCGCCAGCCGCATGTAGGCGGTGATAAGACGATGAAGCGCTCGTTCGTCGCGATGGTCCCGCCACGCATAAGCGAGCTTGAGCTCAGTCTCCGCGTCCAGGAGTTCCGCCTTCATCGCCGTGCGGGAAAGGTGCTGATCCGCGTAGCCGTCCAATGCCATTGTGCCTCGGGTCCCTTATTCCTGGCCCTCGGGGCTTCTCCCCGTCGCCCATTGTCGATACGTCCCCAAAACGAACCCGGAACGAGGAAGTTCCCCCCATGCCCTTGCAAAAACTCGCTCTGGTCCTAGGAGGCGCGGCATCCGGAAAGTCGGCATATGCGGAAAGTTTGGTCGCGGCCTTGGATCGATCAAAGGTTTATCTGGCCACCGCTGAGGCCTGGGACATTGAAATGCAAGCAAAAATCGACAGACACAAGGAACGCAGGGACGCGGGTTGGCGAACAGTCGAAACGCCTCGGGACGCGGCAGAGATCCTGCGCGACATTCCGCCGACCGAGGCCGTGCTGCTCGATTGCGCAACTCTATGGCTGACCAACCATATGCTGGCCGACGCGGACCTGAACGCGGAGGAGGACCGGCTGCTACAGGCCCTCGGCGATTGTCGCGCCCCGGTGGTCGTGGTTTCCAACGAGATAGGGCTGGGCCTCGTGCCCGACAATGCTTTGGGACGACGCTTCCGGGACGCCCAGGGACGCCTGAACCAAAGGCTTGCAGCCCAGGCCGACCTGGTGGTCTTCGTGGCCGCAGGCTTGCCGCTCGTGCTCAAGGGAACCCTCGCATGAGGCGGCTCTGGCTGGTGAGGCATGGCCCGACAGGAGCCAAGGGCATGTGTGGCTGGACCGACCTGCCCGCCGATCTGTCGGACACGACCGCCCTGAATCGCCTGTCCCTGGCCTTGCCTTGGGCGCCGGTGGTGTCATCCGACCTTCGGCGCGCCGTGACGACCGCCGATGCCTTGGCCGAGGAACGGACCCGCCTGCCCCACAACCCCGATCTGCGCGAGGTGCATTTCGGCGCCTGGGAGATGCGCACCTTTGCGGAGATCGAGGCCGAAGCACCCGTCCTGGCGCGCGCTCTCTGGGCTGAGCCGGGGGACCATGCCCCGCCGGGCGGGGAAAGCTGGAACGGACTCCGCCTGCGGGTGGAGCGAGCGCTCGACCGACTGCTGTCCGAGCATCCGGAGATCATCGTGGTCTGTCATTTCGGTCCGATCCTTGCTGCGCTCCAGCGCGCGCGCGGCGTCGGGGCGACCGAGGTCTTCGCCCAGAAGATCGAGCCTCTCTCCCTGACTGTGCTGGCCCGGGGGGACGCGGGCTGGTCGGTTGACCTGGTCGATCACCATCCGTGATCGGGGCTTACAGGAAAGGTCATTTCGGGAATTGGGCCGGCTCGCCTAGCGTGGGATCGATCAATGGAGACTCGGCATGACCTACGACCTTGCCATCGGCGACCGCGCATATTCGAGTTGGTCCCTTCGGGGCTGGCTGCTGTTCGACGCCTTCGGCATTCCGGTGCGGACCCACGTCGCACGATTGTACAGCGCCGAACTGCCGGACTTGCTGCGCGCCTTTGCACCCGCGCGCACCGTGCCGGCCGTTCGGTTGGACGACGGCACAGTCATCCAAGAAAGCCTTGCCATCGCGGAGGAACTTGCCTCCCGCCATCCGGAAGCCGGGTTGTGGCCGGCGGACCAGCGGCGTCGGGCCGTCGCGCGTTCCCTTGCGGCAGAGATGCATGCGGGATTCCGGCACCTGCGGGGGGAGTGCCCCATGAACCTGCGGGTGGCCTACCGGGAATGGACCGTCACACCCGACCTGCAGGCCGACCTCGACCGGCTTGAGGAGATCTGGGCTTGGGCGCGTCGGATGGCGGGACAGGATGGCCCATGGTTGTGCGGGACCTACAGCGTGGCAGATGCGTTCTTCGCCCCTGTGGCCAGCCGGATCGCGACCTACGGCCTGCCCGTCTCGCCGGAGGCATGGGCCTATGTCGAGGCCCATCTGGCGCATCCATCCTTCCGGCGGTGGAGAGCCATGGCCCTGGTGGATGGACCCGACCAGCCCATCTATGCGCGCGACCAACCCCTGCGTCCATGGCCTGGTCCAGAGCCGCTTTCCGCCCGCGCCCTGGAGTCAGGCACGCCAGAGAACGAGACTTGTCTCTACTCCGGCAAGCCGGTCACCCATCTCATGGAGGCGGAAGGTCGGGTGTTCGGGTTCTGCAACGCGTTCTGTCGGGACAAGACAGTGGCCGACCCCTTGGCTTGGCCTGCCTTCGTGACGGCATGGGACAGGCATTAACCAGCAGCTAACCATTCCAGCCGATGCTGTTCGTCGGAACGGGGAGCGGGTGGCATGGTTGCGCTGGCCTATACGGTGGCCTTCGAGGGCGTCGAGGCTCGGCTCGTGGAGGTGCAGTGCACCGTATCACCGGGCATGCCGGCCTTTGCCATCGTGGGCCTTCCTGACAAGGCGGTGTCCGAAGCTCGCGAACGGGTCCGAGCGGCGCTGACGGAAATGGCCATCGCCCTCCCATCCAAGCGGATCACCGTCAACCTGTCCCCTGCCGACTTGCCCAAGGAAGGGTCGCATTTCGACCTTCCGATCGCGCTGGCGCTGCTGGCCGCCTTGGACATCATCCCGCAGGAGGAGGTCGCCCGAACCGTCGCCCTTGGTGAGTTGTCCCTGGGCGGCGCCCTGGTGCCGGTCATCGGAGCGCTTCCAGCCGCCATGGCCGCAGCCGAGGAAGGCCGCACTCTTCTCTGCCCGCGTGCATCGGGTTCGGAAGCTGCCTGGGTCGGGGCCGTCGAGGTGATCGGGGCGGGGTCCTTGGCCGAGGTGATCCGTCATTTCACGGGCGACGCACCCTTGCAGCCCGCCACGCCCGGCGAGGTGACGCAGGAGGCGTTCGGGCGCGACCTGCGGGACGTGAAGGGACAGGAAAGGGCCAAGCGCGCCTTGGAAATCGCGGCAGCCGGCCGGCACCACCTGTTCCTTGTGGGATCACCCGGCTCGGGCAAGTCGATGCTGGCCGCGAGACTGCCGGGAATCCTGCCGCCGCTCTCGCCCGTGGAGGCGCTGGAAACGTCCATGATCCACTCCTTGGCCGGACTGCTGACCGAGGGCGGGATCAGCCGCACCCGCCCGTTCCGTGAACCGCATCACACGGCCAGCATGGCCGCCATCGTAGGGGGTGGCCGCGGAGCAAGGCCCGGAGAGGTGAGCCTTGCCCATAACGGCGTGCTCTTCATGGACGAGTTCCCGGAGTTCCCCAGGACGGTGCTGGAAACCCTTCGCCAGCCTGTCGAGACTGGGGAAGTCGTGGTAGCCCGCGCGAATGCCCATGTGCGCTATCCGTGCCGCTTCATGCTGGTGGCCGCAGCGAACCCCTGCCGTTGCGGGCACATGACGGACGCGGCCCGCGCCTGCGCCAAGGCGCCGGCCTGCGGCGGGGACTACCTGGGCCGAATTTCGGGACCCCTCATGGACCGTTTCGACCTGAGGGTGGAGGTGCCCCCGGTCTCGTTTCAGGACCTAGACCTGCCAGCCTCGGGGGAGTCGTCGAAGGACGTGGCGGTGCGCGTAGCAAAGGCCCGTGCATCCCAGGAGAGGCGCTTCGCCGGCCACGAGAGCGCACGACTGAATGCCGATGCCGAAGGGCGGCTGCTGGAGGAAATCGCCGAGCCCTGCCCCGAGGGGCGCGACCTTCTTGGCAAGGTCGCAGCACGCATCGGCCTGTCTGCCAGGGGCTATCATCGCGTCCTGCGGGTCGCGCGCACGATCGCCGACCTCGACGGGTCCGAGCGGGTCCGGCGTCCGCATGTGGCCGAGGCGGTCGGCTATCGTCTTGCCCTGTCCCGAGAGGTCTAGGCCGCGATGGGCTCGTGCTCGGGAACGGAGGCGCGCATCAGATCGTACAGCTCGATCATGTCGGCTATGGCCTGCTGCTCCTCTGCGGTCAGTTCGACTTCCACGAAGTATGGATCGCCCTTGTATCGCAGCCTGACCTCGCGGGCACTGGCCAGGGACCGGAGGACCTCGATCTGGTAAACGTCGACCTGTTCATCGCGCCATTCCCAACCCAACGCGTCCGCATCGATCTTGTAGGCACCGCTGGTCAGCGTTTCAGTCATGCCGTCGTAGATCGCCTCGATCCCCTGGACCGAGATGCGCATGTCGCCAAGCCAGTTGGTACGCAGACGAAACCATGGCTGTCCGTTCGCCTTGCAGCCGATATAGAGCCAGATCGGCAGGCGCACGTCGTCGAACCGGGGATTGTAGGGATGGTTGTACCAGACCGTTCCGGGATCGAACCGATCCTCGTCGCGGGTCAGAGCGGCGAGCAGGGTGTCGCGCCGACCGGCTGCGGCCCCTTCCTTCTGGGCGACCTTCTCGGCGTAGCCCGCATTGCCCGGAACAAGCGCCGCCAGCACGCGATATCCGCCAAGGCTCAGCGGCCCGTCCTTCTCGGGCAGGGCGCGCACACGCTCGAGCGTGGGGGACTCCGCCACTGCCGCGAGACTCGCAAGGGGGCAGCCGCGAGAGGCGTGCCCCTGCACGACGGCCAAGGCACGATCCCACTGCATGGTTCCGATCAGGGACAGAAGTTCAGCCTTCTGGTCGTCGGACAGATGAGGCGCAGCCGGATCGGGCGCGAGCGCTGCGACTGGCCTCACGGTCCTGGGCTTTCCGGTGGAGACGACTTTCCGGACCTTTACGGTCGGTGGTGCGCCCAGGATCGGGCCAGGCTCGGCATGGAAGGGGCGGACGGCACCCTCGAGCACGAGCGGCTGGAGCATGGCGACCTGGGCGGGCAGGATCTCGATCGGTTCGTCGGGCAGAAAACCAGCATCGGCCTTGCGCCGGGCCGCCTTGGACCGCCGCGCAACGTGGACAGACGCATAGATCGCCGCCGATGCCCCGACCGCCCCCACAAGGCCGACACCGGCCCCGATCTCGAACATGCGCGTTACTCCCGGCCATGAAGGGTGGTCCGAGAGCCGTGGCCCTCGCCCATAACATGGTGAAAGGGTCGTTGCGAATCCGTTCAACATTGCGGCAACGACAAGGATTTTTCTTGGGCGTGCCTGCCGGTTAGACCGGGCGACGCCGCTCTACGGCTTCCCAGATAAGGGCCGCGGCGTTGGTGCCATCGAACCGTTCCAGCTCCTGTATGCCCGTGGGCGAGGTCACGTTGATCTCTGTGAGCCAGTCGCCGATGACGTCGATGCCGACGAAGATCAGCCCCTTCTCGTGCAGCATGGGGCCGATGCGGGCGCAGATCTCGCGGTCACGATCGGTCAGGGCAACAGGCTCGGGCCGCCCGCCGACATGCATGTTCGAACGCGTTTCGCCCTGGGCAGGAACGCGGTTTATGGCTCCCACGCATTCGCCATCCACGAGGATGACGCGCTTGTCGCCCTTCGTCACCTCGGGCAGGTACTTCTGGACGATCAGCGGCTCGCGCGAGAAGCCGGTGAACAGCTCGAACAGCGAGGCCAGGTTGCCGTCGTCCATCCCCAGCTTGAACACCCCTGCCCCGCCGTTTCCATAAAGCGGCTTCAGGATGATGTCGCCATGCCGCGCGCGGAAGTCGCGCAGGGTCTGGAGGTCTCGGGCAATCGCGGTCGGCGGGGTCAGGTCGGGGAAGCTCAGGACTAGCAGTTTCTCGGGCGAGTTCCGAACCCATGCGGGGTCGTTCACCACCAGAGTGCGCGGGTGAATCATGTCCAGAAGATGCGTCGTCGTGATGTAGCCCATGTCGAAAGGCGGATCCTGGCGCAGCCAGATGACATCCACAGTGGACAGATCCAGCTCCTGCTCGGCTCCGAGGGCGAAATGGTCCCCTTTGACCCGCTGGACCGTCAAGGGCCATCCCCGCGCTAGGACGCGCCCTTCCTGATAAGACAAACGGTCGGGCGTGTAGTAGAACAACTGGTGCCCCCGGGCTTGCGCTTCGAGGGCGATGCGAAAGGTGGAGTCGGCGTCGATGTTGACCGCCCCGATCGGGTCCATCTGGAACGCGACCTTGAGACCCATGGGTGATCCTCCTTCGTTGTGCCTGCCGCTTCATGGCGCAGTGGCGCAGGGCAAGACAAGGTGCGGCGCGATGCGGACGGCCTGAGCGGGCCGCAAAGGCGTGTCAGAAATCCTCGCCGAAGGCGTTCTCGATGACGGCGACCCGACCCATTCCGTCCACCAGGGCCAGGTCGAAGCGCAGGTCAGTCAGCGATCCCCTGGGCTCGCCTTCGCAGAAGGCTTGGGCAGCGGCGCACAGCCGGTCCATCTGTCGGCGGCTCAGGCGGTGCGCTGCCAGATCGAGGCTGCGCGCCTTCTTGACCTCCACGATGATCACCGTCGCACCTTGCCGGGCAATCAGATCGACCTCACCCCAAGGGCTCCGCCATCGACGCGCGGCCACGGCGAGGCCACGATCCTCGTAGTGGCGCGCGACGGCCTCCTCGGCAGCCACTCCGCTGCGCCAGGCGCTGCCGCCCCGCAAGCGGCGGGCCTCGTCGGGGTTGGCTGCATGGGTCATTGCCGTCAGTCCTCCTTCATTCCCAAGGCAAGCTGGTAGACCCGCTGCCTGGGCAGACCGAGCGCGCCTGCAACCGCCGTCGCAGCATCCTTGAGGCGCATCGAGTGCATCGCCTCGGCGAGCCTTGCGCGGATGTCCTCCTCGGTCACCTCGCGCGGGCTGCCCCGCCCGATCACCACGACGATCTCGCCACGCACGTCGTCCCGAAGCCCCGCCGCCAGTTGCCCGAGCGTGCCGCGGAGCACCTCCTCGAAACGCTTGGTCAACTCACGACAGAGCGCAGCCTCGCGCTCGCCCAGAATGTCGGCGAGGTCGGTTAACAATCCATGGATGCGCTTGGGCGACTCGTAAAGGACCAGGGTCGCGGGCACGGCTGCCAACTCAGCTATGGCGGCACGCCGGGCGGTTTCGGCGCTGGGCAGGAACCCGGCGAATAGGAACCGGTCGGCTGGCAGGCCCGCCACGGCCAGGGCGGCCAGAAGGGCCGAGGGTCCCGGCGCGGCCGTCACGGGCAGGCCCCGTGCAATGGCCGCGCGGGCGAGCGTGAAGCCCGGGTCGGAGACGAGTGGCGTCCCCGCCTCGGAAACATAGACGACCGAGGCGCCGCCCGCGATGGCCTCCACAAGGCCCGTGATGACGCCCTCGCCCGAGTGATCGTGGCAGGCCACAAGCCGACGGCCATTCAACGGGACGCCGTGGATGTCCATGAGCTTGCGGGCCGACCGGGTATCCTCGGCGGCCACGATGTCCGCGTCCCGCAGCAGGTCGAGCGCCCGCAACGTGATGTCGCGCGCAGCCCCGATGGGCGTCGCCGCGAGGTAGAGGCCGGCGGAAAGTGGCGTCCGCGCGTCGTTCATGGCTGGACCACCCTCACCCCTTGCCTATGATGCGGCCACGGCGCGGGCCGCGTCCGGTATCCCGCCAGGCCATAAACCCAGGGGAGTGTCGCGCATGTTCGCAAGGGTTCTCAGCCGCCGCAAGGTGCTCGGGCAGGTTATCGGCCTGGGGGCCCTGGCGCTCGCCTCGGCCTGTGCGCCCGTGGCGACCACCGGCGGAGGGCCGGAAGCGCCAACCTTGCAGGCCGGAGCACCCGTTCCCGTTGCACTTCTGGTTCCGGCGGGCTCTCCAAACGAATCCGACAACTTCGTCGCGCAGAATCTCGAGAACGCGGCCCGGCTGGCGATCGCCGACCTGAACGGCGTCCAAGTGGACCTTCGGGTTTATGCGACCGGCGGGAACCCGACTCGGGCCGCGACCGTGGCGCAGACGGCCGTGGCCGAGGGTGCGGCCATCATCCTCGGCCCCCTGCGCGCCGAGGAGGCCAACGCGGTGGGCGTCGCCGTCGCGGACAGCGGTGTCAACGTGATGGCGTTCTCCAACAACCCGACCATCGCAGGGGGCAACGTCTTCATCCTTGGCCCGACCTTCCAGAACACGGCGGACCGGCTGATCCGGTACGGACGCGGCGTTGGCATCGACCGGTACTTCGTCGTCCATGGGACCGACCTGGGCGGCACCCTGGGACGGGACGCGATCCAGGCCTCGGCCGCCCAGAACCGCGCCACGGTCGCCGGGGTCGAGACCTACCCGCTGTCCCAGCAGGGCATCCAGGCCGCCGCGCCCCGGATCGCCGCAGCCGCGACTGCAAGCGGCGCGCAGGCAATCTTCACGACGGCAGACTCCACAGTGGATCTTCCGTTCCTTGCCGCAGCCTTGGCCGAGGCAGGGCTTCAGCCCGGCACGATCCGGCTGGTCGGCCTGACCCGATGGGACATCACGCCAGAAGTCCTGAGCCAGCCGATCCTGCAGGAGGGCGTGTTCGCCATTCCGGACGAAACCCTGACCCGCGCCTTCGAGAGCCGCTACGAAGCAGCTTACGGCGCGGCGCCCATCCCGATCGCCGCCCTGGCTTATGACGGTATCGCGGCCATCGGCGCCCTGGCGCAGCGTGGCGGGCCGCAGGCGTTGTCACGTAGCTCGCTTGTGCAGGGCCAGGGCTTCCAGGGAACGGCGGGGATCTTCCGGCTGCTGCCCGACGGGACCAATCAGCGCGGATTGGCCGTGGCGACGGTCCGCAACAACCAAGTGGTGATCCTTGACCCCGCTCCCCGCAGCTTCGCCGGCGCCGGCTCCTGACGTAGGCTCCCTGACGATCCCGGCGCCGGACAGCCTGATCTGTCCGGCGTCGTCCATTTGGGACGCCTCGACCACCGAAGCCAGGCTGGCGCGAATCCTTGCGGGGCTGGCGTCGCCGGACGCCGATCCAAAGGCCATCCGGCGCGAGGCGGTGGGGGTCCTCTCGGACGCCCGCAAGCACGGAATGGCCGTGATCCGCGACGGACTGGCCCGAAAGCCCCTCGCCGGACGCGAGACGACGCACGCCATCGCCTGGCTCAGTGACCGGCTCGTCAGCGCGGCCTGCGACGTGGCGCGCGCGTTGCAACCCCTTTCCGCAAGCGAAGGCCGCTTGGCTTTGCTGGCGGTCGGCGGCTACGGCCGGGGCGAGATGGCGCCCCAGTCGGACATCGATCTCCTGGTGCTTCTGCCGGCCGCCCTGACCCAAGGACAAAAGGGCTTCGTTGAGTGCGTCCTGTACCTTCTGTGGGATCTCAAGCTGAAGGTCGGCCACGCGACGCGGACGGTCAAGGAGGCGCTGGCGCTCGCCAAGGAAGACATGACCATCCGCACCACCCTGCTCGAGACGCGGCACCTGTCGGGCGACGAGGCCCTGACGGACGCGCTGCGCGAGCGGTTCTGGGGTGACCTGGTTCCGGGCTCGGCGGCCGGCTACCTCGAGGCCAAGCTCGCCGAGCGCGCAGCCCGGCATCAGAAGCAGGGCGGACAGCGCTATGTAGTGGAGCCCAACGTCAAGGAAGGCAAGGGCGGCCTCCGGGATCTCCAGTCGCTCTTTTGGATCGGCAAGTACGTCAAGGGTGTCGAGACCCGCGACGAGCTGGTCAACATGGGCGTGTTTACGCCTGAGGAGTTCGCGACCTTTCGACGAGCCGAGAACTTCCTCTGGGCGGTGCGCTGCCACATGCACTTCCTCACCGGGCGTCCGGTGGACCAGCTGACCTTCGACCTGCAGGTCGAGGTGGCGGGACGCATGGGTTACGAGGGGGACGACGGCCGTCGCGCCGTCGAACGGTTCATGCAGGACTACTTCCGCCATGCCAACCGCGTGGGCGAGTTGACCCGCATCTTCCTGACCGCCCTGGAGACAAGCCACCTCAAGGCCGCCCCGTCCCTCATGCGGATGTTCTCAAGGAAGCCTCGGGCGCGGCCTCCTTATGCGATCAAGCACAACCGCCTGACCGTCGCCGACGAACGGACGTTTCTCGCCGACCCGCTGAACCTCCTGCGGATCTTCGAGGAAGCGCTGCGCACGGGGACGTTGCTGCATCCCGACGCCATGCGGCTGCTCGCCGCCAATCTCGGCCTGATCGACGACCGGCTGCGGTCCGATCCCCGCGCCAATGCGATCTTCCTCGATCTGCTGCTCAAGCACGGCAACCCCGAGCGGGCGTTGCGCCGGATGAACGAGTTGGGCGTGCTGGCCGCCTTCATCCCCGAGTTCGAGCCTGTCGTGGCGCTCATGCAGTTCAACATGTACCACCACTTCACGGTGGACGAGCACACGATCCAATGCATCAGCCACCTTGCCCGGATCGAGCGGGGAGAACTGATCGAGGAGTTGCCCGTGGCGTCGGGCATCCTGAAGGCCGGGGTGAACCGGCGCGTGCTTTACGTGGCCCTTCTGCTCCATGACATCGGCAAGGGCCGGGCCGGGGATCACTCGGTGATCGGGGCCGAAGTCACCGCCCGCGTGGCACCCCGCCTGGGCCTCACCCCGCGGGAAAGCGAGACCGCCGTCTGGCTGGTGCGCAACCATCTCCTCATGTCGGACGTCGCGCAGAAGCGCGACATCGCCGAGCCCCGGACGGTGCGCGATTTCGTGGCGCGCGTGGAGACCAAGGAACGGCTCGACCTCCTGACCGTTCTGACGGTCTGCGACATCCGGGGCGTCGGGCCGGGCACCTGGAACAACTGGAAGGCCATGCTTCTGCGGGCGGTGTATCTGGCCACCGAGACGGCTCTTCTGGCCCGCCAGGCCGAGGGTCCGGCCGATCGCGACCGCTCCCCGCTTGAGGAGGAGGCCAAGCGCAGCCTCGCGCAGGCTCTCAACGGCTGGCCGCGCCCCGAGATCGAGGCCGAGCTGCAGCGGCATTACGGCCCCTACTGGCTGGGCCTGCCCACCGACCTGCAGGTGGTCTTCGCTCATCTGCTGCGTGGCATCCAGGACGACGAGCTCCGCATCGACATCAAGCCGGACGAAGGACGCGCCGCCACGCGCGCCGCCTTTGCCATGGTGGACCATCCGGGCCTGTTCTCCCGCATGACGGGGGCGCTGGCCCTGGTCGGCGCGAACATCCGCGATGCGCGGACCTACACCTCCAAGGACGGCTATGCGACCGCGATCTTCTGGATCCAGGACGGCGAAGGGAAGCCGTTCGAGGAAACCCGACTACCGCGCCTTCGCCAGATGATCGTCCGTACCCTTGCCGGAGAGGTCGTCGCGCGCGAGGCCCTCAAGGACCGCGACAAGCTCAAGAAGCGCGAGGCGGCCTTCGAGGTGCCGACCCGCATCTCGTTCGACAACACCGGCTCCGACATCTACACGATGATCGAGGTGGACACCCGCGACCGTCCTGGTCTGCTTTATGACCTCACGCGGACGCTGGCCGCCAACAACGTCTATATTGCCTCGGCCGTCGTTGCGACCTACGGGGAGCAGGCGGTCGATACCTTCTACGTGAAGGACATGTTCGGCCTGAAGTTCCACGCGGAAAGCCGTCAGCGCGCCCTGGAGAAGAAGCTCCGGGAGGCCATCGAGCAAGGGGCCGCCCGCGCCCGGGAGTGAGAGGTTCTTGACCATGGCCGCACCGATTCGCCTCGTCCGGGGCTTTCTCACCGTGGGCGCCTGGACGCTGCTGAGCCGCGTCGTGGGTTTTGCGCGCGATGTGATGATGGCAGCCTATCTGGGCACGGGGCCCACGGCCGAAGCGTTCCTCGTCGCCTTCTCCCTGCCCAACATGTTCCGGAGGTTCTTCGCCGAGGGCGCCTTCAACATGGCTTTCGTGCCGATCTTCGCCAAGAAGCTCGAAGGCGGCGAGGACGCCCGAGGCTTCGCGCGCGACGCCTTCAACGGGTTGGCCTCGGTCCTGATTGCCTTTTCTCTCCTGGGTACGCTTCTGATGCCCTGGCTGGTCTGGGCCATGGCGGCTGGCTTTGCCGGGGATGAACGCTTCGGGCTTGCGGTGCTGTATGGCCGGATCAGCTTTTCCTACATCCTGTTCATCAGCCTCGTGGCGCTGCTGTCGGGCGTGCTGAACGCGTTCGGCAAGTTCACCGAGGCCAGCCTCGTCCCCGTGCTCATGAACCTCATGTTCATCGCCGCCATGCTCCTGGGGGATTGGCTGGGGTGGGACATGGGTCTTACGCTCGCCTGGACGGTGCCGGTCACCGGCATCGCGCAACTGGCCTTCACGTGGCATGCAGCGCACCGCGCGGGCTACGCGCCGAGCCTGGCCTGGCCCCACATCACGCCCGACCTTCGCCGACTGGCCCGCATCGCGGGACCGGCAATGCTGGCGGGCGGGGTCGTGCAGATCAACCTGCTCGTCGGGCGGCAGGTGGCCAGCTTCTTCGAAGGCGCCGTGGCCTGGCTGTCCTATGCCGACCGATTGTATCAGTTGCCTCTTGGCGTGGTGGGGATCGCCATCGGCACGGTGCTGCTGCCGGACCTGTCGCGCCGGCTGCGCGCCGGCGATGAGACTGGGGGGCGCGACGCCCTGAACCGTGCGGCCGAGATCAGCCTTGCGCTGACCGTTCCGGCCGCCGCTGCGTTGATCGTGATCGCCTATCCCCTGATTTCGGTGCTGTTCGAACGGGGGGCCTTTGAGCGTGAGGACACAGTGGCCACTGCCCTGACCTTGGCCGTCTATGGGGCCGGCCTCCCGGCCTTCACGCTGCACAAGGTGCTTCAACCCCTGTTCTATGCACGCGAGGACACCCGGAGGCCGTTCCGCTATGCTGTCTGGGCCATGGTCGTGAATGCCGCCGTCGCGGTCGGCTTGGCGCCGGTCGTGGGCTTCGTGGCGGCCGCCCTCGGGACTACCGTCGCAGGCTGGACCATGGTCTGGCAGCTTTGGCGCGGAGCCCGCAACATGGGCGATGCGGCCCGCCTCGACGCGCGCCTTCTGAGCCGCCTGCCCCGGATCGGGGCATCCGCCGCCGTCATGGGGGTCGTCCTAGGGCTCGTGGCTTGGGCCTTGGATGGACCGCTCCATGCACCTGGCCTGCGCTATCCGGCGCTTGCGCTGCTGTGCGTGGTGGGCATCGTGACCTACTTCGGAGCAGGCGTCGGTCTTGGGGCGTTTCGCCTTTCGGATCTTCGGGGCGCGCTGCGTCGCTAGCGGGCGCGGAGCCGCTGGCGCAGGGCGGCCCATCCACCGGGGGCGAACACGGTGGCTGCGGCCAGCCCCGCGACGAACCCTCCAATATCCGCGATCCATTGCGGATTTGCCCCGAACAGGGCGCCGAACAGCAGCTGCACAGCCAACAGGCCACCGATCAGCCGGAACGCCTTCAGGCGGTTCTCCCCGGTCCGGCCCAGCCTTAGCCAGAGCAGATAGGTGAACGCCCCGATCAATCCGTAGATGCCGGGATAGCTGCCGAACAGCGGCTGCGTATCGACCGCAAAGGCGCCGAACGCCAGCGCGCCGCCGATGGTGGCCGCGATGAACACGGCCAGTGTCGCGCCCTGCCCCATCTCCTCGCCGACGAACTTGCCCAGGGCCAGCAGGAGCGCTCCCGCGAACAGGGCGTGGGTCACGCTGCCGTGGAGAAAGGCGTAGCTGACGAAGCGCAGGAGAAGGCTCATGTCCCCCCAGTGTCCCTGAAGGACCTGCTCCAACACCGCCGGAGAAAAGGCGAACCGTTCGAGCAGACCCACACGCCATCCGACCGCAGCCGGGCCTCCGGCAAGGCCCATGCCGCCCAGGCTCAGAATCGCCTCGATTCCGGCGATGGCCAGGAACAGGGCGAGGATCACGGCAGGCACCGGGTTGACGGGGCTTTCTCCCGGTACCGGCTCGGGCAGGCGCTTTTGGAACGATCGGGCCACGGGCGGTCTCCTTGACGGACAGCAGAGCCCCCGATAATCCACCCGGACCCCCAAGGCCAGCGGACCATTCCCATGCAAGACGCCCGTTTCACGCCCCGTGTCTTCTCGGGCATCAAGCCCTCGGGCGGGCTCACGCTCGGCAACTACCTGGGCGCAATCAAGCGCTTCGTGCAGATGCAGGGCGGCGGCTTCGAGACGATCTACTGCGTCGTGGACCTTCACGCCATCACCGTCTGGCAGGACCCGAAGGAACTGCGGTCAGCCACGCGCGAGGTCGCGGCGGGCTTCCTCGCCTCGGGCATCGACCCGGAAAAGTCCATCCTCTTCAATCAGTCCCAAGTTTCCCAGCACGCGGAGCTGGCGTGGATCTTCAACTGCGTGGCCCGCCTGGGCTGGATGAACCGGATGACGCAGTTCAAGGAAAAGGCTGGCAAGAACGCCGAGGCGCAGTCCTTGGGCCTTTATGCCTATCCGTCGCTCATGGCCGCCGACATCCTGCTCTACCACGCGACCCACGTTCCCGTGGGCGAGGACCAGAAGCAGCATGTGGAGCTGACGCGCGACATCGCGGCCAAGTTCAACCATGACTACAAGGTCGATTTCTTCCCGATGGCCGAGCCCGTGATCGAAGGGCCTGCCATGCGTGTGATGAACCTGCGCGACGGCACCAAGAAGATGTCCAAGTCCGGTGAGTCGGACATGGAGCGGATCAACATGACCGATGACGCCGACACCATTGCCCGCAAGTTCCAGAAGGCCCGCACCGACGCCGCGCCGCTGCCCGAGTCCGTCGAAGGGCTGGACGGCCGCCCCGAGGCGCGCAACCTCGTGGAGATCTATGCGGCGCTGGCCGACATCACCCCGGCCGAGGTGCTGGCGCGTTATCCCGGCGCGGGCTGGGGCACCTTCAAGCCGGCCTTGGCGGACCTCGCGGTCGAGCGGCTGTCCCCGATCTCGGGCGAGATGGCCCGCATGATGGCTGACCCGGCAGAGATCGACCGCATCCTGGCCCGCGGCGCCGAGCGGGCCCGCGCGATCGCGCAGCCGGTCCTGAGCCGGACGCTGGACATCGTGGGCATGGTCCGGGGCTGAGCCCAGCCCGGCCGTTGCAACGGCCGGACCCATCCGCCACACTGCCTCTCACGCAGCCAAGGGGGACGGTGCGTGCGGAAATTCCTCGTCGTGCTGGACGACACGCGCGAATGCCTGAATGCCATGCGGTTTGCCGCCATGCGCGCAGCCAAGACGGGGGGAGCGGTGCAGGTCCTGTCCGTGATCTCGCCCGCCGATTTCGGCGCGTGGATCGGCGTGGGCGACATCATGCGCGAAGAAGCCCGTGAGCGGATCGAGGTTCATTTTGAGGTCTATGCCAAGTGGATGCGGGACCGTCAGGGCATCGACCCCGAACTGATCATCCGCGAAGGCGAGGCGGTGCCCGAGATCATGGCCCAGATTCGCGACGACCAGGAGATCGGCGTTCTGGTCCTTGGCGCGGGAACGGACAACAAGGGCCCGGGCCCGCTCGTAACGGCGCTGACCAAGCAGGCGGGCACGCTTGCGGTGCCCATCACCATCGTACCGGGCGACCTGTCCAAGGAACGGCTCGAGGCGATCACCTGACCCATGGACCGGCGGCTTGCCTTGGCTGCGATCCTAGCGGTGCCGGTGCTTTATGCCGTGAACGTTTGGCTGTCAGGGCGGGTTCAGCCGCTGGTGGCGGCCGGGCTAGGGCTGGTGGCCTACTGGATCTTCCTGGGGACGGCCCTTTCCAGAATCGACCGTGACTTCCTTTACGACCTCCTGCCGCTGCAGTCGCCGGGACGCCCGATCAACCTTGCCCTCGCGCTACCCGTGATCCTGGTCGGCGCCGCCACGTTCCGGATACTGGGGAGTGTCATCCTGCCCCCGCATGTCATCCTCGCCGCCGCAATGGCCGCCTTGCTCCACGCCCTCCTCGAGGAGATGTTCTGGCGCGGTGCTCTCATCCCGAGCGCGGGCGACAGGCCAGCCGCGCTGGCCCTGCTTCTTTACTGGATCTTTCACGCGGCGTGGCTGGGTCTGGCCCCTCTGGAGGTGGGCGTTGGCCCTGCGCTTCTGGTCCTCGGCCCGCTGGCGCTGGGCGGCGCATGGACGGCGGCCCGGTTAGCCTCTGGCACGCTGGGGAGCGGGATCATGGCCCATGCGAGCTTCAACCTGTTCGCGTTCGTCGCCATCGCCGCGCTGGCCCAACCCGCAGCTTGACCTAGGGACAGGCTATTCCTGCCAGCACGCGGGATGAGGGAAACCAATTCCTTGTTCGCCGCGTTGGGCGCCCGACCGCGGTGAACGCGGGTTAAGACACAAGGAACGCCAGATGAACAAGTTCGTCATTCTCGTGGCCGCCGCGATGATCGGTTCGGCCACCCTCGTCACCGCCCAGGAAACCACGGCGACCGAGAACGCCTTCGGCATCATCCCGGTCCAGGACGGCAACAACCTCCTGATCGAGATCCCGCTCGTCACCGCCACGACCGACGGCGAAGTGCAGATCTATTCGATCGTGGACGAGCGCCAGGGCGAGCCGCTGGGCACCGGCCCTGTCACTGCCGGAGCCAACGAGAACGTGCGCATCACCCTGACGACCCGTCCCATCGCGGACGCAGTTCTGGCGGTGCTCGTGATCGATGGGCAAGCAGTCGCCCAGCAGGAGATCGAACTGTCGCCCCAGGGCGGCGAGAGCGATAACGATGACGACAGCGACAACTCGGGCGACAACGACAGCAACGACGGCGAGGCCGGCTCCGGCACCAACGGCTAAGGTTAAAACCGAACTGACAGGGGTGCCCCGCTGGGCGCCCCTCGACCTTGTGCCGTACAGGGGGTCGGGCTGTTCCCGCGCCTGCTCACTTTAGAATCGTTCCAAAACCTTGACGTTGCGGCCAACAAGGCGCATATCGGGATCCTGATTCAGAGGGCTCCCGATGTTCATCCAGACCGAATCCACGCCCAACCCGGCCACCTTGAAGTTCCTCCCCGGCGAGAGCGTGCTGGGCCAGGGCACTGCGGACTTTCCGGATGCCGGTTCCGCCCAGAAATCACCGTTGGGCCGCCGAATATTCGCAGTCGATGGCGTGACGGGTGTGTTCCTCGGGTCTGACTTCGTGACCGTCACCAAGGCACCCGAGATCGAGTGGGATCACATCAAGCCCGCCATTCTTGGTGCCGTGATGGACCACTTCCAGTCCGGACAGCCGGTCATGGAAGGCGAAGCCCCGGCCGCATCCGGTCACGCCGCCCATGATAGCGAAGACCACGCGATCGTGGAGCAGATCAAGGAACTGCTCGACACCCGGGTCCGTCCGGCCGTTGCGCAGGATGGCGGTGACATCACCTTCCACGGGTTCGAGCGGGGGGTGGTCTATCTTCACATGCAGGGCGCTTGCGCCGGATGCCCGTCCTCGACCCTGACTCTCAAGATGGGGATCGAGAACCTGCTACGGCATTACATTCCCGAGGTGACAGAGGTTCGACCGGTTGCCGCCTGAACCACTGATCCTCGCCTTCGACACATCGGCCGCGCATTGCGCGGCCGCTTTGCTGTCAGGGGACCGCGTCCTGGTCCAGACCGAAGAACCCATGGCCACCGGTCAGGCCGAGCGGCTGATGCCTATGCTGGAAGAGGTGCTGCGCGACGCGGGGGTTTCCTGGCGCGATCTTACCGCTCTTGGCGTCGGCACGGGACCTGGGAACTTCACCGGCGTCCGCATCGCAGTTGCCGCAGCGCGGGGACTGGCCTTGGGCTTAGGCTGCAAAGCCATCGGCGTAACCGTCTTCGAAGCTCTGGCTTGGGGCCGGAACGCCGCGCTCGTGGCCCGCGATGCGCGGTTGGGCCAAGTCCATCTGCAGGCGTTCGGGCCGCATGCCTTCGGGCCGGTGACCCAGCCACTTGGTGAGGCGCTTCCGCCCCTGCCGGCCGGCCTTCCCTGCCTAGGCGACTTTGCCGGGAACCTGGCGGCCCGCATCGGGGGCCATGAGGTCGCAGCGATGGCACCGCTGGCCGAGGCGATCGCACGGATTGCCATGGAACGCCGTGATCAGGATCTACCCCGCCCCGCCCCGCTCTATCTTCGTGCGCCGGATGCAGCACCGCCTCGCGATCCGGCCCCCACGATCCTGCAGGAATGACCCCGGACGCGCTGGCCCGCCTTCATGCGGCGGCCTTCGAACAGGACCGGCCCTGGAACTCCGATGAGTTCGCGTCCCTGCTGGCACATCCCGGCACACTTCTCCTGGGTGATGAACGGGCCTCCATTCTTGGCCGCGTCATCCTTGATGAAGCCGAGGTCCTGACCCTTGCCACCCATCCCGATCACCGCCGCCTGGGGCTGGCCGCCATGCTTCTCGCCCGCTTCGAGCAGGAGGCCGCGGCGAGGGGCGCGGACCGCGCGTTCCTCGAAGTGGCGGAGGACAATGCAGGCGCGCGCGCGCTCTACTCCGGTTTCGGGTATTCCGAAGCGGGGCGGCGGCCGGGCTACTACCTCCGCGGTGCCAATGCTCCTGTGGCGGCGCTGGTTCTCTCGTGTCCGCTTCGCTGACGCTCCGTCGCGGGAAACGCACGGAAATACCAGTTGACCCTCCCGTCAGCGCATTGCTTGATCGCGCAAGCATCGGGGCCGGACAGGCCCCCAACAAAGGACTGGGAGACGCATGACGAACCTTTCGACTTTCCTCGGCGCGACCGCCCTCCTGGCGCTGGGCGCGGGGGCAGCGATCGCCGATCCGGCGGTGATCTTCGACCTGGGCGGCAAGTTCGACAAGTCGTTCAACGAAAGCGCCTTCACCGGCGCACAGCGCTGGGCCGAGGAAACCGGCGGCACCTATGCCGAGTTCGAGCTGACCGCAGAGCCGCAGCGCGAACAGGCGATCCGCCGCTTTGCCGAGCAGGGTTACAACCCGATCATCATGGTGGGCTTCATGAGCGCCACCCCCTTGGGCGAAATCGCGCCCGATTACCCCGACACCAAATTCGTCATCGTCGATGCCGTCGTGGAGCAGCCCAACGTCCGCTCCGTCGTCTTCAACGAACATGAAGGCTCCTACCTCGTGGGTCTCCTGGCCGGCTTGGCCTCGGAGTCCGGCACCGTGGGCTTCGTGGGCGGGATGGACATCCCCCTCATCCGCAAGTTCGGCTGTGGCTACGCCCAGGGTGTCAAGGCCGCCAATGCCGATGCCACCGTGATCGCGAACTTTACCGGCACCACGCCCGCTGCCTGGAACGACCCGGCCCGGGGGGCCGAACTGGCGCTCGCCCAGATCGGCCAGGGCGCGGACGTCGTCTATGCCGCCGCCGGGGCGACCGGAGTGGGCGTGCTCCAGACCGCTGCGGACCAGGATATCAAGTCGATCGGTGTGGATTCGAACCAGAACTACCTCCACCCTGGCGAGGTCCTGACCTCCATGATCAAGCGGGTGGACAACGCCGTTTATGACGCCATGACCGCCGGCGAGGCGGTGGAGACCGGCGTGCAGGTCATGGGCGTCGCCAACGAAGGCGTGGGCTTCGCCCTCGACGAGTTCAACCAGGACCTCATCACGCCCGAGATGAAGACGGCCGTGGACGAGGCGGCGGCCCAGATCGCCTCGGGTGCCCTGCAGGTCCACGACTACACCGCCGACGAGTCCTGCCCGGCTCTGACGTTCTGATCCGCGCTCCGGCGCATAGTGCATGACCTGACCAGGGGGGCCGCGCCGAAGGCCGGTCGCGGCCCCCTCTCAGTAAGACAGGGGGGGCCTCATGGCCGTCGCGTCCCAGGCCCAGCATCAGTCCCCAGAGACCATCCCGGCCATCGAGCTGCGAGGGATATCCAAGGCGTTCGGGCCGGTTCAGGCGAACAAGGACATCTCCATTCGCGTGATGCCGGGCACGATCCACGGCATCATCGGCGAAAACGGGGCCGGGAAATCGACCCTGATGTCAATCCTTTATGGCTTCTACCACGCTGACGCGGGCGAGATCTTCATCAACGGCCAGCGGGCAACCATCACCGATTCCCAGGCCGCCATCCGTGCCGGAATCGGCATGGTCTTCCAGCACTTCAAGCTGGTCGAGAACTTCACCGTGCTCGAGAACATCATCCTCGGGGCCGAGGACTCGGGGCTGCTCCGACCCTCTCTTGCCCGCGCCCGCCGCGAGCTGCGCCAACTGGCCGATGAGTACGAGCTCGACGTGAACCCCGATGCGGTGATCGAGGAGATCGGCGTCGGGTTCCAGCAGCGGGTCGAGATCCTCAAGGCGCTGTATCGCAAGGCGGACATCCTCATCCTGGACGAACCGACGGGTGTGCTAACCCCGCCCGAGGCCGACCACCTGTTCCGCATTCTTCACAACCTGCGGGAGCAGGGGAAGACGATCATCCTGATCACCCACAAGCTGCGCGAGATCATGGAGATCACTGACACCGTGTCGGTCATGCGGCGGGGCGAGATGACCGCCACGGTCGCGACCCGCGACACCAGCCCTCCGCAGCTGGCCGAGCTGATGGTCGGACGCAAGGTCCTCCTCCGGGTGGACAAGAAGCCAGCCAAACCCGGCCGTCACGTGCTTGAGGTGGAGAACCTGCGGGTCGTCGATGCCAAGGGGGTCGAACGGCTCAAGGGCGTGTCGTTCAGTCTCCGCCAAGGCGAGATCCTGGGTCTGGCCGGGGTGGCCGGGAACGGCCAGTCCGAACTTCTCGAAGTGCTGGGGGGAACGATGCGGGCCACGGGAGCGGTTCGCATGAACGGCCAGCCGCTGGACCTGTCCGGGCGGCAGGACGCCCGCGCCAGGCGCGAGGTAGGGATCGGCCATGTGCCCGAGGACCGTCAACAGGCGGGCCTGATCCTCGACTTCGCGGCCTGGGAAAACATCGCCCTGGGTTATCACCACCGCGACACCTATTCGAAAGGCTTGCTCATGGATCAGGCCGCCATGAGGGCCGACACAGTTGCCAAGATGGGGCGCTTCGACGTCCGTCCGCCGAACCCCCTTCTGGCGGCCAAGAACTTTTCGGGCGGCAACCAGCAGAAGATCGTTGTGGCCCGTGAGATCGAGGCCAGACCCGATCTCCTGCTCATCGGCCAGCCCACGCGGGGCGTGGACATCGGGGCTATCGAGTTCATCCACAAGCAGATCGTGGCCTTGCGAGACCAAGGCAAGGCGATCCTGCTGGTGAGCGTCGAGTTGGACGAGATCCTGTCGTTGTCGGACCGCATCGCGGTCATGTTCGACGGCCGCATCATGGGCGAACGCGTGGCGAGCCAGAGCAACGCCAACGAGCTTGGCCTACTCATGGCCGGCGTGACCGGAGAGGCCGCCTGATGGACAAGATGCCGCGTTGGGCCGACATCCTCCTCGTCCCTCTGATCTCGCTGATCCTGGCCGCCGCGATCTCGGCTCTCGTGATCCTCGCCATCGGGGAGAACCCCTGGAATGCGCTCAAGATCATGGTGACGGGGGCGTTAGGCTCCACCTACGCCTGGGGCTACACGCTCTACTACGCCACGAACTTCATCTTCACGGGGTTGGCGGTCGCGCTCGCGAACCACGCGCGCCTGTTCAACATCGGGGCCGAGGGGCAGGCCGCGATCGGAGGCCTCGGCGTGGCGCTGGTGGCCCTGTATCTGCCTTGGCCGCACTGGACCCTGGCGCTTCTGGGCGCCACTGCGGCGGCTGCTTTGTTCGGGGCGGCCTGGGCGGCGATTCCGGCCTTCTTGCAGGCCAAGCGGGGCAGCCACATCGTCATCACGACGATCATGTTCAACTTCATCGCGGCGGCGCTGCTGAACTACCTTCTTGTGGGGCCCCTCAAGCCCAGCGGGACCATGGAAACGGCAACGGCCCCGTTCCCGCCCAGCACGCATCTCCCGTCGTTCCAGGACATGTTCTCGACCGCCGACACGCCGCTGTTCCGCGGGACGCCGGCGAATGTCACGTTCTTCGTCGCGGTCCTTCTTTGCGTGCTCGTTTGGCTGCTGATCTGGAAGACTCGGCTGGGCTACGAGATCCGGGCCTTCGGCTTCTCGGAAGGGGCGGCCCGCTACGCCGGGATCGGGGCCACCAAGATCATCATGGTGACCATGCTGATCTCGGGCGGGCTCGCCGGGCTCATGGCCATCAACAACACCATGGGCGAGGCCGAGCGCCTGATCCTGAACGCGGTGGAGGGGGCGGGCTTCATCGGAATCGCGGTGGCGCTGATGGGCCGCAGCCACCCGCTCGGCGTGTTCCTGGCGGCGATCCTGTTCGGCTTCCTGTATCAGGGCGGGGCAGAGCTGTCGCTTTGGACCAGCATCCCGCGCGAGATGGTCGTGGTGATCCAGGCCCTCGTGATCATGTTCACCGGCGCTCTCGACAACATGGTGCGCATGCCTCTGGAGCGGCTCTTTGCCCGCCGGACAAGAAGCACGCCGCTGGCGCCTCCGGGGCCCACGCTGCATCCGCCGGGGCGCATGGCCCCTCCCAGCACCCCGGCCGCGGAGTAAGGGCGCAATGGACTGGACGACCGTCATCCTGCTCCTCGACTCCACGATCCGCACGGCGACGCCCTTGCTGCTCGCCTGCCTTGCGGGGCTCTTCTCGGAACGCGCGGGCATCTTCGACATCGGGCTCGAAGGAAAGATGCTGGTCGCGGCCTTTCTCTCGGCGGCCTTCGCATCGGTAACCGGGTCGGTCTGGCTCGGGCTGCTGATGGGTGTGGCGGGCTCGCTCGTGCTGTCGGCCATCCATGGGCTCGCTTCGATCACCTTTCGCGGCAACCAGCTCATCTCGGGCGTGGCCATCAACTTCCTGGCAGCCGGGCTCACGGTCGTGGTGGCCCAGGACTGGTTCGCCGAAGGGGGGCGCACGCCCCAACTCGGGGACGGGGAGCGCTTTTCCGGGATCGTGTTGCCGGGCGCGCTGGACCTGCGGACCTTCACGATTGCCGAGCAGCGGGATCTGCCACTGCTGCAGCGGTTCTATTCGGATGTGATCTCTGGGCATTCGATCCTGGTCTACCTCGCCGCGCTCGTGGTGCCGCTGACCTGGTGGGTGCTTTACCGGACCCGCTTCGGCCTGCGCCTGCGCGCGGTGGGCGAGAATCCGGCCGCGGTGGACACCGCCGGCATCTCGGTCACGCGCCTCCGCTTCGCGGCCGTGGGGATCGCGGGCGTCCTTTGCGCCTTGGCCGGGGCGCAACTGGCAGTGGCCGAACCGGCAGCGGGCTTCACGCGCGACATGACGGCGGGACGGGGCTACATCGCCTTGGCCGCGCTGATCTTCGCCAAGTGGCGCCCTTATCCGGCGCTGGGGGCCTGCCTGCTGTTCGGCTTTTTCCAGGCGCTCGAGGCGCGGCCAGACTTGTTCGTGACGCTCTTCAACCTCCGCGTCCCCTCGGCCCTGCTCAGTGCCCTGCCCTACATCCTCACGGTCATCATCCTTGCCGGATTCGTCGGCCGAGCGATCCCGCCCCGCGCGGGAGGAGAACCCTATGTCAAAGAGCGCTGATCTCGCCGCGATCATCCAGGCCCGCGCGGGTCGCGAACCCGTCCGCCTCGGCCTGGTCCTGGGATCGGGGTTAGGCCACATCGCTGGGCAGGTCGAAGGGACCTCGATCCCTTATTCCGATCTGGACGGATTTCCCCATGCCGGCGTGTCGGGACACAACCCCCATCTGGTGATAGGAACCTTGGAAGGCGTGCGTGTCGCAGCCTTCGGGGGCCGGGCCCATTACTACGAATCCGGCAACCCGGCTGCCATGCGCCTACCGCTGGAGGTTCTGAAGCACCTCGGGGCCGAAGCGCTGGTCCTGACCAACGCAGCCGGTTCCCTCCGGCCGGACATGCCCACGGGGTCGGTCATGCTGCTGTCGGACCACATCAACTTCTCGGGCCTGAATCCCCTGATCGGAGAGGCGACGGACACCCGCTTCGTCCCCATGACGGACGCGCATGACGCCGCCCTGCGAACGCAGCTTCGCGATGCTGCGGCAGCCGAAGGGGTCCACCTGCACGAGGGCGTCTACGCTTGGTACTCCGGCCCGTCCTTCGAGACCCCTGCCGAGATCCGGGCCATCAGGATGCTGGGCGCAGACGCGGTGGGGATGTCGACTGTCCCCGAGGTAATCCTTGCCCGCTTCCTGGGCCTGCGCGTGGCCGCCGTGTCGGTGTTGACGAACATGGCCGCTGGAATGTCGTCCGAGGCCATCAGCCACGAGCATACCAAGGCCATGGCCCCCTTGGGCGCTGCCAAGTTGGAAAAGGTGCTGCGGAGGGCGCTGCGCGACATGGCTTAGTGGCAACGGCACATGCAAAAAGCGTCGGCTGGAACAGTTTTCTTCCACGACGCGCCCGGTGGCGTTGGCAATCTTAACCACGCTGTGTTCAGTGGAGCGGCGGTCGCAGGAACGCCCATGCAGCTTTATCTTCCCATCGCCGAAGTTTCGGTCAACGCCTTCCTCCTGCTGGGCCTTGGTGGGCTCGTGGGCCTGCTGTCGGGCATGTTCGGGGTTGGCGGCGGCTTCCTGATCACGCCACTCCTGTTCCTTGTGGGCATTCCTCCGGCCGTGGCGGTGGCGACCTCCGCCAATCAGATCGTCGCGTCGTCGTTCTCGGCACTCCTCGCGCATCTTCGCCGGCGCACGGTGGACATGTGGATGGGAACCGTCCTGCTGATCGGCGGCCTGCTCGGCTCGGCCCTGGGCGTGATGGCGTTCAACACGCTCAAGGCGCTGGGCCAGGTCGATCTGCTGGTGCGGCTCTGCTACGTGGTTTTCCTCGGGACCGTGGGCGGTCTCATGCTGTGGGAATCGCTCCGTTCGGTGTGGCGCACCCGCAGCGGCGTGGTGCCACAGCGGCGCAGGCACAATTGGGTCCACGCGCTGCCTTTCAAGACGCGGTTCCGCATCTCGGGCCTTTACATATCGGTCATCCCGCCGATCCTCGTCGGGCTCCTCGTCGGGCTCCTGTCGGCCATCATGGGGGTGGGAGGCGGCTTCATCCTCGTGCCGGCAATGATCTACCTGCTGGGAATGCCCACCAAGGTCGTGATCGGGACATCGACCTTCCAGATCATCTTCCTGACCGCCTTTACTACCCTTCTGCACGCCACGACGAACCAGACCGTCGATGTCGTCCTTGCGCTGCTCCTGATCGTCGGGGGCGTCATCGGCGCGCAGATCGGCGCGCAAATCGGCACGAAGCTCCGGCCCGAGCATCTGCGGATCCTGCTGGCCCTTCTTGTGCTTGCCGTCTGCGGGCAGCTTGCCACCACGTTGCTGCTGCGCCCCGAGGAGATGTTCTCGGTCGAGCCTGTGGAATGAGGGTCTGGGCCGCCATCCTCGCGCTGGCCCTTCTCGTGCTGCCCGCGCGCGCCGAGGAGATCGTGCTGGGCCTCTCCAGCGACGAGGTTGCGATCACCGCGACCTTCGACGGATCGGACATCCTGATCTTCGGCGCGGTCAAGCGCGCGGCACCGGCTCCGCAGCCCGCGCCGTTGCAGGTCATCATCACCGTTTCGGGCCCCCTCCAGCCCCTCACCGTGCGTGAGGCGGGGCGACGGCTGGGCATCTGGGTCAATACTGCCGCAGTCGAGGTGGATGCCGCCCCGACGTTCTATGCGGTCGCCACCACAGGCCCTCTCGACCGCATCCTTCGCGACACCGAGGACCTGCGCCATTCCGTCTCCATCCCCCGCGCCATCCGAGCCGTCGGCAACGACGTCGGGAATCGCGAGGACTTCCTGCAAGCCCTGATCCGCATCCGCACAGAGGAAGGGCGCTATCAGATGCTGGAAGGCGAGGTGGACTTCGAGCAGGAGACGCTGTTCCGCACCGAGGTCGGCCTACCGGCGAACCTGACGGAGGGGGAGTACGCCACGCGCATCTTCCTGACGCGCGATGGCCGCGTGGTCGATACCTATGAGGCCAGCATCTATGTCCGCAAGGTCGGCCTGGAGCGCTGGCTGTATGCCCTCGCTCACGAACAGCCGCTTCTTTATGGCTTGATGGCCCTCGCCCTGGCAATGCTGGCAGGATGGGGCGCATCCCTGGGCTTCCGGGCGCTGCGTGGCTGAGGCGGCCTCTGGCCCCTGCCCCCATCCCCCGCTAGGTAGGCGGGCATGGCCGACCTCCCCGCCCTGTCTCCCGACCAACACGCCGCCTGGTCGGCCGTTGCCGACACGCTCGCCCAAGCCGGCGTTGGCCTGGAGGACGGACAACTCGCCCCCGCGATCCCAGACCGCGCGCCGACCGTTCTGGCCATCACCGGCAAGGCGGGGTCCGGGAAGACGATGCTGCTGGCCACGCTGACACGGAACCTTCGCAGCGCCGGCGTGGAGATCGTCTCGCCCGACTGGGAGGGGCGGCGAAAGAAGGAACGGCGTACCCTCGCCATCCTCGCGCCAACCAACAAGGCGGCCAGCGTGCTGCGCGCCAAGGGTGTGCCGGCCACGACGATCCACCGCATCCTTTATACGCCGGTCTATGACCCCGAGTTCGAGAAGGTCGCGGAGTGGCTGACCGGTCAGGGCGACAGGCCCACGGTCGGAACTCTCACCGACATCCAGCTCGACCGCACGAAGGACGCCTATGGGCAGCACGGCTCGGTCCCCGCGGCGCTGGCAGCGGCGGGACTGCGCGGCTCGGACTTCATCACCGGCTGGAAACGGCGCGAGGAGCCCCTGGACCTGGGCTTCATCGACGAATCCTCGATGTTGGACGAACGCCAGTTCGACGACCTCAAGGAGATCTTCCCGACGCTGGTGCTGTTCGGCGATCCAGCGCAGCTTCCCCCGGTGCAGGGTCAGGGCGGCGGCATGGTGTTCGACCGCCTCCCCAAGGACCGCGTGAAAAGCCTGACCCGCGTCCATAGGCAGGAGGCCGATTCCCCGATCCTCGATCTTGCCCATGCGCTGGCCGACCCCGCGCTGGACTTCGAGACCTTCGAGGACATGGTGCAGGAGGCCGCCCGCCGCGACCCGCGCGTGCATGTGACGGGCCGGGTGGACAGCGACCTCATGGCCCGCTCGCCCGTGCTGGTCTGGCGCAACGCCACGCGGATCAAGCTCATCCACGCCTTTCGTGCCGCCTACGGCGCCCCGGAAACGGAGCTTCTGCCCGGCGAGCCATTGATCTGCGACGGGATCGAGTTGCCCCTGAAGCACCGCAAGAAGCGCCTGGACCTTGAGGCCCGTGGCCTGATCAAGGGCGCGCAGGTGATCTATCTCGGCCCCGGCAAGAAGCCCGGCTTCTCGCGCCTCCATGTCATCGGCGCCGAGGAGCCGCAGGTCTCGGCGGCGTCGATCGTCAAGATCGAGAAGGAAGGCGAAGAAGAACCCTTCATCCCCTTCGCCGCCCAGATGGGTGCGACCTTCCTCCATGGGGCGGCCGTGACGATCCACAAGGCGCAAGGCTCCCAATGGGACGTGGTGCAGGTCTTCGCCCCCGACATCTTTGTGGCCGCCCGCGTGGGACGGATCGAGGCTGGCCAGCCCTTGTGGAAACGGCTCGCCTATGTCGCGATCACCCGCGCGGCCCGGGAACTGCGCTGGGTGGTGGCCAACCGCCTGGCCCGCCCAAAGGAGCCGCTAGGCATCGAGGACCTGAAGCAGGCCCCCATTACCCTGGCGCTGGCCGCCGAGGAGTAGCTATTGCTGCCCAAGCTTGAGGTCGGGGGAGTATGTGCCCTCGACCTCCTTGGTGACGGCCTGCCCGCATCGCATCACGCCACGCGACGCGTCGAACGAATAGGCCGGCGCGCCGTGGAGTTCCCAACCCTTGGACAGCGCTTCCGACACCTTGTGGCAGAAGGCGGCGGTGTCATCCTCGGTCAGGAAGCGGTAAAGGCGCATGGGGTCACGCTCCGAAAGGCCAGGGTCCAATCCAGCCGTGGATGTAACCGACCACGGCGACCAGAACCAGCGCAAGGACGACGGCCGTGATCTCCTTGCCGACGGGGGGCCGGGGCGGCGGCACCCAGAGCGGGACGGCACGGTTGATCAGCACGATCTCGGCCATGGCCCAGACCAGGAAGCCGCCGAACAGGACCATGGACGCCGCATCACCGTTCACCAGCAAATGCGCGACGGCCCAGAGGATGACGCCGGTCAGTTGGGGATGCCGGTTCACCCGAGCACCCCAGACTCCCATCCCCGATGCGACGAAGAAATAGAAGCCCAGTACCACGAGCAGGTTGTTGAGATGGCGGGTCCAGGGTGCCGGGTTCCAGATCTGGGGCGCGTCGTCCCAGGCTCCGTACCCCCGGGCCGCCAGCCAGATCCCGGCAATGGACAAGAGAGCGACCACTCCCTTGCCCGGATCACCCCAGCGAAGGCGCGATCCGGGAAATAGCCGCTTCCAAAGATGCGGCACGCTGAACGCCAAGAGTCCGAGGGGAAGCTGAATCAAGACGGCATCCTCAAGCTGCGCGGAAAAACTCACCCGGAACGTGTGCCGTTGCAACGATTCGCGCGCTTCGGTGTTGGGCTCTCAGCACCGCGTGCCACGTCAAGCAATTTCTGACGAACGTGGCAGATCTGCAGCAACGCACGGAGGACCACGCCCCGTCGCGGGCGGCCCCAGGAGAAAGGTGACGATCATGATCCGACTGACGACGGCCCTCGTCCTTCTGACGGCTGGGGCGGCGAGCGCCCAAGGCGCCCAGTGCTCCGCTCATGCCGAGATGTCACGCCACCTTGCCGAAAACTGGGGGGAAAGCCGTCAGACCATTGCATTGGACGCGGCCAACTCGGTCGTCGAGTTGTTCGCATCCGAGGAGACGGGAACCTGGACCCTCACGGTGACGAGCCCTGACGGGCAGACCTGCATGGTCGCCTCGGGCCATGCCTTCGAACTGACCAAGGACCCGCTCCCGGTCATCGACGAGGGGGCGTGAAACCGCTTGACACCTATCACGGAACCCGCGCGCGGCGTTCCGTGTTGACTTTCTGAACCGCCCTGGACGACTTCGAACCGGGGCCAACGAGGCGGCTGGCGGGCCGCCCAGAGGCAGGGGTCTACGATGGATCTTCCCATCATCAGCGCGGCCGTGATCGGCCTGACCGTTGTGTCGATGACGGACGGAATAGGCTCGGCGACGGCTCCACACAAGGCCGAAGGCGTGGCGGCCTTGGTCGGTGAGCATCTTTACGCCTCCGAGGACCACATCGTCTCCTGGGGCCCGCCGGTCCGGGCTGAGGATCTATCGCTCAAGGATCTGGGCCTCGTGTCCGAGGTCATCACCTCCGCCACCGGAGAGGCCCAAGGCCTCGTGGTGTCCGTGGGCGGCCTTTGGGGGATCGGCGCGCAGGATGTGCAGCTTGGCATGGACCGTGTCCATCTGATCCGCGCCCAAGGCGGCGAGACCCGCCTCGTCGTGGACCTGAGTGCCGAAGGGGCCGAGCCGCCCGTGGACGGCCTTCAAAGCTGAGGCGCCTTCCACTTTAGCGCAAACAGTTCGAACGGGAGCGCCGGTAGCGCTCCCGCGCCCTTGCGCGGTCGGGACGGCTTGGCTACGCACTCGCGCGACCCACCCGCGCGAAGGAACATCTCGCCATGGCCAGACCCAAGATCGCCCTCATCGGCGCCGGACAGATCGGCGGCACGCTAGCGCACCTCGTCGCGCTCAAGGAGTTGGGCGACGTCATCCTGTTCGACATCGCCGAGGGCACGCCCCAGGGCAAGGCGCTCGACATCGCCCAGTCCGGTCCGTCCGCGCGCTTCGATGCGTCGCTCAAGGGCGCGAACTTCTACGAGGAGATCGCGGGCGCCGACGTCTGCATCGTCACCGCCGGTGTTCCCCGCAAGCCGGGCATGAGCCGCGACGACCTCCTGGGCATCAACCTCAAGGTCATGAAATCGGTCGGCGAAGGCATCAAGGCCCATGCTCCGAACGCCTTCGTCATCTGCATCACCAACCCGCTCGACGCGATGGTCTGGGCGCTGCAGCAGTTCTCGGGCCTGCCCGCGCACATGGTCTGCGGTATGGCGGGGGTGCTGGACTCCGCCCGCTTCCGCCACTTCCTGTCCACCGAGTTCGGCGTGTCCATGAGGGACGTGACCGCCTTCGTGCTGGGTGGCCACGGCGACACGATGGTGCCACTCGTGCGCTACTCGACGGTTGCGGGCATCCCCCTGCCCGACCTCGTCAAGATGGGCTGGACCACGCAGGACAAGCTCGACGGCATCGTCCAGCGCACCCGTGACGGCGGGGCCGAGATCGTGGGCCTGCTCAAGACTGGCTCCGCCTTCTACGCTCCGGCGCAGTCCGCGATCGAGATGGCCGAAGCCTTCCTCAAGGACCAGAAGCGCGTCCTGCCCTGTGCTGCTCATCTTGGTGGCCAGTACGGCGTTTCGGACATGTATGTGGGCGTGCCGACCGTGATCGGCGCAGGCGGGATCGAGCGGGTCATCGAGATCGCGATGGACGACGCCGAGCAGGCCATGTTCCAGAAGTCGGTCGATGCGGTGAAGGGCCTTGTCGACGCCTGCAAGGGTATCGACGCCTCACTGGCCGCCTGAGGGTTTTCCTGACTACCCTGTTTGCTGTTAGGATGAGTAGGCTCCGGGGCACATGCTCCGGAGCCTTTGTTCATGCATCGACTGCTCGCCCTTGTCCTGCTCGTGCTCGCCACCCCAGTGGTGGCGCAGGATGACATCTCGTCCGCCATAGCGGCCCATGGTCTCCGCGCCACGGAAGCCGACCTCGCCACACGGACCGCCCCAACGCCGTCCGAGCGCTTCGCCCTGGGTGGAGTGCGCTTCCTTGCGGGGATCGAGAGGGCGCTCCAGCTCCGGTACCGCGTCGGCCTGGGGACGGATATGGCCGAAGCCTCGGGGCTGCCCATCCTCAGGCTCCCCATCGAAGAGAACCCGCAGCCCGAGCCGTTCGAGCCGGCGATGATCGAAGCGCTGTTCCGGGACATCGGCCTGGACATGGCCGGCGCTCTGGACGCCTTGTCAGGGATCGGCGACAGCGATGCCGTCGCGGTCGAGATCCGGACCGAAGACCTTTGGTTCGACATCGACTCGGACGGCACCCGTCAGCCCGGCGAGGGGGTTCTGGAGATCACGGGATGGACCCTGTCGGCGGGCAACGACCTAGCTGGCCTTCCGTCCACCACGATCCGCTTCGATGCGGCCGACTCGGCTTGGCTGTCAGCCTACGCCCATCTCCTGTCCGCCATGTCCGAGGCTGTCTTGGCCCTTGGTCCGACAGATGGGATCGCTCGCGTCCTTGAAGCCCGAGCGACCTTCGACTCCCTGGGCCGCCCCAAGAGCGGAACGGAGTTCACCTTGGAAGCCCAAGGGGGCCAGTGGGTCGACCTTGCCGCCATGTGGATCATGGCGATCGAGGGGCAGCCCGACCCGGTTCACACCCGAGCGCTCCGCGACCATCTTCTGGCCGTGGTGAGCGAGAACCGCCGGTTCTGGTCCCTTGTCCCTCGGGAGCAGGACAACAACCAGGAATGGATTCCCAACAAGAATCAGACCTCGGCCACTGGCCTGCCCTTTCCGCCCGGCACCGGGGCGCGCTGGCTGGCGGTGCTTCGGGACGGGGAACGGATCCTGCAGGGGGAGTTGCTGATCCCCTACTGGCGCGTAGGATCCCAGGCAGGCCTCAACCTCGCTGCCCTGTTTGAGAACCCGCCCGAGATCGATATCGCGGGAGTGATCCAGGGGGCGACATTGCTCCCCTATCTCGAAGAAGGTCCGATTGCGGACGGCCAAAGCCTGCAGCTGTTTGGCGAACTGGTGCAGGGTGATTCGCCGCTCTATGCCGTGCTGCTGAACTGAAGCCGGCAAAAGCGTGCGATCACAGGTGAAAAGGGTGTGATCACAAGCGTCGGTTTTTCGGGGCCATCGCTCATTTCGTTATGTCGTCGTTCAGGAAGCTGTGGTTCAAGGGCCGCGCTGCGACCAACACGGGATCCTGACATGAACATCCACGAGTATCAGGCCAAGGAGCTGCTTCGTGCGGCCGGGGCCCCTGTCGGCGATGGCCGAGTCGTGCTGCGCGCCGAGGAGGCCAAGACCGCCGCGGGCCAGATCGACGGGCCTGTCTGGGTGGTCAAGGCGCAGATCCACGCCGGCGGCCGCGGCAAGGGTCATTTCAAGGAAGCCGACGCTGGCGAAAAAGGCGGTGTCCGCCTTGCCCGCTCTGTCGAGGAAGCCGAGATGGAGGCCCGCCGCATGCTGGGCCGCACCCTCGTGACCATCCAGACGGGCGAAGCCGGCAAGCAGGTCAACCGCGTCTACATCGAGGACGGCGCCGACATCGCGCGGGAACTGTACCTCGCGCTCCTCCTGGACCGTGGCACGTCGCGCATCAGCTTCGTCTGCTCGACCGAAGGTGGGATGGACATCGAGGAGGTCGCCCATTCGACCCCCGAGAAGATCCTGACCCTGACGATCGATCCCTCGACCGGCTACCAACCCTTCCACGGCCGCCGCATCGCCTATGCGTTGGGCCTTGAGGGCGGGCAGGTCAAGCAGTGCGTCTCGCTCATGGGGACGCTCTACAAGCTCTTCGTGTCCAAGGACATGGAGATGCTGGAGATCAATCCGCTCATCGTGACCAAGGCGGGCCAGCTCCATTGCCTCGACGCCAAGGTGGGCTTCGACAACAATGCGCTCTACCGCCATCCCGACATCGCGGCCTTGGCCGACGAGACCGAGGTCGATCCCAAGGAACTCGCGGCCCAGAAGTTCGACCTGAACTATATCGCCTTGGACGGTGAGATCGGCTGCATGGTCAACGGCGCGGGCCTCGCCATGGCGACGATGGACATCATCAAGCTCTACGGCGCGGAGCCTGCGAACTTCCTCGACGTGGGTGGCGGCGCCACCAAGGAGAAGGTCACCGAAGCCTTCAAGATCATCACTTCCGACCCGAACGTGAAGGGCATCCTCGTCAACATCTTCGGCGGCATCATGCGCTGCGACATCATCGCTGAGGGCATCATCGCCGCCGTCAAGGAGGTGGGCCTTCAGGTTCCCCTCGTCGTCCGGCTGGAAGGCACCAATGTCGACCTCGGCAAGCAGATCATCCGCGACTCGGGGCTGAACGTGATCCCGGCGGATGATCTATCAGATGCGGCCGAGAAGGTCGTTAAGGCAGTCAGGGGCTAAGCGGATGTCCATTCTCGTCAACCAATCCACCAAGGTCATCTGCCAGGGCTTTACCGGCAGCCAAGGCACCTTCCATTCCGAGCAGGCCATTGCCTACGGCACCAAGATGGTCGGCGGCGTGACACCCGGTAAGGGCGGCTCGCCGCACCTCGGCCTTCCGGTCTTCGACTCGGTGCATGAAGCCGTCACCCAGACCGGTGCCGACGCTTCGGTGATTTACGTCCCGCCGCCCTTCGCCGCCGACTCGATCCTCGAGGCCATCGACGCCGAGATCCCGCTGGTGGTTTGCATCACCGAAGGCATCCCCGTCCTCGACATGATGCGGGTCAAGCGTGCGCTCGCGGGCTCCCGCACCCGGCTCATCGGACCGAACTGCCCCGGCGTCATGACCCCCGGCGAATGCAAGATCGGCATCATGCCGGGCTCGATCTTCTCGAAGGGCTCTGTAGGCGTCGTGTCCCGCTCCGGTACGCTGACCTATGAGGCGGTCAAGCAAACCTCCGACGTGGGGCTGGGCCAGTCCAGCGCCGTTGGGATCGGGGGAGATCCGATCAAGGGCATGGAGCACATTGACGTCCTCGAGATGTTCCTGGCTGACCCCGAGACGCAGTCGATCATCATGATCGGCGAGATCGGCGGCTCGGCCGAGGAGGAAGCCGCACAGTTCCTTGCGGACGAAAAGAAGCGCGGCCGTTGGAAGCCCACCGCCGGCTTCATCGCAGGCCGGACGGCGCCCAAGGGCCGCCGCATGGGCCACGCCGGGGCCATCGTCTCGGGGGGCAAGGGCGACGCGGAGAGCAAGATCGAGGCGATGAAATCCGCAGGCATCGTCGTCGCCGACAGCCCCGCCGGGCTGGGCGAGGCCGTTCTGAAGGCCATCGGCTGAGCCGCGCGCGCCAACGTGAACGATCTACGGGTCGTTCACGGGTTGGTGGCTATTTATCTGTAGGCAGCATTCCTGAACCCTGCCGCGACATGTCCGGTAACCCTTCGAGGTGACCCAATGACCGATCAATCCTCCAACGACCAGTTCCGCGCCTCCTCGTTCCTCCAGGGCGGCAACGCGGCCTACATCGAAGGGCTGCACGAAGCCTTCGAGCGCGACCCAGCCTCGGTCGATGAAAGCTGGCGGCAGTTCTTCGCGGCTCTGGCCGAGCCGGCCGCGCCGTCCCCATCCTGGGCGCGCGCCGATTGGCCACCCATGCCCACCGACGATCTCACTGCGGCGCTCACCGGCCAGTGGCCCGCGTCCGAGGCCAAGGCCGCCGGAGACAAGGTCCGGGCCAAGGCCGAGGAAAAGGGCATCCAGATCACCGACGCCCAGGTGCGTCAGGCGGTCCTCGACTCTCTCCGCGCGCTCATGCTGATCCGCGCCTATCGGATCCGCGGTCACCTCATCGCCGACCTCGACCCGCTCGGCATGCGGAACGAGGATCGGCACCCGGAACTCGACCCCGCGTCCTACGGCTTCGCACCGGCGGACATGAAGCGCCCGATCTTCATCGACAATGTTCTGGGGCTCGAGGTCGCGACCATGTCGCAGATCCTCGACATCGTGAAGCGCACCTACTGCGGCACCTTTGCGATGCAGTACATGCACATCTCGGACCCGGCCCAGGCGCAGTGGCTCAAGGAGCGGATCGAAGGCTACGGCAAGGAGATCAGCTTCACCCAGAACGGGCGCAAGGCGATCCTGAACAAACTCGTCGAAGCTGAAGGCTTCGAAAAGTTCCTGCACGTGAAATACACGGGCACGAAGCGGTTCGGCCTTGACGGTGGTGAAGCGCTGATCCCCGCGATGGAGCAGATCATCAAGCGCGGCGGCGCGCTGGGCATCCAGGACATCGTGATCGGCATGCCCCACCGGGGCCGCCTGAACATCCTGGCGAACGTGATGGGCAAGCCCTATCGCGCCATCTTCCACGAGTTCCAGGGCGGCTCGTACAAGCCCGACGACGTGGACGGCTCGGGCGACGTGAAGTACCACCTCGGGGCCTCGTCGGACCGCGAGTTCGACGGCAACAAGGTGCACCTGTCGCTGACGGCCAACCCGTCCCACCTGGAGGCGGTCAACCCTGTGGTCATCGGCAAGGTCCGCGCCAAGCAGGACCAGCTTCATGACTCCGACCGTACCCGCGTGCTGTCGATCTTGTTGCACGGTGATGCAGCCTTCGCGGGCCAGGGTGTGGTCGCGGAATGCTTTGGCCTGTCGGGCCTCAAGGGCCACCGCACCGGCGGCACCATCCACATCGTCGTGAACAACCAGATCGGCTTCACGACCGCGCCCAGCTTCTCGCGGTCCTCGCCCTACCCGACCGACATCGCGCTCATGGTCGAGGCGCCGATCTTCCACGTCAATGGCGACGACCCCGAGGCGGTGGTGCATGCCGCCAAGGTGGCCGTCGAGTTCCGGCAGAAGTTCCACAAGGATGTCGTCATCGACATCTTCTGCTACCGGCGCTTCGGTCACAACGAGGGCGATGAGCCCATGTTCACCAATCCGGCCATGTACAACCGGATCAAGAAGCAGAAGACCACGCTGACCCTCTACACCGAGCGGCTGGTTAAGGACGGCCTCATCCCCGAGGGTGAGGTCGAGGAGATGAAGGCTCAGTTCCAAGCCAAGCTGAACGAGGAGTTCGAGGCCGGCAAGCAGTTCCGCCCGAACAAGGCGGACTGGCTCGACGGACGCTGGTCCCACATCGACCGGCAGAACGACAAGGAGTACGAGCGCGGCGCAACGGCGATCACCCCCGAAGCCCTGCGTGCGATCGGCACCGCACTGACCCGGATCCCCGAAGGGTTCGCGATCCACAAGACCGTGGAGCGGCAACTCGAATCCAAGAAGCAGATGTTCGCGACTGGCGAAGGCTTCGACTGGGCGACCGCCGAGGCCCTGGCCTTTGGGAGCCTGCTGACAGAGGGTTATCCTGTCCGTCTTTCGGGCCAGGACTCCACGCGCGGCACCTTCAGCCAGCGTCATTCCGCGTTCATCGACCAGGTGACCGAGGAACGGCACTACCCGCTCAACAGCATCCGTGAGGGTCAAGCCCGCTACGAGGTCATCGACTCGATGCTGTCGGAATATGCGGTGCTCGGCTTCGAGTACGGCTATTCACTGAGCGAGCCCAACGCGCTCGTGATGTGGGAAGCGCAGTTCGGCGACTTCGCCAACGGCGCGCAGATCATGTTCGACCAGTTCATCAGCAGCGGCGAATCCAAGTGGCTGCGGATGTCGGGCCTTGTCATGCTCCTGCCCCACGGGTTCGAGGGGCAAGGGCCCGAACACTCCTCGGCGCGCCTGGAGCGGTTCCTCCAGTCCTGCGGCCAGGACAACTGGATTGTCGCGAACTGCACCACCCCCGCGAACTACTTCCACATCCTGCGGCGGCAGATCCATCGCGGCTTCCGCAAGCCGCTGGTCCTGATGACGCCCAAGTCGCTCCTGCGGCACAAGCTCGCCGTGTCCAAGGCCGAGGATTTCACGACGAACTCCAGCTTCCACCGGATCGTCTGGGATGACGCGGAGAAGGGCAACTCGGCCACGACCCTCAAGTCCGATGACCAGATCCGCCGGGTCGTGCTCTGCTCGGGCAAGGTCTACTACGACCTGCTGGAGGAACGGGACGCGCGCGGCATCGATGACGTCTATCTGCTGCGCGTCGAGCAGTTCTATCCGTTCCCGGCCCAGAGCCTCGTCAAGGAACTGTCGCGCTTCAAGAACGCCGAGATGATCTGGTGCCAGGAAGAGCCCAAGAACCAGGGGGCCTGGACCTTTATCGAGCCCAACATCGAATGGGTCCTCGGCCGCATCGACGCGGCTCACAAGCGGCCGGCCTATGTCGGCCGTCCGGCCTCGGCGAGCCCGGCCACCGGTCTCGCCTCCTCGCACAAGGCCCAGCAACAGGCGCTCGTGGACGAAGCGCTGACCATCGAAGGAAAGTAAGTCACATGGCCATCGAAGTCCGCGTGCCCGCGCTGGGCGAAAGCGTCACCGAAGCGACCGTCGCGACCTGGTTCAAGAAGCCGGGCGACACGGTCGCCGCGGACGAGATGCTCTGTGAACTGGAAACCGACAAGGTCACGGTCGAGGTTCCGGCTCCGTCCGCTGGCACGCTGGGCGACATCGTCGCAGCCGAGGGGACGACCGTCGGTCCCAATGCGCTTCTTGCGACGATCTCGGAAGGGGCGGGTGCCGCCCCCTCCAAGGCGGCCGAACCTGCGGGCGTCGCCACTGCGCCTCAGGATTCGCCCGCCACGCATCCGGCTCCGGTCGGCGCGCCCTCGGGCCCGGCCAACTACGGCCCGGAGCCCACGACCCCAGCCAGTGCTGGCGCACCCCGCGCGCCGGAAGATGCCCCGTCGGCCAAAAAGCTCATGGCCGACAACGACCTGTCGCGCGACGCCGTCCAGGCCAGCGGCCGTGATGGGCGTGTGATGAAGGAGGACGTTTTGCGCGCCCTCGATCAGCCCAAGGCTGCTCCGGCTCCTGTTTCGCAGGCGCCCCGCGCACCCACCGCCGCCCAGGACGTCGGGCGCGAGGAGCGGGTCAAGATGACCCGGTTGCGCCAGACCATCGCCCGTCGCCTCAAGGAGGCGCAGAACACCGCGGCGATGCTGACCACCTACAACGAGGCCGACATGTCGGCCATCATGGCGATCCGGAACGAATACAAGGACGCCTTCGAGAAGAAGCACAAGGTGAAGCTCGGCTTCATGTCCTTCTTCGTCCGCGCCTGCGTCCACGCCCTTCAGGAAGTGCCCGAAGTCAATGCGGAGATCGACGGAGACGAGGTAGTCTACAAGCGCTACGTCCACATGGGGGTCGCCGTGGGCACGCCCACTGGCCTCGTCGTGCCCGTGGTGCGCGATGCCGACCAGAAGGGCTTTGCCCAGATCGAGAAGGAGATCGCCGAGCTGGGTCTCCGGGCGCGCGACGGCAAGCTGTCGATGGCCGACATGCAAGGTGGCAGCTTCACCATCTCGAACGGCGGCGTCTATGGGTCGCTGATGTCGTCCCCGATCCTGAATCCGCCCCAGTCCGGCATCCTGGGCATGCACAAGATCCAGGACCGCCCGGTCGTGGTCGGTGGTCAGATCGTCATTCGCCCGATGATGTACCTGGCCCTGAGCTACGATCACCGGATCGTGGACGGCAAGGGCGCCGTGACCTTCCTCGTCCGCGTCAAGGACGCGCTGGAGGATCCGCGCCGCCTGCTCATGGACCTCTGATGGAGGCTCGGGTCACGCAACCTACATGGTTGGCGTGACCCAAACTCCGGAAGGATGACGCCATGATGCAGCTCCTGTGCCAGCTCGACACATCCGACTTCAGCGGCTGGAAGCGTGACTTCGACTCTGAGCGCACTGAACGTATGGAAGCAGGGCTCACCCTGCTCCAGATGTGGCGGGACTCGGACACCCGGAGCCGCGTGCTCATGCTGTTCGAGGTCGGCGACGTGGCGCGAGCAAAGGTCTGGCTTCGCAAGGAGCAGGGGTTCGGCGGGCCGATGACGGCGCATTTCCTGGAAACGGTCTGACATGACGGCGGAACTCACGGCCTTGGCCTTCGCTGCACTCGTCCAGTTCGGGCAACTGGGCGTGTTCGGCTATTTCGTACGCCAGCAGGGCAACATCGACTATCAGGTGTCGAACCGCGACGAGCCTCCGCCTCATCGGGGCCGGGCTGCACGCGCCCAGCGGGCCATGTCGAACCACACCGAGAACTTGATCCTTTTCGCCATAGCGGTCGTTGTGGTGTCGCTGGGCGAAGAGACCAGCCGCCTAACGGCGGTCTGCGCGTGGCTTTATGTGATCGCGCGCGTCCTTTATGTGCCGGCTTACGTCCTCGGCTTGGCCCGGCTCAGGTCGGCCTGTTGGGGCGTGGGCTGGGTTTCGACGCTGCTGATGATCCTGGCAGCCCTTTTCTGACTTGGAGTGAACTGATGGCCACCTACGACCTCATCGTGATCGGCGCGGGCCCGGGTGGCTATGTGTGCGCGATCCGTGCCGCGCAGCTGGGGCTCAAGGTCGGCGTGGCCGAAGGGCGGGCGACCCTGGGCGGCACCTGCCTCAATGTAGGCTGCATCCCCTCAAAGGCGCTTCTTCATGCGACCCACGAACTACACGAGGCGAACCATAACTTTGCCAAGATGGGCCTGATGGTTCAGCCGCCCCAGGTCGACTGGGCCAGAATGCTGTCCTACAAGGACGAGGTCATCGCCGGGAACACCGGCGGGATCGAGTTTCTGTTCAAGAAGAACAAGATCGACTGGATCAAGGGCTTCGCCAGCATCCCGTCCCCCGGCCAGGTCAGGGTCGGCGACGACGTGCACGAGGCTAAGGCCATCGTGATCGCCTCCGGGTCACAGTCCTCCACCCTGCCCGGCGTCACCGTGGACGAGGAGGTCATTATCACCTCGACCGGTGCCCTGACCCTTGGGGCCATCCCCAAGACCCTTGTGGTGATCGGCGCGGGGGTGATCGGGCTGGAGATGGGGTCGGTCTATGCCCGCCTCGGGGCCAAGGTGACGGTGGTGGAATACCTCGACCAGATCACCCCCGGCATGGATGGAGAGGTCGCGAAGCAGTTTCAGCGCATCCTCCAGAAGCAGGGCCTGACCTTCGTCCTGGGCACCGCAGTGCAGGGGGTCGAGCGCACCGCCACCGGCGCGATCGTCGTCCACAAGTCTCGCAAGTCCGAGGAGGAAGCTCGGATCGAGGCCGACGTCGTCCTCGTGGCCACGGGCCGGAAGCCCTATGTCGATGGCTTGGGGCTCGATGCGCTTGGTATTCAGATGACCCAGCGCGGCCAGATCGCCACCGATGCACGCTTCGCCACGAACATCCCGGGTGTCTATGCCATCGGCGATGTTCGCGAAGGTCCCATGCTCGCCCACAAGGCCGAGGACGAGGGCATGGCGATGGCCGAGGTCCTGGCGGGGCAGCATGGCCATGTGAACTATGCCGTGATCCCCTCGGTCATCTACACGACGCCCGAGGTCGCCTCGGTGGGGCTGACCGAGGAGCAACTCAAGGCCGAGGGACGCGCCTACAAGGTCGGCAAGTTCCCCTTCATGGGCAACGCCCGCGCCAAGGCCGTCTTCCAGGCCGATGGCTTCGTCAAGATCCTGGCGGACAAGGCCACAGATCGGATCCTTGGGGCGCATGTCATCGGCCCGATGGCCGGCGATCTGATCCATGAGGTCGCGGTGGCCATGGAGTTCGGTGCAGCGGCCGAGGATCTGGCCCGCACCTGCCACGCTCACCCGACGTTCTCGGAGGCGATGCGCGAGGCGGCTCTGGCCTGCGGCGACGGGGCGATCCACGCCTGAGGCGGACCTGAAGCCGTCAATCGGAGGCAGCGGGCCGGGTCACATCCCTGCCCGCCCCATCACACCCCTGCCTTGTTTCGGCCTGGACCCAGTGGGGGTCGCTTAGCTCCGACCCTCACCTTGCAGCAGTTCGATCTGGAGTGGTCGGTCCCACGTCAGCGGCCGATGCTCCAAATTTATGGACCCGCGGTCCAGAGCGCGAATGGTTCCGCAAATGATAGTGGCGCAAGCCAGTTCGAGGCGACCAAGGTGGGCCGAACGGCACTATGACCTCAGACGTCTGCCACCGGCGCGCTGCAATCTGCAAGCCAGTACTCTGCTCAGCGGGACAGCTTGGAGGCAAGCGAGCCTGCGGATCTGCGCCAAAGACGACGGCTCAGGCCGAGAAACCCAGCGGCCCGAGGAGCTCTGGGCTGAGCTACTCGGCTGCGGCTGCGCTGGGACGGCGCAGGGGCCGCTGCCCTGCGTACCAATCGGGATCGATCCAGGGCTGCCGCTCGTCTCGGGGCAAGGCTTGCCGCCCGAGGATGTGGTCGGCGGCCTTTTCCCCGGTCATGATCGAGGGCGCGTTGAGGTTGCCGTTGGTCACGCGCGGGAAGATGGAACTGTCGGCCACGCGCAGCCCGTCCACCCCGATGACGCGGCATTCCGGGTCCACGACCGTCATGGGATCGTCCACCGCGCCCATCTTGCAGGTCCCGCAGGGATGATAGGCGCTTTCCACATGGTCGCGGATGACCCCGTCGAGCTGTTCGTCGCTCACCACGTCGGCGCTGGGGCTGATCTCGCGGCCTGCGAAGGGCTTGAACGCGTCCTGCCCGAAGATCTCGCGGGTCAGGCGGATGCAGGTCCGGAAGTCGCGCCAGTCCTCCTCGGTGGACATGTAGTTGAACAGGATCCTGGGCGCGGCGGTCGGGTCGGGCGACCGTAGGGTGACAGAGCCGCGCGACGGGGACCGCATCGGTCCCACATGCGCCTGGAATCCATGCCCCTCGGCCGCCGCCCGTCCGTCGTAGCGGACCGCGATAGGCAGGAAATGGAACTGGATGTCGGGATATTCCACCCCGGGTCGCGAGCGGATGAAGGCGCCGGCCTCGAACTGGTTCGAGGCGCCGACGCCGCTGCCGGTGAACAGCCACCGGGCGCCAACCATCGCCTTGCCGTGCAGGCTCCAGTAGCGGAACAGCGACACCGGCTGTGTCGCCGCCTGCTGGACGTAGATCTCCAGATGGTCCTGAAGGTTCTGTCCCACGCCGGGCCGATCCGCCACGACGGGAATGCCCAGGTCCTGCAGGTGCCGTCCGGGCCCGATGCCCGACTGCATCAGGAGCTTGGGGGAGTTGATGGAGGACGACGCCACGATGACCTCGCGCCGCGCCTTGATGGTCTGCACCCCGTTGAAGCTGTCGATCTCCACGCCGACCGCGCGCCCGTTGCGGATCACCACGCGGCGCGCAATGCCGTTCACAAGGTCGCAGTTCACCCGACGCAGGGCGGGACGCAGATAGGCCCAGGCGGCGGACCAGCGGCGGGCGCGCCAGATGGTCGCCTCCATCGGGCCGAACCCTTCCTGCTGGTGGCCGTTCGGATCGTCGGTGAGAGGGTAGCCCGCCTCGTGACCGGCCTTGAGGAAGGCTTGCGCCAACGGGTTGTCCGCCGGACCGCGGGTGACATGCAGCGGACCGTCCTGACCGCGCCATGACGGATCGCCGGTCTGCCCGTGCCAGTTCTCCATGCGCCGGAAGTAAGGCAGCACGTCGGCATAGGACCATCCCGTGGCCCCACTCTCGGCCCAGTGGTCGTAGTCCTTGGCGTGGCCGCGCACATAGACCATGCCGTTGATCGAGGATGACCCGCCGATCACCCGACCCCGGGGGGTGGCCAGCACGCGCCCGCCCAGATGAGGCTCGGGCTCGGTGCGGAAGCCCCAGTCATAGCGGGCCATGTTCATGGGATAGGACAGCGCGGCGGGCATCCGGATGAACGGGCCCCAGTCGGAGCCTCCGGCTTCGATGACCAGCACGGAGCGTCCGGCCTCCGACAGGCGGTACGCGATGGCGCAGCCCGCGCTTCCCGCGCCGACGACGATGTAATCCGCTTCCAACATCAGAAGGGCGCCTCTACGCGGTTCATGCCGACATAGACGGACTTGAGTTGCGAATAGTGCTCGATGGCGGCCTTGCCGTTCTCACGGCCGATCCCGGACCGCTTCATGCCCCCGAACGGGGCCTCCACGGGCGTGAGGTTGTAGGCGTTGATGAAGCAGGTTCCGGCCTCGAACCCGGCCGCGACCCGGTGCCCGCGCGCGAGGTCGCGCGTGAACACCCCGGCGGCAAGCCCGAACTCGGTGGCGTTGGCCCGCGCCAGCACCTCCTCCTCGGTGTCGAAGTCGAGAACGGACATGACCGGCCCGAAGATCTCGTCCCGCGCGATGGCCATGGTGTCGGTCACGTCAGCGAACACCGTGGGTTCGATCCAGAAGCCGGGACGGTCGGGCCGCCCTCCGCCGGCGACCAACCTCGCGCCCTCCTCGATCCCTGTCCGGATGAAGCCTTCGACGATCTCACGCTGGCGCTGGCTGACCATGGGGCCGAAGTTCGTGGCCTCGTCCTGCGGGTCGCCCATGACGACGCCGTCGAGGCGCTCTCTCAGGCGGCTCAGGAAGGCGTCCTTGATCCCGCGCTGGACGAAGACCCGCGTCCCATTGGAGCAGACCTGCCCCGAGGAGTAGAAGTTGCCCAAGATCGCGCCCGACACGGCATTGTCGATGTCGGCGTCCTCGAACACGATCAGCGGCGACTTGCCGCCAAGCTCCAGGGTGACATGCTTCATGCCTCGGGCAGCGGCTTCGTAGACCTTGGTCCCGGTCGGCACCGACCCGGTGATCGACACCTTGGCCACGCGCGGATCGGCGATCAGGGCCGAGCCTACGGCTCCCATGCCCTGCACGACGTTGTAGAGACCCGCCGGGGCCCCCGCCTCGATCAGGATCTCGGCCAACTTCAACGCGCCGAGCGGCGTGGTCTCGGATGGTTTGAACACCATCGCATTGCCGCAAGCGAGCGCCGGGGCCCCCTTCCAGGCGGCGATCTGGGTCGGGTAGTTCCAAGCGCCGATGCCGACGCAGACACCCAGCGGCTCGCGTCGCGTGTAGACGAAGTCGGAGCCGAGCTGGATGTGCTCTCCCGACAGGGTCGCCGCGAGGCCGCCAAGGTATTCGAGCGCGTCCGCCGCGCTCATGGCGTCGGCCACCAGGGTTTCCGACAAGGGCTTGCCGGTGTCGTAGGTTTCCAGCACGGACAGGTCGCGGTTCCGCTCGCGGATGATGTCGGCGGCGCGACGGAGCACCCGCCCCCGCTCCACGCCCCGCAGGGCCGCCCATTCTTTCTGGGCCCGCGCGGCTGAGGCCAAGGCCGCCTCGACCACCGCGGGCGTTGCGGCGTGGACCGTCGCGATGACCTCGCCCGTTGCCGGGTACAGGACGGGGATCGCTTCCCCGGTCGCATCCTCAAGGTACTGGCCGTCCACGAAATGGCTGGCGGCAGGCTGGATCTGGGTCATGTCATTCGCCCCGCGGGAAGCGCTGATTCTCTTCGAGCACGTTGAGGTCCATATGATTTCGCATGTACCGCTCGGACGCCCGCTGGAGCGGTTGGAAGTCCCAAGGGTAATACGACCCGTTTCTTAAGGCCTCGTAGACGACCCAGCGACGGGCTTGGCTTTCGCGCACGGCGGCATCGAAGGCGTTCAGGTCCCAGCGTTCGTCCGCCATGGCACGCAGCCGGCCCAACACCTCGGCCTGCGCCGGATCGCCGGCCAGGTCGGTCAGTTCGTTCGGGTCGGCATCAAGGTCGAACAGCATCTCCGGATCGAGCGCACAGCGAACATATTTCCAGCGCCCATCCCGCAGCCCCACCATCGGCGCTTCGGAGCCTTCGGCGGCGTATTCCATCGGCACCGGCCCGCGCTCTGCCCCGCGGGCGACGGGGACCAGCGAAACGCCGTCCGTCCATGGGATCACGTCATCCATGGAGACGCCTGCAAGGTCGCAGAGCGTCGGGCAGAGGTCGATGGTGCTGACCGGGGTCTCGATGCGACCCGGCTCCAGTCCGGGCGCAGCGATCATCATCGGCACGGCGGCCGAGCCTTCGAAGAAGTTCATCTTGAACCACAGGCCCCGGTCGCCCAGCATGTCACCGTGGTCGGACAGGAAGACGACGATGGCTTCCTGCCGCGTGGCCTCCAGCACCGCCAGGATCTCGCCGATCTTCTCGTCCACATAGGTGATGTTGGCGAAGTAGCCCCGGCGCGCGCGGCGCATCATCTCGGGCGTGATCTCGGAGGACCGCCAGTCGCAGGCGTCCATGAGCCGCTTCGAATGCGGGTCCATAGAGTCGTAGGGGATCGGCGCGACCGGGGGATCGAGGTGCTCGCAATCCTCGTACAGGTCCCAGTACTTGCGCCGGGCCACATAGGGGTCGTGGGGGTGCGTGAAGCTCACCGTCAGACACCAGGGCCGGGGATCGTGGCCGCGCGCCAGGTCATACAGCTTCTGGACGGCCAGATGGGCCACCTCGTCGTCGTACTCGTACTGGTTGGTGATCTCGGCCACGCCCGCGCCCGAAACGGAGCCCAAGTTGTGATACCACCAGTCGATCCGTTCGCCGGGCTTGCGGTAATCCGGCGTCCAGCCGAAATCGGCCGGGTAGATGTCGGTCGTGAGCCGCTGCTCCAGGCCGTGCAACTGGTCGGGGCCGACGAAATGCATCTTGCCCGACAGCGCGGTCTGATAGCCCGCCCGCCGCAGGTGATGGGCAAAGGTCGGTACGGAGGACGTGAACTCGGCCGCGTTGTCATAGACCCCTGTCCGGGACGGCAACTGCCCGGACATGACCGAGGCGCGGGCCGGGGCGCACAGCGGGGAGCCGGTATAGGCATTGGCAAACCGCACGGACCGTTCGGCCAGCTTGCGCAGGTTGGGCGCATGCAGCCAGTTCGCCGGTCCGTCCCGCCACAGCGTCCCGGTCAGCTGGTCCGCCATGAGGATGAGGATGTTGGGCCTCATGCCCCGATCTCGCGGATGACATGGTTCAGCACCAGGTCCGCCGCCGCACGCCGGTCGGGCGTGGTGCCGGCGAGGGCCTGCCTTAGATAGACGCCATCGATCAGTGCCCCGACCCCTTCGGCCACTTCCCCTGCCCGGTCCCCCACCAGAGGCTTCAGGGAATGGACCAGATTGGAATGGAGGCGCTTGCGATACAGCGACAGGAGGCGCCGCGCCTCGGGGGTGGTCTGGGCCTGGACGTAGAAGTTGAGCCAGGCAGCGATGACCTCGCGCCGGAACGACCCTGCGGAAAAGGACGCGCGGACGATCGCCTCGATCCGGGAGCGAGGGGAATCGGCCGTGGCGAGAGCGCCGCGCACCTCGGCCCCGAACAGCGTCAGGACATGGCGCATGGCGGCGACGAAGATCGCTTCCTTTGAGCCGAAATAATGATGCGCCAAGGCCGACGACACCCCGGCCCGCGCGGCGATCTGCGCCACGGTCACCTCAAGCGAGCCGGCCCGCGCGACCTCCTGGATCGTTGCCTTGACGATTGCGGCGCGTCGGATAGGCTCGGCGGCATGACGAGGCATAGCGTTCCCCGGAAAAAGACTTGCCAGGCCGCAATATCGAGTGATTGATTGACTCGTCAATCAAGAAACGGCGGGGCAACACCGCCTGCTAACAGGGAGATATTTGATGACCCTCCGCACGACGCTGAGCGCGATTGCGCTGCTTGCGGCTGCCAGTCCGGCTTTGGCACAGGAGGCCTGCACAGCCGTCAGCCTGTCGGACGTGGGCTGGACCGACATCACTGCCACGACCTCGGCCGCCAAGCAGGTGCTCGAGGGGCTGGGCTACGAAGTCGACGTGCAGGTCCTGTCAGTTCCCGTGACCTTCCAGGCCTTGTCCACCGGCGACCTCGACGTGTTCCTCGGCAACTGGATGCCCTCGCAGCAGAGCGCGATCCAGCCGTATCTGGACGACGGCTCGATCGAGACGGTCGGCGTCAACCTCGAGGGCACCAAGTACAATCTCGCCGTACCCGCCTATCTCTATGATCAAGGCCTCAAGACCTACGAGGATCTGGCGACCTTCCGCGACCAGCTCGACGGCGAGATCTACGGGATCGAGCCCGGCAACGAAGCCAACACCTATCTCATCGGCCTCACCGAGGCCGGCGGCCCCCTGGAAGGCTTCGAGGTGGTCGAATCCTCCGAGCAGGGGATGCTCGCGCAGGTGCGCCGCGCGGTGGATAGCGAGGAGCCGGTGGTCTTTCTGGGCTGGGCGCCGCATCCCATGAACGCCAACTTCCCCCTCCAATACCTCGAAGGCGGCGAAGACTTCTTCGGCGGGCAAGGGAACGTGTACACCGTGACCCGCAAGGGCTTTGCAACGGAATGCCCGAACGTGGCGACGCTGCTCAAGAACATGACGTTCACCTTGCCCATGGAGAACGAGATGATGGGCCTCATCCTCGACGAAGAGCTGGAGCCCGACGAGGCTGTGAAGCAGTGGCTCACCCAGCACCCCGAGATGTTTGATGCTTGGCTCCAGGGCGTGACGACCGTCGATGGCGGCGAGGGACTCGCGGCCGTCCGCTCGGCCATGGGGCTCTGACCATGCGGGTCTGGGGCCCCCTTGCAGCACTTCTGATGGCGGGGGTGCCCCTCCTTGCCGGTCCCCTGCCGTCTCAGGACGATTGGGCCGGCGCGCGGCAGTCAGTCACCACGGCGGACGGCCAACAGCTCAGCTACGTGGAGGTCGATGGAACGGACGGGGTCGTGGACGACCCGCTGATCCTGCTTCACGGCTACACGGACAACAGCCGGAGTTGGTCGCTTCTCGTGCCGCATCTGGGCGGCCGGCACGTCTATGCCGTAGACCTTCGCGGCCACGGCGGATCGGACGCGCCAGCCTGCTGCTACGGGATCGACGCGTTCTCGGGGGACCTGCTGGGCTTCATGGACGCCCTTGGCATCGACCGCGCCGACATCGTCGGGCACTCGCTGGGCTCCATGACCGCCGGAGTCTTTGCCGCCGAGCATCCCGATCGCGTGGACCATCTCGTTCTGGTCAGCACCGCCTTCTCGGTTCCCAAGGGACCGACCGACTGGCTTTGGGACAACGTACCGGCCCTGACCCCGCCCATCGACCCCAACAGCCAGTTCATGCTGGACTGGTATGCCAATCCCACCCCGGTGGACGACGACTTCCTGTCGCGCGAACGCGCCGAGAGCGCCGCCGTGCCGCTCCACGTGTGGACCGGGGTGCTGCGGGCCCTGACCATGACGGACTGGTCCTGGTACGCCCGGCGGATCGAGTCGCCGGTGCTGGTCCTTTGGGGCGATCAGGACGGTTTGTTCGATGCGGGCACCCAGGACTGGGTCCGCGACACGCTGCCCGAGGCGGAGTTCGAGACCTACGCCGGGCACGGACACAACATGTTCTGGGAACGACCCGAGGATGTGGGCGCACGCATCGTCGCATTCCTTGGTGAATGACCCCGATGCACGGGTGATGATACGGTAGAGCGAGGGGCTCATGGACTGGGTGACGCAGAAAATACCCGTAGGCCGTTTCGCCGCCGACTTCTTCGACTGGCTGCAGACACACGGGCAAGTCGTGTTCGACGGGATCGCGGACGTGATCGGGGCGACCATCGACGGCATCATGTGGGCCCTGCAGGCGCCCCACCCTCTTGTCCTGATCGCGATCTTCGTCGGCCTGACCTGGATCCTTCAACGATCCTGGAAGACCTGCCTGCTGGTGCTGCTGGGTTTCCTGTTCATCCTGAACCAGGGCTATTGGGAAGAAACGACCGAAAGCCTGACCTTGGTGCTCACGGCCTGCGCGGTGTGCATGGGGATCGGTGTTCCCATCGGCATCGCGGCGGCGCACAGGCCGCGGCTGTATCAGGCCATGGCACCCGTGCTGGACCTGATGCAGACGCTGCCGACCTTTGTTTACCTCATTCCCGCCATCGTGTTCTTCGGCCTGGGCATGGTGCCCGGTCTCATCGCGACGGTGATCTTCGTCCTCCCTGCCCCCATACGGCTCGCCTATCTCGGCATCGCGTCCACCCCACAGGCGCTTCTGGAAGCCGCCGAAGCCTTTGGGGCCACGCCGCGCCAGAAGCTCTGGAAGGTGGAACTGCCCTTCGCGCTTCCTCAGATCATGGCGGGGCTGAACCAGTCCATCATGCTGTCGCTGTCCATGGTGGTCATCGCGGCGCTGGTGGGGGCGAACGGGCTCGGGGTGCCGGTGGTCCGGGCGCTCAATTCGGTCAACACAGCCCTGGGCTTCGAGTCAGGGTTCATCATCGTGGTGGTCGCCATCATCCTTGATCGCATGCTTCGTGTGAGTCGTCCGCAATGAGCGCTGTCGTCTTCGATCAGGTGAACATCGTCTTCGGCGACCGGCCCGACCGCGCGCTGCCGCTCATGGACCAGGGCCTGAGCCGGTCCGAGATCCAGCAGAGGACCGGACAGGTCCTGGGCGTGCACAACTGCTCGCTCGAGGTGGCCGAGGGCGAGATCCTCGTGCTCATGGGTCTGTCGGGGTCGGGCAAGTCCACGCTGCTCCGCGCCGTGAACGGCCTGAATCCCGTCTGCCGGGGCGAGGTGCGCGTCCGCACCGATGGCGACGTGGTCTCGGTCACCAAGGCCGATCCGCAAACGCTCCGCCGGATTCGCCAGCGCACCGTCGCCATGGTGTTCCAGCAGTTCGGCCTGCTGCCCTGGCGCACCGTCCGCGACAATGTGGGCCTGGGGCTGGAGTTGCGCGGCCAGTCCAAGGCCGAACGGACGGCGCGGGTCGAGGAGGAGTTGCGGCTCGTCAACCTGGGCGACCGGGCAGACGCGCTTGTCGGACAGCTCTCGGGCGGGATGCAGCAGCGCGTGGGACTCGCCCGCGCCTTTGCCACCGACGCGCCTGTCCTTCTGATGGACGAACCCTTCTCGGCTCTCGACCCGCTGATCCGGACGCGGCTTCAGGACGAGCTGCTGGACCTGCAGGCCAAGCGGAACCGCACGATCGTGTTCGTGAGCCATGACCTCGACGAGGCGTTCAAGCTGGGCAACCGCATTGCGATCATGGAGGGGGGACGAATCGTGCAATGCGGAACGCCCCGCGACATCTTCCGCGCACCGGCCACCTCGTATGTGGCCGAGTTCGTGGCCCACATGAACCCCTTGGGCGTGCTGCGGGCGCGCGATGTGATGGTGACGCCGAATGGCCAGCTTCCCCACGGGGAGATCGCGCCGGACGCCGATATCCGCGACGTCATGAGCCAACTGCGCGACGGACCCCTCGCCGTGCGCGAGGACGGGGCCACGCTGGGCCACATCACGGCGGACGGGGTCCTGGCACGGCTGCTCGACCCGCGCGCCTAAGGCTCGGTCACCAGACCCACGCGCCGGGCGACGGCCTCGCGCCAGGTGATGAAGCTGACGGCGGCCATGATGATCGCGCCGCCCAGGATCACCCAGCCATCCACCGGCTCGCCAAAAGCGGCGGCGCCCAGGAGGACGGACCAGACAAGCTGGAGAAACGTCGCGGGCTGCGTCGCGCTGACCGGAGCCGAGGCGAAAGCCAGCGTCATCGTGTAGTGGGCCAAGGTGGCAAGAACCGCGGCCAGGAAGAACCAGCCGATCTCGGCCCAGCCCACCGGCACCCACACCCACAGAGCGAAGGGCAGCAGGCCCAGGGTCACCGTAACCGACAGCATCCCCACGACAACCCCGGCGCTGACCTGACCGGACAAACGCTTGGCGATCAGGTAGCCGCCCGCAAAGAACAGGGCGGTGACAAGCATGGCGAAGTGCCCCGCCTCGACGGCCCGCAAACCCGGTCTCAGGATCACCAGCGCTCCGACCAGTGCCGCTCCGACGGCCACAAGGCGGCGAGCCTCGAATCGCTCGCCCAAGAACAGTGACGCGCCCAGGGTGACGTAGATCGGGTTGAGGTAGTTCATGGCCGTGACCTCCGCGAGCGGGATGCGGGTCATGGCGAAGAACCAGCAGATCACGCCGACGGTGTGAACCACCCCACGCGCCGCGAAAAGGCCAGCCTCGTTCCGGCCAAGGCCGGTCCGCCAAAGTGGCCAGAGCATCGGCACCGCAAACGGCAGCCCCAGGGCGAAACGGAGGAAGGCGGACTGCGCGGCGGGCACGTCGCTTCCGACATGCTTCACCACCGCCGTCATGCCGACGAACAGAAGGCCCGTCACCAGCATCCACAGGATGCCCGCGACAGGCCGGGACTGCGCCATCCTCAGGAGGCCGCGTAGGCCGCCATCACGTCCTCGGACGCATCGACATTTGTGGTGACGTTCTGCACGTCGTCGTCATCCTCGAGCACCTCGATGAGGCGCATCAGCTTCTCGAAGACCTCGCCATCGGCAGGGGCCGTGACCTTGGGCCGCCAAACGAACTTGGCCGTCTCGCTTTCGCCCAGGGACTGCTCCAGCGCCGCGGACACGGTGCCCAGATCGTCCTCACCGGTGGTGATCCAGTGGCCGTCCTCGTCGGATTCGACGTCTTCGGCTCCGGCTTCGAGGGCGGCCATCATGACGGCGTCGGCGTCGCCGACCTCGGGTTTGTAGAAGATCTCGCCCTTTCGCTCGAACTGGAAGGCGACCGAGTTCGTCTCCCCCAGGTTGCCGCCGTTCTTGGTGAACGTGGATCGGACGTTGGACGCGGTTCGGTTGCGGTTGTCGGTCAGCGCCTCGACGATGACGGCCACGCCGCCGGGGCCATAGCCCTCGTAGCGGATCGACTCATAGGCCTCGGCCTCGCCGCCCTGCGACTTCTTGATCGCGCGGTCGATGACGTCCCGCGGCATGGAGTTGGACCGCGCTTCCTTGACCGCCAGACGCAGGCGCGGGTTCTTGTCGGGGTCCGGGTCCCCCATCTTGGCCGCGACCGTTATTTCCTTGGAGAGCTTGGAGAACAGCTTGGACCGCAGCTTGTCCTGCTTGCCCTTGCGGTGCTGGATGTTGGCCCATTTGGAATGGCCGGCCATGGGCTTGTACTCCCGAAAGTTCCGAATGCGAAGGATCGCGCTCCCTTACCCCAGCCGCGCAACGGGGGGCAAGAGTGCGCTCAGAGGTCCCAGATCAGGGGGATCACGAGACTGGCCACAAGGCCCGCCAGGATGTTCAACGGGATGCCCACCTTGAGGAAGTCGCTGAACTTGTAGCCTCCCGGTCCATAGACGAGCAGGTTGCATTGGTAGCCGATCGGCGTGGCGAAGCCGAAGGACGCCCCCATCATCACCGCGATCAGCACGGGCCGCGGATCAAGGTTCAGCGTCTGCGCCAGCCCTATCGCCACCGGAGTGACCACCACCGCCACGGCGTTGTTCGACAGCAGCTCGGTCAGGATGGAACAAAGCGCATAGATGGCGAAGATCGACAGTACCGGTGTCCAGCCCGCCATCAGCGGCGCCACGGCCCCGACGATCAGTTCGACTGCGCCGGAATGCTCCAGGGCCGAGCCGACGGCCAGCATGGCGAAAAGCATCGCCATGAGCCGCCCGTCGATCAGACCAAAGGCCTCGTCCGCGTCGATGCAGCGGGTCACCAGCACCACCGCCACGCCCAGAAGGGCCAGGATCTCGATGGGGGCGACCTCAATGGCGGACAGCCCGACGACGGCGGCCATGGTGGCGATCACGATCGGCGCATGCCCGCGTCGATAGGCGCGCTGCGTCGGATGGGCGATGTCCACGAGGTTCTGGTCCTGCGCGAGACGCTGGATATCCTCGGCCGCGCCTTCCAAAAGCAGGGTGTCGCCGGCCCGGATCACCACGTCGTCGAGATTCGAGCCGAAGTTCCTGTCCCGCCGATGCACCGCAATGACATAGACCCCATAGCGGCGGCGCAGACGCAGGTCCCCCAGGCGCCGCCCCACCATGCGGCAATCAGCGGCGATCAGGGCCTCTACGGTGGTCGTTGCGACCGAGGACAGTTGATCCACCCGGCGCAGCGACTTGTCCTTCTGGAGCGACAGGAGCTCGGCCATGGCGGTCCGCAGGATGATGCGGTCGCCGGCCCGGAGCGTGACCGGCGCGAAGTCCCGACGCAGCGAAGCATCGCCCCGGATCACGTCGATCAAGCGCACCCCCTCCCGCTTGAAGAGCTGCACGTCCAGCACCTCGCGCCCAATCAGGTTGCTGCCTTCGGGGACTACTACTTCGGTGAAGTAACGCATGCGGGACCGGTCGGTCAGGAAATCCGCCATGCTCTTGCGGTCTGGCAACAGCCGCGGCCCGAAGACGGCCAGGTACAAAGCGCCCGCGATGGCCACGGGCAGACCCACCGGGCTCATCTCGAAGATATGGAAGGGCTCCAGCCCAGCATCCCGCGCGACGCCCGCCACGACAAGGTTCGTGGACGTCCCGATCAATGTGATGCAGCCCCCCAGAAGCGTGAGGTAGCTAAGCGGGATCAGCAACTTGGATGGCGACATGGCCATCTGGCGGCTGAGTTGGATGAAGATTGGCAACATCACCACCACGATGGGCGTGTTGTTGACGAAAGCCGAGGTCGCGACGATCCCCGCGCAGATCAGCGCCAGGGTCAGCTTGGGCCGCTGCTCCACATGCTTTGCAGCAAGCGACCCGACGAAGTGCAGCCCTCCGGTCCGTACAAGAGCGCCCACGAGGATCAGCATCGCAGCGATCGTCCATGGGGCGCTGTTGGAGAAGACATCCAGCGTCTCGTCCATGGGCAGGATCCCGAGGATCAGGAGCACGGCGGCACCCACGATGGCCACCACCTCGACGGGGAAACGTTCCCACATGAAGGCGGCGAACATCAGCAACGTGACAATGATGGCCGCCCAGGGCTGCATCTCTGCCGGAACGGCCAGACCGAACATTCAGGGTCTCCTGGAAGAGGGCCGGAGGGTCACGTGGTCAGGGCCGCGCCTCGGCCAGCCGCCCGCCCACGCGCACCGGGACAGCCCGGGTCGCACGGCCGGTCCGGTCTTCGGTTTCGACATAAAGGCCTGACAGGGTGGCTTCGCCCAGCGCCGGCGTGAAGCGGTCGCGGCCCATGCCGGTGATGAACCGGCGCATGGGCTCTTCCTTCTGCATGCCGATGACCGAATCGTAGTCGCCGCACATGCCGGCGTCGGACTGGTAGGCCGTGCCGTTCGCATGGATCACGACGTCAGCAGTAGGCACATGGGTGTGGGTTCCGACCACGACGCTCGCCCGTCCGTCGCAGTAATGGCCCACGGCCATCTTTTCCGAGGTGGCCTCGGCATGGATGTCCACAAGGCTCGCCTGCACGAGGCCACCTCGTGGGTGGGCCCGCAGGACGCCATCGACGGCCGAGAACGGGTCGTCGAAGGGCCGCTTCATGAAGACCTGGCCCAGCACCTGGGTCACGAGGACCTTGCGCCCGCCAGGGGCGTCATACACCCGGTGGCCCCGGCCCGGCGCGCCCTTGGCAAAGTTCAGCGGACGGATGATCCGCTGCTCCTGCTCGATGAAGGGGATCATGTCCTTCTGGTCGAAGGCATGGTCGCCCAGCGTCACCACATCCGCCCCGGCATTCAGCAGGACGCGGGCGTGCTCGGGCGTCAGGCCCATCCCGCCCGACGCGTTCTCGCCGTTGACGACGACGAAGTCGAGCCGCCACTCGGTCCGCAGTTTCGGCAGGCGCTCAGCCACCGCCGCGCGGCCGGACCGGCCCATGACATCGCCCAGGAACAGAAGTCTCATGGCGGCGTCATAGGAGCGCCGAACCGCTGTGGCAAGCGGAGCGGGTCCCTCAAGGCCGGATGACGTCGGACTCGGTGACGATCAGATCGAGAGGGGCGTCGGTCTCCTCGAGCGGAAGGTCCCCGTCCTCTTGGGCAGCCCATGCGTAACCAATGGCCATCACCGCATGGTCGGCCCGAAGCGCCGCCAGGGTCCGGTCGTAGAAACCGCCCCCATAGCCCAAGCGCCCGCCCCGCCGGTCGAAGGCGACCAAGGGAACGATCAGCACCTCAGGCACGACCACATCGCCGCTTGCCGGGATCTGTGTTCCGAAGCCACCGTCCATCATGGCGCAGCCAGGGGACCACTGGCGGAAGGTGAGGGGAAGGCCGCGCTTGGGCGTGATGGGAACGCCCACAAGGCCATGAGCGGCAGCCTCGGCCATCGCGGGCAGGGGATCGATCTCGGTCCTCATGGGAAGATAACCAGCAAGCGGGCGACCCAGATGCGGCTTCAGCACCTCGGACAGCAGGGTCCAGGGGGCAGAGTGCCCCGCCTCCCAGGCGTCCTGCCGCCGGGCAAAGGCGCGGGCGCGGGCCTCGGCCTTGATGCGGGTCAGGTCGCTCACATGAGCACCAGGGTAGCGAGACCGAGGAAGGAGAAGAAGCCGACCACATCGGTGACCGTCGTCACGAACGTCCCAGAGGCGAGCGCGGGGTCCACGCCGATCCGCTCCATCAGCAGCGGCACGAAGACCCCGGCCAGCGCCGCCGCGATCAGGTTCACGACCAGCGCCGTCGCGATCACCGCGCCCAGGGCCCAGGAGCCGAAGAACAGCACGGTCAGGCCGCCCAGCACCGTCGCCAGGACGACGCCGTTGAGAAGGCCCACCGCCGCTTCGCGGCGGATCACGCGCCAGGCGTTCGACCGGGTGAGGTCGCGCGTGGCCAGCGCCCGCACCGCGACGGTGAGCGACTGGGTTCCGGCATTGCCGCCCATGGAGGCCACGATCGGCATGAGCGTCGCCAGGGCCACAAGCGCCTGGATCGTGCCTTCAAACCGGGAGATGACAAAGGCGGCAAGGCCCGCCGTGCCCAGGTTCACGACCAGCCAGGGCAGCCGCCCCCGGATCGTTTCGCGCACGCTGTCCGACAGCGCGCCGTCGCCCACACCGGCCAGGCGGAGGATATCCTCCTCGTGTTCCTCGTCGAGGACGTTCATGGCGTCGTCGATGGTGATGACGCCCACTAGCCGGTCGTCGTCGTCCACCACCGGGGCCGAGATCAGGTGGTACTTGTTGAAGGCCTGGGCCACATCGCCCTGCTCGTCCTCCACGTGGAAGGTGCGGAAGCTTTCCTCGGTCAGATCCCGTAGGCGCGTCTCCTGTCGGGCGCTCAGGATGCGGCCCAGCGTGACGTAGCCCACGGGCTTGAGGCGCGGGTCGATCAGCACGACATGGTAGAACTGGTCGGGCAGCAGGGTGCCGCTGCGCAGGAAGTCGATAGCCTCGCCCACCGTCCAGTGATGCGGCGCGCGAACGACTTCGGACTGCATGAGGCGCCCAGCCGAGTACTCGGGATAGGTCAGCGCCTTTTCCACCGCGACCCGGTCGGCGGCCGCCAGGGCGCCCAGCACCGCTTCCTGCGCGGCAGGGTCGAGATCCTCGACAAGGTCCACGACGTCGTCGGTTTCGAGATCGCGGACGGCCTCGGCCAGCTCGCCCGGAGCAAGCCCCTCGATCACCTCCTCGCGGAGGGATTCATCGAGCTCGGACAGGATGTCGCCATCCATGCCGCCCCGCCACAAGGCCAACAGGCTCCGGCGCTGGCCCGGCCCGATCTGCTCCAGCAGGTCGGCGATGTCGGCGGGATGCAATGGGTCGAGAAGCTCATCGAGCTGGACAGCGTCCCGCGCCTCGACGGCCTCAAGCGCCTGTCCCACCAGACGTGCCGGGAGGCCGAACTCGTCGTCCTCGTCCTGGTTCTGGGGCTGGGTCAAAGTGCTGGATCGATCGTCCATCCTGGCCCCCCTGCCCCGTGCCGCGTTCGGGCGGACCCTACAGATTTGCGCGGCGGGGGCAACCGGGTGCGCTCGGTTTGCAACCCGCCGGGCGGGTGCCTAGGGTGACCGCATGATGACTTCGCTTCTCCTTGGCCAGACCCTGTCCTTTACGGGCGATCCCTTCCTCCGCCCCTGGGAGGAGTGCGTGAGCCACCGCGAATTCGGTGGCGTGCTGATCGAGGATGGTTACATCACGGCCATAGGAGACGGCACGGCGCTGAGGGCCGCCAACCCCGCGGCAAGGGTCATGGACTACGGACGCGACCTCATCCTGCCGGGCTTCGTGGACGCCCACATGCACTATCCTCAGACCGGGATCATCGCCTCCTGGGGCAAGCGGCTGATCGACTGGCTGAACACCTACACCTTCCCCGAGGAGATGCGCTTCGCGGATCCGGCCTATGCCCGCGCGCTGGCCGACAGGACGCTGGACCTTGCGTTAGCCCATGGTACGACGACGCTCTGCTCCTTTTGCACCATCCACGAAGGATCGGCGGACGCCTTCTTCGAAGCCGCAAAGGCGCGGGGGATGCGGGTCGCAGCCGGTCGGACCTGCATGGACCGCGACACCGCGCCCGAAGGGCTGCGCGACACTGCCCGCTCAGCCTATGACGAAAGCGCGCGCTTGATCGCCCGCTGGCATGGCAAGGGGCGGGCCTCCTACGCCATCACGCCACGCTTTTCCCCCACCTCGACAGAGGAGCAGCTAGAGGCACTGGGCGCGCTTTGGGCCGAGAACCCGACCTGCCTCATGCAGACCCATCTGAGCGAGCAGACCGACGAGATCGAGTGGGTGCGTGGCCTGTACCCACAAGCGCGGGACTATCTCGACACCTACGAGGCGCACGGCCTTCTTGGACCGCGCGGCGTCTATGGGCACGTCATCCACCTGGAGCCCCGCGAACGGGACAGGCTGGCCGAGGTCGGCGCGGCAGCGGTGCATTGCCCGACCTCCAACACCTTCATCGGTTCGGGGCTGTTCGACCTGATGGGTCTCAAGCGGCGCGGAGTCACTGTGGGGCTCGCGACGGACACCGGCGGGGGGTCGTCGTTCTCCATGCTGCGCACCATGGCAGCGACCTATGAGATCGCGCAGATCCGCGGACAGGCCGTGCATCCGGTCCAACTTCTGTGGCTCGCGACCGAGGGATCGGCGCGTGCGCTGCATCTGGGCGGGGTCGTCGGCAGCCTCCAAGCCGGGGCCGAGGCCGACCTCGTGGTCCTGGACCTCGCCTCTACCCCTGTCATCGCCCAGCGGCAGGAACGGGCGCGCGACCTATGGGAGGCGGTGTTTCCCACCATCATGATGGGCGACGACCGCGCCATCCGCGCGAGCTGGGTTGCAGGCCGTCCCGTGACGCGGACCTGATCGTGTCTCAGCAACCACCCGCGAAGTCGAGAACCCAGACCCCGCCAGCCTGCCCCAGGCCGTACACGCCGTACTTGCGGCTCAGCATGTTGTCGCGGTGGTGGGGTGACGCGAACCAGCCCGACAGGCTGTCTTGGGCGGTGTCCTGACCCCAGGCGATGTTCTCGGCGAAATGGCCGCCGCCGCGACATCCCGCTCCCTGCACGCGCGTCACGATATCAGAGCCGTCGCGGCCATAATGCGAGTGGTAGCCGTGCCGGGCCATATCCTCCGCAAAGGCCTGGGCGGCCGCAGACAGGCGCCGGTCCTCCCGCAGCGCGCCCATTCCATACCGAGCCCTCAGATCGTTCAGGGCCACGCCAAAGCCCGAGGTCGTGGAGCTGGATGAGATCGAGTGCCGTGCCGGAGCGGTTTCCACGAAGCCCATTGCCCCGCCGTTGGGGGCAATGCCTGACTCGGGTGATGGGCGAGGCTGCATGCAGCCGGACAAAAGCGATGCGGCAAGAGCCAGAGCCAGGAACTTCATGATCTACTCGCGGGTTATCTCTCACGTGCGAGTACCGACGCTGATTCTGTCATTCCATGGGCGGAACCAAGGCGAACCTTGGATCGGGCGGCGTGCCGCGCAGGCCTCAGGCCAGTTTCCGCGCGAGAAGCCCCTGACGGCGCAGGATGGCGGGCAGGTCGACGGTGATTAGGCGGCCGTCTGCCACCACTCGGCGACCTTCCACCCATAGATCCCGCACCCGGGATGGCCCGGCCAACAGCAACGCCGTGCGATCCCAGCTTCCGGCGGCCTCGATGCCGCTCATGTCCCAGAGCGCCAAGTCGGCCCGAGCGCCAGGAGCGATGCAACCGCAATCGGGGCGGCCCAGCACCTCGGCCCCGCCACGCGTGGCGATCCAGAGCGCCTCGCGCGCGCTCATGGCATCGGCCCCTTGCGCGACCCGCTGGAGGAGCATTGCCTGTCGCGCCTCATGCGCGAGGTTGCCGAGGTCGTTGCTGGCCGACCCATCGACGCCCAAGCCAACCTTCACGCCCGCGTCGCGCATCGCACGCACCGGGGCGATGCCCGATCCGAGACGGCAGTTGGAGCATGGGCAATGCGCCACGCCCGTCCGGGACCGGGCGAACAGTCCGATCTCCCCTTCGTCAAGCTTGACGCAATGCGCGTGCCAGACATCGGCCCCGGTCCATCCCAGATCTTCGGCGTACTGGCCCGGACGGCAGCCGAACCGTTCCAGCGAATAGGCGACGTCCTCGTTGTTCTCGGCCAGATGGGTGTGGAGCATGACGCCCTTGTCGCGAGCCAGGAGAGCGGCATCCCGCATCAGTTCGCGACTGACCGAAAACGGAGAGCAGGGTGCCACGCCGACCCGGACCATCGCCCCCTCGCGCGGGTCGTGGAACGTGTCGATGACCCGGATGCAGTCGTCAAGGATCGACCCCTCGGCTTCCACCAGAACGTCCGGGGGCAGCCCGCCCTGGCTTTGGCCGATGCTCATGGCGCCGCGGGTGGGATGGAAGCGGAGGCCCACCTCCTGCGCGGCGGCGATGGTATCATCGAGCCGTGCGCCATTCGGGAATAGGTAGAGGTGATCCGAAGTCAGGCTGCAGCCGGACAGCGCCAGTTCGGACAGGCCCACAAGGGCCGAGACATGCATCTCCTCGGGGCCGAAGCGCGCCCAGATCGGGTAAAGCGTCCTAAGCCAGCCGAACAGCAGCGCGTCCTGCGCGCCCGGAACCGCCCGCGTCAGCGTCTGGTAGAGATGGTGGTGCGTGTTCACGAGCCCGGGCGTCAGAAGGCATCCCGATGCATCCACGATCTCTGCTCGCTCCCCGACGAGGCCCGGCCCGACCTGCGCGATGACTCCGCCGCGCACGAGAATGTCGCAACCTGCGATCTCCCGGCCCTCATCGTCCATCGTGAGACACAGGTCGGCGTTGCGGATCAGCAGATCGGGCATGGGTATCCTCCGGGGCTCGGGGTCCTGCCTGCCGCAGACCGCAGCCGAAGTCACGCCGGTGCAGCCGAGTGAGTGGACTGAAGCCCTGCCCTATCCTGCCAGAAGCTCCATGGCGGCGGCATGGATCTGCGGGTTCGCGGCCGCCAGCAACCGCCCGCCGCCATGGGCGGGCGAGCCGTCCCACCCGGTCGCGAGGCCACCGGCCGCCGTCACGACCGCGATGGGCGCCTGCACATCGTAGGGCTGCAGCCCCGCCTCGATGACGAGGTCCACCTGCCCCGCCGCAAGCAGCGCATAACCGTAGCAGTCCATCCCATACCGCACGAGCCGGGCGCGGTCTGCGACCCGCCGAAATGCGGCATGCTCGGCCGCGGTGCCGATCTCGGGAAAGGTGGTCAGGACGATGGCCTCGGACAGGGGGCGAGGTTTACCCACCTTCAGCTCAGCCCGTCCGTGCGGGCCGTTGACGCTGGCGCGTCCGAAACCGCCCTCGAAGCGTTCTCCGATATAGGGCTGGTCGATGATGCCATAAAGCGGCCCCGTCTCATCGGCGACCGAGATCAGGACCCCCCAGGTCGGCGTGCCGCTGATATACCCGCGCGTGCCGTCGATCGGGTCGAGCACCCAGGTCAGGCCGCTGGTGCCCGGCTGCGGTCCGTATTCCTCACCCAGGATGGCGTCATCGGGCCGCTCGCGGCTCAGGACGGCGCGCATGGCGCGTTCGGCGGCGCGGTCGGCCTCGGTGACGGGATCGAACAGTCCGCCCGGTCCAGGGCCCTTGTCATCGGTCGCAATGCCCGTCCGGAAATGCCGGAGCGTCTCCGGCCGGGCGGCATCCGCGAGGGCATGGGCTGTCCGGATCAGGACGGCCCTTTCGTCTTCGGTCAAGGTGTCGCGCATCGGGCCGCTCCGCTCCCCGTTCGGGGTGGCGGTATCGCGGCCCTGATGGCAGGGTCAAGTCAGGCCGCGTCACTCAGCACGCGGGCCAAGTCGAAGAGCCGACGGCGCTGCGCCTCGGGGATCGCGTAATAGGAGCGGAGAAGCTCAAGCGCCTCACGGTCGGACAGGATGTCGTTGGGCATGTCCGAGCCAACGACGAGATTCGGCTGCGACTGGGCGTCCATGCCTTCAAAGAAGAAGGACACGGGGACGCTGAGTGCCCCGGCGATATCCCAAAGGCGGGAGGCGCTCACGCGGTTCGCGCCGGTCTCGTATTTTTGAATCTGCTGGAACTTGATCCCGACCCGGTCAGCCAACTGCTGCTGGGTGGTCCCAAGCGTCCAACGACGATGGCGGATGCGTTTGCCCACATGCACATCGACGGGATGCTTCATCTCGTGCTTCCTTTGCTGTTCCGTTTCGCGACAGAACACGCTCACCCCCCACAGGCGAGGTCCGACCGCCCCAAAGATAGGGACGCAGGCTTCGCGTTCCGATTTCGCCGTGACTAAACAGAAACACGGATAGGTTGAACAAGTCACCTTGCCATTTTAGCTAGGTGTTCCCTGGGCAACATCCTGCCTTCATGCCGGTACACCGAAAGGTTGCTCGAACACGGGACGCGACCGCAGGACCGAGGGCGCGAGGAACTGCCGGCGGAGCAGTTCGATCAGCTCGTCCTGGGCAGGTGCGCGTGCCGGTTCGCGTTCGTAAAGGTTGAGATGCACGGACCAGAGATCCGGGAGTTGACCTCCATGAGCGATCCTCTCCAGATGCGGAGGCTCCGCCCCCTCGATCTGCACGAAGACAGCCAGATCCGCGCTGACCACCGCCTCGTTGGTGCGGGTCGATGATCCCGCGACGGCCATCTCCCAGGGGATGCCTGCCTGATCCAGACGCCGCAGCGCGCCCTTGCGGAAGATGCATTGCGATTCGAAGGCCAACCGGAGGGGCCGCGATCGCCACGCCTGACCGCCCTTTGCGCCGATCCACGCCAGAGGACGCTCTCCCAGCGTTTCCGCGCCTGGCGCGGGGGCGTCCTCGGTCGTCAGGATCACATCCACCTCACCCCGCGCAAGCTGCTCCTTGAGAGCCAGCGTGAAGGAGGAGATCAGGTTCACCTTGATCCTGGGGAAATCCAGGGCGAAGCGCTTGAGAACGTTGGGGATCGCCGGATAGACGACATCGTGCGGAACCCCCAGCACGATCTCGCCTTCCAGGTCGCATCGCGTCAACCTGCCCCATGCCTCGTCGTTCAGCGCCAGCATGCGGCGGGCATAGCTCAGTAGCTGCTCGCCGGTGGCGGTCAGGGACACGCCCCGACCGGACCGGTCGATCAGGTCGAGCCCCGTTGATTCCTCGAGACGCTTGAGCTGCATCGATACAGCCGACTGCGTCAGGTTCAACAGGCCGGCTGCGCGGGTCACGCCGCCCGCCTCTGCCACCGCCACGAAGGAGCGGAGGGCCGTCAGGTCCATGGTCCTTGGCATATCACATCCTTTGATGCTCGTGCTTGCAAACATTCATTTCACTTATATCACGGCAGAGCCCATATATCAACCATTCGGATGATAGAGCCCCAAAGCATCACTGACCGTTGGGGTGTAGGAACAAGGAGGCACAGATGAGCTACCTCACCGCTTTCGCCAGTCCTCTGCGCTGGCACGGAATTATTGGAAGACCGGATCTCGGTTCGATGCTCGCCCTCAGGCGGTCGCGCCGGCGGCTTATGAACCTGGACGACCACCTGCTGAGGGATGTTGGGCTGTCCCGGTCCGAAGCCATGGCCGAAGCCGACAGGCCGGCCTGGAACGCCCCGGCACACTGGCTGCGCTGAACGGGCTGTCCCCCGCCATGGCATCTTGAAATGGACCGGTCCGTTTCCGATATGCTGGGGCGAAGGTGCTGTTGTCCCAGGACAGCGCCCCACATGCAACTCGGAGGGGGTACGATGGCTGAATACAACACGATCCGCGCGACGCCGGCCGGCGCCCGGGCGGCGCGGATCGACGAAGGGCTCCGCGCCCATATGAACAAGGTCTACGGCACGATGTCCGTAGGCATGCTGGTGACGTTTGCGGTCGCTTGGGCGGTGGGTTCCTCCCCTGCGCTGCTGTCGGTCTTTCGCGACCCGGCAACGCTGCAGCCCAACATCCTGGGCTGGATCGCGATGTTCGCGCCGCTGATCTTCGTCTTCGTCATCGGCGGGGCGGTCAACCGGGTCTCGGCCTCGGCGCTGCAGACGATGTTCTACGTCTTCTCGGCCCTGATGGGTCTGTCGATGGCCTGGATCTTTGCGGCCTTCACCGGCGTGTCCATCGCCCAGACGTTCCTCGCGACCTCGGTCGCCTTCGGTGCGATGTCGCTTTACGGCTACACAACAAAGCGCGACCTCGGCCCGCTCGGCGCGTTCCTGATGATCGGCGTGATTGGTCTGCTGGTGGTGATGATCATCAACCTGTTCGTGCAGTCGAGCGCGATGGCCTTTGCGATTTCGCTGATCGGCGTGCTGATCTTCGCAGGCCTGACGGCCTGGGATACCCAGCGCATCAAGACCGAGTATGTGCAGCATGCGGCCCATGGCGATGCTGAATGGCTGGGCAAGTCGGCGATCCTTGGCGCGCTGAACCTGTACATGAACTTCATCAACATCTTCATGTTCCTGCTGAACTTCCTCGGCCAGCGCGAATAACGCTCCTGGCAACGACTGAACGGACGACAAGGGCTGGCGGGAACGCCAGCCCTTTTTGCGTTCAAAGCTCGCGCATCATCTCGACCGCCGGAAAGCTGATGGCCGTCCCGAACGACAGGCTGAGGCGGCCCACCTCCCGAAAACCCAGCGCGGCGTAGAACGGCACGGCCGTCAGCGTGGACAGCGCCGAAAGGCGCAGCATTCCGGCCCTGCCTGCGTCGTCCAGCACGCGGGCCATGACGGCGCGCCCGACCCCATGTCGGATCTCCCGTGCGTCGGTCGCGACATGACGGACATGGCCAAGCCCATCCCGGACCGGGCCGCCCCTGGGGTTCTCCGGCGACCAGCCTCCGGCTCCGACAACCATCCCGTCCCGCTCGGCCACGAAGTAGCGGCCCGAGGCGAGTAGCCCGGGCTGGGCACGCGCCATCCGCGGTAGCGCGACCACGAGAATCGAAGGCGGGTAGTCCGCCCGAAGAAGGGGCCCGTAGGACCGCGCCAGCATGGAGTCCACCGCGCCGATGTCGGACGGGCTGGCAGAGCGGATGATCAGCATCGGAGAACCCAGATATGAAAAAGGGCCACGTGCATCGCACGCAGCCCCGTCGAGTTCACCGCTGGAAGGCGATTACTTGATCTTGCCTTCCTTGTACTCGACGTGCTTGCGCACGACGGGATCGTACTTCCGCACGGACATCTTCTCGGTCATGGTGCGGGCGTTCTTCTTGGTGACGTAGAAGTGCCCGGTGCCCGCCGAAGAGTTGAGGCGGATCTTGATGGTGGTCGGCTTGGCCATATGCGTCTCTCCCCTCGCGGGAGGTGGGCCCGCGTGAATCTCGGATGAAGCCTGCGTTTTAGTCAGGACGGGGACGTAGTCAACCCATAAAGGCGGAGGTGCGTGGACGGCCTGTAAGCCGGATTCTGTCCGGGGACCGAAGCCCCCTGGATGACCATTCCTCTGGACCCGCCGTTACTGACGGGCCTCAAGCTGCCAACCCGGGCCCCTGGGTTGAAGCATCCCTGCCCTTGCGGACGCGGGGCCCCTATTTGGCATTGCTCCCGGTGGGGCTTGCCGTGCCGGTCCGGTTGCCCGTCCCGCGGTGGGCTCTTACTCCACCGTTTCACCCTTGCCCGGCGGATTTGTCCGTTGGCGAACTTCCGGTCCGACGGGCGGTCTCGTTCTCTGTGGCGCTTTCCCTCGGGTTTCCCCGGCCGGGCGTTACCCGGCACCGTGCTTTCCGGAGTCCGGACTTTCCTCGTAGGCCTTGCGGCCCCCGCGATCATCCAGCCATCCACGCAAGGGCCGCTCTAGGCTGCCCCTGCCCCGCGGTCAACGGGAAAGCGCCGTCCCAAATCGAGTGCAGCCCCGGCATCGCGGGGGGACAACGGCCCGGTCGCCCAGGGACGAAAGCGCCAGCGGAACGCATCGAGCAGCAAGTCCAGCGAAATGGCTGGATCATAGCCGAAGGCCCGCAACGAAGGGGAGAAGGCTTCCACTTCGGCCACGCCTTCGTCGGGCCATATGGACAGCCCCGCCTGCGCCAGCCGCCGCCAGTCGAAACGGGGTCCGGGATCCTTCTTGCGCGCCGGAGTCATGTCCGAATGTCCGATGACCCGCTCGGGGGAAATGCTCCACCGGGGCAGGATCTCACCCAGCAACCGCTCCAAGGCGGTCATCTGGACATGCGAGAAGGGATGCGTGCCCCGGTTGGCCAGTTCGATGCCGATGGACCGGGAGTTGATGTCCCTGACGTCGCCCCACCGACCGGCACCGGCATGCCAGGCGCGACGCTCCTCGGGCACCAGGGCCACGACATCGCCATCCTCGGCAATCAGGTAATGGGCCGAGACCTCGGCATCCGGATCGCAAAGCCGTTCCAGCGCTTCGCGGGCCGATGCCATGGCCGTGTAATGCAGCACGACGAGGTCGGGACGTAGACCGCCCCGACGCTCGCCGTGATTAGGCGAAAGGGTCAGCTCCGGCCCACGGCCGCGCGGAAGGGCGCGGGATCCCAGGCGCAGGCAAAGCCGTCGCCATCGGGATCAAGGCCGCGCGCGTCGCGCTCGGGCCCGCCCCGCTGAAGGAAGTCGCGCTGGGCATCGTCAGGCGTGCGGTAGTCGCCGCAGTTCCGAAGCATGCGGTTCTCGCTCGAGAACAGGATGAAGCGGGAGTACCACGCCTGCCCCTTGGCGTTCGGCGCGTTGATCGCGTACTCCACGATGTTCGGACCGGTCGTGGCGGGCGGAGGCGGCAGCGCCTGGGGCTGCATGACCTGGTACTGCGCCGCTTGCTGCGCGCGACGGGCCGCGTCGGACTCGATGCTCTCTCGCGAGGAAACGGCCTCGAAGTCCTGCTCGTCCGAGATTCCGCCGCTGCTGCCCGGAACGGAGGAGCCCGCCATCGGCACCGCTCCGACCAGGACAGGCGCGGCGTTGCTGGGCGAGGCCTCGATGCCAGTGGAACGCATCATGTTGACATCGCCCGCGACACTGCTCGAGGCTACGGCCACGATGCCGTTCGTGTTGGCAATGCCACCAGGAACCGGGGCGCCGATGGGGCCGGTCGCGATGGGGGCCGCGCCGATCCCCGCTGCGGCCAAGGCCGTGCTGGGGATGCCGCCAGGCGGCACGGAGGTCGTCGGAGTGGCGAGGCCGTAAGGCGAAGTGGTCACGCCCGGGGCAGTGAAGCCCCCCGCCGGTGCAGGCTGCCCCGTCAGGACCGCCTCGCGCTGGGCGGAGTACTGGTTGTAGTCGCCGAAGCCCACGCCCTGGTTGGCGTAAGGCGCAGGCGAGGCGCAGGCCGCAAGAAGAGCCACGGGGCCGAGTGCCAGAAATGCGCGCATTTGTCTCTCCAAGACCGCGGGGGGCCTTACCACCACCTATCCGGCTTGGCCACGAAGCCGGCCGCACGTTCCAGTGAATGTGCGACGTTGAGAAGGTCACCCTCTTCCCAAGGCCGTCCGATCAGTTGAAGACCAAGGGGTAAGCCCTTGGAATCCAACCCCGTCGGCACCGCCACGCCGGGGAGGCCGGCCAGGTTCACCGTGACCGTGAAGACATCGTTGAGATACATTTGCACCGGGTCGGCATTGGCCATCTCGCCCAGGCCGAACGCGGAGGACGGGGTCGCGGGCGTCAGGATCGCGTCGATGCCCTCGGCGAAGACCTGGTCGAAGTCGCGCTTGATCAGGGCACGGACCTTGCGGGCCCGGTTGTAGTAGGCGTCGTAGTAGCCCGCCGACAGCACATAGGTCCCGACCATCACACGACGCTGCACTTCGGGGCCAAAGCCCTCGGCACGGGTCTTTTCGTACATGTCCGTGATGCCGTCGCCCTGCGCGAGCTTGGCCCTGCGGCCGAAGCGGACCCCGTCGTAGCGGGCGAGGTTCGACGACGCCTCGGCGGGCGCGATCACGTAGTAGGCGGGCAGCGCGTATTTCGTATGCGGCAGCGAGATGTCGCGGATCTCGGCTCCGGCGTCGCGGAGCATCGCGGTGCCGTCGTGCCACAACGTCTCGATCTCCTGCGGCATGCCTTCCATGCGGTATTCACGGGGGATGCCGATGACCTTGCCCCGGATGTCCCCGGTCAGCATGGCCTCGAAGTCGGGAACCGGCAGATCGGCCGAGGTCGAGTCCTTGGGATCGTGCCCGGACATGGCCCGCAGCATGATCGCCGCGTCGCGCACGTCCTTGGTCATGGGCCCGGCCTGATCCAGCGAGGAGGCAAAGGCGATGATGCCCCAGCGCGACACGCGGCCATAGGTCGGCTTGATCCCCACGATGCCGGTAAAGGCCGCCGGTTGCCGGATCGAGCCACCGGTGTCCGTCCCCGTGGCCGCCGCGCAAAGGTCCGCCGCGACCGCCGAGGCCGACCCGCCCGAAGAGCCGCCAGGGGTGAGAGGGGTCGCGTCGCCCTCGCGCCGCCAGGGGTTCACGGCGTTGCCGTAGCACGACGTCTCGTTGGAGGAGCCCATCGCGAACTCGTCCATGTTGAGCTTGCCCAGCATGACCGCGCCCTGCTTGTGCAACTGCTCGGTCACGGTGGAGTCGTAGGGCGGCTTGAAGCCGTCCAGGATGCGCGAGGCGGCCTGTGACGGCACGCCGGTCGTGCAGAACAGGTCCTTGATGCCCAGCGGAATGCCGCACAGGTCCGGCGACATGCCCGCACGGATTCGGGTCTGCGCGAACTCGGCCTGACGACGGGCGATATCGGGCGTCTTATGGACATAGGCGTTGAGCGCGTCCGCCGCATCGATCGCCCCGAGATAGGCCTCGGTCAGTTCGGGCGCGGTGAACTCCTTGGCGCGCAGACCGTCACGGGCCTGGGCCAGGGTGAGTTTGGTCAGGTCCGTCATTCGACCACCTTGGGAACGGCAAAGAAGCCCTCGCGCGAGTCGGGGGCGTTGAGGAGGACCTTGTCCTGCTGGTTGCCGTCGGTCACCACGTCCTGCCGCCGCTTGAGGCGCATGGGCGTGACCGAGGTCATGGGCTCCACGCCCTCCACGTCCACTTCGTTGAGCTGCTCGATGAAGCCCAGGATCGCGTCGAACTCGCGCGCGAGGGCTGGCAGACGCTCTTCCTCGACGCGGATTCGTGCGAGGCGCGCCACTTTCCGGGCGGTGTCGGTGTCGATGGCCATCGGGGTCCCTTCGGGTTTGCGGGGTGTTAGCGCCGGATCCGTCCCATCGCAAGGGCACGGCCATGGCGGCCCAGGACCTCGATCATCCAAGCCAGCATGACCGCATTGATCAGGTGCCACAGGAAGTGCGTGCCCAGCGGAAACGCCTGACAGGCCACCTGATCGAGCGATCGAAGAACCAGCGACATACTCAGGAGGCAGGCCCCGGCCGCGAAGCCTGCCGCCGTGCCGGGAGTCCGGCTTCGCAGCAGAACCGCATGAAGCAGGATCAGGAGCGGCACCGGCCAGTAGAAGGCCGAGATCTCAAAGCCGGGTAGACGTGCGAACACCAAGGTCAGCCCCGCAATCCAGGGAACCGTGCACAGCGAAAAGGCCAAGGCAGCCAAGGCGCCCTGCCCCCAGATCACCCGATGCACGGCATGGACGTAGACAAGGATGAACGCCAGGATCGGCAGCGTGTCGGCCGCCGCAGCCCAGGGTGTGGCAAAGGTATGGAACAGGCCGCTGCCCAGCCCGATGACGGCCAGCAAAACACTCAGCACGCGGCAGATCCCTGGTTCGGGCCAGCGCCGCCACATCACCAACGCGGCCACCAAGAAAGCCACGTTGGTCAGGGCGTTCACGGGCTCGGCCGAAAGGCCGGGACCCAGACGTTCGCAGTAGGCATCGATGGGGTCCATGCCCCGCCCCCCATCTTGTGACCGGCCTCGCTTGGAGTCGGGCCCACGCGCCCTAGCCTAGAGGAAATCGCCCGAGGTCCGACCCCGCATGTTCCCCATCCGAGACCACAACCCGTCCAGCACCACGCCGATCGTCACCTGGCTCCTGATCGCCCTCAACGTGGGGATCCAGGTCTGGCAGGCCGCGACGATCCAGACCGAAGCGCAGCTTTACTATCTTTACGACGCCTACGCGATGATTCCGGCCGAGATCAGCGCGGGCCGGGATCTTGTCACGCTGGTCACCTCGACGTTCCTGCATGGCGGGTGGATGCACCTGATCGGGAACATGCTGTTCCTTTATATCTTTGGCGACAACCTGGAGGAGGCGCTGGGGCGGTTGGGCTTCCTGGCTTTTTACCTGCTTGGGGGAATCGGCGCAGGGCTCTGCCAATGGGCGTCGGGACCGATGTCGGCGATTCCGACGGTCGGGGCCTCGGGTGCGATCGCGGCGGTGATGGGGGGCTACCTGCTGCTGTTTCCCAAAGCCAAGGTGGACGTTCTCGTCTTCATCGTGATCATCATCCGGATCATTCCCGTTCCGGCTTGGATCATGCTGGCGCTCTGGCTTGTCGTGCAGGTGTTCAGCGGACTCGGGGCCGATCCCCTGACTGGGGGCGTGGCCTACTGGGCCCATGCGGGCGGCTTCCTGATCGGCTTCGTCATGATGGTGCCGGCTTGGGTCCGGCGCGGCGGGGCGGGCTGGTGGACGCGCACCGACGGCCGTCCGCCCCATCCGGACGCCGCATGGGGCCAGCTCACGCCATCACGGATTCCGACGATCCGGCGGCGGCGCTGATCGTCCTCAGGGGCGCGCGCGGACGATCTGGGCGAACTTCTCGAAGATCTGGGCGTTGGCGGCCACGATCTCCCCGTGCTCGATAGGCTTGTGACCATCGCGGATCGGTCCGACGAAGCCGCCGGCTTCGGTCACGATGATGAGGCCCGCCGCCATGTCCCAGGGCTGGATCTCCCGCTCCCAATAGCCGTCGTAGCGGCCCGCCGCCACATAGGCGAGGTCCAGGGCCGCCGACCCGAAGCGCCGCACACCTGCGCATTCCGGCATGAGCCGCGCGAGGTCGGCCAGCGTGGCGGGCAGCGTCCGTTTGGCCCCGAAAGGAACGCCGGTGGCGAAGATGCAGTCGATGAGACGCGAACGCCCCGACACCCGAAGCCGCGAGTCGTTGAGCCAAGCGCCCTCGCCCCGCTCGGCCCAGAAGGTCTCATCCTTGACGGGGTCGTGGACGACTCCGGCGACGATGTTGCCCTTGTGCTCCAGAGCGATGGACACCGCCCAGTGCGGCAGGCCGTGAAGATAGTTCGTGGTGCCATCGAGAGGGTCCACGATCCAGCGTCGCGTCGGATCCTCGCCCGGCTTGGCGCCGCCTTCCTCGCCCAGGAAGCCGTAGCTGGGGCGCGCTTCCATCAGCATCTCGCGGATGGTCTGCTCGGCGTTCCGGTCGGCGCGGCTGACGAAGTCGCCGGGGCCCTTCATGGAAACCTGAAGCTGCTCGACTTCGGAGAAGTCCTTGAGGAGTCCCCTTCCTGCCTTGCGCGCGGCCTTGATCATGACGTTCATGTTCGCGCTGGCGGCCATCCGGATGCTCCTTCCAAGGTCAAGGCGCGCATATAGACCAAGGGCGGCGCCCGTCACAAGGGCAAGCGGGGACAGCCCGCGAATCAGCCGCGCTGCAGCTTGACGGCCTCCTGCCGGGCAAGTCGGATCAGGTGGGAGACATAGGGTCGGGTCGCCTCCGCGCTCCGCGTCGCCGCATAGAGCCGCTTGACGACGGGGGCACCGCCCCGCGTCAGGCGTCGGGTGACGATGTCCATGTCGGCCCGTGCCGTCGACCGCACCACCCAGTCGGGCAGCACCGCCACGCCCCTCCCCGACGCGACCAGAAGAAGGATCATGGCGGTCAGTTCCACCGGCCGCTGCGCGAGAGGCTCCACCCCTTCGGGCGTGAGCAGCTCGGTGAAGACATCCAAGCGCGCCCGGTCCACAGGATAGGTGATCAGGGTCTGGGTTGCGAAGTCGCGCGCCTCGATACCCGGCTTGGTCGCCAGAGGATGGCCTGCCGCCGTGACCAGGACGGGCTCGTAGTCGAACAGCGGGTTGAAGAGAATGCCGGACAGATCCTCGGGGTCGGAGGACACCACGAGGTCCACCTCCTCCCGCCGGAGCGCGGGCAACGCGTCGAAGGCCAGCCCGGGACGGATGTCGATGTCGACCTCGGGCCATGCCTTGCGGAACTGATTCATCACCGGCAGCAGCCATTCGAAGCAGGCGTGGCATTCTATGGCCACATGCATCCGGCCGGCGCGCCCGGCCTCCAGGTTCGCGAACTCGGCCTCGAGCGCGGCCACCTGGGGCAGGATCGCCTGCGCGGCGGCCAGAAGCCTCAGGCCCGCCGGTGACAGGCGCAATGGCCTCGTCGCCCGTACGAACAGTTCCACCCCCGCCTGCTCCTCGATCCCCCGGATCTGGTGGGACAAGGCCGACTGCGTGAGCCCGAGCAGATCCGCCGCCCCGGCAAGACTTCCGGCCGCGTGGATCGCCTGGATCGTGCGGAGATGGCGAAACTCGATATGCAAACGTGGCTCATGTTGATGCTGAGGATTATGAATTTGTCTCACAAGCGGGCGCGGCTTACAACCTGTTCCACCACGCCCGAGGAGCCATCATGTCCCGCCCTGCCGTCAGCTTCGAGTTCTTCCCCCCCAAGAACCTGGAAGGGTCTTTCCGGCTGTGGGACTGCTGCAATGTCCTCGGGCCGCTGGGGCCAGAGTTCGTGTCGGTCACCTACGGCGCGGGCGGCACGACCCGGACGCTGACCCATGACGCGGTGGCCACGATCCACAAGCATTACGGCCTGACGGTGGCGGCGCACCTGACCTGCGTGGACGCGACGCGGGAGGAGACCCTGGCCATCGCCGACAGCTATGCCGATGTGGGCGTGACCGAGATCGTGGCGCTGCGGGGCGATCCGCCGAAGGGCAGCGACGGCTTCCAAGCCCACCCCCAAGGCTTTGCCTCGTCGGTCGAACTGGTCGAGGCACTGGCGCGGACCGGCAAGTTCAAGATCCGCGTGGGCGCCTATCCCGAAAAGCACCCGGACGCCGCGGATGCCAAGGCAGATATCGAGTTCCTGAAGCGCAAGCTCGACGCGGGCGCTTCCTCGGCCATCACGCAGTTCTTCTTCCAGCCTGAGACGTTCTTCCGCTTCCGCGATGCCTGCGTAAAGGCCGGGATCACGGCGCTGATCATCCCGGGCATCCTGCCGGTCGAGAACTGGTCGGGGGTGAAGCGGCTGTCGGCGCGCTGTGGGACAGACATTCCGGCCACTACTGCCCATGCCTTCGAGAACGCCGATCGGGACGGCACGACCGAACTTCTGGCGGTCGCTACGGCGACCTCGCTCTGCGACAGGCTCGTGCAGGGGGGGGCGGAGCACCTGCACTTCTACACGCTCAACAAGCCGTCCCTGTCGCGCGACGTGTGCCTTGCCTTGGGGATCACGCCCAAGACGCGGTTGCAGGCTGTCGCATGAGGACGGCTCCGCTCGGCTGAGGCATGCGACATGGCGCCCTGCCCTGAGCTTTGGTCAGGATGCGACGGTGGCGTTGGCTGCCGTGATGGCATCCACGGCCAGGGTGTCGGGCGCATTCTCGCATGAAGTCCGCATTGCGGATAGGTGGGGGCTGGCCGCGCCGGTCTCCCCGGACTGCGTCGCATCCGCAGCCGTGTCGGCGCCGACGGATGCCGTATCCGCTACCGGGGCGGCTTCCATTCCGTCCTCGGCAGCATCGCCGGTCACGTTGACTGCGGTCGCGTCGGAGCCGGTCGTGGCTGCTCTCTTGGCGCCAGCTACTGCACCGTTCATCGCGGCCCGCAAGCTCACCATGGTCGCCATCTGTGCGGCGCCGTCCCTGGTAAGGAAATCGGCGCAGGTCATGGTGGCGTAGTCGGGCGTTGCGTCCTGGGCGAAGACCGCTGTAGCGAACACGCCGAAAAGGGCGGTCAATTGGATCAAGAGCTTCATGTCATGTCTCCCTGTACGCTGCATCCGCAGCCATCAGGGAACTCGGAAAGCCGGGGAATGTGTCAAGGCAGGGGATGAGGTGCGCGGCGGCTGGTTCAGCGGCGGCCCGCCCGTCCTTAGGCGGGCCGCGTAATTCCCGGACTCTCAGGTCAGTTCGGCCAGACGCGCCAAGGCGGCGCGCAACTGCCCCTCCTCCGCCTCTCGGGCTGCAAGGTTCTCGCGCGTCTCGTCCACCACCTCCTCGGCGGCGGATTCGACGAAGCGTGGGTTCGACAGGCGGCCCCGGAGCGCGGCGGCCTCCTTGGCGGCCTTGTCGGCCCCCTTGGTCATGCGCGCAATCTCGGCCTTGATGTCGATCAGACCCTCCAAGGGAAGCGCGAAGGTCGCGCCGGGGGTCGCCACCGTGATGGAACCGCGCGGGGCCGCGCCTTCGGTCGGGGCCTCGATCCGGGCGAGGCGCTGGATCAGTGCACCGTTCCGGGACAGCGCCTGACGGGCGGCATCGTCGGCCTCGGTCATCACCACGGGGACGGTGAGGCCGGCGGGCACGTTGAGTTGGGACCGGGCGGAGCGCACGCCTTCGATGAGCGCGATGGTCCAGCGCATTTCGGCCTCGGCGCCCGCATCCACGAGGTCGGCGGCCGTGTAGGTCGGCCAGTCCGCGTGGACGAGGAGTTTGGCCCGCTGCGCGGTCGCGCCCCAGAGATCCTCGGTGATGAAGGGCATGAAGGGGTGCATCAGGATCAGGCACTGGTCGAGAACCCAGGCCATGACGGCTTGCGTCTCCTGCTTCTGCGCCTCGTCGGTGCCGGAGAGGAGGGGCTTGGAGAACTCCACGTACCAGTCGCAGACCACGCCCCAGACGAAGGCATGGAGCGCCTGCGCCGCGCCGTCGAAGCGGAAGGCGTCGAGGGCGGCGTCCACCTCCTCGCGGATACGGGCCGTTTCCCCGATGATCCAGCGGTTCACGGGGACGGTGGCGGTGGGGATGCCGTCCGTGCGGGGCGCGGCGAAGACGCCGTTCATCTCCGCGAAGCGGTGGGCGTTCCAGAGCTTGGTCCCGAAGTTGCGGTAGCCCGCGATCCGCTGAGTGGACAGGCGCAGGTCCCGGCCCATCGCAGCCATGGCCGAGAGCGTGAAGCGCACGGCATCTGCGCCATACTCATTGATGAGGTCCAGGGGGTCGAGGACGTTGCCCAGCGACTTGGACATCTTCTTGCCCTTCTCGTCCCGGACGAGGGCATGGACGTAGACCGTCTTGAACGGCACCTCGTTCACCAGGGCGAGTTGCATCATCATCATCCGGGCGACCCAGAAGAAGATGATGTCGAAACCGGTCACGAGGACGGAGGTGGGGAAGTACTTGCGCAGTTCCTCGGTCTGCTCGGGCCAGCCGAGCGTGCCGATGGGCCAGATGCCGGAGGAGAACCACGTGTCGAGGACGTCGGGATCGCGGTAAAGCGGAGTCTTGAAATCGTCTGCGCCATAGTTGGCGTCGATATAGGCGACTGCCTCCTCCTCCGTCCCAAAGAAGATCACTGGGCGCGAGAAGATGCGTTCAACTTCTTCTCTCACTTCCTCTTCGGAGGCAGCGCAGTAGGCATAAGCCCCGCCGCTGGTTGTCCACCTCCGAACCTCTGAGAAGCTGTCAAGCGTATTGCGGAGGAGGCTGTTCGAGGGATCAGCCTCCAATGCGGCGCGCAGATGCTCCTGGAGTTTGTGAGAAGGGAAGTACCACACCGGGATCCGATGCCCCCACCAGAGCTGGCGGGAGATGCACCAGGGCTCGATGTTCTCCAGCCAGTGGAAGTAGGTTTTGGCGTCACGCTCCGGCAGGATCTGGGTGCGTCCGTCGCGGACCGCGTCGATGGCGGAGCCGACGATACGGGCGGTGTCCACGAACCACTGGTCGGTCAGCATCGGCTCGATGACCACGTTGGAGCGGTCGCCGAAGGGCTGCATGATGGGCTTGGGCTCGACGAGCGGGACGAGCAGCGCCTCGGGCGGGGTGCCGCCTTCCTCGTAGCTGTCGGTAGGCATCCCGTCCTGCCCACCCTTGGACGGCGGCGCGGACGCAGCGGAGGCGCTACCCAGGCGGGGGTCGGCGGCGGGGACCATGACGGCGAGCCCCTCGGTGGTGATCTGCGCCACGACGGCCTTGCGCGCCTCCAGCCGGTCGAGGCCGCGAAGCTCCTCCGGGACGAGGTTGATCTGGGACACGTCGCCCGCCTCGCGCTCGCCCCGCGCGATCTGGCCGGCGATGGTGGCGGATTCCTCATAAGACAGGCCGTCGGAGCGCATCCGGGCCTTGGTGTCCATGAGGGTGTAGAGCGGGATGCCGTTGCGGTTGGCCACGGCATAGTCGTTGAAGTCGTGCGCCCCGGTGATCTTGACCGCGCCCGAGCCGAAGCTGGGATCGGGATATTCGTCGGTGATGATCGGGATCAGGCGGCGATGCGCCTGCGGGCCAACCGGGATCTCGCACAGCATCCCCACGATGGGGGCGTAGCGGGCGTCCGAGGGGTGGACCGCGACCGCGCCGTCACCCAGCATCGTCTCGGGCCGGGTGGTAGCAATGGAGATGTAGTCGCGCTCCTCCTCGAACACGACCTGCCCGTCGGCGTCGCGCTCGCTGTAGGTGTAGGTCGCCCCGTTCGCCAGCGGGTACTTGAAGTGCCACATGTGGCCGGGGGTCTCGCGGTTCTCGACCTCGAGGTCGGAGATCGCGGTCTCGAAGTGCGGGTCCCAGTTCACGAGGCGCTTGCCGCGGTAGATCAGGCCCTGCTCGTACATCTGCACAAAGACCTGAAGGACCGCTTTCTGGAAATGCGGGTCCATCGTGAACGCCTCGCGCGAAAAGTCGGCGGAGGCGCCCAGCCGCTTGAGCTGGCCGATGATGGTGCCGCCGGACTGGGCCTTCCACTCCCAGACCTTTTCGAGGAACTTCTCACGGCCCATCTCGCGGCGGCCCTGGTTGCCCTGCTTCGCGAGTTCGCGCTCCACCACCATCTGCGTGGCAATGCCGGCGTGGTCGAGGCCGGGCTGCCAAAGGACGTCGTCGCCCTTCATGCGGTGCCAGCGCGTCAGGATGTCCTGGAGCGTGTTGTTGAAAGCGTGCCCCATATGGAGGCTGCCCGTCACGTTCGGCGGCGGGATCACGATGGAGAAGGGCTTGCCCCCGGGCTTGGCGTTCGCTCCGGCCTTGAAGGCTCCCGCCTCCTCCCAAAGCCGCGCGATGCGCGCCTCGGCCTCGGCCGCCCCGAAGTTCTTGTCCATCGCGTCACCTCTATCAACTCGGCCCAGGGGATTAGCGAAAGGTTGGCGCGGGGAAAAGGCTGCTGCTGCCAAGCCCCTCGCCTGTCACGCATCCGGGAACAAAGTAGTCACGAATTGCTGTTAGCCTTGAGCAACCGGGCCGTAGCAGATTCTCCAGCAGTGCCCGGCGGAGGCGTCCGTGGATCGCAGGGAGGCGAGCGCAGGAACGGCAGGCGAGGCGGCGGTGGACCGCCTCCTAGGTTTGTTCGACCGGCGGCCTCGCATCAAGGAACGGCGGGCCCGCCATCGCGGACCAGCCACCCACGTCATCATCCTGGACGGCACCATGTCCTCGCTGGCGCCGGGCCATGAGTCCAACGCGGGGCTGACCTACAAGCTCCTGCGCGAGATGGGCCGCCGGGCGAACCTCACGCTCTACTACGAGGCAGGCGTCCAGTGGCGGGACTGGAACGGCACGCTCCATGTCATGATGGGCAAGGGAATCAACCGGCAGATCGAGCGGACCTACGGCTGGCTGGCCTCGCGCTACCGGCCCGGGGACGAGATCATCCTGATCGGCTATTCGCGCGGGGCCTATGCCGTGCGGTCGCTGGCGGGCATCATCGACCAGGTGGGGCTCTTGCGGGCCGACGCGGCCACGGCGCGGAACGTACGGACCGCTTATCGCCACTACCGGCTTGGACGTCGGAGCCAAACGGTCGAGGCCTTCCGGCGGCTTCACTGCCATGAGCGCGTCGAGATCGCGGCCCTGGGCTGCTGGGACACCGTCAAGGCGCTGGGGGTGCGGCTTCCCGTGCTGTGGCGCTGGGCCGAGGCGGCGACCTCGTTCCACAACCACGAAGTCGGGCCGCATATCCGGCGCGCCTTTCACGCGCTGGCGCTGCACGAAACGCGCGAGGCCTTCGCGCCGGTCCTTTGGACCACCACCGGCCAAGCGCCCGGCATCGTTGAGCAGGTCTGGTTTCCCGGCACCCACGCCGATGTGGGCGGGCAGGTCTGCGGACGGGCGGCCTCGCGTCCCTTGGCCAACATCCCGCTCGCCTGGATGCTGGCGCGGCTCGAGCGTGAAGGATTGCCGCTTCCGCCGGACTGGCGCGCGCGATTTCCCTGCGATGTCGGCGCGCCGTCGATCAGTTCATGGGTCGGCTGGGGCAAGCTGTTCCTGCTGCGCCGTCGCCGGGTCGTGGGGCTCGATCCGTCCGAGCGCCTTCATGCCAGCGCGGAGCCCTTGCGCAAGCGGCGCTGGAGCCATGTTCCGGCCGAGTGACACGCGGCGGCATTCGACAGCGGACGGGCTTGCCTTGCCGCGCCGACTGGCCACTCTGGCGACCATGACCGATCCGCGCCTCACCCCGCTCGCCGCCTCGCTTCCCCCAACGGTCCCCTTCACCGGCCCGGAGGCGCTGGAGCGGCGCATGGGACGGCCCTTCGCGGCGCGCATGGGCGCGAACGAGAACGCATTTGGGCCCTCCCCCAAAGCCATTGAGGCCATGGAGCGCACGGCACGGGACGTGTGGATGTACGGCGACCCGGAGGTCTACGACCTGCGCGTGGCCATGGCCGCGCATCACGGCTGCGATCCCTCGCATGTTGTGGTCGGCGAAGGGATCGACGGACTTCTGGGCCTGCTCGTCCGGCTGACGGTCGGGCCGGGAACGCCGGTCGTGACCTCGCTCGGGGGTTATCCGACCTTCAACTTTCATGTGGCGGGATTCGGAGGCCGGCTCCTGACGGTTCCCTACCATGGCGATGCCTCGGACCCAGTGGCCCTGATGCACCTGGCTGAGGAGTCGTCGGCGCGGCTTGTCTATCTGTCGAACCCGGACAATCCCATGGGCGGGTTCCATGGGCCCGAGGTGATCGGGCGCATGGTGGAGGCCGTGCCCGACGGGGCGCTGCTGGTGCTGGACGAAGCCTATGCGGAACTCGCGCCCGAGGGCCTGCTGCCCTCCATCGATCCCGCAGACCCGCGCGTCATTCGGATGAGGACGTTCTCCAAGGCGCACGGGCTGGCGGGACTGCGCGTGGGCTATGCCATCGGGCCAGCCCCTCTCGTGGCGGCCTTCGACCGGGTGAGGAACCACTTCGGTCTGGGACGGATCGCCCAGGCCGGGGCGCTGGCCGCGCTGGCGGATCGCGATTGGCCGCGCGAGGTCGCAGGCCGGGTCGCCCAAGCGCGCGACGGGATCGCGGCCATCGCGCGCGCGGCCGGACTGGTACCCCTGCCCTCGGCCGCGAACTTCGTCACGATAGACTGCGGGGCGGACGGCGCGTTCGCCCGCCGCGTGCTGGGTGGGCTCCTCGGTCGGGGGGTGTTCGTGCGGATGCCGGGGGTGGCTCCGCTCGACCGCTGCATCCGCGTGACGGTCGGCCCGCCCGAAGCGCTTCGCGCCTTTGCCGAGGCCCTGCCCCTCGCGCTGGCAGAAGCGCGCTCGGCGCCCTAACTATTGGGGATCACCAGTCGGATGGAGGATCCCATGATGATGCGTCCCACCCTGCTTCTTCTGCTGACGCTGTCGGCCGGCACGGCCATGGGCCAGGATGCGGCAGAGGGCACCGGCGGCATGGAGCATGGCATGATGATGTCGGACGATCCTGCGCTTGAGGATCTCATGATGCCGATGCACTCGATGATGACCACGATGCCGCAGACATCGACCGGGGACATCGACGCGGATTTCCTTCTGATGATGATCCCGCACCACCAGAGCGCCATCGACATGGCCCGGGTCGTCCTGGAGCAGGGCGACGACGAGGAGGTGAAGGCCATGGCGCAGACCGTCATCGACGCGCAGGAGGCCGAGATCGCCGAAATGCAGGCGATGCTGGAACGGCTGGGGGTATCCGGTGGGGCGGCTGGCGCCGATGACGCCGCAGGCGAGGCCGCGTCCGAGTGACGGCAGCGGGTGAGGGCCGTCAGGCCCCCGCCACCACGCGCGCCGCCGCCTCCAGGGCGCCGGGGCCGCGTGCAATGTTCAGGGCGCCGAGCCCGGCCTCGATGGCGCCGAGGACGCCCAGGACCATGTGGGCGTTGACGTGCCCCATGTGGCCGATCCGGAAAAAGGCGTCCGCCGGCTCGCGCCCAAGGCCGATCCCCAGCGTGACCCCGGTGGTTCGCTTTACCCAGCCGCGCAGCGCGTCCGCCTGACCCGGCCCGAGTTGGAGCGCCGTGATGGCCCTGGAGCGGTCATCAGGGTCGGGCACGTTCAGTCCGAGAGGCCCGTCCTGCTCCCAGGCCTCGCAGGCCGCCCAGACGGCCCGGGCCAGCCTGTCGTGCCGCGCCCAGACCTGCTCCAACCCTTCCTCCTCGATCATGTCGAGCGCCTCGCGTAGGCCATAGAGCGCCTGGGCCGGTGCGGTACCGAACCAGTATTGCCAGAAGGCCGCAGGCTCGGCGCGGCCGCGCCAGTCCCAGTAGGGCGTTACGCAATCCGCGCCGTTCCGCGCCTCTGCCGCCTTGGCGTTGAACCACACGAAGCACAGGCCCGGCGGGCACATCAGGCCCTTCTGCGAGGCGGCGATGGTCACGTCCACGCCCCAGGCGTCCATCTCGAACCGGTCGCAGCCGAGCGAGGCCACGCAATCGGCCATCAGAAGCGCAGGGTGCCCCGCCGCATCGAGCGCCGCACGGACGCCAGCGATGTCGCTGCGCACGGAGGTCGATGTGTCGACATGCACGGCCAGCACCGCCTTGATCCGCCCGTCGCGGTCGGCGCGCAGGGCAGCCTCCACACGGGCGGGGTCGATGGCGCTGGACGGGCCGAAGTCGATCACCTCCACCTCTGCGCCCAAGCCCCGGGCGATCCCCGCCCAGCCGCGCCCGAAATGGCCACAGATCGGGACCAGCACCTTGTCGCCGCGCGACAGCACGTTGGAGAGCGACGCCTCCCAGGCGGCGTGGCCATTGCCGATGTAGATCGTGGCGGCGCCGCTGGTCCTCGCCACCTGGCGCAGCGACGGGATCAACCCATGGGTCATCTCCACGATCTCGCCTTCGTAGATGTCGGGAGAGGCGCGGTGCATCGCGCGCAGCACCCGGTCAGGCACGACCGAGGGTCCGGGAATTGCGAGGTAAGGGCGGCCTTGGGCGAGCATGGGATCTCCGTGGGTCGGACACCCGAACCTAGCGGTCCCGTCCTGCCTCCGCCAGCGGGCAGCCCGCCTTGCCCCGGAAGGCCGCTCCGCATAGACGCGCGCCAGGAACGACAGGCTGGATCCCGCGTGAACCGATGTCATCACAGAACGCCCGGCATGACGCGGCTTTGCGAGCGTCCCTTCGCAGCGGACCCCGCCCGGTGATCGAGCCGAGCCCGCGCAACCTGTTCGGCTGGCTATGGCGCGGCTATCTGCGGCCGCACTGGCGGTGGATGGGCCTGGGGCTCCTGCTCATGGCCATCGAGGGGGCGACGCTCGGCCTTTTCGCCAGCCGGATGGAGCCGATGTTCGACGACGTCTTCGTCCAGGGCAACCAAGGTGCCATCTGGACCGTCGGCCTGTCCATCGCAGGCATCTTCGCCCTGCGCGCCCTGTCCTCGGCGGCACAGAAGGTGGTCATCACCCGCGTGAACGAGCAGGTCGCCGCGTCGCTGCGCCGCGACCTCATGCGGCATCTCATGACGCTCGACAGCGTCTTTCACCTCCGTCACCCACCCGGCACGCTGATCGAACGGGTGCAGGGCGATGTGCAGGCCACCAATTCGGTCTGGACGGCGCTGATCACCGGGATCGGTCGCGATGCGGTGGCGCTCACCTCCCTTCTCGCTGTCGCCGTCAGCGTGGATTGGCGGTGGACTCTGGTCGCCTTGGTGGGCGTGCCGCTTCTCGTGCTCCCGTCCCTCCTTGTGCAGCGGTTCGTGCGACGCCGCGCCGGGGCCGCGCGCGAGATCGCAGGACGCATGTCCACGCGACTGGACGAGGTCTTCCATGGGCTCAACGCGATCAAGCTGAACGGACTCGAGGGCTATCAGGCGCGGCGCTACGACGACCTGCTGCGCCGCAGGATCAGCGCCGAGGTCCGGGGCGCGGCCGGACGCGCCGCGATCCCGGCCCTGGTGGACATCATGTCGGGCCTGGGCTTCGTGGGCGTGCTGGCCTACGGCGGCTCCGAGATCATCGCGGGCGAAAAGTCGGTGGGCGAGTTCATGGCCTTCTTCACGGCAATGTCGCTCGCCTTTGAGCCCCTGCGCCGCCTCGCCAACCTGTCGGGGCTGTGGAGCCAGGCTTCGGCCAGCGTAGAGCGGATGCACGCGATCCTGCTGGCCCGGCCCACGATCCTGTCTCCGGCCCAGCCACGACCCGCCCCGGAGGGCGCGCCCGAGATCGTGCTGCGGGACGTGCATCTCGCCTACGGCGACCAGCCGGTGCTGCGTGGCCTGACCTTCACCGCCGAGGCTGGCAAGACCACCGCGCTTGTCGGAGCCTCCGGCGCGGGCAAGAGCACCGTGTTCAACCTGCTGACCCGGCTCGTGGACCCGCAAGGGGGCGATGTGCTGGTGGGCGACGTCCCCCTGCAGGCCATGGACCTCGCGGACCTGCGGCGGCTGTTCAGCGTGGTGTCGCAGGATGCCCTGCTGTTCGACGAAACAGTGCGCGAGAACATCCTGCTCGGCCGCACCGACGTGAGCGAGGAGCGGCTCCGGCATATCGTGGAGGCCGCGCATGTGGCGGACTTCCTGCCCTCCCTGCCCCGGGGGCTCGACAGTCCGGCGGGACCACGCGGCTCGGCGCTGTCGGGCGGCCAGCGGCAGCGGGTGGCCATCGCGCGGGCCCTCCTCCGGGACACGCCGGTGCTTCTTCTCGACGAGGCCACCTCGGCGCTCGACACGCGGTCGGAGACCATCGTGCAGGAGGCGCTGGATCGGCTGTCCTCGGGGCGGACGACGCTGGTCATCGCGCACCGCCTGTCCACCGTCAGGGCGGCGGATCGGATCGTGGTGCTGGATCGGGGCCGCGTCGTGGACCAGGGCACCCATGAGGAGTTGCTGGCGCGCGGGGGCCTTTACGCCGAGCTTCACCGTCTCCAGTTCAGGGATGGGGCCCATCACGGACCGGCGGCCCGGATCGGAGCGGAATGATGAGCGGACGGACGATCATTGAGGTCACGGGACAGGACCGGGAGGATTTTCTCCAGGGTCTCGTCACGAACGACCTGCGCCGCCTGAAGGATGGCCTTGTCTATGCCGCGCTCCTGACCCCGCAGGGCAAGTACCTGGCCGATTTCTTCATCAAGGGCGAGGATGGGCGTATCCTGATCGACGTGGACGAACGGCTCGCCCCTGGGCTGCTGCAACGGCTGTCGATGTACAAGCTTCGGGCGGACGTCCAGTTGGCGCCCAGCGACCTTCTGGTCCGGCGCGGCACGGGTCCGGTTCCCGAGGGCGCCCTGCCCGATCCTCGCCACCCGTCTCTGGGCTGGCGGGTTTATGGGACGGAGGGCGGCGACGACGGCACCGACTGGGACGCCCTGCGGGTCGAGCACCTCATCCCCGAGACAGGCGTGGAACTCACGCCCGAGACCTACATCCTCGAAGCCGGGTTCGAGCGGCTCCATGGCGTCGATTTCCGCAAGGGCTGCTACGTAGGCCAGGAGGTCACGGCCCGGATGAAGCACAAGACCGAACTGCGGAAAGGCCTGACGCGCGTGGCCGTCGAAGGCCCGGCCCCCGCAGGTACGCCCATCGTCTCGGAGGGACGCGAGGCGGGCACGCTGTTCACCCGGTCGGGCGGGCAGGCAATCGCGCATCTCCGCTTCGATTGGGCGCGGGACGGCATGACGGCGGGCGAGGCCCGCGTGACGCCCTTAGCCGAGAAAGGCGAAACGCCGGGCCAATGAATCCCAGGCGGCCTGCGACCCGGCGCTGAGCAGCACGCCCTTCAGGCGGTTTGCATCATACCGGCTGCCATCCAGGAACCGGGCCACGCCGCCCGCCGCCTCGACCGCGAGGACGCCGGCGGCATGATCCCAAGGATGCGGGACGGGGCCGGACAGGCAGAACTCGGCGTGACCCTGGGCGACCATGCGGTATTCATGCAGCGCGCAGCGAAGGCCGGTGATCCGCATGAAATCCGGAAACTCGGCCACGATGCGGGTCCGGTCGTCCTTGCCGAACAGCCCGAGCGGCAGGTAGCCGGTCAGCCGTTCGTCCCGCGCCTCCGAGGAGGTGGACAATGGACGCGACGTCCCCAGCCCGGTGACGAAGGAGGCGGGCGCATCGGGCGCAGCCTCTATCCAGTCGTCCATCACGGGGTCGTACAGGAGGCCCCAGACCGGCACCCCGTGCCGGAGCACCGCCACCAGCACCCCGAACACCGCCAAGCCCTTGGCAAAGTTCCACGTCCCGTCCACGGGGTCGATGACCACGCAAAGATCGGCGCCGCCCATCGCGGCGCGCAGGGACGGATCGGCAGCGACGCTCTCCTCGCCCAAGGCCACGGCCTCGGGCCAGGCGGCACGGATAGCGGCGCTGATCTGCGCCTCGGCCTCGGTGTCCGCCAGGGTCACGAGATCGGCAGGACCGGATTTGGTCGAGATGTCCGAAGGCTGGAGCGCCCGAAAGCGCGGCATGATGCGCTGCCGCGCAGCCTCGCGCACCGCAGCAAGGAGGAGATCGCGCTGGGCGGAGGTGATCCCCTCAGGCACGCTCGGAATATTCCATGGATTCGGTGTTGACGATGACCCGCTCCCCTTCCCCGATGAAGGGCGGGACCAGGATGCGCAGCCCGTTGTCGAGCATGGCCGGCTTGAAGCTGTTGGCGGCGGTCTGGCCGCGCTGCACAGGATCGGTCGACGCGATGATGCAGGTCACCTTGGGCGGGAGCGCGACGTTCAGGGCTTCGTCCCCGACATACTCGATGCGCACCGTCATGCCGTCTTGGAGGAAGGGCCGACGCTCCCCCAGGAGGTCGGCCGAAAGCTCGATCTGTTCGAAGGTGGAACTGTCCATGAACGTCAGCATGCCGTCGGCTTCGTAAAGGAACTGCTGGTCCTTCTTTTCCAGTTCGACGGTCTCGACCTTGTCGGCGCTCCGGAAGCGTTCGTTGAGCTTGCGACCGTCACGAAGGTTCTTGAGCTCCACCTGCGCGAAGGCGCCGCCCTTTCCAGGCTTCACATGATCCACCTTCACGGCCGCCCAAAGGCCTCCGTCATGGTCCAGGATGGCGCCGGGTCGGATCTCGTTGCCATTGATCTTGGCCATGAAAGGCGTCCTATGACGAAATCGTGATCAGGGTTGACCACTTAGGCGATGCCCCCATATCGCCGGAGGCTCTGCTTGACAAGACAAGCTGTGACACGTCGGCAGGACACACAGCCATGCCCCATTCACATGGCAGCCATGCTGAATGAGCACCCCTCAAACCGACTCCGATAGGTAGTTTGCCTCGGCGTTCGGGGACCGCAAGAGAAAATAACAATAACGCGAAAAAGGAAGCGACATGAAGGATTTCATCGACGGCACCGCCTACAACAACGAGCAGGGCAACCGTGCGCGCAAGCTTTTTGCCGCTGTTGTGCTTGCTGCGTTGGACGATGCCATCGCCGATGACAAGAAATTCGGCAACGGGCCCGAGCAGATTGCTCGCTGGGCGCGTTCGAAGGACGGTCGCGAAGTCCTGACCTGCGCTGGCATCGACCCTAACGAGCGGGTGGTGCAAGGTCTCATGGACTTTGTGTCCAAGGGTGTCCGCACGTCTGTCGCCCTTTCCCGCGAGGAAAGCGAGCGTCGCCACGCCGCCGAGGAAGAAGCGCGCGCGGCCTGATCCGTTTCCTTGTTTCCCAGTCCTGACGCGGTCCTTCGGGACCGCGTTTTTTGTTGCCTGCAAGGAGGGCCGATGCCCAAGGCGATCATGATCCAGGGTGCGGGCTCGAATGTTGGAAAGTCCATGCTGGTGGCGGGGCTGACGCGGGCGTTCCATCGCCGCGGACTGGCGGTCGCTCCCTTCAAGCCCCAGAACATGTCGAACAACGCTGCCGTGACGGCTGACGGCGGAGAGATCGGTCGCGCGCAGGCCCTTCAGGCACGGGCGGCGGGACTGGAGCCTTTGACGGACATGAATCCCGTCCTGCTCAAGCCCGAAACCGACACAGGGTCGCAGGTTGTCGTTCAGGGCCGGCGACTGGCCAGCGTCCGGGCGCGTGACTACGCGGCGTTGAAGCCGCAACTGATGGCCCCGGTCCTGGACAGCTTCCGGCGCCTTGGACATGAGCGCGACCTGATCGTCGTCGAAGGAGCCGGCAGCCCGGCAGAGGTCAACCTGCGCGCCGGCGACATCGCGAACATGGGCTTTGCACAGGCGGCCGGGGTGCCCGTGGTCCTGGTCGGCGACATCGACCGGGGGGGCGTGATCGCGCAGCTCGTAGGCACCCACGCCGTTCTGGACCCAGAGGACCGGGCCATGATCCGGGCCTTTGCCGTCAACAAGTTTCGTGGGGACCCCTCGCTCTTCGACGATGGATTTCGGCTCATTGCAGAGCGAACCGGCTGGGTGGGCCTAGGCGTCGTCCCATGGTTCGAGAACGCGTGGCGTCTTCCGGCCGAGGACATCCTTGACCTAGGGCAGCGGAAGACATCCGGCAGCATCAGGATCGCCGTGCCGCGCTTCCGCCGCATCGCGAACTTCGACGACCTCGATCCCCTTGCAGCCACCCCCGGCGTGTCGGTCGAGATCATCCCGCCGGGCCACCCCCTGCCCGGTAACGCGGACCTTGTCCTGCTCCCGGGCTCCAAGACCACCATCGCCGATCTTGCCGATCTGCGCGTCCAGGGCTGGGACGTCGATCTCCTGGCGCATCGGCGCCGGGGCGGGCGCATCCTGGGCATCTGCGGCGGGTACCAGATGCTCGGGCGGCGAATCGAAGACCCCGATGGCTTGGAAGGTCCGCCGGGCGGTGTCGACGGACTTGGATTTCTCGACGTGACGACAGTGATGGGCCGGGACAAGCGACTGGCTCGGGCTTCCGGGGTTCACCGAACCACGGGTGCCCCGGTCGAAGGTTACGAAATTCATCTGGGACGCACCGAAGGACCGGATCTGGCGCGGCCCTGGCTGGACCTTGGGGGCCGCCCCGAGGGCGCGGAGTCCCCGGATGGTCGGGTTCGGGGAACCTACCTCCATGGGATCTTCGCGGCCGATGCCTTTCGGGGTGCGATGCTGGCCGAGCTGGGCCAGCCGGCCGAGGCCTTTGACTGGAGCGGGCAGGTCGAGTCCACGTTGGATGATCTGGCCGCGCATGTCGCACGCCACATCGATCTTGACGCCCTCCTGGGCCTCGCGGCAGAGGTGTGACCCTCAGATCTTGGCGTCTGGATCGAGGGTGCGGAGCAGTTCCTGGCGGATGATCTTGCGGAGGTTCCGCGTCACCCTTTCCCCGAACTCGCCGCGAAGCTCATCCCGAACGATTTCGACGATCAGCGCCCGCAGGGCTGCCTGGTCCTGCCCTGCCATCAGATCGGCATGACCACTGGCCAAGGAGCCTGGCGGGCCGTCCGCATCCGGTGACGCGCCCTGCTCATGGCGATCGGTCGCATCCTGCGCCGTGCTCCCGGTCGAAGCCTTTTCGGGAATGCGCACGGTCAGAGCACCGAACTCGACTGCTGGCTGCGGAGTGGCGAGGAGGGACGCCTTCTGGGAGGCATCTTCTTCAAGGATCAACGGCGCCGCAGCCGATGATCCCGTCAAAGGTGAGTCGGCTGACCCCTCACCGACGCGGAGGGATGGCATGAGAACGAGCCGCCCCGGGGGGGTCACGTCGGCCGGCACCGGTTCGGGCCGGGTGTCGCTGATCAGCCGCCGAATGGACAGGAGCACATTCTCGACCTCGGAATGGCTGGTCGGCTTGGACATCAGAGCATCCTCCCTGCACCCCGGACCCTCAATAGCCAGGGAACGGCCTTGCAGCAGGCGTCAGTTCCCGGCGCCAATCGCCTCGAGCACCCGATCGAGCGCCCTGCCCTGCTCCGAAGCGCTCGACGGTGCGTCATCGACGAGATTGTAGTAGGCGGTCGGGTCGTAGGTCTGCACGTTGAGGCCAAGGTTCTGCACGTTGAGAAGCCCCATGGCGGACAGGAGCTGGTAACTGGCCAGCGTCTCGTCGATCTCGGCCGAGACGACGTTGGCCCGGGCATCAAGAAGGTCTTGCTCGGCGTCGAGCACGTCGAGCGTCGTCCGGGCTCCCAAGGTGGCCTCCTCGCGCACGCCCTCGAACGCGATCTGGGCTGCGCGGACCTGCTCCACGAACGCACCGCGGCTGGATCGGGACACCTCGAGAGAGGCGTAGCTGTTCCCCACCGCCTGGACGATGTCGCGGGCCGTCTCCAGAAGATCACCCCGCGCCGCGTCCCGTCGAGCCTGGAACTGCCTGACCTGGGAAGCGAGGGCTCCGCCTCGATAAATGGGACCCGAGGCCGACAGCCCGACCCCGAGCGTTTCCTCGAAGTCCTGGTTGACCTCGGCCTGAGCGCTCAGCGAAAGGTTAGGACGCGTTGCCGCCTCGGCCTGCGCTATGCCGATCTCGGCGGCCGCGACCTCGTGCTGGGCCTGCAGAAGCGCTGGATGGGTCCGTTGCGCAATGGCCTGCGCCTCGTCCAGGCTTTGCGGGATCGCGGCGGGCGTCGCGGGCGCGAGGTCGCGCGGGACCTGACCCACCGCCGCCTGATAGTCTGCAATGGCCTGGGCCAAGTTGCCCTGCTCGGCCACAAGCTGGCTCCGCGCGGAGGCGAGCTGCGCCTCGGCCAGCGCGACGTCGGTCCGCGTCACTTCGCCCACTTCGAAGCGGTCCTGGGCTGCCCGCAACTCTTGGGTGATGACCCGAACGTTGTTCTCGCGCAGGCTCACGAAGGCGCTTGAACGACGCACCTCCTGATAGGCGCTGACGATGGAAAGGAGAACCTGCTGCTCCACATTGCGAAGCGACTCGCGGGTGGCCAAGACGGTCTCTTTCTGGGCTTCCACCGTCAGCCGGCGTCCGCCCGCGTCATAAAGCGTCAGGCTCGCGCTCAGGCCAAGGCTCGCCGACCGGCCCAGGTTCAGCGTGTTCACGCCCGAAGACCCGAACGGCGTGGTCTGTTCCGCATAGCTAAGGCTGCGCGATAAATCGGCGGTCCAGTTGACGATGGGCCTGAGGGACGCCACGGCTTGGGCCACATCCTCATCGGCCGCTCTCAGCAGGGCGCGATACTGATCGACCAGGCCGGACGCTTCGTAGCCTGTCGCCAAGGCATCGGCCAACGTCTCGGCCTGGACGCTTCCTGTCCAAAGAACGAGCGTGGCAAGGGCCCCGCGGATGATGTTGCGCATCGAATCTGCCTCCGCCTGTCCCTGTCGTTGTTCCGCCGTCAAAGCACGAAGGCGGTCGTCCGTCCGAAGCCGGGGAGCACCGCCGCCCCGGCGTTGAAGGCATAGCGCCAATGCACCTGCCCTCCTTCTCGCCGCCCGAGCCGGGCGATGCCCAGGGCCTCCTCGACGAAAAGCGCGCCGATGCGCCCGTTCTCCGCCAATTGGGCCAGGATCGAGTCGGGGACGGTTTCGACAGCCCCTTCGATCAGGATCACGTCGTAGGGCGCGAAATCCGGCGCACCGTCGGTCAGCGGCCCATGATGCACGCGCGCGTTGGCTGCGCCCTGGGCGGCCAAGATCGACGCGGCCTCGGCAGCGCGGGCGGTGTCATCCTCGACGCCGATCACCTGCGCGCCCATCCGCTCCATCACGGCAGCACCGTACCCAAGCCCGGTCGCCACATCCAGCACACGCTCGCCCGGCTGGATGTCGAGATTCTCGAGAAGCTTGGCCAGAGTGCGGGGCTCAAGCAGCACGCGTCCTGGTCCCAGGACGACGTTCTCGCCGAGATAGGCCGCCTCGCGGCGCGATTCGGGCACGAAGGCCTCGCGGGGGACGTGCAGCATGGCCTCGATGATCGGAAACCGGGTGACGTCCGAAGGGCGGACCTGAGTGTCCACCATCATCGTGCGGCGGGTCTGAAAATCTGGCAAGGGCGGGACGCTCCGATGTCACAGCTAGAGCGATTGATGGCACAGGGCATCCTCGGGAGCAATCGGTCGAGCGGCCGGACCTGCGCGATGAACTGACCGCGTGGCCCGCAAGCCATCGGCTGTCGCCGCTACAGGCTTGGAGGGCGCTGACCGAGAGGTCCTGGCACGAGCCGTTCCTGCAAGGACCGATGAAGCGCGAAGTCGAGCACGGACCGGCCGAATCGTCGAAGTCGGCCCAGACCTCTCCTCCCTGCTTCGCCAGCGGCCCTGATACGCCCTTGACGCAGGCATCCGGAAAACCTAATCCCCCGACGCGACGGCGAGTTGGCGGAGAGGTTACGCAGCGGATTGCAAATCCGTGTAGACCGGTTCGATTCCGGTACTCGCCTCCATCACTCTCTTCAGGGAAGTGGGCTAATCCCGCATACGGCAGCGTACAAGGTTTGCGGGGTCTACGGGCCCTAGCGTGGCCCAAAGAATGCCACTGAAGGTCGCTCAAGTACGCTCCAGTGCAGAGAAGCTTGGTCCGTTATGTCGGTGAACCCGGCGATCATCCCGTGACCTTGGTTCGCGGACTCAGGGACAGCACGCAGCTAGAGAATGGTGGAGGACGGCGCTGTCGGTGGCGCTGGCAGATCAATCTCCACCGGAAGCAAGCAATCGGACAACACGAACCTGGGTCCATGTACCACCCTGTTCATGAGGGCGCCGAGGCCGGAGATCAGCCGCCCCAAGCCCATGCCATTCCTGAGTGTTTTCATGCAGGACATGAACGACCACTTCGGCGCCTATGATATGCAGGTTACAAGCCGTGGGAGTGCTGTGATCGGAAGCTGTGCGCGCAAACCGAGCAGACTGTATGGGAACGCACCCGTGACTGGGAACTTGGGCACTCGAGGCCGGATGTGGGCATGATTTCGGCTGCCATGGAACGGATGGCTCAGAAGAGGCATTCAGGAGCGGCCCCGGGCCGTTCTCGACCTTGGGGAGTTGGCTGTCAGCTCACGCTTTTGCTACTGCCGTCAGTCCGGGAACGCGAGCGTAGCTCATCGCGCGTCGGAACCTTGAGCGATCGGCTGCAACCATGTGAGGCCCAGACCTTCGAAGCTGCCGGAAGCCAGCCGTGATCGCGGTCCAGCCAAGCGTCCAGCTCGAGGCAGGGACACTCGCCAGAGCACGACCGATCCTTCGGATCCGCTGTCGTCCAGAGGTGCGATCATCCAGAACTGGCCGCATCCTCCAGGTCGTAGACCATGATGCCGTCGTATCCCCCTTCGCAGAGCGCCACGAGCCGAGCCCCCGCATCCTTGTGGCGCGGGTGTCCATCATAGGCGAGGTGAGCCTCGCGGTTGCGAAAGCCGATCACGAAGCCATGGCCATGGCCCGGGCTCTTGCCCTCGTAGTCGCGATTCGGGCCGTGCTGGAAGCTGAGCATCCCATCCACCTCCGAGCGCAGGGCGGCAAGGTCATCCATGACAGTCTGAAGTGCTTGAGGGTCGACGTCGGAGCGAATGGCACAAAAAACGCAGTGGAGCAGCATGTTCAGTTCCCCATGATAAGGATGGCCCGAAAATCATTGACGTTCGTGAGGGTGGGACCGGTGACCACCTGACTACCCAGTGCCGCGAAGAAGCCATGGGCATCGTTGCGTTCCAGCGCCGCCCAGGGATCGAGGCCAAGGCCGCGTGATCGGGCCAGTGTGTCCGGCCCGATCACGGCCCCTGCCACCTCGGCCGCGCCGTCCACGCCATCCGTGTCGCAGGCGATGGCATGAATGCCCGGCGAGCCACCCAGCGCCACAGCTAGCGCCAGCGCGAATTCGGCATTAGGGCCCCCTACGCCATTTCCCCGGCGCGTGACGGTCAGTTCCCCACCTGACAAAAGGACCAACGGCTCGGGGCCCACGGAGCGCTGCAACATCAGAGCCTCGGCTGCCATGGTCCGCGCCACGTCGCGGGCCTCTCCCTCCAGCGCATCGCCCAGGATGCGAACCCTGTAACCGACCGCGCGAGCCTGCTCGGCCGCAGCGGCAAGCGACTGGGCGGGTGCCGCGACCACGCGGTTCTGGACACGGGACAGGCGGGGATCGCCCGGCGGCACCACGTCGGTCGCACCAGCCAAGGCCCGCCGGACAGAGTCCGGCACCTGTATGCCCCAGCGCTCCAGAATGACACCTGCGGCAGCCGAGGAAGACGGCTCGCCAACCGTCGGGCCCGAGCCGATCACGGCGGGGTCGTCGCCCGGCACGTCCGAGATCATGAGGGCGAGCATCCGCGCTGGATAGGCCGTTGCGGCGAGTTGCCCGCCTTTGACCCGGCTGAGGTGCTTGCGGACCGTGTTCATAGCCGAGATCGGCGCGCCGGAGGCCAGCAAGGCGGCGTTCACCGCCTGCTTGTCGGCCAAGGTCACGCCTGGGACCGGCGCTACGAGGAGAGCCGAAGCGCCGCCTGAGATGAGGGCAAGGACGAAGTCGTCCTCGGTCAGGCCGGCAAGGAGGTCGAGCATCCGCCCGGTCGCGGCCTCGCCCGCCGCGTCGGGGACCGGGTGAGAGGCTGAGACGACTTCGATCCCCTGCAACGGTCGTTCGTGGCCATAGCGGGTGATGACCAATCCCTCGCAGGGGCCCCATGCAGATCCGACCGCCTCGGCCATGCGGGCCGACGCCTTGCCCGCGCCGACCACGATAACCCGCCCCGAGGGCCGGGCTGGCAGATGAGCCATCAGGGACCGCATGGGATCCGCGACCTCGATCGCCCGGTCGAAGAGCGCGCGAAGGAAGACAGACGGGTCAGGACTCTGCATCATGCCGTGCAGGAAGCCCGCGTGTTGGGACGTTGGCAAGATGGATCCGGCTCGGGGATCGGCTTCCGTCAAAGCGGCAGGGGCGTGACGCCGATCAGCAGGGGGTGGAGGAGGAGGAGCGCGAGCCAGAGGGCCGCGGCGAGGACGAGCCTTGGCACCAGCGGCTTGCCCTCTTGGTGCCTCCAGGCTGGATCGAGGAGCGGCCGGACGGACAAGATCGAGGTCACGGCGAAGTAGTCGCGAGCCTCCAAAGGGTCCAGGGCCTGCCTGGCGCGGGCATCGAAGGCTGGCATGGCTGCGAGGCCCATCAGGGCGAAGCCGCCGAACAGGATCACATGAGCGAGGTCCCCGTTCGGGAACAGGTGTGCCCCTGACCAGAGGACGAGCGCCCAGAGCAGGGGATGGCGGGTCAGCGCGGCGAAGCCGGGGCGCTTGGGGTCGAGCTTGGAGACGCGCGGGCCGCCTAGTGTCACCGACTTGGCCGGCAGTCCGCAGGCGGTCAGCGCGATCGCGACAGGCAGCACAAGGTTGGGCACCCAGCGGGTCCATGGGAGTTGCGGCCAGAGATCGATGTATGTGGCGCGTCCGGCGGCCCAGATGACCCAGACCGTGACGGCGAGCGAGATCAGCCCATAGATGGAAAACCAGGCACGGCGTCCCATAACCCAGATCAGCTGTTCGCGGACCCTGGGCCGGGTCGGCACGAAGTGCGTCAGAAGAAAGCCGGCATAGGCCAGCGTGAAGCCGGTCATGCCTCCTCCAGCGTCCCGTCCACTTCCACCATGAGCCGGGTCAGATGCCGCGCGTAGACCCAGGCCGCCGGAAGGCCCAGCGGCAGGCTGAGCCAGAATGCCGTCCAGGGCGTGAGGATGGGCACGCCCACCCAGCCCAGGATCAGCGAGGCGAAGAAGACGTTGAGCCCCATCGCCCCGGCGGCGAAGGGGTAGATCCCGGCCACCAGCCTCCAGGACGGCTTCATCGCCGCGCCACCAGCCAGTGCGCCGCCCCGAGCGACAGCACCAGCCCGGCGCAGGCCAGGGCGTACATGATCTCGGCCTCGGCGGTCATGGGCTGGGGCGCAGCGCTCGATGCGGCTTGGGCCAGGGCCGCGCCGGGCAGAAGGGTCAGGAAGGCGAGAAGAACGCGCATGGTCAGGTCTCCCGTGTGAGTCCGTGATAGATGTCGGGCAAGGCCCGGGAAAGCCGCGCCGGATCGGGCAGCAGCGTGAAGCCCGCGCGTCCGAAGATGCGGGCGAACCAGTCCTGGCCGTCGGCGTCGATGACGACGCCGTGGACGGACTGGCCCAGGGCGCGGGCCTCGCGCACCGCCATGCGGCTGTCCTCGATGCCGTGGACGCCCTCGTAGTGGTCGAGGTCGTTGGGCTTGCCGTCCGTGATGACCAGGAGGAGGCGCTTGGCCGCGCCCTCCTGTGCGAGTTGCGCGGAGGCATGGCGGATCGCGGCGCCCAGGCGGGTGTAATGGCCGGGCCGCAAGGACCCGATCCGGGCCGTGACAGCGGCCGACATCGGCTCGCCGAAGCCCTTGCAGCGGTGCAGGAACACCCGGTCGCGCTTGAGCGAGGAGAAGCCCCAGATCGCGAGCCGGTCGCCCACCTTGTCGAGCCCCATGGCGAGAGCACCAACGGCGTCGCGCGCCGTATCGATGACCGAGCGGTTGCCGGTCACGGCTTCGGTCGAGCGCGAGCAATCCACCAGGAGGGCGACCGCGAGATCCCGCTCCGTCGCGCGCGAGGCCATGTGGATGCGGTCGCTGCCCTGGCCCGTGGCTCGGATCATGGCCTGGGAACTGACCACCGAGTCGAGATCGAGCTCCGAGCCGTCCATCTGCCGGGGCAGCGTGACGCGCCGGGGGTGAAGGGCCTCGAACTGGCGCCGGACGCGGGCGGCCAGGCGCGGGTCGGGGGTGACGGCCCGGGGACCGGGCTCGACGGGGGCCTCCAGCACGCGGGTGTGGTCGGGCATGTAGGTCCGGGCGCGGTGGTTCCACTCGGGGTAGGTGAAGCGGTCCGCGATGCGTTCGTGGTCGGCATCCTGGGGCGCGAGGTCGAGCGACACCCGCAGGCGCGAAGCCGCGCGCTTCCAGTGCTGGCTCAGCGTGATGTGGTCCTGGTCCTCGGCGGCCTTGGCCGCATTGTCCGCGTTGTCGTCGTCGGTCGTCCGGGCGAGGTTGAGGCTCTCGGCCCAGGACAGGATGCCCTCGAAGCGGTACAGGATGAAGCTGTCGCGGCGGTTGGCCTGGTCGAGGTCGCGGCGCTCGCCCTTCTTGCGCGACGACACGGCGGCGCCTTGGGGGCCGGTGCTTGCGGGATCCTGGGTCTCGGCGGCGCCGCGGCCCGGGGCGCGGGCTTCCAGCCGGGGCCAGATGGGGACGGGGGTCATGGGCACATAGCCGCGAGGCGCCTTGAGGGTGCCGGCCTCCAGGTCGCGCAGGAGCGCCTGGGCGCGGTCGGATGTCCACGGGGCGACGGCGAGCACCAGCCGGGCGAGTTCCTCGACGGCGCGTTCTGCGCCACTGGCGGGCTGGGCGTCCCGGCTCATCAGGAGGTGAGCCGACATGGCCGCTGCCGCGGGCGCGAGGCCGGGGCAGAGCTCGCGAAGGCGGCGGTCCGCCTCACGCATGGCCTGGAGCTGGAGGAGGTCGGCGACCAGGGGGTCGTCATGCCGCGGGAGGGGCTCGGACACGGCCGCGAGGGCCGCCAGCCAAAGGTAGGCGGCGCGATTGAGCGCACGCGACGGGAACACGGCCATCTGCGGGGGCAGGCGCAGCCGCTCGCCGTCGAAGGTGGCGCGGTGCTCCTTGGGCCAAACGCCGGCCACCTGCTCGGACAGCCGCCGCCGGCGCGCGACCACGGTCTCGGGCGCGGGGCCGATCTCCACGCTGCCCGCGCCACCCAGGCCCCGAACGAGCATGGCCACAGAGGCCCGCATCTCCTCGAGCGTGACCGCCTGGTCCGTCGTGCCCTGCTCGGGTGCGGCGAGGCGGCTGGCCCAGTCGTGCCACAGATTGCCGACGAAATCTTCGGGCTCCATGAGGTCGAGGGCGGCGTGGAGCATGGCGGTCACCCGAAGACGGTGGCGGCGAGGTCGCGCAGCGCCTGCTGCGTGTCCGTGTCGTCGCTGAGGGGCTCGATGATGGCGGCCTCGAGAGCGCGGGCGACGGACATGCCGCCCGCGATCAGGGTGCCGGCGTAGACCAGCAGCCGGGTCGAGACACCCTCCTCCAGGTCCATGCCCGAGAGCTTGCGGACATGGCCCGCAAGGCGGACCAGCGCCTTGGCGCGGCCCTCGTCGAGACGCGTCTCGTGGACGAGGATGCGCTGCTCCAGTTCGGGCTCGGGGAAGTCGAAGCCGATCGACAGGAAGCGCTGGCGGGTGGACGGCTTCAGCTTCTTGAGGATGTTCTGGTAGCCGGGGTTGTAGCTCGCGACGAGCATGAAGTTCGGCGGGGCGTGCAGATCCTCGCCGGTGCGGTCGATGAACAGCCGCCGCCGGTCGTCGGTGAGCGGGTGGAGCACCACGGTCACGTCCTTGCGGGCCTCGACCACCTCGTCGAGGTAGCAGATGCCGCCGTCGCGTACGGCGCGGGTCAGCGGCCCGTCGGCCCAGACCGTCTCGCCGCCCTTGAGGAGGTAGCGGCCGATGAGGTCGGCCGCCGAGAGGTCGTCATGGCAGGCGACCGTGTAAAGGGGCAGGTTGAGCCGGGCCGCCATGTGCTCCACGAAGCGCGTCTTGCCGCAGCCTGTGGGCCCCTTCAGGAGAAGGGGCAGACCGTTGGCCTGGGCGGCGGCGAAGACCTCGCATTCGTCGGCGGCGGGTTGGTAGTACGGCACGGCGCGGGTCTGGAGATGGGCGTTCATCGGTCATTCTCCCGGTTGCAGGGATGGGCGGACGGCGGGGCCGGGCGCGACGATCTCGCGCCGGACGGCGACCTGCGAGTAGATGAACAGGAGTGCCCCGAGGACGACCGCCGCACCCGCGCCGAAGCGCATGACGTAGAAGAGCACGAGCTGGTCCTGGACCTCCATGTAGTACAGGCCCATCACGCGCTGGAGGTGCGTCTGCACCGTGCCGGCGAAGGTCAGCGTGAAGGTCATGAAGGCCACGCCGCCGGTCATCAGCCAGAAGCTCGTGATGTTGAGCACCTGGTTGTAGGGCTCACGGTTGCGCAGGACCGGGATGGCGTAGGACATGATCGCGAGGTTGATGCAGACATAGGCGCCGTAGAAGGCCAGGTGCCCGTGGGCCGCGGTTACCTGCGTGCCGTGGGTGTAGTAGTTCACCCCGTGTAGCGTGTGCAGGAAGCCCCAAACACCCGCGCCGAAGAAGGCCACGGTGGCCGAGCCCAGCGACCACAGGAGAGCGGCCTTGTTGGGGTGGTTCTTGCGGCCCTTCCAGACCATGACGAAGCTGAACGTCATCATCGCGAAGAACGGGGCCACCTCGAAGGTCGAGAAGACGGAGCCCACCCACTGCCAGTACCCCGGCGCGCCGATCCAGAAGTAGTGGTGCCCGGTGCCCAGGATGCCCGAGAAGAGCGCCATGGCGACGATGACGTAAAGCCACTTCTCGATCACCTCGCGGTCCACGCCGGTGAGCTTGAGCATGAGAAAGCCCAGGATCGCCGCCATGACCAGCTCCCAGGTCGCTTCGACCCAGAGGTGGACCACGAACCACCAGTACATCTTGTCCAGCGCCAGGTTGTCGGGGTTGATGATGGCAAAGACCCACAGGAGCGACAGCAGCCACAGCCCCAGAAGCAGGATGTTGGTGATCGCGGTCTTGCGGCCCGCAAGCGAGGTCATGGTGATGTTGAACAGAAAGATCAGCGCCGCCACGAGGATGCCGTACTTGACCCAGAGCGGCTGCTCGAGGAACTCGCGCCCGCCATGGATGCGGAACAGGTAGCCCGCCACCGCGGCCAGGGTGCCCGCCGTGAGGATGGCGAGCTGGACCCAAGCCAGCTTGACCGAGAAGAGCTCGCGCTCGGCCTCTTCGGGCACGAGGTAGTAGGCCGCGCCAAAGAAGCCCAGCAACGTCCAGACCACCAGCGCGTTGGTGTGGATCATGCGGACGATGCTGAACGGGAGCAGCTCGGACAGCGTGTTGGGGGCGACATAGATCCAGGCCGCGAGGAGCCCCGCGAAGACCTGGACCGCGAACAGCAGGAGCGCGACGCCGAAGTAGGCCAGCGCGACGTGTTGGGATTTGTACTTCATGATGTCGATCTTTCCTCAGCCGGCGTCGTTGGGCGGCCAGCCCTGAAGGTCGGTGTGATCGGCCCAGCGCAGGAACTCGGCCAGGCCGCGGGTCTCGTCTTCGGTCAGGTCGAAGAACGGCATCTGGCGCCGGCCCTCGGCCCCCGAAGGCTGCGCCTTGATCCAGCCGTCGAGGATCTCGTAGGCCCCCTCGGGATCGTCGGTCACACCCCAGCGGGTCATGACGTTGCTGAGCTCGGGGGCGAAGTAGGCGCCTTCGCCCGAGAGCGAATGGCAGTTGATGCAGCTGTTCTCCTCCCAGACATGCTTGCCCAGGACGACCTCGTCGGTCAGCGGCATCCCGGCCGTGGAGGTGGTGACGATGTAGTGGTGGCTGTGGACGACCATGGCCACGAAGACGGCCGCGAAGAACAGCGAGCCTCCGTAGAACACGTTCCGCGCCCTGGCCTTGGTCAGGTATTCCGACATGGAGCTCTCCGGCAGACGTTCTAGTCCGACAGGTCTTAGCCGAGCCGATGCGCGTCGAGTTTGATGCAACGCAAAGAAGGACAGATTACCTGGGATGATCCTGACCGGACCCGGCCCCATGGCCGGACCCCCCAAGGATGAGCCATGCGACGCCCTTCCATCGACGATCCGGACCTGCCACTGGCGCGCCTGTTCGAGCACTGGCCCGCGACAGCGGAAGCGTTCCTCGAGCGCAGGATGCTCTGCTTCGGCTGCCCGATCGCGCCGTTCCACACCGTGATCGACGCCGTGCAGGAATACCGCCTGGACGAGGACGAGTTCCGGGCGCGGCTGCGCGCAGCCGTCTGACCCCGTGGCCGCCCCTTTGGCCGGGCGTCGCGCTACCCCGTCGCGCCCGACAGGATCACGAGGCGGTGGGGCGCGGTCACCACGATATGCTTGCGTCGGCTTTCCACGATGCCGTCGCGCTCCCAGGCCGACAGCAGTCGGCTCACGGTATGAAGCGTGGTGCCCGTCATCTCGGCGATGTTGGCGCGGGTCACGGGAAACGCGATCTCGATCCCACCCTCCACCTTGCGCCCGCTCTGGTTGACCATGCGCAGCACGCAGGCCGCCACGCGCTGCTCCACCGCCTTGGTGGCGAGTTCCGTGACATGGTCATGCAGCTCCTGGAAACGCTGCCCCATGGCGCTCATGGCATGGCTGGCGAAGCCCGGGTACCGTTCCAGAAAGACGGCCCACAGCCGAACCGGCCACGCCAAGGTGAGAGACTCGCTCGCCGATAGGGCCGAGGCGGGATAGGTCGGGCGACCAAGCGCCGGCGCAATGCCGATGAGCTGGCCGGGCGGAATGTGCCGGAGAATCACCTGCTCTCCCGTCGGAGTCGTGCGGACCACGCGCACGAAGCCGTCCAGCAGAAGGAAGAAGCGGTCGGCCTCCTCGCCCTCGCGAAAGATCTCGGACCCTTCGTCGTGGCGCTTGGGCACAGCTTGGTCGAGGATCTCGCGAATCTGGTGGCGATCGAGCTTCTGGAACGGTGCCAGCGCAGCGATCAGGCTTTCGTCGAGCTTGGCCACACGTTCCTCCGGAGTTTGCGCAAGATCAATAAACGACCTCGGCGTCCAGTCTATCCCTCCTTTCAAGACGAAACGACACCCCGTGGATAGGACAGTCCGATGCTCACCAAGACCCTCACCGCCGCCGTCTTTGCTCTTCTGGCTGGTGCGGCGGCCGCCACCGAGACCACCCATACCGTGCAGATGC
>NZ_VDFU01000041.1 GCF_006152115.1 Rubellimicrobium rubrum | reverse complement strand
AAGACTGGCCAAGGACTGGGAGAAAACCATGCCTCCGCGACCGCATTCCTCCTCATCGCCCATATACGCCTTCTCACCCGCCGCATCGCAAGCCATTGCGCATGCTGAAAGAGTTCCGAGTCAGGCTCTAAGCGTGCCATGATGGCGGCGCGCGCTGATACCCTTCGTCTCTTGCTGGTCGGGCCCAGTGCCAGCGTCGGGGCCGGCACGCATCCATGGCCCAACAGCCGGGTGATCAAGACGCATCACGCTTCCGCGCTCAAAGCGGCGACCTCTACATCAGCACCGCGGGCCACAACTCCATGGCGAGGTCATCTAGAACAGCGGGCCCACTATCTCCTTGGCACAGATGTCGGCTTATACGATGGACCAGCACAACCGCGCGATCAAAGGTACCGCGCCGACATCGTGGCCCCGGCGGAGAGGCTCTCGCTCTGGCATCAGATCGGTGAGATGTTCGATGAAGGCCGGGGCGCGGAGATGCCCGACCGCCCGAAGGAAATGACCCTTCCCGAACCTGGCTATGCCGCAGCCGCGTGCCTGATTATGGAGCTGACCCGATGAGCCTGAAGCCGTGGCAATCGATCCTCGGGAGCTTGACGCATCTGGAGGCCAAGAACACCGATAACCTCCTGAGGCCTTAGGCCTCCCGCGCCGGTCGGGTCACGACCCTTTTCCTGGAGACGTGGGACGGATGCCCTTCGCGCCGGCCTTCCAGGACAACGAGACGGGTCGCCGGGATGCCGACCGCCGAGCCCCGCGCCGACCTCGTGGACCATCTGAGCAACGTCGCGCTCGAGAGGGAGGTCAAGGTGGTCGTCCCGAACCATCTGTACCAGTCGGAGGTGCAGCGCTTCGGCTTCTGCTACGAACGCGTCACCGGTTGAACGTTCGAAGCCCGCGCCGCCTATAAGGGTCAGTTGGCCGCATTCCAGAACCTCGAGGTCATCATCTGTTCGGACGCTGCTCTAAAACAGCGCAAGCTGAGGCGCGACCTTGCGCCGTGGCTTGGTGGAAGCCTTTGGCTTGGCAGAAGCCTTCGGCTTGGGCCTTTCCTGCCGAATCCGCGCAAGGGCGCGGTCGCGAGCCACGGCTTCGGGAGCTGCGGGGTCATCGACCAGCCATTTGCCATGCTTGATGACTTCGTTGACCCGGCCCTGGTTCACGCCCAACTCGAAGGCGATCTCCTGCTGGGTCATCTTGGTGGTCTCGTGCAGGTCCAGGATGCGTCGGGCCAGCTCGGGCGTCATCTTTCGGCCCACCACGCGCCGGGCCGCGCCCACCTTGCGTTCCTTGCGGTCCCGCTCGCGCAGCTTATCGAGAATGGCCAGCGCCTGACGCATCCCCTGCTCGCGAAGCGCTGCCTCGAACTCCTTGAGCGTGGCCATAGTGGTCCCCCCCGTGGCTCCCTCACCCTGTGGATAGTTGACGCGAAACTCGGCTGGATCAAGCACTTCGATGCCTTGCTTAAGCTTCTTTGTCGCATGCTCGCGGTCGGAGAGCGAGACTTGGCCTTTCCGGCCTGACCTGGACCAAGGAGTGGAGGGTTGGGCAGCCATTCGGAGTGGCACCCGACTGCCACCCCGAGCCTTCTACCGCGTCACAAGCGGTGGCCCAACGGACGTTGCCCACACCTCGACTCGAGCGAACTAGCCCCGCTTTGCCCACAAAACATCATTGCGCGACAGCGATCCTGCCCTTCCCTGGCTCCGGCAGCGCCCGAACGGCCCTAAGATGGCTGGCTCATCGCAGCCGGCCCTCAGGGGTGCGTCCAGACGCGCATCGGAAACCTCCGCCGTCTCATGGATGGCTCGTGACCTCTGAACGGGGTTTGCGGCCCGAGCGTTGCGGCATAGGTTTAAGGGAGCGCGCAAGGAGGAGGAGAGACGATGGACGACATCCATGCCCACAGGTCATTCGTCGATCCCGACGGCCTGATGGAGTTTTCGGTGGTCTTCACCGACCGCGCGCTGAACCACATGTCGAAAGTGTTCCAAGGAGTGATGCGGGACATCTCTTCCGGGATGAAGGACGTGTATGGGGCGGATGCGGTAGCCGTCGTGCCGGGGGGCGGCACCTACGCCATGGAAGCCGTCGCGCGTCAGTTCGGTAGCGGAGCGCACGCCCTGATCGTTCGGAACGGCTGGTTCTCCTACCGATGGACCCAGATCTTCGAGGCAGGCGGCTTCGCGGCCAAGACCACCGTCTTCAAGGCACGCCCGCAGGGCAATGCAGCTCCCGCCCCCTATGCCCCTGCCCCGATCGAGGATGTCGTGTCGGCCATCCGCGAGGCACGGCCCGACGCGGTCTTTGCTCCCCACGTGGAGACCTCTGCGGGGATTATCCTGTCGAACGATTACATCCGGGCATTGGCGGACGCGGCGCACGAGGTGGGTGCGATCCTTGTGCTGGACTGCGTGGCCTCGGGTTGCGTGTGGATCAACATGAAGGCCACCGGCGTCGATGTCCTCATCTCGGCACCGCAGAAGGGCTGGTCCTCCACGCCGGCCGCAGGACTCGTGATGATGTCCCAGGCGGCCAAGGCCCGGCTGGATGGCACCACGTCCAACAGCTTTGCGCTCGACCTAAAGAAGTGGTCCTCGATCATGGCAGCCTACGAGGCAGGCGGGCATGCCTACCATGCCACCATGCCGACCGACTCCCTACGCCAGTTCCGCGACACGATGGTGGAAACCCGCGACTTCGGCCTCGACCGGGCCAAGGCGGCGCAGTGGGAGCTTGGACGTCAGGTGCGCGAGCTCCTGGCCGGAAAAGGGCTGAGATCGGTCGCCGCACAGGGATGGGAAGCGCCCAGCGTTGTCGTATGCTACACCGATGACCCGGAGATCCAGTCGGGCCGCCGCTTCGCCAGCGAAGGCATGCAAATCGCGGCCGGGGTGCCCCTGCAGGTCGATGAGCCCGAAGGATTCCGCAGCTTCCGCCTGGGGCTCTTCGGGCTCGACAAGTTGGCGGATGTGGACGGAACAGTGGCGCGGCTCCGGGGTGTCGTGGATCGCGTCTTCGGCTGAGCCGACGATGTCCTCCGGAGCGTGCTCGGGTGCAGGGCGCTGGAGGTGATCGCTCCGCTGGGTCATACGGATGGGACTGCCCGCGCGATAGGCTTCTTCAGATGGTCACGAGTGCCGGCGCGTCGGGGAACACGGCGCACCCGCGCCCTTGTCCCTGGTCCATGATGGTGGCAGAAGCTTGCCGAGCGCAGCGCAGAGACTCGCGCAAAGGTGGACCCGCGTGCGCCAGGGGATTACGGAGACCGCCAACGGCGGCGTGGCCCTGCAGTCACGAACGAACTCGAGCAAGAGCATCAGTCCAGGCGTGCAATCAGACAAAGCCAAAGACCGCAGCGGACGCGGTGTCACGACGGCCCAGGCGTTCCAGTTTCGCGGCCGGTTCTTTACCGCGCTCGCCCTCAGGCTTGCCGATCGCCCCGACGAGGAGCTTCTCGCCGCGCTGGATACCCAGCTACGGGAAACCCCGCAGTTCTTCGCCGAGGCTCCGGTCGTGATCGACCTGGAACAGTCCGGCAAGCTTGTGCAGGGCGATGATCTTCTCCGGCTCGTGGAGTTCCTGCGCGGCCGAAAGCTGTCGGTCTTCGGCATTCAGAACGGCAACGTGGAGCAGACTGCCGCGGCCACGGGGGCCGGGCTGATTGTCCTGTCCGGCGGACGTGACGCCCCTGCCCGAACGGCGGCGGCCCGCGAGGAGAGCCGTCCGGCAGCCAAGGTCGCTGACCCTGCGCCACCCGCGAACCGGGTCATCACCACCCCCGTCCGCTCGGGCCAGACGGTCGTAGCGGACCAGGGCGATCTCGTGATCGTCGGGCCGGTCAGTTCGGGGGCGGAGCTGATCGCTTCGGGCAACATCCACGTCTACGGTCACATGCGCGGGCGGGCCCTCGCAGGGGTCTATGGCGACGAGTCCGCGCGCATCTTCTGCCAAAGCCTGGAAGCCGAACTGCTGTCCATCGCCGGCCTTTATCGGACCAGCGAGACTCTTGGGCCCCCGGTCCAAAAGCAAAGCGTGCAGGTCTTTCTCCAAGGCGAACGCCTCTGCGTCGAGGCCCTTGGACAACCACACAATCGATAGGAGCGGCCAGTGAGCAAGATCATCGTCGTGACATCCGGCAAGGGGGGCGTAGGCAAGACGACCACCTCTGCCGCCATCAGCGCCGGGCTCGCCAAGCGCGGCCACAAGACCGTGGTGATCGACTTCGACGTGGGCCTGCGGAACCTCGACCTCATCATGGGCTGCGAGCGGCGGGTCGTCTTCGACTTCATCAACGTGATCCAGGGTGACGCCAAGCTCAAGCAGGCGCTGATCAAGGACAAGCGGCTCGAGAACCTGTTCGTGCTTCCGACGTCGCAGACCCGCGACAAGGACGCGCTGACCCGCGAAGGCGTCGAGCGCGTGCTGAACGAACTGCGCGAGGAATTCGACTACATCGTCTGCGACAGCCCCGCCGGCATCGAGCGTGGCGCGCAGCTGGCCATGTACTTCGCCGACGAGGCCATCGTCGTCACCAACCCCGAGGTGTCCTCGGTCCGTGACAGCGACCGCGTGCTGGGCCTTCTCAACAGCAAGACCCGCCGGGCCGAACAGCCTGGGCTGGAGCCGATCAAGACGCACGCCTTGCTGACCCGCTACGACGCCCAGCGCGTCGCCAGGGGCGAAATGATGACCGTCGAGGACGTGCTGGACATCCTGGCGATCCCGCTCCTTGGCATCATCCCGGAAAGCCCGGCGGTCCTGAAGGCTTCGAACGTGGGCACGCCCGTGGTGCTGGACGAGCCGTCCCGCGCCGGAACGGCCTACGAGGACGCCGTGGGCCGCCTGACGGGTGAGCAGATCGAACTGCGCATGGACATGAAGGAGCGGCCCGGCTTCTTCCAACGGCTGTTTGGATGGACGGCATGAGCATGTTTGGCTTCTCGTTCGGGAATCGCAAGGCCAAGACGGCGCAGACCGCCAAGGAGCGTCTGCAGATCCTTCTCGCGCACGAGCGGGGCGACGGATCGTCGAACCCCGACTTCCTGCCGATGCTGCAGCGGGAGATCCTCGAGGTGATCCGGCGGCACATGCAGATCGATGGCGATGCCGTCGATATCCGCATGGAGCGCGGGGACGAGCGGTCGAGCCTGGAGATCAACATCGATCTTCCGGGCGCGGGCTCCATTTCGAGCGTCCCGCGCCGGTAACACTGGCGGTGAAAACGCCGAGTGGGCGTGGTGAGGCCGCAGAGTGGCCCCCTTACGGGCCGGGGCCCGCCTGCCTATTGTGAACCCGGGGCCCTTCCGACCTGCTACAGGCGGCCGGGGGACTGGCCCCAGTGAGCCTTCGGCATAGATGGCTTCCTGCGACACCCAGGTTCGCAGGAAGCCTCATGACCCTTGATGACTACGAGCAGATCAGAAGCCAGTATGCCGACATCGACGCGCTTTGCCGCGCCGTCGAAGAGGGTGGGACCGATGAAGCCTACGAGCCGGGCCTGCGCCGCCTGATCGACGTCTTGTCCGAGCAGCAGCGTGCCCCCGAGCAGATCCGCTCCTTTGTCGAATTTCTTGGCGCCCCTGAGCCGATGATCGTGCAGATCCTGGGCGAGCCTTCGCGAGAGCCGGCGGAGGACAACGACCTCGACCTCGCCTGATCGGCTTCGTTGTCCGGCTCCAGTATCCCAGGCAGCGTCACGTGGAGATCCCGACCTGCCTGCCACGCGCCTCGCAGGAACCGGCCCTGTGCGTCACGGTTCCCGGTTGACGCCCACTCGGCCACAGGCCACCTGACCAGCACCCAGGCAGGAGGGATCATGGTCAAGATTGAGGCGCTCATCACCCATTCCGGAAGCTTCCATGCCGACGACCTGCTGGCCTATGCCGTGCTGTCGGCGCTGCACCCAGAGGCACGGCTCGTGCGGACACGGGACGCAGGGGTCATCGCCAAGGCCGAGGGCCGCGCCATCGTCTTTGACGTGGGCTTCCGCTACGTGCCTGACCAACACTTCTACGACCACCATCAGCCGGATCGGCCACGCCGAGCCGATGGGCTGGCCTATTCCAGCTTCGGGCTGGTCTGGAAGCATTTCGGGCGGGCTTTCATCGCGGCGGCGCACGACGATCCAGGGTTGTCCCCCGACACCCTCGATCAGGTCCACACGGCGGTCGACCTCGGGCTCGTCCGGGACATCGATGCCGTGGACAACGGAGAGCTTGGGGATGGCCAGCAGGCGTTGATGCATCCGCTGTCGTTGCCCAGCCTGTTGATGGCGTTCCGGCCCGCCTTCGACGATGATCGGCCCGGCCGCGACGATGCAGCCTTCCTCGAATCAGCGGCCTTTGCGGGCCGGATGCTGCGCGCGCAGGTGGACAGCACGGCGGCCAGTCTGCGCTCTCGGGCCCTTGTGGATCACGCGATCGCCCATCGCTCGCACCCGAACTGGATCGAGCTTCCGCGATCCATGGATTACCTGGAGGCCATACTGTCGGCCGGGTCGAACGACGGAGCGAACGATATCGTGTTCGTCGTGGCTCCATCCCGGAACGAGTGGCAGCTCAATACCGTGAATGTCTCACGAGACAGTTTCCAGTCCAGAAAGCTGTTGCCCGAGGCTTGGGCCGGGTTGCGCGGTCCGGACCTCGTGGCCGCGACCGGGGTTGCCGACTCGGTCTTCTGTCATGCCGGTCGCTTCATCGCCATCGCGAGAAGCCGGGACGGAGCCATGTCGCTGCTCGAGCAGGCGCTCGATACCTAGCCGCGATGGTAGCCGGAGTTGGTGCTGAACAGGGTGTGGCCCGGAACGAAACCCGCGATAAGGGTGTCTCGTCATCCTCCCGATGTGCCCGGCGCTCCGGTTCGGTGCCTGACGTCGAGGCCTCGGCTACAAGGCTGGACCCTATGGCACGTTCACCACGTTAGACTCCTGCCCGTCCCAGATACCAAGCGCCCCAATGACCCAGATTGCCGACGACGTCCTTGCAGGGTCCGAGCCAGATCTCGCTTCCCTGATCCTCGACAGCGCGACCGACTTCGCCATCCTCACGGTAGACGAGCAAGGCATCATCACGAGCTGGAGCCTGGGGGCCCAGGCGCTGATGGGGTGGTCCTCGGCCGAAGCGGTTGGACTGGACGCGGCCATGATCTTTACGCCGGCCGACCAGGAGGCGGGAACCCACAAGGACGAGATGGCCCGCGCCCGTCTTGATGGCCGGTCGGTCAACGAGCGCTGGCACCTGCGCAAGGACGGCTCGCGGTTCTGGGGGTCAGGGCTGCTCATGCCCCTCAAGGACGGGGCCCGCGGCCAGGGCTACGTCAAGATCATGCGCGACCGCACGACAGAGCTGGAGGCCGACCGTCGCTACCAGGCCCTGACCGACGCGTTGCCGGGCTTCGTGTTCGTGACGGATGCGGATGGCCACAACACCGAGGTCAATGCTCTCTACTCAAACTACACAGGGCGGGATACCCAGGACCTCCTGGGCGACCGCTGGCTGACTTCCATTCACGAGGAGGACCGCAAGGACGCGGTCCGCTTCTGGCAGCAGTCGGTTGCGGATGGCACCGACTTTCAGGCCCGGCTGCGGTTCCAGCGCGCCGACGGGGCACATCGCTGCTTCGACTGCCGAGCCGTGGCCCAGCGGGACGATTCAGGCCGGGTGGTCCGCTGGATCGGAACCTGCATCGACGTGGAGGAGCGCGAGCAGGCGCATCACGCCGTGGCGCTTCTGAATCGCAGCCTGGAGCAGGCAATGACGGAGCGGACTGCGGAGCTGGAATCCGCGATCGCCGAGCGGATGAAGGTGGAGGAGGCGCTTCGGCAAAGTCAGAAGATGGAGGCCATCGGGCAGCTCACCGGCGGCGTGGCCCACGACTTCAACAACCTCCTGACGGTGATCACCTCGTCCATCGGGTTCCTTCGCAGGGACAACCTCCCCGCAGAGAAGCGTCACCGCTACATCGAGGCCATCGCCGAGACTGCCGAACGGGCGACGCAGCTGACGCGGCAGCTTCTTGCCTTCGCGCGGAGGCAGGCGCTGGTGCCCGAGGTCTTCGACGCGGTAGAGCGCGTGCAGAACCTGAGCGGCATGCTGCGCAGCGTCCTTGGCTCGCGCATCGAGATCGTGACCGAGGTGCACTGCGATCATTGCCCGGTCGAGGCCGATCCCACCCAGTTCGACGCCGCCCTCATCAACATGGCCGTCAATGCGAGGGACGCGATGGACGGTGAGGGGCGGTTCACCATCGCATTGCGGGCAAAGGACAGCGTCCCACCGGTACGCGGCCACGCCAGGGTGTCGGGCGACTTCATCGTGCTTTCCGTGACCGACACGGGCGAAGGCATCCCGCCGGACTGCCGGAACCGGGTGTTCGAGCCCTTCTTTACCACCAAGGAAGTCGGCAAGGGCACAGGCCTGGGGCTGTCCCAGGTCTTTGGTTTCGTCAAGCAGTCCGGGGGCGAGGTGGACGTCAGAAGCGTGCCGGGCCAGGGTGCCACCTTCACGATCTACCTGCCACGCGCCAGGCGCGAGGCGCGCCAGACCGAAGTGCGAGCCGAGACGCCGCCGGACACGGACCGGATCAAGGGCTGCGTTCTCGTGGTCGAGGACAACCGCCTGGTCGGAGAGTTCGCCGCCCGGCTCCTCGAGGATCTGGGCTTCGGCACCATCTGGGTGGCTAGCGCCAAGGACGCGCTCGATCATCTCGAGGCGACCCCGGACCGTTTCGCTGTCGTGTTCACGGATGTCGTCATGCCTGGCATGAGCGGCATCGAGCTTGCGCGCGAGGTGCGGAAACGGGCGATCCCGGTTCCGGTGGTGCTGACCAGCGGCTACAGTCATGTCCTGGCCGAGGAAGGCACGCACGGCTTCGATCTGCTGCACAAGCCCTACTCGGTCGAGGGCCTTTCGCGCGTGCTGCGGCAGGCTATGTCAGGGCGCTGAGCGAAGGTCGGTGGTTCCCGGTCCCGGCCAGCCGCGCCGGCGACCGAATCCACCGTAGCGCAGATAGGGGTCGAAGCTTCGGGGCCGTTCGGCTATCGGGCCGCATGTCCAATGACGATCCCTTCGACATCTATCTCGTGGCCCCACCTGGGCTGGAACAGGCGCTGTGCGCCGAAGCGCGCGAGAAAGGCTTTGCCGATCCGGTGGCCTCGGTCGGCGGCGTGACCGTTCGCGGCACCTGGCGCGACGTCTGGCGCGCGAATCTAGAACTCCGGGGCCCCAGCCGCATCCTGGCGCGGATCGGCGCGTTCCGTGCCCTGCATCTGGCCCAGCTCGACAAACGTGCCCGAAAGTTTCCCTGGGCAGAGGTTCTGCGACCGGACGAGCCGGTGCGGGTCGAAGCCTCCTGCAAGAGCTCCCGGATCTATCACGCGGGCGCGGTCGTCCAGCGTATCGAGACGGCGCTGCGCGAGGAGTTCGGCGTCCCGATCAGCGATGACGCGGCGATCCGGGTGGTGGCGAGGGTCGAGGACGACCTTTGCACGATCAGCGTCGACACGTCGGGCGAGCTGCTGCACCGTCGCGGCCACAAGGAAGCGGTGAACAAGGCGCCCATGCGCGAAACGTTGGCCGCGCTGTTCCTGCGGGACTGCGGCTACGCGGGCCGCGAGCCCGTGCTTGACCCGATGTGCGGATCAGGGACATTCGTCATCGAGGCGGCCGAGATCGCATTGGGCCTACCACCAGGGCGATCGCGGGCCTTCGCCTTCGAACGGCTGGCCACCTTCGACGCCGCGGCCTGGGCAAAGATGCGAGAGCCCCGGATGGCCCGCGCAGTGCCGTTCCGCTTCCTGGGCTTCGACCGGGACGCTGGCGCCATCGCGATGAGCCGCGCCAACGCCGAACGCGCCGGGATTTCGGCCCTGACCCATTTCCGGGCGCAGCCGATCTCGGCTCTCGAACGACCGGAGGGGCCGCCCGGCCTCGTGATGGTCAACCCACCTTATGGGGCCCGGATCGGCAACAAGCGACTGCTTTACGGCCTCCATGCCTCTCTGGGCGAGGTGCTTCGCAGCCGTTTCTCGGGCTGGCGCGTCGGCCTAGTCACGAGCGAGCCGTCGCTGGCCAAGGCGACGGGGCTGCCTTTCGACCCGCCGGGTCCCCCAGTGCCCCACGGGAGCCTGCGGGTCCATCTTCACCGGACGTCCCGCCCGCTCCCGTAGGGGGCCTCAGCGGCCGAACTTGCCCTTGAGAGCGTCGGCAAAGGCGTTGCCCCCCAACGCGCCCCCCTTTGGAGCTGCCGAGGTGGGCCCCCTCGCAGGAGCTTTGTCCTTGGCCGGACCGCGTTCACGCGCCTGCTCCCGCGCTTCGCCCGAGTCGCTGCGCATGGTGAGACCGATCCGTTTCCTCGGCACGTCGACCTCGACCACGCGGACCTTGACCACGTCCCCGGCCTTCACGACCTCATGCGCATCCTTGACGAACCGGTCGGCAAGCTGGCTGACATGCACGAGCCCGTCCTGGTGCACGCCGATATCGACGAACGCCCCGAAGGCCGCCACGTTGGTGACGGTCCCTTCCAGCAGCATCCCGGGCCTGAGATCCTGTATCTCCTTGACGCCTTCGGTGAAGGTGGCGGTCCTGAACGACGGTCGCGGGTCGCGGCCCGGCTTTTCCAGCTCCGCCAGGATGTCCTGAACGGTGGGAAGGCCGAAGCGGTCGTCCACGAACGCACGGGGGTCCACGGCCTTGAGGGCGGCGGCATCGCCCATGAGGGCCCGGATGTCCCGCCCGCAGGCCTTCACGATCTTCCGCGCGACGTCATAAGCCTCGGGGTGGACCGAGGACGCGTCCAGCGGCTCTGCGCCGCCAGCGATCCGCAGGAACCCCGCCGCCTGTTCGAAGGCCTTGGGTCCAAGACGGGCGACCTTGAGCAATTCGCGCCGGGTTCGGAACGGGCCGTTCTGGTCGCGATGGGCGACGATGGACGCGGCGAGCGAGGGCCCTACGCCCGAGACGCGGGCCAGCAGTGGAGCGGACGCGGTGTTGAGGTCCACGCCCACCGCGTTCACAGCATCCTCGACCACCGCCTCCAGGGATCGCCCTAGCCGGCCCTGATCCACGTCATGCTGGTACTGGCCGACGCCGATGGACTTGGGTTCGATCTTCACCAGTTCGGCCAGCGGGTCCTGCAGCCTGCGCGCGATCAACACCGCACCCCGTAGGGACACGTCGAGATCAGGGAATTCCTTGGCCGCAAGTTCCGAGGCGGAATAGACCGAGGCCCCCGCCTCGCTCACGATCACCTTCACGGGCTTCTCGGTGCCCGGAAGATGGGCCAGGAGGTCGGCGACCATCTTCTCGGTCTCGCGGCTCGCGGTGCCGTTGCCGATGGCGATGAGCTGGACGCCGTGGCGTGAGATCAGCTGCGCGAGCGTCACCTGCGCGCCCCGCAGATCGTTCTTGGGCTGGAAGGGGTAGACCGTGTCGGTCGCCAGCACCTTGCCCGTCGGGTCAACGACGGCGACCTTTACCCCGGTCCTGATGCCGGGGTCGAGGCCCATGGTCGCCTTGCCCCCGGCCGGCGCGGCCAAGAGCAGGTCCTTGAGGTTGCGGGCAAAGACTCGGATCGCCTCCTCCTCCGCCCGCTCGCGCAACTCGACCATCAGGTCTACGGACAGCGACCCGCGCAGCTTGACCCGCCAGGCCCAGCTTGCCGCCTCGCGCAGCCAGGCGTCGCCGGGTCCATTGCCGGAGGTGTTCAGCACCGCCGCGCAACTGCGCTCGGCCGGGCTTTCGCCGCGCGGAGCATCGTCGTCCACCTCCAGATCAACCGAGAGCACCCCTTCGTTGCGCCCCCGCAGCATGGCGAGCACGCGATGGGACGGAGCCTTGGCCCAGGTCTCCGAATGGGCGAAGTAGTCCGAAAACTTGGCGCCCTCGGCCTCCTTCCCGGCGACGACCTTGGCGGACAGCCTCGCGACCTGCCTCATATGACCACGGAGGCGGCCCAAGAGGTCGGCGTTCTCGGCCAGCCCTTCGGCCAGGATGTCCCGCGCCCCTTCCAGGGCGGCCTTCGTGTCCGGGACGGCCTCGGTCACGTAGGCTCGCGCCAGAGCGACGGGATCGGCCCGGCGGTCCGCGAGAATCGAGTCGAACAGGGGCTGCAGGCCGTTCTCGCGCGCGATCATCGCCTTTGTGCGCCGCTTAGGCTTGAACGGCAGGTAGATGTCCTCGAGCTCGGCCTTGGTCCCGGCCTTGGCGATGGCCTTATCGAGGTCGGGGGTCATCTTCCCCTGCTCGGTGATCGAGGCGGTGATGGCCGCCCGACGCGCCTCGAGGTCGCGCAGGTACGCCAGCCGCTCGGACAGCGTGCGAAGCTGCGTGTCATCGAGGCCGCCCGTCGCTTCCTTGCGGTAGCGTGCGACGAAGGGCACCGTCGCGCCCCCATCCAGCAGGGTTATCGCGGCAGCGACCTGCTGGGCCCCGGCCCCGATCTCCGCTGCGATGACGTGGGGGATGCGGCGGACGGCGTCCTGAATCATGGGGGCTCCTGCAAGCTCGGGAGGGGCGTGGGCGGCAGCCATAGCGTCCCGTGGTCGCTGGGCCAAGCCCGTGCCGTGCCCTTCGACACATCCGCCGCATTATCGGGCAGGTCCGGAGGTCCGAGCCCACTTGCTGCGTCGCAGCGCTTTTCAGCGCGCTGTCTCCGGTGCACTATGGCCTTATGATGTCAGCGTCCCTGTCCATCCTCGTCATCGACGAGAACCGCGCCCGGGCCGCGATTATCGAGGCTGGCCTGCGGGAAGCCGGACATGACCAGGTGACGCTGGTCCATTCCCTGACCGGGATCGCCCGCCGCATCGAGGAGGCCGCCCCGGACGTCATTGTCATCGACCTTGGAAATCCTGGCCGCGACATGCTGGAGCACATGTTCCAGTTGTCCCGCGTGGTGAACCGCCCCGTCGCCATGTTCGTGGACCATGCGGATGGCGACGCCATCGCGCAGGCGGTGGAGGCGGGCGTCTCAGCCTATGTGGTCGACGGCCTTCGGCAGGAGCGGGTCAAGCCCATCCTCGACATGGCGGTCAGCCGCTTCAACGCCTTCGCCCGCCTCACGCGCGAGTTGCAGGAAGCGCGTGACGAGCTCGAGGGGCGCAAGGTCGTGGACCGGGCCAAGCGCCTCCTCATGAAGCAGAAGCGGATCGGTGAGGACGAGGCCTACGCCCTTCTCCGCCGCACCGCGATGAACAAGAACCGCAAGATCGTCGAGATCGCCCAAAGCCTTCTGACCGCCGCGGACCTGCTGGGAGACGATCTGTGACCCACCGCATCACCGCCGGTTTCATGCCGCTCACGGACAGCGCGCTTCTCGTGGTGGCCAAGGCCAAAGGCTTTGCCGAGGCCGAGGGCATCGACCTCACCCTCCTGCGGGAGTCCTCTTGGGCCAACATCCGCGACCGGCTTGCAGTGGGACATGTTCAAGTCGCACATATGCTGGGTCCAATGCCCATCGCATGCAATCTCGGGCTCTGGCCGCTAGCGGCGCGCACTGTGGTGCCAATGGCGCTGGGATTGGGCGGCAACGCCGTCACGGTGTCGAACGCCGTGTGGGAACTCGTGGCGTCCGAAGGCGCCCTGCCCGACCTCGTCCCCTCCACCACGGGCTTGGCCCTGCACCGCGTCGTTCGGCGGCGCGCGGGCCAGGGCCTCGCGCCGCTTCGCTTCGGGGTGGTGCATCCCCACTCGGGCCACAACTACGAGCTCCGGTACTGGCTGACAGCCTGCGGCATGGTGCCGGATCAGGACCTCGAGATCGTCATCCTGCCTCCGTCCTTGATGCCCGACGCCCTCGCCTCGGGTGCCCTGGACGCCTTCTGCGCTGGCGAGCCCTGGAACACGGCCGCGGTCCTGCGGGGAGTGGGGCGGATCGCCACGGTAAAGGCCGCGATCTGGCGGCAGAGCCCCGAAAAGGTGCTGGCCGTCGCATCCGACTGGGCAGACGAGAACCCCGACGCGCTCAATGCCCTTCTGCGGGCGTTGCATGCAGCCTCGTTCTGGTGCGGAGCACCGGCGCACCGGGAGGAACTGGCCGGTCTCCTGTCCGACCCCGCGCATGTGGACAGCCCGCTGGACTGGCTGCGGCCTGGTCTGGCAGGCGACCTGCGCATCGGACCCGGCCTGTCCATGCGCGTGCCGGACTTCTTCGTCCCGCACGCCTCTGCCGCGACCTTCCCGTGGAAAAGCCATGCGCTCTGGTTCTACAGCCAGATGGTACGATGGGGTCAGGTGTCCCATGACGCCGCCTCGGCCTCCACCGCTCGCGACACCTATCGTCCCGACCTCTGGCGTCGCGCCCTGGGTCCGCTGGGGGTAGCACTCCCCGCCGCGAACGCCAAGGTCGAGGGTGCGCTGAACGAGCCGACGCCGGTCGGCTCGGCCGGTGCGAGCCTAGTGCTCGGCCCCGATGGTTTCTTCGACGGAACGCGTTTCGACCCTGATTCGCTCGATGCCTACATCGCATCGCAGGCGGAACGCTGAACTGCCCAGGAAACAGTGTTGGGCGGCCTCTAACTTGGGCACTCTGCGAACTGGCGCCCCGAGAGGCACGTCATCCTCGGATATGCCCGTTTTCCAAGCAGCCTGAGAACAGAATTATCCAAAGCAAACAATGAGTTTTAGGGTTGGCGAACGGCCATTTCTCCGCTAGCTCTAAGGACAGATCCTTCGATTTCAGCGTCCAATGCCGGGCGCTCGGCAATGCCGCCGGTCAGGAGTTCGCACCACCCGACGACCGGGTGCGCCGCGACACGCTGACGGCGGCTTTTTCATTTCCCCAGCCTGTCCTCCCATCCAAGGAGCAACCATGCCCCATGCCCCTGCCCGTCCGGACCCCGGATCAGCCAACAGAGCCTTGGCGATGTCCACCGTCGCCTTCACCACCTGCTTTGCCGTCTGGACGATATTCTCGATCATCGGCGTGCGGATCAAAGAGGAGTTGGGGCTGAGCGAGACCGCCTTCGGCCTCCTGATCGGGATGCCGGTGCTGTCGGGCTCGCTCGTGCGGCTTGTGCTGGGAATCTGGACGGACCGCTTCGGTGGGCGGATCGTCTATACGGCGACGATGCTGCTGGCTGCAGCGGCAACCGTTCTGCTGTCCTTCGCCACGACCTATAATCAGATGCTGCTGGCCGCGCTGGGCGTCGGCCTCGCGGGCGGGTCCTTCGCGGTTGGCGTGGCCTACGTGTCCCGCTTCTACCCGGCCGGTAAGCAAGGCACGGCGCTGGGCATCTTCGGCGTGGGCAACGTGGGCGCGGCCGTGACCAAGTTCGTCGCGCCCTTCGTGCTCGTGGCCTATGGCTGGGAGACGACCGCCCTTGTCTGGGCCGCCGCCCTCGCGGTCATGGCCGTCGTGTTCTGGTTCACCACCGAGGACGATCCGGTGATCGTTGCACGTCGCCAGGGGGCCGCCGCCCCGGCCCGTCCCTTTCTGAAGGAGTTCGAGCCGCTCAAGGACATCCGCGTCTGGCGCTTCGCCCTGTACTACTTCTTCTCCTTCGGAGCCTTCGTTGCGCTGGCGCTCTGGCTGCCGCGCTACCTGATCGGGGTCTACGGCTTCGACATCAAGACCGCCGGCATGATCGGCGCCGCCTACTCGATCCCGGCTTCGGTGGTCCGTGCCTGGGGCGGGCACCTGTCGGACAAGATCGGTGCGCGCAAGGTGCTGTGGTGGACGTTCGCGGTCTCGGCCGTTTGCACCCTGATCCTTTCGGCCCCGTCGTCGGGGAACGCCGCTGACGGGACCGCGCAGGCCGCCCTGTCCACCCCGGTCTTCATCGCCGTGATCTTCGTGCTCGGCTTCTTCATGGCCCTGGGCAAGGCCGCGGTCTACAAGCACATCCCCGTCTACTACCCCACCAACGTGGGCGCAGTCGGCGGCCTCGTGGGAATGATCGGGGGCTTGGGCGGCTTCGTCCTGCCCTTCGCCTTCGGAGCGCTCAAGGACGCGACCGGCCTGTGGTCGAGCTGCTTCCTCCTCCTCTTCGTGCTGGTCGCCCTTTGCAGCGCCTGGATGGGTCTCGCCATTCGCCGCATGGCCGGCCCGGCCCCCGTCCCGGCCGAATAAGCCGTCAACGGCGCGGCCGCCCGCTGCCGCGCCATCTTCCATCTTCAGACCGAGGATCCCGACAATGACCGAACGCCTCGTCATCATCGGCAACGGCATGGCCCCGGGCCGGATGCTGGACCACCTGTTCGAAGCTGCCCCGGCCGCCTACGACGTGACCATCTTCAACGCCGAGCCGCGGGTGAACTACGACCGCATCATGCTCAGCCCCGTGTTGTCGGGCGAGAAGAGCTTTCAGGACATCGTGATCCACGACGACGCTTGGTACGCCAGCCACGGGATCACGCTCCACCGCGGCCACCGGATCGTCGGAATAGACCGCAAAGCACGGACGGTCACCTCTGACCAGGGAGTGACGGCAGTCTACGACCGCCTCGTAATCGCTACCGGCTCCAACCCTTTCATGATCCCGGTCCCGGGCAAGGACCTCCCCGGCGTCCTGGCCTACCGCGACCTCGACGACGTGGAGAAGATGCTGGAGGCTTCGCAAAAGGGGGGCCGTGCCGTCGTGATCGGCGGAGGTCTACTTGGCCTCGAGGCCGCCGCCGGTCTCAAGCTGCGCGGCATGGAGGTCACCGTCCTCCACGTCATGCCGACGCTGATGGAGCGCCAGCTCGACCCCGCCGCCGGCTACCTCCTCGAGCAGGAGCTCAAGCGCCGCGGCATCCACGTCATCACCAAGGCCAACACCAAGGCTATCCTCGGTGAGGATCGCGTCCGGGCCGTCGAACTGGCGGACGGCACGCTGATCCCGGCCAGCCTCGTCGTCATGGCCGTGGGCATCCGCCCCAACGTCCAGGTCGCCCGAGACGCCGGGCTGGAGGTCGCGCGGGGCATCGTCACCACGGATGGAATGCAGACCTCCGACCCCGCTATCTTCGCCTTGGGGGAATGCGCCGAGGTGGGTGGACAGGTTTATGGCCTCGTTGCCCCGCTGTATGAGCAGGCCCGGGTGCTGGCTGCCCACCTGACGGGCGACACCACGCCACGCTTCGTCCATCAGGACACGCCCACCAAGCTCAAGGTGACGGGCATCGATCTTTATAGCTTGGGGGACTTCGCCGAAGGGGACGACCGCGAGGAGATCGTGCTGCGCGACGCGAGCGCGGGCGTCTACAAACGCATCGTTCTCAAGGACGACCGTATCATCGGGACCGTCCTTTATGGCGAGACCGCCGACGGCGCCTGGTTCAACGACCTCAAGAAGAAGGCCACCGACGTCTCCGAGATCAGGGACACGCTGATCTTCGGACAGGCTTTTCAGGCGGGCCAGGGGGGCACCCCCACGGACCCTTTGGCGGCCGTTGCGGCCCTCTCGGATGACGCCGAGATCTGCGGCTGCAACGGCGTCTGCAAGGGCAAGATCACTGGCGCCATCCGCGCCAAGGGCCTGACCGATCTCGACGGCGTCCGCGCCCACACCAAGGCCTCGGCCTCCTGCGGGACCTGCACGGGCCTCGTGGAGAAGGTGCTGAAGCTGGAACTGGGCGACCGCTACAACCCCGCCGCCGTCCAGCCGATGTGCCCCTGCACCACCCACGGCCACGACGAGGTGCGCCGTCTCATCGTCGCCAAAGGCCTCAAGACCATCCCCGCCGTGATGCAGGAACTGGAGTGGACGACCTCCTGCGGCTGCGCCAAGTGCCGTCCGGCCCTGAACTACTACCTCGTCTGCGACTGGCCGAGCGAGTACGCCGACGACTACCAGTCCCGCTTCATCAACGAACGCGTCCACGCCAACATCCAGAAGGACGGCACCTACTCGGTCGTTCCCAGGATGTGGGGCGGCATGACGTCGTCGTCGGAACTCCGCGCCATCGCGGACGTGGTGGACAAGTTCGCCATTCCCGCTGTCAAGGTCACGGGCGGCCAGCGCATCGACATGCTGGGCATCCGCAAGGAGGACCTGCCGGCCGTCTGGGCCGACCTCGGGCGCGCGGGCTTCGTCTCGGGCCAGGCCTACGCCAAGGGCCTCCGCACGGTGAAGACCTGCGTGGGCAACACCTGGTGCCGCTTCGGCACCCAGGACTCCACGGGCCTCGGCATCCGGCTCGAGAAGTTCATGTGGGGCTCCTGGACGCCCGCGAAGCTTAAGCTCGCCGTCTCGGGCTGCCCCCGCAACTGCGCCGAAGCGACCTGCAAGGACATCGGCGTGATCTGCGTGGACTCGGGTTTTGAGATCCACTTCGCCGGAGCAGCGGGGCTCGACATCAAGGGCACCGAGGTCCTGGGCCATGCCGCGACCGAGGACGAAGCCCTGGAGATCGTCGTTGCGCTCACGCAGATGTACCGCGAGCAGGCCCGCTACCTCGAGCGCGTCTACAAATGGACCAAGCGGATCGGCGTCCCCGAGATCAAGCGGCAGATCATGGAGGATCTTCCCCGCAGGAAGGCGTTCTTCGACCGCTTCGTCTTTTCCCAAAGGTTCGCCCAGGTGGACCCCTGGTCCGAGCGCGTCTCGGGCAAGGACAAGCACGAATTCAAGCCCATGGCGGTCGTGGGCTATCAGGAGGCTGCGCAATGAGCATCTGGATCGACATCGGCGCTCTTGATGACCTGCCCCTGCGGGGCTCGCGTTGTGTGCAGACACCCACCGGCAAGATCGGCGTCTTCCGCACCGCCGACCACCGCGTCTTCGCGATCCGCAACGAATGTCCCCACAAGGGTGGCCCGCTGACCGAAGGAATCGTCCACGGTCACTCCGTTACTTGTCCCCTGCACAACTGGGTCATCTCGCTGGAAACCGGCGAGGCTCAGGGCGCCGACAAGGGTGCTGTGGAGACGATTCCCGTCCGCGTCGAGGGCACCCGCGTCCTGATCCTGCGCTCCGCCATCGGTGCGAGGGTCGCGGCGTGAGCGGAGAGGTCCACACCGCCTGCCCCTATTGCGGCGTGGGCTGCGGCGTCCTCGCCCGCCTGGAGGGCGGAAAGGTCCATGTCCGGGGCGACCCGGAGCACCCCTCGAACTTCGGCCGCCTCTGCTCCAAGGGCTCGGCGCTGGGCGAGACGATGGCTCTCGACGGCCGCCTCCTTTTCCCGGAGATCAAGGGCCAACGCGCCAGCTGGGACACCGCCCTCGACCTCGTGGCGCAGCGGTTCACCCAAGCGGTCCGCGACCACGGCCCCGACTCCGTCGGCTTCTACGTTTCCGGCCAGCTCCTCACCGAAGACTATTACGTTGCCAACAAGCTCCTGAAGGGCTTCATCGGCACCGCCAACATCGACACCAACTCGCGCCTTTGCATGGCGTCCTCGGTCGCGGGTCACAAGCGCGCCTTTGGCGAAGACATCGTCCCCGTCAGCTACGAGGATCTGGAGCAGGCCGACCTCGTCGTTCTCGTCGGCTCCAACCTCGCCTGGTGCCACCCGGTCCTGCACCAGCGCCTCCTCGCCGCCCGCGAGAAGCGCGGCACCAAGGTCGTCGTCATCGACCCTCGCCGCAGCGCGAGCGCCGAGGACGCCGACCTCCATCTCGCCATCCGTCCTGGCAGCGACGTGCTCCTCTTCAATGGCTTGCTAGCGCATCTGGCGGCCAGCGGCGTCACCAACCCTGCCTACATCGCGGCCCACACCACCGGCTTCGACGCGGCCCTCGCACTTGCGCAGGCCGACGCCCCTGACCGGAGCCGCGTCGCCAAGGGCTGCGACGTCCACCCCGCAGACCTCGCCCGCTTCTACGCTTGGTTCGAGCAGACCCCTCGCACCGTCACTGTCTACAGCCAGGGCGTGAACCAGTCCGCGCACGGCACGGACAAGGTCAACGCGATCCTCAACTGCCACATCGTCACGGGACGGATCGGGCGCGAGGGCGCGGGCCCCTTCTCCGTCACCGGCCAGCCGAACGCCATGGGCGGGCGGGAGGTCGGCGGCCTCGCCAACCAGCTTGCCGCGCATATGGGGTTTGCCGCGCCCGAACTGGACCGCGTCTCCCGCTTCTGGAACGCCCCGAACCTCGCCCGGACGCCGGGCCTCAAAGCCGTCAACCTGTTCGAGGCCGCCCGCGCAGGCAGGCTCAAAGCTCTTTGGATCATGGGTACCAATCCCGCCGTGTCCATGCCGGATGCCGGTCGCGTCCGCGAGGCTTTGGGTCGTTGCGACTTCGTCGTCGTGTCGGATGTGACCCGCACCGACACGACGCGCCATGCCGATGTCCTTCTCCCCGCCGCCGCTTGGGGTGAGAAGGACGGCACCGTCACCAACTCCGAACGCCGTATCTCGCGCCAGCGAGCCTTCGTGCCGCTCCCTGGCGAATGCCGTCCCGATTGGGCTATCCTTTCCGACGTGGCCCGCCGCATGGGCTTTGCAGCAGCATTCCCCTACCGCAGCCGCGCCGAGATCTTCCGCGAGCACGCCGCCCTGACCGCCTTCGAGAACGACGGAGAGCGTCTCCTCGACCTCGGCGCGCTGAGCGACCTCGCCGATGCGGACTATGAGGCGATGGCGCCGGTGCAATGGCCCGTCCGACGCGGCGCCCAGCCCGGCGGCCGCCTCCTTGCCACCCGCTTTGCCCATCCCGACGGCCTGGCCCGCCTCGTCCCCGTCCGGCAGGAGGGTCCTGCCCGACCCGTCGACGGCGACTACCCGATCGCGCTCAACTCTGGCCGCCTGCGGGACCAGTGGCACACGATGACCCGCACCGGCTTGGTTCCGCGCCTTATGTCCCACGCCCCCGAGCCGGTGCTCGATTTGGCCCGTCGCGAGGCTCAGGGGTTTGGCCTGGAGACGGGCGACCTCGTGCAGGTCGAAAGCGCCTTCGGTCAGGCATTAGCCAGGCTGCGGGTCAGCGATGCCCAGCGGCCTGGCGAGGCATTCCTGCCCATGCACTGGAGCGGTCTTTTCGCCGCCCGAGCGGGCGCAGGCGCGGTGTCCAACCCGGCCACCGACGCCCTGTCCGGCCAGCCCGAACTCAAGCATGTTCCCGTTCGCATCACCCAGGCCCCCCTGCGCTGGGTCGGCCTGCTCCTGACGCGGCGCGACATCCGCCCCACCGGCCTTCTGCATTGGAGCCGAGCCCCTGTCGCGGGTGGCTGGGCCTATGAACTGGCCGGAGCCGAGCCCCCCAAAGAGGGCGTCCTGCTTGCGCGCGCGCTCCTCCCGCCGGCAACCCGCGATGCGCTGATCGACTACGCCGACAAGCGGGCCGGAACCTGGCGCGCTGCCTCGCTTGGCCCGGACGGCGCGCTGGCCGAGGCGCTGCTGGTCGCCCCGCCCGGCCGGCTTCCTGACCGCGCATGGCTTCTGTCGCTCCTTGCTGCGGGCGGTCCGCTGACACCATCCGACCGCCGCGCGCTCCTGTCCGGCCGGGCGCCCGTGCCGATGCCCGACAGGGGTCGTATCGTTTGCGCTTGCATGGGCGTTGGACTCAATGAGATCACGAACGCCGTGCGGAACGGCGTCACCACCGTCGAGGCCATCGGGGCCGCCACCAAGGCCGGCACCAACTGCGGCTCCTGCCGCTCCGAGATCAGGGAGTTGATCCATGCGCAACGCTCCATCGCAGCCGAATGACGGGTCCACTGCCGGACCCGCCCGTGTCGAGCCGCTCTCGGTCCTGCCGGTCTTCTTCGACCTCCGTGGCAAGCGCGCGCTCGTGGCCGGTGGCACCGACCCCGCCGCGTGGAAAGCCGAACTCCTCGCCGCCGCCGGAGCGCACGTGACGGTCGCCGCGACGGAACTGGAGGACGAGATGGCCGGACTGGTCGCGTCCGGGACAGTCCATCATCTGCCGCAGGACTGGACGCCAGACCTTCTGCACGGTTGCGCCCTCGCCATCGCCGACGAGGAAGATCCCGACCGCGCACAGGCCTTCCTGGATGCGGCGCGCGCGGCGGCCGTTCCGGTCAACGTCATCGACAACCCGGCGTTCTGCCAGTTTCAGTTCGGCTCGGTCGTGAACCGCTCGCCGGTGGTGGTCGGCATCTCGACGACCGGCGCGGCCCCGATCCTTGGCCAAGCCGTCCGACGCCGGATCGAGACGCTTCTTCCGCGATCCCTGGCGCAGTGGGGGGCCTTGGCCCAGGTGGTCCGGGACCGGCTGAACGCGAGACTGTCCCCGGGTCCCGCCCGCCGCGCGTTCTGGGAAAACTTCGTGGATCGTGCTTTTGGCCCCGCGCCCGAGGCCAGCGCCGAAGCCGACCTTCTGCGTCTGATCGAGTTCCCCGCCCGCACCGGGGGCCACGTGACCTTTGTCGGCGCGGGCCCCGGCGACCCCGAGTACTTGACGCTCAAGGCCGTCCGCGCCCTCCAGTCTGCCGACGTCATCCTGTTCGACGACCTCGTGGCCGACGAGGTTCTCGAACTCGCGCGCCGGGAAGCCAAGCGCATCCTCGTCGGCAAGCGCGCCGGCCGCCCCTCCTGTCAGCAGTCCGAGATCAACGACCTCATGGTGACCCTGGCCAAGGCGGGACGGCGCGTGGTCCGCCTCAAGTCTGGCGATCCCATGATCTTTGGCCGCGCCGGCGAGGAGATTGCGACCTTGAAAGCCCATGGCCTGCCTTACGAGGTGGTCCCCGGCATTTCCGCGGCGCAGGCGATGGCGGCCCGGATCGGCGTGTCCCTGACCCATCGGGATCATGCCAAGTCGGTACGGTTCGTGACCGGGCATTCGCGTCACGGAGGACTGCCGGAGGATCTGGACTGGAGGGCGGTCGCCGATCCCTCGGCCACGACCGTGTTCTACATGGGACGGCGCATGGCGGACCAGATCGCCCGCCGCCTGATCGATCTTGGTCTCGTCCCCGAGACGCCGGTGGCCGTCGCGACCGCGCTCGGCCGTCCCGGGGCGACAACGATGATCGTCCGCTTGGACGAACTGGGCCAAGCCGTGGATCGCTGCGACCCCGAGGCCCCCGTCCTCATCGGAGTAGGCCGGGTCTTCGCAGAAGGGCGGGCCGACCTCGCGGCCATGGCTCCGGACGAGGCTGGCGTTGGTGACAACCCATTCCAGGCTCGGGCCTGACCTTTTATCCAAGCTTTCCCCTGACCAGCCAGTGGCAACGGTGCGTTGCTTGTGGCCTAGCATAGGTGCTGGTCGTAAAAGCGGTTGAGGTAGAGTTCCTGGGATCGCCATGGCGATCCGCTTCATGGCTTCGGGCGGGAGACTGCGCGAAGGCTTCGTGACCAGTCTCGAAATCCGCCGGCGCGCCTCCGCCTCTTGCGCGCGACAAGCACTGCCGAGCCCTGCATTCGTAGGAGCTGGCTGCGCTCCACGGCGATCCAAGCCTAACGAAAACGCGCGGCCCCGAAGGACCGCGCGTCAAGCCGTCTTAGGTCAGGAGAGGTCCAAGGACCTCTCCAGTCCCATAGCCATCAGTACCCGCCGGTCGTATCCTTGGTGCCGCCGGTAAGCGAGCTGCGCTCGCCGGTGCGCTCGTCCTCGATCTCGACCTCGGTCTTGCGCACGGTGTCCTGGATGTGCTCGTGGCGCACCTCGGTCTCCTGG
>NZ_VDFU01000040.1 GCF_006152115.1 Rubellimicrobium rubrum | reverse complement strand
TCCTCCAAGGATCCATGGGGTCGAACCAAGAGCCTTGACCACCACCGCTGTTAACGAACGATCCCTGACGCGGGCCCGAGGTGAGGGCGGCGCCTCGTGTGGCTTATGTGCGGGGCAGACCCTTGCTGCGGGAGAGTGAGGCGGCGAGTCCGTCCCGGAGGGGCCGGGCTCCGGGGGAGACGGACGCGCGGCCAGAGGGAGGCCACGCGACGCTTCCGCTGTCTCGTGATGCCGCCACGCATCCCGGCGCCGGGCCGTCAAGGGGCGAGCGCCCGCAGCAGGCTGCGGTCGGCTCCAGGGCCCGCCGTGTCCTCGGCTGCGCCTGCGGGCCGCACCACCGGGCCCCTCCGCCCCCTCTGACGGCCCAGCCCCGGGCCGCGGGCCGGGCTGTCGCCCGCCCCGCTCTGCCGTCCGAAACATGCGGGGCCTGTTTCAGACAGCAGACCAGGACGGCTCCGCCCAAAGGCGGCGCAAAGGCACCAAGACCCACACCGCCGCGCAACCACCACGCGGAGATGATTGATGGACTTTCCCCTGAACGAGATTGCGGAGGCGGCGCGCCAAGCCGTCACGATTGCGGAGCAGAACGACCGCTTCCGGCGGAGCTTTGGAGCGGACCCCACTGTGCCGGGCCGGATCGTCGTGACCCAGGGCGTGGCAGCTCTGGGCACGGGTCCCGCGCAGCGGATCATGGTGGCCGTCATGCGCTTTGCGGACTTCACCGAGGACAACGACCCCCAGGGCTGGCACGACTTCGGTGCCTTCGAGATCGAGGACGGGGGCCACGCCGTCCGGCTGTACTGGAAGATCGATCTCTATGATGCCGAGTACCGCTTCGGCTCCGAGGTGCCCGAGGACCTGGCCCGCACCCACCGCGTCCTGACGCTGCTGCTGCCCGACGAGTGGTGAGGACCGGGCGGGGCGCCAATGCGCGCCCCGCTTGCCCCTTTGCGCTTCAACCCCGAAAGGAACACGTCCATGACCGCTCAGAGCCTCATCGCCGAGTCAGCCGACCTCATCCCCTTTGCCGATCTCTACCTATCCCATCTTAACCCCCGCCGGATCGTGTCCGAGCCGGGCCTGGAGACCTTGGCCCAGAACATCCGTGAGCTGGGCTTGATCCAGAACCTCGCAGGCCTCCGGGACGAGACAGGCCGCGTCGGCATCGTCGCCGGGGGCCGACGGCTCCGCGCCTTCGCCCTCCTGCAGGACGACCCCCGATTTCAGGTGATCCCCGTGCGGCTCGCGCCCGATGAGGCCACTGCCGTCGTCTGGGCCTCGACCGAGAACCACCATCGCGAGCAGCCCCACCCTGCCGACGAAATCCGTGAGTACGGGGCGCTGGCTGCGCGCGGCATCGCCGTGCCCGCCATCGCCCTCGCCTTTGGCGTAACCGACAAGCACGTACAGCGTCGTTTGGCGCTGGCGCATCTCCCCGAGCCGGTGATCCAGGGCGTGCGCGACGACCAGATCAGCCTCGGCCAGGCCGCCGCCTTCACCATCAGCACCGACGAGCGGGTGAGCCTGGAGGTCCTCGCGCGGGTGCGCGGCACCGCCGTCAGCGACTGGCAGATCAAGCGGTGGCTCAAGCCCGACAGCGTCCGAGGGAGCGACCGCCGCGCCATCTATGTAGGCCGGGACGCCTATCTGGCCGCCGGGGGCCGCCTGGGTGGCGACCTGTTCACCGACGAGGACCTGTTCGACACCCCCGACGCCCTCGACCGGGCCTTCGAGGCTGAGGCCCGGCGGGCGGCCCAGGGGTGGGCCTGGGCCGAGATCAGCTTGGCTGACTACCTGACCCCGAACGAGATTGAACGGTGGCAGGGGGGACGGCTCTATCCTGTTCCAGGCGAGCTGACTGACGAGCAGGTTGCCCGCTATGACAAGCTGGCCGAACTGGCGAACGGCGACGTGCTGGACGAGGAGGGACAGGCTGAGCTCGACGCGCTGACCGAGGTGGCGGAAGGCGCCTACACGCCCGAGCAGAAGGCCCATGCCGGTATCGTCCTGCGGGTGGACCATCGCGGCGAGGTGCGCGTCCACGACGGGATCGTGCGGCCCGAGGATTACGAGGTCGCCGTGGCAGCGGGGGTGCTGGCCCCGTCCTGTCATGGCTCCGCCTCCTCTCCGCCGCCGAAGCCCGCGGTCTCCGCGGCGTTGGCCGAGGACCTGCAGCGGGTGGCCCGGGGCGCCCGGCAGACCGCCATCCTTGCCCATCCCGACCTCCTTCTCGATCTTCTCGCCTTCCAACTGTCGGGCCGTCTCGGATACCGCCACGCCTTTGGCCTTCGGACCACGGAGGTACGCACCCAGCCCCTGTCCGAGACGGGCTACCACCTCGACGAGCGTCTGATCGTTGCCCCGGAGACGCCGAAGGGCCCGTGGGCGTCGGACTTTGCCAAGGCCTTCCGGGCCTACCGCAAGCAGGGAGTCGAAGGGGTTCGCGCCGACCTCGTGCGGGGCTTGGCAGCGCTCCTCGACGTGGAGGACGACGGGCTGGGCCGCCTGATAGATAAGGAGGCAAAAGCCGACCTGCGCCAAGTCTGGACGCCCACGGCCGAGAACTTCTTCGCCCGCGTGGGAGGGCCCACTCTGGACGCGCTGTGGTGCGAGCTTCTGGACTTGGCGCCCGAGCACCCGACCGCTACCAGCTTTGCCAAGCTCAAGAAGCGGGAGAAAGCCGAGCGGCTGGAGCAGCTCTTCGCCGACCCCCGCACGGTCCGGGGCGTCACCGAGGCGCAAGCGGTGCGGATCGCGAAGTGGCGGCCCGACGGCATGGCCTGACACCCCCGGCAGGGCGCGCGAGCGCCCTGCCCTTCTGGAGCGAGATCCCCTCATGGCCGACCTGACCCCTTCGATACCTCAGAGGTTCTTATCCGTGTGCCACCTGGCCCTCCGGCGCAGCCCTGGTTGGAGGACGCGGTTGGACATCACTTGGCTCGACGCCCGCGTCCTCCTGTCCGGTGGTCCGCCTTGGCCGTCCGGTCTCCAGATCGATGCGCCGCCCGCTTTGGACTTCACGATCTGGGCGCATCCGGTTCTGGCCGTCCCCTGCCCCACCTGTGGGGCCGGCGTGGGCGCCTGGTGCGTCCGGCCGTCCGGGCACCAAGCGCTGGATCTTCACTCGCTGCGCTGCCTTCGGGCCGATCACGCCTTTCTCGAGCGGTATGGGACGGGCGCCTGCCTCACCTTCGTCGCGCCCGGCCAGTGGCTCGTCGATCCCTCCGGCGGCGTCCGCGACTGACCCCGTTTCCCGAGTGGTGGGAAAGCACCTGCCGCCCCTTCGAGGGCGGCCTTTTTGCTCCCATCCAGGCGCTCCTTGGCCTGCAATTGTTGCCGATGAATCCACAAGGGTATAACCCTGCAGAAGCTCGGATCGGGTGTGCGATCAGGAAAGGGTTCCCGGATGCGGACGTTCAGCGAATTCCAGATCATTGGCCACGTGGGCAAGGTTCGCGCGGTTGGGCCGACCCTGCGGGTCGACATTGCCGCCGACTACGGGCGCAAGGACGAGACCGGCCAGTTTCAGTCGAACCCCTACTGGAACGAGGTCACGCTCTTCAACGACCGGGTGATCGCCTGGGCGCGGGACACGCTCAAGCCCGGCGATCTGGTTCATGCGCGCGGGACTGTCCGGCAGACCCGCTACGACAAGGACGGCCAGACTGTCTACGGCGTCACGTTGGCGGCCGAGGACCTCGACCTGCTCTCCGCCAAGGCACAGGCCGCGATCTAACGGCGAACGGCGGGCCCCCTTGGGCCCGCTCGCCGGTGGGACCGGGGCCGCTTCGGACCGGTCGCGGCTACGCCAGATCCCAACGGTCTCTCAGGTCCTGAGCCTTCGCCGCCAGGTCCGGCCCGGCGGTCAGTCCAGCGGGCAGGCTCGTCCGCATGATCCGGGACTCCTCCCCATTGTCCCACTGGTAAACCCAGCCCACGACCTCGCCCGTGTCTGGGTTGGTCAGGGTGCGGATCAATCGTCCGATCTTCGGCTTGCGTCGTGCCATCTGGTCCACCTGTCGCTGACACCTGCGACGGCCGGACCCTGCTTGGTTCACACTGGAGGGCGAGGGTCAGGCGCGCCTGACCCTCTGCCCAAGCGGCGAGCGACGAGAGGATGGGGGGGAAGCGAAATCGACGGGGGTGGTGCGGCCCACAGGCGTGAGCCGAGGACACGGCCCCGTCTATTTCGCTTCGGGGGGAAGGAAGTCGAAACTCCTTCCCCCCATGCCGGTCCTGGCTTGGAGGATCGCGAAGGTCAGCCGCTCGGCGCTGTTCGCGGCCCCTGCCCTGCCCCGTGTCAAAGCTGTGCCGCAGTTGGTCTGTCCCTGCGAAGCCGTCGAACGGATCGGCTCCTGGTCGGATTAGACGCGTTGCGGCGGCGGTCGTCCGGATGCCAAGGACGCCCGTCGATCCTGGAGCCGATCTGCCTACCCCTCTGGTCCGGACGCCGGCCGCCCGTCTCTCAAATGGGCGACCGATCCTGACGGCGAGGTAGGCTAGGGCTTCGGCTTGGCCAGCCGTGTCAGGAGGTCGTCCAGAGCGGCCCAGAACGTCGGCTCGAGCTGGCCCCGGATGAGCCACCACGCGCTCTTGACCCCCAGGGGATCGTTCGCTTGCGCCAAGGCCGCCAAGGGCTCCTGCTCCACCGTCAGGGTGGTGTTGTAGAGGAACGTGGCCCCCCCTGCCCTCTTGCCGGCCGGAGCCTCGACGTAGCTCGGGGTGACCGTGTAGCCGGCCACCGCCGTGCGCCAAGCCGCCTTGAGGACGTCCTGCGGACGCAGCCCGGTGGCCTTGATGCGTTCGGCCTGACGGGCCAGCGGTCGCACGTTCACCGCCACACGGACCATGTTGGTCTTGGGCTCGGACTCCGCGTCTTCCTCCGGGATCGGGGTTGGCTCGGGAGCCGGAGTCACCTTGGGGGCGCGGCGTCGGGGCCGGCTCGGCTCGGCACCTGCGAGCGGGGTGGTCTCCGAGGCGGCCGGGTCGGGCGCGGCCGGGGTCGGTGGGGTTTCGGCCGCAGGCGCCTCGGACTCGGGCTCCGTGACCGGGGCGTCCGCGACGACCGGGCTCAGGCCCTGGTCGCGGAGGGCCGGACCGGGCGCCTCCTCGGGTGGGGCGCTCTGGCGCGTGCCGATGGTCACGGCGCCCGAGTACTCGGGGTCGCGCGCGAGAACGGGCTTCAGCTTGTAGCGCGCCATGGTTACGCCCTCGCTTCCAGGATGTCGTTGAGCACCTCCGTGGCTTCCATCAGGGCCTCCTGGTAGTGCCGCGCCTGGCTGCGCTGAAGCGGGTTCGGGCTCTGTTGCAGGCTTCGGATGATCTCACCCAGAAAGCCGAGCGCATCCATCTCCCGATAGGCGGCGCGGCGCTGGATCACGCTGTTGATGACGGGGAAGGACCGGACGGCCTCGTCCACCAGTTCGAGCTCGCGCTTCGTCGCCTTGGTCTGGCCCGGAAACTGCGTGATGACGACGTGATGGGGCGGTAGGTCGCTGGGATCCTCGACCCGGTCATGGAGGCGCCGGAACCACTCCACCGTCTGGGTGCCGACCTCGAAGTCAGTGACCGAGAGCACCACGGGGGTCACGAGGTGGTCTGCCAGCATGGCAATGTCGTCGGCCCAATCGCCCCCGACCCCAGCCGTGTCGATGAGCACGAAATCCGTGCCGCCCTCCTCGTAGGCCCGATTGATCGTCTCCTCGAGCTGCTGGGTGGAGGTGACCGAGGCGAGACCGGCGCCCTTGGGGGCGTTGCCCTCCTTTACGGCGCGGGCGTACCAGCGGGTCAGGTCGCCTTGGGCGTCGGTGTCGATCAGGAGCGCGGTCTTGCCAGCCGCCAGGGCCGCGCTGGCCAGGGTCTTGATCAGGGACGACTTGCCCGAGCCGCCTTTCCGGGCCACGGCCGCCACCACCACCATGTCATCGTTTGCCATCGCTCGATGCCTTTCCTGTCCTCACGGTGCGACCTCTCGCTTGCGGCCACTGGCCACGGAGGTCTTTATTCTTCTTTCATCGATCCCAGATCTGGCGCGTCGTGTCTCGGGCCTTCGATCCTGGGCCATGCACTTCGTGTCTCCGACCCAGGACTTCCGGTCACAGATCGTCCATCTCCGATGGTTGATCATGAGCAACCGACCTTTGGTCTCACGTTGCGCGTCGTAGGCTCTCTACCATTCGTATAGTGTCACGGAGCATCGATATTCTATCATAGAGTTCGGATAGAAGATCACACACTACATGCGACACGTCAGAGATGCGCATTTTCAAGCTTTTGGTCTCGTGTTGCGGACTGTCGATGGTGTGCGACATGCGTTGAGTCTTCTACCAGGAGGATTCCACTTCGGATCATCTATCGTGCGTTTCTGATCCCGAGTGGTCCGTCACGGATCATCGATCCGGGACACCGTACGTTTGGTCCGTGCCTCCGGATCGTGAGTGCCCCGCTTCCCTCTCGATCCCCGTGTTGGACTGGCGTGGCGGAATTCCCATGTGAGCGGTCCGACCTCCGAAGGGCGGCGCCTCCGGCGCCAAGGCGGTCCTGCCGGCCCGCCCGAAACGGACTACCCTCAGCACAACCTCTGCTTGCGCGACGGCCCGTGCTGAGGGTAGGGTTGGCGGGTAATAGAAATCCTTAATGTCGCATCATGGCCGACCGACGCCTCACGGAGGCTCAGCGCCGCGAGATCGCTCAGGACCGGGCGACGGGAGTTCCGGCCCAAGCTCTTGCAGTCCGCTTTGGGGTCTCCCGAAAGACCATCGAGCGCACCGTGGCCCGGCACCGGGGCGGTCCGCCCGTGGGCCGACCTCCGGGGCGCACCTTGGGGGTGTGGGTCTCGGACCAGGATCTGCGGGCCTTCGACGCCGTCATAGCCCGCCACGGCCTGAGCCGGTCGGACGCCATGAAGCGCATGATGCGGGTGGTGGGTGACGTGTTCACCGACAACGACGACCGGCTCGAGGCAGTGCAGGCGCTGAGCGCGGCGATCAATCGGATCGGGAACAACGTCAACCAGATCGCCCGGGCCTGCAATGAGGCGCGACGGCAGGGTCAGCCGCTGCCCTACACCACGCAAGCGCATGCCGAGGTCCAGGAGGCGTTGAAGGTCGTGTTCGCCGCGGCCGATCAGATGCAGCAACTCGCGCAAGGTCGACGGGCGCGGCTGTCGTTGGCCACCCAGGCCGTGTTCCAGCGGGAGGGAGAGGATGACCTCTAGACCGGAGATCCCCTCGCGTCGTCCTTCGAAGGAGAGAGGCGCGCATGCGGCGGACTAGGCTTTCTCCCGCGGCCGAGCTGTTCGGCGATGGCTGGAGCCGCATCCGCGGGCGGCGCGCCGGCGGTGGGGCAGGGGGGTCGCCTGGCTCCCCGGAGGGCTCGCTCCTGTCGGGCCGACGGGCCCAGATGGCGCGGGCGGCCCGGGGTCACAGCCCGGCGATCTTCAAGGCCATCCGCAAGGGGGGCTGCCACAGCCGCGCCGAGCTCGGCCGTCAGCTCAACTATCTCACCACCAAGTCGGCCTTCATCCTGGACTCGCGCGGCGAGTTCGACGGCCGCCGCGCGCTCGGGCCCGCCGAGATCAAGGCGGTGACCCGCCGCTTCGCTGACCAGTGGGATCCTACGCGTCACCCGAAGCTCGGGCACACGTCGCATCTGCTGATTTCGTTCCCCATCGGCACGAAGCCCGAGCATGTGCGCGAGGTGGCGCGCGACCTGTGCGTGCAGTTCTTCCAGGGCGAGGGCGCGCATTTCGACTTCCTGGTGGCGGTCCATACCGACCGTGCTCACCCCCACGCCCACATCGTGCTCAACCGCCGGAGCAAGGACGGCGAGGTGTTCTTTCTCAAGCGTGGCCATCACTTCAACTACCAGGCCTTTCGGGAGGCCATGGTGGAGCACGGCGACCGCCACGGCCTTCGCCTGCAGGCCGCCCGTCGGCTCGACCGGGGCGTGCTCACCTACACGCCCCGGAGCATCGAGGTGCAACGGGCCCGAGAGGAGGGCCGGGCCCCCGTCGAGCGGCCGCGCCTGGGCTCCGACCTCGACCGGGCGCTCCAGCGCATCGCGCTGGCGCGCTCGACCTACCGGGAGCTCGCGGTGGAGGCGAGCCGGTCGGGGTTCGAGGAGGTCAGCAACGCGCTCCTGCGAGCCGGCGCGATCCTCGCGCGCGGCGGTCACATCCTGCCACAAGGAGGTCTCTACATGGCGGACGACCAAGACTCCTTCGACACGCTGGTGCGCGAGTTCTCGCAGGGGGTGAGGGCGGTGGAGAGCCGGATCGCGGCGGCGGCTCCCGCCGAGCGGCCCCGCATGGAGCAGCAGCTCCACGAGGTGCTGGCCTCGGTCTCGCACATGAACCCGCTCGGGCGGGACTCGGCGTCCCTGCGGGAGGCGCCCAGCCCCGACGGGCTCTACTCGCGCGCCAACATCGACCGGGCGGCGCTGGAGCGCTTGGATGCGCCTCAGGTGACGGCGACCCTGGATGCGGCTCTGCACGGAACAGGCCTGTCCGCCACGGAAGTTCTCGCCCGGCTCCAGGTGGGCGCTGACAGCGCCGCGCTTGAGCATCACTGGCTGGCGCGGGACGCCCGCGTCTTGGCGCAGGCCCAGGGTCTCGACCCGGAGAAGGAGGAGGACTTCGATCGGGCCCTCGACCGGCTGGAGGAGACCCAGGCCAAGGTGACTGACTCGCTCACGGCGGCTGGCGTCCTGCGTCACGGCGCTCAATCCGTCACGGCCGTGGATCGGGGAGATCCCCTGGAGGCCGTCGTGCTGCGCCTGCGCGACGAGCGGGCCTCGACCCCGGCCTTTGTCCGCCGCGAGGACGCGCAGGCCTTCCGCAACGAGATCGAGCACAGCCTGACCCCTGACCAGATCGAGCGCCTCGCGCAGGGGGAGACGGAGGTGCTGGCCGATCTGGCCGAGGATCCTCTGGATCAGCTCCTGCTGGCCAAGGCCTACGCGGAGAGCCAGGAGGGGACCCCGCGCCCGGCGATCCACGCCCGCCTTATCGATGCGATCAGCGACGCGCAGATCGACGCGCAACGCCTGCGTCAGGTCTCCAACTACCGAGGGCCAATCCATGGATAGGTCCCGCGTCCTCGCGGCCGGGACGTCGTTTTCTCTTCTGGGCGCGGCCTTTGGCTATGCGATCGCCAGCGCCTATCTCACGTACCAGTTCGGGGGATCGCTCCAGGATCCTGACTTCCTGTTCCTGGCGCGGAACCTGACGGCGCTGCGGGAGCGGGCGCCGACCGAGTTCCTGACCGCCGGGGCGATCATCGGGGGCTTTGTGCTCCTGGGGCTCGCCCTGACGGGCGTGGCCGCCCAGGAGAAGCTCACCTCGTTCGGACAAACCACCTGGCAGACGCCAGCGCAGATGAAGCGCAACGGCTTTCTCGGCGCCCCCGGCCGCGGCTTCCTCTTGGGCAAGCTGGGCCCGCCCAAGAGCCGCCGGCCTTACTTGGCGTCGACGACCTTCCCGCACGCCCTGCTAGTCGCGCCCACGGGACGGGGGAAGGGCGTGGGGTTCGTGATCCCGAACCTCCTCACCTTCAAGGGATCGGTGGTGGTGCTCGATGTGAAGGGCGAGAACTTCCTGGAGACCTCTCGGCACAGGAAGGCCCTCGGCGACCGGGTGATCCGCTTCGCCCCGGCGGATTGGGACGGACATCCCACGTTTCGCTACAATCCGTTGCAGCGCATCTACGAGATGAAGAACCCCGATCGGCAGATGATGGAGCTGCGGCTCACGGCGGGGCTCTTCCTCCAGTCGGACAGCGAGCGCGTGTCCGGCCTTCTGCAAGGTGGGATCAACCTGTTCGTTGCCGCCGGGATGCTCGCCTTCGAGCGGGACACTCCCACCCTGAGCGCCATCCACCGTCTCGTCTCCGAGGGCAGCGACAAGCAGAAGGCCTATGCCAAGCTCAGCCGGGAGGCGCGGCATCCGGCGGTGAAGCTGATCTTCGAAGGGCTCGCCTCGATCAACAACGACACGCTGACCTCCTATCTGTCGCTGCTGCTGACCTCGGGGCTCGACACCTGGTCGAACGGCGCCATCGCGGCGGCGACCTCTGCCTCCGACTTCTCATTCCGCGACCTGCGCAAGCGGCCGCACGCCATCTACCTCGAGGTCGCGCCCGACATGGTCCGACCGCTCGCGCCGCTCATCCGGCTCTTCTTCTCGGACCTCATCGCCTCGCTGCAGGCCAAGGAGCCCGGCCCTGACGAGCCCTGGCCCGTGATGATCCTCCTCGACGAGTTCGACCGGCTCGGGCGGATGCCGATCGTGGCGGAGTCGATCAAGACGCTGCGCTCCTACGGCGCGCATCTGGCGCTCGTGACCCAGACCATCCCGGCGCTTGATGAGCTCTACGGCGAGAACACGCGGCTGTCGCTGCAGGGCGGGGCTGGGGTGAAGCTGTACCTGACGCCGTCGGATCAGAAGACGGTTGCGGAGCTGAGCCAGTCCGCCGGCCGGACCACCAAGCGCGTGATCTCCCGGTCGCGCCCCTTGGGGCCCCACACCCTGAAATCCCGGACGCTGACCGAGCGCACTGAAGATGCTCCGCTCCTATCGGAGGACCAGGCGCGCACCATGAGCCTGGAGGACGTGGTCGTGGTCATCGATGCCCAGTCCCCGATCCGCGCCAAGCGGATCAAGTACTACGAAGACCCATTACTCCGGGCGACCCATGCCGCTCAGTCCGGACCATACCCCTATCCTGATCCAGCCGTCAGCAAGATGGCGCAGCTCGACCAGACGAGCGAGGCGCACGCAGTCCAGATCGCGGAGCAGGAGGCCCGGATCGCGGCGCTGGAGACAAGGGCGGAGACCAGCCCGACGGCTCCGGTCCCCCCGCCTCCGACCCCCTCGACGCCCGAGCTCATGACCCCCTCGGTGCGACGTGCCCGGATCAAGAGCGCCGATCGCGCTCGCGCGGCCACGCAGCTGACGCCGGGCGAAGTCGCAGAGGAGGATCGAGACAAGCTACGACGGGGGGTTGGGCGGCTCAGCGAGATCAAGGCTGGCCAAGCTGACGACTCCAGCAAGACATTGGCGACCCAGGCCGAGACCTCCACCCTTCGGCACAGGTCAGCCGGCAGCTTGTGAGCGCCAGGAGGCAGGGCAGGGGCCACACATGGCTCCGGCGGCTCGGTCCGACGACAGACGGAGCATGGGAGACAGTCCAGGACCCGGTTCTGCGATCAGGTCTTGGACGGACTGGCTGAACTCGAGGACTTGCCGCCGTCGGCCGCCCGGATCGCATCCAGGCGCCTGTTGCGCTCCAGCATCTGCGCCACCTGACTGGCCTGGGCGTAGCCCGTTCCCCGGCTGGCGGTGGCGGTGTCGAGCACACGCCGCGCGCCCGCGCCTGCCATCTCCGCGGGGCTGGCCCGGCCGGAGGCGTAGCGAGCCTGATATCCTCGGGTGTTGAAAAGCCCTGCCGCCCCGGCTCGGCCTTGGGACAGCGCGCCTCCGGCCGCACCCAGCAGGCTCGGCGCATTGGCCATGACGACATTGCCCGACAGGGCCCGCACGATCAGCGGGATTGCCACGATCATGCCGGCGGCCATGAAGATCATAGCAAAGAAGGGCAGGAGGGCGCCGATGCTGCCCGCGTCGTAGGGGTCGCCCAGGCGATCCATCATGTTGCGCGCCATCGCGATGATCGTCGACATGACCCCCGCGATAACCAGGGGGTACATGGCGTAGCCCACGAGGCTCGAGAGCCATCGGTGGAAGTAGTCCTTGGTGGCCTCGAAGATCGAGGCGGCGATCATCACCGGCGCGAGCCCGATCATGAGGGCCAGCATGATCTTGGCGAAGATCAGCACGCCGCCGGCGAGTGCGCCGACGATGCCCATGGCCAGCGCGCCGACGCCGGTGATCATCGCGCCCCCCATCCAACCCATCTCCTCGGTGGCGGCGTTCAGGTACTCAGCGAATTCGTCCAGAAGGATGTCGAAGGCTTGCGCAAACCCCGCTGTACCTTCCGGGCCACCGCCTCCCACCGCCTGCACCATGGCGCCGCCGAGCTGGTCGAGACCGTCCGTGACAGCAGAGGCCAGCGTGTTGAACTGCACCCAATTCAGTGCGAAGACGTTGATGAGCACGAGGCGCACCAGAAGCAGGACAGCCGTGCGACCGTCCATCGAACGGGTCTGCAGCGCGAAGCTGACCAGCAGCAGGACGATGAGAAGCGTCGAGGCCACCACGACGATGCCGCCCATGGCTCCGGCCAGGGCCGCGAAGGACGACTGCGCGGCGGCGTCGAGGGTGCTGTCGGCGAAGTCGACCATCCAGGAGACGAAGCCCACGGCGTTGCCTTACCAGTTACCCTGCTCGCGGCAGATTGCGCGAGCTTCCCGGCGGAGATCATTCTTCAAACGACGGAACTCGCTTTCAGCATCTGTCTGCGCTTGAAGATCGAGGGCAGCGTAGTTCTCCTGATACTCCGCATCGGCCTCGTCCCAGGACGGAGCACGGTTGGTACAGGAGCAGTCGCCGGTGGCCACGATGGCTTCGTAGCTGCGGGCTTCGTAGATTGCGCTCAACAGCAAGCTCCGTTGCACCTCCCAGCCGTCCAGGTTCTCGGCCCAGGCGGGTCGCGGCGGCCGATCCGGGCAGACCAGGGGTTCGCTCTCCCTCGCGACCTCGGGCGGCGTCAGATCGCGAAACGTGTCCGGGGTGGTTGCGTCCGTCGATGGGGTGGACGGCGTGTCCTGGGCCACGACCGGGGCCGTAAGGCCGCACAGGGCCAGCGCCAAGACCAGGGACGCGCAAGGGCTCATCTCAATCCTCCGTTTGCGTGCTCGCTCAACCCGGTTTCGGCACAGGCGAGGCTTGGCAGGTAAAACTCCGTGACCCCGCGGCGGCTCTCGTGGCGCCCCACCTGCACGATCACGTCGATGGTGCACTCAATGTAGGCGAGGGTCTCGGCATAGGTCATGGGCAGGTTCGCCTTCAAGGCGGCGATGGCGAGCCGCTTGACCGCGAGCTGCGGCGTCTCGGCGTGCAGCGTCGTCATCGAGCCGCCGTGGCCGGTGTTGATCGCCTCGAGAAAGCTCATGGCCTCCCCGCCCCGGACCTCGCCCAGGATGATCCGGTCGGGGCGCATCCGCAGTGCTGAGGTCAGCAGGAGGTCGGCGCTGCGCGCAGGGTCGTCCCGGCTGGCGAGGAGCGTCACCACGTTCGGCTGCTCGGGGCGCAGCTCGGCCGCCTCTTCGATGGTCACGAGCCGGTCGGACGGCGGCACCTGCGACAACACCTTGCGCAGGAGCATGGTTTTGCCGGTGTTGGTGCCGCCCGAAACGATCAGGTTGAGCCGCTCGCGGACGCAGAAACCCAGGGCCGCGCCGATGTCGCCGGAGCGCACCACCTCCTGCAGCTGCGCGTTGCGCGCGCGCCGCCGTGCCTCCAGGCTCTGGGGCCGGTCGTAGAGCCAGCCGACCTCCACCTCCGCCAAGGGTCGGATCGCGAAAAACCGGAGCGAGATCGACGGGGCCTTCTCCACGGCCGGCGCGATGACGACCTGCGCGCGGATCGGCCGAGTGCCGTAGAGGATCGACACGCTGATGATGGGCCTCTTGTCGGACACCTGCGTCCGGGCCGCCGAGGCGATCTGATGGGCGAAGTCGCGCACCTGCACCGGGGTCAGGGCCACGCCCAGGGACGACATGGCATGGTCGCCCTGGAACTCCGCCCAGATGGAGCCATCCGGGTTCACGGCGATCTCGATCACGTCGTCCCGCCGCACGGCGGGCCCCAGGCGATGCAGCGAGGCCGCCAGGTAGGAGTCCGCCGGAGCCGGGGCGTCGGAGAGCACCGTCTCGCGCTCGCCCATGGTCAGCTGAGCTCCAGGTCGCGGTCGACCATGACCGTGATGCGCGAGCCCTGGTCGACATAGATGGTGGGCACCACCGACAGGTACTCGTCGAGAACGGAGCGGCTTGCATCCTCCACGTCCCCACCGAGCTCCTCCGCCAGTTCGGCCGCCAAAGGGTCGTCCACGGAGGCCGCCGCCGCCGAGGGCAGGGCGGAGATCAGCGACACCAGGGCCGCCGAGCCGAAGCGGGTGCCCAGGCGGCGGTCGATCCTCCCATCGGTTCCCGAGCGGCCCAGCTCATCCGCGCCATACGCCGCGATGGTCACCGATTGGCCGTCCGGAGTGATAATGCGGTCCCAGGCGACCATGAGGCGGCGCTGCGTGGCTTCGACCTGGCTGTTGTAGCGGCCGATGAGCTTGGAGCCGCGCGGGATCAGGACGCGGGTGCCGTCGTAGCTGTGTACGTCCTCGGAGACGACCGCACGGATGGCACCTGGCAGGTCGGAGTCGATGGCGGTCTCCAGGGCTGCCTGGATCACGGTGCCCTGGATGACGGTGTGCGACGGGTTGGCTATGACGGTAGCCTGCTCCACGTCGGCCGCGCGAGCTCCGGCCCGAAGGAACTCCTCGTTCGGCCCCAAGTCCGGCGCGGCGTCGGCGCTGGCTGGAGCGGCGCCCGATCCGCCAAAGGCTACGAGGGGCGATCGGATGCGGGCCAGCCGGTCGGCCTCAGCCTGCGCGCGGCGCGCCTCTAGAGCGGCCAGCCGCTCGGCCTCGGACGAGGCGACAGGAGGGGCTTCCGAGCCGTATGGCCCCAGGGGCTCAAGCGACGGCGGACTGGACTGGGCCAGCTGCAGTTCGGCTCGGAGCCGTTCGGCCTCCAGCTCCCGCTGTCGGGCCAGCCGCTCGGCGTCCTCCAAAGCGTCCTGCATGTCCTCGGTCTGATCGGTCAAGGCCGTGATCTGTGCGCTCAGCCGCTCGATCTGCGCGGCGCTCTCCGCATCCTGGCGCGGCTCCTGATCCCGATTGGCGGCCGCCTCTCGCATGGCGTCCAACTCCGCCCGCAGGTCCGCGAGCGTTTGCATCATCGCCAGCTCGGCCTCGGACGGACCGGTCGGCGTGGCCGGAGGAGGCGAGGGCTGCGCCGCCACCGGGATGGGGTCCGGCGTGACCTTCTGGGTTGGCATAAGCTCCCAGCCGCTGCCGACGGTCTGAAACTCTTCGGGCTCCGCCGTTGCCATTGCTTGATCCGGCGTCTGCGACCGGTTCAGGACCAGGATCGTGCCCCAGATCGCCGAGAGGCCCAAAAGGGCTGCGATGATCCGGGTCGTGCCAACGGTCGAGCGCCCGCGAGCGTGGGGCGATCTGGGGTCGAGCGCGTCCAGCCGTTCCCTCAGGTCCAGTTGTGGTTCGTCGCTCATGTGCCCTCCGGAGCCAAGGCCTGAATGCAGACGACCTGCTCGCCCAAGCGCAGGACCCATCGTTGGCTCACGCCCGAGATGCGCACGATCCCGCCCGCTTGTGTCGTGCTGTTGACCGTGCGCTCGCCGCCCTCGGGCCCGACCCGCAGGATGGCGGGGAGGGGCGCGTTCGGGGCGAACTGGACGTAGGTGAAGGTGCCGTCGTCCGAGACAGCTATGGGGGCGAACTCGGCCTCGCCGCTCACGCCGTAGCGGTAGGTGGGCGCGCTCGGCACGACCGCGTTCCTCGGGGCGGCGGAGGCCGCGCCTGGGTAGGTGAAACGGACGACGTAGTAGGTGGGCCCGCCCGACTCCACGACGTTGAAGTAGTAGCTGCGCAGGTTCGTATAGACGTTGATGTTGGTGCTGACGCCCGACATCACCGGCTTGACCGCGAAGGCCTGCCCGCCGGGCACCCCGTCGAAGAGGAAGCCCTCGGTGTCCCCGGCGACGATGGAGGTGATGGTCTCGCCGGGGGCAAACTCCACGCTGGTCACGTGGGTGAGGCTGGTGTTCAGGCGATAGACCTCGCCATCGACATACGTCGCGACGCGCACCCGCTCGTCATGCCGGCCCCGGCCGGGTGTGGCCTCGGCCAGCGCCGAGGAGGCGACGACCGCGAGAAGGACGGCGGCTCCGGTCCGATGATTCCAGCGGCCCATCTACTCCTCCAACCGGTCCGAGGTGATGGCGTAGTCCTGCACAAGGAAGCCCAGCGGATTGGTCCACACGCCGTCGATGCGCCGCACCTGTTCCGGCGCGAAGGCGAACTTGAGGGTCACGGTGAAGAGCCCGGTGGTCGGCCCCTGGGGCGAGGTCAGGCGCTTTCGGAGCCGCACCTGGGCGCGGTCGTTGGTGACCAGCGTGATGCTCAGCACCTCGACCTCGATCCGGGCGTTGTCGCCATAAGCGGTCGGCGGGTAGGCGTCGTGGCCGCTGGTCCAGAGAGCGCGCAGCGTGTCCGCCGCCGCGCCCGTGCTCTGGGCCAGCACGCCGCGCACCCGCAGGTCGTTGTCGAGCTGGTTGTAGGTCTCGCGGGCGGTCACGTAGCGGAAGACCTCCGATTGGATCAGCGCCGGCCGCTCATCGAGGCTGACCGTTCCGACCCGGGCCTCGGGCAAGGCCATTCCAGTGTCGGGGTCGTAGGCGACGAGGGCCGGGGCCGGGTCCACGTCCAGGATCGCGACGGCTGCTGCCGACAGGCACCCCACGACCCCGAAGGTCAGGCCGAGTCCGGCCAGGACCTTCCAGACGCGCTCGCGCCGCCTCGCGCCGTAGATCAGCTCCTCCTCGAGGATGTCGCTCATCTGCGCCACGACCGTCACTCCAGATCCGGCAGGGTGAAATCGACGTACTCGCGCTCGGCCGCGATGGTGGCGGCGTCGATGACCCCCGCCTGACCCGCGCCGACGGTGGCGACCGACTGAAGCCGCAGCATCTCGAGGAGGATGATGCCGATCTCCGCCGTCACGCGGGTGTTGTGGTCGATGGAGGCCTTGAGGTCGGGCTGCTCCGGGATGGCGGCCACCAGCGTCTCGAGGCGTTCGGCCGCCTGGCCGGCATTCTCGTGGCTGACCTGCGCCGCGGCCGACATGGTGGCGCCCGTGGTGGCGCGGGTGGCGATCCGCTGCGCCTCCTCGTCGGTGCCCACGCCGTCGCCCGACGTGTCGGTGGGGTCGCTCGGGCCCTCGCCGGACGGATTGCCGGCCGCCATGCGCTCCAGGGTTGCGGCGTCAAACCCCGCCTGACCCAGCACGCCCTCGATCTCCTCGCGCATGCGGCCGGCGTTCGGACCCACGAGCTGCGACCAGTCGCCGTTCTGCACGGCCTGTATGGAGGCCGCGACGTCGGTGAAGTTGCCGCCCATGAGGTTGTCGAGCTCGCCTCCCATGAGGAGGTCGATGATGTCGCGTTCGCCGGTCAGCGCCTCGTAGGTGGCCGTGAGCTGGTCCAGTTGGGATTGCAGGGTGTCGATTTGCTCCAGCGCGTTGTCGAGGAGGTCCGACTGGATGCCGAAGTCTTCCAGCATCTGCTCGAGCTGCTTGATCTGTTGCGCGATGGAGCCGAGGTCGATCACCGGGATGGCGGCGTGCGCGCTTGGAGACAGACCCAGCACCAGGGCGGTCGAGAGGAGGAGGCGCTTCATTCCAGGGTCTCCAGGGTGAAATCCGCGTAGTCGCGCTCGGCGGCATAGCTCGCGGCCAGGGCGACCTGCTCGGCGCTGAGAGGCTTGGTGTGGACGGCCTGCAGGCGAAGGGACATCACCAGAAGCCGCCCCACCTCGGCGCGGGCGTAGGTGTTCAGGCTCATGGCCTCCACCGGATCCGCCGTCTGCCGGATGCGAAGAACGATGCCGCGGAGCCGCGTGGCGGCCGCGGCGATCATCGCCTCAGTGTGCCCGGCGTAGACCAGAGCCGCATCAGCGGTGAGCGACAGCGTCGCGCCTGCGAGGAGCGCTGGGTCGATCGTGCCCAGGGCATCGATGCCACCCACGGCTGCGAGGTAGCTGTTGTACTTGGCCGGGATCGCCTTGACGTAGCCCTGGGTCTCCTCGAAGGGCGGCACGCCTCCGTACTTCTGCACGGCGCCGGGACCGGCGTTGTAGGCCGCCAGCGCGAAGACAATGTTGCCGTCGAAGGCCTGGAGCTGCTGGCTGAGGTAGCGGGCGCCGCCTTCCACTTGCAGGTAGGGGTCCTCGTAGTATTCGGGGTAGATCCCGAGCTGCTGGGCCGTGCCGGGGATGATCTGGGTAAGCCCGAAGGCCGCGGCCGGGGAACGCGCGCCCACCTGAAACCGGCTTTCCTGCCATATCAGCGCCTGCAGAAGACAGCGCCACTGCACGGGCGAGAGCCCCGCCGCGCTCACTCCCGGATAATTTGCCGTGTCCTTGGCGACCTGGATGATGAGCTCTTCGACAGTGACGTTGGCGTCCCCGAAAAGCCGCGCGGCGGCGGGGTTCGGGTCCTCAGGGCCGTAGAGAACACCGGCGGAGACAGGCGTGGCACCGTCGCCCTCCAACTCCTCAACGGCGAGCGGCGTGCCTGAGTCTGGCCCGGCCCGAACGGAGGCGAGGATGCGGTCGAGGGCGGCGAGCTGCTCCCGCTCGACCTGCAAAGCGTCGGCTTCGCCCGACAGACGATCGGCCTGGAGCGCCAAGTCCTCGTCCTTCTGGCCGATCAGGGCCGCCTCGCGCAGCTCCAGGCCCTCGTCGTGGACGGCCCCGCCTCCGAACAGACCCCCGAACAAGCCATCCAGCAGCCCGGCCTCGCTCCCGGTGGGGCTCAGGAGCGCGAGTCCGAGCGCAAGGAAGGCCAGATCCCTATGCATCGGGTTCCGGCCGCGCGTCGCCGGGGACCGGCATGAAGCTGCAGGGCTCGCCCTCGATGAGGTTGAAGCAGGTGGCCGTCGGGCCTTGCGCGGTGGTGCACCCGACCAGCCCGAGGGCGGCCAGCGTCAGCGCCAGGATTTGCCAGGCCCGCATCTCATAGCCTCCAGAAGTCGCGTCGCGTCCGCCAATCGGGGCCCGCGAGGGACTCCCCCTTGTCCAGCCCGCCCAGGACCGTGAGGAGGGGTCCCAAGGCCGACAGGTCGGCGTCGATCAGGGTGGAGCCCCGGTCATCGCGCACCAGCCCCAGCCGCGCGCCAGGACCGGTTTCCAAGAGCAAAGCCAGTTCCTTGTCGTTCAGCCCCAGCATCTCGTAGTCGGAGGCGCGGGCCCGGAGGTTGGGCAGCAGCACCTGGGTCGGCACCGCCTCCACGATGGTCCGACCCGTCCGGGTGCGCTCGAGCTGGCTCGCGTACTGGGTCATCATCACCACGGCGGCGTTCTGCTTGCGGGCGGTGACGAGCCAGTTGGACAGGCGCTCGGCGAAGTAGCTGGTGTCGAGGGCCTTCCAGGCCTCGTCGACGACGATCACCGTGGGCCGGCGGTCCTCGATCAGGCGCTCGACGCGCCGGAACAGGTAGGAGAGAACGGCCATGCGCTCCCGTTCGCTTTCGCTGTCGAGGATGCCGGTGAGGTCGAAGCCCACGACCTCGCCCTCGAGCGAGAAGGTGTCGGCCCGGGTCTGGCCGAAGATCCAGCCATAGCGCCCGGTCTCGGTCCATTCCTGGATGCGCTCGTGAAGGTCGCCGCCGTCGTCGGCCGAGGCAAAGAGCGAGGCAAGGTCCGTCCAGTTGCGCAAATGGGGTGGGGCCTCTGCGTTCTGCCGGACGACTTCGGTGATGCGGTTCGTCTGCACGGGCGAGAGCGGCCGGCCCTCGCGGCTCAGGAGCGCCACCAGCCAGTCGGCGAGCCAGGCCTGCCCGCGCTCGTCGGTCTCCAGCCACAGAGGGTTCAGGCTCGTGGGCTGGCCCGCCTTGATCGCGGCGTAGGAGCCGCCGAGCGCCCGCACCGCCATCTCCATGCCGCCGCGGTAGTCGAAGACGACGATCCGCGCCTCGGCCCGCCGAGCCATGGTCATCAGAAAGGCCGCGAGCACCGACTTACCCGATCCGGAGCGTCCCAGGATCAGGGTATGCCCGCTCGTGGGCTCGCGCGACGGCGCGCCTCCTTCGTGACAGCTGAACCAGAACCCCGACCGCTCGGGCGTGGGAAACATGGTGAGCGGGGTGCCCCAGGGCGTCTCCCGTGCCGGCTTGCCCAGGGGCGTCCGGTGGAAGGCCGCGAGGTCGGCGAAGTTGCGGTTGGTGATGGCGGCCTTGCGACTCCGCATCAGGGCGTTGCCAGGCGCTTGCGCGAAGTAGTGGGTCTGCGCCGCAAAGGCCTCGTTGACCAGCATGACACCTCGGCTGGCGGCGATGTTGCGCACCTCGCTCGCCAGCTCGTCCAGCTCCGCGAGGCTCGGCGAGACAAGCGTCACCGTCATGTGGTGGTCGCCGAAGATCAGCCGCCGGGCCTCCAAGTCGTCGTGCGCCTCGTCGAGCTCCAGGAGCAGCGAGGTCGCGCCGTCCTGGCTGGCGCGCATGAGCCGCTTCTGGCGCTTGATGCGCTCGGCCATGAGGTTCGAGTTGATGGGCGTGAAGCTGTGGGTCACCACCATGTCGACGGGCAGGTTGAGGCCGTCGAACAAGCCCACTTCGGTCGTGGCCGGATAGGTCTTGATGGCGAAGGTGGTCCCGTACCGATGACCGACGAGGCCTTCCGAGAGCACGAAGCGGGCGCCCTTGAAGGTGACCCGCGTGTTCGCCACGTCCTCGGCCAGGAACCCATACCGCGAGCCAGGCGCGATCGGATGCTCCTGTCCGGTGTTGAGCGCGCCCAGGAAGCCCAGGAGCTCGCCGCTAGAGGCCGTGAGGCGCCGCGGCCGCATCTCGCCAAAGCTCGACAGGATGAAGCCCACCACCTCGTTCAGCTTGCGCAGCGCCAGGGCCGTCTCGTGCTTCAGGGTTTCGGCCGACTTTGCCGAGAAGAAGGGGACCTTGGAGCCGAGAGCCGGTCGCTTCATCACCGTGAGCGTGAGGGCCCGATCCCGCAGCCCGAGGCGATCGAGGTGCGTCCGCCAGCGTCCGTCGACGGCAGCGGCGAAGTCCGCCCCCTCCATGGGGCGCAGCTCGTGGCGGACCGCCTTTGAGACCTTGTGGACATAGACGGCGTAGCCGGTGCCGACCTGAGCCAGGACCTGAGCGAAGAGGCGCTTGGTGCGGTCGAGATGCTCGTCCTCGACCGTGCCGCTGTTGACGCCGCCCAGGCGGACGCACTGAAAAAGCTCGTTGCCGCGCGTCCGCACGGTGACGTCGTCGACCAGGCTGACATAGGGCAGCATTCGCGCCAGCTGCCGGTCGCCGCGCCGGGGCTTGGGCCGCATCGCGTCCCAAAGGGTCGCGCGGGCTGGGTCCACGCTGGCGGACCTCTGAGGCAGTGTTGGGATCTTGCGCTGAAACATCCGAGGCTCCGCGGGGGCTGGGGTCAGGGGGCGTAGTGGGTGCCCCCGTCCTCCGAGCGGATCAGAGTGGGCGGCGTGTGCTGCAGGACGGTGGCCATGACGTCGAGGACGTGCGGATCCCAATCGGCTGCCTTCCAGGTCGCCGGGTAGGCCAGCAGAGCCATCACCGCGACAATCCAATGCTGGACCCATAGGAACAGCAGGGCTGACCCGAACAGCCACACCACCGCGTACATGATCGGGAGCCCGAAGAGCTTCGGGGGCCGGATCAGGCCGAGGAAGAGCCGCGTCTGCTCCGCCATCGTCCGGGCCGTCAGGCGCCGAAAATCGCGCCGACGATGGTCGGCGCAGCGGCGACGCCCACGACGGCAACGACGACGTACAGGGCGCGCTGGAAGTCGATATACCCCAGGAGCCACGTCACGAAGACGCCGATCAGCGCCAGCGTGCCCAGGACCAGTCCGAGCGGGCCCGTCAGCGCGTCCACGATGCCTTGCAGGACGTTCTGCACGGGCGACAGGTCGATCTCCTGGGCCCGAGCCGGGCCGGCCACGGCCAAGCCCGCCAAAACGACTGCAAGGTTATGCTTATGTCTTTTCGTCATCCGATCTCTCCTCTGAGCCGGGCTGCAATTGCGAGCACCTTTCGAACGTGCCCTTGTGTTTCCTCGTAAGGTGGAATTCCGCCGTATTGCGTCACGGCTTCGGGGCCGGCATTATACGCCGCGAGCGCTAATTCAGGGGAGCCGAACCGCTCCAATTGCATCAGCAAATAGCGCGCCGATCCATCGAGGTTCTGCCGCCAGTCGCGGGGATCGACCTCCAAGCGCGAGGCCGTGGCCGGCATGAGCTGGCCCAGGCCGATCGCGCCCACGGGGCTGCGCGCCTGCGGGTTGTAGCCGCTCTCGACCTCGATATTGGCCTGGTAGAGCAGCAGCCAGTCGGAGACGCCCAGGCCCGCCTGCCGGAGCGCCCCATGTCCGGCATAGCGCAGAGCTGTGGCCTCGATCTCGGCCAAGATCTCGGGGGCTGCCGCACGACGTTGAGGAGCAGCCGCGCTGACCTCTGTCGCCGGGGGAGCTCCCTTGTCCTCACGGCCAAACAGGAGAAGACTGCGGGCCGGACTGCCGGCAGCATCCCCATAATGTCGGGAAAACCCGCTGCTGCCTTCCTGGTTGGGCTGCAGGTTGCCGTCGGGGCCCATGACCAGGACCAAGCCGTCGGCCGTGGCCTGGCCCGGCGCCCCGCCAAACGCCAGGACGAGGACCAGGCCTCCGACCCTAAGCCAGCGTCGCCCCGTGATGCGCGAGGTTGTGGGCCACGCTGCCCCCTTGCTCCATGGGAATGGTGATGGTGCGGAAGCCCAGAGTATGGAGGAAGTTGAAGACGCCGTTGACCGTCCGGAAGGTCCGAGGCTTGTCGCCATCGTCCTTGCTGCGCCGAACGGTGACCAGGATCCGGTCGGACTTCCCGTCCAAGGAAACGCAGCGAATGACCCAAAGCCCATACCAGACTCTTTGCTTCCAGCTGGGCGTCTCCAGGCAAACGACTACTGCTTGATAGCCGAGTCCCAAAAGATCGCGCAGACCTTCTTCGCTCACTACCTCGGGCCCTAATTCTGGCATAATGCGATCTACGGTCCTTCGATCCGTGACCGTATATGCCTGCCTCCGGTGCTCTGGAGACGACTATACGGTCGTATACTCTTGTTGCAATGATTTTCTGCAACTATGACGGGAACTCGGCCTCCGCCCGCACCTACGCTGCCGAAAGGAGAGTCTGGACAAGGTGTTACACGTGATCACTAGAATGTCATGCGTGTCCGCGCTCCTTGCAGGCCTGGTGACCGGACTGCCCTGTGTGGCCCAGCCGGTCGGCTGCATCCCACCGATCCGGCCCTTCTTGCCTAGCGATCCCCGTGACGTGCGAGCCTATGCAGACCTGCTGCGCCAGGACTTCGAGGCCTACATTGAGGACTTTGACGCTTACCTACGGTGCCTCGACGCGGAGCGCGCCCGGGTCTTCGAGGAGGGCCAGGAGGTTACCCAGGAGTACGGACGGCTCCGGGCGCTGACACTACGCTCGCGGTCCCTCGAGATCGCCGACTGAGGAGCTTCGGTTCGGCCCTCGTCTGAGGTCAAACGGCTCCGCCTTGGCTGCCTGCTTCCTGCGGGACTTTTGTTTCGGTCCTTCATCCCGCGTCGTGTGCGTTCCGCCTTCGGTCTTCTATCATCCACTTTCTATCACGTGCGTCGTGTTGCTCCTGACCTCTGGCTTGGTGTTGGCGTCGCCCCTGAGCGGGGCCGGGCTCTAGAGCCGTCCGGCCAGGGTCCGGCCGGCTCCGGAGCCGCGCTGACAGGGCGCGTCTCCGCCCATGCGGGTGACATGGTGTAACAGCTGCCGCCCGCCTGGCGCATGGTCGTCCTGGCGGCACGGCCGCCGGTCC
>NZ_VDFU01000039.1 GCF_006152115.1 Rubellimicrobium rubrum | reverse complement strand
GCCAAGGCCTGCGACGCCATCACGGCGCACGACCCGCATGTGCGGGGCGTGGTGGTGCTGGGGCTCGACGCGCCCGAGGCGGAACTCGCGCAAAGCTTCGCCCTCGCCGCCCGCCAGCCCCTGGTGAAGGGCTTCGCCGTGGGCCGGACCATCTTCGCCGACGCCGCACGGGCCTGGATGACGGGGGCGATGAGCGACCAGGACGCCGTGGCCGAGATGGCCCGCCGCTTTGCGGGCCTATGCGCGACCTGGGACGCGGCAAGACAGGGAGCTCCGTCCGGGGCCCGCGATGGGGCGGGGCGCATGATCCCGCAGGAGGTTTGACATGACAGGCACGATCCGACTGACGGCCGCGCAGGCGATGATGCGCTGGCTGTCGGTGCAGATGACCGAGGACGGCGAGCGCTTCATCGAGGGCGTTTGGGCCATCTTCGGCCATGGCAACGTGGCGGGCATCGGCGAGGCGCTCAGGGGCATCGGCGACGCGCTCCCCACCTGGCGCGGCCAGAACGAGCAGACCATGGCGCATGCCGCCATCGCCTATGCCAAGACCAGGAAGCGCCGTCGCGCGATGGCCGTGACCTCCTCCATCGGGCCGGGGGCCACCAACATGGTGACCGCCGCCGCGCTGGCCCATGTGAACCGCCTGCCGGTGCTGTTCATCCCCGGCGACATCTTCGCCAACCGCCGCCCCGACCCGGTCCTCCAGCAGGTCGAGGACTTCGAGGACGCCACGGTCAGCGCCAACGACTGCTTCCGCCCCGTTTCGCGCTACTTCGACCGCATCATGCGGCCCGAGCACCTGCTCACCGCGCTGCCCAACGCGCTGCGGGTGATGACCGACCCCGCGAACTGCGGGCCCGCGACGCTGGCCTTCTGCCAGGACGTGCAGGCCGAGGCCTTCGACTACCCCGAGAGCTTCTTCACCCCCAAGGTTTGGCGCATCCGCCGGCCCGAGCCCGACCTCGTCGAGGTGGCCGAGGTCGTGGCGGCCATCAAGGCCGCCCGGCGCCCGGTGATCGTGTCGGGCGGCGGCGTGATCTACTCGGGCGCCGAGGCCGACCTCCTGGCCTTTGCGCAGGCCCACAACATCGCGATCGTCGAGACGCAGGCCGGCAAGGGCGCGGTGGACTGGCAGGAGCCGCTGAACTTCGGCTCGCCGGGCGTCACGGGGTCGGACTGCGGCAACAAGCTCTGCGCGGAGGCCGACCTGATCCTGGGCGTGGGCACCCGCTTCCAGGACTTCACCACCGGCTCCTGGGCGATCTTCGCCAACCCCGCGCGCCGGCTCGTGTCCATCAACGTCACGGGCCATGACGCGGCCAAGCACGGCGCGATGCCGCTGGTGGCGGACGCCAAGGTGGCGCTGGCGCGCCTCGCCGAGGGGCTGGGCGGGCAGCGCTTCCCCGATCCGGACTTCGCCTCCCGCGCCGACTGGTTCGCCACCACCGACCGGGTCTTCGCCGCGCCCGAGACGGACGGGACGGCGGAGGGGGCCAACGCGCTGCCCTCCGACGGGCAGGTGATCGGGGCGGTGCAGCGGGTCGCGACCGAGAAGACCGTGGTCATGTGCGCGGCCGGCACCATGCCCGGCGCGCTCCAGATCCTCTGGCGCTCGGCCTCGGGCGGCTACCACATGGAGTACGGCTATTCCTGCATGAGCTACGAGGTGGCGGGCGCCATGGGCATCAAGCTCGCCGCGCCCGAGAAGGAGGTGGTCTGCTTCGTGGGCGACGGCTCCTACATGATGGCGAACTCCGAGCTCGCCACCGCCGTCATGATGCGCGTCCCCTTCACGGTCGTGCTGACCGACAACCGGGGCTACGGCTGCATCAACCGCCTCCAGCAGGCCTGCGGCGGCGCGGAGTTCAACAACATGTACAAGGACAGCAACATCGAGGCGCAGCCCGAGATCGACTTCGTGGCGCATGCGGCCGCGATGGGGGCGCACGCCGTCAAGGCCGGAAGCATCGCGGAGCTCGAGGCCGGGATCCTGGCCGCGCGCGAGCGGTCCATCCCGACCGTGGTGGTCATCGACACCGAAGCCGTCACCGGCCCCGGCGCGGGCGGCGCCTGGTGGGACGTGGCCGTGCCGGCCGTGGGCACGACCGACACGCTCAAGGCCGCACGCGAGAGGTACGAGGCGGGGCTCGCCCTCCAGCGGGTCGACTGAGGAGCGGGTCGGGGCGTCCGCCGCAGCCCCGTGACACCCCGGCGAGGCCCCCCGGAGGGGGCCTCGTCCCATGTAACGGCAGGCCCAACTGGAGAGGGACAGATGATGGCGAACCTTCTGCGCAAACCCTTCGGCGCCCATGGCAAGGTCCACGAGATCACGCCCGTCTCGGCGGGCTGGCGCTATGTGGGCTTCTCGCTCTACCGGCTCCGCGCCGGCGAGACGGCCGCCGAGGCCACGGGCGGCATGGAGGCGATCCTGGTCCTGGTCGAGGGCCGCGCGCGCCTCACCGCCGCGGGACGCGATTGGGGCGAGCTGGGCGACCGCATGGACGTCTTCGAGCGCACCCCGCCGCACTGCCTTTACGTCCCGAACGGCGCAAGCTGGGAGGCCCGGGCCACCACCGACTGCACCTTGGCCGTCTGCCTCGCGCCCGGCCGGGGCGGGCATGAGGCGCGGCGGATCGGGCCGGAAGGGATCACCCTCACCCAGCGGGGCACCGGGCCCAACACCCGCTTCATCAACAACATCGCCATGGAAGCCGAGGACACCGCCGACAGCCTTCTGGTGACCGAGGTGTTCACGCCCGCCGGCCACTGGTCCTCCTACCCCTCCCACCGGCACGACGAGGACGACTTCCCGCGCATCACCTACCTCGAGGAGACGTACTACCACCGCCTGAACCCCCGGCAGGGCTTCGGCCTCCAGCGCGTCTACACCGACGACCGCACCCTCGACGAGGTGATGGCGGTCGAGAACCACGACGTCGTGCTCGTGCCGCGCGGCCACCACCCCTGCGGCGCCCCCCACGGCTACGAGATGTACTACCTCAACGTCATGGCCGGCCCCCGCCGCGCCTGGCGCTTCGAACCTGATCCCAAGCACGAGTGGATCCTGGAACGGGACGCGATCTAGGGCAGGGCGCCCGGGCCGAACCCGACATTGGTGATCCAGGAAGCTGTTGCGGGATCCGATCGGGTCGCCAGGCCGGGAGGAGCCGCACATTTTTCGAGTGCGGGCGAAACTCACCCGCGACGCGTCCCAGATCGCGTCAAACAGGCTGCACGACTCACCCACACTGGTGAAGCTTCGGGGGCTCTGGTCGTACCTGGGACGGTTTACAGTCAGCCCTGTAAACCGCCTCTACCGCTACTCTGAAGAAACGCCCATCTTTCCCGAGGAAAAACTGGAGGCAAGTACCGGAATCGAACCAGTCTACAGGGATTTGCAATCCGCTGACGGGACCTCATCAGTCGCCTATGCAGTCTATATCCCGCGACAGGCTGAACCGAGCTGTTCGCCAGAGTCCAAATCCTGCCCCCGCAACTATCCGAATCCCATTACAGCCTGTGGAGGAGGTTCGTATTCGGGACTGTGACCTGTGCCTTTGCCGCTGTGGTTGGCGTCGCTCTCAAGAGCGGATGCCGTCAATGTGGGAAGCTCTTCTCGTTTGAGCTGCCGAGGACCCCTGAAGATTTCGCGTCCGCCGCGCCTGATCCAAGCCGGCCTTAAAGAACACCAACAGGGACGGCGCAAGCTGTGGGGCAGGGTGACTTGCTGTGACTTCGCACTTGTGTCCGAGAGAGACGTGGTTCCTTGTAGTTCCAGCGTCAAGCCAGCCGGGGAGGAACACCTTGCCACTCAAGAAGACCTCGGATCTTGGCGTAGGGCAGGACCCGCGACGGATTGCGGTTGGGGCAGATCAGCCCGCGCGTGATGTGTCCCGCTCGCGGGATCGGGTGCGCGCCCGCCAGGACAGGATCGCGGAACGCATAGGTGCGGCGACCGAGGAACTGGCCAGCGGCATTGCTGAGGGAGCAGCTGCGGCAGAAGAACTACGCCGGGCCATGTCGCAGATCGCCGCAGGCGCTGAAGAGGCAGCCGGCGCCTCTCAGGAGTCGCTTGGTGCGATCTCCGCCATTTACGAGGCGATGACAGAGGGGCGCGGCCGGGCCCAGGAAGCGCGGCGGCAGACCGAAGCCCTCCAAACGCAGCTAGCCGAGGCGAGCGGGCAGATTAGCCTGTCCGTGACCAGCATCAGGGCCAACGCAGAACGGCAAGGCGCCTCGGTCAAGGCGACGAAGGCTTTGGAGCTGCAGGCCGAGGCCATTACGACCGTGACGTCGAGCATTGTCCGGATCGCCGACCAAACCAACCTGCTCGCCCTGAACGCCGCCATTGAGGCCGCACGGGCAGGTGCCCAGGGGCGTGGCTTCGCCGTAATTGCCGACGAGGTCCGCGCCTTGGCCGACAGGGCGGAGAAGGGTGCCTCGGAGGCGGAGGCGCTGGCGACCCGGATCCGTGAACAGGTAGGCGTCGCGGCGGCGGCGATCCAGGTCTCCTCGGACGAGGCCGCCAAACAGGCCGAATCCGGCCAGGATGTGGTCGCCGCCCTGGAGGACCTGCGGCGCGATATGGTCGCTCTGGCCGAGGGATCCCAATCGATCCTCGTCGGGGCGGTTGAAGCCGAGGTGGCCACGAGGGAGGCGCAGCGCGGGGCGGAGCAGGTCGCAACTGCCGCCGAAGAGCAGGCCGCCGCCTCGACCGAGGCTCTCCAGGCCATTGAGCAGCAGACGCAGGCGCTCGAGCAGAGCCAAGCCACGGCCCATGCCCTCGCGACCATTGCCGACGACCTTCGGGCGAGCACGACGATGGCTGACGCCGCGGGCGAGGTCGGTTCGGCGGCTGAGGAGCTTTCAGGCACCGTGCAGGAGCTTTCTGGCGCCGCAGCCCAGATCATGGCCGCCATCGAGCAGATTGGTCGCGGGGCTCAGTTGCAGGCTGCGGCGGCCCAACAGTCCAGCACGGCCATGGCCCAGATCGAGAGCGGAGCGACGCAGACCCAGGCGACAGCCCAGGATGCCGTGGAACGTGCCACCTCCATGCGGGACCTCATTGGCGAAAGCCGCCGGACCATCGACCGCCTCATCGAGGGGGTGGCCACGGCGTTGCAAGACACCAAGCGAAGCCTGACCTTGGTTTCCGGCCTCGAGGACGCCTGCCGCCAGATAGACCGCATCGTCGACGCGATCACGATGGTCAGCCTGCAGACCAACCTGCTGGCCGTCAGCGGCGCCATCGAGGCTGCCCGCGTGGACGAGCACGGGGCCGGTTTCGCCCTGGTTTCAGCCGATATCCGCGCGCTATCGCAGGATGCGGCCGAGAATGCGGCTCAGATCCGGGAAACTGTGCGCGCCATCCAGGATGGGGTCGCGCGCGTGCGGCGTGACCTGGAGCAGGTAGGGGCCGTCGTGGAGATCGAGGTGCAGAAGAACCGGGCAGTGACCGGGTCGCTCGCTGGGATCGACGATGAGATAGAAAAGGTTCGCACGGGGAGCCGTGCCATCCTGGATGGTGCGGAGCGCATGCTGACCGCCAGTCGCGAGGCCGCCGCGGGGGCGCGGCAGATTGCCGTGGCGGCCGAGCAGGCGAGCTCGGCCGTTACTCAGGCGGCCACGGCGGCGCGACAGCAGGCCAGGGGGGCCGAAGACTTGGCTGCCGCCATCGAGGAAATCGCTTCGCTGGCCGATGAGTTGCATGCCTGACGACATCCCTACGCGCCTTGAAGAAGGGCAGGCGTACCTGAGCTTCGAAGTCGCGGGCGAAGGCTATGCGGTGCGCCTGGGCCTGGTACGGGAGATCTTGCGCGTGCCTCCGCTCGTGCAGGTGCCGCAAAGCCCGGCGAGCCTTGATGGGCTGGGCAACCTTCGTGGCCGCGTCTTGCCGGTCGTCAGCCTGGGCGGCCTGCTGAGGAAGCCCCCGTGCCAGCCGACGGCAGAGGGGCGGGTTCTGGTGCTCGACCGAGGGTCCCTCGTGGGGCTCAGGGTCGACAAGATCGGAGCCTTGCTGACCATCGGCGCGGACGACCTGACGGAGAGCGGGTCCGTGGACGCGGCCACCCTCCTGCGGAAGCATGGCGCCGAGCTTCGGCTGATCGATCCCGAGGGCCTGCTCGCGGCGGACTTCAGGTCGCAGCCGAGCGCGGCGAGATCCGGGGCGCCGCGTTCCGGGGGGTACGGGGTCAAGAAAGGGACTCCGTCCCGGCAGGTCGGCGTGATCGGCTTCGAACTGGCAGGGCAGGAGTATGCCTTGCCGCTCGACGACGTTCGGGAAGTCCTCCCTGTCCCGGCCGACCTAGCAAACCTGCCTGGCGATGACGACGCCGTGCTCGGGGTGGCGACGGTTGACGGGCGCGTCCTCCCGATCCTGTCCGGGGCAGCTCTTCTGGGCCTGCCAGCCGGGACCGGCGAAGCCGGTCGAAGCCGGCTGATCGTGGTCTCGGTCGGGAGGACCAGCTTCGGCATGATGGTGGACCGGACGACGGCGATCCATCGCCCAAATGCAGAAAGTCTCGACTCCATGCCGGCGATCCTGAGACGTGGCCCCGAGTCCGAGGCCGAGGTCCAGGCAATCGTCCGCGTGGGAGGTCGCCTCGTAGGCCTCCTCTCGCCGGAGCGGCTGCTGAGCCCTGAACGGATGGAGCTCGTGACCAACTTGGACAACGAGGACGGTGCGATGGAGCTTGTTGGCAAAGATCCTGAGACGCAGCAGTTCGTCTTGTTCCGCATCGGCGACACGGAATGCGGCGTTCCCGTCGTGGAGGCGGAGGAAGCGGTACGTGTCCCGGAGCGGTTCTCGGCGCTGCCCCGGAGTCCGTCCTACGTGCTTGGGGTCATGACTCTGCGGGGTCGGGCCCTGCCGGTGATCGACCTCCGAGGGCGGCTCAACCTGCCGCCGGTTGCACCCACGGGACGCGAAAGGGTCCTGATCCTGTCGTCAAAGGGGCGCCGGGTCGGGTTCTTGGTCGACTCGGTCAGCGAGGTCGCGCGCCTGCCGGCTGCTGCCATCGAGCCCGCGCCGGAGCTGGCGGACGGGCGGGCCATGGTGGTCACGCAGGCTGCCAACCTGGCCGAAACTGGGCGGCTGATCCTCATCGTTGACGTGAGCCGGCTGCTGGACGGGACCGAGATGCTCGCGCAGGACGCGGCTGCCCTGTGATCAAGTTGCTGATCGTGGACGACTCGGCGCTCATGCGCAGGCTCTTGGCGGGGCTTTTCGCGGCCGAGGGCGACTTTGAGGTCCGGCTGGCCCGGGACGGAGAGGAAGGGCTGGACATGGCCCGGGCCGAGCGGCCGGATGTGATGACGCTGGACGTGCAGATGCCGCGCATGGATGGCCTGGCCTGCCTCGACCGCCTGATGATCGAGGCACCATGTCCCGTCGTCATGGTGTCCGCAATCACCGAAAAGGGAGCCGAGGCCACGCTGGAAGCCCTGCGCCTGGGGGCGGTCGATGTCGTGACCAAGCCGACCGGCGCTGTTTCGCTGGAGATGGACCGGCTCGGTCCGCTGATCGTCGCCAAGGTACGCGCCGCCGCCGGGGCCAAGCTGCGGCGCAGCCTGCGGTTGACCGAAGTCGTCCGGCACCGGGTCGGACGGGAAGCCCTGTCCCTGCAACGATCATCGCGGAGCCTGCTAGCTATCCGGCCCGAGCCAGCGGCGGCGGTCGGCAGGATGGTCCTCATCGGAACCTCGACCGGTGGGCCTCCCGCTCTGGAGACGGTCCTCTCCCAATTTCCGGCCGACTTTCCGTGCCCCGTGCTGGTCGTGCAGCACATGCCTGCGACCTTCACGGGAGCCATGGCCCGTCGGCTGGACGCGCTTTGCGCCATCGAGGTGGTGGAGGTGGATGCGCCCATGCCGATCGTGCCGGGCCGCGCTTATATTGGGCGCGGCGACGCCGACCTCCTCCTGGCTAGGCGCTCAGGAGGCTTGGTGGCGCTCCCGGCTCCGGCGTCGGAAAAATACCTTTGGCATCCGAGCGTGGACCGTATGGTCGACAGCGTCCTGGAGCTGCTGCCGGCCGAACAACTGCTGGGCGTGCTCATGACCGGCATGGGTCGCGACGGGGCCGAGGCCATGACGCGCCTCCGCCAGCGCGGGGGGCGCACGATCGCCGAGTCCGAAGCAACCGCGGTCGTGTGGGGGATGCCGGGCGAGCTCGTCCGCTCCGGCGGGGCGGAGGCCGTCGTGCCCTTGGACGAGATCGCCCCCTTGATCCTTCGAATGGTGACCTGAGATGCCCCTGGTGAGACGCGGAACAACCACGCCCCCGACCTCGGAGGCCGCCCCGCCCTCGAGGGCGGATCTCGAAGCGGTGGATGCGCATGTCCGGCGCGGCGCTGCCCGTCGACTGAGTGTTGATCCCGGCGCAGCGGACGCCTTGGGACGGGCGTTCGGCGTCGAAGGCGATCCCAGCGTGCGCGAGGCGATACTTGCGGCCTTGGTGCGGATCGGCGGGGTGAGGGCCGTAGAGGCGGTCCTGCCCTATCTCAGGTCCGATGACGCGGCGTTGCGGACCGGAGCCTTGGACGTGCTCAAGAGCCTTCCCGAGTCCGTCGAATGCCTGCCCGCACTCCTGGACGATCCCGATGCCGACCTCCGCGTGCTCGCGGCCGAGGTCGCGCGTGCCATGCCGAACGGAGCCGCGCTCCTGTGCCGGCGCCTCCTGCACGAGCATGACCCGAACGTCTGCGCCGCCGCGCTGGACGTCTTGGCCGAGATCGGTGGACCGGACTGCCTCCCCAGCCTGCAGGTCTGCGCGGAACGCTACGTCTCAGAGCCATTTCTCCGCTACGCGGTTGCGACGGCCGTGGCGCGGATCGGCGGTTCGCAGGCACCTGGGTCCTGATGGCTGCTGCCTCACCACGTGCGGCGACGGAGGAGGAGTTCCTGAAGCTCTGCGATTTCCTTTACCGGCACACGGGCTTGGCGCTCACGCCAGCCAAGCGGTACTATGTCGACCGTCGTTTGGCCGAGAGGATGGAGGCCACCGGGGCGGGTTCGTTTGGGTCCTACTTCGCTACCCTGCGCGCCGATGTCGGCGGCGAGATGGAGCTGCTGGTCAACAGCCTAACCGTCAATGAGACTTACTTCTACCGGGAGGACCACCAGCTTCGCTGCCTCACCTCGTCGCTGCTGGACCCGGTGGCCAGGCGCAAGCGGCGGGGGGAGCCGATCCGAATCTGGTCCGTGCCCTGCTCCACCGGAGAGGAGCCCTATTCCATCGCGATCTGGCTTCTTGAGAACTGGCCCGCGGTGGATGAGTTCGAGATCGAGATCCTGGGCTCCGACATCGACACCCGCGCGCTGGCGGCGGCTCGGGACGGCAGCTACGGCAAGCGCGCCTTGTCGCGACTGTCCCCCGATCTGGTCGGAAAGTACTTCGATCCGGCGGGGGAGGAGAGGTGGCAGATCATCGAGGGCCTCCGGAATTCGATCCAGCTCACCCAGGCCAACCTGGTGGACGGGGCCGAGATGGCGCGCCATGGCCGCTTCGACGTGGTCTTCTGTCGGAACGTGCTGATCTATTTCGATGACGCCTCGCGCCGGATTGCGGCCGGAAACCTTTACGACGCCCTGCTGCCCGGCGGATACATCTGCCTGGGCCATGCGGAATCGATGAGCCGCATCTCGTCATTGTTCGAGGTCGTCCGCACCGAGGAGGCGATCGTCTACAGGCGGCCCGAGGAGAAGGCGCATGACTGATCGGGCCCGGCGCGTTCTGGTCGTCGACGACTCCGCCCTGGTGCGGCGCTGGGTCCGCCACGTCCTCGAGCCGGCTGGTTTCGCGATTGAGGAAGCGCTGAACGGCATCGAGGCGCTGGAGAAGGCGCTAGGTGGTGGGTTCGACCTGATCGTGGTGGACGTGAACATGCCGCGCATGGATGGGATGACATTCCTGCGGTCACTCCGCCGCCAGCCGTTGCCCGTCGGCGGGACGCCCGCCCTCGTGGCCAGCACCGAAAACGGCCCGCAGGACCGTGAGGCCGCGCGACGGGCCGGGGCGAACTTCTACCTCGTCAAGCCGCTCGACGAGGAAATCCTGCGGTCCCATGTCGCCGCGCTGGCGGGAGCGCCCGCATGGACGCCATGACCGAGCAGTTTCTGATCGAGGCGCGCGAGCTCATCGCCCAGGCGGTCGACGATCTCCTGGAACTGGAGCGCAACCCGGCGGACAAGTCGAGGCTTGAGGGACTGTTCCGGGCCTTTCATACCCTCAAGGGCTCGGCGGGCATCGTAGGGCTGCCGCCGCTGGCGCGGCTCATGCACGCGGTGGAGGAGGTGCTCGACGCTTGGCGGGCGGGCAGGACCCGACCTTCGGCCGACCTCGTCGACTGGGCGCTGGCGACCCTCGACGTGACGGAAGGCTGGCTTGAACACTACGAGAGGTCAGGCAACCTGCCAACCGAGGCCGATGACCAAGTCAATTTGCTGGTCGGGCAACAGGCCGGGCCGCCGGGTCAGCCAAGGCCTGCAGCCTCCGCGGCGACACCGGCCTGGGTCAAGAGGATGCTGGCCGATCTGGGACCCGGGGCAACCGGGCCGCTTTTAGCGATCGAGTATGAGCCGCGCCGCCGCTGCTTTTTCGACGGCGACGACCCGGTCGGCCTTCTGCGCCGGCTGCCGGGATTGCTGGCCCTTGGTGTCGAGCCGCGTGAGCCCTGGCCCTCGCTGGAGGAGGTAGACCCCTTCGCCTGCAACCTTCGCTTCCGGGCGATTGCTCAAGCCCCTTTGGCCGAGGCGCAAACTCTGTTTCGGTTCGCCGCGGACCAGGTCAGGATCGGTCAGGTCGACCCACCGCGACAGGCGGCCACGCCCAGCGAGTCGCTGCTGGAGGCCATCCTTGCCGAACAGGTCCGCTTGCTCGACGCCGCATCGGACGGAGACGACGCACGGGGACGCCTGGACTCGGCTATCCGGGCGGCGGCAAGCGCGCTGCGGCACGCCGGTGCCGGGGAGCGCGCCCAACGGGTGGAGGGGGCCGGTCAGGAGGCTCTGGCCACGGGCGACCTCCAATTGCTCCTGGCCGCGCTTCAGGACCAGCCCGCCAGCAGCGAAGCGCCCGAAGCCGCCTGGTTGCCCACTGCGGCCCTTCGGATAGACCCCGCTCGGGTGGACACGCTGGTGGACCTTTCCGGTGAGATCATCGTCGCGCGGAACGCCCTCACCTTCCTGATCGGCCAAGCAGAGGCGGGGATGCCGGCGGCCGAACTTCTCCGCAGCCTGAGGGAGCGTGGGGCCGAGATCGACCGCCTCGCGACCCGTCTGCAGCAGGGCGTCATGGACCTGCGCCTTCTGCCGCTTTCCCCGGTGTTCCGACGTTTCCCCCGGCTAGTGCGGGAAACGGCCCGTGTATTGGGCAAGGAGGTCGCCCTCGTCACCCGCGGGGAGGAGACCCGAGTCGACAAGGCGGTCGTCGACATGCTCTTCGAACCGCTCCTGCACTTGGTCCGCAACGCTTTGGACCACGGCATCGAGGCGCCGGCCGAGCGGCGTGCCAAGGGCAAGCCAGAAGAAGGCGTGGTCTCCCTGACGGCCCGTCACCAAGGCGATCGCATCCTGATCGAGGTCGGCGACGACGGGCGAGGTATGGACGAGGGGGCTATCCGTCGTGCCGCCGTCGCGCGCGGCTTCTTTTCTGAGGACGAAGCCGGGGCGCTGACGGGGACCGAGACGCTTGGGCTGGTGTTCCGCGCGGGCTTCTCGACCGCGTCGCAACTGTCTGACCTGTCGGGCCGGGGCGTCGGGATGGACGTAGTCCGTACGGCCGTGGAAGCTGTCGGCGGAAGCGTGAGCCTGTCTAGCGAGCCAGGGCATGGCACGACCTGCCAACTCATCTTGCCGATCGGCATGGCCCTGACCCGGATCCTCGTGGTCCGGGTCGGGCAGGAGCGGTTCGGGATCCCCATGGACCGGGCCGCCGAGGTGCTGCGCCTGCCGCGCCGTGCGATCCAGCCGGTCCATGGAGGCCAAGCCTTCGTGCTGCGAGAGCGTACGGTGCCGATGGTGGTCCTCGCCGACCTGCTGGACCTCCCCCCCGGCGAGCCTCAGGAGGACGTTCCAACCCTCGTGATTGTCTCGGGCCATGGAGCCGTCGGCCTTGCCGTGGACGCATTCGAGGAGCGGCTCGACGTGGCCCTCCGCCCGCCCGAGGGGGTCCTGGCCGCCATGGCGAACCTGCTGGGCACCACGTTGCGAGGGGACGGTCGCGTGCTGCTGGTCCTCGACTTGGAAAGGCTCCTGTCATGACCGTTCGCGCCGATGGTGCGATCCTCCTTGAAGGCGAGTGCCCCGTCGAGGACTCGGAAGCGCTGGTCCAAGCCCTGCAGGACTCCCCTGGCCGGGTCATCGACTGGACTGGAGCGACGCGCCTGCATACGTCCGTCGTCCAGGTCGTGCTGCTCGCGGAGCGACAGGTGATAGGCCCCTGCGGCGACCCCTTCGTGGCACGCTGGATCGAGCCCAGCATGGTTGCGGCATCCGTGGTAGAAGGATAGCCTGCCTAGGAAATTTCGTAGATTGCTCGGGAAGGTGAAGGCCAAGTGGTTGGATCGGAGGACGGCGGGACCGTCCAGCACACGGCGTTGATTGTCGATGACAGCAAGCTGGCCCGCATGGTGGTCGCCAAGGCGCTTGGACGGCTGCGGCCCGACTGGCTTCTGATGGAGGCGACCGATGCCGACGATGCCCTGGCCAGGGTCAAGGAGCAGGCCGTCCACGTTGCGTTGATCGATTTCAACATGCCGGGGACAGATGGCCTGTCGCTTGCCGCCGACCTGCGGAAACTATGGCCCGCCATGCCGATCGCCATCATCTCGGCCAACGTACAGGACGAGATCATCGCGCGGGCCCGAGCGCTGGACGCGACTTTCGTCCCCAAGCCTCTTACGGACGACGCCTTGGGCTCCTTCCTGTCCGGCGCCACTCTGCGGCTGAGGCGTGGGGCCGCATGAGCGACACACTGATCGAATTGAACGAGATCGAGCGCGACGCGTTGTCCGAGTTGGCCAACCTCGGCGTGGGTCGTGCGGCCGCCAGCCTGGCCCGCATGGTGGGTGAGCAGGTCTTGCTATCGGTCCCCTCGGTCGACGTCGTCACGCGCGAGCAGGCGACGACCCTGGCCGTACGTGGAAACACGGGCAGCCTCGTCGCCGTCCAGCAGAGCTTCGTCGGCCCCTTCTCGGGCCAGGCCCTTCTGGTGTTCCCGGAGGCGAACAGCCTGGAGTTGGTTCGGGCGGTCGTGGGCGAGGCGGTGCCTCTCGAGGACGTTGCCGATATGGAGCAGGAGGCCGTTGCGGAGATCGGCAACATCGTCCTGAACGGGTGCCTGGCCACGATGGCGAACATGCTCCGTCAGCGGCTCGACATGTCCCTGCCCGAGGTCATGCACACCAGCGGCGCCCAGATCTTTGCCTCCTCACTGTCCGGCGAGGACGGCGGGCTCGTCCTGTTCCTATTCATCGACTTCCGGGTCCGGCAGCGCGACATCCAAGGCTATATCGCGCTGCTGATGGACCTGCCCTCGCTGGAGCGACTCAAGGATCTGATCAACGACTTCGTCCTCCGCGCCACCTCCGATCCAGCCGCTACTGCGCAAAATGGCTGAGTCCGATCTCAATGCGGCTCTCGACGCGTTGGAGGGTGGCCTCATCTTATTCGACGCCGCTGCACGCGTCCTTTGGTGGAACATCTGGTTCGCCTCGGCCTCGGGCATCTCTCTGGAGGTCGGGCAGGGTCGCTCCGTCGACGAGATATTTCCTGGCCCGGAGGAGTCGCGGCTCCAATGGGCCGTCGCCGACGCGCTGGAACTGGGAATCTCTAGGACGCTGAGCCATGCCCTGAATCCTGGGCTGCTGCCCTTGCGGCGACGGGACGGCCGATCGCTCATCCACAACATGCTCGTCAAGCCGGTCGAGAGGGCGGGAACGAGGCTCGCCCTAGTCCAGGTGATCGACGCCAGCGCGGCCCATGACCGGGAGCGTATCCTTCGCGATCGCCTGAACGCTCGGTTCAGCGCGGTGGTCGATGGTGCGTTCGATGCCATCCTGACGACGGACGGCCAAGGGCACATCCAGTGGCTGAACGCGGCCGCGGTACGGCAGTTCGGCTACACCACCGACGAGGCCGAGGGTCAGGAAATCACGCTGCTTCTGCCGCATCAGCCTGGGCTGGGCCTTGGTCTGATTGAGCGCCCCATCGAGAGCGTGGGGCGGCGCAAGGATGGCACCTTCCTGCCCGTCGAGGTTTCCGTGGCGCCTTGGACCAGCGATGGGAGACGCCAGCTGACGGTCATTCTGCGCGACCTGAGCGAACGCAAGCGCGCCGAAGATGCCTTGCGCGCCGCAGCGGCCGTGTCTTCCGGCACGAGCGACAACATTCTTCTGGAGGAATTGGCCCGCGAGCTCGCGACCGGGCTTGGGGTTGAGCACGCCCACATCGCCGTTTTTGCGGATGCGGCGGGGCAACGGCTCCGCTCGCTCGCGGCTTGGTCCGCTGGCGGAGTCTTGGAGCCTTTCGAGGTTCCCGTCGGGGACATTCCCTGCGCAGTGACCCTCGCCGAGGGCAGTTGCGTGGTGCCCCGGGACGCGCAGGCGCGGTTTCCCAAGGGCTCAGTTCTGGCTGAATATGGATTCCAGAGTTATGTCGGGGTGAGGTTCCATGATGCGCAAGGTAAGCCTGTCGGGGTGGTCTGCGCCATGGACCGGCTGCCTTTGGCCAACCCGGACCTTGCCCACCGCCTCGTTGCCGCCTTTGCAGCACGCGTGGGGGGCGAGCTGGCTCGGCAGCGGGCCGAGGCTGACCTGAGATCCCTGAACGCCGACCTTGAACAGCGGGTGAGCGATCGAACCCAGGCCTTGGCCCAGGCGGCCGCCGATCTCGTGGCCGAGATGAAGCAGCGAGAGGACGCGCAAGCAGCCTTGGCGCAGAGCCAGAAACTTGAGGCTCTGGGTCAGCTGGTCGGGGGTGTGGCGCATGATTTCAATAATCTGCTGGCTGCGATCACCGGGAGCTATGCTCTGATCGGCCGCCGTATCCAGGACCCCGAAATCCTTACGATCCTCGAGCACGGCCGCAAGGCGGCCGATCGTGCCACCGAGCTCATCCGACATCTACTGGCCTTCGCCCGGCGTGAGGAGCTCAAGCCCAAGGTGGTCGAACCGGCCCGGCTGCTCGCCGACGTAGCGGACCTTCTGTTCCATGCCGCCGGAGCCCAGGTGTCCTGCACGATAGACACCGACCCCGAGGCTTGGCCCGTGCTGGTGGACACCCATCGCCTTGAGGTCGCGCTCCTCAACCTGGTCGTGAACGCGCGTGACGCCATGCCGGACGGCGGGAGCCTTGTGATCCGGGCAAGACGGCTCTCCCGGCGCGAGACTCGGCCCTCGCAACTGCCCGAGGGCGATTATAGCGTGATCTCGGTCAGTGACACAGGGTCAGGCATGTCGCCCGAGGTCCTGGCCCGCGCGGTTGAGCCTTTCTTCACGACCAAGGTCATAGGCAAGGGAACGGGGCTTGGCTTGGCGATGGTGCACGGGTTCGTAGAGCAGTCCGGGGGCGCCTTGACGATCGAAAGTCGCATGGGCGAGGGGACCACCATCAGCCTTGTCCTTCCCCGTGCAGACGCAGCGGTCGCTGTTGAAGATCGAGCGTCGGCTTTAGTCAGGGTCCCTGCCCAGCAGAGGACCGGCGTCGTCTTGGTCGTGGATGACGACGATCAGGTCCGTCCGGTGACAGCGGCCTTCCTGCGCGACTTGGGCTACGACGTCCTCGAGGCGGCAAGCGGGGATGCCGCGATCTCGATCGTGCAAGCCACCTCTCGTCTGGACATCGTCGTGACCGACGTGGTGATGCCCGATATGGACGGGCCTACGCTGGCTACCCGGCTTCGGGCCACGCGCCCCGACCTCCCCCTCGTCTTCGTGACAGGCCACGCCGATCCAGGAATGCTCGACGGAGAGACGGTCATCGCCAAGCCGTTCAGCCCCAACGAGCTCGCCTTAGGCCTTCTACAACACGATCCGAACTGGCTGCGCTCCGAGGAGGACCTGAACCACCATCACGAGGCCGGGCCACCCTCCTGACGGCAGCCTGACTTGGCGTGCGTTCCTCAGCCGTGATCCGAGGGACCAACAGACAACTGCATTATGGCTCGTCCGCCATTCTCCGATGATGACAGAGCCCGATCGTAGGGCGGAGGACTCCGTCGAAGGGGCGCCTCTTCGCAATAGTCGGAGGAGTTAACTCTCGGTGGCTTCCAAACCCTACAACCAACCCACGTCACCTACCGTGGCGGGGATTCGATCAATTAGACTTGCTCTGCGCTTCCGGCCGCTCTCTGGCGCTGAACGCCGACCGGTGACGCCGAGATCGACCATCCCCGTGACCAGCCAAGTGCCCCTTTGCGCCGCGATCTGATGTTGTTCGCCCCGAGCCTGCAAGGCCTGCTTGAACCGCTGGAGGTCTCGGGATGTTCGGGTCGACGACTGTCCCATCCTGCGAGAGGGCGGGTGACATCGAAGGCCTCCTTGGGCACGGCGCCTCGGGATATGCGGTGCACCACTTCGAAGGCCGCTTGCCCGAGCGCGGCCATCGGCCGACGATCTGAACCTCATGCCCATGCGCTTCATGAACGTGAGTCCAACGCAGGCGGCGAAGGCCGCGGCGGGCAAGGTCCGCGCACGGATGAGCACTGCTGCGCTCCGATTACGACTGCCTCGATCTGGTCTCTGCAAGCTGCGCCCGCGCTGCGCATCCATCGGATCTTGTTCCTACAGAACGACGCTGACCAGCATCACGAGAGGCAGCGACACCAGCGACGCGAGGGACGTGACCACACTCAGCGTCTTTAGCGCGCCCGCCGTGGACAGGCCGAGCAGCGCCTTGAACATCCAGAAGAAGTTACTGTTGACGTGGACAGCGAAAAGCGCTCCGGACGCGATCGCAAGCCCGATCACCACCGGCGAGACCGACAACTGGGGAATGATCGGCCCTATGATGCCCGCCGCCGTCAGCGCCGCGACCGAGACCGAACCAATGGCCACATGCAGCACGGCGGCAATGAACCAAGCGAGCAGGATCGTGAGCAGAACCGACCCGCTGGCGTCGGCCGAAAAGAGCTTGGCAAGCTCGTCGTCCATGCCCGAGGCCGTGATGACCGCACCGAGGGCACCACCGACGCCGGTGATCAGTAGGATCTCGCCGCTAGTGTGGAAACCTTCGGAGATCGCGGCGTTGGTGGGCTCCACGCCGATCGAGCGGCGCGCCAGAACATAGGCCCCGAGCAGGCCAACAAACAACGCCAGGTTGGCGTTACCGATAAAGTCGATGAAGTCGTTCGTGACGCCTGCGAGCTTGGCGAATGCCCCGAGGGCGATCATCATCAGCGGGACGACGATCGGCGCTACCGATATTGGCAGACTCGGCATTCGTGCGTCCTGCACCTCTGCGCTCTCGCGGTCGTGGGCCTCGACCTCCTCCATCGCCGCATCCGGGTCCTCGTCGGAGGCGGGCTTCCAATAGCCGGATCGCAGCAACATGTGGTACAGGAATGTCGTGACCAAGGCCGTCGTGAGACCGATGAGGAGGCCCCAGACCAGCCACGCGCCCAAGCTGACGTCGACCTGCCCGGCAATCAGCAGCACGGCGAGGCCGGGCACGACAAAGACATAGCCCGAAAAGATGCCCGTGCCGATGGCGCCGGCGAGCAGCGGCAGGCCGATCGGTCCGACATGACGCGCGGTCGCCCGGGCCACGGGCGAGGCCAGCACCACCTGCACATCGACATAGATGGACGGGAAGATGGTCGACATGACGGCGGCCATGGCATAGGGTAGCCGAACCGGACCGACTGCCGAAACCAGCGCGGTCACGATGCGCCGGAACGCACCCGTGGCATGCAGCAGCGACCCGATCAGGACCCCAAAGCCGATCAGCAGGCCGACCTTGGCCATGATCTCGCCAAAACCCGAGGTGATCGCCTCGAGCGTGCCGGTGAAGCCCACCCCGGCTGCCAGCCCAAGATAGAGCGAACCCAGCACCAGAGAAATGACCGGGTCGACCCGGACGCGGATGATGAGTGCGATTACCAGAAGGATCGAAATGGCGCTGTGCAGGACGATCATAGGCCAGGCGCTCCCTGTGCTCAGGTGTTGGTTTACCTTAGATCGGGTCAGCCGACAGGCCACCACCCCATGTCTGATTGTCCTCCAGTGATGTTGACCGAGCCGCAGCCCTCTCCAGAGAGGCAACGCATGAGATTGGCCGAGCGGGGGGGCACCCCGCCCGGACCATTTCGCACTTCCCCGTGGTGCCACCAAAGGTGTTTCACCCCCAGTGGTCAGGCCCAGCCGGCCCGACGATCAAAGCATCCTTGTAGCTCTCACGTAGGCGCACCGCGCCTTCGCCCAGACCGGATACGGCGAGGACGCCCGGCGGGTCATTCTGGCCCTCGTCGACCAGGAGACCCGACCCGTCACTGCGACTGTGGCAGGCCTGGGATAATGCTCGGTCCGGATCCAGGTCAGCGACATGTCACAACGCTGGCACAGGCATGCCGTGGCCGGTTGCTGTTACCGCAAGGTGCCGAATGTCTGTCGAACGTCTTCGACGAAGCGGTCCGGGGCTTCGAGCGCTGCAAAGTGCCCGCCGCGATCCGCTTCGCGGAAGTGGACAAGGTTCTGGAAACGGCGCTCCGCCCAACGGCGGGACAGGCGAAGCTGCTCGGCCGGGAACATGCTGATCCCTGTCGGCACTGGCACCGGAGCATGGGGCATGCCGCCGGCCTGCATCGCCTGGAACCCCTCCCAGTAGAGCCGTGCCGAGCTCGGGCCGGCGTTGGGCAGCCAGTAGAGCATGATGTCGTCGATCATGTCGTCGAGGCTGAAGACCCGTTCGGGATCGCCACCGCTGTCCGACACGTCCTGGAACAGCGCGTAGATCCAGGACGCGAGCCCCACCGGAGAGTCCGCTAACCCAAACGCCACCGACTGTGGCCGCGTGCCCTGAAGCTTCATATAGGCCGAGTACTGATGCTCATACCGGGCTGCGTCGTCCAGCATCCGGCGTTCGTCCGGCGTCGCTTGGGCGATCTCCTCCTGCGCTGGCTGGAAGGGCACGAAGTTCAGGTGCAGCCCGGCGAGACCGTCCGGGGCCATGTGGCCGAGCGTCAGCGCGACCATCGCCCCCCAATCGCCGCCCTGCACGCCCCAGCGCTGGTAGCCCAGCCGGTTCATGAGCGTGATCCAAGCCAAGGCGATCCGCCCGACGTTCCAGCCCGGCTCGGTCGGGTGGCCGGAGAAGCCAAAGCCCGGCATCGACGGGATGACGAGGTGGAACGCCTGGCTCGCCTCGCCCCCATGGGCCGCCGGGTTTACGAGAGGGTCGATCACGTGCCGGAATTCCAGCACCGACCCAGGCCAGCCATGCAGCATGAGAAGCGGCATCGCGTCCTCATGCGGCGAGCGGATGTGGAGGAAATGGATGTCGACGCCGTCGATTTCCGTTTGGAACTGACCCAGGTCGTTCAGGGTGGCCTCGCAGCGGCGCCAGTCGTAATGGTGCCGCCAGTGCTCGGCAAGGGCGCGTAGCTTGGCCAGTGGCGGACCCTGCCGGCCGTCCTCAATCGGGCTCGGCGTAGGCCAACGGGTCATGTCCAGACGTCGGGCCAGATCGTCGAGATCGCCCTGCGGAACGTTCAGTACGAAGGGCTTGATGGCGTGGCTCATGTGGCTTCCTCTGCAGATCGGGATCGCGCCTTGAACAGGCGCGAGAGTCTAAATAGAACGATGACGTTCTATTTTCAGATTGGGAGAGGGATGGCAAGTGGGTACGTCGGCGAAACCACGGGTCGGGCGTCCGTCGTCGAAGGACGCGGGTGAGGTCGACGCTCGCATCCTGAGGGCGGCGACAGACGTGTTCCTGGCGCGCGGTTATGACGGCGCCACGTTCGAGGCCATCGCCGCCGCCGCCGGCGCCAGCAAGGCCACGCTCTACGCCCGCTACCCTGGGAAGCCGGACCTCTTCGCGGCGGTAATCCGCGCCAATGTCGAAGTGGCCCTAGTCCCCGCCGCCGATGTGCCAGGGGACCTGCCTCTGCGCGAGCGCCTGACCCGCGCGGGGCGCGCCGTCATCTCCGAGGCGATGGCGCCGGTTCCACTCGCACTGATGCGGCTCTTTATCGCCGAGGCGCCGCGCCAGCGCGACCTGATCCGCGAAGCAGACGCTCTTGGCCGCCGCGCCGGCATCCGCCGCATCGCCGAGGCGATTGCCGGCCCGGACAGGGACGATCCCGCCGCGGTTGCCCGTGCCGAACCGGCTGCGGCCCAGTTCATCAATCTCGCCTTCGTGCCCCACCAGATGCGAGCGCTTCTCGGCGATGAGGCGGCTGATCTCAGAAAGGACTTGGAGGGCCGCATCGCCGTCGCAATTGACGCGCTCGAAGCTGCTGGACTTGTTCCGACGCGGTCTGACGGAACTTGAGTTGCCGCGTAGTCATGCGTTCAGGACGAGGAGGTGAGGTCGCGAAGCAATGCTTTTCGTGTGGGCTCTGGACAGGTGCTCCTCACGTGGACGATCGAGGGGTCACCTGGTTCGGTGCACGCTAGTTGCCTTGCTCAAGGGATGGCAACTCTCGGTCGGATCGCGCCCCCGCAACCATTTGCACCCGGTCACAAGCCGTGGCGTAGGTTTGACTGCCTTCCAAGCTTCGCTGTCGATCGCAGCACCATGTTTGTGGGAGTTCAGGGGACCATCTCTGGTTCTGTACAGGGCTGGTGTCGATAGCTCTTGCGACCGTCCGGCCGCCGTTCCTCAACTTGGGTGCGCATCATGCGGAGAACGTCCGGCCCGGAGATCCTCAAAGTCCTGCCGGACTTCCGCCAAGGTTCGGCTCCCAAGTTCCTGAAGCAGCACCGCCTCTGCCCGCGCGAAGGCGATTGCGAGAGAGGCATTCACGGCCTGCTCCACCAAGCATGCGGGATGGTCCCGCGCCGGGCCCAAGGCGAAGACCGACCCCGGCCCGAGCGCCTCGTGAATGTCGCGCAGGGTGATCCGGTCAAGCGGACGGGTCAGCCGCCAGCCGCCGTGATGACCCTTTTCCGACAGCACGAGGCCACGCTGACGCAGGCCCGCCATGGTGCGGCGCACGACCACGGGGTTCGTATTGAGCGTGACGGCGATGGCCTGCGAGGTCGCGGCACCCTCGTACTCGGCCATGTGGATCAGAACGTGCAGCATGCGCGAGAGACGCAGGTCCTTGCTCATCAAATCCCTTTCCGGACAGCGGGCCAGTCCAGAGATATGTCCCCCGCCACCTTCACGCAACACTGCGTGTAGCATGACGTTGACGGGCAGATTTTCTCGTAACCTAAGATGTTTTCTGAATCGGACGGTTGGTCTAGTTCGGTCGAGAAGGAGAGCGTCATGGATTATGATGCCATCGTCATTGGGGGCAGCTATGCCGGGCTTTCGGCGGCGCTTCAGCTGGCCCGCGCCCGGCGCCGGGTGCTGGTTATCGACGCCGGGGAGCGGCGGAACCGCTTCGCGTCATCCTCGCACGGCTTCCTGGGCCAGGACGGCTGCGCGCCGGGCGTCATCGTGGCGGAGTCGCGGGAGCAGCTTCTCCACTATCCCGCCGTGACGGGGGATGCCGGGCCGGCGCTCTCGGCTGGCCGCATGGAGGCGGGGTTCACGATCGGGACGGGCGAGGGAGCTCTGACCGGAGACCGGGTGATCCTGGCCATCGGCATCACCGACAGCCTGCCCGACGTGCCGGGCCTGTCGGAGCGGTGGGGCCGCTCGATCTTTCATTGCCCCTACTGCCATGCACCACGCCCTGCTCCTGCCGGATTGTGGGCCGACGACGTTCTTTCTCAATGGCACCTTCGAGCCCGACACGGCGCAACTGGCCGAGCTGGAGCGGTGGGGCGCCGCCCTAGAGCGTACCCCCGTTGCGCGCATCACAGGGGAGCGGGCTGACGTCATCCTCGCGGACGGGCGCGAGGTTCCGCTTGATGGGCTCTTCACGCTGACTCGCACCCGACCTTCGGGCACCTTGGCGGAGCAGCTCGGCTGCCGGCTGGAGGACAGCCCGATGGGCCAGTTCATTGCGGTCGACGGCATTTTCCGAACCTCAGTGCCCGGAGTCATCGCTTGCGGGGATGCGGCGCGTGCGGCTGGATCGGTGGCGTTTCCGGTGGGCGACGCTGCCATGGCCGGTGTCAGCCCGCACCGGTCGCTGATCTTCGGGCCGGAGTAAAGAATTTCGCCGAACTGGCCTGCCGCGGGCGTTTGGACGGGCCCACCTGTGAAGGTGATGGACGCAACGTCCGCGAGCCGGCGTCGGACCGGGTTCGAGCGTGGGCCCGACAAAGGGACGAACCGCCGGCCTGATCAGATCCCCTGCCGGCTCATCTGCACCGCCACTGCCAAGACAGCGCCGCCGGCCACGATCTCGGCGAGGCTGAGGGCGTGGGCGATGCTCGTGCCCCGGCCCAGCCGCAGGAACGCACTCTCGCGCAGCGCCACCGAGGCCGGCGCAGCAGCTATGGTCACGCAGGCCATCCCCAGGGCCATGATGAAGGCGACGGCCACGCCTGCGCCGAAGATGCCCATGCGCCAGGTCAGGATCAGGAGGAACAGCGCCTCCGTGCAAGGCCGGACCGCCACAGCGGCGATCAGCGCGAAGGCCTCGGCCGGGGTGCTCACGCGGGCTGCGGCTTCAGGCAAAGGGCCGTGAGCATGGCTGCAGGTAGCACAGACCGGCGCGGCGCCGAGACCCGCGACGCCGGAGAGGTCATTGGGATCGTTCAAGGCGTGGGCGGCGTCCGCGCGACCCTCTTGCGCAGAGATACTCACGCGCCAGAGACCGCGAGCGCCCCGCAGCAGAAGCCACGCCCCCACACCGCCGATCATGGCGGCGCTGAGCATCATGAGGTCGCGGTCGGCAAGGGCCTGCATCTGCTCGCGGGAGAGAGCAAGCAAGAGCATGCCCGCGAGCACCAGGAGCACGGCGATCCCGGCTTGGGGCAGCGAGGACGCGAGCGCCAGTCGCGCGAGCTTGAGGGCCGCCACGCGCCGGCCCAAGCCATAATCGCTGACCACCAGCTTGCCATGCCCAGGTCCCGCCGCGTGCAGGACGCCGTAGCCGACGCAGAGCATTCATTGGCTGAGGAGCGCCCCGGGCTCGCCGGCCCGCAGGCTTCGGAGCGCGCGCGCCATGGCGTCCTGCACCTCGTTCTGAGCGGCGGCGGCGCGGCGGCCGAGCTCCTCGGCCCCGCCCATCCGCCAGAACCAGAGAGCGACCAGGAGCATTAGGAGCGCCGCGCCTTGCATGAGGGGGAGGCTCGGCCGCCGCATCGAACCTCCACGCGGTCGGAGAAGGCCTCGCCGATGGGCGGAAGCTGCATGTCACGCGGAGCTGAAGCCCGGTCGAGCCCGGCCCAGGTCGCATCTACCTCGGCCTGCGCGGCCTTGAGGTCGGCGCGGATCAGGGTGGCTTCGCAGGACGGATCGCCCCTGACGGTCACACCTGTCACGGTGTAGGCGACGTAGTAGTACGGATCGAAGATCTTGACCGTCACCGGGATCTCGATCGCGGAAGCGGGGGTGGCGAGGGGACGGCGGTGGGCTTCGATGACCCTCCCCTCCACGAAGGTGACCTCCTCGTCCTCGCGAGGCGCGAGTGGGAGGTGCGCTCCCGCTGCTGACGACGAGGTCCCCCGTGTAGTCCGCAGGCCAGTCGGCGACGTTGGCCGCAAGCCGGGTGCGATACGGGTATCGGCGGCTCCACATCCTGCTTCGACGGGAGGGCTGGGCCATGA
>NZ_VDFU01000038.1 GCF_006152115.1 Rubellimicrobium rubrum | reverse complement strand
TGCCAGAGCTGGCCGTCGGTGCCGCGCACGAACACATGCTCGTGGCCCTGGCCCATGCTGGAGGCGGCCGGTGTGGAGGTCAGGTCGCCGTCGAGGCGCTCCCAGTCGTGCCAGCCTCCGTCGTAGTAGGCCCGCTGCCAGAGTGTGCCGTCGCCACCGCGTACGTAGACGTTGCAGACTGTCGGGTTGCGCGAGACCACGGTGGCCGCGCCTTCGAAGCCAGCCGAGGGAGCCCCAAGCGCGTTCCAGTTGGACCAGCCCGGCCACGTGCTGCCGACCGGCTCGGGAGGGGAGCCTGAAAGCGCTTGCGACATCTGACCGAGTGAGTACCCGGCCGCCAGCTTGGTGCCGAACAGGCCGAGTAGATAGTCGACAACCCCCAGCCACGTGCCGTTCAGGAGCCGCTCCGAGTTCTGGATCATCTCCTTGATCTCCGACGAGTTCAGCTCCTTGTATCCGGTCGCTGCGGCGAGGAACGGCGCCACCGCTGACCAAATCTGGGCCCAGCCGCCCTCTTCGACTCGGCGGTTCACCCCGGTAACCACTCGGTTCGTTAGTGTGATGTCGAAGTAGACCTGGTCATCGGGTCGGTGCGAGAGATGGTGTGAGATCTGGCCATGGGCGCGTGTGGACGCGCCCTCTGACACGATCTCCATTGGCTTGATGTTGAACTCGTGGCCGTGGATTTTCAGCTTCTTGCGCTCGGGCCCTTCGAACGCCGCTTGCAGAGCCGCCTCAACGGACATCGCGTCACCTCCAACATGATGTGCTCAGAATAGGTGGCCGGCTGGTCACCGGCCGTCGTCGGGTCAAAATGCCCTCGCTTTAGGGCCACGACGTCATGCCATTGCATGATGCGCCGGTTCGACCTGTCGTGCTGCAGCTGGTCCTGTCTCCGTAGCCAAGCTCGTGCCCTCCAAGGTGAAGGGCTGGCCCGCAGAGATTCGTTCGAAGACGTGGAGGACCACAGACATGCCGCAGACGAACGCCTATGCTTGGCTCGGGCAGGAGCCCGCGCCGCGCATGCTGGTGCAAGCCGTGCGCCTGCTCGGAACGCTGGAAACGCCAGGCACCCGCGACAACCCCACCATCCTGTCCTGGGCCGACGAGGTCGGCGGCGCCGTCGAGGACGTCTACAAGGCTGACTCGATCCCCTGGTGCGGCCTGTTCATGGCCGTGGTCGCGAAGCGGGCCGGGCGCGAGCCGCCCCGCGATCCCTTATGGGCGCTGAACTGGGGCACCTTCGGCGTGGCCGTCCCCGACCGCCCCATGCTGGGCGACACGCTGGTCTTCGTGCGTCGCACGCCCGAGGGCCGGCGCGCCGGGCACGTCGCCCTCTACGTGGGCGAGGACGAGGAGGCGTTCCACTGCCTGGGCGGCAACCAGTCCGACCGCGTCTGCGTGACCCGCATGTCCCGCTCGCGTCTCTACGCCGCGCGGCGGCCGGCTTACCGGCAGCGGCCTCAGAACGTGCGTTTCATCGCACTCGCGCGTGCCGGGGCGCTCTCCTCCAGCGAGGCGTAAGGTTCGTTGTGTCGTTGGTGTGCCAAGGAGCCGAAGGCTGCCTATCTCCGGTTTCCTTTCCGGACTGCCAGCGAGCCTCCTCGGGACCTTGCAGAAGCAACGATACCAGAGCCGCCCGGCTGTGTGTGTCCGTCTTCTCCAGCGCATGTTGCAGGTGCGTGCGCACCGTGGTTGGCGAGACGCCTAGCTCGCGTGCAAGCGCCTTTGATCCCGTGCCGCGCCTAGCTAGAAGCAGCGCCACGCCAGCTTCGGCAGGAGTGAGGCCCCAGCGAGCTTGGAGGGCGTCCGCCGAAAGCACGGGCGAGGTCATGGCTGGACCTGCCGGGACGACGTCGATCAGTACGAGCGACAGCGCACCGCCAAACGCGCTCTCGCCACCGAAGGGCAGCACCTCGACAGCAAGGCTCGGGGCCCCTGGGCTTGTGCCTGGCAGGCGACCGCTAATCCTCTCTAAGGCCGCCCGCCCCCCTGCGCCCGTGGTATGTGCAAGGAGGCGAGAGAATTCGGTCTGTGCCGCAGCCGGAGCACGGGGCGCGGCGACAAGCGCGCCGCCCCGTGACCGTGCGATCGGAGACCCGTGAGCCGTGAGAACCGCCTCGGCGCTGGCGCTGGCGAAGAGCACGCGTCCGCAGCCGTCCACCAGGAGCACCGCCCGTGGAGCCAATCGGTCGAGGGCAGCCGCGAGCGCATCGCGCTCGATCAGCGTGGCCCGAAGCCGTACCCCGGCCGAGACGGCCCGGTGAACATGCGGCAGCAGTGTTTAGAGCTGGCTCGGGGAATCTGAACAGGGGCGTTGAGTGGATCATCCGCGCGACATCGGCATGATGGCCGAGAGCGAGGAGAGACCATGACGAGACGACCGCGACGGAACCACAGCCCGGCTTTCAAGGCCAAGGTGGCGCTGGCGGCCATCAAGGGCGAGAGGACGCTGGCTGAGTTGGCGCAGCAGTTTGATGTTCACCCCAACCAGATCACGCAGTGGCGCTCGCAGCTTCTGGAAGGGGCCTCGGGCGTCTTCGGTACTGCCGCTGCCCCCGAGCCGGCCCCGGCAGTGGACGTAAAGACCCTGCATGCGAAGATCGGCGAGCTGACGCTCGAGAACGATTTTTTGTCCGTCGCGCTCGGCAAGGCGGGTCTGTTGCCGAGCGCAAAGCGATGATCGACCGTGACCATGAACTCAGCGTCAGCCGCCAGGCCAAGGCGCTGGGGATCAGCCGAGGCAGCATCTACTACCTGCTGCGGCCGGTGTCGGATGCCGATCTGAAGCTGATGCGCCGGATCGACGAGCTCCATCTCGAGTATCCGTTCGCGGGCAGCCGGATGCTGAAGGGCCTGTTGCAAGCGGAGGGTCACCAGGTAGGCCGACTGCACGTTTCGACGCTGATGAAGCGGATGGGCCTTGAGGCGCTGTATCGCCGTCCGAACACCTCCAAACCCGCGCCGGGGCACAAGATCTACCCCTATCTGCTGCGGAACCTGGCGGTGGTCCGCCCTAACCAGGTCTGGGCCATGGACATCACCACCATTCCCATGGCGCGCGGCTTTGTCTACTTGGCCGCCGTGGTCGACTGGTTCAGCCGCAAGGTCCTGGCCTGGAAGCTGTCGATCACGCTGTCTGCGGACTTCTGCATCGAGGCTCTGGAAGAAGCACTCGCCCGTCATGGTCGGCCGGACATCTTCAACACCGACCAGGGCAGCCAGTTCACCAGCGCCGAGTTCATCAAGGTGCTCAAGGCGGCCGAGATCGCCATCAGCATGGACGGCAAGGGCGCTTGGCGTGACAACGTCTTCGTCGAGCGGCTCTGGCGAACGGTGAAGTACGAGGAGGTCTACCTGCGAGCCTACGCCAGCGTCTCCGAGGCACGGGCCTCGATCGGGCGCTACTTCGGCTTCTACAACGGCCGGCGACCCCATTCGTCGTTCGGCGGGCAGACGCCGGACCAAGTGTATGCGAACCAGCCGACGCCAATCCCGGTGGCGGCGTAACCAAGGCGGAGATCCACTTAACGGAAGCCCGGACGCTGTTCAGACAAACCGAGCCACCTCATTTCGATACGTTCGCGGTCGCCTTAGTCGAAGAATTCGATTGTTGGGCCGCGAACAAGGGCGAAGAGCCCCCATCTTTCATCTTGGATGGAGGTGCCGTGGGTGATGAAGCCGAACATCGTGTCCGCCATGCCCTGTGGGCGGCACCATTCCTGATAGAACTCCGTCTGCACGTGCGCTGGGAGGTCCATGATCTCCCGTGCGATCACGGCCTTGTTGGGGCCGCAAACGCCAAAGGCTCGCGGAACCACGGGATCCAGAGCGCCGTAGCGCTCGGCGTAGGATCGGGGCCAAACGGGGTCGACCCGCGCGGTGATGGAGGTCCCTGGACCCCAGGATGCACCATCTGCCATGGGCACAAGGTAGGCAGCGTCGGCACTGAAGGCATCTGCGGCGCGCTGAAGAGCGCCTTCCCAGGCTCCAGGCTCGTTGTCGGCCGCAGCGGCGTAGAACCCGTGGGCAAGACTTGTAAGCGTGGCTTCATCGGGTGGTTGGCAGTGGCGCATGAAAGACGCTCCCATTGGCGCACATCGTCACAACTACGGCTCAAGCCTCTTCCACTTGCGACCGCGCACGGTCGAGGTAGGTGCCTTCAGTTCCTGACCGCTCCACGAGTCGATCGGTTGACCCTGGCAGAAGACTTTGCTCGGCTCGGCAGCCAAATGTTTTTCTCCACGCTTGATCGTCGCGTCTGTGCGCTTCGCAGGGCCCACGCCAGATCCGGCCCACCTCAAACAGGACCGTGCAAGAGCAGCGCCACCAGGGCCGCTCGGCTGTGCGTGTCCGTCTTCTCCAGCACCCGTTGCAGATGCGTGCGCACCGTGGTGGGCGAGACGCCCAACTCGCGCGCCAGCATCTTCGACCCCGTGCCGCGCTTGGCCAATAGCAGCGCTGTTCGGGCCTCGGCGGGGGTCAGATCCCAGCGGGCTTGCAGAGCCTTGATCGTGAGAGGGGGATCCTGCGGCGGCTCCTGCGCTCGGTCGATCATCACGAGGACCAAGGTGGACCCAAAGGGTCGTGCATCTGCAAAGGGCAGCACCTCAAGAACGATGGATCTGGCCGTCAGGTTCTCGACAGGGATATGAACGGTGCCGCCCTCGGCAGACTGGCCATCCTTGCCTGCGGCACGCGCGAGCAGGCGGACCAGGTCGGCACGAACGGCACTTGGCGCGCGCGCTGAGACCGTGAGCGTGCCGTCCCTCGTCCGTCCGATCGGGGCGTCAGATCTCGCGAGGAGGGTCTCCGCCGCAGCGTTGGCAAAGACGACGCGCCCTTGAGCATTCACAAGCAAGGCTCCGCGTGGAGCCAGTCGGTCGAGCGCAGCTGCAAGAGCGTCCCGCTCGGACATCGCGGAACCAAGTTGCAGGCCTGCGGAAACGGCTCGCCGCACATGAGGCAGCAAGGCCTCAAGGCGCTGCTGTTCGCCTTGATCAAACACGTCCGACCGGGAGTCACGAACCAGCATCAGGACGCCCCAACCTCGATGCTTAGCCGGCCGGTCGGGTAGAAAGAAACCGAAGGCACCGGTGTTCATGCCCTGAGGACGGGCCCAATCCTGGTAGAACTCGGTTCGTTCGAAGTCCCGTCGGTCCAGGATCTGTCGATCGAGCATGGCTCGATCGGGACCCCGCATCCGGAAAGCCAAAGGCAGCAAGGGATCGAGAGCGCCGTAGTACTCTATATAGCTTTGGGCCCATTCGGGTTCAGCTCTGACGAAGATAGGTCGCACCGATCCCCAGGATGCCCCTCCCTCGCACGGCTGGAGGAACGCCCTGCTTGCCCCGAAGGCGTCGGCTATTTCGCCAAGGGCCGTCTCCCATTGCTCCGGCCGACCGTCGAGGGCCGCGGTATAAAGGCCGTTGGCCAGAGCTTCCAGGGAGGCTGACGTCAGATGTCGGCAGTGCGGCATGGGATGAGCTCCCGACCGGACATTGGAATAGCAAACTCTTACATCAGGTTGCATCGTCAGGGAAGCTATTCACCTTAGAGTGTGCAACCAACGTACGCGACGGCGGTCGGGCCAATGGCTACGAGGACCAGCATAGTCCGCCATTGATCATTCCTTGGCCGTGCTCCCCAGGCCTGATCCACTACTCCGTCACTTCGATGCTCGGCAGGAAGCGGTACACCGAGGACCGAGTAATCCCGAGCCGCTTGGCGATGGCCGAGGGGCTGAGCCGCTCATCCAAGTGCAGCCGGCGTACCTCCTCGGGGTCGATCCGGGGCTTGCGTCCCGTGTAGACGCCCCTCTGCTTGGCCGCCGCGATCCCTTCCATCTGCCGCTCACGACGCAAGTTGGTCTCGAACTCGGCAAAGACGCCTAGCATGTCGAGGGAAGCTTTGCGGACCGTTTGGCCACTCAGAAAGCCTGCCGGGCGGCGATCTCCGCCTGACCTCCAGAGCTTGGGCGCTGATCAGTAGTAGGGAAGGAGCGGATCCAGGTAGGCCAGCGCTCCGAAGAGCAGAAGGCCTACAACGGCCACGAGCATCAGAAGTGACCAGATGCGCTTCCTGCTAGACCGGGAAGCGATGAACGCCAGCAGCAGGAGGACACCACTGGCACACTGCAGGGCCACGAAAGCCCAGGTCATGGCGCCTTCCTCTATTCATCCTCCAGCCTTGCGGAGCCCCGGGAGGCAGATCCTGCCGCTACTCCAGCTGTCGGACAGCAATCTCCAGTTCACACTCATGGACAGGCTTCGTGACGACAGCTTTGGCAGGACTGCCGGCCGGAACAGATCCCGCGTCGCTCGACACGATCACCGTAGGAATTCCCTGCTCGGCCAAGGCATCGACCAAGCTCAGACCGGTCGGTCCGTCCGCCAAGTTGAGGTTAGTCAGGACCAGATCAGGCGGGCTCTCGGCGCAGCGCTCCAGGCAGTCGCAGGCGCTGTTGACGGTGCCCTCGACCGTGTGCCCTTGGGCACTCAGCATCGCCTCCAGATCCAGGGCGATGAGCTTGTGATCCTCGCAGATCAGGATGTTCATCCCGCGCGCCTCTCAGACTGACCCAAGGGGAACTGGCCACGGAGTGCCAAGGTTGCTGGGCATCTCGTATGTTACACCAATGCAGGCGAGTTCTTGCTGCCGGGGTCGGCTGCGGACTGTCCTTCACAGCTGCCGCCAGACCACGGCGTTCGATCAGGCCTTGGCCGGAGCGGTCCAGCCCACCCGCTTGAGGGTGTCGAGCAACGTCGAGCGCGGCACCTTGAAACTCCGACATACCGACGCCTTGCTCGCGCCGCCGTCGAGCGCGGCCGTGATCTGCTCGATCTGCTCAGCCGTGAGCGTCGGCGGGCGGCCACCACGCCGGCCGCGGCGCTTGGCTGCCGCGAGGCCGGCGATCACGCGCTCACGGGTCAACGCTCGCTCGTACTGGGCGAGCGCGCCGAAAATCGAGAACAGCAGCTCTCCGTGAGGGGTAGCTGTGTCCATCTGTTCCGTCAGCGAGCGGAATGCTACGCCCCGTGACTTCAGGTCGGTGACGATCTCCAGCAGGTGCGGAAGCGAACGGCCGAGCCTGTCCAGTTTCCACACCACAAGGGTGTCGCCCTGCTTCAGGTACTCGAGGCACACCCTCAATCCTGGTCGGTCGTCGCGAGCACCAGACGCTTTGTCGTGGTGAAGATGTCGGTCGTCGACCCCTGCTGCGATCAGCGCATCGCGCTGAAGGTCGACCGACTGGCGGTCATCAGCGGACGAGACGCGCATGTAGCCGACCAGCATGTACGGAAAACCTCTCATCGCGAGTACCCACGCAGCATAGCAAACCGACAGGGTTTGTCGCGCAGAAAACACCGGATCCGGGAGGAGGCGGGAGGCAGCCTGTCCAAGGGTGACGGCAAACAGGTGTTTGCCGTCACCCGGATCAACTTGCCGGTCACTGAAACCGGCCGTTTTCTGAGTAGGGGTGAGAAGGTGCCAACGATTTGCCGGAGCAGATGGAACGGCGCTGACCGACAGGAGCAGTTCACGGATGACGGGCCGTTCGAGATCAGACTGGACAAAATGCACTATGGATCGCCTCCCGAGACATACGCCAGATCAGACCTGATCAACTCGCAGAACCCAAAGTCCTGATTGGGACCGAAGGCGCAAACGTGATAGACCATGCTGAATTGATTATCTGGAGCACCGAGCCATGCCATCGCAGCGGGTCAAGATCGTGGAAGGGGGCAAGCTGGTGATCCCGGCTGCCTTCCGACGAGAGATGGGCATTGCCCCGGGCGATACCGTCGTGGTCGAGCTGGACGCAGGCGAGCTCCGGGTGCGTTCGCTGTCTTCTGCCATTCGGCAGGTGCAGGCCCGGATGCGGGAGCTCAACCCCGAGGGGCGGCTCCTGTCCGATGAGCTGATCGCAGACAAGCGGGCGGAGGCGGCTCGTGAGTGACGTGATCGGAGCCGAGACGACTGACGTGACCAGACCAGGCGGGCAGGGCGCTTACGTCCTGGACGCCTCCGCGCTCCTCTGCCTCATCAACGGCGAGCCAGGCTCGGACCGAGTGGCGGCCGTGCTGCCCCAAGCGGTCATCTCCGCCGTGAACCTGGCCGAGGTCGCCACCAAGCTGAACGAACTTGGGGCCGACGCGGACACCGCTCGCGCCCTTCTCGCGCCGCTCCACCTGGTCGTGGTGCCCTTTGACGAGGTCGTGGCCTTTGCCACGGGCGCGTTGCAGACCGCGACACGGGGCCAGGGCCTGTCCTTGGGCGACCGCGCCTGCCTAGCCTTAGGCGCGAGCCGGGGCGCCACGGTTCTGAGCACGGACGAGGCCTGGACGGGCGTGGCTGACCGCGCCGGAGTGGCCGTGGAGATGCTCCGCTGAGCGGTCTCCGGTCTCGACGACATGCGACGGGTCGCCTTTGGCGACCCTGATACGTCCGCAACCCTCGTCGTCCACCCGATGGAAGCGGGCCGTGAGCGTTACGCGGCGAGCAGTTGGATCCGCAAGCGGTCGATCTGCTCCTGCGCCGAAACCATCGCCTGTTCCACCGCTTGTGGCCCCATGCTGGTGCCCTCGGCGCGGACGATCTCCACTTCGGTGATGCCCCAGAAGCCGAGCACGCCTAGCAGGTAAGCCTCCTGATGGTCGACCATGGCCTCCATCGGCGTGCCGGCATACATCCCGCCCCGCGAGGAGGCGATCACGACGCGCTTGCCCCCAGCCAGGCCCACTGGGCCTGTTTCGGTGTACTTGAAGGTGCGGCCCGCTTGGGAGAGGCGGTCGATCCAGGCTTTCAGTTGCGTGGGCAGGCTGAAGTTGTACATGGGCGCCCCGATCACGACGGTGTCGGCGGCCAGGAACTCTTCCAGCAGTTCCTCGGAGAGTGCGACCTGCGCCCGCTCCTCTTCGCTCAGGCCGGTCAGGTCGCCCGAGCGCATGGCCATCATCACGCGCCCGGTGAGGTGGGCGGGCGGCGCATCGGCCAGATCGCGAGAGGCGACCTGCGTCTGCGGGTGGTCCTGCTGCAAGGCGTCCACGATTGCGGCGGTGAGCTTGCGCGAGGTCGAGACGTCGCCGAGCACGCTGGAGTCGATGTGAAGGAGCGTCTGAGTCATTGGGGATCTCCGGGCTAACCCAAGGGGTCGTCGTTGCTGTCCCGGTGAATATACAGGCCGAACAATGTTGCCTTTAGTGAGCCTCAGTGAGCATGTGTGTTCCATTCATGGGACGATGATGCGACGGCTATGCAGGACCTCAATGACCTTTATCTCTTTGCCAAGGTAGTGGAGCACAGGGGCTTCTCGCCCGCAGGCCGAGCGCTCGGCATTCCCAAGTCCACCCTGAGCCGGCGCGTGTCTCTGCTGGAGGAAAGGCTTGGGGTGCGTCTCCTTCAGCGCTCGACCCGTCGCTTCACCGTCACGGAAGTCGGACAGGACTACTACCAGCACTGCCTGGCCATGGTGGCCGAGGCCGAGGCGGCGCAGGAAGCGGTCGACCGCGTTCAGGCTGAGCCCCGCGGGCTCATCCGGGTGAGTTGCCCCATACCGCTCAGCCTGACCACCGTGGCCCCCCTGGTGGCGCGGTTTCTCGCGCAGCATCCGGGTGTGCGCATCCACTATGAGGTGACGGGCCGGCGGGTGGACGTGATCGAGGAAGGGTTTGACGTGGCAATCCGGGTCCGTCCGCCACCCCTGGAGAACTCGGATCTGGTCATGAAGGTATTGGGTGAGAGTGTCTCAGTGCTGGTCGGAAGCCCTGTGCTGCTCAACCGGCTGGGTCGCCCCCAGTCGCCCTCCGACCTTTCGCGCTTTGAGAGCCTTGGCATGATCCTGACCGTCGGCGAGCACGCCTGGCGGCTGACTGGGCCGGATGGGACGGTGCAGGACGTGCCTCACCAGCCGCGCCTGACCACCGATGATATGGAAACCTTGCGCCAAGCCGCGCTGGAGGGTGTCGGCATCGTGCAGTTGCCGGACTACATCGTCGCGCACGACATCGCCGACGGAGGGCTGGAGGTGCTGCTGCCCGACTGGTCGGCCGCGAGAGGCATTACTCATGCCGTGTTTCCGTCCCGGCGTGGCCTCCTGCCCGCCGTGCGCCACTTCATCGACTTCCTCGCGGACGAGATGCGGGATACCTGATGAACTGCTCCCGCTTGCCTCTCACAGGCTTGCCTGCGTGGAGCGTCTTAGGCCTGCAATCACCCAACCAAGTACCCCTAATGACAGCAGCCGTGAGCTGGGATGTCAGGAATACGAACGTTTGTTGGACAAACAAATAGAAGAAGCAGGGTTGAAGAGTGGCAACTGCTGCCCACGGCCACCGATCAACGTTAGCTGTGCGTCGGAGTGGGGCGATCTCGAGCGGCCGGTGGTGCTATCTCCAGCAAGTAGTCAATGCTGCGACAGCGACACGGACGAGTCTGCGGTTTGTTCAGCGGTGGTGGATGCCTCCCCTGGCGCTTGTTGGAGCTGTCGAGGACCACGCTCAGACGTCGCCGGAAGCTGCCTGTGTCGAGTGGCAGGCATCCTGCAAACAGCCAGCCCTTCACAGGGAGACGCTAGCTGAGTATTCGTGACCGGCCCACCTGCAGCCGAGAGGACGTGACGCTCTTTGAACCTTGCTCCGATCGTTAAATTGATCCGTGCCTACGATGCGACCGAATGGGAAATTTTTATATCTGAATGGCAGAAGGGACTGTCAGGTTATGCTTCGGTCAAACGGCTCGGTGGGGCCGGGGATCTCGGCCGCGACGTGATCGGGTTGGTCAACGCCGATGCATGCCAAGGCGTTTGGGACAACTATCAGTGCAAGCACTATGAGGTGCCGCTCGCAACTCCGAAGGCCTGCGAGGATGCCGGAAAAATTATTTACCATGCCTTCCGAGGGCAATTTACTCCCCCGCGCAAGTGCTCTTTCGTGGCGCCGCGCGGGCCGACGACCGAGCTTCGCGACCTTCTGCTAAATCCTGACAAGTTCAAAGCCGAGGTGATTGCGACTTGGGACACGCGCGTAGCGGGACGTGTAGTTGCCGGTGAAAGGCACGTCCTTGTCGGAGCGCTGAAGGTGTATGTGGAGGCATACGACTTCACAAGTTTCTCCTATGCGACCATCGATGAGATCTTGGATGATCATCGTAAGACAACCTATTGGGCTTCACGGTTTGGCGGCGCATTGCCACCCGCGCCCGGTGGGGTCACGCCCAGTGCGATCGCCCCTAGTGAAGCTGTATATGTCGACAAGTTGCTCGAGGTGTATTCGGAGCAGGCGGGCAACGTTATAACGTGCGTGGCGGATTTGAATGCACACGACCAATGGAGAGACGATCTGCAAAAGCAGCGTGTCCGATTTTACGATGCCGAAGCGTTTATGGCGCACTATCGCGATCAGACTGAGCCAGGCACGATCGAAGATTTCGCCGAACAGATACACGATGCGATTGAGCCCGCCATCGCCGCAGAGTCCGTCGCATTTTCGAGGCTTACAGCAGCGCTTACCGCCGCTGCACAAACTACGCCAGCAAGTATTCTCACACCCAGTGCCAAAGTGCGCGTCAAGCAAGGGGTCTGCCATCAACTCGCAAACAACGACCCCCCCTACCGCGTCTGTTGGAAAGCTTAGATGGCATCAGCGGATCGTAGGCGGCTCAAACCGCGCATCTTCAATACCGCCTTTGAGAGCGGGCTGCGGTCGCTGATCCTGCTGACAGCTTGTTTTCCTGTGCGCCTTGGTTTGCGTCGCCTTGTCGTCCTTGATTATCTCGTAGTCCATAGTGGAGACCTCGACGGACCCGAGAGTTTGCATCCTCAAGAGAGTTCACGGTCTGCGGAGTTGTTCGTGCGGCGCGGCTTGGTAGATGCCGGTTTGTCGCTGATGGGCACGCGCGGCCTCGTCACCCGACTCGCCACTGCCGAGGGCTTTCGGTTCCAAGCAGGAGAAGAGGCCGGCACTTTTGTTGATCTGCTACGCAGCGACTACACCGTTGCTTTGAAGGCACGTGCCGATTGGCTGACCAAAGAGGTCGTCCCGCTATCTGACGGTGAGATCAATGATCTCGTGCGCAACCGGCTGAACCGTTGGGACGCTGAATTCCAGAGCGACCCAGGCGCGGGCAAATAAAGATGCAGCTTCGTTTTCTCTTGGTAACCGGCCCAAATAGCCCGCCTGCGTCCGTGGATTTCGGCCCAGGTCTGAATGTGGTTTACGGTGGATCAAACACCGGCAAGTCACACATCATGCGGCTTATCGATTTTGTACTCGGCGCGAAAAATCCGCCTGAACCAATTGCCGAGCAAGCTGGGTACGACCTTATCCATCTTGGCGTCCTATTCGACGACGGCGCGGAGAAGACCTTAGTGCGTGCGCTGCAGGGCGGAAACATAAAGGTCATCGACGGGTTGACCCGGGCTCGGCCAGCGCAGGCTCAAGGTACGTCAGTGTCGGCGCAACATAGCGCACAGATCTCTCTCTCGCGAATGCTGCTGGCGCAAGTTGGTGCGAAGGATGCACGTGTTCGCACAGATGCATCGGGCAAGACTCGTGATCTCAGTTTCAGAGACCTCCAGCGTCTTGCGTTGGTAAGCGAAACTAAAATTCAGGATGTTTCGTCTCCTGTACTCTCCGGCCAGTTTGTCACTAAAACTGCCGAGACCTCGGTTTTCAAATACATGATCACCGGCGTCGATGACTCTGCCTTAGACGTCGCGAAGCCTGACTCAGAACAACATTTGCGCCGAGCTGTGCAACTCGAACTGCTCGACCAACAGATCCGGGATGCAGAACACGAAGTTGCCGAAGCTGATCAGGATAATGAAGAGCTCCTGAAACTTGATCGCGAGCTCGACGCTGAACTCAGCAGATCGTTTGTCGTGCAAGAGAGCGCTGAAGTCAGCTACCGCGAATTAACTTTTAATCGGCTGCAAATGCGCCGAGAACATGAAGCGATCCAAGATCGGCTGAGCGAGATCGATACACTAACCGCACGTTTCAATCTTCTTGCGGAACACTATAATTCCGATGAAGCACGCCTTGCTTCGATCGTCGAAGCTGGACACTTCTTCACTCTTGAGGATGCAGTTGATTGTCCCATCTGCGGCGCGTCTCCGGAGCATCATCGCGCTGAGAAGGCATGCGAAGGCGATGTAGGCGAAATTATTCTTGCAGCCGAAGCAGAGATCACCGAACTTCGAGAACGAGCAGTTGAACTGCAGCTTACTATTAGCGGCTTAAGAGTGGAACGCGACGAATTAGCAGCTAGAGCACGCGAGCTTCTGCTGCGCCTGAATGGACTGCAGGCCGATATTCTTCACGAAGTTCCGACAGTCCAGACAATCCGTTCTGTAACGAGCCAAGTCATCGCGAAGAAGCTTAGCATTCAGAAAAGCTTGGAACTCGTTCGTCGTCGGGATAATTTGGTGGCACAAAGGGCTGAACTGGGCGTCAGTCCTGGCTATGACAGCAGTACGATCGTGGCGCAGCAGCAATTGGACGGTGCGACGTTAGATGCCTTTAGTCAGGTCGTCGAAGCAGAGCTTCAGTCATGGGATTTTCCCGAGGCGAAACGGGTCTTCTTCGAACTTCCGAAGTTGGATATATCTGTCGCCGGGAAGTCGCGCGCGGCGAACGGCAAGGGCGTGCGTGCGCTACTGCATGGTGCTTTCGACATTGGACTGATGAAGTTCTGCAAGAACCTTGGCCGTTCCCACCCTGGATTCCTGATCTTAGACTCTCTGTTCATTACCTACAAGGATCCGTCAGACGCTGGCGATAGTGCGATCGCGGGCACCCCGCTTAAAGACAGAGCATTTCGCGCTTTCGCGACTCTCCCGAACGACCTTCAGCTCATTATTCTAGAGAATGTGGATGTACCCGACTGGCTGGAGGGGCAGCCTCAAGTAACTCATTTCACAGGTAGCGCCGCGATCGGCCGGGCCGGCCTTTTTCCGAAGTAACGGTAATGACAACTGAGTAGCTGCTGACGCGAGTGAGCGGCTGGAAGTCGGTCCATCTGATTGTGGTTTTTCCCGGACGTTCGTTATCTATCCCATGATGGCCGTTTTGCCATACGTGCGCGACTTTTTGGGATGGCAGAAGGTCTTCTCAGTCAGCGCCACTCTTCCCGCGCTGCAATGCCGTTAGTTGGCTTCCTGCTATGTTGCTTCATTAGCTTCATTCAGAAAGAGTTCTGCCGATCAACGGCGCACGTCTGGTGGCGTGTGTACAAAACAGTGATCTCGGAACATGCTCCGTCACCTCGAAGTGGGCGGGTCAGCGCCAGTAAGGCCCTCTTGCACGATGCTCATTCCGTGAGGATGTTCGGGCATGCTCCGGATCTTCGTCGGCGTCACGCACAAGCCCTGGTTCGACTTCTTGGCTGGGATCGCCCCCGACGAGGTGAACTTCTGGCAACCCTCCGGCTCGGGGGAGTTCCGGGCGCTGCGCCCGGGCGACCTCTTCCTATTCAAGCTCAAGGCGCCATGGAACGCGATCGCGGGCGGGGGCGTGTTCGCCCATGCAAGCCTCGCGCCCCTGTCGCTGGCTTGGGAGGCATTCGGTCAGAAGAACGGCAACCCCGACGCGGGCTCAATGCGCCGCACCATCGCGCAGCTCCGCCGCGCGGCACCTCTGAGCGAGCGCGAGGATCCGGTTATCGGCTGCCGCATTCTGACTCAGCCCTTCTTCTGGCCTGAAGAGCTCTGGCTGCCAGAGCCCGCGAGCTTTGCGGCCAATACGGTGGCGGGAAAGGGGTACAGCACTGACAATGCGGACGGCTTGGCGCTCTGGGAGGCAGTGCGGGAGAGACTGGCCCTTACCACCAATCTAGAAGCTGAGGGACCTGCTTTCCCCGTTGGTCCCGGCCTGCGCGACCCGGCTGCGCCCTTCGTTCCTGATCCGACTGGCCCGCGCTACGGCGCACCTGCCTCTCTGCAACGGCGGCTAGGGCAGGGGGCCTTCCGCCTCGCTGTGACGGATGGCTACGGCCGGCGCTGCGCGGTCTCGGGCGAGCGCACGCTCCCGATCCTCGACGCCGCGCATGTGCGCCCCTATGCGGAGGGAGGCGGGCACGAAGTGTCGAACGGCCTCCTGCTCCGGACCGACATCCACCGCCTCTTCGACTTGGGGTATGTCACCGTCACTGAGAAGGGCCACTTCGCGGTGAGTGCCCGCCTCAAGTCCGACTTCGACAACGGCGTCCACTACTACGCCATGCAGGGGAAGGACCTGCGAGCACCCGAGCGAGGATTTGCGCCGCCCGCGCCCGAGGCGCTCCGGTGGCACAGGGAAAACAGGTACCTGGGCTAGCGACACTCCCCGAAACCCGAGCGACATGTAGGCCCTGACTACAGCGACGCTGGAAAGGCGAGAGCTGGGTTAGCTTGGGTCGCCAGGGCTGCGTTTCGCATGGCCAGCGTTTCCTGGTACTCCTGCGCCTCAATATCGCTGAAGAATGACGCCTCCGGCGCCAGCCGCCGCACGGCACTCTCCACGTCGCTGATGGAGGCGCGGAAGAACTCCTTGCGCAGGTTCTTCGCGTTCACCCGACCCGCTGCGAATTCCACGTGGAGGGCACGCTCCAGCGCCGGCGCGTTGTCGCTGTAGATGACGGCGTGGGTGTCGAACAGGAACGGCACGCTGGCGTCCCCGAGTTCCCGGATCCGGTCCGCCGGATCGAGCCGCCGCGTGAGCCCGATCTTCACCATGTCGGGCCCGAAGGAGCCCACGTTGGAGATGACGTAGACGTACCCGGTCTTCGTCATCTCGGCCATGGCCTGAGCTCGCTCCGTCTTTGCATGCGCCTCGGCCAGGTCGCGCTCAAGCGCCTCGATCTGGGCAGCGTAGGCGTCGAGCTTAGGCCCGACGGCGCCCTCGGCCTCCTTCCGGGCCTTGGCCAAGAGCTTGAAGTAGCGACTCTCCTCCGCCTCAGCCTGCTCAAGGTCGCGCTGGAGCTTGGCCTCCTCTCGGGCCGCCCGTGCCATCTCGGCGCGCTCTTCCTTTTCGGCCTTCTGCTTCTCCCGGTACTCGTGGGTGAGCCGCAGCTCCTCGAGCTTGAGCTGGAAGTAGGTGTGGGTGATGACAACCTGGTTCGAGGCGTTCATGGCGTCGATCTGCGACCGTGCCGTCTCGATGCGCTTCTCAATAGCCTTGGCATTGTTCCACCGCACGTTGGCAATGGCCGCCTCGCATTCGTTGTTGAAGGCCCGAAGGGTGAGCCGGACGGCGCGGTCGCTCATGGTCTTGCCCTTGGCCTTGCTGCCGTCGACGGTCCACTCAATCTGGCAGACGACGGCATTCTTGGCGCTGACCTTCTGCTTCTGCTGCGCACGAACCCTTTCGATCGCGGCCTTGTACTGGTCGGAGTCATCGAAATCGAAGTGGGGCTCGTAGACGCCCATCTCAGCAAAAGCCAAGCGCTCGTCGAAGATGGCCACCTGCGCCAGCAGGCCATCGTACACCTTTCGCTTCTGCGCGTAGAGGTCCTGAAGCTCGGCCAGGTTGCTCTGCATGGCCTTGCCCTGAGCCTCGATGCTGGCCAGATCGCGGGCGGCTCTCTCCCGAGCGTGGGCAACCTCGGCCTCAGCCTGCGCCTGTTCCTCGGCCGCTTTGGACCGAACGGCGGCGATCTCCTGCTCGATGTCGACCACCGCAGAGAAGCGCTGCTCGACGGAGGCCCGGGCTGCATGAGCTTCTCGGGTGGCAGCCTCGGCTTTGGCCAGCTGATCCCTGAGATGCGCAGCCTCGTCGGCCCTCTGCCGTACGTCCCGGGCGAGTTCGTCGGCTCGCTGCGTGCTGGCCCGACTCCGTCCAGCGACAACTAAGAGCAGGATGAATAGAAGTGCGGCCGCGGCCGCGAGAGCGAGAACAGGCGGCGTCAGGTCGGCGGCGGTCATGGTACACCCTTACTCGTGACATTACCTGTGTGGCTGACCACAGGCCCGAATGCCTAGCGGGAAAACCAGTCCTGTTAAGGGGCCGGGACCCTGGCCTACCACTCGGTACGACGGCTGAGGCTGTTGCGCCGGCCGCATTGGTTCACCCGCGCTCAAAGGCGAATGTCGGGTGTCGTCCGACGGTTATGGCTGATCAGGTTGATTAGAGTTTTAGTCATCGCACAGTCGATAGCGCGTACATGTAGGCCATCGGGTGCTTTGCCATGGTCTCGCGCTGGCTGCGGTCGAATTTCAGCCCGTCGCCGAGGAAGTCGCCAATCGTTTTCGCCACCTCCCTCATTTCCGACCCGACCGCCGCTGCCACCCCGGCAGCGATTGCAGTAGGAACGTCCAGGGTGCCGGCCAAGACTGATGCTCCCGCAACGATTGTCGTGACAATCACTGGCTTCAGAACCAAGTCCGTCCTTCCGCTGCCAAGCTCGCGGCGTAGGTCTTTGAGATCGGCCGCCATCCGCGCGCGGAATTGCCGGTTCAGCTCATCGCGCTCGAACTGATCGGCGGCTTGGCCAAGCATCGTGATCTGCGCCTGCACCATATCGGCGTAGTTGTGGCGCATCTTTGTGTAGTCGCTTCCGCGGCGTTCGCGCTGCTCCCGCCGCCTAAGCGCTATTAAGTTCTCGATCGGAATACTTGACGCGTCAATGAGGTTGAGCGTGATTGGCACTACGTCGGCCTCGGTGCCCGGACGCTGGCTGCCGCTCCCGATCAGCCCGTAAGCCATCAAGCGATCGGTGACCCTCGCGAACTGCGATCCGGCGCACGCGTCAGCAAGCTTCGCCATGACGAGTAGGCCGCCCTCTTGGGTGAACGGGTAGTCGCCGTTCGGCAGACGGCCGCCGGTCATCTTATGGCGGAGCATCAGGTCCCAAGTCTCGGTCGAGAACTTCTGTGGCCAGACCTCATAGGGGTCCTCGGGTTGATCGACCCTGCCAACGAAGTAGAGATCAGGCGGCAGACCCGCCTGCAGCGTTGTCTCGATCGCCGTGTGAGCTCGGCTCTTCTGCGCCGCGCTTGGCACGAGCGGCTTCCCGATCAATTCCCAAGCTTCGGCCATATCCCGACGGCCGTGATAGTCTGGCGAATAACGTTCGTCGGGAACGATCGTATGCAACTGATCCCAGAGCAGCAGCGAGGACTGCATAAGCGGCCGACTGTGCACCTGCGTTCTTGGGTAATAGATGGCCGACCGCATCTTTTTCCTCTCCTCAACACGCCCGTGCGAGAGCAATCACGACGCTCAGGGTTCAGCGCCACAGTAGCAGTGACGCCGACCTGAGGGGAGTGAGATGACCAAGAAAGAAGAAGCTCTACGACGACTTCGCTACGGCGCCGCGCTCGTCCACTTCCTTCGCTCAGACATTGCTGCAGTGTAAGAACTTGTGCGCCAATCGTGATTTCTTGTCGGCTTCCCGAACCCAGGGCGCCCAAGCATTTGGGCTGTGTAGAGGTTCTGCGCTCAGCCGGGGTGAAGCTCGCTGTCTTTGTACCTTCGCTACGCAGGTGGAGGGCTTGTAACCCGCACAATCCACGGCTGCGGGTTCCACCCGAACTGCGACAGGTGCGGCCTGAGGCTACCGTCACCACGACCCGCTGGCCAGTAGCTCCTGACGGAACGCCTCGACCGGCGTTCGCTAGCCCAGGCACTTGCGGAGAGTGCCGTTGAGGCGGTCGCAGATCGACCTCATGGATCGATCGGCGAGCGTCAGCAGCACGGTGTCCGCCGGGAAATAGCGGCGCACCCGTCGGTTCATGTTCTCGACGCTACCTTTCTGCCAAGGCGCCTGGGGATCACAGAACCAGGCCTTTGCGCCCATGCCGGCCTCGAGCTCACGCCAGGAGACAAACTCCAGGCCGCGGTCGAACGTAAGGCTTTGCCGGGCCGCTTGGGGCAGGGGCGAGAGCAGGTCGATGAGCCGCCCCATGAGCGACTTGGAGCGGCGGTCGTTGTTGCGGAAGAGAACGGTAAAGCGGCTCTTGCGCTCGACCACGGTCGCGATGTTGGCCGGCCCGTGCTCCTTGCGAAAGATCATCAGGTCCGCTTCCCAGTGCCCGAACTCCTCGCGGGCGTTGACCGCCTCAGGGCGGTGATGGATACGAGCCGCTTCCGGAAACACGAGGCTTCTTGGACTCCTTGCAAATCGGGGCCGGCGCTTGCGACGCCGTTCCGGCAGGTGGCGGGCCAGCTCCTGGCTTTGACCCTCAGCCGAGTACACGAAGCGGGTGATCGTATCGTGGCAGAGCCGATGCTGTGACTGGCTCCCGGGTTCGACCTTGAGGCGGCCCGCGATCTGCTCGGGCGACCAGCCGTCCTTGAGGCGCTCGACAACCGCAGCACAGAGCTGTGGATGGCGCAGAAGCTTGCAGGAGGAGCGGCGTCGACCAACTGCCAGCTGCTGAGCCGTCACCGGCCAGTAACCCTCGGCCTGCGGCACCTCGGCGTCGTGCCAGAAGTTGCGCTTCAGCTCGCGGTAAATCGTCGAGCGGTGTCGGCCAAGTCGACAGGCGATCTCATCGACAGCAATCTTCTGCTCTCGCAGACGCGCCAGCTGCCGGCGCTCCTCCAAGCTCAGGTGAACGAACGAGCAGGGCATGGCATCCTCCAGGTAACCCCTTGGATCTACATACCTGTCGCAGTTCGAAATAGAATGTGCCGCGCCTACAGATCAAAGTCGCATAACCGAAATTATGTCAATAAGACTGTCATACTTATCTGCAAGCCTATGATGTCGCTACTTTCTTGATGCCTTGGCGCTGGAATGACCCTAAGGCTCCGTAAAATGCAAGCGGCTTCCGATGAGCATGGGAGGTCCCTCGAGCGAGGTGCAGCGGGACCTATGGCCCTGTTGCGCGTGTCGACTTATGGGTCGCGCTTCAGGAACCGCGAAGCGTTCAGGCCGGTCCGAAGGATGTACGGTGGCAGCGACAGCGAATAATGCCCACAGTCCAGCCGCAGCACCTCCAGCTGCGCGTCCTCACTCGTCAGCTTCGCGATTAGCCGTTCCGATAGCTCGGGCCGGACCACCGTGTCCCGCTTGGCCAGCACAATCTGTAAAGCGAGCCCCGGCCGGACTAGTCTCCCGGCAGAGTTCTCGAGGTCGAGCGGACCCCAGGCCCTGCGGAGTTCGACCAAGTCGATCCGACCCTCGAGGCTGGCGCGGATGTGGCGCGTGGCCCGTCCGGTCCACACCATGTCCGCAAGGCTTCCCGCCGTCAGAAACAGCGCGGCCCGCCCGACCCTCGGGTCGTGTGCCGCGATCAGGCCCGCAACCCACGATCCAAGGCTCATCCCGAGGACGGAAACCCTCTCGTAGCCGGCCTTCCTCAAGATCCCGATCAGCCTCTGCCCGTCCAGGACCGCCTGCCGCATCGACTGGAGCGTGCGACCTAGGCTCGGGCCGAGCATGTAGTCGGCGTGCGGGGCGCCGGGACGGCTCCGCTCCAAGTGGTAAGGCATGGCGATCTCGACCACCGTGATCCCCTGCCAGGCGAAGAAGCGGGCGAGTTGCGGGTTGCGACGGCTCGCGTTCCAATGGTGAAAGACCACGAGCGCGTGATCGCGCGATCGGGCCTCCGTCACCTTGGCCCAGACGGTGTTGTTCTCTTCGACGTCGGTCAGCAGGCTCGACGGGAACCTGATCCACCCGTCTTCCCAACGAACCTCAATCCCCGTCTCGCCCGGATCGAAGAACGCGGGGTCCGCTTTAGCCCGATCGGCCAGAGCGCAGAACTCGGCGACACTTGCCACGGGCTCCGCGCCAGGGAACGCAAGGCTCGCATCGAGCGCAAGGCCAGTGGCCACTTTCGTGGCGTCGCCGCCCTGTGCTCGACGCTCGTCCCATCGATCTAGCCAATCGTGGTACACGTTATTGCTCTCCAAATTGGCCGGGCGACCGCGTCCCGAAGCCCGGGTCGAACAGACCGTAGGTCGCGACGAGGACGGCGGCGACGAGCAGGATCGAGAAGCCGGTGAACGCGTCGATAAGAAGGTAGCTGGCCGCCAGCAGCATCACGACGGCGGTCATCCTCCCCAGCGGCGCGTCGAGACGCCGTCCGCCGCCCACTCGGACGAAACCATGGAAGAAGACGACGCAGGTTGCCGACGCGGTCAGCAGGCTTGTGAAATGCGTGGGCATGCTGAACGCGCCCCGGCTGATCGTAGGACCGGCCCCAGGCAGGACCGACTGCGCATCATTAACCAGCCAAAACCATATGCTTTCGGCGTTTGTGGTGACGTAGGAACTCTGGAGCTTCATGCAGACAGCGACCAGCAGCCCGCAGATGGTGCAGCAAAAGGTTCCTTGCATGACCTTGAGGCCGATCTTGGTGCCTGCGTGCGGGGGATCCACCCCTGCCTGACCTCCCGCGGCCTTCTCGAGCTCCCAATAATCGTGGGCCATCGTGTAGAGCAGGATGAGACCGGCGAAGAGCAGATAGAAGCACAGGCACATGTACAGGTAAGCCAGACCCGTGAAGGTCGCGGCCTGTGGCACGGAGAGGAGGTCGGGGCGGACGATGGCCAGCGACCCCCAGTCGATGGCGTACTCGTCGCCGCCCCGAAGTAATGGGATCAAGCGGATGCCGACCCATTGAACAACGCCGGCGAACCCCAAGCAGATCAGGAAGACCGCCCAATACGTGGCAGATGACGCCTCGACCTTGCGTATCCAGCCGGCATCGCTTTCGGCCCTGTCACCTCCTGCAAGGAGGCCTGGACGGCCCTCACTCTTCCAGAAGACCAATACTTCGATCACGAATGCGAAGAAGAGCGGCAGGAAGACCATGAAAAGGAAGGTCCAGTTCGGGGCCCAAAGGAACCCGACCTGCTTGCTGATCCCGTCGGGACGAGCGTACGTGACGCTGTGAATCCCGAGGAAGTAGGACAGGAAACCGAGCGCAACGGCCCCGGCAAAAACTGTGGCCGGGAGGTCCAGAGGGGATCCGCGGGTGAAGAGCGCCTCAGACCTTCGCGCAAGGCTCAAGCGCCCTACCGCCGCCACCTGTTCCTGACTGTCAGGCGTCGGCACCGGCGCGGGTGCCGAGCCGTCGGCCGCCGGCGGGGCTTCGTCCTCGTCCGACACTTGGCCGTTCGACTCTTCCGGCTTGCCCCTCAGTCGCCTCCGCGTCGTCAGACGGGTCTGCGCGGCGCTCAGCGCCGCCTGCCACGCGCTGGTGGCTTCCGGGTCGTCGCATCCGAAGATCCGGGCCAGCCATCGGATGTTGTCCGCGCTGACGCCCTTGTCGTTGTCTTGGAACCAGAGCTGGACCGTCCGTAGATCGACGCCCGCCCGGTTCGCCTCGATCTGGCTGATCGCCTCTGCCAGCAGATTTGGCGTCCACGGACCTTGGGGGAACCCTTCCTCGTCCACGGGTCGGCCCCCGCCGGCCGCCGCCACTCGCTTGAACAGGGCCTTAAAGTCCTCGTCGCCCTCCGGGGGGACGAAATATTTTCCATTTCTGATCAATGTTCTGCGGCTCTCCGTTTCGTCCTGTTTCGCGTCTCTTCGCAGCATTCCGTGACCTAGCCGCCGATCAGGGCGCATCCACCGCAAGGAAGGACCTTCGGCGCAGACGCAGGCCGCGTCCGCCGCCGCTAGCAACGGGGTCGGAGTCCCTGGGAGCGCCGCGTTGCGACGCCATCCTCGGCACCAGCGAGAGACACTATGACAAAGCAGCCGCGTAAGTACGCCACCGCCGTTCAGACCCTCATCGACCCCGACACCGGACGGACGCTGGGGTGGATCTACCGATGGGACAACGGCGAGACCTCCCGGATGTCCGTGCACGACCTCCCGCCCGGTCTCCTCGATCGCGGTGGTGAGAGATCCCCGCCGACGCGCGGACAGCCCTTGTAAGCCAGCGGAGTGGAGCAAGGTCTCCGCCGGCCGATAGGTCACAATGCACGGTGGACTGGCCACATCCCTGTCGGCCGTCATGAGCTGGAGCAAGCAGTGGCTCCCGAGTAGAGCCTGGAGCCCTTCGTGGCGCTCGAATTGCGTGGTCAGGGGCTCGGCCAGAAGGACCGCAAGGCCTCAGGCGCCAACCGGCTCCAACAGGAAGCCATGGAAGCCGGCTCGGCACTCCACACGTAGCTCCCCTGCCCTGCCGGGACTCGGCCGGACCAAAGCGGCCGGCCGCCTCAGCCAAAGCCTCGTGCATCATGGACCCATGCGGCGCTGCGGACCTCGACCCGACCCTGAGGCTTTGGGTTCAGCACGGGTCCAGATGGTTCAATCAGGCGGAGGCTGGGCTCACGTTCGCGCGGAGGCTTTCTTCCCGTTCGTGCCAGAGGCTGTGCGAGTGCCCCGCTTGGCGACCTGAGACGGACCAGCCGAAGACACGTCGCCGAGATGGCGCAGGTGGAGCGGCGGATGCGACGGGAGCCGCACGACCAAGTCTAGTTGACCCCCGACCGCCTCGACGTATGCCCGCAAGGTCGACAGATACAGGTCCGCCTGTTTCTCGATCTTGGAGACGGAGGGCTGCTTGATCCTGAGAGCGGAGGCCACATCGGCCTGCGCCTTGCCCACCATGCGGCGGAGCTCGCCCAGGCCCTCGACCTCGTCCTTGAGCTCCTGAAACCGGGCGTCGATCCGCTCGCGGCGCTCCTCCGGGAGCGTGCTCATGACCTCGTTGAGTGTGCGGCCCATCATTGTCTCTCCTTCTTCGCCGCCGCGAGGCGGTCCAGGTGCGCCTGATAGCGCTTGTCGGCCTTGGCGATCAGCGCCTTGTAGAAGCGCTTCTCGCCACCGCCCGACTTGTCGCCGGCGACCAGCAGGATCGCCGTCCTCTCCGGGTCGAACGCGAAGGCCACACGCCAGACTCCGTCCTCGGCGTCGAAGCGGAGCTCCTTCATGTTCGCGAACGATGACGCGTTCAGCGTGTCGGCGTGCGGACGGCCCAGTTGAGGCCCGAAGGTGCCAAGAAGCTTGGCAGTGGCGAGCAGCTCGTCTTGTACGGCTGGCGCCAAGTCCTCGAACTCCCGATCGAACTCGTCGCCGAACGCGACACTCCACGACATATATAGCTCCAAAGCTATGTTGGGTCAACGCACCCTGATGCGGGTCGCTGCGCACGATGGCGCTCGCTGGTCCTACCAGGGGAACTGGCGACACCGCCAGCCGCGTGGACCCCGAGAGTGCTCCTTCGCCCAGGCTGTCAGATCGCCTGCGATGTCGCGAGCGGTCTGGCAAGGCCGTCGAAGATTGATCCGCTGACTTAGGGACTGCTGCTGAGCGGGCGTGGCTCGACTTCAGACGCAGGATTGGCCGTAGCGAGGCCAACGAATGGGCTCTTGGCGACGCCCGTGGCCCCAACGCCCCCCTACACAATCAGAGGTGGACAGAACGGGTTTCTGCAATGATATACTCTTGCAGAGTCGCGTCGTTTTCTTGGCCAAGAGACGCGCGCCAACTCATGCCGAGGGGTCCCCGGACCGCTCGGTTCCGGTAACGAATGTTTGTGACTCGCCGTTGCGCCGTGTAACCGTGCGGCACCAACAACAGGACTCAGAGCAGGAGGTCCAACACCCGACACCCCCAGAACGCAAAACCCCCGCGAGGTGGGCACCTCAACGGGGGGGATGCTAGAGCCAAGGGACGCCAATCCCTCACGGCCACCGTGTTTCAGGTCCGGTTCTAGCACCTCCTCCCATCGAAGCAAGCAAAAAGCGCATCCGTGCGAACGGACGAGTTTTGCCCGGTGTCGCCTCGCTCCAACCCATTTGGACCCGAGGACCATGCTCCGACTTGCCAGCCCCGTTCCGGGCACAGCGACCCGTCCCGTGCTGCCGTCCGGCTGCACCCGCAGTGACGTGGAACGCCTTCTGCCCGTCATCCGCCGCGCTTTTCGCCTCTCGGAGGCCTGCGCGTTCACCCTCCTGGCCTTTATCCAGGCCACCCGCCCGTCGGACTGGACGGATCCCGCGCGGGATCCCGTCTGCCATGCCATGCAGACCGCCATGGCGCAGCGCTTGGGCCTCACTCCGCGCGCCGTGCGCTACCACGAGACCACGCTCGAGCGGGCCGGTCTTCTCGCCAAGACCACCGCTGCCGACGGCAGCCGCGGCTCCTTCGCCGGCGGCCAGGTCGTGCAGGGGCTGAGCCTCGCGCCCCTGGTGCAGCGCATGCCGGAACTTCTCGCGCTTGCGGCCCAAGAGGACGCCGAGCGGCAGCGCCTCCTGGGCCTGCGTCGGCAGTGTTCGGCCGCGCGCCGCGTCCTGAAGGGCGCGCTGCAGCGTCTCCTCGAGAGCGCGCCCAAGGCGATCCGGACGACGGAGGTCCTCGGCTTCTACGCCGAACTTCCTCGGCGCTACGACGGACTGGCCGTGACGGATCTCGAGGCCCTGCTCGCGAGCCTCGACGAGGCTGTGGAGAACTGCCTCAGCGCCTCCGAAATGCGCCATGAGTCTTCCGGCGTGCCGGAACCGGGCTTCCGCCTACCGATTCAAGTTACAAAGGAAGATAACTCTGTCTCTTGTATCGGCTCCTCCGACAAGAATCGGCCAGCCGGTAAGCCGGCTGACACTCAACTGGCCGCGGCGCCTACGGGCGCGGAAGAAAGCAAAGAACCACAGGCTCGCGACTTCCAACGCGGGCACAAGCCCCATTGGCTGGAGAGTTTCACGCCCCGGAAGCTCTACGCCGCCTGCTCCGAGGACATGCGGATGTACCTCGACGCGGTGAAGGGCCAGCGCGTGCTGCCCAACGAGCTCGACATGGTCCGGGCGGCCATTCTGATCCTGCCGGACCTCGGCATTAACCCCAGCGCTTGGGATGAGGCCGCCGAGGCCATGGGAGACCTTGCTGCCGCCCTGGCGGTCCTCGTCATCGACGCCCGGCGGTTCGATCCCGTGCGTCCCATCCGCAGCCCCGGCGGTGCCCTGCGGGCCTTTGCGCGCCTGGCCATGACCGGAAAGCTGAATTTGGCGGGCAGCCTGATCGGTCTGGTGGAGCGCGAGCAGGCGAGATCGGAATGACGCCGCTTCCTACGCAGAGATCCCGGGCAGGGCCGAGACGGGGCCAACCTCCCCGTGCCAATTAGGCCCGGACAGGCCACGGCCCTGGGATGCTCCCAGAGAGCCCGGTCACTCCGTCCGGATCAGCATGTCCTCGGGCGAGAGGCCAGCTTGCAAGGCCTCCGTGAACCAAGAAGGCGCGCGGCCTCGGCCCGACCAGACGTTGGCCGCATTGGACGGATCCCGGTACTTGGCCGGAACCTTGGTGCCAGCCAAGACGGAGGGACGGGATGGTTTGAGATCCTGGAGAGAAAAGCCCCATTTCGCGAGAGCGGCGTCGCCGCCCGAATTCAGGCGCTCCGGACCGACATCGATCGCCGGTTCGACCATCGTCTTCACGCGCTTCAGCTCGGGCGCCGAACGGGACGACAAAGGGGGTCTGTGCGGCATTGGTGGCCTTTCTGGCTGGGCTCGGCGTAAGCGCATCCGAAGCGAAGTCTAGGAATGTGACCCTGACCCGGCAAGAACTGACGGCCCTGCCTCTTCGCACAGGATCGTTGCAAGATCTGCCCAGAGTGACGCGGTTCCGGATTTGGCGGGATGGATCGCCCGAGCATCCCAGGCTGTCTCGATCCATCATCCCGCGTTGTGTGCGTTCGGTCTTAGGTCTTTCATCATCCACTTTCTATCACGTGCTTCCTGGTGCTCCTGACCTCCGGCGTGGTGAGGCGTCGCCCCTGAGCGGGGCCGGGCTCTAGGCCCGTCCGGCCAGGGTCCGGCCAGCCCCGGAGCCGCGCGGAGAGGCGCGTCTCCGCCCCTGCGGGTGACATGGTGTAACAGCTGCCGCCCGCCTGGCGCATGGTCGTCCTGGCGGCACGGCCGCCGGTCC
>NZ_VDFU01000037.1 GCF_006152115.1 Rubellimicrobium rubrum | reverse complement strand
GGGCATTCCTTCGTCCTCCTCAGGCCCGAAAGCCTACTTCAGGGAGGACCACTTTTCAGGGGGCAGACCAGCCCATCGCTTGAATGGCGGCGGTGGTCCTCGGAGTCTTCATCATAGGTTAGGCTGCAGCGACCTTGGCGACCTTTTCTAAGGCCGACTGGACCCGCCAGCCACAAGATCCTGAACGTGGCCAGGCTTGCTGTTCAGGACAGCCCGGCCAGGGCCCGCCGGATGCTTTCCCGCCCCTGTGGGCTGGCTCAACCGGTTCTGCTGCTGCGCTGGGCCAAGGCGTCCAGCAGCAGCCGGAACCTGTCGTCGCTGGCGTGGTCCTCCGCGGGCAGAGGAAAAGCCTTGTGGATGCAGGGCCGGATCAGGGCGTCGATGCCAGCGGACTCAATGAACTCGGATCGGGTGTCCAGTCCTTGGTGGTTATATCGCGTCATGGCACTTCTCCTGAGCGTCCCAAGCCCCCACGAGTGCGAGCCCGCGCATCCAAGACAGACCGCTGATGATAGGAAGATGTATAATTCGTGGCCAAGACGGAGCCACGCTGCGAGGTGATAAGTTCAAGACGATGACCCAGCCCGTTTAACTCATGTTAAAGACAACGTCCGGGTTGCGCGATTGGTTCTGGCTCGCTTGCTCACTTTCGACCAAGAGCCATGGCGAAAGGGCGTGGATGTAGTAGCCCTGAACCTGCACCCCTTCATCATGCCCCAGGTCATTGCTTACCGGATATAGATTAACATCCTATGCGACCTGGAAAATTCTGTGTCCTCTGGCCGTTGGAACGATGACCGCGGACCTATGTCAACTGATACCGTCGAGCAGGGTCGCCAGGAAATCGGGGGCTTTCTTGGAACGCCGGTCTAATCAAAAGCGTGGTCGCGAGGGCGACGCAGCCGATGCGTGCGTTGGAACGCGCGATCTATCGCGACCCGCACCTTTTCAGCCAGACAGCCATGATCCGCATCCAGCTCGACTTGGATAGGCTAGAGAACCGGCCTACCAACAGGCTCGAGGGATTTTCCGATAGGCTTCTTGCCCTCCTGCCGGGGCTACACAATCACGGCTGCTCTCTCGGACGGCCTGACGGGCTGGACGAGCGCCTGCAGGAGGGCACCTGGCTCAGCCATTTGGCGGAGCACGTGACGTTTGAGCTTCATACCTTGGCCAGGATCCCGATGACGCGCGGCAAGACGCGCTCGGTCAAAGAACGGCCTGGCGTCTACAACCTCATGTTCGCCTACAAGGAGGAAGAGGTCGGGCTTCTAGCGGGGCGCCATGCCTCCGAACTCGTGCAGAGCCTCCTGCCCGACAGCGTCCGGCCCTTCGAAGGGCTGGACGTCTGGCTGAGCTCGCCGATGGGCCCTTCGGTCTCTCGGCGGCCCTGCAGCGTCGTATCCGGCTCGCCCGCTGGGTGGGCTGGGGGCCCTGGACCAGAGCATCATCCATGAGGCCCACAGAGGCGGCATCCCGGCCCTGCGGCTTGACCTGTGGCGCCTGATCCAGCTCGGACATGGCAGGAACCAGAAGCGCATCGGTGCGAGCCTAATATCCGCGATCGCGGGCGACAACGACCTGAGCAAGACGCTGCTGTCCGAAGCCGCCCTGCCGGTGCCGCAGGGGGAGGTCGTCCAGGCCCCCGAGGACGCGGTCCAAGCCGCCGAGCGCCTAAGCTATCCGGCCTTCACCAAGCTGCTCGACGGCAACCACGACCGGGGTGCCGAGATCGACCGGCGCACGCCCGGGGACGTGCGCTGGGGGTTCGGGCGGCGCGCGAGCACGGTCGCGCGGTCATCGCCGAGAAGCACTGTCAATGTACAACGGCCGCATCCTGGTGGTCGGCGAAAAGGTCGCCGCCGTGGCCGACCGGGTATCGGTGCCTATGCTAGGCGATGGTACGCGTACCATCGCCACGCTCTTAGAGGCCACCAGAACGGCGAGAGACATGAGTGCGTCCTGACGCGTATCAGCTTGGACAATTGCGTCGGACGCCATCCTGCCCAGGGTGGACGGACGCTGGCGAGCGTGCCTGATCATGGAAAGGTGATGTATCTCCGGCCCACGGCCAGCCTCTCGACGGGGGGCACCGCCATCGACCGGACCGGAAAGATCCCGCTCGTGGTCCATGGCAGGTTCTGGATGTCGCAGTTAGTTCGAAGCTTAGTCCTCTCGCCGGGCATGTTTCGTATCTGACCTATGTGCTTGCGCCCTATGCACTCAAAAGCGGCGATCAGGTCAGCTCTGCTACGCTTGCGCTGCTGATGCTGGCCGGTGGCATCCTCTGCGCTGCAGCACTCTCGACGGCATGGGTTGTCAGCGGTAAGCTTGAAGCAGCAGAACCGGAGATCCTGAGGATCGTCGGCGGTGTTATCGGTAGGATCGGCAGAAGGAGCCCCATCCGATCTGCTGACACGGATGGAGAACTTCGGTGATCGGGACCTATCGAGCCAAGCTCGCGTTACGTGCAGCGCGGATGTCATGGCTGAGACTTAGGGCTCAATATAAGGTGGCGCGGTTTCCGTTGGTAAGGAGCAAGATACCTCATGGGCTTAGCGCGCCGCTGTTGATCACGCTTACCAGCTATCCACCCCGCTTTCCTCATTTGGCGGAGACGATCCGGAGCCTGATCGACCAGACGGTCAAAGCTGATGGGGTTATTCTGTGGATCGCGCGCTCTGATGAAGCCCTTCTTCCCAAGGAGGTCACGGAACTCAGAGCGCATGGTCTCTCGATCCAGATCTGCAAGGACATCGGATCTTACAAGAAACTGATCCCGACCTTGCAGGATTGCGCAGACCACTACCTCGTGACCGCAGATGACGACGTCTATTATCCCCCTCGTTGGCTGGAAAGCCTAGTCAGCGTAGCGAGAAGCAACTCCGACGTGATTGTGGGCGGGCGCGTCCACATGGCCCAACGCAGTCCCGATGGAAGCCTGATGCCCTATGCTCAATGGGACCTTGCGACAATCAAGCGGCAAGCCCCTAGCGAGCGCCACGCCCTGTTTCCAACCGGCGTTGGCGGGATCCTGTATCCGCCACAGAGTTTCGACCACGAAGTATTCAACGAGGACAATTTCATGCGGCTCTGCCCTCGGGGTGATGACATCTGGTTCTTCTGGATGGCCCGACGTGCCGGCCGAACTCATATGCGGGCAAGGGACTGGTTCGACGTGATAGAATGGCCGTCGACGCAACGCGTAGCTTTGTCCAACGACAACCTCCTCAAGAAAGGAAACGACGAGCAGATCAGGGCCATGGAAGTCTACTATGGAACTTTGCCATGAGGACTGGATTCCAAGTGACACGCATATCCTTTATCATGCCCACCTATAACCGAGCTTCGCTGATCGAGGAGTCTCTGCGCTCCATTTGTGCGCAGATGACGGACGATGACGAAGTTCTCGTGGTCGATGACGGGTCGACTGATGGCACCGGTGAGGTCGTCAACGCTCTTGATTTGCCCGTCCGCTATGTTGCCCAAGAGAATAAGGGAAAGTCGGCCGCGCTCAATCGCGGCCTTGCTATGACGGACGGCCAATACATCTGGATCTGTGACGACGACGACCTGCTCTGCATTGGCGCAGTACGCACCTTGATCCAGCAAGCTGAGACCACCAGAGCTGACGTGGTATTCGGCAAGTATACCAGATTCCGCTTGCAGGACGGAGAAAAGGTCGATCTGGGCACAGGATACTGGCCTGATCTGTCCAGCGGCTCGCTGGCCCGGCATATACTCGAAGACGCGTTCGCAATGCACAACGCCACGCTGACACGCCGTTCAGCCTATGAGCGGATAGGCGGCTTCAACGAGGAATACCTACGGTCCCAGGACTACGAGATGTATGTCCGCATGGCCATCCAGGCTACCCTTTCTTATGTCGACAGCGTCATCTTCGAACAGCGAAAGCACGACAGTGCGCGCGGCCCGGGCACGATCCGCCACTCTGCTGGATCCTCGGAGGATGTTTGGAAGCAGTTCGACACAAAGATCTTTGAGAATCTGTGGTCCGCAGTCCCGCTGGACTTCTATGAAGGCATGGTGGAAGGGGCACGGGACGATCTGGTTCTGCGCGCTGCGCGCCTGCAGAGGGCGGCTATCATGGCGCGTCATGGCCTGTGGCATCATGCGCTGGAGGATATCGAAGCTGCAGCCCGCATCTCTCCCGATGTTCCTTTGCAAGCTCTAGAGCAGGATATCTGTCGGCGGGCGGTGTCGGGAAAGCACGGCTTCGCAGGCATCCTTGATGGCCAGATCGTTGGCAGGCTCGATCTCCTCAACCGCGGATCAAACAAGATCGGAAAAAGCATTGTCATCAATCTCGCGCTTGGCATGCTGTGGCGATACCGCCAGTCGGATCGTCAGCCGAAGGCCGATGCATCCCAGTTTATGAGGAGCGTTCTGGGCGTCTCAGATTACGCCGGTATTCTGGGCCGGAAGTTGGCAATCAGCTCCAGACTGGTCAACTCCTCTGATGATGCCACGGCGCTCACTGAAGTTGCAGATTTGTCTCCTTGGGGCCAGGTGAGAAGTCTACCTAGCAATAGGGAAGCCAATTTAGCACAATGATCGCATTGCTGCAGAAGTCTTGTGACACGACTCTTTCAGACTAGGCGGGTTGGTGGCTCGACAGGCCCAAGCCCACGTTTCCGCCCGAGCGTCTCTGTCCCTAGTCCCAGCCGAGGAGCATATCGGCACGGTCACCGCCGACGGGGGTTGCAGCACCCGGACAGTCCACGCTGCGACCGCCGCCCTTCACAGTTCCACAGCCCTTTGCACAACCTGACCAAGATGCGTCATGAATGCTCCTGGGAGTTAACTGAACGCGTCGCCGAGCCGATCTGCGCGACAGAACCGGTGGAGCGAGTTCAAGAAGCCGCGGCGTATTGCCAGTTCCGCCTAGCTTAGATCTGAAGGATCCCACCGGGGTGCTATGCTTCCAAGCGAACTGCAGTAGCTACATTCCTTGATACAGTTCTCTGGATCAAGCTGAAGCAGACGCTCAGAATCAGTCCGCCATTCGCCCCGATGATGTAAGCTGCGATGGTCAGCCAAGCGGATGACCCGGCCAGCAACGCTGTCAGGCTGAGGGCGATACCTGCCGCTATGGCAGTCAGGATATGGACGATGATGATGGCTTCCTCCATCGGCTTTTGGTCGGAGCTATCCTGGGATTCGGTCATTTCTAAGGCGCTTCGGCTGAAACATCTTAGATCTGGTGGCGCAACCCAGCGGAACGTGCCTATCGCCTCAAAGGGCTTGGGAACCTTCACGGGGGCCGCTGGTTGCACGGAGCCACAGCCGGAGGCTGCCATGACCCTTCCCCACGCAGATGCGCCGATGCCTGACGGAGTCTCGACATGACCGGGCCGGGTGCCTCGTTCGAAACAAGCTGGGGAGCCGTGCTTCAGGAGGACGGCCGAGCCCGCTTCCGTCTCTGGGCCCCGGACCTCAACGCGTTATCCCTTCGGCTGAACGGGCTTGACCGGATGATGGAGCCTGCTGGTGAGGGCTGGTTCGAGCTTGTCGTTGCCGATGTGGCGGCGGGTGCAGACTACTCCTTCATTCTCCCGGACGGCACCGCCATTCCCGATCCGGCGGCCCGCGCCATGGCAGGAGACGTCCATGGACCGTCGCGTCTGGTGGACCCACGCAGCTACTGCTGGCGCAGCGACTGGCGGGGCCGCCCCTGGGAGGAGGCCGTCCTGTACGAGATCCACATCGGCACCTTCACTCCGCAAGGCACCTTTGCGGCAGCCAAGGCGAAGCTGCCGCATCTGGCCGCGACTGGCGTGTCAGTCATTGAGTTGATGCCGGTGGCCCAGTTCGCGGGACAACGAGGCTGGGGTTACGATGGGGTCTGCCTTTATGCGCCGCACAACGCCTATGGCACACCCGACGATCTGCGCGACTTCGTGGACAGCGCCCATGAGCACGGGCTCATGGTCATCCTCGATGTGGTCTACAACCATTTCGGACCGGACGGGAATTACCTGAGCCTCTACGCCAAGACCTTCCACGACGAGAGCCGCCACACGCCCTGGGGCGCCGCCATTGCTTATGAGCGCGACCCGGTGCGGCGTTTCTTCGTCGAGAACGCGCTGACCTGGCTGACAGAGTTCCGGCTGGACGGCCTGCGGCTCGATGCCGTCGACCATGTCCGCGACACCTCGGACCCCGAGATCCTGGTGGAGATCGCCCAGCGCATCCGCGCCGAAATCACAGATCGTCCCGTCTATCTCACCACCGAGGACAACCGCAACGTCACCTACCTTCACGAGCGGGGACCGGACGGCACGGCGCAGCGATATGACGGAGAATGGAACGACGACTTCCACAACGTGGCCCATGTCATCGCGACCGGCGAGAGCGACGGCTATTACGCTGACTTTGCCCATAACCGCTGGTATCTGCTCGCCCGCACCTTGGCCGAGGGCTTTGCATATCAGGGCGAGGTCGCGCCCCAGACCGGAGAGCCGCGCGGAAAGCCCAGTGGGCATCTGCCGCCCACCGCCTTCGTGGATTTCCTCCAGAACCACGATCAGGTCGGCAACCGGGCCTTTGGCGAGCGGCTGACCACGCTGGCCAGCGCCGACATGCTACGGGCGCTGACACCCATCCTGCTGCTGTCGCCGCATGTCCCGCTCCTGTTCATGGGCGAGGAGTATGGCGAGACGCGGCCCTTCTGCTTCTTCACCGATTTCCAGGGTGACCTGGCGGATGCCGTGCGGGAAGGCCGCCGCCGCGAGTTCGCCGCCTTCGCTGCCTTCGCCGGGGGTGGACAGGAGGCGCTTTCGCACGTGCCGGATCCCAACGCCGCCAGCACCTTCGAGGCGTCGCGGCTTGATTGGACGCGGTGCACGAGCCCTGAAGGCCAAGCCAAGCTGGCCGAGATCCGCGAACTCCTCGCGCTGCGCCGAGACAGAATCGTGCCATACCTCAAGGGCGTCGGACCGGGCTGCGGAACGGTCCTGTCCCATGACGAAGGCGCGATTGCGGTCGATTGGCGGCTGAACGGCGCAGTGCTGCGCCTCCGGGCCAACCTGGGCGGCACCTCGCGCGAGTTGCCCCGGGCCCAAGGCACGCTCATCTTTGCCACCCATGAGGACGGGAACGGCCCGTACCCGGTGGCGGTCTATCTCGAGGAGGATGGAAGCGCCCGTTGAGCCCGCTCTGTTGCACCCGGCATGGCTTGGCCTTAGGACCGGACCCGAGCAATCGGGAGCCTGCGACATGGCCAACCACCTTTACAAGGGCGACTTGCCAAACGGCCTTCATCTCGGCCCTGTGGTCGCCATCGACTGCGAAACGATGGGCCTCGTGCCAGGGCGCGACCGGCTCTGCCTCGTGCAGATGTCGGGAGGCGACGGGAACTGCCACCTCGTTCAGGTCGCCCCTGGCCAGACGGAGGCTCCGAACCTGTGCCGGATGCTGACGGATCCGAAGGTGCTCAAGCTCTTCCACTTCGGACGCTTCGACATTGCTGCTCTGGACCACAGGTTCGAGGTGCTCGCAGCGCCCGTGTACTGCACCAAGATCGCCTCCAAGCTCGTGCGGACCTTCACCGATCGCCATGGGCTCAGGTACCTGCTGCAGGATCTTCTGAGCGTCGACATCTCCAAGCAGCAGCAGCAGTCGGACTGGGGCGCGGAAACCCTGACGCCCGCGCAGCTCGATTACGCGGCGTCGGACGTGCTCTACCTCCACCGCCTCAAGGACGCGCTAGACCGGCTCATCGCGCGCGAAGGGCGGACAGGGATCGCCCAAGCCTGCTTCGACTTCCTGCCCACCCGTGCCCGGCTCGACCTTGCCGGCTGGCCCGAGGTGGACATCTTTGCCCACTGATCTCGACCGTGCCCGCGCCACGGCCGCCCGTGTAATCCGGGAGGAGGCGCAGGCGCTGTCCACCCTGGCGGGCACCCTGGACGGCGGGTTCGCGCAGGCGGTCGGGACGATCCTCGAGGCCCGTGGCCGGGTGATCGTCTCGGGCATGGGGAAGTCGGGGCACGTCGCCCGCAAGATCGCGGCGACCTTTGCCTCTACGGGCACGCCCGCCCATTTCGTCCATCCTGCCGAGGCCTCGCACGGGGATCTGGGCATGATGCTGCGGGGCGACGTGGTCATGGTCCTGTCCAACTCCGGCGAGACGCCGGAACTCGCGGATCTCGTGTCCCACACGCGCCGCTTCGGCATCCCTCTGATCGGGGTGGCCGCCCGGGCCGAATCCTCGCTCATGCGGCAGGCCGACATCCGGCTTCCCCTCCCTTTCCTGCCCGAAGCCTGTGGGATCGGCGTGGTGCCCACGACGTCCACGACCATGATGCTCGCCCTGGGGGACGCCTTGGCCATCGCTTTGATGGAAGCGCGCGACTTCACGCCCGAGCATTTCCGCACATTCCACCCCGGAGGTCGCTTGGGCGCGCGGCTGACCAAGGTGTCGGCCCTGATGCACACGGGCGAAGCGGTACCCCTGGTCGCCGGGGACACCCCTATGACCGAAGCGCTCCTGGTCATCAGCCACAAAGGTTTTGGCGTGGTGGGCGTCACCGACGACGGTAGTCGGCTGACGGGCATCATCACGGACGGCGATCTTAGGCGGCATATGGAAGGGCTTCTGTCTCACAAGGCGGACGAGGTCATGACCCGCGCGCCCAGGACCATCGGCCCCGATGCGCTGGCCGAGGAAGCCGTGGCTGTCATGAACGACCGGCGGATCACCTGCCTGTTCGTCGTGGACCCCGGTGCACCGGGCGTCGTGCAGGGCATTCTTCATATCCACGACTGCCTCCGCGCGGGCTTGGGCTGACGCCCATGGCCAATCCGGGACCGGCCCCGCGCATCCCGTTCCGCCGCCGGACCCGTGCGATCGCCTGGGCCAAGATCCTGCTGCCGCTGGCGGCGCTCGTTCTGCTGTCCACCGTGTTCCTCCTGGCCCGCGCGCCGGGGGGCCAGAGCGAGATCCCCTATGCCCGGCTGGAGGAGATCGCCCGTGATCCGCGCATCGACCGGCCGCGCCTCGCCGGGGTGGCGCCGGACGGGACGACCGTGGTCCTGTCCGCCGACCGACTCATGCCCGTCCGGGGACGGACGGATCTGTTCGCCCTTGATGCCCCGATCCTCGAGACCGAAAGCCCCGACGGTGGCACGGCCCACCTGACCGCCGGGACCGGCGAGGTCGACGGAGCATCCCGTCGCCTGCGCCTGACCGGGGGCGTACGGATCGAGGCGTCACCGGGCACGACAGTGGATACGCCCGAACTGACCGCCGACCTGCAGACCGGAACGGCGACCGCCGGGGCGGTCCAGGCCGAGACACCGTTCGGCACGGTGGACGCCGGAGGCCTGTTGTTGACGCAAGGTGAAGGGAAAGGCTCGCGGCTGGTGTTCAACGGGGGCGTACGACTGCTATATGAACCTCAGACGCATCGCCCGACCGAGGCCCCCTGATGATCTCCGCCCGCGCCATCCTGTTCGCGCTCCTTACCCTGCCGGGGGCGGCCAGGGCGCAGAACGTCGCCTTGGGCGGGTTCTCGGCCGATCCGTCGGCCCCGGTCGAGGTCACCTCCGAGACGTTGACCGTGGATCAGGCGACGGGGGCCGCGACCTTCACCGGGGGCGTGGTCATCGGCCAAGGCGATCTGCGCTTGCAGGCCAGCGCGGTCGAAGTGCGCTATGACGAGGCCTCGGGCGAGATCGCCCGCCTTCTCGCCTCGGGCGGGGTGACCTTGGCGACGCCGACCGAGGCGGCCGAGGCGCAGGACGCCGATTACGACCTGACCGGCCAGACCCTGACGCTGACGGGCGAGGTGCTGCTCACGCAGGCGGGCAGCGCCATCTCGGCGGACCGCATGGTGGTGGACCTCGCGGCCGGGACCGCGCAGATGGACGGCAACGTGCGCACCATCCTCCGGCAGCAGGCTGCGCCATGAGCCCGGCGCCCGAGCCTCCTGCCCGCACCGGCCTGTCCGTCCGCTCGCTCCGCAAGAGCTATCGCCGCCGCCCGGTGATCCGCGACGTGAGCCTCGATCTCGCGCCGGGGGAGGTCGTGGCGCTGCTCGGCCCCAACGGGTCGGGCAAAACCACCTGCTTCTACTCCATCGCGGGCCTGATCACGCCTGAGGGCGGGCAGGTCGTCCTCGATGGCCAGGACATCACCGGGCTGCCGATGTACCGCCGCGCCCGGCTGGGGCTGGGCTACCTGCCGCAGGAGATGTCGATCTTCCGAGGGCTGACGGTCGAGGAGAACATCCTGGCCATTCTGGAGTTGTCCGAGCGGCCCAAGGCCCGGCGTGGCCGGCTTGAGGAACTCCTGTCCGAATTCGGGATCACCCATCTGCGCCGCGCGCCCGCGCTTGCCTTGTCGGGCGGGGAACGGCGGCGGGTGGAGATCGCGCGTTGCCTCGCCGCGCGGCCTGCCTATGTCCTTCTGGACGAGCCCTTCGCGGGCGTGGACCCGATCGCCGTGGGCGAGATCCGGGCGCTGGTCGAAGGGTTGAAGGAACGTGGCATCGGCGTGCTCATCACCGATCACAACGTGCGCGAAACGCTGGGGCTCGTGGACCGGGCTTACATCCTGCACGACGGCCGTGTCCTGATGTCCGGCACCGTGGCCGAAGTCGTCCGCGACGAGGCGGTGCGCCGTGTCTATCTGGGACAGGGCTTCAGCACCTCTCTCGACGCCGGGCGACCGGCGGGATTGAACCTTGTCGGGGGGCGGCGAACCCCATGACCTTGACGTCGGACGCCAGAGGGGCGAAGGCCCCGACCGACGCGCTCCGGCGGCAGGGACCGACGATGTCGCGTCCCGGCGGCCAGGAGACTCTTTTGCAACTGCCGGCCGTCCCGAGGGGCCGCCGGTCCGATCCGAGGAGATGACATGCGCATCCGAGTCAGCGGCAAGGACATCGACATCGGCGAAGCCCTCCAGACTCACGTCAACCAGGCGCTGGCCGAGTCCACGGCCAAGTATGCGGGTCGACCCACGGACGCGACCGTGACCTTCTCACGCGATGGCCACGGCTTCGCCTGCGAGGTCTTCGTGCACCTTTCGACCGGGCTGACCGCGCAGGCCAATGGCGAGGCCGTGGATATCTACGCCGCCTTCGAAGCCGCCCGCGAGCGGATGGCCAAGCAGCTCCGCCGTCACAAGCGCCGTCTCAAGGACCATCACAAAGAACGTCCGACGCCGGTGGATACCGTTCCGGCCGGTTCCTTCGTGCTGGCGCCCTTTAACGAGGACGACACGGACGATGTTGATGCGGAGCCTGCCGATGACGAGATGAACGGCACCCCGGCGGGACCGACGATCATCGCCGAAACCGAGTTGCGCGTCCCCTCTCTCACCGTGGGTGAGGCGGTGATGCAGATGGAACTGGCGCATGCGCCAGTGCTTGTCTTCCGCAACGAGAAGGGCGGCGCCATCAACGTCGTTTATCGGCGCGAGGACGGCAACATCGGCTGGATCGACCCGCGCGTCGAATCCGGCGGCTCACCCGTACAAGGCTGACGGACGGTCCATGCAAGTCGCAGAAATACTGAGGCCGGATGGCGTCAAGGTGCAGGCGTGCTCGCCCAGCAAGCGGCGCCTGTTTCAGGATCTGGCCGAGATGGCCCAATCCTGCTGGGCTCTCGATCCGGCCAAGGTCAACGAGGCCCTGCTGGAACGGGAGGCGCTGGGCCCCACGGGCGTTGGCCACGGGGTGGCGTTGCCCCATGCGCGCTTATCGGGCTTGGACAGGGTTCGCGGATTGTTCATGCGGCTCGAACGTCCGCTGGACTTCGACGCGGTGGACCGTCAACCGGTGGACCTTGTGTTCTGCCTTCTGGCGCCCGCTTCGGCGGGGGTGGACCATCTCAAGGCTCTGGCCCTGGTGTCGCGCACCCTGCGGGATCCTGCGATCTGCTCCAAGCTGCGCGCCAACAGCGACCCGGCCACGCTGCACACCATCCTGACGGAAAGCGGGCCGCGCAACCTCGCGGCCTGAGTGATTCCCGCTTTCACGCCCCTCGGCCGCTGGGGGCGCCCTGAAAACGCTAAGGGCCAGGACTCCCAAAAGTCCTGGCCCTATCTGTCTGATCCTGGGTTCCGTAACTTACTGAGCCGCTTCCCGCATGGACACGATCTGCTGAAGATACGCGGAGAACTCGTCACGCAGGTCGTCGCGGGCCAGCCCGAACGCGACGGTGGCTTGGAGGAACCCGGCCTTGGAGCCGCAGTCGAAGCGCTCGCCGCGGAAGCGGAAGCCATAGACGGGCCTGCCCTGCGCGATCTCCATGGCGATGGCATCGGTGAGTTGCAGTTCACCGCCAGCCGAGGGAGTGATCTTGTCCAGGTTGCTCATCACCTCGGCCGACAGGATGTAGCGTCCGATCACAGCGAGGTTCGACGGCGCGGTTCCCGCCTTGGGTTTCTCTACCATGCCCTTGACCGACACGATGCTGCCCATGTCCTCCTGGATGTCGAGCACCCCGTAGGAGGATGCCCGGGCGAGCGGCACTTCCATCGCAGCGACCACGCTGCCGCCGGTCTCGGCATGGGCTTCGACCATCTGCTGGAGGCAGGGCTTCTCGGCGGCGATCACGTCATCGGGCAGGAGCACGGCGAAGGGCTCGTTGCCGATGAGCTTGCGGGCGCAGCCCACGGCATGGCCGAGGCCCAGCGCCTTGTGCTGCCGGATGTAAGCCACGGCCCCCGATTCCATGTTGGAGGAACGGAGAGCCTCAAGAAGGTCGTACTTGCCGTCCTTCTCGAGCTTGGCCTCAAGCTCGGCCGAGCAGTCGAAGTAGTCCTCGAGGGCGCTCTTGCCCTTGGCGGTGACGAAGATGAAGTCGGTAATGCCGGCGGCCCGTGCTTCGTCGATGGCGTACTGAACAAGCGGCCGATCGACGAGCGTCATGATCTCCTTGGGGACCGACTTGGTGGCTGGAAGGAAGCGTGTCCCCAGCCCCGCCACCGGGAAGACCGCCTTGGTGACCTTGCGCTGCATCTCTACCCCTTCTCCGGTTGTTGCAGTGCGGAAACTAACACGAGACGGCCGCGAGGCAAATACGCTGCAGCGCAGCAGGGCAAAACTATGTCCTAAGCTAGGCCCATTGTAGCCATCATAGCCTCGATTTTGGGCGAATCGGACGGATTGTTCAATTCCCAGAACTCGCGGCCGCGCGAATCTACTTCGACGCACAGCAACGGCGTCCCGTTCTCGAGAAAGCGAAGCTGCTCGAGACCCTCCAGGGTCTCCAAGGGGCCCGGCTCCCAGCGCCCGTAGGATAACAGGGCTTCGGGCCGATAGGCATAGACGCCAACATGGTGAAAGACGGGCGTGACTTCGCCGGACACATAGTCGCGCCCCGTGTAGGGGATGACTTCCTTGGAGAAATAGAGCGCCCGTCCATCCACGCCGAAGACGGCCGTCGTCCCGCCGACCCGCCCCATGCGCCGATCCTCGCGGAAGCCCGCCAAGGCGGCACCATCCATCCGCAGGACCGGCGTCGCCACCTGCATGTCGGGCACGAGTCCCAGGCCCGTCACGAGGTCCTCGACGAACCAGGCTGGGGTGAGCGGAGCGTCGCCTTGCAGGTTGACCACCAGATCGTAGCCGCCCAGCGCGTCCAGCACCTCGGCGCAGCGCTCCGTGCCATTGCGATGCAGATCAGAGGTCATCACCACCTCGGCTCCGAAGGACATGGCATGAGCGCAGATACGCTCATCTTCCGTCGCCACGACGACCCGGTCCACCCCTGCAACGGCCATCGCCGCCTCCCAGGAGCGGCGGACGAGGCTCTTGGCCTCGCCAGTGGCGCCGCGCAGCGGAACGAGCGGCTTGCCCGGATACCGGGTCGAGGCGTAGCGGGCCGGAATGACCAGAAGGACGGACATCAGCCGAACTTCAGCGCGACGCCCGGGGCATGGGCGATGAAGAAGGGGTTCTCGTAGCCCGGCTTGCCGTAACCCAGCGGGGTATGATCGTCGAAGCGCACAACCCGCCCTCCGGCACCCAGGAGCACGGCCTGTCCCGCTGCGGTATCCCATTCCATGGTGCGACCCAGCCTGGGGTAAAGATCGGCTTCCCCGCTCGCCACGAGGCAGAACTTGAGAGAGGATCCCGCGCTCTTGAAGTCCGCAACCTGGTACCTGGCGACGTAGGCCTCCGTGGCCTGGTCGCGATGGCTCTTGGAAGCCACCACGCGGAGCGAGCGGTTGTCGGGCTCGGCCACGCGGATCGGCAGGGACAGGCCGACGCGGCTGGAGTCCCGGGTGCCGTCCTCCTCCACCGAGTCGCCGACCGCGTTGGTGTAGAAGAGCCGTTCCTTGGCAGGAGCATAGACGACGCCCCGGATAGGCGTGCCGTCACGGACAAAAGCGATGTTCACGGTGAAGTCGCCCCGGCGCTGCACGAACTCCTTGGTGCCGTCGAGAGGGTCCACAATCAGGAAGTCGCCCAGGAGCGCGCCATGGGTGGCGGCCTGCTCCTCGGTGACGAGCGGGATCTCGGGAAAGGCGGCGCGCAGGCCGTCGGAGATGATCCGGTCGGCGGCGAGGTCGGCGGCGGTCACGGGTGAGGCGTCCGACTTGAACGAGACGTCCATCTCGGGAGACTGATAGATCTCCATGATCGCGTCGCCTGCCTCGAGAGCGAGGCGGCGCATGGCCTCGCAAAGCCGATCGAAGTCCATGAGGGAGCCCTCCGTCCCGGTGTTGCGGGCCCATGGCTGGGGGGCCGTTGATGCGGGGATGCGCGGTCCTTATGGTGCGAACGCAGGAAATCGGCAAGGATGTCCGGGGTTCGAGACTGCCTGGCAGAGGTCCCGTATAGGAACAGGGGCTTGGCACTGAACCGAATGGAGGGTTCCATGGCTCATACCACTGTCCACAGGCAGCTGCGTTGGGTGGCCATCGCAATCGCCCTGGCGTTTTCGACGGCGGCAACCGCCCAAGACCTGCCGGGGCGCTTTGGGGTAACGGATGTCGCCCCGAACGACGTCCTGAACCTCCGCGAGCGCCCTGATCCGTCGGCGCCCGTCATGGGCACGCTACCCCCGGATGCCCATGGGATCGAGGTGCTGTCCCTGTCGCCTGATGGGCGCTGGGGCCTCGTCCCCCGGCCCGAAGGCCGGGCCTGGGCCGCGATGCGCTTTCTTTCGCCCGAGCCCTTCGATCCCCGGCCTGTCCCACGCCCGCTCCGCTGCTTGGGGACCGAACCTTTCTGGTCGCTTCGCCTGTCCAAGGATGGCGCGATCTTCGAGACGCCCGATCAGGGCGAGCGTCCCCTGCGCCAGCACGGAGAGGCGGGGGGCAGTACGGGAGCGGTGGCGGCCTTCGATGCCGGGGGCGAGACCCTGGACCTCACGGTGATCCGCCAAGCCTGCTCAGACGGCATGAGCGACAGGCCCTACGGCTTCTCGGCCTTGGTCTGGAATCGCGGAGACACCTTCCTGGAGGGCTGCTGCACGCTGTCGTCGCAGTAAGCCGGCCGGCGATACCCGGCAGGGCCGACCGGCACCGGACCCAGGCCGCGCTTCTCAGGTCACTACCCTGAGCGTGAGGTTGATCCGTCCCCCGCCCGGAATCAGGTCCGAACTGCCATCCCGCACGCGGTCGATGCCATGGTGAACCAGTCGCGCTGAGCCGCCGATCACGGCCACGTCGCCGGAACGAAGCCAGACTGACTCGGTCGAGCCGCCGCGCTCCAGCGCGCCCACGCGGAACAGCGCCTCGTCGCCCAACGAGATGGACACGACGGGCTGCGACAGGTCCGCCTCGTCCCGGTCCTGGTGGAGGCCCATACGTGCGCCGGACCGGTAAAGGTTGATGAGGCAACATTCCGGGGCACGGGCGTCAGGGGCGACGGCCTCCCAGACGCGAAGCACCGCATCCGGGATGGGGGGCCAGGACTGGCCGGAGGGGTGCCGCTCCTCGTAACGATAGCCGCGCCGGTCCGAGAACCAGCCGAACCGCCCGGCCGAGGTCATGGCCACGCTCATGGCCTTGCCCCAGCGCGTGACAGGGTGGAACGGCGGCGCGGCCTCCATGACCGACAGGATGCCGGCCAGCAGCGTGTCCTGCTCCGGCCGGCTCAGAAAACCTGGCCAGACCCTCACGCCCCGAAGATCAAGCATGGTTCGCATCAGGGTCCCCGATGATCGCTGGGCATGTATGCCACCTGCTGAATTTCACTGCAGAGTTGCCGCGCACCGTGGTTGCATGGCAAAAACCCCCCTCTTATATACCTTCCGTCCGCGGCGGGGCCGCCCCGCCCGCAACACCCATCAACCATATGGGGGGCGCCTTTGTTCAGGGCCCCCACGCTCAAACCGCCTGAAAGGGATTTGACCATGGCCAAAGTGATCGGGATCGACCTCGGCACCACAAACTCCTGCGTGGCGATCATGGACGGCTCGCAGCCTCGCGTCATCGAGAACTCGGAAGGGGCCCGCACGACCCCCTCGATCGTCGCCTTCACGGACAACGAACGCCTTGTCGGACAGCCCGCCAAGCGCCAAGCCGTGACGAACAGCGAGAACACCATCTTCGCCGTCAAGCGCCTCATCGGCCGCCGCACCACCGATGCGGAAGTCGAAAAGGACAAGAAGCTCGTCCCCTACAAGATCGTGGACGGCGGCAACGGCGACGCCTGGGTCGAGTCGCGGGGCCAGAAGTATTCCCCGTCGCAGATCTCCGCCTTCATCCTGCAAAAGATGAAGGAAACCGCTGAATCCTACCTCGGCGAAGAAGTGACGCAGGCCGTTATCACGGTACCCGCCTACTTCAACGACGCACAGCGCCAAGCGACCAAGGACGCGGGCAAGATCGCTGGCCTTGAGGTCCTCAGGATCATCAACGAGCCGACCGCGGCCGCGCTGGCTTACGGCCTCGACAAGAAGGACACCAAGACCATCGCCGTCTACGACCTCGGCGGTGGCACGTTCGACGTGACCATCCTCGAGATCGACGACGGCCTCTTCGAGGTGAAGTCGACGAACGGCGACACCTTCCTGGGTGGCGAAGACTTCGACATGCGCATCGTGAGCTACCTCGCCGAGGAGTTCAAAAAGGAGCATGGCGTCGACCTGACCCGCGACAAGATGGCCCTTCAGCGGCTCAAGGAAGCCGCCGAGAAGGCCAAGATCGAGCTGTCGAGCACGTCTCAGACCGAGATCAACCAGCCCTTCATTTCCATGGCCAATGGCCAGCCGCTGCACCTTGTAATGAAGCTGACGCGTGCCAAGCTTGAGTCGCTTGTGAACGACCTCATCAAGGCCTCGCTGAAGCCTTGCCAGGCGGCGATGAAGGATGCGGGTGTCACCACGTCCGACATCGACGAAGTGGTGCTGGTGGGCGGCATGACCCGCATGCCCAAGGTCGTCGAGGAAGTGACCAAGTTCTTCGGTAAGGAGCCCCACAAGGGCGTCAACCCCGACGAGGTCGTTGCGCTGGGCGCTGCCATCCAGGCGGGCGTGCTGCAGGGCGACGTCAAGGACGTGGTGCTGCTCGATGTGACGCCGCTGTCGCTGGGCATCGAGACGCTGGGTGGCGTGTTCACCCGTCTCATCGACCGCAACACGACGATTCCGACCAAGAAGTCGCAGATCTTCTCCACGGCCGAGGACAACCAGAACGCCGTGACGATCCGCGTCTTCCAGGGTGAGCGCGAGATGGCTGCGGACAACAAGATGCTGGGCCAGTTCAACCTGGAGAACATCCCGCCTGCCCCGCGCGGCATGCCGCAAATCGAGGTCACCTTCGACATCGACGCCAACGGCATCGTCTCCGTGTCCGCCAAGGACAAGGGCACGAACAAGGAGCAGAAGATTACCATCCAAGCCTCGGGCGGGCTGTCCGACGCCGAGATCGAGAAGATGGTCCGGGACGCCGAGGCGAATGCCGAAGCCGACAAGAAGCGGCGTGAGCTGATCGAGGCCAAGAACCAGGCCGAGTCGCTCATCCATTCGACCGAGAAGTCGCTCAAGGAGCATGGCTCCAAGGTCGATCCGTCCACGGTCGAGGCGATCGAACTGGCCGTCGCGGCGCTCAAGGACGAGGTCGAGGGCGACAACTCCGGCAAGATCCGGTCCGGCATCCAGAACGTCACCGAGGCTGCGATGCGGCTGGGCGAGGCGATCTACAAGGCGCAAGCCGCCGAAGGACCGGACGGCGACGAAGGTCCCGCAGGTCGCGACCAGGACGACGACAACGTCATGGATGCCGACTTCGAGGATCTGGGCGAGGACAAGCGGGGCCGCTGAGGGGCGGGCCTCCTGACCCGAGAAGGCCGGCCCCGTTGTGGGCCGGCCGCTTTCGTTTCAGGGGTTAGAGGATGGTACGATGGCTAAACGCGATTACTACGAAACCTTGGGTGTGACCCGGGGCGCCTCTCCCGAGGAGATCAAGAAGGGCTATCGGGCCAAGGCCAAGGAGTTGCACCCCGACCGCAACACCGAGGACCCGCAGGCCGAGGCCAAGTTCAAGGAAGTGAACGAGGCCTACGAGGTCCTGAAGGACGAGCAGAAGAAGGCAGCCTACGACCGCTTCGGTCATGCAGCCTTCGACGGAGGCATGGGCGGCGGAGGACGTCCGGGCAATGCCGGCTTCCGTCCGAACGGCGATTTCGCGAGCGCCTTCTCGGATGTATTCGACGATCTGTTCGGCGACATCATGGGTGCGCGGGGCGCCCAAGGACGCGCGCGAGCGGCGGCACGGGGTAACGACCTGCGCTACAACCTGCGGATCTCTCTCGAGGAGGCGTATGCCGGCCTTCAGAAGACGATCCAGGTGCCGACCGCCGTGACCTGCGGCGTGTGCAAGGGCAGCGGAGCCGAAGGCGGGTCCGAGCCGCAGACCTGTCCGACCTGCTCCGGCATCGGCAAAGTCCGTGCACAGCAGGGTTTCTTCACCGTTGAGCGGACCTGCCCCACCTGCAACGGCCTGGGGCAGACGATCAAGAACCCCTGCAAGAACTGCCATGGCGCAGGACGGGTGGAGAAGGAGAAGACGCTCTCGGTCAACATCCCGGCCGGCGTCGAGACCGGGACGCGAATCCGGCTGGCCGGCGAAGGCGAGGCAGGGATGCGCGGCGGCCCCACGGGGGATCTCTACATCTTCGTGGAGGTGCGGGAGCACTCGATCTTCGTCCGCGACGGAGCCGACCTGCATTGCCGCGTTCCCGTCTCCATGGTGATAGCGGCGCTGGGCGGCGACATCGAGGTGCCGACCATCGACGGCGGGCGTGCACGCGTGAAGATCCCGGAAGGATCCCAAACGGGCCGCCAGATGCGCCTCCGCAGCAAGGGGATGCCCGTGCTCCGCTCCAAGGATGTGGGCGACATGTTCATAGAGCTCGTGGTCGAGACTCCGGTGAACCTGACGGCGCGGCAGAAGGAACTGCTGCGGGAGCTCGACAAGCTGTCCGAGCAGAAGAACAATCCGCAGAGCGCGGGGTTCTTCTCGACGGTCAAGAGCTTCTGGGACTCGATGAAAGGCTGATAGCGACCGGGGCGCTGTCGATGCGGTTGCGCCCCGGCTCAGGTCTTTAGCCAAGCATGTCCAAGGTTGTTGGCTTGGCGCGCTTTGGTTTTATACCTCTTTAACCAGGGTGCGGCACCTTGGTCGGCATGACACATTCCCCTGGCCTTTCCGATACTCTGGCGCTTTTCCCGATGGATGGCGACGAGGCTGAGCCCGTTCCGATCGCCGGGGCCAAGCTCCCATCCTACATTGCCGACCATCGGGCGCGGCTGCGACAGCGCTTCCTCGACGGCGGAGCAACGGCGCTGCCAGACTATGAGATGCTGGAGCTTGTGCTGTTCCGCGCCATTCCTCGGCAGGATGTGAAGCCCTTGGCACGGCGGCTGCTCGAGACCTTTGGCGACTTCGCTTCGGTGCTGTCCGCCCCCCTGCCCCGTCTGTTGTCGGTTCCCGGGGCTGGGCCAGCCGTGGCAACCGAACTGAAGATCGTGGAAGCGGCTGCTCATCGGATGGCACGTGCGCGCGTGTTGCGACGGCACGTGGTCTCAAGTTGGGCACAGCTTCTGGACTACTGCCACACCGTGATGGCCCATCGGGAACAGGAGCAGTTCCGGGTTCTCTTTCTTGACCGCAAGAACGTCCTGATCGCGGACGAGGAGCAGGCGCGCGGGACTGTCGATCATGTCCCGGTCTATCCTAGGGAGGTCGTCAAGCGCGCTCTGGAACTGAATGCAAGCGCCTTGATCCTTGTCCACAACCACCCCTCGGGCGATCCGACCCCGTCAAAGGCCGACATCGACATGACAGCGCAGATCGAGGCTGCTGCACAGGCGCTGGGCCTCACCCTGCATGATCATCTGATCATCGGGCGCGAGCGGGAACTGAGCTTCAGGGCTGAAGGTTTGCTCTGATATTTTGGCCGCCGTCGGGTATTGATCCCCGCTTCGAACGCAGAGGCTTTCTGCAAAGAACAGGGTGCCTCACCCTGTTGGCGGTGCCCGCTCCCGAGATCTCATTAGCCCTGCCAACAGGCGGAAGGCCATGTCACCGTCCGGGATCTGACGATCCAGTTCGGCTGTCCAGGATGCCTTACCGGCCTTCGGTTTCTGATAAGCTGCTGGGCCGCTCTGATCATGCAATCAGCGCCTTCGAGGGCAAAGCGAGTGCAGTGTCACTCAAGGCTCCAAGGGCGATGTAGTCCCCCGCATAGGTTTCACGTGAAACAGCCTCGCGGGGAACCAGCAATTCCCGGGAACTGGGCGACGTGCCTCAGAAGGCCCCGTGACAGTGCTTGAACTTCTTGCCGGAGCCGCAAGGGCAAGGGTCGTTACGGCCGGGATTGCCCCAAGTGTTCGGATCCTCGGCATCGAAGCCTTCGCGAGGCTCGCTTGGGGACGCTTGCACCTCAAGCCCTTCTGGCGTCACCAACGCAGGAGCCGCCATCCGGATCGTACCCGCCGGAGCCGCGGCAGGTGTCGCGGGTGCCGGTGCGCCCTGCCCCGCCGCCGCTGTCGCCTGCTGGCGGCGTTGCAGCAGGTTCTGCATCATGGCCTGGCTTTCCTCGGCAGTCATCGGCCGCAGCACGGACAGCTTCTGGGTCACTTCCTCACGCAGCCCATCGAGCAGTTTCTCGAACAGCTGGAAGCTTTCGGTCTTGTACTCGTTGAGAGGGTCCCGCTGCGCGTAACCCCGGAATCCCACCACGGAGCGCAGATGCTCCAGTCGAAGAAGGTGATCACGCCACTTGGCGTCGATGGTCTGCAGAAGAACCTGCTTCTCGATGCTGCGCATCGTATCGGGACCGAAGCCTGCTTCCTTCTCGGCCATGAACTTGTCCGTGGCATCGATGATGCGCTCGCGGACGGCGTCCTGATCGACGCCTTCCTCGGCTGCCCAGCCAAGCACCGGCAGATCCTGCCCCAGCTTCAGCTTTACGGATTCATGCAAAGCCTCGGCCTGCCACTGCTCGGGGTAGGAACGCGGCGGCATGAAGTCGTCGACTAGATCCTGGACGACCTGATGGCGCATGTCGGCCACGATCTCGTTCACGTCCTTGGATTCCATGATCTCCCGGCGCTGGGCGAAGATGACCTTGCGCTGGTCGTTCATCACGTCGTCGAACTTGAGAAGCTGCTTGCGGATGTCGAAGTTGCGCCCTTCGACCTTGGCCTGCGCGCGCTCGAGCGACTTGTTGACCCAAGGGTGGACGATGGCCTCGCCTTCCTTCATGCCAAGGGTGGAAAGCACCTTGTCGAGCCGCTCGGACCCGAAGATCCGCATGAGGTCGTCTTCCAGCGACAGGAAGAACGACGACCGTCCGGGATCACCCTGACGGCCGGAACGACCGCGAAGCTGGTTGTCGATACGCCGGCTCTCATGGCGTTCGGTCGCCAAGACATAAAGGCCGCCAGCCTGCTTCACCCGGTCCTTGTCCGAAGCGTGCTCGGCTTCGATGCGGGCGCGAACCTCGTCGGGGTGCGCCTCGGGATCGGCGGCCAGGGCCTCCAGCACCTTCATCTCGACGTTGCCACCAAGCTGGATGTCGGTGCCGCGGCCGGCCATGTTGGTGGCGATGGTCACTGCGCCTGGCTGACCCGCCTCGGCGACGATCTGCGCCTCGCGGGCGTGCTCTCGGGCGTTGAGGACGTTGTGCGGAATCCCCTCTTTCTTGAGAAGGTTCGACAGCATCTCGGACTTCTCGATCGAGGTGGTGCCGACAAGGATCGGCTGCCCACGCTCATGCGCATCGCGGATGGCGTTCACGATGGCCTGATACTTCTCGCGCGCCGTGCGGTAGACCGCGTCATGCTCGTCCTTGCGCGCGACGGGGCGGTTCGTCGGGATCTCCACCACACCCAGGCCGTAGATCTCGCGGAACTCGTCAGCCTCGGTCAGGCCGGTGCCCGTCATTCCGGCCAGCTTGCCGTATAGGCGGAAGTAGTTCTGAAAGGTCACCGAGGCGAGCGTGATGTTCTCGGGCTCGATCTTGGCCTCTTCCTTGGCTTCGATGGCCTGATGCAAGCCGTCCGACAAGCGGCGCCCGATCATCATGCGGCCAGTGAACTCGTCGATGAGCACCACCTTGCCATCACGAACGATGTAGTCCTTGTCGCGCTGGTAGAGCTTGTGAGCCCGGAGAGCCTGGTTGACGTGGTGCACCAGGGTCGTGGACTCGGGGTCATAAAGACTCTGCGTCTCGGGCAGCAGCCCCGCCTCTCGCAGCTTCTCCTCGAGAACATCGTTGCCCTCGTCGGTGAAGGTGACGTTACGGGTCTTCTCGTCGACCGTGTAACCGGCCTCGGGCAGCAGCGGGATGAGCTTGTCTACGCGGATGTAAAGGTCAGAACGGTCCTGTGAGGGGCCCGAGATGATCAGCGGCGTGCGCGCCTCGTCGATGAGGATGGAGTCCACCTCGTCCACGATGGCATAGTTGTGGCCACGCTGAGCCATCTGCGACAGCTCCGACTTCATGTTGTCGCGGAGGTAGTCGAACCCCAGTTCGTTGTTCGTCGCATAGGTGATGTCGGCCTGGTAGGCGGCCCGCTTCTCGGCGTCGGGCTGATGGGGGACGACGACCCCGGTGGTCAGGCCGAGCATGCCATAGACCTTGCCCATCCACTCGGCGTCGCGCCGGGCCAGATAATCGTTCACCGTCACGACGTGGACGCCCTTCCCGGCCAAGGCATTCAGGGTCGCCGGGAACGTCGCGACCAGGGTCTTGCCCTCGCCGGTCTTCATCTCCGCGATGTTGCCTTGGTGAAGGAAGATCCCGCCCACGAGCTGAACGTCGAAGGCCCGGAGCCCAAGGGCCCGCCAGGCTGCCTCGCGGACCAGGGCAAAGGTTTCAGGAAGAAGCCGGTCCAGATCCTCGCCGGCGCGAGCCCGCTCTCGGAGGCCGGCCGTGCGTTCCTTCAGGCCGTCGTCGCTCAGCGCCTTGATCTCGGTCTCGCGGGCGTTGATCGCCTCCACGAGGGGGCGGACCGACTTGACCTTGCGGTCGTTCGGGGTGCCGAAGATGCTCCGCGCGAGCGTGCCCAAACCCATGATCGTCGTCCTCGTCCTGTGTCCGCGCCCGCCGGACCGGGACTCCCGCCGATGTGTGAGGAGGTTCCTTGTGGCCCGCGCGCGCCCGCCCTAGATGGGGCCGGTGTTGCCCCCTCGGGCCGTCAGCGGACATAAGGGGGGGCCGTCCTGCTGTCAACGCGGCCCATGGGGCCGCCCGATCAAGGCTTCGTTCCATGCTGAAACCGCTCTTGCTCCTCCAGACCGTCTCGGTCCTGGCTTTGACCCTGGCCCTGCCAGTCGCCGCCCAGGATGCGACGCAGGAGGCACCGGCCGTCGAAACGCCCGAAGCGGCCACGACCGAGCCTGCGGCCGACGCGGCTCCGGCCGGTGAGGCGGCAACCGAGGCTCCGGCAGGCGAGGCCACGGCCCAGCCCGCGACCGACGTGACCCGCGACACGGTCGTGGCCAGCGTGAACGGCACCGACATCACGGTGGGGGAACTGCTGATCGCCGTTCGCCAGCTTCCGCCCCAGTACCAGCAGCTTCCTCCGGATGTGCTGTTCGGGGCCGTGGTCGATCAACTCGTCCAGCAGGAACTGCTGGCACAGACCGCCACCGAGCCTTCGGCCGCCGTGGACATCGCCTTGGCGAACCAGCGCCGCTCGTTGCTCGCCAACGAGGTCATCGGCGACATTGCCGGGACTGCCGTCAGCGAGGAAGCCCTCCAGGCCGCCTATGACGCCCAGTATGGCAGCATGGAGCCCGCGAACGAGTGGAATGCATCCCACATTCTCGTTGCCTCGGAAGAGGAAGCCACGGCCGCCGTTGACCGCATCAATGCGGGCGAGGCGTTCGAGGACGTTGCCAAGGAAGTGTCGACCGACACCGGCTCGGGCTCTCAGGGCGGCGAATTGGGCTGGTTCGGGCCCGGCATGATGGTGCCCGAGTTCGAGCAGGGCGTCTCTGGCCTTCAGCCCGGCCAGCTGTCGGCTCCGGTGCAGTCCCAGTTCGGCTGGCATATCATCCGGCTGAACGAGACTCGTCCCCAGGAGGCGCCGGCCCTGGAGGACGTCCGGGCCGAACTCGAGGCGCAGATCCAGCAGGAAGCCATTCAGGCCCGCCTCAGCGAACTCGAAGCTGCGGGTCAGGTTACCAAGCCGCAGCCGGGGCAGTTCGATCCCGCCGTCCTGAACGACACTTCGCTTCTCGAGGACTGAGTTGGGCACAAAGGTCTCGCCCCTGGCGCCCGCCCGTTTTCCGGACCTCCCCGTCATCGGGGGGGTCCGTTTCGCATCAGCCGCCGCCGGGGTCCGCTACAAAGGCCGCACGGACGTCATGCTCGCCGTGATAGACGATGCCGTGGTGGCGGGAGCCTTTACCAGGTCGTCCACGCGGTCGGCGCCGGTGCGGGACTGCCAGGACAAACTCGAATACGCCGAGGGCGGCCAGGCAGCCTTCCTGATCAATTCCGGCAACTCCAACGCGTTTACGGGACGTCTTGGTGAAGAGGCGGTTGATGGGATCTGCAACGCCGTGGCTCATGCCCTTCAGATGCCTGCGTCTCGGGTCTTCACGTCCTCGACTGGCGTAATCGGGGAGCCACTGCCTTGGCAACGGATCGCGGACGCGGTCCCTGCCCTACGCGATGCTCTCGACCCCCATGGGATCGAAGCCGCCGCGCGCGCCATCATGACCACCGACACCTTCCCCAAAGGAGCTGGGGCAGAGATCGAGTTGCCCGAAGGTCGGGTGCGGATCGCTGGCATCGCCAAAGGGTCGGGCATGATCGCGCCCGACATGGCGACGATGCTGGTCTATGTGTTCACGGATGCCCGCATCGGTCACGAGGAACTGCAAGCGGTGACCGCGGCAGCCTGCAACCGAACCTTCAACCGCATCACCGTGGACAGCGACACCTCCACCTCGGATACTCTCCTCGTAGCGGCCACAGGCGCGTCGGGGGTGGATGCTTCTGGTCAGGCAGCCTTTGCGCAGGCCCTCGAGGCAGTGTTCCACAATCTGGCGCTGCAGGTGGTCCGGGACGGCGAAGGGGCACAGAAGTTGCTCGAGATCCAGGTGACCGGGGCCATGAACGAGGCCGAAGCTCACAAGATCGGCATGGCAATTGCTAACTCTCCCCTGGTTAAGACGGCCGTAGCCGGTGAGGATGCCAATTGGGGCCGGATCGTGATGGCTGTCGGAAAGTCCGGGGCCCACGCCGACCGCGACCGGCTGTCGATCCGCTTCGGAGACATCGTCGTGGCGCGCGACGGCTTTCGTGCCCCCGACTACTCCGAGGAGGACGCCTCGGCTTACATGAAGCGTCAGGAACTGATCATCGGCGTGGACTTGGGCATCGGATCGGGCGCGGCTACCGTGTGGACCTGCGATCTCACCCATGGCTACATCGACATCAACGCCGACTACCGATCGTGACTCACCAAGCCCCGAAGCCATTGCTCCTGGTTGCGGCTGTCGCCCTCATCGACGGGGACGGCCGCATCCTGCTGGCCCAGCGTCCTGCAGGCAAGTCCATGGCCGGCCTGTGGGAGTTTCCGGGCGGCAAACTCGAGGCCGGCGAAACCCCCGAAGTTGCCCTCATCCGCGAGTTGCGGGAGGAGCTTGGCGTTGATACGCAGGCATCCTGCCTCGCACCGCTGACCTTTGCGAGCCACGACTACGAAGCCTTTCACCTGCTGATGCCATTGTTCATATGCAGACGCTGGCAGGGAACCCCACAGCCGCGCGAGGGCCAGGTTTTGGCCTGGGTCAGAGCCCAGGATCTGCGAAACTACCCCATGCCTCCGGCCGATCTGCCCCTGGTTCCCATCCTCCGGGACTGGCTCTAGACACTGCGCGGCGACACTCTCCCATAATTGACAGGTCAGGTCCGGATTTTAATGTCGCATTAACATGGGATATGCGAGTCTGAGAGCGCAAGCCTGTCCTGGGAGGGTCCAGATGCTGCGTACAATCCAAATCGGTACCTGCGTGTCGGTACAAGGGCTGCTCGTTCGCCAGTTGGAGGATGGGCGTGTGATCATTCGGGTCGATAACAAAGTGTACAAGGGTTTTCCGGTCTGACGGCCCTTGCCGCAAGCAGCCTGATCCTGTGGTCAGTCCCACGCCTTGGCGCAGTATGGCTGATCCGAAAATAAGCCCAAGGATCATCAAACTTCCGTCAAGCATTGTAGGCCAGGATCATCCTGCGGTGCTGACGGAAACGTCCTGCCCGCTCCCCCGATGACCCTCGACCAGATCAGAGGTCCGGGGCCGTCGGTGTGATCGCAAGCACGGTTCAGACTGCTCGGGCCGACGTCATCCTGGCATGTCCGAGCCTGTGCATGGCTTTGCTTGACTCACACGGTCTGCTTGTTCCGAGCAGTAGAAGAATCTGGGTCGCCCTTCCAGCTTGCGGCCCGCATCGTCTTGCCCTCAAAGCGAGAGAGAGGCCGGCGGCCTCTCTCTCTTGGGTGCCTGACGGGG
>NZ_VDFU01000036.1 GCF_006152115.1 Rubellimicrobium rubrum | reverse complement strand
GCGCGAAGGCCGCGTGCACGACTACCAGGCCAAGAGCGGCGTGGAGCAGAGCTTCATCGTGGCACCCGAAGACGCCCCCACCTGGGCCCACGACCGCCAGGCGCTCTGGAACGCAGCTGAAGCACGAGAGACCCGCTCCAACAGCGTCACTGCCCGGGAGTGGGAGCTGGCGCTCCCCGCCGAGCTCGACGGGGAAGGACGGCGCCTGCTTGTGGAGGGCTTCGCCCGCGAGCTCGTCGCCCGCTACGGCGTGGCGGCCGACGTGGCCATCCACGCTCCGCACCGCGAGGGCGACCAGAGGAACTGGCACGCCCATGTGCTCACCACCACACGCAGCCTCACGGCTCAGGGCTTGACCGACAAGACACGCGTGCTCGACGCCAAGCAGACCGGCGGGCCCGAGATCGAGCACATGCGCGCCAGATGGGCCGCTATGCAGAACCACGCTCTCGAGCAGCACGGGCACGAGGCACGGGTGGACCACCGCAGCCTCGCCGTGCAGCGGGAGGCGGCGCTCGTCCGAGGCGACGCGCTCGCGGCCGACAACCTGGACCGAGCACCCGAAGTGAAGCTCGGGCCCGTGGTCAGCGCCATCGAGCGCAAGGAGGCGCTGGCCGCAGAGCGCGAGGACCGGGCGTACGTGCCCCTCACGGAGCGGAGCGCCCAGGTTCACGAGGCCAGAGCGGCGCGCGGCCTCCTGGCCGAGCTGGCCCGGGCCCGAGACGCCTTGCGCGAGGAGGTGCGGCAAAGGGCCGAGCTTGCGCGAGAGACCTATGCGTACGCCCGCGAGGAGGGTGCCGACCGAATCAGGGCCGGGCTCGCGGCGCTCAGGGCCGCCGCCCAGCTGCAGGGGATCAGGACGGAGCGGGAGCGGGGCCCTGCCCACGGCCTCGCCCATGGGTCTGCGCCCGGCGAGGAGCGGGGCCGTGAGGCGGGCCGCGACCCGTGGGCGGAGCGCCAAGCTAGCTGGGACAGCATCAGGGAGCGGCTGGAGCGCCTCCGCACGCGCGAGGCACCCCACCACGCTCAGGACGGGCCGCAGCACGAGCGGGCGGCAGGCCTCTCGGCAGGCCTGTTAGCCCACGGGCTGGACCGGGAGGGCCAGAAGCGCAGCCTCGGCACCGAGGCTATCCGCGAGCGGCTGGAGGCCCTGCGGGACCAGGCGCGGCCGGGGGCCGAGCACGCGGCGGAGCGCGAGGAGCCGGCGCCCGTACGCGGCGTGGACCAGGTGCGCGAGGAACTGGCGCGGCTCAGGGAGCAGGACGCCAGCCGGGCGGCCCAGGGTCACGAGACCATCCGCGAACGGCTCAGGGGCGTGCTGGACCGCGTGAAGCCCGTGGCGCAGGAGCGGGAGGGGCTCGGCCACGGGGTCGAGCGCGAGGGCCAGGTGCACGGGGAGCGGGCGCACGAGGAGGAACGGGACGAGCACGCGCTCAAGCCCAGCGGCCACGGGATCAGCTACGGGCTCTAGAAGAATGGAGACTCCTCAGGCCGCCTTCATCGTGACGCCATCTCGCTTCGGGAGCTACTTTCCTTCGCGAGGTTCGTATCTGGTTTCGTGAAGCGGGCGTGCATGAGGGCTCATGCGGTCCTGCTGTGAGGACCATACCCGCCAGTCGAAGCCATAGCCGCCCCGTTGCTCAGGATAGCTGAGTTGCCATGTCGCAAGGTTGAGCGCCATGACATCCGCCTCGGTCTGGCTAGCCCGGACGAGCAGGTGCGGTCCGTCCGTTTGCATAAGAATTTGACCAAGGAAGGCACTCCCGTCACCGATGGGTCCACTAGTCGTGTGACGAGTCGGCACAATTTCCAAGCACCAGTTCTGACCAAAACTTGGAGTCGCCCGTGGTGGATTGCCGTTCACAATGGACGGAATTCCGTCATCCATCCACAACCCGATCCAAGTTTTTCCCCAGTCTCCTCCTGCCACGAACGCAAGAGACGAGATGGGAGTAGGCAAATAGCAGAGTTCTCCTACTTCTATAGCTGCCGCTGTCTTCATCGTGATTGGGTTTAGCAAATCCATAGGCTCCGAGCCTCGTGCTTCCAAAGTTGAACGTAACGTGGCAGTTCCAATGAACTTCACTACTTACTTGAGTTCCGCGTCACTGAGCGCGGCTTCACTGTGGGGGTTGGGACGATCTTTTTGGCTGCAGCAGACTTATTGCTTCCAGGTTTAGGCATGGCGCGAGACGGCTTGGGGGATTTAGCCAATAGCTCACGGCGAACTGACTTGATCACTTCGCCGATCCCTTGTGCGACGTTGACATAGGCAGCATCTTTGCTTGACCACCGTTCTGGCGGGATGCCGTCTTTGGGAAGCAGCTTAAAGCCGGCGGCGGGGGTCTGCTTCCAGCCACACGGCTTCACCACGACTGCCACCACGCGCATCAGCTTCCGGGCGCGGCGGCCCATGGCGCGCTTATATTCGATATTCCAGCAATAATTGCTATCAAGATAGGCAGGACTGAACAGGGCGACGAAGATATGAGCCTGCCGAAGTTCACGAGCTATCTCGGCATCAAGTTCTGCACCTGGCTCAATGTTCTCATCGTACCAGACCTTAACACCATCGCGTCGCCATGGCGCTAAGTGTGTATTTAGCTTTGCCTGTGCTTCCACGTCCACGTGCGAGTAGGACACAAAGATACGAACCTCAGGCTTGCTGTCGACCGAAGCCGGAGATTTGGACTTGGCGACCGCACTGGGTCGCTTCACTGATCCGGCCGCTTTAGTAGTTGGTGGGGTGCCTCGAGTTTTTGCTGCCATGACGTGCGCCCTTCGTGTCAAGGCATTAGCCTTTCTGCCATGGGTCGAGCATTTCGACTCCTGTGTTCTGGAAATCCACCACGTTGCGTGTGACCACACAGAGCCCGTGCACAAGCGCGGTCGCGGCGATCAGCCCATCCCGCACCGGGCGCGGATCAGGCACATGGAGGGTCGCGCTCCTGAGCGCCACGGCCGTGTCCACGGGCAGCGTGCGAGCGGCAAAGGCCGGCAGGACCTGATCCTCGAGCCAGCGCCGCAGGACTGCGCCTTGGGTAGGGTCGCTCCGCGCCTTGAGGAGGACGCCTATGGCCAGTTCCTGGAGGCTGACGACGGATAGGAAGAGGTCGGCCGTGTCTACCGCCTCCGCCCAAGCTGCAACGTGGGAGTCGGCCCGCCCGGAGCGCACCTTGCGCAACTCGGAGACGACATTGGTGTCGAGGAGGTACACAGACGGCCCGGAGGGGGTATCAGGACAGGTCTGCGCCGCGTGCGCGGTCCTGCAAGCGTGGCGGCTCGAAAGGGATCTCGGCTGCCTCGGGCGCGTGCAGGAGGTCGGCAATGCAGGCGCCCGCTCTCGTCAGGCGCCGATACTCGTCGATGGACAGGAGCACATGCGCGGGCCGGCCGCGGTCGGTGATGAATACGGGTCCCTCCGTCGCGGCGCGCTTGGCGCGTGCGGCGTCTTGGTTGAACTCGCGGCTAGACATGGTGGTCGGCATGAGCGCTCCCGATAGCAAAGAAGGCACGTTGCTACATACTATCATACAGACGGCTTGTCGAGGCTCCCAAGGGTCAAAGCTTCTGCTTTAACGTCCATCATTGTGGTGGCTTATAGAGACTCTCCCAACGTTCTAGGAGTTCTTCGTTCTCCGAAATTAGTCTGTCTCTCTCAGCCTCAAACACACCTCGAGCAGCTAAGCCGCCAACCCAGACTGCATCTCCTTCCATAGCAGCAATCTTCTGGAGCCGATGGGTGATCGCGTCGATGCGAGTACGGATGCGATCCTCCTTGGCTTGATCTTCTTCGTTCATCAACTCCATCCTCTACGGATGTCTGTTCTTCGACACATCGGACAACCAATTGGATAGGTAGGGCGGTCTTGCCGCCTTGCCTCTTCCTTCTCCTCCTGCGTCAACGTCTGGGCTTCAAACCGATGCCTGCAATTGAGACACTGGAAGCGAATCTGCTCAGCCATACTCAATTCCCGCTTGTTTTACGAAGTCGACCCAAAGAGCATCTGCAACCTGTTCGGCGGTTAGCTTTTCCTTGCCGCCCCTCATGTAGTTATCGTGAGTCAGAAACATCCGGTAATCGTCGGAGTCCACTCTGATCCCACCATTAGAGGTGTTGTTCTCAGCATACTTCTGGAAAACGTAGTTGATGTCCCCGAAGTGGTTCCTACCTTTTCCATTCCGAATGGTGATATGAGCTTCGGCCCCCCGTTTCCCGCGGTTGATAACCGTGCAGGTAAACGCGGTTTCGTCCATCCGTTCGTACTTGGCCTTCAGCTCACCCTCACCGGCTTCGGTCAGCTCGCGGCAAGACGCCTCGAAGTATGCCCGGATAGCTTCGAAGGCTTGGTCCGCGAACTCGGCCTTCTGGATCGCGTCGAAGTCCTTCTTGATGAGCGGGCGGCGACCAGGAGCCATAGGAGCAGCCTTCGTCACAGCCATCAACGGCTCCGGCTGAGGAGCCTTCATGCCCTCAATGATCCGGCGCAGCCCTTTGGTCACGTCGAGAAAGGCGTTGTTCTCGTTTGTCCATTCGCTGACGGCCTTCCCATCGTACGGAAGGGCCAGATAGTCCTTGAAAGGAGAAGACTGCCAGTCGCAAGGCTGGACGATGATCGGTACGATCCTGAGCTGCCCTTTGGCGGCAAGCTCCTGCGCCTTCTGAAACTCCGTTTCATAGCAGTATTTGGACGCGAGGTAGTCCGGGCTAAGGAGGGCAAGGAACAGGCCGCTCTTGGATAGGCTCGCGTCGATTTGGTCGCCCACCTTATCCCCGGGAAGAATTTGGTGGTCCGACCACGTACTCAACGCGCCGTCCCGAGTCAGCATGGTAAGATGCTTGTGCATCCTCTCCAGTGCCCTCCCGTCCGCGTGAGAGTAAGAGATAAACGCTTCAACAGCCATAAGGCGCTCCCACCAAGGATCCGAGAGACTTAGGTTTGTTCTCGGATTGTTCAACTCCTGTGATCAGAGCTTCCGACCGTCAGTGCTTTCACTGTACCGGAAGGTCGAGGTGCACCAGACATAACAAGGAGGGTCGCTCGATCACAAAAGCGGCCACTATTCTATTAGATCGCGGAACTTGTCGAAGAGCGTCGCAGTCAGCTTAGTATACCTATTGTGGACAGGGCTCGTATGCTTCGTCTTCCCCGCTACCTTCTGTGATGTTCATGGCCTGCTCGAGTGTCGCTACATAGACGACTCGCTCAAGCTCAAGCTTGTCTAAAAGGGGCTCTGCCCTCGCTTTGGCCGCCACGATCTTGGTATGGGCGGACCTGTCGATGATCACAAGGTCGACAAGGGTCGACATAGCGATCCCCAATGAGTCCACAAAGTCTCCCTTGCTGGAGCCGCCTAGCGCATCCAGAGCGCCTACCTGCGTTCTGAAGGACACCATGTCAGCGAGTCGGATGTCCCAGGCGTCAATGGCTAGGAGCTCCGGGACGATGGGGTTCCAACGATAATCGAAGATCGTGTCGGCGGCTTGGTAGAAGATACGCTCAAGGCCAAAATTGCTCATTCCCCCCGAGCGTCGGAACAGCACTTCGTCGAAGTGCACGCCTTGGATCCGATGAAGCTCCCTGACTAGATCCACCTCCTCATGGAAGGTCCTACGACCAAGCTCCGGCATGGCCACTGTCGCGGCGCCCCATTTAGCCTCCAGGCGGCTCACCGTCTTGGGCTCTAGGCCTGACCTCTTGGAGGTTGAGCTCGCGAGACCTCGGCTGCTCCGCCGTTGCATGTCGAGACTGGCCCGAGGCACGTCGACCCGCAGGCCGGGCTTGAACTCCGGAAGGTCGGTGTCTTTCTTTTGCAGGAAGGACCTCTCATGCTGCTGCTCCTTGAGGTGCAGCGCCAGCGCGTGGGCGTCCTGCCAGGACAGGCCGAAAAACCTGGCCTGCTTTTCCGGACCGAGACTATAGGGCCTATATTCGGGCCGCCCGACGTGACGGGCCACGTCGCTGGCGACTAGGACGGACTGAACCGAAGCGGGCCCCTCGTTGCCGTCGGGTGTTGTTGACAGGGTACGGGTCCAAGCCAGCTCCCGAAGCAGCACCCACCGTCGCTCCGCGGCGCCCGGCGCCTGGTAGGACAAGAGCTCCACGATCGTCTCAAGGCCAAGGATTAGCTCGGCCCGTTTCGAGAAGAGAGCAGATACACGCGCTCGGAGGATCGAGTCACCTTCCGCGATCCTGTCCAGGAGGTCGGCCAGAAGAAAGGTTTCCAAATAGACCTGAGGGCGACGTACCGACCCGTTCAGCATGGCGCCTTCCTCAAGCAGTCCAAGGTCAAACCGGACATGGAACGTCCATGCTGCCCTACCCCGTCGGTCTAGATCAGGCCGCAGGCGATCATCAACTCAACACTGTCTAGGCTCACGCTGACGGGCGAGATGGGCCCTGGCTTCGACCAAACGAACCGCTGCTGTGCGTTTCTTGTGATTTATTATCCGTCTGCTCGACGTAGCCTCTTCAGGGGCTTAGGCTGTGCGTATGTCCAGTGCGAAACCCGAGCCCTCCGGCAGCCTTCTTGACGACCTCGCGCCCGTCCTTCGGGGCTATGCGAGAGTGAGCACCGACGGTCAGACGCTCGGGCCGCAGCTGGAGCAGCTCCGGGCGGCTGGAGCGACCAGGCTCTACCGCGAGACGGCCTCGGGGGCGAAGCGCGACCGTGCGCAGCTCGCCAAGCTCCTCAAGGACGTGCAGCCAGGTGACGTGGTGCTGGTGACGCGGCTCGACCGGTTGGCGCGCTCCACGCGGGATCTCCTGAATGTGCTGGGCAGCCTAGCCGATAAGGGGGCCATGTTCCGTTCGCTGGCCGATCCCTGGGCGGACACCACTACGCCACATGGGCGGCTCATGCTAACGGTGCTGGCTGGCCTAGCGGAGTTCGAGCGCGAGCTGATCCGGGCGAGGACGGGCGAGGGCCGGGCCCGGGCCAAGGCCGAAGGTCGCAAGATGGGCCGGCCCTACAAGCTCACACCTCACCAGCAGCAGGAAGCTCGCCGAAGGCACGAGGCCGGCGAGAGCCTGTCAGCCATAGCCCGGAGCTACAACGTCCACCATGCGACGATCTCGCGCCTCTATGCGGGTGGTGAGGTGGCAGGGTGAGCCGTGAGCCCGAGCAGCTCTACCTTCTGGACTGGCTCGCGGCCCAACCACCCGCGCCCGCACCCATCGTGCCAGTGCTGGCACCTCATCCCAATCCGGCCAGCCCCGCTCCTCTCCTCCTCACCCGCGTGGACCCCTCCTGCAACATGCGCCGGTTCTACAGCCTGGCGCTCGTCACCAGCCTCTTTGGCGAGCATGGAGTGGTGCGCCAGTGGGGCCGGATCGGGAGCCAAGGGAAACGGCAGACAGACTGGCATGCGAGCCCCGAGGACGCCGTGGCCGAGTTGGAGGGGATGGCCCGGCACAAGCGGCGGCGAGGATATCGGTAGGTCTCAGGGCGAACCGGCAAGACCGCCCTAAGGAGGAGTGAATAGCTCAGCGTCAGCGAGGGCAGTCCGGCAGGCTGAGCAGGTTGTTCGGTGGGAAGCCATCGCCCTCAGTAGTGAGATAATCGCGCCTCGAAGTGGGATGCTGCTTCACGATGACCCAAACCGAGCGGCCCTGCGCGGTAGTCCAGAAGCGGTGCGAGCCGTCCTTGATAAAGCGGATCACGTTATCAATGCTGTCGTTCCACCCTGGTCCGCCCAGCCTATCAATACGCCGATCCGCATCGGCGCCATCGCGCTTGATGCAAGTCACCTGATAGTCAGCCATTACACATCTTCCTAATCCAGCGTGCCAGACAAAGATTAGATAGAACGTAAAGGGAACACAAGGCGATCAACATAGCTCTGTCAGTGTCAGTGAGGAGCTGTAAAGTTTCCCGTGCAGGACAGCAGCTCGGTCTCGGATGCAGCTTGGTGCCGCTGTCTGGGTCGTAGCCGCTCGAGCGTGGACGATAGGCGCTCCTCTGTTCGGCCCGCGCTAGAGTCACCGGCTTCCCACCACTACTTTGACAGGCGAGCCGCAAGCCTCTTGACCCGTCCCTTGGGGCCACCCCGATAGGAGTGGGGCTCCCTATCGGATGAGGTGACCCATGACCCTAACCCGCCGCAACCTGAGCCCCTCACAGGCCGCCAGGCACCTGGGCGTGACTGTTAAAGCGCTCCGGCTCTACGAGAGCCGAGGCCTGATCGTGCCCGGCCGGAACGCAGCCGGCTGGCGGGTCTATAGTCCCGCAGACATGACCCGGGCGGCCGAGGTGGTCGCGTTGCGCCAGCTGGGGCTCAGCCTCGCTCAGATCGAACGCGCAGTCGCGGGCGAGAAAGGTGACCTGGACGCCGGTCTCGCCTTCCACGAAGGCTTGCTGTGCGATCAGGCGCGGCGCACGGCCGAGGCGCTCGAGCGGGTGCGCTCGCTCCGCGCCGATCTGCATCGCGGGCAGAGGCCCACAGCCGCCGACCTTCGCCTCGCGCTTAGAGGTGAGGATGAGGACGCCCTCGGGGACGCCCCGCTTTCAGTGGGTTTCGAGCTACCCTGGCCCTGGGGTGGCGAGTGGTTCGAGCTGCGGAACCTCGGACGGCTCACCTTCGTCACAGGCCCCTTGGGCAGCGGCAAGACGCGCCTTTGCGAGCGACTAGCAGAGAGCCTGCCTGACGCAGGCTTCCTCCCGCTTGGCCGCTTGGCGGACCCCACGATCTCAGAACGTATTCAGGGGCGCCTCGCGGCAGATCCTGCATTGGCTGGGCGGGTCGAGCGCACTCTGGCCTGGCTGGTGGGGGACGGCGCAGAGCGATCCGACGCCCTCGTTGCGCTGGTCGTGGCGCTGGAGGAGGACGCGCCGTCCGTCCTCGTCGTGGACATGGTCGAGGAGGGGCTAGGAGAAGGGACGCAAGAAGCCCTGATAGCGCACTTACGGCTGAGGTCGCTGGCCAAGCGGGCGCTCCTCCTGATGACGCGCTCCACCTCAATCCTCGATCTCGACGCGGTGGGGGCAAACGAGGCGATAATCTTCTGCCCCGCCAGCCACGCGCCTCCCTTCCGTGTCGTGCCTCATCCCAGGAGCGAGGGCTATGAGGCCGTCGCCACCTGCCTTGCAGCTCCCACCGTGCGGGCCCGGACAGCCGGCGTCGTCGCAGCGGAACCGAGATCTGGACCCAGATAATCGTCGTCGCGAATGCCGGAACGGTGGACGCCCTTTCTTCGCGAAACTCACGAGAAGTCCGCAGTCCGACGTGAAAGCCGACCTCTGAAGCGGCCTCCCGTCCCCCAACAGGCTCGGTTAGAGCAGTCACCCCATGGTGGGCATGACGAACTCCGGGTCCGAGCGGACGCCTGTGGGCCAGCGCGTTGTGATGGTCTTGAGGCGCGTGTAGAAGCGCACGCCCTCGGCCCCGTGCATGTGATGGTCGCCGAACAGCGACTGCTTCCAGCCGCCGAACGAGTGGAAGGCCATCGGTACCGGGATCGGGACGTTGACGCCGACCATGCCGACCTCAATGTCGTGGGCGAAAGAGCGCGCGGCGTCGCCGTCGCGGGTGAAAACCGCCACGCCGTTGGCGTAGTCGTGTTTGTGAATCAGGTCCACGGCGTCGGCGTAGGACTTAGCGCGGACAACCGACAGGACGGGGCCGAAGATCTCCTCCTTCCAGATCGTCATCTCGGGCGTCACTTCGTCGATGAGCGTGCCGCCGATGAAGTAGCCGTCCTCGTATCCCTGGCGGTCCATGCGAAACCTGCGGCCGTCGACGACGATCTTCGCGCCCTCGGCCTCGCCGGCGTCGACGTAGCCGCGCACGCGCGCGAGGTGCTGCGCGGTGACCAGCGGCCCCATGTCCGAGGAGCGGTCGGCGGCGGGGCCGACCTTCAGCGCCTCGATCTTGGGGACGAGCTTGGCGATCAGCGCGTCGGCCACCTTGTCGGTCACGGGCACCGCCACGGAGATGGCCATGCAGCGCTCGCCGGCGGAGCCGTAGGCCGCGCCCATGAGGGCGTTGGCCGCCATGTCGAGGTCGGCGTCGGGCAGGATCACCATGTGGTTCTTGGCGCCGCCGAGCGCCTGGACGCGCTTCCCGTTCTTGGTACCGGTCTCGTAGATGTATCGCGCGATCGGGGTGGAGCCGACGAAGCTCACGGCCTTGACGTCCGGGTGCGCCAGGAGGGCGTCGACCGCCTCCTTGTCACCCTGGACCACGTTGAACACGCCCTTGGGCAACCCGGCCTCAGCAAGCCACTCGGCGATGAGGAGGGACGCGGAGGGGTCGCGCTCGGAGGGCTTCAGGATGAAGCAGTTGCCGCAGGCAAGCGCCACGGGGAACATCCACATCGGCACCATGGCCGGGAAGTTGAAGGGCGTGATGCCGGCGACGACGCCGAGCGGCTGGCGCAGCGAGTGGCTGTCGACGGCGGTCCCGACGTTCTCGGTGATCTCGCCTTTGAGGAGGTGGGGCGCGCCCACGGCGAACTCGACCACCTCGAGGCCCCGCGTCACTTCGCCCACGGCGTCGTCGTGGGTCTTGCCGTGCTCGGCCGAGATGGCCTCGGCGAGGCGGTCGGCACGCTCCCATAGGATGGACTTGAAGCGGTCGAGGATGCGGGCGCGGCGCAGCGCGGGCGTGCGGGCCCAGGCCGGCCAAGCCGCCCTCGCCGACGCCACGGCCCGGTTGACTTCCTCGGTCGAGGCTAGGGCCACGGTCCGCTCGCTCTGCCCGGTGGCAGGGTTCCAGACCGGCTGGCTGCGGCCCGAGGTGCCGGCGACGCGGGCGTTGTCTATGTAGTGGGCGATCTGGGTCATGGGGTCCTCCAAGCTGGGCTTGGTATCGCCTATGCGATCGTGCATAGAAATCGCCAGGATCGGCGACCCGCTATGCAAGGACGGTGATCGTGGACTGGGACGATGCCCGCTACTTCCTGGCCGTGGCCCGCGAGGGCCAGATGCTTGGCGCGGCCCGGCGGCTCGGCGTCAGCCAGGCGCTCCTCAGCCGCCGCATGGCGTCGTTCGAGCGGGCGGTCGGCGCGCGGCTCCTCGATCGCGGCACGCGTGGCTGCACTGTGACCGAGGACGGCCGGGCCATGCTCGAGTCGGCCGAGCGCGTCGAGGCCGAGATGCTGGCCGGCATCGCCCAGGTCCAGGGACGCGAGGACGAGGTCTGTGGCACCGTCCGCATCGGCGCACCTGACGGCTTCGGCAGCGCCTTCCTGGCGCCGCGCCTCCAACGACTCATCACAGCCTATCCCAGCCTCCGGGTCCAGCTCGTCCCCGTCCCGCGCAGCTTCTCGCTGTCCCAGCGCGAGGCAGACGTCGCGGTGATGGTGGGCCGGCCGGAGAAGGGGCGCCTCCGCGTCCGCCGCCTCACCGACTACGGCCTCTCGCTCTATGCCGCGACGGGCTACCTCGATCAGGCGGGTCGGCCGACGACGCTCGCGGACCTTCGGGATCACGTGCTGGTGGGCTACGTCGAGGACCTGATCTACACGCCCGAGCTGAACTACTCGGGCGAGATGCTGCGCGATTGGCGCTCGACCATCGAGGTCTCGACGGCCATCGGCCAGTTCGAGGCAGTGCGCTCGGGCGCCGGGATTGGCATCCTGCACGACTTCATGGCGGCCGGGCAGCCGGACCTCGTCCGCCTCTTCCCCGAGCGCACGCTGACCCGGACCTACTGGACCGTCTGGCACGAGGCCATGCGGGTAGAGCGCCGCGTGCAGGTGGTCGTGGACTTCATGGACCGGCTTGTGCGTGACGACCGGCCCCTCTTCCGCCGCGAATGAGGTAAGCGGCTCCTCAACACGCCGTGGCGCCGGACGAGGCCCTGGTGGCCCTCAGCGCACCGGGTTGGTGTAGCTCATCCGCCGCACGCTCCCAGTCTTGCTCCGCATCAGGACGGTCTCGACGGTGATCGACTCGGGGGTCCGCTTCACGCCGGGGAGGAGCGAGCCGTCCGTCACGCCCGTGGCGGCGAAGGTGACGTCGCCGGTCACCATGTCGTCGCGGGTATAGACCCGGTCGAGGTTGGTGATGCCGGCCTTCGAGGCCCGCCCGCGCTCGTCGTCGTTGCGAAAGAGGAGCTTGCCGAAGATCTGCCCGCCCATGCACTTGAGCGCGGCGGCCGCGAGCACCCCCTCGGGCGCGCCGCCCGAGCCCATGTACATGTCGATGCCGGTCTTGGCGGGCTCGGCGCAGTGCATGACGCCCGCGACGTCGCCGTCGGTGATGAGGCGGACCTTGGCCCCTGTGGCGCGAACCTCGGCGATCATCTCCTTGTGCCGGTCGCGGTCGAGGATGCAGACCGAGACGTCACGGGTGGACACGCCCTTGGCCGAGGCCAGGGCCGAGACGCGCTCGGAAGGGCTCATGGCGAGCGTAACCACGCCGCGCTTGTAGCCGGGGCCGACGGCGAGCTTCTCCATGTACACGTCGGGGGCGTGGAGGAGCGTGCCGCGCGGGGCCATGGCCACAACCGCGAGCGCGTTGGGCATGTCGCGGGCGGTGAGGGTCGTGCCCTCTAGGGGGTCCAGTGCGATGTCGACGGCGGGGCCCTGGCCGGTGCCCACCTCCTCGCCGATGAAGAGCATGGGGGCCTCGTCGCGCTCGCCCTCGCCGATCACGACGACGCCCTTGATGTCGAGCATGTTGAGCTGGCGACGCATCCCGTCCACGGCGGCCTGGTCGGCGGCCTTCTCGTCGCCGCGGCCGATGAAGTCGGCGCAGGCGATCGCGGCGGCCTCGGAAACCCGGGCCAGGCCCAGGGACAGCATGCGGTCGGAGAAGTCGGGGGGAAAGGAGGTGGGCATCGCGGTCCTCTGGATCGTCATTGAGGTGCACCCCTGGCGCCCCATGTGAACGGCCTCACGCGTCCCGCTCCACGATCCAGGCGTGCTCCGGGTCGCCCTGGAACCGCCAGGCCCGCCGCGGCCCCGCCATCACGTTGAGGTAATAGAGCTCGAACCCGTAGGGCGCGCCGCAGGGGTGGTGGCCCTTGGGAACCAGCGTCACGTCCCCGTCCCGCACCGCCATCGTCTCGTCGAGCGAGCCGTCCTCCGTGTAGACTCTTTGGACCGCCCACCCTGCCGAGGGCTTGAGGCGGTGGTAGTAGGTCTCCTCCAGGTAGGTGATCCGCGGGAAGTCGTCCTCGTCGTGCCGGTGGCTCGGGTAGCTCGACCAGTGCCCCGCCGGTGTGAACACCTCGGTCACGAGGAGCGAGTCCGCCACGTCGCGCCCCTCCATGGCGATGTTGTTGACGTAGCGGGTGTTCGTGCCCTTGCCGCGGGGGGTGAGCTCGATCCCATCCGGCCCCAGCCGCTGCGCGCGATGCCTGCCGGTGCCGGGGGCGCGGCAGGCTGCAAGGGTGCAGTTCGTCGTAGCAGTGGCCTCCCAGGAGGCGCCAGGCGGCAGATACAGCGCGTGCGGGGGCGTACGGTCCCACAGGTCCATCCGCTCGCCCATCTCGCCCCAGTCCTGGCCGGCGCCGGTCAGGCGAGCGCGCCCCTCGATTAGGACGAGGATCGTCTCATCGGTAGGCACGAGGTCGCTGGCGCGCTCCCCTGGGGTGAGGTGCCAAAGGGAGAACCCCACGTAGCCCCAGCCGGCGTTCGCCGACGTGACATGCTGGACGCGGCCCGTCTCGCCCATTGGCTTCCGGAGCAGGTGGCTCACGACCGGAATCCCGGATGTCGCCGCGCCCGGCCCATCAGTTGAAGGTCCGCTGGCGCAAGGCGTTCGCGTTGTAGCGCTCGCGAGCCGCTTCGAGCCGCTCGGGCCCGCCGGCCTGAGGCACGGCCACGTCCCACCAGGCGCCGCCGACGCCAAGGCCGGGGACCGCGTCGGTGTCGATCACGATCACCGTCGGGACTGGGCGCCCCCGCGCCGCGACGATCTCGGCCTCGAGGGACGGGATGCCGTCCGCCTTGACCGCGTGGGCCCCCATCGAGCGGGCGTGGGCCACGAAGTCGATCTCGGGCTGCTCCTCGACCAGGCTGTCCTTGTACATGTTGTTGAACTCGGCACCGCCGCATTCGATCTGGAGGCGGTTGATGCAGCCGTAGCCCCGGTTGTCGGTCAGTACGACCGTGAAGGGGATGCGGCGCATGACGGCGGTGGCGAGCTCGCTGTTCGCCATCATGTAGCTGCCGTCACCGACGAAGCAGACCACCTCCTTCTGGGGCGCGGCGATCTTGATCCCCATGGCGCCCGCGACCTCGTAGCCCATACAGGAGTAGCCGTACTCCATGTGGTAGCCGCCGGGGGCCGCCTGCCAGAGCACCTGGAGCGCGCCCGGCATGGTGCCGGCCGCGCACATGACCACGGTCTCGGGCGTCGCCACGCGCTGCACGGCGCCGATGACCTGCGCGTCGGTGGGCAGCGCATTGGCGTCCGGGGGGGGCGCGGCCGTGACCCCTCCTACGGCCTCCAGCCAGCGGGCCTTGGAGGGGCCCGCGTCGCCGTCGAAGCGCAGGCCCCCCAGCGCCGCGGACAGGGCCTCGATTGCCAGGCGCGCGTCGGCGAGGAGCGGGACAGCCAAGTGCTTGTGGGCGTCGTAGGGGTGAAGGTTGATCGACACCAGCCGCCGCTCGGGCTGGCCGAAGAGCGACCATGAGGCCGTGGTGAAGTCCTGGAAGCGCGTGCCAATCCCGACCACGAGGTCTGCGCCCTCGCAGGCCTCGTTGGCGCAGTCCGAGCCCGTCACGCCCGGCGAGCCCAAGTTCATGGGGTGCCCGGCGGCGAGGCCCCCCTTGCCGGCCTGCGTCTCGACCACGGGCACGTTGTGGGCTTGCGCGAAGGCCGCGAGCGCCGCCTCGGCCCCGGAGTAGAGCACCCCGCCCCCCGACACGATCACCGGGCGCGAGGCCCGGGCGAACATCTCGGCCACCTCGGCGATCTCGGTCGGGTCAGGCTGTGCCCGGGGAATGCGCCAGGTCTTCTGCTCGAAGAAGGTGACAGGGTAGTCGAACGTCTCGGCCTGCACGTCCTGGCAGAAGGCGAGCGTCACGGGGCCGCAGTTGGCAGGGTCCGTCAGCACGCGCATGGCACGGGGCAGGGCGGTCAGGAGGTGCTCGGGTCGCGCGATGCGGTCGAAGTAGCGGCTCACGGGGCGGAAGCAGTCGTTGGCCGAAACCGTGCCGTCGTCGAAGTCCTCGATCTGCTGGAGGACCGGGTCGGGGCGTCGGTTGGCGAAGACGTCGCCGGGGATGAGCAGCACCGGCAGGCGGTTGACGTGCGCGAGCGCGGCGGCCGTGACCATGTTGGTGGCGCCGGGGCCGATCGAGGAGGTGACGGCCATCGCCTTCCGACGGCGCATGGTCTTGGCGTAGGCGATGGCGGCATGCGCCATGGTCTGCTCGTTCTGACCGCGCCAGGTGGGAAGCGCCGCGCCGATGCCGTGGAGCGCCTCGCCGATCCCCGCCACGTTGCCGTGCCCGAAGATGGCCCAAACCCCTTCGATGAAGCGCTCGCCGTCGTCGGTCATCTGGATGGACAGCCAGCGCATCATGGCCTGGGCGGCCGTCAGACGGATCGTATCGTGCATCTCACATCCCTCCCGCGGCCCGCTGGCCTACGTCCTTGTTGCGCCCGACGCGCGTGTCCGCGCCCCTTTGGGCATCCCAGACCGAGCACAGTCCGGCGAAGCGACGGGCCATCTCGTCCACGGCGCCCGTGTCGCCGCGCTCGCCCTTGAACCACGCGCGGGCCACCTGGCCGAAGATGGTGCGGCCGACCGCGAAGCCCTTCACGAGGGGCTGGCGGGCGGCCAGCGCAAAACTCTCGGCTAGGCTCTCGGGCGAGCCGTCGAGGCCCAGCACGACCACGCCCCGGACGTGCGGGTCGTGGCGCAGGATCGCCGCACAGACGTTGTCCCACGCGGCCTCGGTCCTGAACGGCTCCAGCTTCCACCAGTCGGGGTGGAGGCCAAGGCCGTAGATGCGGTCGATGATGCGCGCCGTCGTGTCGTCGTCGACGGGGCCGACCTTCGACGGGATCACCTCCAGAAGCACCTCCAAGCGGTTGCGCCGAGCGGCGGCGAAGAGCCGCGCGAGGGTCGCCTCCTGATCGGCCCACAGGGCCTCGTCGTCCTCGGGGTGACAGAAGCACAGCACCTTCACGACATGCTCCAGGGGCCACTCCGAGAGCCCGCCGAAGTCCGGTCCCACCTCCGGCTCCAGCCGGAGCGGCCGCGAGCCCGGCCACTCCACGGGCCGCCCGATCCAGAGGCCGGTGCCGGCCGCCCTGTGCAGGGCGTCGCTGCCCAGGCGGTTGTCGCAAAGGAGGCCGTAGCCGGGGCGGCCCGCGGCGACCCTTTGCACCGCGTCGAGGCAGAGGAGCTTGAAGCCGCCAATCCGCTCGAGTGTGGCCCCTTCCATCTCTTCCATCTGCATCCGGTGGTCGAAGGCGAAGACGCGCATCGTGTCCCAGCTGCCATGCCGGTTCGTGCTCCAGTGGAGCTGCTCGAGTTCCGCGTCCTTGCGCAGTGCGGGCGTGGTCACGCCCCGGTCGAGGAACCACTGGAGCTCGGTCAGCGACGGGTAGGCCGGCGTGCAGCCGTGGCGGGAGACGGCAAAGGCGCCGCAGGCGTTGGCGTACTTGAGCGCCACGGGCCAGGGCTCGTCGTCGAGCCAGCCCTTCAGCAGCCCGGACATGAAGCCATCGCCGGCCCCCAGCACGTTGAACACCTCGATCGGGAAGCCCGGGCCGGTCTGCCCGCTCTCCCAGCCGTCGACGGGGCCCGTGAAGGCCACCGCCCCCGCCGCGCCGCGCTTGCAGACCAGGGTGGCCGGGGACACGGCCCGCACCGCGCGCAGCGCCTCCAGCGTGTCGGTGGAGCCGCCGGCGATGTGGAACTCCTCCTCGGTGCCCACGATCAGGTCGAAGAGGGGGAGATGCGCCATGAGCTTGGCCGTCACCTCCGCCGACTCGATGAACCGCGACTCGCCCTCGCCGTGCCCCGCCAGCCCCCAGAGGTTCGGCCGATAGTCGATGTCGAGCGCCGTCCGCGCCCCCGTCTCGCGCGCCACCCGCAGCGCCTTGAGCACCGCGGCCTCGGTCCGCGGGTGGCTCAGGTGGGTGCCGGTGGCGACGACCGAGCGGGCCTCACCGATGAAGGACGGGTCGATGTCGTCCTCGCACAGCGCCATGTCGGCGCAGTCGGTGCGGTAGAAGATGAGCGGGAACGACTCCTTGTCGCGGATGCCGAGGATCACCAGCGCCGTCAGCCGCTCGGGGTCCGTCACCACGCCCCGCACGTCCACGCCCTCGCGCGCCAGCTCCTCGCGGATGAAGCGCCCCATGTGCTCGTCGCCCACGCGGGTGATGAGCGCGCTCCTCAGCCCGAGCCGCGCCGTCCCCGCCGCCATGTTGGTGGGGCTGCCGCCGATGTACTTCTGGAACGACCCCATGTCCTCCAGGCGGCCGCCCACCTGCGAGCCGTAGAGGTCCACCGACGAGCGGCCGATGGTGATGACGTCGAGAGGCTTCATGTCGTTCGTTCCAGCTTAAAAGGCGTGTCCACTGCTGACGGTCCTGCGCCACGTTCAGGCGTACAGGCGATCTCGACGGGGTGAGGGCTCAGCTCGTGGTCGGTCGTGCTCCAGGGTCCTTGGTCGAACCAGCGGCAGGCGGGCGCCGGCGCTGGCCCCCTCAACGGCTAATCGTCGCCTGGAGCGCGTCGATGGACGACCGGACGCCCGCGTCGGTGGACATGGTGAAATCCTCCATCTCGAGGCTCACCCATCCGTCGTAGCCCATCATGCTCACTACCGAGAAGAACTCCTTCCACCACTGCAGGTCGCGCCCCGCCCCGACAGCGACGTAGTTCCACGCCCGGTTGGCGACGTCCGTCACCTCGCGCGTCTCCAGGAGGCCGTTGACGTCGGCCACCCCCCGCTCGATGCGCGTATCCTTGCCGTGGCAGTGGTGGATCGCCCCCTTGAGCGCGCGCGCCGAGGCGATGGGATCCGCTCCCATCCACATCAGGTGCGAGGGGTCGAGGTTCATGCCAACCTTGGGTCCCACGGCGTTCCGCAGGCGGAACAGCGTCTCGGGGTTCCAAACCAGCATGGCGGAGAAGTTCTCGAGCGCGAAGCGCTCCACCCCCACCTCGTCCGCCAGCTGCACGAGCCCCTGCCAGTAAGGGATGGCGCAGTCCTCCCACTGGTAGCGGTCGCGCTCGGGCATCTCGTCGGGCCAGCTCTTGGTGTAGACGAGCCAGTTCGGGACGGTGTCGCCGGGCGCCGCGGCGGGCAGGCCGGACATGGTGACGACGGTCTTGACGCCGATCTCGCCCGCCAGGCGGACGGTGTCCTCGATCTCCCGGCGGTGCCGCTCGCCCATCGGCCCGGGGTCGAGCGGGTTGGCCGAGCAGTTGAGCGCGGCAATGTGGAGCCCACGTGCCTCGACCTCCCTAATCGCAGCCTTGAGCGCGCCGCGGTCGGCCAGGAGACGGTCGGCACGGAAGTGCGGCCCCTTGGACCAGCCCCCGCCGGTCATCTCGACCCCCTCGACGCCAAGCTCGACGCAGCGGTCGAGCATCGCGGTGAAGGACAGGTCGCTCAGGACGTCGGTGCAGAGGGAGAGCTTCATCAGGTCGGTTCTCTTCCGAGGGTTGGGCGCGCCGGGGACCCGGCTCGCCCTTGTGCGGCGGCTTCAAGCCGCCGCGGCGATCGGCGTCCCGTAGAGCGCGGGCTTGCCGCGCATCCGAACGGGCTCCAGGCGCCCGCTGTCGACGGCGCGCAGCGCGGCGTCGGCCACCAGCGTCGCGGCATAGCCGTCCCAAGTGCTGGGGCCCGTGGCCGTGCCGGCGCGGGCCGCGACGATCCACTCGCGGAACTCCTGGTCGTAGGCCTCGATGAACCGCTCGCGCCAGTCCTCGGGGATGGCTTGGCGAATGCCGTGGCGGTCGCTGACCACCGGGGCGGGGCGGTTCGGAAGGGCGGCGATCCCATCTTCACAGCTCACCTCGCCGCGGATGTCGTAGCCGTAGCCGACGTTGACCGAGATCTCGACGCTGACGATCGCGCCCGCGGCCGTGTGCAGCAGCACGAGGGTCGGGTCGCGCAGGTCGCCTCCCCGTGACGAGCGGCGGGGCACTCGCACCTCCACGCCCGTGATCTCGTCGGAGAGCAGCCAGCGCGAGATATCCGCGTCGTGCACCAGCGTGTCGTTGAGCGGCATCTCGGACGTGTAGAGCCCCGCGGGCACCGAGGCGTTGCGGTGCACCGAACGGTAGAGGAGCGGCGCGCCGAGCGAGCCCGCGTCGATGACGGCCTTGAGGCGGCGGTAGTCGGCGTCGAACCGGCGCATGAAGCCGACCTGCACGAGGCGGCGCCCGAAGGCCGTTTCGGCCTCCATGACGCGCAGCGCGGCGGCCTCCGAGGTCACGAGCGGCTTCTCGCAGAAGACGGGCTTGCCGGCCGCGATGCAGCCGAGGAGCTGCTCCTCGTGGGCGGGCCCCCAGGAGCAGATCACCACCGCCTCGACCGCGTCGGACGCGATCAGGGCCTGGGGCGTGTCATGAACCTTGGCCCCCTGGGGCGCGGCGGCCTCGGCGCGGCTCCGGTCGATATCGTTGACCGCCACGACCTCCGCGCCCGACAGTACCTGGGTCAGTCGGCGGATGTGGTCCTGTCCGATCATCCCGGTGCCGAGAACTCCGATGCGAAGGCTCACTTCGTCCCCCAGTACTGATCGACGTAGCGCTGCATCTCAGCGCGCATGAAGGTGCCCGACTGGTCGGCCTTGTCCTCCCAAGCGAAGACGCAGGCGGTCATGATGCCGTCGAAGCCGACCTCGGCGAGCGTGCGGAAGAAGTCGTCCCAGGGCACCTCGCCCTGGCCGATGTTGAGGTGCTGGTGGACGCGCGCCTGAGTGCCCGGCGGGTTCAGGATGTAGCGCAGCCCCGACGAGGCTTTGTGGTTGAAGGTGTCGCCCACGTGGACATGGGCGAGCACGTCCGCGCACTCGCGCAGCATCGCCACCGTGTCGTCGCCGAAGTAGAAGGTGTGCGGCGCACAGTAGAGGAACTTGACGCGCGGGCTGTTCACCGTGCGGATGATGTCTACAGCCGGCTGGATCGTCTCGCACCAGTCCTCGGGGTGAGGCTCGATGTGCAGCGTGACCTTTTCGCGTTCGAGGATCGGCACGATCTCCTCCATCGAGCGCCACCAGGCGTCCTCGCAGGCCTCGATCATGCTGCCCGTGTGGCAGCAATAGCAGGACCCTTTGTCCGGGTGCGGGCCGCGCCCGAACTCGGAGTTCATGGTGTCCACCTCCATCTCGACCGCGATCTCGATGGCGCGCTTCCAGTGGCGCACGGCGGCTTGGCGCTCGGCCTCATCGTTGGAGGCCCAGCGGTACATGGGCAGGAGCGAGGCGATGCGGACGTTCTCGGCGGCCAGCGCCTGCTTGAACGCCCTGATCCGCTCGGGAAACACGCGCGGCGCCTTGAACCACTCGAGGAAGTCCCCGCGCGGGCTCATCTCGATCCAGTCGTAGCCGAGCTCGCGGACCTTGCGCGGCAGCTCCTCCAGCGACAGGTGACGGTGCATGAAGGGGTCGAGGGCAATCTTCATCGGGGAGGTCCTTCGCCTGGCGGCGTCGTGAGGGGGGAGGGTGCCACCCGGCGCCCTGGGGTCAGGCCACGGTCGACGCGCGAGCGCCCTCGGCGTCCATCACGCCTTGGGTCTCGACGTCGAGGTTGGCGAGCGACTCGCCTCCGGCCATGAGATCCGTGATCTCCTCGCGGGTCTTCTCGCCCTTGCGGAAGTTCGCGGCCAGCGCGCCGCGGATCAGCACGGCGAAGTGGTCCCCCACGGCCATCGCGTGGGTCACCTGGTGGGTGATGAAGATCACCGCGAGGCCGCGCCTGCGGGCCTCCAGGACGATGCGCAGCACGTGGGAGGCCTGCTTGACGCCCAACGCAGCCGTGGGCTCGTCGAGAATCAGCAGGCGTGCGCCGAAGTGCACCGCGCGGGCGATAGCGAGGCTCTGGCGCTCGCCCCCGGACATGCCGCCCACCAGGCGGTCACCGTCGTCGATCCGCGTGATGCCGAAGCCCTGGATGGCTTTGACCGCGACTTCGTTGGCCGTGGCCCGGTCGTACACCCGAAGCGGCCCCCAGCGCTTGGTGGGCTCGCGGCCGACGAAGAAGCAGCGCCCGACGCTCATCAAGGGGAAGGTGCCGCCAAATTGGTGAACGGTGGCGACCCCCATATCCGAGGCCTCGCGGGGGGAGGCGAAAACCACCGGCTTGCCGTCCATTAGGACCGTGCCGGAGGTGGGCTTGTGCACGCCCGACAGGGTCTTGATGAGGGTAGACTTGCCCGCCCCGTTGTCGCCCAGGAGGCACAGGACCTCACCCGCGCCTACCTTCAGCGAGATGTCGTGGAGCACGTCGACGGGTCCGAAGGACTTATTGACGCCGCGCAGCTCGATGATCGGGGTAGCCATCACTTCGCCTTCCTCGGGCTGTAGTTGAGCGCCGCCTTGCGGAACGTGTTGTTGAGGAGCACCGCGAGCAGCAGGAGCACGCCGATGATCAGCGACGCCCAGTTAGCGTCGAAGCCCGTGTAGAAGATGCCCTGGTTGACGATAGCGAAGGTGATCGTGCCAAAGACGATGCCGATCACCGAGCCGAAGCCCCCGGTCAGCAGCACCCCTCCGATCACCACGGAGATGATCGAATTGAAGATGAACGACTGTCCCGTGGAGACCTGCGCCGAGTTATAAAGGATTGCCTGAGAGACGCCGACAAAGGCGGCCGCGAAGCCCGAGCCCATGAAGAGCTGGATGACCAGGCGGTCGATGGGGATGCCCTCGTTGCGGGCCGAGACCTTGTCGCCGCCGAGCGCGAAGACCCAGTTGCCCCAGCGCGAGACGTGCAGGAGGAACCCCACGACCGCGATGGCCAGGAGCCACCACAGGATGGTGACCTGGAAGATGCCGGCGATGAACTGACCCAGGATGGCCTTGCCCACTGGGCCCGCCTGGATTGGCACGCCGGTCGAGCCTGTGATGATGACGCTGAGTCCGAGGGTGAGGCCCGCGACGGCGAAGAGGCTGCCCAGCGTGACGATCAGCGACGGCACGCCTGTGCGGATCACGAGGACTCCGTTGATGAGACCCACGAGGAGGCCGAGCCCCAGGGCTGCGGCGACGCCGAGGATCAGGGGCAGCTCGAAGGTGCCCGAGACGATGGCCACCGTCATGGAGGCCGCCGGGATCACCGAGCCGATGGAGATGTCGAGCTCGCCCGCGATCATCAGAAGGCCGACGGGGAGCGCGACGATGCCGATCTCGGAGGCGACGTTGAGCCAGCTCGCGGTGCCTCCGGCGCTGACGAAGTTGATGCCGCCGAAGACGGCGAAGAACGCGAACACGATGACCATGCCGAGGAACGAGCCCATCTCGGGCCGGCGCGCCAACGCGCCGAACGAGAGGCCGCCGGCCGGTCGCGGGGCAGGCTGCACGCCTGTGCGGTTGAAGGTATCGGACATGGGAGCCTCCCGAAGCGTGATCCTGATCGCGGCGTGGCGCCGCACCGCCGGTATTGACCGCTTGGCCGCGACCGGCCCAATAGGGGCAGCGCCTGAGGGCCGGTCGGATCGGTCGGTCTAAGGGTCGGGCCGCCTGCGTCAGCGAGTGCCGGACTGCACGCCTGCCAGAGTCGCCTCGACGTTGGACGCATCGACAATGCCGGGGCCGGTCAGGATCTGCCGGGTGGGGACGGTGAGCCCGTAGTTGACGTGGTTGTTGAGCAGCGACACCGCGAGGAAGCCTTGCAGGTAGCCCTGCTGGTCGATGGCGAAGAGCTGCGCGCCCGACGAGATGTTGTCGAGGATCGTCTGGTCCATGTTGAAGCCGCCGAGCTGCACCCGGCCTGCCGCGCCGGCCTGCGTGATGGCGATAGAGGCCGAGTTCGCGTCCACGTTGCCGATCGTGTAGAGGCCCGTCACGTCCGGGTTCTGAAGCAGGTGCGCCTTGACGGCCTGGCTCACGGCAGTGGGGTTGCCAAAGCTCGTCATAGGCAGTGGCAGTTCTTCGGCCGTGCCGCCTGCGGCGGTGACGCCCTCGGCCAAGCCCGCGCACTGCGCCTGGAGGTTGGCGGCGCCCGGCAGGGTGTTGACGCACACGACGTTGGTAACGCCGGCCTGCGCGAAGTACTCGCCCGCCGCCTTGCCGGCGAGGAAGTCGTCGGAGCCGATGTAGTTCAGCGCACCCAGGCGATCGGCGGCCTCGAGGCCGCCCGCGTTGTAGAGGATGAGTGGGATGTCGGCCTCGACCACCGCGGCGAAGGCCTCATCCATCGACTCGGGAACCCAATTCGGGCCGACGATGGCGTCGGCGCCCTGGCTGATGGCCGTGCGGATGAGGTCGGCGGCGTCCGCGCCGAGGTTGTCGTAGTTCTGCGGTCCGAGCCACGTCACCGAGCCGCCCTGGGCCTCGACGATCTGGCCCGCGTCCTCGGCGCCGCGCTTGACGATGCTCCAGAACGGGTCGTCGGCCTTGCCGCCGATGACGAAGATGTCGGCCCCCGTCTGGGAGTCGTCCTGTGCCAGAGCTGCGGTGCCCGCACCGATGAGCGCGGTCGAGAGCAGCGCGGCGATGCGCGTTATGTAGGTCATGCTGTTCTCCTCCCCGTCTCGCCAAACCGCGAGCTCTTCTTGGGTGATCCGATCCATATCTTTCTTCGTGATATCTGTGAAGATAGGTATATCTTCTCTAGTGACTTTATCGCATATCATATCATCTCAAAATGAGATGAAGGAGGGGTCATGAAGCGCCCGACTATCCCGGACTTGGCACAGGCGGCTGGCGTCAGCGTGGCTACCATCAACCGCGTTCTGAACGGCTCGACTCCTGTCCGCACCTCGACGATCCAGCGCGTCCAGGAAGCGGCCGGTCAGATCGGCTTCCACGGCCTGGGCGTCATCAATGCCCGTACGCACGCGTCGCTGCCCCGCCACCGCTTCGCGTTTCTGCTTCAGCAGTCGAGCCGCGCGCTCTACCAGCTTTTCGCCCAGCGTATCCGTGAGGCGGCCGCGCAGCGACGAGACCGGGTGATCGAACCCATGATCGAGTTCGCCGACGACCTAGCGCCCGAGCACATCGCCGCGCGGCTCAGGGCGCTGGGCAAGAGCTGCGACGCGGTCGCCGTGATCGCGGCCGACCACCCGTTGATAGGACAGGCCATCCAGGCGCTCAGGGCCGAGGCGACGCCCGTCGTGGCCTACATTACCGACCAGTCCGCCCCCGACCGCGCGGGTTACGTCGGCACCGACAACTGGAAGCTCGGGCGGACCGCCGCCTGGTTCATCGCCCAAACCGCCCGCGGGCCGGGCCGGGTCGCGGTGTTCATCGGCAACCACCGCTACCAGTGCCAGGACGTCGCCGACGCGAGCTTCCGGTCGTACATGCGAGAGAACTCGGGCGACCTCGTCGTCGAGGACAGCCGCCTCACGCACGAGGAGCCTCGGGAGGCTCACCAGATCGTTTCCCGGCTTCTGGAGGAGAAGGACGACCTAGTCGGCATCTACATCGCCGGCGGCGGCATCTCGGGCGTCCTAAGGGCGCTGCGCGAGAGTCCGGAGGACCGGCGCCGCGCGGTCCGCCTCGTGTGCCGCGACATGGGCCCCGAGACGCGCAAGGGCTTGGCGGAGGGCCTCGTCACGGCAGCGCTGTGCCATCCGTTGGAGCAGACCTCGAGCCAGCTCGTGCAGACTATGCTCGACGCGCTGGAACAGGCGGGGCACGGCGCCATCTTGCAGCGCACGATCCCCTTCGAAATCGTCACGCCGGAAAGCATCTGACGGAGGAACAACGAGGGGAGGCAGACATACGGCTTTGAGGCGGCCACAAGTACTCCTCCACCGTAGCGTGCAGTGCCGCGAAGGTCCCGTTTGCCTCGATCGGTTTCGAGCCTCGACCTCGGTGGCTTCGCATAAAGCTTGAATAGCGCGAAGCGGAGGGAAGGACGCTTACCGCTGGTCAGCTCCTTTCGATCCGAGGCGCCTGGAAGGGGCAGGCAGGAGCTTGGGCCGCTGTGGTTCCGTCAAAGCCTGTCCTCGGCGCGTACACACTTGCAGGAAGCTTTGACCGGTCCACTGCAGCATCCGAATTCGGCAAGTATAAGCACAAAACCACATTAGTGGGTTTACTGTTTTCCACCTTCCAGCTCTGCCGTACGTCGTTCGATGAAGGCGATGATCTCGGCTGTCATCTTTGTGTCGGCCAAGGCGCACGCAGCCTTGAAGCGACTATGTAGCCGCTTGGGCAAGTCGATCGACATACGATGGAGAGGGCCTTCGGCCCCTGGAACTGCGGGCTTGTCCTTGCCCCTGCCCTTGTCAATAAATGCTGCCTGCTCAGCGGTTAGAGCGGGCGGCTTTGGAGCCGCGCTGAACTTTGGTTTTGCTGCCATTTTTCACCCATGCTCCGACTTCACTCACCAGTGCCTCAATTTCGCGAGCGGCCGGGCTGTCCGGCGCATACTCGAAGATTGACTGACCGACCGTGAGACTCTCTGCAAATGGCACCCGCTGAAGAACTTCGCTCTGAAGTATGGGGAAGCCTTGCTCTGCTGCCATATCCCGTATTTCACGACCAATAACTGTCTGGCCGATCTTACGGGAAACCACAAAACCACATTTAAGGGTTGGCTTGATCGTCTGTGCTTCTTGCACTTGACCAACCGTCTCGACGGCTGCCCAAGTCGAGAGCCCTGACGGCTCAATCGGGATCAGGACTACGTCTGATGCTATGATGACTCCGCGGGCGATCTTCTGCGCCCGAGGCGGACCGTCGATGACGGTGTGTGCAAAGTCAGCCGCGATCTGGAGAGCATCCCGAGCCATGTTGTCTCGTGCCATGCCGACGACCTGAAAGGGCGTTTCTTCGCGCAGCGATGCCCAAGCCGACGCGCTTCCTTGCTCGTCGGCATCGATAAGGAGAACGCGGGAAGAGCGGGCAAGAGCCGCAGCCACGTTGATGCTCAGCGTGCTCTTACCCACGCCGCCCTTCTGATTGATGAACGAGAGGATCATGGGTTCCAGCTTTCCATGTTCTCCACATACCCACATTTCATCTTGATGCTTGGTCTTGATGCTAACCTGGGGCAGGTTCCTGATAGGCGTTGCCTGCCCGCCACGTCTCCGGCACGATAGTGTGAACCGCCGATGGGACTCGCCCGTCGCGTGCAAGAGCAACCCAGGGGGAGCAGCAGCTCAAAAAATACGAAGACCCGCCAGGGGCGGGCCTCATATCCGGCGGAGACGCCAGGAAAGCTGTGACTGTGACAAGCTCAGCTTCCCATGTCTTCCTCGGCTTTCGCAAGAGGTTTCTTGCCATGGCGGAGCCTTGCCTGAGCACAAGTGTGTGCTAGGGCCACGGCTCCCTCATGTGTGGCCCTGCCCTTGTCGGCTCCCCACGAGCTGAGAGAGGGACTACAAGAGATGATGAAGGCAATTGGGGCGGTCCTGGGCGGACCTGTTTCCCTTGGCGGCGCCCGTGCGGGCCGCCATCCGGTGCGGCGCGGCTCGCGCCTCGTGGGCACGTGCGAGGGCGCGTGGTGGCGCCGTACGGACCGCCAAGAGGTGCGGCGCGTGGTGCTGGCAGCCAAGCGCTATGAACTCGCGGGGCGGGCGCCTGGGCGCCGGGGTGGTCCCTTAGGGCATGTCGGGCTTGAGGTGCTGGAGCTCTTGGCCAACCTGGTGAGCTTTCGCTCGGGGCGGCTGGAGCCCGCCATCACCTACCTCATGCAGCGACTCAAGCGATCCAAGGATGCGGTGGTGCGGGCGCTGGCGGCCTTGCGCGAGCATGGCTTCCTCGACTGGCTACGCCGGCATGAGCGCGTGGAGTTGGTGGACGGGCCCGGGCCACGGGTGCGCCAAGTCAGCAACGCCTACCGGCTTTCTTTGCCACCCAGGGCAGCGCGGCTGCTAGGCCACCTCTTGTCCGACCCGCCGCTGCCCGAGGACGTCGTGCAGGAGCGGGAGGACCGGGCAGCTTGGCTGCGGGAGCACAAGGCGGGGCTGCCCCTCTCGGAGCTGCCCTTGGTGGAGGTCGACGACGACCGGCTGGCGCGGGTGCTGGGCGAACTCGGCCGTGCCGTGGAGGCGCGCACCCGCGCGGCTCGCAGCACCCAGGCCGATCGGGATCAACGGCGCGGCGACGAGGTGTTCTCTTGAGAGGAGCGCGAGTCCGCCAAGCAGGGAGAACACAAAGCTAAAGATTTTTAAGGCAAAGCTAGAATGAGCTGAGAAGCAAGAGAGCGTCTCGCGTCGAGCGCTCGCACCGGACCCGGCCAGGGGACCGCTGGGGGAGCCGTCCCGATCCCTGTTCCCGGAGCCGCCGTCGCGAGGCCCCGGGCAGCCGGAGGCGTCGGTCCTGCAAGGGCGGCGCGAATCGCAACGGGACCGCAGCCACGCGCAGCCGCAGGAATCAGAGCGAAGCAGCGGGCCGACGATGAAGCGAGCCTAGCGATGACCCATCCTTCGCGGGACCGAGGCCGGAGGCGACCCACGCCCCTCTGGCTAGAGCCAAACAACCCAAGCTGCAGCCAAGCTTCCTTTTGCGCCTGTTCGGCCGCTCCTGACCCAAAGCGGGGTCAAGGGGGTGGTGCGGGCGCAGCCCCGCAGGGGCGAGCCACGGCCCCTTGAGGCGGCCCTGGGTCTCTCACGCTTTCGCCTGTTCTTTGGGATACAGGCATCCCAAAGGACTGCCCCGCGGCGAGCGTCCTTTCTTCTTTGTCACGAGGCGCTCGCCTAGTTCCGCGCGTCTGCCCGGAACAGGCAGGCGGCGGGGTATCTCTCGCTGGCCTCGTACCAGGTGCCGCCTGTGGCGTGGCAGGTGATCGGGGCCTGCGCCACGGCGCGTGGCACCGCGAAGGCCAGGAGCAGAATGAGCGCGAGCGGAATGCCCGTCACCACGGCCCAGGGGTGGGTGCGCCAGCGGCCCCGACGCGCCTCCTCGCGGTCCATGGCACGCAGGCGCTCGCGCAGCAGCGCCTTGCCGCCGCCCAGCTCCTCCAACAGGCCTACGAGCCTCGTCAGGCTGGGCAGGAGGATCTTGCCGACAGCATCAGTGGTGGCGGTGCTGGCAAGGGCGGCCACGCGATCGGGAGAGGTGTTGGCCTCCACGCTATCACGCGCTTGCATCTCCACCAGACGGTCGAGGACCTCGGTTTGCCGGTCCATCCGCTCGGAAAGACTGGCCACCACTTGGCTCAGCAGGTCGAGGGTCTCGCGCAGCTCCGCGTCGAGAGAAGAGGGCGGGCCTGGAGGGGACATGGGCGTGAGATCTAGCGAGGTAAGGAGCTGGTGACGGGCGGCATGAGACGGGCCTCCTGATGGGGAGCGGGACTGGTGGCGGAGATCCCAGGACCCAAGCTCGCGCTGGCCATCTCTTCGGCCTCACCTGCCTCGCCTTGTGCCCCGTCCTGTGCTCCATCGTCCGGCACCGCATCCCCTGGCGTCCACCCCTCGAAGGCGCGGCGGTCCTGCTCGCGGGGGAGGTTGCGCACGAGCCGGTCGAGCATGGCGGCCGCGCTCGCATCCCGCCCCGCCAAATCAACTAGGGCGCCGCCCAAGATCACCTTGCGCCGGGTGTCGAGCTTGCGGGCTTCTGTGGCCGCTCGGTTCCTCAGCGCCTGGAGCCTGGCCTTCGCTTGGGCGTACCGCTTTTCCGCGCGTTCCAGCTCTGTCTCGGTCATGGCGCACTCTCCTCAGATGACACTGGTCCGGACGAACACTCTCCCCTAGGTTGCGGATTGAGACAACCCCGGAGGCGTGATGCCTGGGCCCGCCGAACAAGGTGAGAAGGGCGCACTTATGCAAACCCTGCGGGTTTGCGTGCGGTCTCCCGGGGCCAACGCTGCGCTCGCCCCCGCCGACGGCGTCCCCGTCCGCCGCTGCGCACCGGAGCAGGAGGGCCCTCCGGCCCTCCCGCACCCTCTCCGGCCACCCTGCGCGGGTGGATC
>NZ_VDFU01000035.1 GCF_006152115.1 Rubellimicrobium rubrum | reverse complement strand
CTGCGCTTCGCCATTCGCGAAGGCGGCCGTACCGTCGGCGCCGGCGTGGTGTCGAAAATCCTGGCGTGATCCAGCACTGTCCCTGACAACAAAAGCGGCCGTCCTTCGGGGCGGCCGTTTCGTTTTCCGGGAGCATCAGGCCAGATGCCTACACCCCGTCATCTCTGCGCCAAGGCTTCCGCCTCGTCGGCCACGGCTGTCAGGGCCGCTTCCAGATCCCGGCGCATGGCTTCGCGTGTCGCGTCATCCATTCGGCGCGGCAGCTCGGATCGCCAAAGCCGCCACACCACCGCGCCCTGCGTAAAGGGGCGGGGCCAGACAAGCCTGTCCCATGTGGTGAGCCGTTTTTGCCGCCGCATAGCGAAGGCATAGATGAAAACCGGCCGACCCGTGGCCCGCGCCCATTCGAGCGGGGCGTCCTTCAGTTCCCGGACCGGTCCCGAAGGACCATCCCCGGTGATCCCGACGCTTACGCCCCCGCGCAGCCGGCGCATGACCTCGCGCGATGCGGCCAGGTTGCCCTTGCGTGACTGCATGGCGATGGGGCGCGTGCCGAGGTGCGCCTGAACCGCTCCGGCCACGCGTCCGGCGAAGCGGGTCGTATGCAGCGCCGAGATCGGACCCCATTCCCCGCGCCAGTGCAGCGCTGACAGGGCAATCCGCTCGTGCCAGAGCACCAGGATCACCGGGCCGTTCTTAAGGGCTGCCTCGATCTCCGCGTCGCCCTGCCGTGTCCACTGCGTCGTCGCATGGCATAGCCTGATCCACAGGCTCAGGGGCCAGCCCAGGACGTGAGGGCTCCAGGATTGTCGCCCCAGCCATTTGCGAAGGCTCATCGGATCCTCCTTGTGCCCGGGGGTGGCGATAGCCCGCCTGTCCGGGGCGGGGCAAGATCTTGGAGCAAGGCGAGGCGCACCCTATGTGCCAGACAGGGAATCATTCGATAGGACTGACATGGACGACTCCAGCACGCGCAACTTCCTTGACCGCATCCTGACCGACGGTCGGGCCATGGCCCAGCGCGGAGAGGATCTGGCGGCGCAGCGGCTTGGGGTAGGGGACGATCCGGCCTCGCGCGCTCGGCTTCGCGAAACCGGGCTGGCCGGCGGCGCGGCCCTGGGCGTCGTGGCCATGCTCTTGGGGCGGCGGCGGCGCAGCACCTTTTCGCGCAACGCGCTGCTGGTGGGTGGTGTCGGGGCCCTTGCCAAGATCGCCATGGACGCCTGGGCACGACAGGGCGGCACGCCCGACCGGGCCGCCGCCGCGCTCGAGGACGACAGTGCCGAGACGCATGCGCGAACCCTCCTGCTGGCCATGGTGGCGGCGGCCAAGGCCGACGGACACATCGACGAGGAGGAGCACAGCGCCATCGAGGCTGAACTGGAGGATTTACCCGAGTCGGTGAAAGGGTTCCTGGGCGAGGCCATCGCCGCCGCGCCCGATCCTGACGCCATCGCCGCCCGCGTGCAAGGCGGGCAGGAGGCCCGCGAGGTTTACACGGCCTCGGCCCTGATGTGCGGGCGGGACCACCCGATGGAGGTGGATTACCTTGATCGGCTCGCTCGCGCCTTGGGTCTGTCCCACGAGGAGGCGCGGCGGATCGAAGGCGATATCCTCGCGGCTGTCTGACCCCCTTGATCCCCGGCGCTGTTCAGGCTAGTCGGGGATCGGCCTAGGGGTATAGCTCAGCCGGTAGAGCGACGGTCTCCAAAACCGTAGGTCGCGGGTTCGAACCCTGCTGCCCCTGCCAAATCCATCCAGATCGGTTCCGGTGCGTCGCGAGCTTTCCGAGCGACGGATTGGGCTGCGCTACCCTCCGTAGATCGCGTGTGCCATGGCCTTCTGCGCAGCAGTGCGCATCTCTTGGACAGTCCTGGTTCTGCGCCTGCGTGTGACCGAACCAGAACAAGTCCTCCGTCAGGACAGGCAAATCAGGCGCCATGTCGGCGCTGCCCCGGTGGGAATGGAAGCCCGAGGGACCCGACGCGCCATCCCGTCCTGGCTGCCTGCGATTACCAATGGGGGCCCCGCAGGAAGTCAGCCTGGGCGTGGCGGGCTATGGGCGCAGCACCGGAGGCCCCCCTTTCACGAGCATACTGTCACCCCGCCTTTGCCTTGCTTTCCACATGGGCGGTTTCTGGCGCCCAGGAGAAGAGGACGATGCCGCCAAGGGACACGGCCAGTCCGATGGCCATGGCCCAGGACAGGGGTTCGCCGAACATGATCCAGGCCCAGATCATCGTCACGGGAGGGCTCAGATACAGCACGGCCGTGACCCGCGCCGGGGAGAACCGGCGTAGCGCGAGGTAATAAAGGCTCCAGGAACCAAAGGTCGCCACGATCACCAGCCACAGGATCCCGCCGACGAAGCCCAGCTTCATCACCGGCGCGACGCCGCCTTCGAACCATGCGGGCAGCGCGAGAATGGCGGCAGCCGCCAGACATTGCAGGCAAAGGCTCTGGTGGACGGGCAGGGCACCGGCCGGGCTGCGCTTTTGAAGCAGGGTCGCCAGAGCGAAGGACAAGGTGCCCAGGATCGGCAGCCCGTAGGCCCAAAGGGGCACGTCCCCCAGCTTCAGGGCTCCAGCCGAGGCGATCAGAACGCCCACGAAGCCGATGAGCGATCCGAGCCACTGAAGCGGGGTCAGCCTTTGGCCCAGAAGAGGCCAGGACAGCAGCGCCACCATGAGCGGCAGCATGTCGGCGATCAGTGCAACCAGGCCGGTCGGCACGCCCCGACCGATGGCGAGCGCGAAGCCGGACAGGTAGCCCGCCATGGCCAATGCTCCGAACAGGATCTGCGGGGGCACGTCGCTCCACCGCAGCCTTGGGCCCATGGTCAAGGCGAAGGGCAGGAGCAGGAGACCGGAGATCAAGCTTCGCCACAGCAGGATCAGAAAGATGGGCGCGTGGTCGCTGGCAAAGCGGATGCCAAGAAAGCCGGCGCTCCAGGAGACGACCAGCGCCGCTTCGAGAAGGAAAGGAAGCAGAAGGGCTAGGAACCTGCTCCGCGGACGATCAGGCGCCAGGGTGCTATTGGACATCGGATCGGGCCTTTAGGTTGAGACGGCAGTTGTGGCGGCGCTGCCGGGCTATGGGCAATCCCTTTGGACGGAAGGCTGGCCCGTAGAAGGACAAGGTCGCCCCTGTCGAAACGCGCAGCCATCAAGACGGTCTCAGCTTGGCCATGGGCTCCTGGTCCTGACCTGGGCTGGTACGGAACGCGTCGGCTTGCAAAGAGGCCCGCACAGGATGAGTTGACGGGTGGTCTGACCCGTTGGACGTGGCCGGTCGGCCCCTTGGGCGTCCATGGTCCGCACGAAGCGGTTCAGCGACGACCAAGGCAGTCCGGCAGGCCGCTCCGGTCAACTTCGCAGGCATCAACATCAGCCCCCGATCGCCTCCCCTGTAGTTCGAGCGGGCCCTGCGAGAGGCTCTGCGTGTCAGGAACAGACAACCCGGTCCCATGTGCCAGGGCTCGGCCAAATCCGAAGCCTTCAGGCCATGGACCGACATCGGAGTTGACAGCCGAGCGGCAGGCAGGCCGCGGGCCGTCTGCTTGGCGGCTTCGTGTCACCAGCAGGTGTAGCCTGCATCCACCGGTACCACGGCCCCGGTGATCAGGCTTGCGGCGCCCGAGGCCAGGAACAGGACAGCGGCCGCCACTTCGTGCGCCTGACCCATCCGGCCCATGGGCGTATCGTTGAGCCAGATGGGGATGCGCTCCTGATTGAGCGGGTTGGCAAGGACCATCGGCGTCTCGATGTAGGTTGGGGCCACCGCGTTGATCCGGATGCCGTGGGCCGCCCACTCGGCCGCCATGGACCGGGTCAGGTGGTGCACCGCCGCCTTGGACACGTTGTAAGGTGTCTGCGGCTGCGGCCGGTTGGCGATGGTGCCCGACATGGAGCCCAGATTGACGATGGAGCCCCGGCGCGCCTGGATCATGTGCCGGCCAAAGGCGCGGGCGCACCAGAACACGCCGTTGACGTTGACGTCCATGATCCGAAGCCAGTCGGCATCGGTGATGTCCTCGCTGCCGATGCCGCTTTGGCCGATGCCGGCGTTGTTGACCAGCACCGTGGCCGCCATTCCGCGCGTGGCAAGCTCGTCCGCGATCCCCCGCATGCGGTCGGAGCGGGTCACGTCGCCGGCAAAAGCATGGACCTCCACGCCCTTGCTGCCAAGCGTCTGCACGGCCTCTTCGGTCGCGGCTTCCTCCGCTTCGATTATCACGATGCGGGCTCCGGCCTCGCCCAGCGCTTCGGCGCAGCAAAGCCCGATGCCGCGTCCTCCGCCGGTGATGACGGCCGTCTCGCCATCCAGCCGAAAGCGTTCCTGATACATGTCGCAGTCCTCGTAGATGAACCGGAGCCGCCCCGGTCCGGTCGGAAGGGTTGGCTGTCCCGCAGTGCATTCCGCAGGTGCCGAGAAAGGGGCCGCCGCCAGATCGGTGCGACGCCGCTACAGGGTACCAGTCCTTGCGCGCCTAGAGGTCGAAGGCTTGCGGGCCGCCGCGCCGGGGCTGTCTCAGATCCGCTTCTCGGTCGCGCGGTCGAACAGGTGTACCTTCGACACGTCGATCCGGAACGGCAGCTCATCGCCGGGCCTAGCCGCGATCCTTTGCCGGACGATGGCGTCGATCATGTCGTTGCCGACCTTGGCGAACACCTGCGTCTCGGCGCCCATCGGCTCGATGACGGCCACCCGCACCGGGATTCCGCCGGGGCCGATCTCGATGTCCTCCGGACGGATGCCGTAGATGACGGCGCGGCCTTCCTCGGCCGATCCCGGCGGCACTGGCAGCACAAGCCCGCTTTCGGCGACGAACTGCAGGGCCGCGCCTTGCGATTGGATCCGCCCATGGATGAAGTTCATCGCAGGCGATCCGATGAAGCCCGCTACGAAGACGTTCTGCGGCCGGTCGTAAAGGTCGAGCGGCGCGCCGATCTGCTCCACGCGGCCGTCACGCATGACCACGATCTTGTCGGCCATGGTCATGGCCTCGATCTGGTCGTGGGTGACGTAGATGATCGTCGTCTTGAGCCGCTGGTGAAGCTCCTTGATTTCCACCCGCATCGTCACGCGGAGCTTGGCGTCGAGGTTCGACAAAGGCTCGTCGAACAGGAACACCTGCGGGTCGCGAACGATGGCGCGGCCCATGGCCACCCGCTGCCGCTGCCCGCCCGAGAGCTGCTTGGGATAACGCTTGAGGAGGTGGGACAGGTCAAGGATCTGCGCAGCCTTGCCGACCTTGCTGTCGATCTCGGCCTGGGGCCGCTTGGCCATCTTGAGCGGAAAGCCCATGTTCTCGGCCACGGTCTTGTGGGGATAAAGCGCGTAAGATTGGAACACCATGGCGATGTCCCGCTCCTTGGGGGGGACGTCGTTGACGACCCGCCCGCCGATCCTGATCTGTCCGCTGCTGATTTCCTCAAGCCCGGCGATCATCCGCAGGAGCGTCGATTTCCCGCAACCGGACGGGCCGACAAGGACCACGAACTCCCCGTCGTCGATGTCGACGTTGACGCCGTGCATGATCTCGGCCGCACCGTAGCGCTTGACGACGTTGTCGATGGTGACGTTTGCCAAGATGGCTCCTTCCTTATTGCGGCAGTTCGATCTGCATCTTCACGTCGCCGGACGGCGCGGAGGCGGCGATCTCGAAGGCATGGACGCTTTCGTCGAACTGGAACGTGCGGGTGATCAGGGGCTTCACGTCGATGGCGCCCGACCCGATCATGGCCACGCAGCGCGGGAAGGCGTGGGCATAGCGGAAGATGTTCTCGACCCGCGCTTCGCGGATCATGGCGGCTCCGGCGTCGTAGGCGATGGGGTCGGGCTGCCCGCCGATCATCACGACGCAGCCGCCGGGGCAGAGCGCCTCGAAGATGGTGGCCGCGGCGCGGGGGCTGCCCGTCGCCTCGAACACCACCTCCACGCCCCAGCCGTCCGTGTCCTTCAGGATGACCTCGGCCGCCGATTGCCGCGTCACGTTGATCGGCGTGATGGGCCCGAGGCTGGCCGCGATGGCCAGCTTGGCGTCGTCCAGGTCCGAGACGTAGACCCGCGCGCAGCCCGCCGCCAAGGCCGAGAGAGCCGTCACGAGCCCGATCGGCCCGGCCCCCATGACGAGAGCGATGTCGCCGGGCTTGATCCGCGCCTTGGTCGCCGCGTGCACGCCCACGGCGAGGGGCTCGACCATGGCGGCTTCCGCAAAGCTTACGGTCTCGGGCAGCTTGAAGGTGAACGCCTCGGGGTGGACCACCGTGGGTCGCAGGACGCCGTGGACGGGCGGGGTGGCCCAGAAGCGCACCTTGGGGTCGACGTTGTACATGCCCATCCGCGTGGCGCGGCTGTTGGGGTCGGGGATACCCGGCTCCATGCAGACCCTGTCCCCTTCCTTCAGGGTGGTGACGGCCGAGCCTACCTCGATGACCGTCCCCGAGGCCTCGTGTCCCAGGATCATTGGCGCGTTGACGACGAAAGGACCGATGCGCCCGTGCGTGTAGTAGTGGACGTCCGATCCGCAGATGCCCACGGTATGCAGCTTGATGCGCACATCATGGGGGCCCAGCACCTCATCCTTCTCGATGGGGAGGTCGCGCAGGGCGAGTTCGCCCTTCTGCTCAAGAACGAGGGACTTCATGGCCTTTACCCTTTTCGAATGAGGATGATGCCCACAATCAGGGCAATGGCGTTGGAGATCCAGATCGAGAGTCCCAGCGGCTCCATGACCCGGAACCAGAACAGGGACAGGGCCACCCACAGCATGACGCCGATGAAAAGGCGGTCGAACCAGTTGGTTTCGATCGGCAGGAAGCCCGGCGTCTTCTCGGCCATCGGGGCCAAGGCCGGCCGGGCGTCCTCCTCGGCGTGGATGTGGATGGGTGTGTCGAGGTCGTCCGGCTCACGATGGGTCATGCCTCACCCCTTCACTGCGCCAAAGGTCAGGCCGGCGACGATATGGCGCTGGACCATGCTGAACACGATCAAGGCCGGGATCAGCGTGATGACAGAGATCGCCGCCATGACGCCCCAGGCCGTGCCGGTGGTCGTCACGTATTCCGACAGGCCAGTGGTCAGCGTCCGTGCGTTGAAGTTGGTCAGGGTCGCCGCCAGAAGGTATTCGTTCCACGCAAAGACCCAGGTCAGGATCAGGGTGACGGCGAGGCCCGGGCGGGCCAGCGGGAAGATCACTTCCGTGATGATCTTCCACGGGCTCGCGCCATCGATGAAGGCCGCCTCGTCCAATTCCTTGGGGATGCCGTCGATCGTCGGCCGCAGCGTCCAGATGGCGAAGGGCAGGTTGAAGGTGCAGTAGACCAGGATCATGCCGATCCGCGTGTCGGCAAGCGAAAAGTCCCCGATCCTGTAAACCTGCGTCAGCAGCAGGAAGAGCGGCAGCAGGAACACCGCCGGTGGCGCCATGCGGTTGGTGATGGTCCAGAAGAAGATGCTTTCCTTGCCCGGAAGGTCGAAGCGCGACAGGGCATAGCAGGCCAGGAACCCCAGCGTCGTCACCAGGAAGGCATTGCCCGTCGAGATGATGAGCGAGTTCATCATGTAGCGGCGCAACGTGGAGTCGGTCAGCACGTCGACGTAGTTCTGCCAGTAGAAGCTCTTCAGGATCACCTCGGGCGTGCTGAACAGATCCACCGTCGGCTTTACCGAGATGACGAAAAGCCAGTAAATCGGGAACAGCGTGACAAAGCTGATCAGCGTCCAGAACAGGACCGACAGCCAGGGCTTTTGGCGCTTCATGGTCTCAGGCCTTGTTGTTGCGCGGGGCGATCAGGCCGACATAGAGCAGCCAGCAGACAAGGATCGTGATGTATAGGACGACCACGGACACGGCGGACCCGTAACCGTAGTTGGTTCTCGGAAACACTTCCCGGAAGATGTGCACCCCGATGTAGCGAGTGGCCGAACCCGGGCCGCCGCCGGTCAGCATCAGCACCTCGTCCACCACCCGAAGGGCGTCCATGAGCCGGATGAAGACCGTGGCTACGATCGCGGGCCGGATCATCGGAAGGGTGATGTGCCAGAAGATCTGCCGCTTGCTGGCGCCGTCGATCTGCGCCTGCTCGAAGGGATCGGCCGGCAGAGCGACAAGGGCCGCGATCAGAGACAGCGTGACAAGCGGCGTCCAGTGCCAGATGTCCATCACCACGGTTGTGACAAAGGCCGCGACCGCGCTTTGCCCGATGTTCAGGTCATAGCCGAACCAGCTGTCCAGCAAATCGGGGATGATCCCGATGGAAGGCGTCGTCATCAGCTTCCAGATCGAGCCGACGATGATGGGCGCCATGATGAGCGGAAGGGTATGGATGGTGCGAAAGAACGCCTTGCCCGGAAAGTCCTTCATGAAGGCCTGCGCGAGGGCGTAGCCCAGGATCAGCTCGGATGTCACGGCGAAGAAGACAAAGGCCAGCGTCACGCTGAGCGACGACAGGAACCCGGTGTCGAAGACGAGCTGGCGGAAGTTGTCGGCTCCGTTCGCGATCATCTCGGGATTGGCGGCGAACGGGTTCCATTGATGGAACGACACCCACAGCACGTAGATGAAGGGCACGACCCCGAACAGGCCCAGGATCACCAGCGTCGGGGCAAGGAGCATCCAGCCCAGCTTGTTGGATCGCATCCGTCGTCCTCCCTCGCTGCAATGCTAGTCTGGCGCAGGCTCCGCAACGACAGAGCTGCTGTCTGGTCGGGGCCGCCGCCACTGGTGGCGGCCCCTGGTCGGGATCGGTCTCTTACTTGCGGTAGCCGAGAGCAGTCAGCTCTTCTTCCGTCTTGGCGGCCATCTGGTCGAGGCCTGCGTCGGGCTCGATGTCGCCGGTCAGGATCTGGTAGAAGATCGGGGAGATGGCTTCACGCAACTGGGCGTGGAACGGGAATGGTGGAGCACCGGCGAAGAGCTTGCCCTGGTCGCGCAGCAGGTCGAAGTAACCGCCGAGGGACGTATTCAGCTCCTGCACCTCAGGGGCGTCGTAAGTGGAAGAGACCGTGATCCGCGGCGCGGCGACGGCCCACTGGGCCTGAACTTCGGGCTGGGCAATGAACTGGGCGAACAGCACGGCAGCGTCCTGGTTCTGCGAGCTGACGGGGATGCCAAAGGCGCCGCCGTCATAGTAGCCGATGTAGCCCTCGCCGGACTCGGCCGCCTCCATCACGCCCTCCGCGACGGGCGGGAGCGCCACGCCGACATTGCCCACGACCCGGGACTGGTTCTCGTCCGAGGCGATCCAGGCGGCATTCTCGCCGTAGATCAGGCCCTGGGCCACGCGGCCCGCCGCAAAGGTCGTCGCCGTTTCCGACCAGGTCGAGGCCGAGCTTTCCGGGGGGGCGATGTCGCGCAGGTGCAGCCACCAGCGCAGCGCCTCCTTGGCCTCGGGCGAGTTCATGGAGCCACCGTTCTCGACGGTGGCGGCGAAGTTGTTCTCGGCGTTGATGCCCCAGTTGTAGACGCCGAAGGTCGGCGCCACCGACTCCACGTACTCGTACCAGGAGGCCGGGTGGCCGGTATGGGCCTGGGCGGTCGTGCCCCACAGGTCCTCTCCCCGGTCCTGGCCCAACTTGGTGAAGAATTCCGCGATTTGCGTGTATTCTTCGTGGGTCTTGGCGGGCGCGAGGTCGCGGCCGAACTGCTCCTTGAAGGCGGCCTGCACCTCGGGGTCGGCGAACAGGTCGGTGCGGTAGAGATAGAGCTTGATGAAGGCTTCCATGGGGATGCCGTACAGGCCGCCATCCTCGTCGCGGAAATAGTCGGCGAAGGTCGTGAAGTTCGCCTCGTCGAAGTTCGGGGCCTTGAGCTCGGGCTTGTCCGCCAGGGCCTGGCTGATGTTCACCAGGAAATCGCGGGACAGGTAGGAGTAGATGATGTCCTGCTCGATATAGACCATGTCATAGATGCCGGTCCCGGCCTCCATGTCCTTGATGGCCTTGTCGTACATCTGGTCCCAGGAGGTCGTCTCGATCTCGACGTTGATGCCGGTCAGTTCGGTGAACTGCGGGGCCAGCACGTCCTTGATGTAGTTCGACGGCGGCGTCGATTCCGTGACCCCGTGCAGGGTAACGCCCTCGAACTGCGCGCCGGCCTGACGCCAGAAATCGTCGGTCTGAGCGAATGCGGCCGAAGCCGCCAGCCCCAATGCCAGTGCGGACGCACTGATGCGATACCCGATGCTCACGTTGGATCCCTCCCAAGGTTCCGGGCCAGCTGTTCCCGCCTGCCCTGCGCTTTCCCTTAGAGCATCTAGGTGGACATGACAAGATTTGTTGTGGCACAATGCAAACCTGAGGCCACCCTGTCGCGCAGCAAGCAATTGACAGAACGTCATAATCTGAACCGTTTTCTCTGGGCTTCAGCATGAAACCCTGCGAAAGGTGCGTTATCACGCGAGCAGTAAAACGAGTTTGTTGCTATGGGCTGCAAAGCTATCTAAGGCTGAAGGCCAACAACGAGAAGCGGGAGGAGTCATCATGCGGCGGTTGGGCATCCATTCTTTCGTGTGGACTGGAGGGCAGACGCAGGACGGCCTCGAAATGGCGCTGGAGAAGTCGGCGGAGCATGGCTATCGCACCATCGAGTTCGCCTATTTGCGCCCCGCGCTGTTCGACCTCGACCGCTTGGCCAGAAAGGCGCAGTCGCTGGATGTCGAAGTCGGGGTGACCATGGGCCTCCCGCTCGACAAGGACGTCTCGAGCGAGGATGCCGCCGTGGTGGCGGAGGGCAAGCAGATGCTGTCGGACGCCGTCCGGGCGGTGCGGGACATCGGCGGCAACAAGCTCGGTGGTATCCTGTATTCCGCGCATACCAAGTACAACTGGGCCCCCACGCAGCGCGGCTGGATGAACAGCGCGGCCACGCTGGCCGAAGTGGCCGAGGAGGCCGGTGCCATGGGCGTCGATGTCGTCCTCGAGGTGGTGAATCGCTTCGAGACGAACCTGCTCAACACGGCGGCCCAGGGCTTGAAATACATCCAGGACTCCGGCTCTGACCGCCTGCGCCTGCATCTCGACACATTCCATATGAACATCGAGGAAGCGAACCCCGCCGCCGCCATCCGGCTGGCCGGCGACAAGCTTGGCTACTTCCACATCGGCGAAAGCAACCGGGGCTACCTGGGCGATGGCGTGATCGACTTTAACGCCATCTTCGACGCCCTCATCGACATCGACTACCAGCGCGACGTCGTGTTCGAGAGCTTTTCGACCGCCATCGTGGACGAAGCCCTGTCGCTGGCCTGTGCGATCTGGCGCGATACCTGGAGGGAGAACGACCCCCTTGCGGCCCATGCCAAGCAGTTCATCGAACTCAAATACGCCGAGGCGCAGCGCCGCCGCGCCACAACCGCTCGTCCCTGATTCCATGGGCCCGATAGGTCGACCGACGCCAAGAATGGACATCTGGCACGCCAGATGATCGACCTCGCCGCCATCACCAGCACGCCCCGGCGGATTCGTCAGGCTAATGCGGCCGCGGCGCTGAAGGCGCTCTTCACTCATGGACGGCTGAGCCGCGCGGAACTCGCGCGGCATCTTGGGCTGAACCGATCATCGTCGGGTCACATCGTGGCAGACCTGACCGAAGGCGCGCTGGTCAGGGAGGTGTCCGAGGACAAACCCGACCGGACCGCGCCCGTGCGGGCAGGCCGCCCCGGCATCCTTCTCGAACTGGTGCCCGAGGCTGCCGTCTTCCTAGGAGCGGAGATCGGTGTGGAGCATATCACGACCGTCTGCATCGACCTCAACGCGGATATCCGGACGTCCCGCGTGGTGCCGTTCGACGGGCGATCGGTGTCCGCGCCCGAGGTGGTCCGCCGCGCGGCTCAACTGGCGCTGGAGGAGATCCCCCCGGGGATGGCCGAACGATGCGAAGGATTCGGCCTGGCCGTGCCGGGCCAGATGGACGTTCATGGGCATCTCAGGATCGCGCCGATCCTGGGCTGGCGGGACGTGGATCTGCAAAGCCTCGCCCGCGCCGCGCTTCCTGCAGGCATGCCCGTCCTCGTGGAGAACGACGCCAACGCCTTCGCCATCGGCGAAGGCTACAAGCGTGGCTACGGTCGAAGCGGCGTCACGCTGTTCCTCGTGATCGAGAGCGGGGTCGGCGGTGGCATCGTGATCGATGGCAAGCTCTTCCAGGGCGCGCACGGACTGGCTGGAGAGATCGGCCATATCCAGATCCCCGAAGGGAGCGGTCAGGAGTTGGAGGAGCTGATCGGCCTCGAGCGGCTGTTGACCCGCCACCGAACAGCGTCCGGGCGCGCGGATGCGACCTTGGGGGGGTTTCTGGCCGACGTCCGCGACCGGGCGCCCCAGGCGGTCGCCATCGCCGAGGAGTGGGCTCGTCATCTGGCCTTCGCCATCGTTCAGACCGGCCGCTTCATCGACCCCGACCGCATTGTCCTGGGCGGCTCGGTTGCCGCGCTCTATCCCATGGTGGCCGCCCGGGTGGCGATCTACATCAGGGCTGGCCAAGCGCCGACCTTTCCCGTGCCCGAGATCCTGGTGCATGAAGCGCCCGAGATGGGGGCGGCCTTCGGGGCGGCCTGCAAGCTTCACCAGCGTTACTTGTCGCTCGAAAGCGAGCATTCGGCCGATGATGCAGCGGCTAAGGCAGCGGGCCCGGCATGACGCAGGAGGTGATTGGCCATGGCTGACGCAAACAGGTTGGCGCCAGACTCCCTTGGGCCCACGGTATGCGTGGGCGAGATCCTTGTGGAGATCATGGCGACCACCGCCGGTGACGGGTTCCTGGAGCCCTTAGACCTAATCGGGCCATTCCCCAGCGGGGCGCCGGCCATCTTCATCGATCAATGCGCCCGCATGGGCGGGTCGGCGGCGATGATCGGGGCCGTGGGAGCCGACGACTTCGGCCGGGTGAACACGGCACGGCTGGCGCGTGACGGCGCCGACATCTCGGGGATCGCGGTGGATCCCGACTATCCGACCGGCAGCGCCTTTGTCCGGTACCGCTTGGACGGTTCGCGGGACTTTGTCTTCAACATCGCCCGCTCCGCCGCCGCCCGCTTTGGCTGGACCCCAAAGGTTCAGGCGCTCATCGAACGGTCGGGGCACCTGCACGTCATGGGGTCGGCTTTGGCCATGCCCAGCGCCTGGTCGGTCATCGAGAAGGCGGCAGGGATCATCAAGGGACGCGGCGGGTCCGTGTCGCTGGACCCCAACCTTCGCAAGGAACTGCGCTACGACGCCGAAACCGAGGACCGGTTCGCCCGGCTGGTGGCGATGTCGGACCTGCTGCTCCCCTCGGGCCCGGAGCTGGAGCGCGCCGCGGGTGTCGAGGGTGAGGCCGCCGCGATCGCCAGGCTTCTCGGCATGGGAGTGTCCGAGATCGTGATGAAGCGCGGCGCCAAGGGGGCCACCTGCTTCCTGGTGGACGGCACCCGCACCGACGCCCCCGCCTTTGTGGTGGACGAGGTCGATCCGACCGGGGCCGGCGACTGCTTCGGCGGGGCTTATGTCGCCTGCCGCCGGCTGGGGATGGGCCCCGTCGAGGCGCTCACCTATGCCAGCGCCGCCGGGGCTCGCAACGTCACTGTCCGCGGCCCCATGGAAGGGGCCGGGACCCGCGCCGAACTCGACGCCTTCATTGCGAACACACCGAGGCGGATCTGATGCCCGTGACCCTTGACCAACTGGCCAGCCTTCGTCGCGCGGGAACGCCGCAGGGCATCACCTCGGTCTGCTCCGCACATCCGATCGTTCTGCGGGCCGCCCTGCGACACGGGCGGGAGACGGGCGCGACCGTGCTGGTCGAGGCCACCTGCAATCAGGTCAATCACCAGGGCGGCTACACGGGCATGCAGCCCCATGACTTCGCGGCGCTGGTCCAGGGGATCGCCCGCGAGGAGGGCTGCCCGCCGGAGCAGGTGGTCCTGGGCGGCGACCACCTGGGGCCCAACCCCTGGCGGGACCGTCCTGCCCAGGAAGCCATGGCCGATGCCGAACGAATGGTGGAGGCCTATGTCGCGGCCGGCTTCCGCAAGCTGCATCTCGACGCTTCCATGGGCTGCGCCGGCGAGCCGCCCGCTCTCGACGACGAGGCGACCGCCCGCCGCGCCGTTCGGCTCGCCTGGGTGGCCGAGCGGGCCGCAAGGGCCGCCGAAGGTCCGATGCCCGTCTACATCATCGGCACCGAGGTTCCGCCTCCGGGCGGGGCCGACCACGCCCTCGACCACATCGCACCCACCACGGCCGAAGCGGCCCGCACGACGATCGCCGTCCACCGGGAGGTGTTCCAGAGCCAGGGATTGTCGGATGCCTTCGACCGGGTGATCGGCCTCGTGGTTCAGCCCGGCGTGGAGTTCGGCAACCGCAACGTCATCCCCTATGACCGCGCCAAGGCCCAAAACCTCATCGGCATGCTCGGCGAAGAGCCGGGACTGGTCTTCGAGGCGCATTCCACCGATTACCAGGGGACCGGACCCTTGCGGGAGTTGGTGCAGGACGGCTTCGCCCTCCTGAAGGTCGGGCCGGAGCTCACCTTCGTCCTGCGCGAAGCTCTCTACGCACTGGATCTCATCGCGAGCGACCTCGTGCCCGGCTACGGCGAACGGCCGCTGTTCCAAGCCATGGAGTCGGTCATGCTCGCGGAGCCCGGACACTGGAACCGCCACTACGACCCTGGCGGACCAGACGCACGGACCCTTCGACACTACTCCTTGTCCGACCGCATCCGTTACTACTGGGCCACCCCGGAGGCGCAGGCGGCGGTCGAGCGCCTTCTCGGCACGCTGAAAGGTCAACAGGTTCCACTGCCGCTCCTGTGGCAGCACATGCCCGCCGGAACGCAGTTCGCCGAAACGCCGCTCGACCCGCAGGAGGTCTTGGTCTGGCGGGTCGGGCAGAGCCTGACGGCCTATCACCGGGCCTGCCTCGCCTGAGGGATCAGGCCATCTGCTGCAAAAGGATCGTGAATGCCATCCGAGGCCACTTCCATGAGGTCGCTGCGCGCCGGTCCGGCGAGCCGGGCGCCCGGCCGGCCTGCACTCACTTGAACCAGCCATCCGGCACCCTTGGTCCAAAGGGTGCCACATTCAGGCCGTCGGGGGACGGCTTCGCATCAAAGGGAGCATACCATGGCGAATGAACTGGAAGGCAAGGTCGCGGCCATAACGGGAGCGGCGTCGGGCATCGGGCTTGCCAGCGCCGAGGCGATGATGGCCGCCGGGGCCAGGGTCGTCCTGGTCGATCGGGACGAACGGGCCCTTGCCGCCCTAGCCGAGAAGCACGGCGCAGCGGCGATCCCGCTCAAGATCGATCTTCTCGACCCCGCCAGTTGCGCGACCCTCTTGGACGGCGTCCTCGAGAAGGCGGGCCAGCTCGACATCCTGCATGCCAACGCCGGCACCTACATCGGCGGCGACCTGACCGAGACGACGCCGGAGACGATCGACCGGATGCTCAACCTGAACGTCAACGTGGTGATGAAGAACGTCCATTCGGTGATCCCGCACATGATCGAACGCGGGACCGGCGACATCATCGTCACCAGCTCTGTCGCGGGCCACAGCGCGATTCCGTGGGAGCCCGTCTATTCCGCCTCGAAATGGGCGATGAACAGCTTTGTCCAGGCCATGCGGCGGCAACTGAACAAGCATGGCGTTCGTGTAGGCTCGGTGTCGCCGGGCCCGGTGATCAGCGCGCTCCTGGCCGACTGGCCCGAGGAGAACCTTAGGAAGGCCAAGGAAAGCGGCAGCCTCATCGAGCCCAAGGAAGTAGCGGATGCGGTGATGTTCATGCTGACCCGGCCGCGCAATGTCACCATCCGCGACGTCGTGGTCCTGCCGACCAACTTCGACATTTGAGAGCGGCGGGCGCAGGCGCCCATCCCTGAAGCCAGGGTGGGCCGTCAGAGGGGCAGGGGAGGGGGCGCCTGCGTCCTGACCCCCTCGGCACTGCTTGTGCGTCACGCCGGCTCTTCTCCTGGCGCGACGCTATTTTCCGGGCGACGCGGCCTTCGCCCGGTTGCCATCGCCCCTATCCCGTAGGCCAGCCATCGCTTGGGCGCAGGCCCGAGCCTGCCAAGCCGAGGGCCAGGTCCTCGTGCGGCCGGACCGGCAAGTGAACGCAAGGGGAGAAGGAAGGGTCATCGCAGCGCACCGCTTTAGAGGCTGGGGGCTGTCGGTCCCAGCCGCCTCGCGCGAGTCGGGCCGCTGCCCTGCTGATTGACATGACGTCGACGAGGCTTGGCATGCGCGTGTCGCACGCAAAAGGTGCAGGGCACGGGCCAGAATGCGGCAGGGCCGCCACAACCGGCGATTGACACAATCCTGCCTTCGCTTCGAACGCTTGCTGCTCCGATCTCCCGCTAGGCTGGTCCGGAGCATGGAGCCCATCCTATGGCCGAGATTTCCGATCTGACCACCCGGCGCGCGCGCCAGATCGCGCAGACCTTCATGACGGCGTACCAGCGACAGCGGAACGCGATGCGCATCGCGGGCGTGCCCTCCGCCGAATTGGCTCCCGGCGACGATGGGGAGACGGTGGTGGCGGACGTCGCCGCCTGCATGACGGTCGCGACCTCGCTGGCTCCGGGCGCGCTGACCCCTGCGGTGCTCGGTCGCATGCAGGTGGCCGAAGGGGATACCTTCATGGTCCTTCGCCGCGCGGCCGAGGCCTACTTCGCGTCCGAGGTTCTGCGCCGTGACCTGGGCCGTTCGGCGGCCGAGCCGTTCCTTCGGTTGCGCGACATCCTGCCAGGCGCTGCCTGAACCTCTTCCCTCTCCGCGCATTGTGACGGCGAAGGTCGGCCCGCCCCGTAGGGCGAACCGGAGGAGGGCGCCATGGCAGTGGACAACAGGACCGAGGGGCCGGGCGAGGAGCCCCTGATCCTTACGCTCGCGCTCGACCCGGACAGCTTTGCCCGCTTCGACCGGGAACGGCGCGCCCATTTCCCGGCTCGGCTGAACCGGATCCCCGCGCATGTCACCCTGTTCCATCACCTGCCCGGTTCCGCCGAGCAGGACATCCTCGCCACTCTGGGGGCTGCTTGTGCCGTCCTGGGGCCAATGCCGGTGCGGGTGACGGGCCTTTTCTCTTTGGGCAAAGGCGTGGCGTACCGGATGGAGGCCTCGGCCATCGCCGACCTGCGCAGGGACTTGGCCCGCCAGTGGCGCCCCTGGCTCACCGCCCAGGACCTCCAGCCCTGGAAGCCTCATGTGACCGTGCAGAACAAGGTGACTCCGGCCGACGCCCGTGAGACGCTGGCCCGACTGCAAACCGTCTTCGTGCCATTCGAAGCCTGGGCCGAGGGTCTCTTACTTTGGCGCTACATGGGCGGGCCCTGGGACGCGCTGGGGCGCTTTCCGTTCGCCGGGGCCGACTGACCCTCGGGCTTGCGCTTGAGCCGGTCACCGCGTATGTGGCGCGGGTTCCGCCCGGAGGATCCGTCGATGGCCACCAATCCAGTCGATTTCATCAACCAGACCCGCGCAGAGGTCGGCAAGGTCGTCTGGCCCACGCGGCGTGAGGTGGTGCTGACCACGGCGATGGTCCTGGTGCTGGCTGCGTTGGCCGCGGTCTTCTTCAGCCTCGTGGATCTGCTGATCCGCAGCGGCCTGACTGGGATCCTGTCCTACTTCGGAAGCTGACGGTGCCTCTTGCGCTCGACCACCGAGGGGCGTAAGAGCGGCGGGCTTTGGACAAGTGGGCGTGGGCGCGGCGAATCGTGCAGGCGCCCCCTTTTCATTTGAAGCGGGGGCTTGGGTCCCCAAGGGAATGCTCCGGCGAACGCCGGTCGGGCGATGGGTGCGGCAGACATGGCGAAACGCTGGTATTCGGTCTCGGTCCTCTCGAACTTCGAGAAGAAGATCGCCGAGCAGATCCGCGCCAAGGCGGCCGAGAAGGGTCTTCAGGAACGGCTCGACGAGGTTCTCGTTCCGACCGAAGAGGTCATCGAGATGCGTCGCGGCAAGAAGGTCCAGGCCGAGCGTCGCTTCATGCCGGGCTATGTGCTCGTGCATATGGAATTATCGGACGATACCTACCATCTGATCACGTCCATCCCCCGCGTCACGGGCTTCCTTGGCCCACAGGGCAAGCCGATGCCGATGCGGGACAGCGAAGTGAATGCGATCCTGAACCGTGTCGACGAAGGCGAGGTCGCGCCGCGCAACCTCATCCGCTTCGAGATCGGGGAGCGGGTCAAGGTCAACGACGGCCCGTTCGAGGACTTCGACGGCATGGTCGAGGGTGTGGATGAGGAGCATCAGCGCCTCAAGGTGTCGGTGTCGATCTTCGGCCGGGCCACCCCGGTCGATCTGGAATTCTCTCAGGTGACGAAACTCTCCTGAGCGGACGGCCCCTGACGGGGTCCGTGGGAGGGAAGGGGGCCGCGGCTCCGGACCCGGACCACGCAACGAAGGCCCGCCCGGCGCGCCGGATCGGGAGTTGGACAAGGGGGCCTGTCCCCCACGATGAAGGAGAGGCCACATGGCCAAGAAAGTCATCGGTTCGTTGAAGCTGCAGGTGAAGGCCCAGCAGGCGAACCCATCCCCGCCGGTCGGCCCCGCGCTCGGTCAGCGCGGGATCAACATCATGGCGTTCGTGAAGGAATTCAACGCCAGAACGGCCGACATCGAGGCAGGCGCCCCGACGCCAGTCGTGATCACCTATTACGCGGACAAGTCTTTCTCGCTCGAGTTGAAGACGCCCCCCGCGTCCTACTTCCTCAAGAAGGCCGCTGGCCTGAAGCCCGTGGGCAAGCGTAACCGCCCGAAGGCCTCGACCCGTCCGGGCAAGGAAGTCGCCGGCAGCGTGACACTCGCGCAGGTGCGCGAAATCGCGACCGCTAAGATGAAGGACCTGAACGCGATCTCCGTCGAAGCGGCCATGCAGACGATCATGGGTTCGGCGAAGTCCATGGGTATCGAGGTGAAGGGCTGATCATGGCGAAGCTTGGCAAGAGACTCCGTTCCGCCCGCGCCGCCTTCGAGGGCCAGGACAACCTGCCCGTCCAGGCAGCCGTAGAACTCGTGAAGGCGAACGCCTCCGCGAAGTTCGACGAGACCGTCGAGATCGCGCTCAACCTGGGCGTCGATCCCCGCCATGCCGACCAGATGGTCCGTGGCACGGTCACGCTGCCCAACGGCACCGGTAAGACCGTCCGCGTGGCGGTCTTCGCTCGTGGCGAAAAAGCTGACCAGGCCCGTGCTGCCGGCGCGGACATCGTCGGCGCCGAGGACCTGATGCAGACGATCCAGGGCGGCACGATCGACTTCGATCGTTGCATCGCCAGCCCGGACATGATGCCGATCGTCGGTCGCCTGGGTAAGATCCTGGGCCCGCGCAACCTGATGCCGAACCCCAAGATCGGCACCGTGACCCCCGATGTGGCCGAAGCCGTTCGCGCCGCGAAGGGTGGTCAGGTGCAGTTCAAGGTCGAGAAGGCCGGTGTGGTGCATGCCGGCGTCGGCAAGGCCTCGTTCGATGCCGATAAGCTGGCCGAGAACATCCGCGCCTTCGTGGATGCCGTCCAGCGGGCCAAGCCCACCGGGGCCAAGGGCGCCTATCTCAAGAAGGTCTCGATCGCTTCGACCATGGGTCCGGGCGTGTCGGTCGACCTCGCGTCTGCCACTGGCAACGCGTGATCGAAATTCCGCTTCGCCTTCCGGGCGAAGGGGTCTGGCGGGGCCTGACAAGGCCCCGTCCTGTCCGAGACGGAGGGTAGGGGGAAGCCCTGCAAATCCTTCCTGAGACGGGACGCGAGACCAGGATTTCCGTTTGGAGGCTGTTGGCCTCGGGGCGGGCGATCTGCGGCTCGGATTCCGTAACAAGGACCCGAACGCGGCCTCTTCTCCGAGAGGTCGCATCATGAGCCGGGGGAAACCCCAACTTGGAGTGAAACTGTGGATAGAGCCAAGAAAGAGAAAGTGGTCGAGGAACTCGGCCAGATCTTCGAAAGCTCTGGCGTCGTGGTGGTTGCCCACTACGAAGGCATGACGGTTGCACAGATGCAGGACCTCCGCGCGCGCATGCGCGACGCGGGTGGCTCCGTTCGCGTGGCCAAGAACAAGCTCGCCAAGATCGCCCTTGAGGGAAAGCCCGCTGCTAGCATGGCTTCTCTTCTCACGGGCATGACCGTGTTCTCCTATTCCGAAGACCCCGTGGCTGCGGCCAAGGTGGTCGACGCCTACGCCAAGACGAACGACAAGTTCATCGTCCTGGGTGGGGCCATGGGGAACGCGGCGCTTGACCCGGCTGGGGTCAAGGCTGTCGCATCGCTGCCGTCCCGCGAGGAGCTTATCGCTTCCATCGTGGCCTGCATCGGTGCGCCCGCCGCGCAACTGGCCGGGGCGATCGGTGCGCCTGCCGCGAACATCGCAGGCATTCTCTCCACGATTGAAGAGAAAGCCGCCTGAGCAGCGACGTGATGCCGCGGGGGTCTTATGCCCCTTGCGTTGGAACCCTAATCTAAACGGAAAGCACAAATGGCTGATCTGAACCAACTGGCCGAACAAATCGTTGGCCTTACCCTGCTGCAAGCCCAAGAGCTGAAGCAGATCCTCAAGGACCAGTACGGCATCGAGCCGGCCGCCGGTGGCGCCGTCATGATGGCCGCCGGTCCCGCCGCGGCCGCCCCGGCCGAGGAAGAGAAGACCGAGTTCGACGTCGTCCTCAAGGACGCCGGCGCTCAGAAGATCAACGTGATCAAGGAAGTCCGCGCGATCACGGGCCTTGGCCTCAAGGAAGCCAAGGACCTCGTGGAAGCCGGTGGCAAGGTCAAGGAAGGCGTGTCCAAGGCCGATGCCGAGACCATGAAGAAGAAGCTCGAAGAGGCTGGTGCCAAGGTCGAGCTGGCCTAATGGACTTGCGCAGCCGCGCATTTCACTAAGTCAAACCGGGCTGGGGCTGCCGCACGGCGGCTCCAGCCTGACCCGTCTTAATGGCCGGTTCTGCGGAACCGGCTCTTTGGATCGGTCGAACGGGTCGAGAGGTCGCCCTTGGGAAGGCGGCTTCGGATGGACCTCCGACAATCCGCTCTCACAGGGGAGGGCGCCGCGGCCCCGGCGGAGCCCCCCTCGCAGAGACATAGGTGATGACGCTCATGCCCCAGTCCGTCCGCGGCCAGAAGCGCCTCCGCAAGTACTACGGCAAGATCCGTGAAGTGCTGGAGATGCCGAACCTCATCGAGGTTCAGAAATCCTCCTACGACCTGTTCCTGAAGTCCGGCGACGGCGAAAAGCCGAATGACGGCGAAGGCATCCAGGGCGTGTTCCAGTCCGTCTTTCCCATCGAGGACTTCAACGGCACTGCCCGTCTCGAGTTCGTGAAATATGAGCTTGAGAAGCCCAAGTACGACGTGGACGAATGCCAGGCGCGTGACATGACCTATGCCGCGCCGCTGAAGGTGACGCTGCGGCTGATCGTGTACGAAGTGGACGAGATCACCGGCGCCAAGACCGTCAAGAACTTCAAGGACCAGGAAGTCTTCATGGGGGACATGCCCCTCATGACGCCGAACGGCACGTTCATCGTGAACGGCACCGAGCGGGTCATCGTGTCCCAGATGCACCGGTCCCCCGGCGTGTTCTTCGACCATGACAAAGGCAAGACCCACTCGTCGGGCAAGCTGCTGTTCGCTTGCCGGATCATCCCGTATCGCGGCTCCTGGCTTGACTTCGAATTCGACGCCAAGGACCTCGTGTATTCGCGCATCGACCGCCGCCGGAAGCTGCCGGTGACGACGCTTCTCTATGCCTTGGGCATGGACCAGGAAGCGATCATGTCGGCCTACTACAAGCCCGTGGAGTTCCGGCTCGAGCCCAAGACGCACCAGTGGGTCACCAAGTTCTTCCCCGAACGCGCCCGCGGCACCCGCCCCACCCATGACCTGATCGACGCCGCCACAGGTGAGGTCATCGCCAAGGCTGGCGACAAGGTCACGCCGCGCATGGTCAAGAAGCTGCAGGACGAGGGCAAGGTCACCGAGCTTCTGGTGCCCTTCAAGTCGATCCAGGGCCGCTACGTCGCCTACGACATCATCAACGAGGAAACCGGCGCCATCTATGTCGAGGCGGGCGATGAGCTCACCCTCGAGGTGGACCGCGACGGAGAGGTCATCGGCGGTACCGTCAAGGCCCTGCTCGATGCCGGCTTCACGAGCATCGCCGTGCTCGACATCGACAACATCAACGTCGGCCCATACATCCGGAACACGATGGCTGCGGACAAGAACATGGGCCGCGACACCGCGCTCATGGACATCTACCGCGTCATGCGCCCGGGCGAGCCGCCGACCGTCGAGGCCGCATCAGCGCTGTTCGACACGCTGTTCTTCGACAAGGAGCGGTACGACCTGTCCGCCGTCGGCCGCGTGAAGATGAACATGCGTCTGGACCTCCAGAAGCCTGACACACAGCGCACGCTCGATCGCGACGACATCATCGCTTGTATCAAGGCATTGGTGGAACTGCGCGACGGCAAGGGCGAGATCGACGATATCGACCACCTCGGTAACCGCCGGGTACGCTCGGTCGGCGAGCTGATGGAAAACCAGTATCGCGTCGGCCTGCTCCGCATGGAGCGCGCCATCAAGGAGCGGATGTCGTCGGTCGATATCGACACGGAGATGCCGCAGAACCTGATCAACGCGAAGCCCGCCGCGGCCGCAGTGCGGGAGTTCTTCGGCTCCTCGCAGCTGTCGCAGTTCATGGACCAGACCAACCCGCTGTCCGAGGTCACGCACAAGCGTCGTCTCTCGGCCCTTGGGCCGGGCGGCCTGACGCGCGAGCGTGCGGGCTTCGAGGTTCGCGACGTGCACCCGACCCACTATGGCCGAATGTGCCCGATCGAGACACCGGAAGGTCCGAACATCGGCCTGATCAACTCGCTGGCCACCTACGCCCGCGTGAACAAGTACGGCTTCATCGAGACCCCGTACCGCAAGGTGACCGACGGCAAGGTCACGGACGACGTGCAGTACATGTCGGCGACCGAGGAAATGCGCCACGTCGTGGCGCAGGCCAACGCCAACCTCACCGAGGAAGGCGGCTTTGCGAACGAGCTCGTCAACACTCGGCAGGCCGGTGACTACACCCTCGCCCCGCGCGAGCAGGTGGACCTCATCGACGTGTCGCCCAAGCAGCTCGTCTCTGTCGCGGCCTCGCTGATCCCGTTCCTTGAAAACGACGACGCGAACCGTGCGCTCATGGGCTCGAACATGCAGCGTCAGGCCGTGCCGCTCCTCCAGGCCGAGGCTCCGCTTGTCGGGACCGGCATCGAGGAAGTCGTGGCGCGTGACTCCGGGGCGGCCATCATGGCCCGTCGCGGCGGCATCATCGACCAAGTTGACGCGACCCGTATCGTGGTCCGCGCGACCGAGGATCTCGAGCTCGGCGATGCCGGGGTCGACATCTACCGGATGCGCAAGTTCCAGCGCTCGAACCAGAACACCTGCATCAACCAGCGTCCGCTGGTGAAGGTGGGCGACCGGGTCGCGCGTGGCGAGGTCATCGCGGACGGTCCCTCGACCGATCTGGGCGAACTGGCCCTCGGCAAGAACGTGGTCGTCGCGTTCATGCCCTGGAACGGCTACAACTACGAGGACTCCATCCTCATCTCCGAACGGATCGTGCAGGATGACGTGTTCACGTCCATCCACATCGAGGAGTTCGAGGTCGCGGCCCGCGACACCAAGCTCGGGCCCGAGGAGATCACGCGGGACATACCGAACGTCGGCGAGGAAGCGCTCCGCAACCTCGACGAGGCCGGGATCGTCTACATCGGTGCCGAAGTCGGCCCGGGTGACATCCTCGTGGGCAAGATCACCCCGAAGGGCGAAAGCCCGATGACACCAGAGGAGAAGCTCCTTCGCGCCATCTTCGGTGAAAAGGCGTCCGACGTTCGCGACACCTCGCTCCGGCTGCCCCCGGGCGACTTCGGTACGGTCGTCGAGGTGCGGGTGTTCAACCGCCACGGCGTCGACAAGGACGAGCGTGCGCTGCAGATCGAGCGCGAGGAAGTCGAGCGTCTGGCCCGTGACCGGGACGACGAGCTCGCCATCCTCGACCGCAACATCTATGCGCGTCTCCGTGGCGTCCTTTTCGGCAAGACCGCCGTGAAGGGACCGCGCGGCTTCAAGTCCAACTCGGTGGTCACCGAGGAGTCGCTGTCCGACATCGGTCGCGGCGCCTGGTGGCAGTTCGCGCTGGCCGACGAGGCCGACGCCAAGATCGTCGAGGCCCTGAACGAGCAGTACGAGGTGCAGAAGCGCACACTCGACGCCCGCTTCGAGGACAAGGTCGAGAAGGTCCGTCGCGGCGACGACCTGCCCCCCGGCGTGATGAAGATGGTCAAGGTCTTCGTGGCCGTGAAGCGCAAGCTGCAGCCCGGCGACAAGATGGCCGGTCGTCACGGCAACAAGGGCGTCATCTCCCGCGTGGTGCCGATCGAGGACATGCCGTTCCTGGCGGACGGCACGCCTGTGGACTTCTGCCTCAACCCGCTCGGCGTGCCGTCGCGGATGAACGTCGGGCAGATCCTCGAGACGCACATGGGCTGGGCCTCGCGCGGTCTGGGCATCCAGATCGACGAAGCGCTGAGCGAGTACCGCCGGTCCGGCGACCTCACCCCCGTTCGCGAGGCCATGCGCATCGCCTATGGCGAGGAAGCCTACGAGGAGGCCATGGCCTCCATGGACGAGGACACCGTGGTCAACGCAGCCGAGACGGTGGTGACCGGCGTGCCGATCGCGACCCCCGTCTTCGACGGCGCCAAGGAGCACGACGTCAACGACGCGCTGACCCGCGCGGGCTTCGACACCTCGGGCCAGTCGGTCCTGTTCGACGGCCGCACCGGTGAGCAGTTCTCGCGTCCCGTCACCGTGGGCGTGAAGTACCTGCTCAAGCTGCACCACTTGGTGGACGACAAGATCCACGCGCGTTCGACCGGTCCGTACTCCCTCGTCACCCAGCAACCGCTGGGCGGCAAGGCGCAGTTCGGCGGCCAGCGCTTCGGCGAGATGGAGGTCTGGGCCCTCGAAGCCTACGGCGCCGCCTACACGCTGCAGGAGATGCTGACCGTGAAGTCGGACGACGTGGCGGGCCGGACCAAGGTCTACGAGTCGATCGTCAAGGGCGAGGACAACTTCGAGGCCGGCGTGCCGGAATCGTTCAACGTTCTCGTCAAGGAAGTCAGGGGCCTCGGCCTCAACATGGAACTCTTGGACGCGGAGACGGAGGAGTGACCTCTCCTCACGGCTTCGGGACGGCCCCTTGCGGGGGGCCGTCCTTGTCCCCACTTCCATCGGCCCCCGGAAGGGAATGAGATGAACCAGGAACTGACGAACAACCCGTTCAACCCCCTGACCCCTGCCAAGACCTTCGACGAGATCCGCGTTTCGCTGGCGTCGCCCGAGCGCATCCTGTCCTGGTCCTTTGGCGAGATCAAAAAGCCGGAAACCATCAACTACCGTACGTTCAAGCCGGAGCGTGACGGCCTGTTCTGCGCGCGCATTTTCGGGCCGATCAAGGACTACGAGTGCCTGTGCGGCAAGTACAAGCGCATGAAGTATCGCGGAGTCGTCTGCGAGAAGTGCGGCGTGGAAGTGACGCTACAGAAGGTACGCCGCGAGCGGATGGGCCATATCGAGCTCGCCGCCCCGGTCGCGCATATCTGGTTCCTGAAGTCGCTCCCCTCGCGGATCGGCCTCATGCTCGACATGACGCTCCGTGACCTGGAGCGGATCCTTTACTTCGAGCAGTACGTCGTCATCGAGCCGGGCCTGACCGACCTTCAGCAGAACCAACTGTTGACCGAGGAGCAGTTCCTCGATGCGCAGGACCAGTACGGGGCCGACGCCTTCCAGGCGAACATTGGCGCGGAAGCCATCCGCGAGATGCTGGCCGCCATCGACCTCGACGGAGAGGCCGAGCGTCTTCGCGAGGAGCTGAAGGAAGCCACTGGGGAACTGAAGCCCAAGAAGATCATCAAGCGGCTCAAGATCGTCGAGTCGTTCATCGAGTCGGGCAACCGGCCCGAGTGGATGATCATGACCGTCGTCCCGGTGATCCCGCCCGAGCTGCGCCCCCTGGTGCCGCTTGACGGTGGTCGTTTCGCGACGTCCGACCTCAACGACCTCTACCGCCGGGTCATCAACCGGAACAACCGCCTCAAGCGGCTGATCGAGTTGCGGGCGCCCGACATCATCGTCCGCAACGAGAAGCGGATGCTTCAGGAGTCGGTGGACGCGCTCTTCGACAACGGCCGTCGTGGCCGCGTCATCACCGGCGCCAACAAGCGTCCGCTGAAATCGCTGTCCGATATGCTTAAGGGCAAGCAGGGCCGGTTCCGTCAGAACCTGCTCGGCAAGCGCGTGGACTTCTCGGGCCGTTCGGTCATCGTGACCGGTCCGGAACTGAAGCTGCACCAGTGCGGCCTGCCCAAGAAGATGGCTCTCGAGCTGTTCAAGCCGTTCATCTACTCGCGTCTTGAAGCCAAGGGGCTTTCCAGCACCGTCAAGCAGGCCAAGAAGCTTGTAGAGAAGGAGCGTCCCGAGGTTTGGGACATCCTCGATGAGGTCATCCGCGAACACCCGGTTCTGCTGAACCGTGCGCCCACGCTGCACCGGCTCGGCATCCAGGCCTTCGAGCCCATCCTGATCGAAGGCAAGGCGATCCAGCTGCACCCGCTCGTCTGCTCGGCGTTCAACGCCGACTTCGACGGCGACCAGATGGCCGTTCACGTCCCCCTCTCGCTGGAAGCCCAGCTCGAGGCCCGCGTCTTGATGATGTCCACGAACAACGTGCTGTCGCCCGCCAACGGCAGCCCGATCATCGTGCCGTCGCAGGACATGGTGCTTGGTCTTTACTACACCACGATCGAGCGCGAGGGCATGCCGGGCGAAGGCATGGTCTTCACCGACATCGACGAGGTCGAGCAGGCGCTGACCGCCGGGGTCGTGCATCTGCACGCCAAGATCACGGCGCGGATCAAGCAGATCGACGACGAAGGCAACGAGGTCTGGCAACGCGTTGAGACCACGCCGGGTCGCCTGCGGCTGGGGAACCTCCTGCCGCTGAACGCCAAGGCGCCGTTCAGCTTGGTCAACCGCCTTCTGCGCAAGAAGGAAGTCCAGCAGGTCATCGACACCGTTTACCGCTACTGCGGCCAGAAGGAGTCGGTCATTTTCTGCGACCAGATCATGGGCGCGGGCTTCAAGGAGGCCTTCCGGGCTGGCATCTCCTTCGGCAAGGACGACATGGTCGTGCCCCAGGCGAAGTGGGAGCTCGTCGAGGAGACCCGCGAGCAGGTCAAGGACTTCGAACAGCAGTACATGGACGGCCTGATCACTCAGGGCGAAAAGTACAACAAGGTCGTGGACGCCTGGTCGAAGTGCAACGACAAGGTCACCGCCGCGATGATGGAGACCATCTCCGCGGTCAAGAAAGACGCGAATGGCGCCGCCATGGAGCCGAACTCGGTCTACATGATGGCCCATTCCGGTGCGCGTGGCTCGGTCACGCAGATGAAGCAACTGGGTGGGATGCGCGGCCTGATGTCCAAGCCTTCGGGCGAGATCATCGAGACGCCGATCATCTCGAACTTCAAGGAAGGCCTGACCGTGCTGGAGTACTTCAACTCCACACACGGCGCCCGCAAGGGCCTGTCGGACACCGCGCTCAAGACCGCGAACTCCGGGTATCTCACCCGGCGTCTCGTGGACGTGGCCCAGGACTGCATCATCCGCATCCAGGATTGCGGCACCGATCGCGCGATCACCGCGACGGCCGCCGTCAATGATGGAGAGGTCGTGTCCTCGCTCGCCGAGCGGGTGCTCGGCCGCGTGGCTGCTGATGACGTTCTGCGTCCCGGCTCCGACGAGATCCTGGTGGCTGCGGGCGAGCTCATCGACGAGCGTCGCGCCGACATCATCGAGACCTCGGGCGTCAGCCGGATGCGCATCCGCTCGCCGCTGACCTGCGAAAGCGACGATGGTGTCTGCGCGGCCTGCTATGGCCGTGACCTGGCGCGGGGCACGATGGTGAACATCGGCGAAGCCGTCGGGATCATCGCGGCCCAGTCCATCGGGGAGCCGGGGACCCAGCTCACCATGCGGACGTTCCACATCGGAGGCGTGGCGCAGGGCGGGCAGCAGTCCTTCCTCGAGGCGAGCCAGACCGGAACCATCCAGTTCCGCAACGCCAACGTCCTCATCAATGCCTCGGGCGACCAGATCGTCATGGGCCGGAACATGGTCGTGGCGATCGTCGACGACCAAGGCGAGGAGAGGGCCCAGCACAAGGTGGGCTACGGCACCAAGGTCTTCGTGAAGGACGGCCAGCGCGTTGAACGTGGCGCCAAGCTGTTCGAATGGGACCCCTACACCTTGCCGATCATTGCGGAAAAGGGCGGCGTGGCGCGCTACGTCGATCTCGTGAGCGGCATCTCGGTCCGGGAGGACACGGACGAGGCGACGGGCATGACCCAGCGCATCGTGTCCGACTGGCGCTCCGTGCCCAAGGGCGGCGATCTCAAGCCCGAGATCATCGTCGTCGATGCGGACGGCCAGCCAGTGCGGAACGATGCGGGCAACCCCGTGTCCTATCCGATGTCGGTGGACGCTGTGCTCTCGGTCGAGGATGGTCAGGAGATCCAGGCCGGCGACGTCATCGCGCGGATCCCGCGCGAAGGCGCCCGGACCAAGGACATTACCGGGGGCCTTCCCCGGGTCGCGGAACTCTTCGAGGCGCGTCGTCCCAAGGACCACGCGATCATCGCGGAAATCAGCGGCTATGTCCGGTTCGGCAAGGATTACAAGAACAAGCGCCGCGTCGCGATCGAGCCTCTCGACGAGAAGCAGGAAAAGCGGGAATACATGATCCCGAAAGGGAAGCACATTCCCGTGCAGGAAGGCGATCTCATCCAGAAGGGTGAGTACGTGATGGACGGCAACCCCGCCCCGCACGACATTCTCGCCATCCTCGGCGTCGAGGCGCTGGCGGACTACATGATCAACGAGGTGCAGGAGGTCTATCGCCTCCAGGGTGTGCGCATCAACGACAAGCACATCGAGGTCATCGTCCGTCAGATGCTGCAGAAGTGGGAGATCTCGGACTCCGGGGACACCGTGCTGCTCAAGGGCGAGACGGTGGACAAGGCCGAGTTCGACGAGGCCAACGACAAGGCCATCGCACGTGGCGGGCGGGCAGCGCAGGGGGGGCCGATCCTGCTCGGCATCACCAAGGCGTCCCTTCAGACGCGTTCCTTCATCTCGGCGGCGTCCTTCCAGGAAACGACGAGGGTCCTCACCGAGGCTTCGGTGCAGGGCAAAGTGGACAAGCTCGTCGGTCTCAAGGAGAACGTCATCGTCGGCCGACTGATCCCAGCCGGTACGGGTGGAGCGACCTCGCGCATCCGCAAGATCGCTACCGACCGCGACCAGACCGTGATCGAGCAGCGCCGCGAGGAGGCCACTGCGGCTGTTGCGCTGGCCGCGCCGCAGCAAACCGACCTCTCGGACGGCGACGCTTTCGAGACGCTCATGGTGGACACGCCGGAAAGCCGGGACTGAACGCGCGGCTCGTTATGATTAGGGGAGGGGGCCCTCGGAAACGGGGGCCCTTTGTCAAAGCCGAGAGCTCACGGCCCCAGGTGCCGCGTGCAAGCCGCTCGCTGATGGTTTGGGACGACACATGTCGAAGAAGTGAAGAACAGCGCACCGGCTTCCATCGATCGTCTGTCAGCCCTAAGCAACCGACGGATTGGGTGAGGGCGGGACTTTGAGCAGGACCGCGCTCCCGACGCTACCGTGGATGGTGTTGACACCCACGTTCGATTCCCATATCTCCCCGGCACCTCGACGACGGGCGAACTACGCCCTTGGTCCGGGTGCCAAAATATGTAGTGGTCACGATCCGGGCCGGCAAAGCCCCGATCCTCTGAAACCCCACCGCCCCGTTCTGCAGGTTGCGTGAACTGGGCGGGCTTTTTGTGCTTCACGCGTGCCGTGGGGCTTCATCGACGGCGGAGCCCTTCGGGCCCGCGGCACAGAACGGTAGGAAACGGGAAAGAGCCCTATGCCGACGATTCAGCAGCTGATCCGGAAACCCCGGCAGCGCCCTGTAGAACGATCCAAATCGCAGCACCTTGAAGGCTGCCCCCAGAAACGCGGTGTCTGCACCCGCGTATACACGACGACTCCGAAGAAGCCGAACTCGGCCATGCGGAAGGTCGCCAAGGTGCGCCTGACCAACCAGTTCGAAGTCATCTCCTACATCCCGGGAGAAAGCCACAACCTTCAGGAGCACTCTGTCGTGCTCATCCGCGGGGGCCGGATCAAGGACCTTCCGGGCGTGCGCTACCATATCGTGCGCGGCGTGCTCGACACGCAAGGCGTCAAGAACCGCAAGCAGCGCCGGTCGAAGTACGGCGCCAAGCGTCCGAAGTGAGGATCTAAGAGATGTCCCGTCGTCACGCCGCCGAGAAGCGCGAAATCCTGCCCGACGCCAAGTACGGCGACCGGGTTGTCTCAAAATTTATGAACAACCTGATGGTCGACGGCAAGAAGTCGATTGCCGAGACCATCGTCTACAATGCTTTCGAGCGCGTCCAGGGCCGCATCCGTCGCGAACCCGTGGAAGTGTTCCATGAAGCTTTGGACAACATCAAGCCCGCCGTCGAGGTCCGCTCGCGCCGCGTCGGTGGCGCGACCTACCAGGTCCCCGTCGAAGTGCGCCCCGAGCGCCGCGAGGCTCTGGCCATCCGCTGGCTGATCGATGCGTCCAAGAAGCGCAACGAGAACACCATGGAAGAGCGCCTAGCCGGCGAGCTTCTGGACGCGATGAACAACCGCGGCACCGCGGTGAAAAAGCGCGAGGACACCCACAAGATGGCCGACGCCAACAAGGCGTTCAGCCACTACCGCTGGTAAGGGGCCACCATGGCACGCGAATATCCTCTGCGCCTGTACCGCAACTTCGGTATCATGGCGCATATCGACGCCGGCAAGACCACTACCACCGAGCGCATCCTCTACTACACCGGCAAGTCCCACAAGATCGGCGAAGTCCATGACGGCGCCGCGACGATGGACTGGATGGAGCAGGAGCAGGAGCGGGGGATCACGATCACCTCGGCCGCAACGACCACATTCTGGGAGCGCACCGAGAACCCCGGTGAGCATATCGGCGACAAGCACCGCTTCAACATCATCGACACGCCCGGCCACGTCGACTTCACCATCGAAGTCGAACGTTCGCTCGCCGTGCTCGACGGTGCGGTGTGCCTGCTCGACGCCAACGCCGGCGTGGAGCCCCAGACCGAGACCGTCTGGCGTCAGGCTGACCGTTACGAAGTTCCTCGGATCGTGTTCGTCAACAAGATGGACAAGATCGGCGCGGACTTCTTCAACTGCGTCCGCATGATCAAGGACCGCACGGGCGCGACCCCGTGCCCCGTCGCGCTTCCGATCGGCGCCGAGGACAAGCTCGAAGGCATCATCGACCTGATCACGATGGAAGAGTGGACCTGGAAGGGCGAGGACCTCGGTGCGTCTTGGACCCGCCAGCCCATTCGCCCCGAGCTTCAGGAGCTTGCCGCCGACTGGCGCAGCAAGATGGTGGAGCTCGCTGTTGAGATGGACGACGAGGCCATGGAGGCCTACCTCGAAGGTGAGGAGCCTACGGCCGAAAAGCTGCGCCAGCTGATCCGCAAGGGTTGCCTGGCCATGAAGTTCGTCCCCGTCACGGCGGGCTCGGCCTTCAAGAACAAGGGCGTCCAGCCCATGCTCAACTGCGTCATCGACTTCCTGCCCTCGCCGCTCGATGTGCCCGCCTACATGGGCTTCCGTCCGGGCGACGAGACCGAAACGCGGGACATCCCCCGTTCGGCCGATGACGAGCAGCCCTTCTCGGCGCTGGCTTTCAAGATCATGAACGACCCCTTCGTGGGATCGCTTACGTTTACGCGCATCTATTCCGGCGTCCTCAAGAAGGGCGACGGCATGCTCAACTCCACCAAGGGGAAGAAAGAGCGCGTGGGCCGGATGATGATGATGCACGCCATCAACCGGGAAGAGATCGAAGAAGCCTATGCTGGCGACATCATCGCTCTCGCGGGCCTGAAGGACACGACGACCGGCGACACGCTCTGCTCCGAAAAGGCGCCGGTCGTGCTGGAAACCATGACCTTCCCGCAGCCGGTTATCGAGATCGCCGTCGAGCCCAAGACCAAGGCCGACCAGGAGAAGATGGGCATTGCCCTCGCTCGCTTGGCTGCCGAGGATCCGTCCTTCCGCGTCGAGACCGACTTCGAGTCCGGTCAAACGATCATGAAGGGCATGGGCGAGCTTCACCTCGACATCCTCGTCGACCGCATGCGCCGTGAGTTCAAGGTCGAGGCGAACATCGGCGCGCCTCAGGTGGCCTATCGCGAAACCATCGGTCACGCGGTCGAGCATACCTACACTCACAAGAAGCAGACTGGCGGTTCTGGCCAGTTCGCCGAAGTGAAGCTGCACATCCAGCCAACCGAGCCGGGCGAGGGCTACTCCTTTGAGTCCAAGATCGTCGGCGGCACAGTGCCCAAGGAGTACATCCCGGGCGTCGAGAAGGGCATAAAATCGGTGATGGACTCGGGTCCGCTGGCCGGCTTTCCCGTGATCGACTTCAAGGTGTCGCTCACCGACGGCAAGTACCACGACGTCGACTCCTCGGTTCTGGCCTTTGAGATCGCGTCGCGTATGTGCATGCGAGAGGGTCTCAAGAAGGCCGGCGCCAAGCTCCTTGAGCCGATCATGAAGGTCGAGGTTGTGACTCCCGAGGACTACACGGGTGGGGTGATCGGCGACCTGACCTCGCGCCGGGGCATGGTGCAGGGGCAGGACTCACGCGGCAACGCGAATGTCATCAACGCGTTCGTCCCGCTGGCCAACATGTTCGGCTACATCAACACGCTGCGTTCCATGACATCGGGTCGGGCGCAGTTCACGATGCAGTTCGATCATTACGAGCCCGTGCCCGAGAACATCTCGCAAGAGATCCAGAAGAAGTACGCCTGACGGCGCGGTGGGGCGCTGCCTGCGGCGCCCTTCCGATCTTAGACACCGGTCTCAGGGCCGCTGGAATTCTGACGAACAGGAGAAGCCACTATGGCGAAGGCGAAGTTCGAGCGGAACAAACCGCACGTGAACATTGGGACCATTGGTCACGTGGACCATGG
>NZ_VDFU01000034.1 GCF_006152115.1 Rubellimicrobium rubrum | reverse complement strand
CTGCGCTTCGCCATTCGCGAAGGCGGCCGTACCGTCGGCGCCGGCGTGGTGTCGAAAATCCTGGCGTGATCGCCGCTTGACTCTGGCGAGGGCGCGCGCTAGACGCGCGCCTTCAGCATTATTGACGACCGGTCCGAAGTGGCCCGGCAATCCCGCCGGTTCACCTCTCGACCGTTTTCAGCCTTGAAAGGCAAACTCATGGCCGGCAATAGCCAGACCATTCGCATTCGCCTCAAGGCGTTCGACTATCGTGTGTTGGACGCCAGCACCGCCGAGATCGTGTCGACCGCCAAGCGCACCGGCGCTAATGTCCGTGGGCCCATTCCGCTTCCGAATAAAATCGAGAAGTTCACTGTTCTCCGCGGCCCGCATATCGACAAGAAGTCTCGCGACCAGTTCGAGATCCGGACGCATAAGCGGCTTCTCGACATCGTAGATCCGACTCCGCAGACCGTGGACGCGCTCATGAAGCTCGACCTGGCAGCCGGCGTCGACGTCGAGATCAAGGTCTGAGGTGGCTGACATGCTTCGTTCGGGCGTCATTGCAAAGAAGGTGGGCATGACCCGCCTGTTCCTGGAAGACGGAAAGCAGGTTCCTGTGACTGTCCTTCAGCTGGATAATGTACAGGTCGTCGCGCAGCGCACGGTCGAGAAGGATGGCTACACTGCCGTCCAACTCGGCGCGGGCAAGGCCAAGGCCAAGAACACGTCGCAGCCCATGCGCGGTCACTTCGCCAAGGCCAGCGTGGAGCCCAAGCGCAAGATCGTCGAGTTCCGGGTCACCCCCGAGAACCTGATCGGTGTCGGCGAGGAGATCATCGCGGCCCACTACTTTGCTGGCCAGTATGTGGATGTATCCGGCACATCCATCGGCAAGGGATTTGCCGGTGTCATGAAGCGGCACAATTTCGGCGGTCTCCGTGCCTCGCATGGCGTGTCCGTGTCGCACCGCTCGCACGGTTCCGTGGGCCAGTGCCAGGATCCTGGCCGTATCTTCAAAGGCAAGAAGATGGCCGGGCATATGGGTACGGCGCGGGTGACCACGCAGAACCTGCAAGTTGTGCGGATTGACACCGACCGTGGCCTGGTGATGGTCAAGGGCGCAGTTCCGGGCACCAAAGGCGGCTGGGTTACCGTGAAGGATGCGGTCAAGAAGCCCGCATCCGAGAACGTGATCAAGCCGGCTGCCCTGCGCTCCGCCGAGCGCGAGGCCAAGCGGCTCGCCGAGGAAGCTGCAGCGCAGGCTGCGGCCGAAGCCGAAGCCGCGGCGCGTGCAGCGGCAGAAGCGGAGCAGGCCGCCATCGAGGCTGCTGAAGCCGCTGCCAACGAAGCTCCGGCCGGCGACACCGCCGCCGATGAGGGGAGCAAGGACTGATGCAAGCCCAAGCCATCACCCTGACCGGCGAAGCCGTCGGGACCGTGGAGCTGGACGACGCGATCTTCGGCCTTGAGCCGCGCGCCGACATCCTGCACCGCGTCGTCCGCTGGCAACGTGCCAAGGCTCAGCAGGGGACTCATTCCACCCTTGGCCGTTCCGAGGTCAGCTACTCGACCAAGAAGATCTACCGCCAGAAGGGGACCGGTGGCGCCCGCCACGGGGACAAGGGCGCGCCGATCTTCCGGCACGGGGGCGTTTACAAGGGTCCCAAGCCCCGCAGCCATGCTCACGACCTCAACAAGAAATTCCGTAAGCTCGGTCTCATGCATGCGCTCTCCGCCAAGGCGCGCGCTGGTGAGCTGGTCGTGGTCGAGAACTTGGATGTCGCGGACGCGAAGACGCGCGTTCTGGCTCGACAGCTGGAAAGCCTCGGTTGGAAGCGTGCGCTCGTAATCGATGCGGCCGTCAACGAGTCATTTGCCCGTGCCGCCCGCAACATCGAGACCTTGGACGTGCTGCCTGCTATCGGCGCTAACGTCTACGACATCCTGCGTCGTGACACGCTCGTGCTCACCCGCGCCGGTGTCGAAGCTCTGGAGGCTCGCCTGAAATGACTGCCACTCCCGCGCAATATGACATCATTCGCCGTCCGATCATCACCGAGAAGGCGACTCTTGCATCAGAGTCGAACGCCGTGGTGTTCGAAGTTGCGTCCGAAGCGACAAAACCGCTGATCAAGCAGGCGGTCGAGGCGCTGTTCGGTGTCAAGGTGAGGGCTGTCAACACGGTCGTGACCAAGGGCAAGAGCAAGCGTTTCCGGGGTCGCCTCGGCACCCGGAACGACGTCAAAAAAGCTTACGTGACTCTCGAAGAGGGCCATACGATTGACGTTTCCACCGGCCTCGCGTAAGGGGCCGCTGACCTGACCGGCCCCGGGCAAAGCCCCGGGGCCTCTTCTTTCTAACCGGGGACCTTTGGGGCCCTTCATATCAGAGACGGACCTGTAGAGGTCCGCAAAGCAGACGGAAGACAGAAAGCATGGCACTCAAGTCGTACAAGCCGACGACGCCTGGCCAGCGAGGGCTGGTTCTGATCGACCGTTCGGAGCTTTGGAAAGGACGCCCCGTCAAGTCATTGACGGAAGGTCTCACAAAGACCGGCGGCCGGAACAATACCGGGCGGATCACGATGTGGCACAAGGGTGGCGGCGCTAAGCGCCTCTACCGAGTCGTCGATTTCAAGCGTCGCAAGTTCGACGTTCCAGCGACTGTGGAGCGAATCGAATACGACCCGAACCGGACGGCCTTTATCGCGCTGATCCGGTACCAAGATGGTGAGCAGGCTTACATTCTCGCACCGCAGCGGCTCGCGGTCGGCGACACAGTCGTTGCTGGCAGCAAGACCGACGTGAAGCCGGGCAATGCGATGCCTTTCTCCGGTATGCCGATCGGCACGATCGTCCATAACGTCGAGATGAAGGCGGGGAAGGGTGGGCAGATTGCCCGCGCCGCGGGCACTTATGCCCAGTTCGTGGGGCGTGACGGCGGATATGCCCAGATCCGGCTTTCTTCGGGTGAGCTCCGGGCCGTTCGCCAGGAGTGCATGGCGACCATTGGCGCCGTGTCGAACCCGGACAACTCGAACCAGAACCTCGGCAAGGCGGGCCGGTCGCGTCACCTCGGCATTCGTCCAACCGTCCGCGGTGTTGCGATGAACCCGATCGATCACCCGCATGGTGGCGGCGAAGGCCGGACATCGGGCGGTCGTCACCCGGTCACGCCGTGGGGCAAAGGCACCAAGGGTAATCGCACCCGCAACCCGAATAAGGCGTCGACGAAGCTCATCCTTCGTTCCCGTCACGCGAAGAAAGGCCGCTGATCCATGTCGCGTTCCGTTTGGAAAGGCCCCTTTGTCGATGCTTATGTCCTGAAGAAGGCAGAAGCGTCGCGGGGCGCCGGCCGCAACGAGGTCATCAAGATCTGGTCGCGCCGTTCCACCATCCTGCCCCAGTTCGTGGGGCTCACCTTCGGCGTCTATAATGGCAAGAAGCATATTCCGGTGAACGTCACCGAGGACATGATCGGCCAAAAGTTCGGTGAGTACTCGCCGACGCGGACCTACTACGGCCACGCCGCCGACAAGAAAGCCAAGAGGAAGTAAGCCATGGGTCAGGAGAAGAATCCGCGCCGCGTGGCGGACAATGAGGCCATGGCGAAGTCGCGCATGCTGCGCACCAGCCCGCAAAAGCTCAACCTTGTTGCCGCGCTCATTCGTGGGAAGAAGGTCGAAAAGGCGCTAGCCGATCTCACTTTTTCGAAGCGCCGCATCGCTGGCGACGTGAAGAAGTGCCTCCAGTCTGCGATCGCCAACGCAGAGAACAACCACAACCTCGACGTGGACTCGTTGATTGTGGCCGAGGCCTGGGTCGGGAAGAACTTGACGATGAAGCGGGGGCGTCCGCGCGCTCGCGGCCGGTTTGGCCGCATCGTGAAGCCGTTCTCGGAACTCACCATTACCGTCCGGCAGATGGACGCGGTCCAGGGGGAGCAAGCCTGATGGGCAACAAGGTCAATCCGATCGGCATGCGTCTCCAGGTCAACCGTACCTGGGACAGCCGCTGGTTCGCGAACTCCAAGGATTTCGGTGATCTCCTTCTCGAAGACATCCGGATCAAGGATTTCATCAAGAAGGAAGCCAAGGCCGCCGGCATTAGCCGCGTCATCATTGAGCGTCCTCATCGGAAGTGCCGCGTTACGATCCACGCCGCTCGTCCTGGTGTGATCATTGGAAAGAAGGGCGCGGACATCGAGACGCTGCGCCGTAAGCTGGCAGCGCTCACCAAGTCGGAACTGCACCTCAACATCGTCGAAGTCCGCAAGCCCGAGCTGGACTCCGCACTGGTCGGCGAGAGCATTGCGCAGCAGCTCGAACGTCGGGTCTCGTTCCGTCGCGCGATGAAGCGTGCGGTGCAGAACGCGATGCGCATGGGCGCCCTGGGCATCCGCGTGAATCTGTCCGGTCGTCTGGGCGGAGCCGAGATCGCCAGGACCGAGTGGTACCGGGAAGGCCGCGTGCCCCTGCATACGCTTCGGGCTGACATCGACTATGCGCTGAGCGAAGCCGAGACGCCCTACGGGATCATTGGGATCAAGGTCTGGATCTTCAAGGGCGAGATCATGGAGCACGATCCGCAGGCTCGCGACCGCAAGGCTGCTGAGCTGCAGGACACGGCCGTGCCGCGGGGCGCACGTCCCGAGCGTCGCGACCGTGATCGCTGAGGAGTAGAGAGAAATGCTGCAACCGAAGCGCACTAAGTTCCGCAAGCTGCACAAGGGTCGGATCCATGGCGATGCCAAGGGCGGTTCGGACCTGAACTTCGGCACCTACGGCCTGAAGGCTACGGAGCCGGAGCGGGTGACCGCGCGTCAGATCGAGGCCGCACGTCGTGCCTTGACGCGACATATGAAACGTCAGGGCCGCGTCTGGATCCGTGTTTTCCCGGATGTGCCTGTCACGTCCAAGCCTATCGAAGTCCGTATGGGCAAGGGCAAAGGCTCCGTCGATTATTGGGCCTGCCGGGTCAAACCCGGCCGGATCATGTTCGAGGTTGACGGGGTCCCCGAAGATGTGGCAAGGGAAGCCCTCCGACTCGCGGCGATGAAGCTGCCGGTAAAAACGCGCACCATCGTCCGTGAGGACTGGTAAGGAATTCTTCGGGGGCCCCGATGGCGGGGCCCCTGTCCATTGGAAAAGCGACGGCCCCGTTCAGCGGCGTCTGTTGACTTCTGACGAGGATAAACGGCGATGAACGCCAAGGACCTTCGCGGGCAGACGCCCGACCAGCTGCGCGACCAGCTCGCCAGCTTGAAGAAAGAGAGCTTCAACCTTCGCTTCCAGCAGGCGACGGGGCAGCTTGAGAACAGCTCGCGCATGCGGCAGGCGCGCCGCCAGGCCGCTCGCGTTCTGACCATCCTGAACCAAAAGGCGGCCCAGGCCGCGCAAGAGGCCTGAGACCCATGCCCAAGCGCATCCTTTCGGGCGTCGTGACCTCTGACAAGAACGACAAGACCGTGACCGTTCTCGTGGAGCGTCGCTTCACCCATCCCATTCTGAAGAAGACCATTCGTCAGTCGAAGAAATATCGGGCTCACGACGAAAACAACGTGTTCAAGGCTGGTGATGCGGTTCGCATCATCGAATGCGCTCCGAAGTCGGCTTCGAAGCGCTGGGAGGTTCTCGTGGCCGAGCAGGCCTGAGATCTGACCGAACCAATCGAAACCCTGGGGATACGGGTCTAGACCCCCCCACAGGTCGGGAGAAACCACATGATCCAGATGCAGACCAATCTGGATGTCGCTGACAACTCCGGCGCCCGCCGGGTTCAGTGCATCAAGGTCCTGGGCGGATCGCACCGGCGCTACGCGTCGGTGGGCGACGTTATCGTCGTATCCGTCAAGGAAGCAATTCCGCGTGGCCGCGTCAAGAAAGGCGACGTTCGTAAAGCGGTGGTCGTTCGCACCGCCAAGGAAGTTCGTCGCGACGACGGTACGACGATCCGCTTCGACCGGAACGCTGCCGTCATCCTGAACAACCAAGGTGAGCCGGTCGGAACCCGTATCTTCGGGCCGGTCGTGCGTGAGCTGCGTGCCAAGAACTTTATGAAGATCATTTCGCTTGCTCCGGAGGTGCTGTGATGGCTGCCAAACTCCGCAAGGGTGATCGGGTCGTCGTGCTTGCTGGCAAGGACAAAGGCAAGACAGGCGAGATCGAGCAGGTTCTGCCCAAGGACAACCGGGCCGTGGTGAACGGCGTGAATGTTGCCATCCGGCATGTCAAGCAGTCGCAGACGACCCAAGGCGGTCGCCAGCCCAAGGCAATGCCTATCGACCTGTCGAACCTAGCGCTGGTCGATGCGAATGGTAAGGCGACCCGTGTCGGCTTCCGGTTCAACGAGGACGGCACGAAGGTTCGCTTCGCCAAGACCACGGGAGACGTGATCTGATGCTTGATGCTGCCACTTATACCCCGCGTCTCAAGGCTGATTACAAGGCCCGGATTCGCGCCGCACTCAAGGAAGAGTTCGGCTACAAGAATGACATGCAGATTCCGAAGCTCGACAAGATCGTGCTAAATATCGGGGCCGGGTCCGAGTCCGTTCGGGACTCTAAGAAGGTGAAGTCTGCTCAGGACGACCTGTCCACGATCGCCGGCCAGCGCGCGGTTGTGACCAAGGCGAAGAAGTCGATCGCGGGCTTCCGCGTTCGTGAGGAAATGCCGCTCGGCACCAAGGTCACCCTTCGGGGTGACCGGATGTACGAGTTCCTGGACCGCCTGATCTACGTGGCGATGCCGCGTGTTCGGGACTTCCGCGGCGTGTCGGGCAAGTCTTTCGACGGACGGGGCAACTATGCCACCGGTTTGAAGGAGCACATCGTGTTTCCTGAGATCAACTTCGACAAGGTCGACGAAGTCTGGGGCATGGACATTGTCATTTGCACCACCGCGAAGACCGACGCGGAGGCCAAGTCGCTGTTGAAGCACTTCAACATGCCGTTCAACAGCTGAGCCGCGGGAGAGAAGCACCATGGCCAAGAAATCCATGATCGAACGCGATAAGAAGCGTCAACGTCTGGTGGAGCAATTTGCCACCAAGCGGGCGGCGCTCAAGGCTGTCGCGAGTGACCAGTCCGTCTCCGTGGAAGAGCGTTTTAAGGCGACCCTGCAGCTTGCAGAACTGCCGCGTAACTCTTCTGCCACCCGTCTGCGCAACCGCTGCCAGCTGACCGGCCGCCCGCGCGCCTATTACCGCAAGCTGAAGATCAGCCGGATCATGCTGCGCGAGCTTGGCTCGAACGGCGAGATCCCCGGTCTGGTGAAGTCGAGCTGGTAAGGAGGTCAACATGAACGATCCTATCGGCGATATGCTGACCCGCATCCGCAACGCTCAGTCCCGCGGAAAGAACAGCGTGGTGACCCCTGCATCCAAGCTTCGGGCTCGTGTGCTCGATGTGCTCCGGGATGAAGGTTACATCCGAGGCTATGAGGCCGCCACTTCCGTGGCCGGTCATCCTGAGCTTCGGATCGAACTGAAGTACTACGAAGGCACGCCCGTGATCCGGGAGATCAAGCGTGTCTCGAAGCCCGGCCGCCGCGTCTACTCCGGGGTCAAGGAGCTTCCCAGCGTCCGTCAGGGCCTTGGGGTCTCGATCGTGTCCACGCCCAGGGGCGTGATGTCTGATGCACATGCGCGCGCTGCCAATGTCGGTGGCGAAGTGCTGTGCACCGTGTTCTGAGGAGGGCTGGATGTCACGAATCGGCAAGAAGCCCGTTCCGCTGCCGGCTGGCGTCACCGCCACCATCAGCGGCCAGAGCATCGAAGTGAAGGGCCCGAAGGGCACCCTGTCTTTTAAGGCGACCGACGACGTAACCCTCACCCAAGAGGAAGGCGCCGTTGCCGTTCAGCCGCGTGGTACGTCCAAGCGTGCCCGTCAGCAGTGGGGCATGTCCCGGTCCATGGTGGAAAACCTGGTGACCGGCGTGACACAAGGCTTCAAGAAGGAGCTGGACATCACTGGGGTGGGATACCGCGCCACGATGCAGGGCAACGTCCTTAAGCTCGCCTTGGGCTACTCGCACGATGTCAACTACGAGCCGCCCGCCGGCGTCAAGATCACGACGCCGTCGGCTCGTAACGACGTCATCGTCGTAGAGGGCATCGACCCCCAGCAGGTCGGCCAGGTTGCGGCTGAGATCCGCGAATGGCGGGGTCCGGAGCCGTATAAGGGCAAGGGTATCCGTTACCGGGGCGAGTTCATCTTCCGCAAGGAAGGCAAGAAGAAGTAAGGAACGCACATCATGGCCAGCACGAAGCTCGAGCTGTTCCAGAAGCGCCGGATGCGCGTTCGGAACAAACTCAAGTCGGTGAATGGCGGCAAGCTTCGGCTTTCCGTTCACCGTTCCAACAAGAACATCTCGGTCCAGCTGATCGATGACGCTCGGGGTGTGACGCTCGCGTCCGCCTCGACCCTCGAGAAAGACTTGGGCCTTGTGGGCAAGAACAACGTCGAAGCGGCGGCAAAGATCGGTGCGACTATCGCCGAGCGTGCTAAGGCCGCTGGCGTAACGCAAGCCTACTTCGACCGTGGCGGCTTCCTGTTTCACGGGAAGATCAAGGCTTTGGCCGAGGCCGCCCGTGAAAACGGCCTGACGATCTGAGAGGCATCATGGCAGAACGTGAACAACGTCGCGATCGTCGGGACCGCGAAGACGCAAATCCCGAGTTCGCTGATCGCCTCGTCGCGATCAACCGCGTCTCCAAGACCGTGAAGGGGGGCAAGCGTTTCGGCTTCGCCGCGCTCGTGGTCGTAGGTGACCAGAAGGGCCGCGTAGGCTACGGCAAGGGTAAGGCCAAGGAAGTGCCCGAGGCGATCCGCAAGGCCACCGAACAGGCCAAGCGCAGCCTGGTGCGCGTACCTCTTCGGGAAGGCAGGACCCTGCACCACGACATCGAAGGGCGTCATGGCGCCGGTCGCGTCGTGATGCGGACCGCGGTTCCGGGGACCGGCATCATCGCCGGCGGACCGATGCGCGCCGTGTTCGAGATGCTCGGGCTGCAGGACGTCGTGTCCAAGTCGCTCGGCTCGAACAACCCGTACAACATGATCCGCGCGACCATCGACGGCCTGACCAAGGAGGCGTCGCCCCGGTCCGTGGCTCAGCGTCGTGGCAAGAAGGTTGCGGAGATCCTCCGCCAGCCCGAAGCCGAAACGCAAGCAGTGGAGGCCTGATCGATGGCAAAGACGATTGTCGTCCAGCAGATTGCCTCTGGGGCTCGTCGCCCAGCTGTGCAGCGCCAGACCCTTATAGGTTTGGGGCTGAACAAGATGCGCAGAACTCGCGAGCTCGAGGACACCCCCTCGGTCCGTGGTATGGTGAATGCCGTCCCGCATCTCGTCAAGATCGTCGAGGAGCGTGGTTAGAACCCTTGAGGCGCGGCCCAGGTGCCGCGCCGTTCGTTTCCCGTGTGCGTCTGGCCTGTCGCTCGGCCCGACGTCTCCGGCCATAGGAGTAGCGACATGAAATTGAATGAACTCCGCGACAATCCTGGTGCGTCCAAGAAGAAAGTGCGGGTTGGACGCGGCCCTGGTTCCGGCGTCGGTAAGACGGCCGGTCGCGGTATCAAAGGTCAGAAATCCCGTTCAGGCGTTGCCATCGGCGGGTACGAGGGCGGTCAGATGCCGCTCTACATGCGTCTTCCCAAGCGGGGCTTCAACAAGCCGAACCGCAAGGAATATGCAGTGGTCAACCTCGGCCTGATCCAGAAGTTCATCGACTCGGGTCGCATTGACGCCGGTCAGCCGATTACCGAGGAGGTCCTCGTGTCCTCCGGGGTTCTTCGTCGTGCGCGTGACGGCATCCGGGTACTGTCGAAGGGTGAAATCACTTCGAGCGTAACCATCAATGTGACGGGAGCGTCGGCAGGCGCAGTCGCGGCGGTCTCAGCAGCCGGTGGCACGCTGACCGTTTCCCGGGCGACCGAGTCGGCGGAAGACACCGCCGCGTGAGACATGGGGGCATCCCCGTTTCCACTCGCGTCCAACTCGGATAAGGTTCATACAGCGCCGCCGCCGGAGCCCCGGTCGGCGGCGCAGTCTTGACGGAGAAAGCCATGGCATCGGCAGCGGAACAGATGGCCTCGAACATGAGCTGGGCGGCCTTTGGCAAGGCGACCGAGCTCAAGCAGCGGATCCTTTTCACGATCGGTCTGCTCATCGTCTATCGTCTAGGTACCTACATCCCAGTGCCAGGCATTGATGGCGCTGCGCTTCGGGACTTTATGGAAGGGGCGGGTGCCGGGCTTGGCGGTATCCTGTCGATGTTCACCGGCGGTGCTCTTTCGCGCATGGGGATCTTTGCGCTTGGGATCATGCCCTACATCTCGGCTTCCATCATCATCCAGCTTGTCGCGTCGATGTACGAGCCGTGGAAGAACCTGAAGAAGGAAGGTGAGCAGGGTCGAAAAAAGCTGAATCAGTACACCCGCTACTTCACGGTCCTTCTAGCCACGTTCCAAGCCTACGGGATGGCGGTCAGCCTTGAAGCGGGCGATCTGGTTGCAAACCCTGGTCCTTTCTTCCTGGCAGCGTGCGTCGTCACGCTTGTTGGAGGGACGATGTTCCTGATGTGGATCGGGGAGCAGATCACGTCTCGGGGCATCGGCAACGGGATTTCCCTGATCATCTTCGTCGGTATCATCGCCGAGGTTCCAGCCGCCCTCGCGCAGTTCCTGAGCCAGGGCCGGACCGGCGCGATCAGCCCGCTGACCATCCTGCTCATCATTTTGATGGTAATCGCGACGCTTGCGTTCGTCGTGTTCATGGAACGTTCCCTCCGGAAGATCCACATTCAGTACCCGCGCCGGCAGGTCGGCATGAAGGTCTATGATGGCGGATCGTCGCACCTGCCGATCAAGGTCAACCCGGCAGGGGTCATCCCGGCGGTCTTCGCGTCGGCTTTGCTCCTGCTGCCCTCGACTATCGCCACCTTCTCACATTCGACCTCAGGGCCGATCATGTCGACGTTCCTGGCCTATTTCGGGCCAGGGCAGCCGCTGTACCTGCTGTTCTTCACCGGCATGATCGTGTTCTTCACCTACTTCTACACCCATGAGGTGGCGTTCAAGACGGACGAGGTGGCCGAGAACTTGAAGAACCAGAACGGCTTCGTGCCAGGTATCCGTCCTGGTAAGCGGACGGCTGACTATTTCGAGTATGTGGTGAATCGCATTCTCGTTCTGGGTTCGGCGTATCTGGCTCTTGTCTGTCTGCTGCCCGAAATACTGCGCAGTCAACTCGCGGTGCCGTTCTACTTCGGGGGTACCTCGGTGCTGATCATCGTGTCCGTAGGCATGGACACGATCCAGCAAATCCAGTCTCATCTCTTGGCGCACCAGTACGAGGGGCTGATCGAGCGATCACAGCTTCGCGGACGTGGGAAGGCAAGGCCGCCACGGTCGGGCGGACCTGCCAGGCGTTGAGGAGTCGGAGTTGGGGGTACGTCGGGGGAGGGCGGCCGCATGAACATTATTCTTCTAGGACCGCCTGGCGCCGGCAAGGGCACCCAGGCCCGGCTGCTGGTCGAGCGTCGTGGCATGGTTCAGTTGTCGACCGGAGACATGCTGAGAGCCGCACGCAAGTCAGGAACCGAGATGGGTCGACGTGTGGCTGAGGTGATGGACCGGGGCAACCTAGTCACCGACGACATCGTCATCGGTTTGATCCGGGAACGTCTTCTGCAGGGGGGGCTCGGCGGAGGGGTTATTTTTGACGGCTTCCCACGCACTTTGGCTCAAGCCGATGCACTGGGTGACATGCTGGACGCCGAGGGCATGCAGCTCGATCATGTGATCGAGATGCGCATCCATGATGATGAGGAACTGGTGCAGCGCGTCTCGGGGCGTTCGACCTGCTCCAACTGCGGAGAAGTCTATCACGATGTAACCAAGCCTGTGCCGGGTGATGGTCACTGCGTCAAATGTGGCCAGACAAGCTTCACCCGGCGAGGGGACGATAACGCAGAGAGTATGCGGACCCGTCTTTTCGCTTATTATAAGGATACGGCAACCCTTGTCGGATATTACCACGTCAAGCGGCTGCTTCGTCCGGTCGATGGATTGGGTGAGATCGATGATGTCGCGGGGCAGATCGACAGCCTCTTGGGACATGCGCCGTCGGAGTTGCCAGTGTCGCAGCATGCCTGATGGCGTGCGCGTGACGTCGGCCCTTGACGTTGCGCATCTTTGCCTTTAGGACGCCCCATCCTAGCCGGGAATCGCCGGTTCTGGACGGTCTTCTATGGCATAGTCCAGACCTGATCACCTTTGAGGAGCAGCCTCATCCGGAGGGGCTGCAGTTGTGAGAAAAGGCTCCGGTACCACGGAGCCGCAACGAAAGGACCACTCACGTGGCACGTATCGCCGGGGTCAACATCCCGACCAAGAAGAGGGTTCCGATTGCCCTCACCTACATCCACGGCATCGGCCCAGCCAATGCCAAGGAAATCTGCGCCGCCGTCAAGGTGGACGAGGCCCGTCGCGTGGACACGCTAAGTGACGCCGAAATCTTGGCGATCCGCGAGCATATCGACGCCAACTACGTGGTCGAGGGTGATCTCCGTCGCGAAACGACGATGAACATCAAGCGGCTCATGGACCTGGGTGCGTATCGTGGACTGCGCCATCGCCGCAACCTTCCGGTTCGTGGTCAGCGAACGCACACGAACGCACGGACCCGCAAGGGCCCGGCCAAGCCGATCGCCGGCAAGAAGAAGTAAGGGGTAGACAGACATGGCTCGTGATACCCGCCGGGGCGGCAAGAAGAAGGTTTCGAAGAACATCGCAGCGGGCGTGGCCCATGTGAATTCTTCGTTCAACAATACCAAGATCCTGATTTCGGACGTGCAGGGCAACGCCATCGCTTGGTCGTCGGCTGGCACGATGGGCTTCAAGGGGTCGCGCAAGTCGACGCCCTACGCTGCCCAGATGGCTGCCGAGGATGCCGGTCGTAAGGCTCAGGAGCACGGCGTCAAGACCCTCGAAGTCGAGGTTCAAGGTCCGGGCTCCGGACGTGAATCGGCGCTCCGTGCGCTTGCGGCAGTTGGTTTCGCCATCACCTCGATCCGCGACGTCACGCCGATCGCGCATAACGGCTGCCGCCCGCCGAAGCGTCGTCGCGTCTGACGCAGCCGCATAACCACGGGCGGGGTTGCGCATGGGCGCGGCCCCGTTTCGCTGTTTCTAAGTCAACCTCGGGAGTGGAGCCTTGTTGGACATGAAGGGCACCGCGAGAATGGAGGGACGCATGATCCATAAGAATTGGTCCGAGCTCATCAAGCCGCAACAGCTCGATGTTCGTCCCGGCAACGATCCGCAGCGCCAGGCGACCCTGGTTGCCGAACCCCTAGAGCGGGGCTTCGGTCTCACGCTGGGCAATGCGCTCCGCCGCGTGCTGCTGAGCTCACTGCAAGGTGCGGCAATCGTGTCTGTGCAGATCGACAACGTTCTGCATGAATTCTCGTCAGTGGCGGGGGTCCGTGAGGATGTCACCGACATCGTCCTGAACCTCAAGGGTGTGGCCATCCGCATGGATCTGGACGGGCCCAAGCGTCTGACCGTGCAAGCCAAAGGTCCGGGCGCTGTGACCGCTGGTGACATCTCCGAGTCGGCTGGCATCGAAATCCTGAACAAGGACCACGTGATCTGCCACCTTGACGAAGGGGCGTCGCTCTACATGGAGCTGACCGTCGCGACGGGGAAGGGTTACGTGTCTGCGGACAAGAACAAGCCCGAAGATGCGCCAATTGGTCTGATCCCGATCGATGCGATCTATTCGCCGGTCAAGAAGGTCAGCTACGACGTCCAGCCGACGCGCGAGGGGCAGGTGCTGGACTACGACAAGCTGACCATGCGAATCGAAACTAACGGGGCTCTGACCCCGGACGATGCAGTCGCGTATGCCGCGCGCATTCTTCAGGACCAGTTGTCGATCTTCCTCAACTTCGAGGAGCCCGAGTCGGCCACGGCCGGCGCGCTCGAGGACGGCCTGGAGTTCAACCCGCTTCTCCTTAAGAAGGTGGACGAGCTGGAACTGTCGGTGCGCTCGGCCAACTGCCTCAAGAACGACAATATCGTTTATATCGGCGATCTGATCCAGAAGACCGAGGCCGAGATGCTGCGGACGCCCAACTTTGGACGGAAGTCGCTGAACGAGATCAAGGAGGTGCTCTCGGGCATGGGTCTCCACCTCGGCATGGAAGTCGAGGATTGGCCGCCCGAGAACATCGAGGATCTGGCCAAGAAGTTCGAGGACCAGTTCTAAGACTGACCGGATCGTTGCTGTCCTGCCCGGCGGGCGGGGCAGCGTGATCTAATCTGTCGGGCGTTCTGCCCCAATAAGGTGAGCAGCCGTACGAGAGGCTGCCGGACAAAGCAAAATCGATAGGAAAACATCATGAGACATGGCAGCGGCTACCGCAAACTCAACCGCACCCACGAACACCGCAAGGCGCTCTTCGCCAACATGGCGGGCTCGCTCATCGAACATGAGCAGATCAAGACCACGCTTCCCAAGGCCAAGGAGCTGAAGCGCGTGATCGACAAGCTGATCACGCTCGGCAAGCGTGGCGACCTGCACGCCCGCCGTCAGGCGGCCGCGGCGCTGAAGCAGGACATGCATGTTCAGAAGCTGTTCGCTGTTCTGGGCCCCCGTTACCAGGAGCGTCAGGGTGGCTACTGCCGCGTGCTGAAGGCCGGCTTCCGCTACGGCGACATGGCGCCGATGGCGATCATCGAACTCGTGGAGCGTGACGCTGCGGCCAAGGGTGCCGCCGACCGTGCGCGGCTCGAAGCTCTGGACGGCGCAGAAGCGTAAGCTCTTCGACGGACAGAACGATCCAAGGCCCTGCCCTCACGGGTAGGGCTTTTCTTTTGGGAACATAGCTTCGAACACGAGATTCCACAAAAGAACCGGAGGCCTAACACAATTTCAGGTTGACGTGGCCAAGTCCGAGAACACAGAAAGCGAGCCATGTCCCTTCAGTCCGAAATCGACCTGCACACGCGCAAGCTCGCAAGGATGGCTCCAAAGGGATTCTTCTTTGCGCTGCACATCCGCTTCGCCATGCCGCTGATCAACCTCCAGACCTATCCGCAGGGTTGGGTGGACCTGTACACGGAGCAGGCTTACGCGCTGCGCGATCCCATCATTGCCTGGGGCTTCTCAACGAACGGCATCGCACGTTGGAGCGAAATCGGGATTCCCGACCCGTTCAACGTCCTGGGCCAGGCGAGGGACTTTGGAATGATCTACGGCGTAGCGGTGTCTGTAGGCCCGATGAAGTCCCGCACCATTGCCACCGCGTCGCGCGATGACCGCGAGTTCAAGGATGAAGAGATGAGCGCCTTCGCTGCCGTTATCTCTCATCTCCATGACGTCACGGAACCTCCGACATCGATCACTCCGGCTCAGATCGAGGCTTTGCGCTGCATCGCTGCGGGCCATCGTTATGCCGCGGCGGCCGCCAAGCTCGGAATATCCGAGTCGGCGCTCAAGGCGCGTCTGGCGGCTGCCCGGGAAACCTTGCTGGCCCGCACCACTGCGGAGGCAATCCAGCGAGCCAAGGACTACCGGCTGATCTGACCCCAAGGGACAGACCTGCGGGGGAGGAAAGGCACATCACCACCCCCCAAGGAGCCGTCCCATGCACAGCACGACCCTGTCCTTTGCCAACATGCACAACCACGGCGAACTGTTCGCCAACATACTTCGTGCGAGACGCGAAAGTTTCATCGTTCGCAACCGCTGGAACCTGCCAGAGACGATGGGCATGGAGTTCGATCAGTATGACACGCCCGTGTCACGCTGGCTTGCTGTTCACGACGACACGGGCCAAGTCCTCGCCGGCGTGCGCCTGACCCCCACGACGGCCCAGTGCGGAATCTATTCTTACATGATCCGTGATGCTCAGCGTGGGCTCCTAGAGTCGATCCCGTCGGATCTTCTCTACAAGGAGGCGCCCGTAGCGGAGGGCGTGTGGGAGGTGACCCGTGGCTTCGTGAAGGCCGACATCCCCGCCGAGATTCGCCAGAAGGTCCGCATGAAACTGGTGCTGCAGATGCTCCGCACCTCACGCGAGGAGGGCATCCGAACCATGCTGGCGCTTCTTCCGGTGAACTGGGACCGTTGGGCCGCGCGCTGCAAACTCGAGATGAGGGCTGCAGGCCGGGAGATGGACATGGGCGGCATTCTTTACCAGGCGGTCTGGATCGACTTCGCCGGTCAGCTTCATTGACCTGTGCATCGCTGGCGCATGGCCCTATGCTGCGCGACATGTCCGACCTATTCGATCTGGCCCCCCAAGAAGAGGGGGGCCCCTCAGCCGCTCCGCGCCCCCTGGCCGACCGCATGCGCCCTCGACGCCTGGAGGATGTCGTTGGCCAAGATCATCTGCTGGGGACCGAGGGACCGATCGGGGCCATGCTGTCGTCGCGCAGCCTGTCGTCGCTTATCCTCTGGGGGCCGCCAGGGGTGGGCAAGACGACCATCGCCCGTCTCCTGGCCAAGGAGACGGACCTGCACTTCGAGCAGATCAGCGCCATCTTCACCGGGGTGCAGGACCTGCGAAAGGTCTTCGATGCCGCCCGGCTCAGGCGTCGGCAGGGTCGGGGCACACTGCTCTTTGTGGACGAGATCCACCGCTTCAACCGCGCCCAGCAGGATGGCTTCCTGCCTCTGATGGAGGATGGGACGATCGTCCTTGTCGGAGCCACGACGGAGAACCCGAGCTTCGAACTCAACGCCGCGCTCCTCAGCCGCGCACAGGTTCTCACGCTGCATCGCCTGACGCTCGCGGATCTGGAGCGGCTCACCCAGCAGGCCGAGAAGGAACTGGCCCGACCTCTGCCTCTCCAGGTTGCCGCACGCGAGGCGATGCTGGAGATGGCGGACGGGGACGGGCGCGCACTTCTGAACCTCATTGAGCAAGTGGCATCCTGGCGCGTCCAGGGGTCTCTTGACACCGCCGCGCTGGCGGGCCGCCTCCGCCGCCGGGCATCCAACTACGACAAGAGCGGCGACGGGCATTACAACCTCATCTCTGCGCTCCACAAGTCGGTGCGCGGCTCCGATCCCGATGCGGCGCTCTACTGGTTCGCGCGAATGCTCGAGGGCGGTGAGGATCCGCGCTTCCTCGCGCGCCGTATCACGCGCATGGCAGTGGAGGACATCGGCCTTGCCGACCCACAAGCGCAAGCGGTCTGCATCGATGCCTGGAACACCTACGAGCGACTGGGTTCTCCCGAAGGTGAGCTCGCCCTGGCGCAGGCGGTCATCTACTTGGCGCTCGCTCCCAAATCGAATGCGGCGTACTCGGCCTATAAGGCCGCCCGCGAGGCAGCGCGCCGGACGGGCTCGTTGGCGCCTCCAATGCATATCCTGAACGCGCCCACGAGGATGATGAAGGAGCAGGGGTTCGGCTCGGGGTATCAGTACGACCATGATGCCGAGGACGCCTTTTCGGGGCAGGAGTACTTCCCCGAGGGCATGAAGCGGGGCGTCTACTACGTCCCGGTCGATCGAGGCTTCGAGAGAGACCTGCGCAAGCGCGTCGACTTCTTTGCTGGCCTGCGTGGGCGCCGCCAGAAGGGCTGATGCCCGGTGCAATTTCGTTCCCTGGGCCATCCGCGCGGCTTGGGCCGGTTGACACTGGCGGCGCGCGACCCAAGAAGCCCAGCATGACCTATGCCCTTCCTTTCGTAGCCCTGGGCGGCGCGCTTGGCGCCACCTTGCGCTACCTTGCCCTCCTGGCTTGGCCTGCCCCTTGGGGCACGCTCGCGATCAATGGGGCGGGCGCGCTCCTGATCGGGCTTCTGGCCGTGCCTCTCCTCCTGTCGGAGCGGGGGCTTCACCCGCTGGCGCCGTTCCTGGTCACCGGCGTGCTGGGGGGCTTCACCACCTTCTCCGCGTTCTCTCTCGACACGCTGCGGCTCATCGAGGGGGGGCGGATCGGAGCGGCGGTGACTTACGCGGGCGGCTCGGTCGCCCTGTCGCTCGGTGCCTGTGCGCTGGGCCTTTGGCTGGGGAGACTGGCATGAGCGGCGTTCAAACCTTGATCGTGGGCGAGGGCGAAGGGGACCAGCGCCTCGACCGCTGGCTTCGCAAGCGCTTTCCCCACCTGACCCAGGGAGCCATTGAAAAGATGCTCCGCAAGGGCGAACTCCGGGTGGATGGCGCACGCGCGATCTCATCGACCCGGGTGGCCGAGGGGCAAACCGTGCGGGTGCCGCCGCTGCCCGACATCGACCAGCCTGCCCCACCCGCCTCGCGACTGGCCAGAGGGGACGAGGCAATGATCCAAGCCGCGGTCCTGTGGAAGGACGAGCACATCATCGCGCTCAACAAGCCGCCGGGCCTTCCCTCTCAGGGGGGCTCGGGGCAGGGCGACCGCCACGTGGACGGCCTCGCCCCGGCCCTGATGTTCGGCTACAAGGAGCCGCCCAAGCTCGTTCATCGCCTGGACAAAGATACCTCCGGCATCCTGCTGCTCGCCCGCACCGATCGCGTCGCGCGTGGGCTCTCCGAGGCGCTGCGCCACCGCAACGTTCGCAAGATCTACTGGGCCGCCGTTGCGGGCGTGCCCTATCCCCGCGCGGGCACGATCAAGTTTGGCTTGGTCAAGGAGGGTGGCCGTGGTGACGAGAAGATGCGCTGCATCCATCCCCGTGAGGTGGACGCGACCCCGGGGGCCAAGCGGGCGGTAACCGAGTTCCTGACGGTCGAGAACGCCGGAGGCCGCCTCTCATGGGTGGCCATGCAGCCCGTAACGGGGCGGACGCACCAGCTTCGGGCCCACATGGCCGAATTGGGGCATCCGATCCTGGGCGACGGAAAGTACGGCGGCAGCGCGCAGGAAAATCTCGGTGATGGCTGGGGGGCGGGCATTGGCGGAGACCTGTCGCGCAGGCTACATCTTCACGCCCGCACCCTCATCATCGAGCATCCGATCACCAAAGCCATGCTGACGCTCACCGCACCCCTGCCGGCCCACATGAAATCCACTTGGGACTTTCTGGGCTGGGACGAGAAGGACGCTCTGCTCGATCCGTTCGAGGACCGGGAATGAGCGGCTGGACATTAAAGCGCTTCTGGACCGATGTCGCCGTCGTGGCTGAGGGGGACGGCTTTGCCGTGACCCTCGACGGACGGCCGGTACGCACCCCGGCCAAGGCCCATCTCGTTGTGCCGACCCGTGCTTTTGCCGAAGAGATCGGGCGCGAATGGGCCGCACAGGAGGGGACGGTCGATCCGAACGCCATGCCGGCCACGCGATTGGCCAACGCCGCCATCGACAAGGTGAGCACGAGCCGGGTCGAAGTGGTGGACATGCTCGCCTCGTATGGCGCGTCCGACCTCCTGTGCTACCGCGCGGAGGGCCCCGAAGCGCTTGTTGAGCGGCAAAGGGCCGGGTGGGACCCCCTGCTGGCCTGGAGCGCCGAAGCGCTTGGGGCGGATCTTGCGACGGGCCGGGGTGTGATGCCGGTGGAGCAGGCCGACGGCGACCTTGCCCGCCTGCGCGAACTCATCGACGAGATGGACCCCTTCACCCTTGCCGCCTTTCACGATCTGGTGGCGTTGTCCGGCTCTCTGGTGCTCGCGTTCGCGGTCGCGCAGGGCCGCCTGTCCGCCCTGGAAGCCTGGCAGCTTTCGCGGATCGACGAGAACTACCAGATCGAGGAATGGGGCGAGGACGAGGAGGCGGCCGAGGTGGCCTCCCTCCGACGCGCGGCGTTTCTGGACGCCGCACGCTTCCATGCCCTGCTCACCCCTCGCTCTCCACGGGCCTGATGCCGTGAAAGCGAGCCAAGGCTGGCCGGGATGGGGTCCACCCTTCGCTTGCCGTGATGAAAGGCTTGACCAGGCTTGATGAAACCGCCGACAAGTTGAGGCAGTCGGGCCCTTGGCCCCGCCGCTCCGTCACCATGCCGAGGGCGGCCCACAAAAAAGCACGCCCGGACTCCCGGCGCGCGACAACGGGAAGGAATGCTGATGAAGAAATCCGTACTGCTGGGAACGCTGACGCTGGCCGGGCTCGCTGGGGTGGCTCAAGCCGCGACCCTCGACGACGTCAGGGGCCGCGACGCGTTGAACTGCGGCGTGAACCCCGGCCTCACTGGGTTCGCCGCCCCCGATGCGAGCGGCAAGTGGCAGGGCTTCGACGTCGATTTCTGCCGCGCCGTGGCCGCCGCGACGCTGGGTGACCCGGAGAAGGTTAATTACATCCCGCTTTCGGGCGAGACGCGCTTCACCGCATTGGCGGCTGGCGAGGTCGATGTCCTCGCGCGGAACTCCACCTGGACCTATTCGCGCGACACCGACCTCAATCTCGATTTCCCGGCGGTCAACTACTACGACGGCCAAGGCTTCTTGGTGCCGCGCGCGCTTGGTGTGACCTCGGCCAAGGAGTTGGACGGCGCGACGGTGTGCATCCAGACCGGCACCACGACCGAGCTGAACCTTGCGGACTTCTTCCGCGTCAACGGCATCACCTACGAGCCCGTGCCGATCGCCAACGACGCCGAAGGCCGCCAGCAGTACCTCGCGGGGGCCTGCGATACCTACACGACGGATGCCTCGGGACTTGCCTCGGTCCGGACCACCTTCGAGACGCCCGACGATCACATCATCCTGCCCGAGATCATCTCCAAGGAGCCCCTAGGGCCGGCCGTGCGCCATGGCGACAACGACTGGGCCGATATCGTCCGCTGGACTTTCAACGCTCTCGTGGCCGCCGAAGAATTGGGCGTGACCTCCGCCAACGTGGCCGAGATGGCCGCCGCGCCGACCGAGAACCCGGAGATCAACCGTCTCCTCGGGACCGAGGGCGAGTTCGGCGCCATGATGGGCCTCGAGCCGCAATGGGCCGTGCAGGCCATCCAGGCTGGCGGCAACTACGGCGAGATCTTCGAGCGCAACCTCGGAGAGGCGACCCCCATCGGTCTGGCCCGTGGACTGAACGCGCAGTGGACGCAGGGCGGTCTGCTCTACACCCCGCCGTTCCGCTGATCCTTGGACGGAGGCGCCTAGCGGCGCCTCCGCTTCGTCCGAGCGCCGGTCAACAGGATGGGAACGCCGCGCATGACCATTGCCGCTGAGCCGCCGCGACGCGCCTTCAGGCCGGGCCAGCTTCTTTACGACACACGGTACCGGGGGATCACCATCCAGGTGGTCGCCTTGATCCTTCTTGTGGCGCTCATCGCGTTCCTTGTCCGAAACCTCGTCGTGAACCTTCACGCGCTGGGCAAGGACTTCGATTTCGGCTTTCTCGGCAACCGCGCCGGCTACGACATCGGGCAGACGCTGATCCCCTATACCAACAACGACAGCCACGCGCGGGCGGCGTTGGTGGGTATCCTGAACACCCTGCTTGTTGCCGGGCTGGGCTGCGTCACCGCCACGGTCCTGGGCGTTTTGGCGGGCGTTCTACGGCTGTCCAAGAACTGGATCGTCTCGCGCCTGATGACCGTCTATGTCGAGGCGTTCCGGAACGTGCCCCTGCTGCTCTGGATCGTGCTCGTCTACGCCGTGCTGAGCGAGGCCACGCCGGCCCCGACCGCCTTTCGGGGCGAGGACGCGGAAGCATCCAAGCTGTTCGGCCTGATCGCGTTCACCAATCGCGGGACTTACATTCCTTCGCTGGTCTGGGGCGAAGGCGCCTCGACGCTGGGCGTAGTGCTCGTGCTCTCGATCTTGGCCGCACTGGTCTGGCGGGCTTTTGCACGGAGGCGGCAGGAGGCGACGGGCCAGCCGCTCCCGGTTCTCTGGGTGTCGCTCGCCCTTCTCGTGCTGCCCTTCGCCCTGACGTTCCTGCTCCTCGGCGCTCCGCTGACGCTTGATGTGCCGACGATCCGCGAAACCGGGATCGCTCGGTTTAATGGGGGGATCAACGTCCTGAACTCCCTCGTGGCCCTGTGGATCGCGCTCGCGCTTTATACCGGCGCATTCATCGCCGAAATCGTCCGGGGCGGCATCCTGGCGGTCTCGAGGGGACAAAGCGAAGCTGCCTTTGCGCTGGGCCTGCGTCCGGGGCGGACCATGCGGCTGGTGATCCTGCCCCAGGCCCTTCGAGTCATCATCCCACCCCTCATCTCGCAATACCTGAACCTGACCAAGAACTCCTCGCTCGCAGTGGCGGTCGGCTATGCGGACGTTCGCGCGACCCTGGGCGGCGTCACCATGAACCAGACCGGGCGCGAGCTCGAAAGCATCCTGCTCCTTGGCCTGTTCTACCTCGTGGTCAGCCTGATCATCTCGGGCGTGATGAACATCTACAACCGTCGCATCGCCCTCAAGGAGCGCTGATGTCCGACCTTGACGCCCAGACGATCGCCTATGCCCGCGACACGATGCTTCCGCCTGCGCCGCCCCCGCGCCGCGAGGCCGGGGCCGTTCGATGGGTTCGCGAAAACCTGTTCTCCGGCCCGCTCAACATCATCCTGACCCTCTTGGCGCTTTGGCTCCTCTGGGCGGCGCTCCGCGACGTGCTGCCCTGGGCCTTTCGGGGGATCTGGCGCGCCGACAGCGTGAGCGAATGCCGGACCATCCGCAACGAGCTTTACGGCGAAGGCGTCTCCGCCGCCTGCTGGGGCGTGATCCGGTCGCGCTGGCAGCAGCTCGTCTTCGGCTTCTACCCGTCGTCCGAGCTGTGGCGTCCGCCTCTTGCCCTGATCGTGTTCCTGCTCGCGATCCTGCCGGTCCTGTTTGCGAACCTGCCGCGCCGGTTGCTGTGGCTGGCGCCAGCGGCCCCCTTTGCCATCGTCTGGCTCCTTTGGGGCGGCCCCATCTGGGGGCCAGTCGCGGCGGCGCTGGGGTTCGTCCTGGCCTGGGTGGTCTGGAAGGCGCTGGCGTCGCGGGGCCTGCTCGTGGCCTTTCTGGGGGCCCTGGTCGTATCGGTCCTCTACTGGGCCTTCCTGGCCCGCCCCTTGGCGGCGGCGCTGACGAGTATACTCCCTCTGGGCCTCACCCCCGTGAGATCGGCGGACTTCGGGGGCTTCACCCTGTCCATCGTCATCGGGCTTTCGGGCATCTCCCTGTCGCTTCCGCTGGGCGTGCTCCTCGCGCTGGCCCGGCGGTCCGAGATGTTCATCATCTCCAAGATCGCAGTCATCTACATCGAGGTGATCCGGGGCGTGCCGCTGATCGTCTGGCTTCTCGTGGCGCAGGTGCTGCTCAACTACTTCCTGCCGCGGGGCACGAACTTCGACATCCTGCTCCGGGTCATCATCATGGTGACGCTCTTTGCCGCCGCCTACATCGCCGAGGTCATCCGGGGCGGCCTCGCCGCTCTGCCGCGCGGGCAATACGAGGCGGCCGATGCCCTGGGCCTGGGCTACTGGCAGGCCATGCAGCTGATTGTCCTGCCGCAAGCTCTCAAGATTTCGATCCCCGGGATCGTCAACAGCTTCATCGGGTTGTTCAAGGACACCACGCTGGTGTCCATCATCAGCCTGTTCGACCCCATGCGCATGTCGTCCACCATCCGCGCCACGACGGAGTGGGGGGGCATCTACTGGGAGCTGTACATCTTTGTCGCCGCCGTGTTCTTCGTGTTCTGCTTCGCCATGTCCCGTTATTCCATCTGGCTCGAGCAGCGGCTCGAGCGCAGCCACCGCTAGGAGGTCCTCATGACCGACGCCGCGCTTGCCGCTCCTCCTCCCGTGTCGGGCGAAGTCGCCGTCCAGATCTCGGGCATGAACAAATGGTACGGGCAGTTCCACGTCCTGCGGAACATCGACCTGACCGTCTATCGCGGGGAACGGATTGTGATCTGCGGGCCGTCCGGGTCGGGCAAGTCCACGCTGATCCGCTGCATCAACCGTTTGGAGGAGCATCAGGCGGGGCAGATCATCGTGGACGGAACAGAGCTGACCTCCAACCTGAGGAACGTGGACAAGGTCCGGTCCGAGGTCGGGATGGTGTTCCAGCACTTCAACCTGTTCCCGCATCTCACCGTGCTCGAGAACTGCACCCTGGCCCCCATCTGGGTCCGCAAGATTCCCAAGCGCGAGGCCGAAGCGACGGCCATGGAGTTCCTGCGCAAGGTCCGCATCCCCGAGCAGGCGGGCAAGTATCCCGGCCAGCTCTCGGGCGGGCAGCAGCAGCGCGTGGCCATTGCCCGGTCGCTCTGCATGAAACCCAAGATCATGCTGTTCGACGAGCCGACCTCGGCCTTGGATCCCGAGATGATCAAGGAGGTTCTCGATACCATGATCGAACTCGCGCAGGATGGGATGACCATGCTTTGCGTGACGCACGAGATGGGCTTCGCGCAGGCCGTCGCGAACCGCGTCATCTTCATGGACCAAGGCCAGATCGTGGAGCAGAACACGCCGCGCGAGTTCTTCAACAACCCACAGTCCGACCGGACCAAACTGTTCCTCAGCCAGATCCTCGGGCACTAGCCGAAGCCGAACGGGTCGGCTGCGGCCGTAGTGGAACCGCTGTCATCTGACTGAGCAGAGCCGACAGGACTGGCCCGTGCCGATTCCAGGCCTCGGAGCCCCTCGCTGAGCGGTGCGCCCAATCCAGCCCTGTCGTCCCCCGATGAGCCTCAGGTCAGATCCGAGGGCACCGCAAAGGCCGTCACGGTGCCCGACGCTTCCTCCAGATCGGCCCATGAGCCGAGGTCGAAGGTCAGCGCCGCGACTGCAGTGGTGGGGAAATCCACCCATCGGGAATGCGCCGGCACCTCCCTCGCCAGATAGTCCGCGAGGCCACCGATGCCGGGGTTGTGCCCAATCAGGGCCACCGCGTCGCGATCCGCCCGGGCCAGCACCCGCAGCATGGCGTCGGGCGGCGCGTGGTAAAGCTCGGCTAGGTGGGAGACCAGCGGCGGCTCGGGCCAATGCGGAAGCATGAGGTCAAGCGTCTCGCGCGTCCTTATGGCGTCCGAGCAGAGCACCTGTGTCGGACCAAGGCCCTTTTCGGCAATCCATCGGCCCATGCGGGGCGCGTCGCGCCGCCCCCGCTTGTTCAGCGGGCGCTCGTGGTCGGGAAGATCGGGGGCACCCCAATCGGATTTGGCGTGGCGAATAAGAACAAGGGTCAGTGTCATGCCGGGTGGAACGCCTTCATGTGGAATGCGGATTGATCGGGGCGGCGGCGGTAAGCTCCAACGGGGCAGGCGCGACGAACCTTGCACCCCAAGGACAAGCAGGTCTGACCTGCAGCGGATTCGAGTTCCTCGTGGCAGGCCTGAACGTCGTAACGATCGGCCGTGAGCGCGCGGACCGGGCAGGCGCCGAGGCAGGGTTTCTCGACACAGGCGCCGCAGGGGTGTGGGGCCATGACCGAGGGCGCGGCCCCCTCCAAGGCGATCGCGCCCCGGAACGAGATCCAAAGTCCCGCCTCGTCATGCACCAAGAGCCCCACGGGTGACGGCCAGCAGCGGCCCGACCGGCGGGCCCAGTCGGTGAACGGCCTCCAGGGCGGCCCTGCGAAGGGGAACACAGCCTTGGTTCCCATGGTGCAAGCCAGCCGTCCGATCACCCGCCGCGACCATCGGTCAAGGGCATCGGGCCTGCCGTCCTGCATCTCTGGAGACTCCGAGAACAGGGGCCAGAAGCGGGGCTCGTCGGGAGACAGCAGGGCGACCGAGCGGAAGCGATCGGGCAAGCCGTCATCAGGCGCGAGCGGGGCCACCCCGGAAACGACAAGGCCACTCGCATGGGCGGCCTCGTCGAGGAGGGCGCCCCCGGCGGTCATCGCCGCTTGGGCCAGGTCTCGGGCGCGGGGCCCCGGATGATGGAGCCCGCGCCGTAGTCGGTGAACAACTCGATCAGCGCGGCATTGGGCAATCGGCCATCCAGGATCACCACCGCTTTCACGCCCGCCTCGATGGCGGCGAGGGCAGTCTCCACCTTGGGGATCATGCCGCCCTTCACGACTCCGGTTTCGATCATCCCACGGAGTCGCTCGGCGCCGAGCTGGGTCACAACCTCGCCGTTCTCATCCTTCACGCCCGCCACGTCGGTGAGGAGGAGCAGTCGGTCGGCCTGGAGCGCCCCAGCGATGGCGCCGGCCGCCGTGTCGCCATTGACGTTGAAGGTCTCGTTCTCGGCCATGCCGGTCGCAACGGGGGCCACAACCGGGATGATGCCCGCCAGATAAAGGTCGCGGATGACCTGAACATTCATTTCGACCGGGCGGCCCACGAAGCCCAACTCGGGATCGTCCGCGACGCAAACCATCAGGTCGTCGTCCTTGCCGGACAGGCCCACCGCCCGCCCGCCTGCATCGTTGATTGCCTGAACGATTCGCTTGTTGACGAGGCCGGACAGGATCATCTCGACCACCTCGACAGTGGCCTTGTCAGTGACGCGCTTGCCACGGACGAACTGCGACTCGATGCCCAGCTTGTCGAGCATGGCGTTGATCATGGGTCCGCCGCCATGCACCACGACCGGGTGGATGCCCACCATGCGCAGCAGCACCATGTCCGAGGCGAACTGCGCCATGGCAGCATCGTCGCCCATGGCATTGCCGCCGAACTTCACCACGACGACGGCGCCCGAATAGCGCTGCAGATAGGGCAGGGCCTCGCTCAGGGTGCGGGCGGTGGCGATCCAGTCGCGCTTCATAGGGCTCCTTTCCCGAGCGGCTCAGCTGATGCCAGCGATGATGGCCCGGAGCGTCGCGATCCCGTCGCCCGTCTCGGACGAGGTCATCACCAGTTCCGGATAGGCGGCAGGGTGCTTCTGCAGCGCCGCCCGGACCTGTTCAAGAACCTTGTCGCGGTCGCGTGCCCCGATCTTGTCGGCCTTGGTCAGCACCGCCTGGAAGGTCACGGCGGACTTGTCGAGAAGCGTCAGGATCTCCTCGTCGACCGCCTTCACGCCATGGCGTGCGTCGATCAGGACGAACGCGCGCCGAAGGGTCGAGCGGCCCTGCAAATAGGACTTGAGCAGGGCCTGCCACTTGGCCACCACTGCGACCGGTGCCTCGGCATAGCCATAGCCGGGCAGGTCCACGAGATAGTGGCTTTCACCCAGGGTGAAGTAGTTGACCTCCTGCGTACGGCCCGGCGTGTTTGAGGCGCGCGCAAGGGCTTTGCGGCCCGTCAGGGTGTTGATGAGGCTCGATTTCCCGACGTTGGAACGGCCCGCGAAGCAGACCTCGGCCCGGTCGGCAGAAGGCAGGCCCTGCATGGCGACCACGCCTTTGAGGAACTCCACCGGCCCGGCGAACAGGAGCCGCCCGGCCTCGATGGCGTCGGCGTCGGGGGCCTCGGCCTCAGGGAAGGGCAGGGCCATCACTTGCCCTTGCGTGGCGCGTCGGAGCCGGCCGCCTTCGGTGTCCGCCGCAGGAGGTCCTTCACGTTCCCGAACACGTTCGGGGTGACCCCGTGGCTCCTCATGATGAGGTATTGCTGCACGAAGGTGATCGTATTGTTCGCGATCCAGTACAGCACCAGGCCGCTCGCGAAGCCGCCCAGGGTGAACATGAAGATCCACGGCATCCAGGCGAAGATCATCTTCTGCGTCGGGTCCGGGGGCGCGGGGTTCAGCCGCTGCTGAAGCCACATGGAAATGCCGAGAAGGATCGGCAGCACGCCCAACGAGAAGATGAAGAACAGCGACCCGGGCTCGGGCGTGTTCCAGGGGAGAAGGCCGAAGAGGTTGAGGATCGACGTCGGATCAGGGGCGGACAGGTCGCGAAGCCACCCCACGAAGGGGGCATGGCGCAATTCGATGGTGACGAAGATCACCTTGTAGAGCGAGAAGAAGATCGGGATCTGGATCAGCACAGGCAGGCATCCCGACGCCGGGTTCACCTTATTGTCCCGATAAAGCTTCATCATCCCCTGCTGAAGCGCCATGCGATCGTCGCCCGTGCGCTCCTTGAGCGCCTCGATCTCGGGCTGGAGCTCGCGCATCCGGGCCATGGAACTGTAGGATTTCCAAGCCAGCGGCAGAACGAGGGCCTTGATGATGAAGGTCAGCCCGATGATGGCGAAGCCCATGTTTCCGATCAGCACGTGCAGATGGTGCAGGAGCCAGAATATCGGCTTGGTCAGGAACCAGAACAGGCCCCAGTCGATGGATTCGACGAAGCGGTCCACGCCCGAGTTCTGGTAAGCGCGGATGGTCTCCCATTCCTTCGCTCCGGCGAAGACGCGGTTCTCGATTGTGATCTGCTCGCCGGGGGCGACGGTCTGGGCCTCTTGACGGGCAAAGGTTTGGAACACCTCGCTGTTGGGCAGGAACCGGGCCACAGAGTTGAAGGGCAGACTCGACTGGGGGATGAGCTGGGTCATCCAGTAGGCGTCGGTGAATCCGACCCAGCCGCTCTGGGCCACGTCCAGGGACTCCTGTCGCGAGCCGTCCTGCGCCGCGTCGAGGTCGCTCATGTCGTCGTAGTCGATCTCCTGGAGCTCGCCATCCGACATGCGCACAACGCCTTCGTGGCGGATATAGGCCGCCTGCGTGGGTTCCCGTCCGTCGCGGGCTATGAAGGCGTAAGGCGACAGTGTGGCCGCGGCCTCGCCCGTATTGGCGACCGTGTCCTGGACCGTGAACATGAACTTCTCGTCCACGCTGATGATCCGCGTGAACAGCAGGCCCGCGCCGTTGTCCCAGGTCAGCGTCACGGGCGCGGCGGGGGTCAGCGTGGCTACGACCTCTCCGGGGATGTCACGCTCGGTCGGCTCGGCTTGGTTGTCCGAGGCCTGCGCGGTCGGCTCTGCTCCGTCCGACAGGGCCCAGACCGTGTCCGGGCCTGGCACGGCCTCGGGGGCAAGACCCTGGCCCGCCGACCAGCCCTGGACGACATAGTAGGGGAAAGTCGATCCCTCGGGTGTCAGAAGCTTCACCAGTTCCGGGGCGTCCACCGTGACCCGATAGCCCTTTAGAGAGAGGTCATCGAGCCGTGCGCCGCGAAGCGACAGGGAGCCGGTGACAGAGGGCGTGTCGATGGCAACGCGCGCCACATCGGTCGTTGGCACCGCTTCCTCGGCGGCATCCGCCGCGACGGCCCCGGCTTCGTTGGCATCCGGAGCGGCGACCGCCTCGGGAACCGTTTCGGCACTGACCGTCGAGGGATCAGGCGTGGGGGCCTGCTCCTCCGGGGGGAAGATGAGGAACCAGACCAAGATGACGACGAAGCTGAGCGCCGTCGCCAGGATGAGGTTCTTGTTCTGGTCGTCCATGGGATCGTCCCCGTCGTGACACGTTTGGGCGCTTCAAGACCCGAGTGCGGGAAAGGTCAAGCGGTTTCGCCTGCGCATCATGACCGCAGGCCTGCCCAAGAGCGAGCAGGCTGTCCGGTCCAAGATACCAGTGGCGTCACACCTTCGTGTAAGGCCGATGTTTCGCCGAGCCCGTCCAGCCTTGATGCGGACCGGGTCGCCGCCCCCGCTCAGACCAGCCGGAGCTGCCGAGCCGAAGTCGGGGACCTGTTCTGCTTTTCCCAGGAGCGGATCCACTCCAGTGTTTCGGCAAAGGGCATCGGGCGGGCAATGCCGAAGCCCTGGAGGTGCCCGCAGCCCAACTCGATCAGCTTGGCGCGCTCCCCCTCGGTCTCGACCCCTTCCGCCAGGGTGTCGAGACCCAGGCGTTCGGCCATGGTCAGGATCGCCGCGACCATGCGCTGCTGCTCCTCGTCCTCGTCGATGCGGGTCACGAAGCTGCGGTCGATCTTGATCCGCTCGATGGAGAACCGCCGGATCGACGTGATCGAGGCATGTCCCGTGCCGAAATCATCGAGATCGAGACAGCAGCCGATCTGCGCGAGCCCCGCAAGGTTGCGAATGACCACGTCGTCGGACCGCGAGGCCACCACCGTCTCGAGAACCTCGACCACCAGGCGGTCGGGCGACAGGTCGAAGCGGTCAAGCTCCCAGCCGATGTGGTCGAGCAGCCCGGGATTGCAAAGCTCTGTGCTCGAAAAGTTGACGCCGACACGCGGGATGTGAATGCCATGGGCCTCCCATTCGCGCAGGGCGGTCAAGGCGCATTTCAGCATCACATCGCCCAAGCGCGGCATCAGGCCCGCCTGCTCCACGGCAGGCAGGAACTCGGCCGGGGGGATCAGGCCGCGGGCCGGGTGCATCCAGCGGGCCAAGGTCTCAAAGCCGGTGATCGCGCCGGTGCTGGATGAGACCTGCGGTTGGAAGAAGCCCGCGATCTCACCCCGCTCCAGGGCGCTGGCGACCTCCTGGGCCAAGCCCCCTCGCGCATCGACGCGGATGCGCATGGCTTCGGAGAAGCTGCGGATCGCCGCTGGGCCACCCCGCTGCGCTTCCACCAAGGCCACGGTGGCGGCTTGGAGCAGCGCCTCCCCTGTGGGGTGTTCGAGCCGTTCGGGCAGGGCCAGGCCGATGCACACCGTGGGATGCAGGGTGAATTCGCCAAGCGCGATGGGCTCGGCCAGAGTGCGCTGGATGCGTCCGGCGACCTGTAGGGCAGCCTCTAGGTCAAGCCCCTGCGGTGCAGCCAAGACGACCGCAAAGGTCGGCCCTTCGATCCGCGCCGTGAGGTCCGCATCGCGCATGGCGAGCCGGAGCCGGTCGGCCGTTATCCTCAGGATCCGCTCGAGTCCGGAACGGCCGTGCGCGGCCTCGATGTGCTTGATGCGGTCGATCTCGATCACCAGCGCGGCTGCCGAAGAGCGGCCCCGACCGGTCGAGCCCAGGCCGGAGTCCAAGGCCGCTACGGCGTCGCCCCGATTGCCAAGGCCGGTCAGCGGGTCCCGCTGTGCCTGTGCCGCAGGCGTTGGGGAAAGCTTGGACAAAAGGAAGGCCATCGGGAAGGCCAAGATGAACGCCAGGGCCCCGCTTCCGCCATCGATATTGAACACCACGAACGCCAGGACGGGCACGACGCACAGGAAGGGCCGTTCGCGCAGCATGCGCGCAAAGCCGGCCAAGCGGATGGCGACAGGCATCAGGCAACGTCCCTCGCGACAGGCTGTGTCTGGCGCAAAGGAGTCGCGCCAAGCCGGTGTCGACCTTAGTCGCAGGACTGTGAGCGCCGGGTTAACGCAACGTGGGGACGAGCGGCTTGCCTGTTTTCTCAGCCTTCTCACCGTCGTTCCGCATCAGACCGGCGAAATCGAACAGCGCGGGGTCGAGCAGGTGGGAAGGCCGGACAGTGGTCAGGGCCCGGAACATCGTTTGCCGGCGGCCGGGGCTCCGTCTCTCCCAGTCATCCAGAAGCGCCTTGATCTGCATGCGCTGCAGACCCTCCTGGCTGCCGCACAGGTCGCAGGGTATGATCGGATAGTTCATGGCCCGGGCGAACCGCTCGCAATCCGCTTCGGCGGCGTGGGCCAGGGGTCGTAGCACGAAGAGGTCGCCCTCCTCGTTCAGGAGCTTGGGCGGCATCGTCGCCAGCCGGCCACCATGGAAGAGGTTCAGGAAGAACGTCTCCAAGATGTCGTCCCTATGGTGGCCCAGCACCACGGCCGAGCAACCCTCCTCGCGGGCGATCCGATACAGGTTGCCGCGACGCAGCCGCGAGCAGAGCGAACAGTAAGTCTTGCCCTCGGGAATCTTGGAGGTCACGACCGAATACGTGTCCTGATACTCGATCCGGTGGGGCACCCCCATCCGCTCCAGGAACTCGGGCAGCACGGTGGCCGGAAAGCCCGGCTGGCCCTGGTCGAGGTTGCAGGCCAGAAGCTCCACCGGCAACAGGCCGCGCCATTTCAGCTCGTGCAGGATGGCTAGGAGGGTGTAGCTGTCCTTGCCGCCGGATAGGCAAACCAGCCAGCGGGTTCCCGGCTCGATCATGCCGTAACGGTCGATGGCCTCGCGCACGTCCTGCACGAGACGCTTCCGCAGCTTGCGAAACTCCGTACTCTTGGGCGCGCCTGCAAAAAGCGGGTGAATGTCATCGGGGCTGTCGGTGATGGCGTCGTCGAGCATGTCGGACCTCCGGAACGTGCCGGTCCTAGCCTCAGTCGGGCACGTCGTCCACGCCGAACCCGCCCCAAGGATGGCATCGCCCCAGTCGCCGCAACATGAGCCAGCCCCCTTTCAGTGCCCCATGTCTCTCTAAGGCCTGCAGAGCATAGGCCGAGCAGGTGGGCGTGTAGCGACAGTTGTGGCCCACATAGGGGGACAGGAGCATCCGGTAGGCGCGCACGGGCAGGGCCAAGACCCAGGCACCAAAGGTCACGGCGTCCGGTGCACGCGCGACAATGCGCGCGAAAGATCGTCCAGGAGTTGCTGGAAGGGGAGAGCAGCCGTGACCTTGGGGCGGCCGATCAGGACATAGTCCCAGCCGTCCTGGCCTTCCGCCAGAAGAACGGCACGCGCCACCTCTCGCAGCCGGCGCTTGGCGCGGTTACGGGCGACGGCATTGCCGACCTTCTTGGAACAGGTGAAGCCCACCCGGACCCCTTTGGCCTCACCGTCCGAACGGACACGGGCCTGAAGGGTGAAGCCGGGCGCAGGGGCACGCAAAGCCTGGGAGGCGCGCACGAAATCGGCGCGCTTCGTCAGGATCTGCGCGCGCGGGCTCAGGCGCAGAGAACCTTGCGGCCGCGCGCGCGGCGGCGGTTCAGGACGGCGCGGCCGTTCTTGGTCGCCATACGGGCGCGGAAACCATGGCGGGCCTTGCGCACGCGGTTCGAGGGTTGAAAGGTGCGTTTCATGTCGCGAACTCCTATGGCGCGACCGGGCCCATCCGACCCGCGCGCATCATTCGAAGCCCGTCCCATAGTGGCGGGACTTTTCCCTGTCAACGCGCCGCAGGTCATTTGCTGGACCTGCATCGCGGTTGCGGGGTTATGGAAGGACGACCTACACGAATTCGCGAGCGCGCCCTAGATGCGAGGCAGATTGTTGAGGCTCGGGCCATGCTGAACTCGCTCTCTGGGCGGTTCCTGATCTTGACGGTGGCCTTCGTCATGCTGGCGGAGATCCTGATCTTCGTGCCGTCCGTGGCCCGCTCGCGGCTCAACTACCTCGAGCTGCGACTCGAGGCGGCCCAGATCGCGTCGCTGGCGCGGGTGGCCGACGATTCGCTCGACGAATCGCTCGAACGGGAGCTTCTGGAGAATGCCGGCGTCTACAACGTCGTGCTGCGGCGGGACGAGTTCCGCCAGCTTGCGCTGTCGTCGCCCATCCCCGCGCCGATCCACGCCACCTACGATCTGCGCAACGCCACGGCCATGACGGTGATCCGCGATGCCCTCGCGACCTTGGCCGACCCCCAGCGGCGGATCATTCGAGTCATCGGCAGCCCGGTCCAAGAGGGGGGGCGGCTGATCGAGATCACCTTGGAGCAAGGGCCCCTGCGCCGCGAGATGATCGAAGACGGGCTGCGCGTCCTCACGCTCTCGGCCGTGATCACCATCCTGACGGCGGGGCTGCTGTTCCTGGCGGTGCGCGTGCTGCTCCTGCGGCCGATCAACGGGGTGGTCGGACACATGCGGGCCTATGCGGCGGCGCCCGAGGACGCGCGGCTTATCATTGAGCCCACCGCCTCCGTCACCGAACTGCGCGAAGCCGAGGAGGCGCTTCGAAGCATGCAGACCCAGCTCACCGGCGCTCTGCGGCAGCGGGCGCGGCTTGCCCAACTGGGCAGCGCCGTCGCCAAGATCAGCCATGATCTGCGAAACATCCTGGCTTCGGCGCAGCTCTTTGCCGACAGGCTGGAAGAGACCGAGGATCCGTTGGTCCGGCGCATGGCACCCAAGATCGTGGCGTCCCTGTCGCGCGCGATCTCCCTATGCGAATCGACCCTGGCCTTCGGGCGGGTAGAGGAGCCGCCGCCGCGCCTGACCCGCGTGCCCCTGGCCGCCATCGTGTCCGAAATCGTCGATGGGGAACGGTTGGCGGCAGGGGAAACCGACATCTCCTTCTCCGAGAACATACCCGCCGGCCTCACGGTGCGCGCGGACGGCGAGCAGCTGTACCGTGTGATCCTGAACCTCGTGCGGAATGCGCGTCAGGCCATCTCAGCAAGCGGCAAGCCAGGAGAGATTGGTCTTTCGGCCGACGAGGATGACGAGGCTTGGTGGATCTTCGTCACCGACACGGGGCCCGGCCTGCCTCCGCGTGCGCGGGAGCATCTCTTCCAAGCATTCCAGGGAGGCGCCACGAAAGGCGGGACAGGCCTTGGGCTCGCCATCGCGAGCGAGATCGTACAAGGCCATGGGGGCCGGCTGGAGTTGCGCCGGTCGGATGTGCGGGGCACCGAGTTCGCGATTCGCCTGCCCAAGGAGAACGCGCAGCTCGCTCCTCTGCTTCCCCTCGAAGAATCCCCGGCGCTGGAGCAAACCAGCCCGCCTGCCCATCCGCATGGGGGCACGGAGGCGGCGGAGTAGGGCGGCGTAGCCGACTATGCGAACCTTGCGGCAAGCACCCGGGTCGTGCGGAATGGCACTTGCCAAGCCCTGCGGGCACAGTTACATCGCCCCCACTCTGCCGCGCGCTGGTAGCTCAGTTGGATAGAGTACTTGACTACGAATCAAGGGGTCGGGGGTTCGAATCCTCCCCAGCGCGCCAGAGTTTTCCGGAGATCTCCGAGAGCTTAGCCATTCAGGGCGCACCGGCTGACCCAAGGCAGCCTGCTTGGGTGCGGTCCGATTTATAGTGCCGCTACCTGTTGCAGGACTAGCTTTCTGCCCTGCGTTTCGTGCGGGCGCGGTAGAATCCCGGAGTTGGCAGGAGCGTTCGAGATCCTGGCCAATCAGGTAGACGGGAATGAGCAGATCTGAGCCGCCGTGGCGTGAGTGAGGGGCTTAAAGGGTAAGCCGCCCGGCTGCTTCGGAACAGTGACGAGCTCACCGGGAACTTGGCTTCGATCTCCAGTCCTGCAAGGGCGGATGGTTGGCTAGGGATCAAGGCCGACCCGCGGCCAAGATGTCCTGAGGGTATTGTCTGGGCAATGGACTCGTCCGTCTGTTCCGACTTGTCGTGAAGTCCTTGTCAGAGCGAACAGATCGCTCCACCCGCTTAGGGGTCTGAGACATGACCACTCCCCTTTCCTTGTCACGCCGCCAAGGCCGCCCTCACGGTCAAGGGTGAAGGGGCTCGAGTGCGCGCCGATGGACGCAGTGAGGCTGGATTTAATCAAATCGGGGTATTGTTCCGCCCTCTCGCTGGCACTGATCGCGGCGATCAACGAGGACGGAACGTGATCCTGGGGTTTGGTGGAGAAGGTGATCCCTATAAAGATCGTCGGGCCCGGCGACATAAGTGCCGAGCCCGACGTAAGATGTAATCTGGATCGGCCTCTTAGAGGAGGAAATCCGTATCGGAAAGCTGGGTGACGTGGCTCAGGTCCAGCTTGAAATCGGCCTTTCCATCACCGTTCACATCGCCCGAGAGAACGCCATCGGAGAAGCGGAGCTGTCCAGCGACCTTCGAGAAGCGGGCATCGTCGATGAAATCGAAGTGCTGGTTGCCCATGCGCTTCGTGTTGGCATCAATTCCGGAGAGATCGAGGGTATCAACGCCTACTTGGAAGTCGCTGATCACGTCGTGTTGCGTGCCTTTACCGATCTCGGACGTCCACTCGAAGACGAAGTGGTCAGCCCCAATGCCGCCCTTCAGGACATCGGCGCCGGCGCCGCCACGAAGGACATCATCTCCCGTGCCCCCGATGAGAGTATCCCTCCCCGCGCCGCCGGAGAGTTGGTCACGACCAGAGCCGCCATCGAGGCGATCGTTTCCATCTCCGCCAAAGAGCTTGTCGGTGCCGTCACCCCCCTTGAGGCTGTCGTTGCCGATGCCGCCGACCAAGCTGTCGTTGCCGTCACCGCCTTCGAGGAGATCGTTGCCTGCCCCGCCATCCAGGCGGTCATTGCCGTCTCCTCCATAAAGCTTGTCGTCCCCAAAGCTACCTTTCAGGATGTCATGACCGTTCCCGCCATTCAGGCGATCATTGCCTTGGCCCCCGTCGAGAGCATCGTTGCCTGCGCCACCGGAGAGGGTGTCATTCCCTCGACCGCCGCCCAGAGTGTCGTTGAGGGCGCCCCCCGTAATGGTGTCGTTTCCGGCCGTGCCTACGGAAACTACGGGCGTGGGATCGACCGGGGTGGGGTCGACCGGAGTGGGGTCAACCGGGGTGGGGTCAACCGGAGTGGGGTCAACCGGCGTT
>NZ_VDFU01000033.1 GCF_006152115.1 Rubellimicrobium rubrum | reverse complement strand
TCCTCCAAGGATCCATGGGGTCGAACCAAGAGCCTTGACCACCACCGCTGTTAACGAACGATCCCTGACGCAGGCCCGGGGTGAGGCTTGTGCTTGGTCCGGCCCAGGTGCGGGCCAGACCCTTGCTGCGGGAGGGTAAGGCGGCGAGCCCGGCCAGGAGGGGCCGGGCTCCAGGGGAGACGGACGCGCGGCCGGAGAGGGGCCGCGCGACGCTTCCGCTGCTTCGTGATGCCGCCACGCATCCCGGGTCCGGTCCGTCAAGGGGCGAGCGCCCGCGCCTGGGGCGCGGTCGGCTCCAGGGCCCGCCGTGTCCTCGCCTACGGCTGCGGGCCGCACCACCGGGCCCCTCCGCCCCCTCTGACGGCCCAGCCCCGGGCCGCGGGCCGGGCTGTCGCCCGCCCCGCTCTGCCGTCCGAAACATGCGGGGCCTGTTTCAGACAGCAGATCAGGACGGCTCCGCCCAAAGGCGGCGCAAAGGGCACCCAGACCCACACACGCCGCGCAAATACCACCACGCGGAGACCTGACAGATGGCTTCTCAGATCACCAAGACTTTCGACCCCGAGCGCGAGATCGCGGACCGGATCATCGCCGCCCTAGAGGCGGGCACGCCCCCTTGGCGCAAGCCGTGGACGGGGCAGGGGGGTGGCGCAGCCTTCCCGCTGCGCGCCACGGGCGAGCGGTATCGCGGCATCAACGTCCTCATGCTCTGGCTGGAGGCGGCCGAGAAGGGCTACGCGTCTCCGTTCTGGATGACGTACAAGCAGGCCAGCGAGCTGGGCGGACAAGTCCGCAAGGGCGAGCGCTCCACCCTCGTCGTCAAGTACGGAGTGGTGGAGAAGGAGGGCGAGGCGGGGGAAGAGGTGCGTCGGCCTTATCTCCGGGCCTACCACGTCTTCAACGCTGATCAGGTGGACGGCCTGCCGGAGAGCTTTACCCGCGAGGTCGAAACCCCCCAGGACCTGGGCACCCGACCCGACGACGCGCTGGAGGCCTACTTTGCCCGGCTGGGCGCCACCATCGAGACCAGCGCCGATCCCCGGGCCTACTACCACCCCGCCCACGACCTCATCCACATGCCCCCGATTGCCACCTTCCACACCACGGAGGGCTACTATGAGACGCTGGGCCACGAGGCAGTACACTGGACGGGAGGGGCGGCGCGGCTGGACCGGCTGACCCGCTGCAAGGACCGGCAGGCCTACGCCTTCGAGGAACTCGTGGCCGAGATCGGGCAGTGCCTCCTCTTCGCGACTCTGGGCCTGATCCCGTCCATCGACCAGTCGGCCGCTTACGTCGAGGGTTGGCTCAAAGCCCTGGCCGAGGACAAGAAGGCCATCTTCCGGGCTGCGAGCGAGGCGCAAAAGGCTGTGGACTTCATCGCCGAGCGCTGCGGCATGGCTCCTGAGGTTGAGCGGGCGGTGGCGGCGTAAGCGGCCCCATATCGTTGATGTCCCCGACCCCTGCGCGGCTGCAGGGGTCGTCGGTGTTCCTTCCCCACGCGTTCTGTCAACCTGTGGGCCTATCGAGCATGGGTCCGCACGGCTCCCTTGTGTCCTGTTGTAATCAGAGGAGCCACCGCGTGAGCTTGAGTCCTTCCGCTCGCACCCACCTCGAGCGCTTCGCACCAGCATTCCCGCTTCCAGCGGAAATAAGATCAGCGCGGCCATGACTAAGACCGTGCCTTCGCGCTTGCGCGACGAGTTGCTCTCCCGGGGTTACGAAGGCGCCTACAGCGCCTTCTATGCCCCGTTCGACTGGGTGAACGACTGCGCTGACGTAGTCTAAAGCTGATTCTGCCTTACGCCTCCAAGTGGCTCCGCACGGCTTGGCCGAGCCGTATTGCAGCCATGGTGAGGTCCGCTAAAGAGTGCCCGCCAAAGCCAAGGATGAAGCCTTCGGGGCCCTCAAAGGTCAGCCGTGTGTCCGACACAAGGCCGGCCACCACCTTGGCCTCTGCTCGAATGTGCTGGGCCGTGTCGCGCGATACACCGGCAGGCAGCCTGGCCAGGAGGTGCAGCCCTTGCGCCGGCACACCGACGTCCAGGAGGCCGCCCGCGCTTTCGGCCAGTGCCTCGGCCAGCCTGTCCCGACCGGCGCGAGCCCGCGCTCGCGCTCGTCGCAGGTGCGCCGCGAAGGTCCCGTCTGCCAGAAGATCGGCGACCGCGCCCTCCAAGAAGACCGGCGGGACGCGGTCAAACGTCGCGCGCACGGCGATGACCCGCTCGAGCGCCACCTCCGGCAGGACGGCAAAGGCCAGCCGCAGTCCTGGGAACAGTGTCTTGGAGAAGGTGCCGAGATAGATGACCCGGTCGTTGCCATCTAGCCCTGCAAGTGCCGTGAGAGGGGGGCCGTCGTAGCGGAACTCGCTGTCGTAGTCATCCTCCAAAACCCAAGCGCCCGTAGTTCATGCCCAGTCGAGCAAGGCCGCGCGCCGCGCCAGGCTCATGGTCACGCCCAAGGGGACCTGGTGAGACGGTGTGACGTAGGCTACCCGGGCATTTGAAGCCGAACGCACTTCTACACCGACGTCGACGCCCTGGGTGTCGACCGGCACCGGCGCTAGGCGCAGGCCGGCGGCCTCTAAGGTATCGTGGGCGACCCGGTAGCCCGGGTCCTCGACCCAAGCGATGTCCCCAGGAGCGAAGAGTGCGGCCACCACGAGGCGCAGCGCCTGCTGCGTGCCGTTGACGATGAGGACTCGATCGGGGCTCGCACGCATGCCGCGACTTGCGGCCAAGTAGGCTGCGACCTGCACCCGCAACGCCTCCGAACCACGCGGTTTACCGTAGGCGAGGTCGGCCAAGCTCGCCCTGGCAATACGCCAGCGCACCGCATTCGCGAGACGCCGAAGCACGACTGGATCCACGTGAGCCTGGCCCAAGGCAAAGGCCGACCGTGGCGCAACCTTAAGCCTAAAGGGTGCCCGGGACTCAGGCTCTTGCCGAGGGCTAGGCAGGTGAGCCGCCACAAACGTTCCCGAGCCCTGCCGGGCTTCCGCCAAGCCGTCGCCGATCAGGTGCTCGTAGGCTATCACAACGGCATTGCGGCGGACTCCTAGCTGTGCCGCAAGGTCGCGGCTCGAGGGCAGCCGTAGCCCCGCCGCAAGCTGGCCGGCCAAGATCGCGCCTCGCAGCGCCAAGCGAACCTGGGCCGCCTGGTTGCCCGCGGCAGGATCAAACCGGAGCGGCACTTCGAGCACGGCGCGGCGCGGACGCAAAGTGGTCGGCATGATTGCTCCGGGATTGGACCTCGATCCACCCACTTTGCTCGTGCATTGACCCGCCATCAAGCCGAGAGGATCTAATGGACGACATCATAGCGAGCTACCCTGTGGACGGGATCAACCGTGTGAAGCGACGGCATGACCGGGGCTTCTACGACCATGCGACGGTGCATGCCCTGCTCGACGCCGCGGCACTCTGCCATGTGTCCTACGTCGTGGACAGGCAGCCTTACTGCACGCCTACGCTCTTCTGGCGTGAAGGCACCCGCCTCTTCTGGCACGGATCGAGCGCCAGCCGCATGCTGCGCAACCAGTCAGGTGGCCAGCCCGTGTGTCTGACTGTCACCCATCTCGACAGCCTCGTGCTTGCGCGGTGCGGCTTCAACCATTCCGCCGACTACCGTTCCGTCATGGCCTTCGGCCACGCCCGGCTCGTCGAGGACCCGGAAGAGAAACGGCGTGCGCTGGTCATGATGGTGGATCGCTTCTTCACGGGCCGCACGGCCCATTTGCGGCTCAGCACCGAGCAGGAGATCAAAGCAACGGCGGTAGTGAGTATGGACATTGAGCGAGCCTCGGCAAAGATCAGGGCGAAAGGCGTGGTGGACGAGGACTACGATCTGCCCATCTACGCCGAGCGGCTGCCCGTGCGCATGGTCTTGGGCAAGCCCGAGCCCTGCCCACGACTGATGGCCGGGGTGGAGCGCCCGACGAGCCTTAATAATTACGGCGTCGACCGAGCCCTGGAAAAGGCGTTATCGGAGGCTCACGTTCTTGCCTATCGCGGAGATCTGACCCGCAGCGAACCCTGAGATCAGTTCGGCTGGTACCAGCGAAGCGTGAGCTGTCCTCTATTGATTGCGACTTGGTGCGTATCTCCTGGATACTGTTGAAAGACTCGGTGGCAAGCCGACGAGAGCTCCCAGACGGACTTTCGGGCCAAACTGCCTCTAACAAAATCAGCAGCTTGTAAAATTCCGAGCCTGACTGAGCTGGCCGAAGGGCGCCTGAAAGAGTCCTCGGCCGAGTTTTTCAACAGTATTCTTGAAATACATATGCGTCAGGTTCCCGCCGGGTCTGCTCTGATTGCGGCGCGCAGCCAGAGGCCGAGCCCTACGGCCACTGCCGCGACCCCGAGGAGCAGAAGGATGCGCAACGCGAAGACCGAGGCGGCCTCCAGGTTGCCAGTGAAGGCATAGCCAAGCCCCAGGTAGAGCCCGAGCCACACCGCCTCGCCCAAGAGGCCTCAGAAGGTGAAGCGGGCCCAGCCCATGCCCGAGGCTCCGGCCGCAAGGTTCACATAAGGCCCAAGCGCCGAGATTAGCCACCGCGACAGGAACACCACCACGGCGCCCCGCCGGGCAAGCAGGTCGCGCGCCCGCGCGATAGGCTGTGCCCGGCTCCCCATGCGGTCGAGAAGCCCAGCTCCGCCGCGTCGACCGACGGCATACATGGTCTGGTCGCCCAGGAAGGCGGCCGCGAGCGTCGCGATAATGGCAGCTACAAGCGAGAGGTCTCCGGCCGCCGCGAAGCCCCCAGCGGCCAGGAGCAGGATCGAGGCGGGCACCGGCAGGGCCAGGCACGCGAGGTAGGTGCAGGCTGCAAGGAGCCACGGCCCCCATGTGGGAACCAGGGCCAGGAGCCATTCGGTCACGGAGCTGAGCCTTCGCGGTGGCCAAGCTCGTCCAGCGCGCTGCCGGGTCTGTCGTCCCGCCCTTCCGCTCGTTCCTCCTCACGCAACGTGCGGATAGCCTCTTCGACAAGGACGACGATGTCCTCCACCGGCACACCGCGCCGGTCGGCAATCTCTTGCAGGGTCAGGGGCCGGCCGGCCTCTTCGGGGAGCGGCAGGTCCGCTACGCCGTCGATGGCGCGAGGATCGAGCTCCCAGGAGCGGCCCACATAGCCCACGGTCATCCAGGGTCGGACCTCCTCCTCCGGTGCGCCATGCCAGCCGCGCGCATGATCGAACGTCTCGACAAGGAGCCAGAGCGCCAGGGCGGTGAAGAGGAAGAACGCGGCCGTGAGCCAGGGATGGCGGCGCAAAGCTAGGAGCATGGGAAAAAGCCACCTGACTGGCTGTTAAGCAAAGAGGCCGGTCATTCCTGACCCGGCACCAGCGTGGCGGGTCCGGCGCTGTTGCCGCCGAGGTTGCCCTGAGGCGCTTCGCCTTCGCCTGGAGGCGGTCCACCTTCCGGCGGCGGCTCGCCCGGCTGTCCATCTCCGCCAGGGCCACCGCCTTGGCTCACCGCTGTCGGGTCCACGCCGATCACCAGGGTGGCCACATAGCGGTCCGGTGCCTCGCGCACGGCGGCATAGGCGCCCTCGCCAGCGTCTTCGGCGATGTGGTCGTTGGCGTTCACCGTGTCACGGGCCGAGGCCCGGTCGTTGTAGGGCGGCACGTTGTCATAGAGATACTGCGACAGCGCGTCGGGGAAGAAGATCTGCCCCGTGAGCACGTTGGTCTCGTCTACGAACACCTTGTGGTGGATATGCGTGGTCCGGCCCCGATACCAGCCCGGGTAGATGCTCTGGAAGGTCACGATCCCGCGCTCGTCCGCAATCTGGGTTCCGCGCAGGAAGGTCTCGGCAGAGGTGTCCACGGTGCCGTCCGAGCCCTGGTTGGCATAGCCCGAGTAGTTGCCCTGAGCGTCGCAATGCCAGATGTCCACGCGCGCTCCGGCCAGGGGCTGGCAGGCGGCGTCCACGACTTGGATCATCATGTCCATCGCAGCGCCTTCCTTACCCTCGGTGATGTCGGCGCGGACAAGCTCGGGGTCGGTGTAGTAGGGCCCCTCGGTGACCTCGGTGGCCAGCATGCAGACATTGGGCGAGATCAGCCCCGCACCTGTAGCAGCAGCCTCCTGCGCAAGCGAGGGACGCGCGCCCAGCATCACCGCCGGCGAGGCGGCCAAAGAGGCCAGAAGGGCGCGGCGGGTCGGGTCGGGTCGGGCCATGGGAGCCTCCTGGCGTCGGATGGGGCGTTGTGTGGCCTCTTGAACGCGACTTGGAGCGACTTCCGTCGGATGCAAGAAAGCTGGTTGCTGTTCCTGGGCAGAGACCATGTCCGTCGAACCGGTAGCTTGGCGCCAACAAGGACTCTGACACTGTGCGCCCATCTTGAAAGACGCAGCCAGTTCTCGACCTCAGTCGATCAATGAGTTGGGCTGTGCGGATTATATATGCGCAGAGGTAGGCAGGATCTGAGCTCCACGTCAGGGGAGATTAGGAGACCACTTCATCAGGCGCATCGTTGTCGGGTTGCTGCAGCTCTGGGCCTAGCGAGGAGGCACGTCCTGTGGAGCCGCCGCCTCGGAGCAAAGGATTGAACTTGCGCTGGATCTACCCTGGCCCCTCCGGTGTGACCCGCTGCGCATCGGGCAGCTCCTGTCCAACCTTCTGGGCAATGCCGTGACCCACGGCGCGAGGCCTGCCGCTTCTCGGCCTTCGCTAAGAGGCTGTCGAGGAAGTAGGCCTGCAGCTCGGACTGTATCTTCCTCGCTTCATAGACTTTCAGACGTCACAAGTTCGAAGGGTACGACGCGATCGTTCGGCCGATAGTTGGGATCTTGGGCGCATTGCAGCAGCGCCTCTAGGCATTCGGTTGCCAGGCGCTGGAGGGGATGCGCGATCACGAAGTCAAGTGTGCCGTCGAGGAGGCCAGTCGTGGTCGTGGGCATCCTTTCATAGCCTACCACCACAAGGCTCTCACGGGCAGCGTCCCGAACCGCAGCTAGCGCTCCAGTGATGCCGCCGCCCGCAACATAAAGCCCAGCTAGGTCAGGCTCAGCCGCCAGCAGTCTCTCGGTCTGCTCACGCGCGACCACACGATCCTCGAAAGTTGTCAGCGGCTCGAGAACGGTAAAGCTAGGGGCATGTTCGCGCAGGTATGAGCGAAACCCTGACTCATTGAGCTCTTGGCAGCGGTAGCGGTGGTTCCCGACTAAGATGCCTAGGCGGCCTGGTGTACGAGCGAGCCGAGCGCAGGCCCAGCCGGCAGTGCGGCCCACCTTCCAAGCGTCGAGGCCGACGTAGGCGACGCCTGAGGGAGCGGTAAGAGCCGATATGAGCGCCACAGTGCGGACGCCTTTGCTAGCGAGTTTTTCGATTGCCTCAGTGATGCGGGGATGTTCGGCAGAGACCACGGCCAGCGCTTGGACGTTCGATCCCATCTCCATCATGCGCGCCGCTACTGCTTCGGGCGAGAGGTCGTCCATATGAGCAATGTCTAGACCTAAGCCAGGGTCGCCCGCGGCCGCCTCAGAAAGCGCCTCCGCGAGCATCCTGTAGAAGGTGCGGCTCGACTGTTGGAGGAGCACGCCGAGGCGATGCACAGGTTGCACAGTTTCCAGCCGCTCTCGCAGGATGGGAGCCGCATAGAAACCTATCGCCTCGGCGGCAGCGAGGACCCGTTCTGCTGTTTTCGGGCGCACTTTGGCTCGACCGGTTAGCACGCGGTCCACTGTTGAGACACTCACGCCAGCGGCCTCGGCTAAGTCATCTATGGTAACCCGACGGCCTATGGCATCTCTCCTTTGAAAGAGACTGTCATTTCTTCATCCGGGAGAAAAGACAAGAATGACGGAAAATGACGTCTCCTGACAACTTCTAGGAGACTGTGCTTGGCTGTCAATGTTATCAGCGACGAAGTTCGATGTATCGCAAAGACAGTGGTCGAGCAGGACGGCGTCGCAAGGCGACCCAGGACAAGTCGCAGCCCCGCTGAACTTCCAAGACGAACGGAGAGACGTGATGGACGATCTCAGATTCGGCAAACGCAACAAGCGGGGTGACTTCACCCCTCACGAGACCGTCGCGCTGCCGCCGTTCTGGCGCGGTGCCTTCGGTCTGCGTGACCTGGGCCGCTTCGCGCTGGAGTACGTCTGGCCGTGGAACGCCTTCCACATGGCGACCACGCTCGCCTACTGGTATCTTGTCATTCCTGACTTGGAGACCCTGCAGACCCTGTCCTGGGGTTGGGCGCTCTGGCTTTACGCGGTGAACGCGGCCGCCATCTTCGTCTTCTACGGCATCTTCGAGCTGCGCTATTACGTGCTCCAGAAGCAGGAGCGGCGCTTCAAGTATAACGGCAAGTTCCCCGCCGAGCAGCCCTCGGACGTGTTCTGGTTCCAAAGCCAGAACATCGACAACTTCCTGCGCAGCTTCTTCATCTCGATCCCGCTCTGGACAGTGGTCGAGGTGTTCATGCTCTGGTGCTTCGCCAACGGCTATGTCCCATGGCTCGGCTGGGCCGACCACCCGGTCTACTTGGCTCTCCTGGTGCTCGCGGCGCCCATAATTCACGAAGTCCACTTCTTCTGCATCCACCGGCTGATCCACTGGGGCCCGCTCTACAAGTGGATCCACTCGGTCCACCACAACTCGGTGAACCCGTCGCCCTGGTCGTCGTTGTCGATGCACCCGGTGGAGGGCTTCCTCTACCACGCGGTGGCGCTCTGGCACCTCGTGATCCCCTCGAACCCGATCGTCGGTCTGTTCCAGCTCCATATGGCGGGCTTTGGGGCAGTGAACGGCCATCTGGGCTTCCATCGGCTGGAGCTCACGGAAGACACTGTGATGGATGGTCATGCCTACACCCACTACCTCCACCACAAGCATTTCGAGGTGAACTACGGCGGCGATGGGCTCATTCCGCTCGATCAGTGGTTCGGCACCTGGCACGACGGCAGCAAGGAAGGCGAGGCCCGCATGGAGGCCCGCTACCAGAAGAAGGTCGAGCGCATGAACGCCAAACAGGCTAAGGCGCGGCAGACCCCTGCCGAGTGATGCAAGCAGCATAGGCGTCCGGCCGACGGAGAATGTCGGGCAACCCATTACTTTCAAGCCGATCCAACACCAAGACGGCGTCAGGCCGCGAACAACGACAAACGCCGCTCACGGCGGCCCAGGGAGGAGACAGAGAATGACGGCCACGATGCGCCTGCGGGCGCTCCTTGCAGCCACGGCCCTCGTAGGGTTTGCCACGGCTGCCGCCGCCCAGGATGGCGCCAACATCTTCGTGGTAGGCGGCAAGTCAGACGACCCATTCTGGTCCATCGTCAAACGCGGCGCCGAGGACGCGGGCCTGGTTGTTCAGGCTCAGGGTGGCTCTGTCACTTGGCTCGGCCCGCAGACCTACGACAATCTCGGCGCGGACGCGGCCGACTTGATCCGAACGGCAATCAGTCAGTCTCCCGATGCCATCGTCGCTCCCGACTGGGTGCCCGAGGCCATGGACGACGCCTTCAAGACGGCGGTGGATGCTGGAATCCCTGTGATCATCTATAACGCCGGCGGTTTCGCGAAGGCCGAAGAGCTTGGTGCCATGAATTACATCGGCAGCGATGACTCCGAAGCTGGCCGCGCAGGTGGGGCCTACCTCGCAGAGCACGGGGCCAAGAACGTTATCTGCGTCAACACGATCCCGGGTGCCGCGAGCCTCGAGGCCCGCTGCCAAGGCATCGCCGAGGGTATGGCCGAGAACGGCGGGATCTCCACTCAACTGCCTCTGCCTGCGAGCAGCTTCGGCAACCCGACTGCAGTTGCCGAGGCGATCAAGGCCGTGCTCCTCAAGGACGACACCGTGGATGGCCTCGTCACCATCAGTGCGGGCGACGCCGACAGCGCGGCCATCGCAGTCAGCCAGGCCGGCGTGGGCGATCGCGTCGCGCTCGGCACCTTTGACATGAACCAGGGTACGCTTGACCGGATCAAGGCGGGCGATCAGCTCTTCGCCATCGACCAACAACCCTACCTCCAGGGTTACCTCGCGGTGTCGCTCCTCAACGGCTACGTCAACTACGGCCTTGATGTACCCACGGCCCCGATCCTGACCGGGCCCGGCATCGTGGACAGCAGCAACATCGAGGCGACCATTGCCGGCGTCGCGGCCGGGGCACGCTGATAAGCCAGCCGCCGGCCCTAGAGCATCTCCTAGGGCCGGCTCCTCCCTTTTGCCGAGCCAAGCACGCGTCCGTGACAAGGAAACATCCGTGACCATGCCTACTTTCACGCCGTTCCCGCCGCCTTCCCGGCTGATGCGGCTGGGCTTCGTGGGCGGCGGCGCCGGCGCCTTTATCGGAGCCATCCACGCCCAGGCTGCGCGGCTGTCGAGCCGCTGGGAAATCGTGGCCGGTGCCCTTTCGTCCGACCCCGACCGGGCCCGGCAATCCGGCCGGGAGTGGCTGCTGCCCTCCGATCGGACGTACGCCGACTTCCGCACCATGGCCCGCGCCGAAGCGGCGCACCCGCAGGGCATCGACGCCGTGGCGATCGTGACGCCCAATCACCTGCACGCGCCCGTGGCCGAGGCCTTCCTAGCTGAGGGAATCGACGTCATCTGCGACAAGCCTCTCGCGCCCACCGTGGAGGACGCCCTGCGCCTCGTGGAGGCGCAGCAGGCCTCCGGCCTCGTCTTTGGTGTGACCTACGCCTACGCGGCCTATTCCATGGTCCGGCAGGCCCGTGCCATGATCCGCGCCGGCGAGCTGGGCGATCTGCGGCAGATCCATGTCGAATACTTCCAGGAGTTCGCGGCGACCCTGATCGCCGATGCTGGGGGCAAGCAGCCCTGGCGGGTCGATCCCGCGCGCAGCGGCGGCAGCTTCACCACCGGCGACATCGGGACCCACGCTGTTCACCTCGCGAGCTTCGTCACCGGCCAACCGGCGACGAGCGTGCGCGCCGACTTCCACGTCTCAGGCGAGCCGAAGGACCTCGAAGACACCGCCTTCTGCCACATGCGCTTCGGATGCGTGCCGGGAACGCTCATGGTCAGCCAAGCCGCCATCGGGAACCAGTGCGGATTGCGGCTGCGGGTCTTCGGCACCAAGGCCGCCCTCGACTGGAACCAGGAACGAGGCGACGAGCTGATCGTGACGCCCTTCGACGCCCCGGCGCAGCGCTATCAATCCGGCTTCGCAGGCGGCCTCTACCCGGAGGCGCGCCGCCTCGCCCGGATGCCGCGCGGCTGCCCCGAGGGTATCCTCGAAGCCTGGGCCAACCTTTACACGGAGCTCGGCCTCGCGGTGGAGGCCCGACGAACTGGCCAAGTGCTTCCCGACGGGATGCTTGGCTATCCGACCGTCAAGGACGCCGCCGCCGGAGTCGCCTTCGTCGAGGCAGCGGTGCGATCAAATGAGTCAGGCTCTTGGGAAGATTGCGAGCTGAACGCCTCGACTGATGAAGGGTCAACTGGGGAGCCTGGGCTCCCTGGCAAGGGCGTTTCGGTCCAAAGCTAGTATCGACAAATGCGGCTTCCTTGCGAGCCCTTCTCGGCAGGCTTTGCGTTTCGAAGATCAGTCCTGGGGGTGCAGTCAGCCCGTCGTGTCTGGTGCAGCCTCAAGATTAACAACCGTTTCACCCCAATAGGACCTATCCATGACGACCTGGACCGACGCTTGCGCCACAAACGAGATCGACGAGGAGGACGTGATGCGCTGGGACCACGGCGGACGCACCTTCGCGATCTTCCACTCCCCGGACGGCGAGTTCTTCTGCACGGACGGGCTTTGCACCCACGAGAACGTCCACCTCGCGGGGGGGCTGGTCATGGACTACGCAATCGAGTGCCCCAAGCACAACGGCCAGTTTGACTACCGCACCGGCCAGGCCAAGCGGGCTCCAGTGTGCGTGAACCTCAACACATACCCGGTGCGCATCGAAGGCGACCGGGTGCTGATTGGGCTTTGACATGACCTTCCCCCTTGCCGCCTGCGCCGAGATGCTCTGGCGCGACCGCCCGATCGAGTGGCGCGCGTCGCGCCTGCACGAGATGGGCTTCGGCGTCGGCCTCTGGAACTGGCCCGAGCATGACCTCTCGGCCCTGGAGCGGACGGGCGCCACCTTCACCATCATGAACGGCTACCTCCGCGGCCGCCTCACCGACGACGAGGGCGCGGCGGAGCTGCTGGCCACCGCCCGCGAGACCGCGCAGGTGGGCAAGCGCCTGGGCGTGCAACGCCTCAACCTTCACGGCACCGGCCTGGGCGAGGGCGGTCTTCCCGTCCAGCCCATCGAGGTTGTCACCGGGGCCATGTGGCTCAAGGCCCGCGACACCCTGTCCCGCGTGGTGGACATGGCCGAGGAGGAGGGCGTGACCTTCACGCTCGAGAACCTGAACCTCCCCGTCGACCACCCCGGCGTCCCCTTCGGCCGGGCCGAGGACACGCTCGCGCTCGTGTCCTCCATCGACCACCCGAGGCTGCGCCTCAACCTCGACCTCTACCACGCCCAGATCGGCGAGGGGAACCTGATCGAGCTTTGCCGCAAGTGCCTCCCCTGGATCGGCGAAATCCAGGTGGCCGACGTGCCGGGGCGCTGCGAGCCCGGCACCGGCGAGGTGAACTGGCCCGGCGTGGCCCGCGCCCTCGTAGTGATGGGCTACACCGGCCCGGTCGGCATGGAGGCCTGGGCCTCCGGCGACCCCGAAGCCGCCCTGGAAGCCTTCCGCACTACATTCACGGTCTGATCATGGCCCAACACAACGCTCGTCCCACCGTCGCCGACTTCCGCGCCATGAAAGCGCAAGGTCGAAAGATCTCAATGCTCTACGTCACCACCCCCGACGAGGCGGCTGCCGCCAATGCGGCGGGAATCAATATGCTCTCCATCGAGGGGCGCTTCTTCTCGCCCGCGATGCGCGAGGCGGCGGGTTCCTGCTTCGTGCAGGTGGGCCTGCCCTATGGCGGATGCGGGACCTTTGAGGGCCGGCCGCTCGCCACAGCCGAGGATTACCTGCGCGCGGCCTTCCACTTCGCCACCATTGGCGGAGACTGCTTCTATTGCGCGGCCTCCTTGGACATCCAGAAGGTGCTCTGCGACAACCACATCCCCATCGTGGCGCATGTGGGCCTGATCCCCTCCTACATCACCTGGACCGGCTTCCGCGCCGTCGGCAAGACCGCAAGCGAGGCGCGCGCTGTCTGGGAGCACGTCCAGCGCCTGGAGGCCATCGGCGCCTTCGGAGCCGAGCTCGAAGTCGTTCCCGACCGCCTGGGCGCCTGGATCTCGCGCAACACTTCCATGATCATGCTGGGCATGGGTGCGGGGCCGGGGGCGGACGCGCAGTACCTCTTTGCCGAGGACGTGCTGGGCTACACACGGGGCCACAAGCCGCGCCACGCCAAGACCTACCGCGACTTCCACGCCGAGTTCGCCCGCCTGCAAGCCGAGCGCGTCGCCGCCTTCGGTGAGTTTAAGGCCGACGTGGCCTCGGGCGCCTACCCCGAGGCCAAGCACGTCGTACCGATGGCTGACGCCGAGTTCGACAACTTCCTCTCAGCCGCACAGGTCTGAATCCCGCGTCTGTCGCCTCGCGACGGCTTCTCAAATCCAGGATCATCCATGCTCAACGTCGGTCTCCTCGGCGCCGGTCGCATCGGCACCGTTCATGCTCGCGCTATCTCCTCCCACCCAGGTAGCCGCTTAGTAGCGGTATCCGACGTTAACGTGGATGCGGCTGGGTGGCTGGCTGCCCAACACGGTGCCAAGGCGTGCACCACGGAGGCCATCCTCACCGACCCTGCGATTGACGCGGTGCTCGTGGCCACCTCGACGGACACCCACTCAGACCTGATTGAGGCTGCCACGGCCGCCGGCAAGGCCGTGATCTGCGAGAAGCCGGTAGACCTGAGCCTCGAGCGGGCTCGGGCCTGTCTTGGTCGTACCTCCGCGACCGGGCAGCCCGTGATGATCGGCTTTAACCGCCGCTTCGACCCTAACTTTGCCGCCCTTAAGGCTTCCGCTGACACAGGTGAGATTGGCAGGCCCGAGCTTCTGTCCATCACCTCCTTCGATCCCGCGCCTCCCCCTGTCGCCTACGTCAAAGTGTCGGGCGGGCTCTTCCGGGATATGATGATTCACGATTTCGATATGGCGCTCTGGCTCATGGGGACCCTACCTGAAACGGTGATGGCGGTAGGCTCGTCGATCATCGACCCCGCCATCGGGGCGGCAGGCGACGTCGACACCGCCGTCGTCACCCTCCGGTGGGCTGACGGGCGCATCGCTGTCATCAAGAACTCACGCCGAGCTGTCTACGGTTATGACCAGCGCGTGGAACTATTAGGCTCTGAAGGGCTGCTGAGCGCCGGTAACATGCTCGAGCACACGGTCGCCAAGTCCACGGCGGGGGGCGTGGTCAGCGCCAAGCCCGAGTTCTTCTTCCTCGAGCGCTACATGCGTGCCTACGCGGCCGAATGGGCGGCCTTCGTGGTGGCGGTGGAGGCCGGGACCGCAGTACCTGTGACGCTTCAGGACGGTATCGACGCCTTAACCCTGGCCGAGGCCGCGACGCGGTCGTGCGTGACGGGCGAAGCGGTGAACGTCGCAAACGTGCTCGCTTGAGCAGCCGCGCGGGCTGATCCGTCTGAAGTCCACTGCGAGGCGCGCATCCAATACTCACAGTTGCGTCTGCAAGGCCGTCACTAGGTACGAGGAGCAGCCCAGTCTGGGCTCTTCGCAGACCTCTGCCTGACGCCTTCCGAGCGACAGCATTGATGCCTGAACGCTCAAAGGCTCTCTGGGGTGATAATCTCGAAAGGGATAGTTCGCTGCAGGATCGGGCTGCCCTGCAGTTGCCCTATAGCATCGATCATAGTCTGGACGAGCTGGCTCGAAGTCTGCTCAAGAGGATGACACAGCGCTGCAGTGATCAACCCTTCGGCTAGGCCCTTTCGCGTCTCCGGTCCGATGTCCCGGCACACGAGACGGACCGAGCGGTGCTTCCCCTCCGGTGCTTCCCTCAAGGCCTGCAATACTCCAGAAATCCCGCCTCCGGCGATATAGATGCCGACCAGATCGTCCAATTCCGTAAGCAATCGAGCTGTAATGCGATAGGCTTCTTGAGGCTCCTCATGCGTCGGCCGACAATCATCGACCGTCAGGTGAGGTGCATTCTCGCGGATGTAAGAGCGAAAGCTGGCATCCGAGATGTCCTGACACTGATAACGATGGTTTCCGATCAGAACGGCGATCCGGCCAGAGCCCTTGGTTGTCTGCGCTATAAACCAAGCGGCCGTCCGACCAAGCTTCCAGTTATCGGTGCCCACGTAGCCCGCACGTCCGGGGGCCGACTGATCGGTGATGTAGGCCACGACTGGCTTGCCATTGGCCCTGAGAGCTTGGATGGTTTGCCCAATCAATGGGTGATCTCCTGCAATCAGGGCGATGGCATCGCAGGTATTGCCCAATGCCTTCAGCTGAGCTGCGATGTTTTCGGGCTCGAGCCTGTCCACAAACTCCAAAACAGGCTCAATGCGTTCGTGCTGCCGCTGAAGCGCTGCCTCTTCGATCTTTTGTCCGAACAGGCGGTAGAGCTCGCGGCTAGACTGCTGAAGTAGGAAGCCCAGGCGATAATAGGGCATGGACTTCGTCCGGCGCGAATCGATCGTATTCAGGCCGTGGAAGCCAATCTCTGCCGCAGCGTCCTGGACCCGCTGGATTGTAGCCACACGCACCGAAGTCGAGCCGCTCAAGATCCGGTTGACCGTAGCCACGCTAACGCCAGCCGCTTGAGCAAGATCGACGATCCTGGGTCTCTTCATGACATCTCTCATGTGTCAAAGTATCATTGTAACTCTGAAACTAATGATACTGTAAGGCAAATTACGTCTATGTCCAAAAGAAACCTTGAGATATGCAGCAGCTCACGAAGAAAGCATCGCTGTTAAAGCGAACTGGGAGGAGCATCACATGACAAACTTCAAGGGCATCGCAGTTGCCCTCATGACTACGGCTGCTATTGCCTCGGCGGGCACGGCCATGGCGCAGGATGGCGCCAACATTTTCGTCATCGGCGGCAAGGCGGATGACCCATTCTGGTCCATCGTTAAGCGCGGTGCCGAGGATGCGGGTCAGATCGTCGAAGCCCAGGGCGGGACCGTGACTTGGCTCGGGCCGCAGAACTACGACAATCTTGGCGCCGACGCGGCGGACCTTATCCGTACTGCCATCGCCCAAGGTGCCGACGCCATCGTCGGCCCCGACTGGGTTCCGGAGTCGATGGACGAGGCCTTCATGGCCGTGACCGAGGCCGGCATCCCGCTCATCATCTACAACGCCGGTGGTCTAGAGGCCGCCGACCGGCTGGGCGCCATGAACTACGTGGGCAGCGACGACTTCCTCGCGGGCAAAGCCGCTGGCGAGTACTTCGCTGAAGCGGGCGTTACCAACCTTGTCTGCGTCAACACGCTACCCGGCGCCGCCAACCTGCAGGCGCAATGTGCGGGTCTGGCCGAGGGCGCCACAGGTAAAGGTGGTACGGCCGAAGAGCTGCCGCTGCCGATGACGAGCTTCGGCAACCCGACCGCTGTCACGCAGGCCATCAAGGCGCACTTGCTTCAGAACCCCGAGGTGACGGGTCTCTACACCATCGGCAACGTGGACGCTAACTCGGCGTCCATCGCGATTACGCAGGCGGGCGCGGCCGACCGGGTCAAGCTCGGCGGCGTCAATATGGACCAGACCATCCTGAACAACATCCAAGCTGGCTCGCAACTCTTCGCCATTGACCAGCAGGGTTACCTCCAGGGCTTCCTCGCGGTGGCGCTGCTGAACAACTACGTCAACTACGGCCTGACTGTGCCAACTAGGCAGATCCTGACCGGCCCCGGCATCGTGGACGCCTCGAATGTCGAGGCGACGATGGCCGGCGTGGCGTCCGGCACCCGCTAAGGCGGGCACTGACCGCCCAGATCGATCCGACCGGCTCCCCAGGCCTTGCGCCACCGGGGCCGGTCGCGGCCAAGCGGCCGGTGCCAGGGTGGCGCCATGCCGCGATCAGGATCACCCTCCGGGAGCCTCACCGCAATGTCCGATACCCTTCACCGAACAGGCGCGCCACCCGCCACGCGATCTGCCCGCAGCTTCTCATTCGGCGCTCTGGCGCGCCGGCCCGAAGCGGGCTCGTTCCTTGGTATGGTGATTGTCTTCATATTCTTCGCCATCGCCGGAGGCGCAAATTTCGTGACGCTAGGCGGCACGGCGAGCTGGCTCAACGTCGCCGCCGAGATTGGCATCGTTGCTCTGCCCGTTGGTCTCCTGATGATCGCCGGCGAACTCGATATCTCCATCGGCTCGGTCATCCCTGCCGCCTCGATGACAGTGGCGATCATTTCCGGCTACTTCGGCCTGCCCCTCATCCTTGGCGTTGCCGCGGCCCTGGCGCTTGGCCTCCTCGTGGGTTTCGTCAACGGGATCCTCGTGATCCGCACCGGTGTGCCGTCGCTGATTGTTACCCTGGGCAGCCTCTTCGCTGTGGCGGGCCTCACTCTGGGTCTCAGTGTCATCATCACTGGCAGCACTGGCGTCCCGATCCAAACAGGCCCGATTGGCAAAGCGCTGCTGGGTCAGTTCATTGCCGGCATTTTCCAAGTCACCATCCTGTGGTGGCTCGTGGCCATAGTCGTGGTGGGCTTCCTCCTTCACATCTCGCGTTGGGGAAACTGGATTTTTGCTCTGGGCGGCGACAAGGTCTCTGCCCGCAACGAGGGCATCCCCATCGACCGCCTTATCATCCAGCTCTTCATGAGTAGCGGGTTCGCGGCCGCCTTCATCGGCATCTCCCAGGCGATCCTCTACAACTCGGCCCAGGTCTCCACGGGGCAGAGCTTCATCTTCAACTCCATCATCTCGGTGGTGATCGGCGGCGTGCTGCTGACCGGGGGCTTCGGCTCAGTGGTGGGCATAGTCTTCGGGACGATCACCTTCGCCATCGTCAACCAAGGCATCTTCTACACCGGATTTGACGCCAACTGGGCGTCGCTGATCATCGGCGTGCTGCTGCTCCTCGCGGTGCTCCTGAATAACACGTTCCGCAAGATGGCGCTCAACTACAGCCCGAAGAAGGGAAAGTCGTGATGCCTGCTCCGATCATCGAGCTTCGCCACGTCAACAAGTCCTTTGGTCCCATAGACGTCCTCCACGATATCTCGCTCAAGGTTGATGCTGGGGAGGTCCTCTGCCTTCTCGGTGACAACGGAGCCGGCAAGTCCACGCTCATCAAGACTCTCTCAGGCGTGCACAAGCCGACCTCCGGCATCGTCCTGATGGACGGCAAGGAGGTCACCTTTGCCAACCCTCGCGAGGCGAGCGAGATGGGCGTAGCTACGGTCCACCAGTTCGGCGGCACCTTCCCGCTGATGAGCGTCGGACGCTGCTTCTTCGTGGGCCGCGAGCCCACCAAGAAGTGGGGGCCGCTCCGGATCTACGACCGAGCCACCGCCAACGAGATCGCGGTGAAGTCGATCCAAGGCTTCGGCATCACGCGCATCGACGATGGCGACCGCCTGGTGGGCGGCATGTCAGGGGGCGAGCGCCAGTCACTGGCTATCGCCCGGGCCGTCCACTTCGGCGCCCGCCTTCTGATCCTTGACGAGCCTACGGCCGCGCTCGGCGTCAAACAGGCCTCCCACGTCCTGCGCATCGTGCTGGAGGCGCGCAAGCGCGGGCTCGCGGTGATTTTTATCACCCACCAGGTCACGCACGCCATGGCCGTCGGCGACCACTTCGCTGTGCTGATCCGAGGCGCGCTCGCTGCGAACTTCCTCAAGGGCGAGAAGACCCGCGAGGAGATCACCGACCTCATGGCTGGTGGCGAGTCCCTGGCCAACCTCGATGCCGAGGTCCAAGACGTCATGGACGCTGAAGGCAGTCGCGCATCGCCTGTAGCGTAACTCTAGGCGCCGCAGCGGGACGACCCACCACGCGGCGCCAGCAATCCCTACCCCACTTTCCCGCGACGCCTGTATGGCGAAGGACCCCACGATGAAGATCGCCCTCGACCCCTTCATGCACCGCCACCTCTCGCTTGAGGATCTGCCGCGCAAGGTGCGCGAGCTGGGCTACGACTGGATCGAGATGAGCCCGCGGGGCGACTTCCTCGAATGGTTCAAGGCGCCCCGGGTGTTCCCCGACCGCATCCGGACCTTCAAGGCGGCACTGGCCTCGGAGAACGTCAAGATCGCGTCGCTGCTGCCAATGTACCGCTGGGCGTCCCCCGACGAGACGGAGCGGCAGGCGGCGGTCAAGCACTGGAAGCGCGCCATCGAGATTGCGGTCGAGATGGAAGTGGACACCATGAACTCCGAGTTCGGGCGCGGCCCGCACCCGGACAAGGGGTCCTGCTACTGCTGCCACACCGGAAGCATGGTCGAGGCCTGCGAGGACGCCTGGTGGCGTTCGATGGAAGAGCTCGTGCCGATCTTCGAGCGCGAGGGCATCAACCTCCATGTGGAGCCGCACCCCGAGGACTGGTGCGAGACGATCCAGCCCGCTCTCGACATCATCCGCACGGTGAATTCCCCACGCGTGAAGTTCCTCTACTGCGCGCCCCACACCTTCTACTTCGGCGACGACACCGTCGCGATGCTGCGCGAGGCGAAGGACGTGATCGCGCATGTCCATGTGGGCGACACGTTCAACCACAAGGCCTCCTCGGGCCTGCGCTACATCCTGAACCCGCCCGGCACCCAGGCGCGTGTTCACCAGCACCTCAACATCGGCCAGGGCGAAGTGCCCTGGGACGACTTCTTCGGCACGCTGGCCGAGATCGGCTTCGACGGCATCATGACCGCCTGCGTCTTCGCCTGGGAAGACAAGGCCGACCAGTCCGGCACGTTCATGCGCGCCGAGATGCAACGCTACATCGACAAGCATTGGAGCGCTAAATGACCCTTCGCGTTGGAGTCATTGGGACGGGGATGATCGGTCAGGACCACATCCGCCGTCTCACGCAAGTCCTGTCCGGCGTCCGGGTGGTCGCGGTCACCGACATTGATCAGGGGCGCGCCCTGACCGCTGCTCCCGAGGGCGCCGAGGTCTTCGATACGCCCCAAGCCTTGATCCGGTCCGAGAGCGTGCAAGCGGTGGTGATCTGCTCTTGGGGTCCCGCCCATGAAGAGCAGCTTCTCGAGTGTATCAGCGCCGGCAAGCCGGTCTTTTGCGAGAAGCCCCTCGTGACATCCGAAGCCGCCGCAATACGGGTCATGGACGCCGAAGTGGCCTTCGGGCGCCGCCTCGTGCAGGTGGGCTTCATGCGCCGCTTCGATGGCGACTACCGTCGTCTCAAGGCGGTGATCGACGGCGGCACCCTGGGCGCGCCGCTCCTTTACCACTCGGTGCATCGCAACGCCTCGGTGCCTGAGGGACTCTACACCTCCGACATGCCCCTCAACGACACGCTGGTGCATGACGCGGACATCTCGCGCTGGCTCCTCGACGATGAGATCACCGGCGTGGAGGTGCGCGTGCCCCGACGCTCCTTGCGTGGCAAGGACCTCCGCGATCCGACCCTGGTGCTCCTGCACACCGTCTCCGGCGCGCTCGTGGATGTCGAGATCTCGGTGAACATTGGCTACGGCTACGACATTCGCGGCGAAGTGAGCTGCGAGGAGGGCGTGGCCTCGCTCCCGAACCGCCCGGCCACCGTTATCAGCGACCATCACGGCATCCGCCAGGCCATTCCCGAGGACTGGCGCGAGCGCTTCATCGACGCCTACGACCAGGAGTTCCGCGAGTGGATCGCTGCCGCCGGCCAGGGCACGGCAACGGGCCCCAGCACTTGGGACGGCTATGCGGCCACCCTGGTCGCCGACGCGGCTCTCCGGGCGGTCGAGAGTGGACACCTCGAACCCGTGCGGATGCGCGGCAAGCCCGCGCTCTACGGAGTGCCGGTCGCCGTCGCGGCCTGAGGCCCGGCGCTCCTCCTAAAGAGAAGACAGAACCGATGAAGCTTTCCATTTGCACTGACGTAATGGGCGAGTTGTCCTTTACTGACATGCTCGACAAATGCGTGGCGCTAGGCGTCGAGGGGATCGAGATGACCGGCGGCGGCTGGTCCAAAGGTCCCCACTTTCGCGCCGACCGGCTGCTGGCTGACAAGGGTGCGCTCAGGGCTGCCCTCAAGGAGATAGAGGCGCGCGGCCTCGAGATCGCGGCGCTCAATTGCTCCGCCAACCCCCTCGACCCGGGTCCCCTGGGCGAGCGGCACCGCCGCGAGATCGAGCAAACTGTCCGTCTTGCGGGCGAGATCGGCGTCAAGACTGTGGTGACCATGTCCGGCCTCCCAGCCGCCGCGCCTGGCGACACGGTCCCGAACTGGCTCGTCTACACCAAGAGCTGGCCCGACGAGATGCCCGAGCGCGACCGGTACCAATGGGAAGACTGCGCGATCCCCTATTGGGAGGGCCTTGTGAGGCTCGCCGACGAGGTAGGGGTGGAGCGCTACGCGCTCGAGAACTTCAGTGCCATGCTGGTGTGGAACCCCGAGACGCTGTTCCGCTTGCGCAACGCAGTTGGACCCAAGGTCGGCATGAACCTCGACCCCTCGCACCTGATGTGGATGGGAGCGGACCCCATTGCCTCGGCCCGCGCGCTCAAGGGGGCAATCCACCACTGCCACGGAAAGGACACACGCATCGAGCGAGGCCTCGCGGATGTGAACGGCCTTTTGGAGCTCAAGGACGTCACCGACGTCGCCAACCGGGCCTGGAACTACGTTGCCGTGGGCGCAGGACGTGACCTTCAGTGGTGGAAGGAGTTTTTCTCAGTGGTCCGCATGTGCGGCTACAATGGCTGGGTGAGCCTGGAAATGGAGGACTTCACCATGTCCACCGAGGCAGGCGTTCAATCCTCGATCAATGCGCTCCAAGCTACGATCAGCCGCTAAAACCAACAAGGGCCTTGGACCCTGAACAGCGCCCAGCCCAGCGAGGGTTTTCCTTGCGGGGCTGCGCCTCGACGTATGCCGAGCTGGGAGAAGCAGTACCATGACGGGCAAGACCCTCGACGTCATCACCATCGGACGATCCTCCGTTGACCTATACGGCGCGCAGGTGGGCGGACGGCTCGAGGACATGGGGTCCTTCCAGAAGTACATCGGGGGCAGCCCGACCAACATGGCGGCGGGCACCGCGCGCCTTGGCCTCCGCTCGGCCCTCATCACGAGGGTCGGCGACGAGCACATGGGCCGCTTCATCCGCGAGGAGCTCTCGCGCGAGGGCGTCGACGTCCGGGGCGTGGTGACCGACCCTGAGCGGCTCACCGCGCTCGTGATCCTGGGCATCCGCGACCAAGAGCAGTTCCCCCTCATCTTCTACCGCACCGACTGCGCCGACATGGCCCTCTGCGAGGACGACATCGTCCCATCCTTCATCGCCGAGTCCCGCGCCGTTGTCGCCACTGGCACCCACCTGAGCCACGCCCGCACCGAGGCCGCCGTCCTCAAGGCTCTCCGCCTCGCCCGCGAGACCGGCGCCCAGACTGCGCTCGACATCGACTACCGCCCGAATCTCTGGGGCTTGGCTGGGCACGGGGCAGGGGAGTCACGCTTCATCGAATCCGCCGCCGTCACCGCCAAGCTCCAGGCCCACCTGCATCTCTTCGACCTGATCGTCGGCACCGAGGAGGAGTTCCACATCGCTGGCGGCTCCACGAACACTGTCGAGGCCCTGCGCGCCGTCCGCGCCGTCTCGCAGGCCCACCTCGTCTGCAAGCGCGGGGCCCGCGGCGCCGTCGCCTTTACTGGTGAGATCCCCGACTCCCTCGACGACGGCGAGACCGGTCCCGGCTTCCCCATCGAGGTGTTCAACGTTCTGGGCGCGGGCGACGGCTTCATGTCCGGCCTCCTCAAGGGCTGGCTCGACAACGAGCCCTGGCCCGTGGCGCTCAAGTATGCCAACGCCTGCGGCGCCTTCGCCGTCTCGCGCCACGGCTGCACGCCCGCCTATCCCTCGCTGGAAGAGTTGACCTACTTCCTGAACCGCGGCGTCAAGACGCCCGCGCTGCGCAAGGACCCCGACCTCGAACAGATCCACTGGTCCACGAACCGCCACGGTGTGTGGGACCATATGCGCGTCTTCGCCTTCGACCACCGCAAGCAGCTGGAGGAGATGGAGGGCGCGACCCCCGAGAAGATCGGCGCCTTTAAGCTCCTCTGCCTCCAGGCTGCAGAGCAGGTCGCGGACGGCGGCCCCGGCTACGGCATCCTCTGCGACAACCGCCTGGGCCGCGACGCGCTCTACAGGGCCGCCGGCACGGGCCTCTGGATCGGCCGCCCAGTCGAATGGCCCGGCTCGCGCCCCCTGATGCTGGAGCCCGAGATCGGCCCCGACTTCGGCGGCCTCTCCGAATGGCCGCTGGAGCATGTCGTCAAGGTCCTCTGCTTCTGCCACCCCGACGACGACGCGCAGATGTGGGCGCAACAGGAGGAGACGCTCCTGCGCCTCTTCACCGCCGCCCGCCGCAACCGGCTCGAGTTCCTGCTGGAGGTCATTCCCTCCAAGGTCGCCCCCGTAGACGACGACACCACGGCAAGGATCATCGACCGGATCTACGCCCTCGGCATCTCCCCCGACTGGTGGAAGCTCGAGCCCTTCAAGACGGACGCCGCCTGGACCCGCGCCTGCGACGCCATCACCCGCCACGATCCCTACGTGCGCGGCGTCGTGGTGCTGGGCCTCGACGCCCCCGCCGAGGAGCTGGCCCAGAGCTTCGCGCTGGCCGCCCGGCAGTCCCTCGTGAAGGGCTTCGCCGTGGGCCGAACCATCTTTGGATCGGTGGCGCGTGCGTGGCTGCGAGAGGAGCTTGGAGACACAGACGCGGTTACCGAGATGGCCCGTCGGTTCTCGCACCTGTGCCGCATCTGGGACGAAGCGAGGGCTGCGGCTCCCGGCGAGGCTGATAGGACCCCGCAAACGACGGTCGCATAGGAGTTTGAGATGGTAGATACGATCCGACTGACGGCGGCGCAGGCCATGATGCGTTGGCTGTCTGTGCAGAGGACCGAGGACGGCGACCGCTTCATCGAGGGCGTTTGGGCTATCTTCGGGCATGGCAACGTCGCGGGCATCGGTGAGGCGCTTCACGGCATTGGAGACGCCCTGCCCACGTGGCGCGGCCAGAACGAGCAGACGATGGCCCACGCCGCTATTGCTTACGCCAAGCAGAAGCGCCGCCGGAAGGCGATGGCCGTCACATCCTCCATCGGTCCGGGCGCCACCAATATGGTCACGGCCTGCGCGCTCGCCCACGTTAACCGCCTGCCCGTTCTGTTGATCCCAGGCGACGTCTTCGCCAACCGCCGCCCTGATCCGGTCCTCCAGCAGATCGAGGACTTTGAGGATGGGACGATCAGCGTCAACGACTGCTTCAAGCCGGTCGCCCGCTACTTCGACCGCATTGCCCGCCCCGAGCACCTGCTGACGGCGCTGCCGCGCGCGCTGCAGGTGATGACCGACCCACAAAACGCGGGCCCCGCCGTCCTCGCCTTTTGCCAGGATGTCCAAGCTGAACTCTACGACTACCCAGCGAGCTTCTTCGAGCCGCGCACCTGGCGCACCGACCGCCGCGCCGAGCCTGACCCACGCGAGGTGGCTGATGTGGCGGACATGATTGCCCGTGCCTCCCGGCCCGTCCTTATCTCGGGCGGCGGCGTGCTCTACTCCGGGGCCGAGAACGCGCTCGCGGCCTTCGCCGAGCGCCACAATGTGCCCTTTGTGGAGACCCAGGCCGGCAAGGGCGGGCTCGCAGCCTCACACCCGCTCAACTTCGGCTCACCAGGTGTCACCGGGTCGGACTGTGCCAATGAGATCTGCATGGCGGCCGACCTCGTCATCGGCGTGGGGACGCGGTTCCAGGATTTCACCACAGGCTCTTGGTCGCTGTTCCGCAACGCCGAGCGCCGGCTCGTGTCGATCAACCTGCATCCGTACGACGCGGCTAAGCACCTTGCCATGCCACTGGTCGCGGACGCCCGCGTGGCGCTGGAGCGGCTGTCGGACGCCTTGAGCGACCTACGCTTTGATGGCCACGACCCCTCTGCCCGGGAGGCTTGGCTGGCCGAAGTAGGCCGCGTGACCGCTGCGCCTGCGCCTGACTCCAACGCCCTCCCCACCGATGCCCAAGTCATTGGCGCGGTCCAGCGCGCGGCGGGCGAGGACACTGTTGTGATGTGCGCCGCCGGCACCATGCCAGGCGCGCTGCAGGTGCTCTGGCAGGCGGCGCGGGGGGGCTACCATATGGAATACGGCTACTCCTGCATGGGCTACGAGGTCGCGGGCGCCATGGGCATCAAGATCGCCGCGCCTGACAAGGAGGTAATCTGCTTTGTGGGCGACGGCAGCTACATGATGGCCAACTCCGAGCTGGCCACTGCTGTCATGCGCCGCATCCCCTTCACGGTCGTCTTGACCGACAACCGCGGCTACGGATGCATCAACCGCCTCCAGATCGAGTGCGGCGGTGCCGAGTTCAATAACATGTACAAAGACAGCCTAGTCGAGACCCAGCCCGAAATCGACTTCGTGGCCCATGCCCGGTCGATGGGCGCTACGGCCGTCAAGGCCGCCGACATCGCAGCACTCGGCGCCGAAATCGCCGACGCCCGCGGGCGTGACGTGCCCACCGTGATCGTTATCGACACCGACGCCGTCCCTGGGCTCGGGGTGGGGGGCACCTGGTGGGACGTGGCCGTCCCGCAAGTGGGCGGGCCCGAGCGGCTTGAGGAGGCGAGGCGCCGCTACGATGCGACCGCAGCGCTCCAGAGGACGTTTAACTGATGCGCCCGAGCTCGGATCGCGAGGGCAATCCATGACCGACCTGCTCCGCCGGCCATTCGGCAGCCACGGCCGCGTCCACGAGATCACCCCAGCGAGCGCGGGCTGGCGGTACGTTGGTTTCTCGCTCTGGCGGCTCCGCGCGGGTGAAACGGCCACCGAGGCAACCGGCGAGCGCGAAGTCATCCTCGTGATGGTCGAGGGCCGCGCCCGGCTCTCGGGCGCGGGTCAGGACTGGGGGACCTTGGGCGACCGAATGGACGTCTTCGAGAAGACGCCGCCGCACTGCCTTTACCTGCCGAACGGCACCACCTGGGAGGTTGTGGCCGAGACTGACTGCGTCCTCGCCGTCTGCTCCGCGCCGGGCCAGGGCAGGCATGCGGCGCGGCGGATCGGGCCGGAGGGGATCGTGCTGACCCCGCGTGGTACAGGTTCCAACACGCGCCACATCAACAACATCGCCATGGAAGCCGAGGACACCGCTGACAGTCTCCTGGTGACCGAGGTCTTCACGCCGGCGGGGAACTGGTCGTCCTATCCGAGCCACCGCCACGACGAGGACGACTTCCCGCGCATCACCTACCTCGAAGAGACCTATTATCACCGGCTGAACCCGGCTCAGGGTTTTGGTATCCAGCGCGTCTACACCGAGGACGGCAGCCTCGACGAGACGATGGTGGTGAGGGACGGCGACGTGACGCTTGTGCCGCGCGGACACCACCCTTGCGGCACCCCGCACGGCTACGAGCTTTACTACCTGAACGTCATGGCGGGCCCCCGTCGAGCGTGGCGGTTCGAGCCCGATCCCGCGCACCGCTGGATCATGGAACGCGACACCAACCCTCCGAAATGACGCCGGCGCGTGCCGGTCGCTTAACCACAGCACTGTTTTATGAGCCGGAGCCGGCAGCGGCTCAATTGCGGTCTCGGGTGGCCGACACGCGTCACGGCTCTCCAAGAGCCACTGAAACTGGAGGCGGAGGAACGATGAGGATCGGACTGGTCGGCTACGGCACCGGAGGCCGGCACTTCCACGCGCCCTTCATCGCGGCCGCGGAGGGTGTCGAGCTGGTTGGCGTCGTGGCGCGCGCGCCAGCAACCATCCTGGCCGTCCAGCGCGACCTGCCCTGCGTCGCAATCCACTCCAGCCTCTCGGCCATGATCGCCGCAGGGGGCCTCGATGCCGTGACGATCACGACTCCCCCTGAAACCCGTCGAGATTTGGTGCTCGAGGCGATCGAGGCCGGGCTGCACGTGATCGCCGACAAGCCCTTCGCACCGAACGCGGAGGGCGGTCGAGAGCTCGACGCCGCAGCACAAGCCCACGGGGTCCTCCTCGGCGTGTTTCACAACCGCCGCTGGGACTCCGACATCCTGACGCTTCGCGGCGTGATCGACGACGGGCTCCTCGGTTGTCTCTGGCGCATTCACTCGCGGATGGAGTTTGACGACGCGGCGACGCTCGAGGCGGGACCCACGGGAGGTCTCCTGCGCGACTTGGGGAGCCACCTCGTGGACCAGATGCTCTGGCTCTTGGGACCAGCTACGACCGTGGACGCCCAGCTCGACATGGTCGACCTCGTGCAGGGGACGACAGATGCTGGGTTCACCATCACCCTACGCCACGCGTCGGGCGCTCATTCCCATCTGTCTGCGAGCAAGTTGAACCACATCACGTCGCGCGAGCTGCGCGCTTATGGGGAGGCCGGCAGCTACGTGTCTTCGAGCATCGATGTCCAGGCGCAGGCGATCTTCGCCGGCCGACGTCCGATCGACGACCCGAGGGGCTGGGGCTACGAGCCAGAGGGCAACTGGGGAACCCTGTCCACGACCACTGGCCGGACACAAGTCCCGTCCAAGCAGGGACGTTACCAAGACTATTACTCGACCTTCGCTCGTGCTGTCCGGGAAGGACGCCCGCCACCTGTGAGTGCCGCCGAGGCGGTCAACGTCCTGATGATCTTGGATGCTGCCCGCCAAAGCGCCGAAAACGGTCATTCTGTCTCTCTTTGAACGCGAAACGAGATGCATACGACAGCCGCGAAAGGACGCTCTATGGCCGCCCCTGAGTTTCACGACCGCCTCCTATCCCTTGGCCTCGCCCGAGTCTCGGAGGCCGCAGCCATAGCCTGCGCGCCGCTGGTGGGACGCGGCGACGAGAAGGCGGCCGACCAAGCCGCTGTCGACGCCATGCGCCGCGAACTCAATAAGCTCGACATCCAGGGCGTCGTCGTTATTGGCGAGGGCGAGCGCGACGAGGCGCCGATGCTCTATATCGGCGAGGAGGTAGGCACCGGCCAGGGACCGGCGGTCGACATCGCCCTGGACCCGCTGGAGGGCACGACTCTCACCGCCCGCGACATGCCAAACGCTTTGGCGGTGATCGCCATGGGCCCGCGTGGCACCATGCTCCACGCGCCCGACACCTACATGGAAAAGCTCGCTATCGGTCCCGGCTTCCGCCGCGGCGTCGTTACCCTCGACATGACCCCGGCCGAGCGCGTCTCGGCGCTGGCCTCGGCCAAGGGCTGCTCAACCAACGACATCACCGTCTGCGTCCTCGACCGCGAGCGCCACGAGAGGATGATCGCTGAGATCAGGTCTACGGGCGCGTCCATCCGCTTCATCACCGACGGCGACGTCGCGGGCGTGATGCACTGCGCAGAGCCGGCGAGGACCGGTATCGATATGTACATGGGCTCGGGCGGTGCCCCAGAGGGGGTGCTGGCGGCGGCAGCCCTCAAGTGCATGGGCGGGCAAATCTTCGGCCGCCTGTTGTTTCGCAATGACGGCGAACGGGATCGGGCGGCCAAGGCCGGGATCACCAACTTGGATCGCGTCTACACCCGCGACGACATGGTCACTGGCGACGTGATCTTCGCCGCCACTGGCGTCACCGACGGCTCGCTCCTGCCAGGCGTCCGCTCGGACCCCGAGAGCGTCACTGTGGAGACGGTGCTGATGCGCTCCAAGACTGGGTCGGTTCGGCGGATGACCTACACAAACCCCAGGCAACCTAGCGGGCGCTGAAGCCCTCAAATCTTCGCTCCCACCGTCTCCGAAACGCAGCAAAGGCCATCGCCACATGACCGTTACACCCGTCGTCCAGTCAATCCTCCGGAACTATGAAGGCGAAAACCCCGGGGTGAAGGCGAACCTCGTCCGCATGCTGATGCAGGGGCGTCTGGCCGGGACCGGCAAGATGATCATCCTTCCCGTCGACCAGGGGTTCGAGCACGGGCCCGCCCGCAGCTTCGCCGTGAACCCCGCAGCCTATGACCCCCACTACCACTACCAGCTCGCCCTCGACGCGGGGCTCTCGGCCTATGCCGCGCCGCTCGGTCCCCTGGAGGCCGGGGCCGACACCTTCGCGGGCCAGATCCCGCTGATCCTCAAGGTGAACTCCTCGAACTCGCTCCTGCCCTCCAACCAGCCCAAGACGCAGGCCATCACCGCGACGGTGGACGACGCCCTGCGCCTCGGCTGCGCGGCCATCGGCTTCACGATCTACCCGGGCTCCTCCCTCTCGCTGGAGATGTTCGAGGACATCGCCGAGATGCGGAAGGAGGCGGCCTCCAAGGGCGTCGCGACCGTGATCTGGTCCTATCCGCGCGGCGAGGACCTCGACAGCAAGGCCGAGACGGCGGTGGACGTGACGGCCTACGCTGCCCACATCGCCGCGCTTCTCGGCGCGCACATCATCAAGGTGAAGCTGCCGACGGACCATGTCTCGCAGTCCGAGGCCAAGAAGGTCTACGACGCCCAGAAGATCGACGTCGCGACCGGCGGCGCCCGCGTGCGCCACGTCGTGCAAGCCTGCCTCGGCGGGCGGCGGATCGTGGTCTTCTCCGGCGGCGCGGCCAAGGGCGAGGACTCGGTCCTCCAGGACGCACGCGACATCGCGGCGGGCGGCGGCAACGGCTCGATCATCGGCCGCAACGTCTTCCAGCGCCCTCGCGCCCAGGCCGTGGCGCTGCTCGACCAGCTCGTAGCTGCTTATCAGCACTGAAACCGACCCCCAGGCCTGCGGAGGCCAGAGCAGAGGATGTAATCTATGAGTGAGATCGCCCACTATATCGACAACGCCCGTGTCGCGGGCACGTCCGGCCGCAGCCAGCCGGTCTGGAATCCTGCAACGGGGCAGAGCGAGAGGACCGTTGCTCTTGCTTCGACCGAGGAGGTCGGCCGAGCCGTAGCCTCGGCGCGAGCAGCTTGGCCGGCCTGGGCGCGCACGCCATCGCTGCGCCGCGCGCGCATCCTCGACCGTTTCAAGACGATCCTATGGGAGCGCGCTGACCAGCTGGCCGAGGTGATCTCGGCCGAGCACGGCAAGACCCATGACGACGCCGTAGGCGAGGTCACACGGGGCCTCGAGGTGGTGGAGTTCGCCGTGGGTGCCCCCCACCTCCTCAAGGGCGAGATCACCGAGAACGTCGGCACGGCCGTCGATAGCCACTCGCTGCGTCAGCCGCTGGGCGTAGTGGCCGGGATCACGCCATTCAACTTCCCGGTAATGGTGCCCATGTGGATGTTCCCCGTGGCCCTGGCCTGCGGCAACTGCTTCATCCTGAAGCCGAGCGAGCGCGACCCGTCCGCGTCGCTCCTCCTCGCCGAGTGGCTGACCGAGGCCGGGCTGCCGAAGGGCGTCTTCAACGTCGTCCAAGGAGACAAGGAGGCTGTCGACACCCTGTTGGCGCACCCTGACGTGAAGGCCGTGAGCTTCGTCGGCTCCACGCCGATTGCACGGTACATCTACGAGACCGGGACAAAGAACGGAAAGCGGGTGCAGGCTCTCGGGGGCGCCAAAAATCACATGGTGATCCTGCCCGACGCCGACCTCGACATGGCAGCGAACGCGCTGATGGGTGCGGCCTACGGTTCGGCCGGCGAGCGCTGCATGGCGATCTCGGTGGCCGTGCCAGTGACCGACCGCGTGGCTGACGCGCTGATCGCCAAACTGATCCCCAAGATCGAGGCGCTGAAGGTCGGGCCCGCAGCTGACCGCTCATCAGACATGGGGCCGCTCGTGACTGCGCAGCACCTTGCCAAGGTTCGCGGCTATGTCGACGCGGGCGAGGCCGAGGGCGCGAAGATCGTCGTTGACGGTCGCAGGTTCCGCATGGACCGGCAGGGCTACGAGGACGGCTACTATATCGGCGGCACGCTCATCGACGACGTGACGCCCGACATGACGATCTGGAAGGAGGAGATCTTCGGCCCCGTCCTGTCAGTCGTGCGGCGCAAATCCTACGCCGAGGCCGTCGAGCTGATCCAGGGACACGACTACGCCAACGGCGTGGCAATCTTTACCCGCGACGGGGATGCGGCCCGGACATTCGCCCACGACATCGAGGTGGGCATGGTGGGCGTCAATGTCCCTATCCCCGTGCCAATGGCGTTCCACTCGTTTGGCGGCTGGAAGCAGTCGCTGTTCGGCGACCACCACATGCACGGGGCTGAGGGCGTGCGCTTCTACACCCGCCTCAAGACCATCACCACCCGCTGGCCCACAGGCGTTCGCTCCGACCCGGAGTTCGTGATGCCGACGATGGGCTGATCAGCGTTCCCCGGCCGGCATCGCGCCGGCCGGGAGACTAGGTCTCAGCCAAGGATGCACCCAGATCAGAGACTCAAGGGCTGAGCTACCCAAAGCAGATGTCTCTCCGACCCAGGCCCTCCAGCCGCTTAACCTGTGCGCATCTCACGTGCGTATTCTCAGGCTTCTGGTCTCCTGCGGGTGTGATCAAAACCAGATTTGCTCGCGAACAGAATGTCATTCAGGACCCTGCGGAGTAGGGGAGCGGGCTGGTCTGAGTTTTCGTTGGGCAGCAACTGGCCAGGTCGCTAACCCCCGCTGACACTTCGCTCGAGGACACAGTCCGAAAGCGGCCGCCCTCTGCCTCAGCAAACGCCTGGTTCCGATGCGTTCGGATTTGAGGACGGGTTCGGCGACGCTCTCCGTGCCAGACTGGTCAGACTTGCCGAAAGATCGGCCGGCCGGAACGGCTTGGTGAGCCGGGGCAGGCCCAGAGCAACACCCTCCACCTCGGCATAGCCGCTGATAATGAGCACCGGGAGGCTGGGACGCTGCTGCCGGACGGTGTGGGCCAGTTCGGTGCCCGTGAGACCCGGCATCAGGTGGTCCGTCACAAGAAGATCCGGGGCAAGGCCTTGGTCCAGGAGGCGCAAGGCCGCTTCGGCAGATCCAGCCTCGGTGACGCTGTAGCCCAGGTCGGCTAGCATATCGGCCACGGTGGCTCGCACCAGGTCCTCATCATCGACCAGAAGGACGGTGCCCTTCCCCGACGTGGCGTTCTCCTGCGCGTCCGGAACCGCCACGGCAGTTAGCCCGGGCGCGACCTCAGCTTCCGCCACCGGCAGCCAGAGCTCGACGTTGGTGCCCAGCCCGGGCTTGCTCTGGATCGTGAGCGCTCCACCAAGCTGGGAGGCAAGCCCATGTACCATGCTGAGGCCTAGCCCTGTTCCACGGCCGATGCCCTTGGTCGAGAAGAAGGGCTCCACAGCCCGCGCGAGCGTGGCCTCGTCCATGCCGACGCCGGTGTCGGCCACCGACAGGCACACATAGCGGCCCGGGGCTGCGGCGACTGAGGTCTGCTCCAGTCCCACCACATCGCTCGTGGCCGAGATGCGCAACGTGCCCCCGTCCGGCATGGCATCGCGCCCGTTCACGGCGAGGTTGAGGACCGCCATCTCGAGTTGGTTGGCATCGGCCAGGGCCGCGGGCAGGCCGGGTTCGACGGCTACCGCCACGCGGATCTGCGGGCCGGTGGTGCTGGCCACCAAACCGGCCATGCCCTGGATCAGCTCGGCCACGTTGATGGCGGTCGGCTGGAGCGGTTGGCGACGCGCGAAGGCTAAGAGGCGCTGGACCAGGGTGCGGGCCCGCTCGGCCGACTGGAGCGCTCCGTCGATCATGCGGCGGTCGCGCTCGTCGCCCACGCCCCTGCGCTGCAGACGGTCAAGCCCGCCCAGGATCGGGGTCAGCAAGTTGTTAAAGTCGTGAGCCACCCCGCCCGTGAGCTGGCCCATGGCGTCCATCTTTTGGCTCTGACGCAGCGCCTCCTCCGCCTGGACTTGGGAGGTCATGTCCCGGCCGGAGCCCACGATGCGCACGATCCGTCCCGTCTCGTCGCGCACCGGCACCAAGACGGTCTCAAAGTGCATCACCTGCCCGCCGATGTCGGCGCTCTCGCGGTAGCGCTGGATCTCGCCCGTCTCGAGCACCCGGCGGTAGTTGGCGGCCACCACCTCGGCCGCCCCGGGCGGGAGCTGCTCCTCAAGCGGCCGTCCGCGCACAGGCTCAAGGCCCAAGCCGGCCATCGCCCTACGATGCGCCGGGTTCACCTCCTCGATGGTGAACCCTCCATCAGACTGGATCCCGATTACGAAGAGCCCTTCGGCCGAGTTCTGGAAGTAGGCACGGTAGAGCGCATCCGCCTCGTGCCGCGCGGCCTCAGCCGCCTCGAGCTGTGCCTGGCGTTCCTTGTCTCCGGTGATGTCGCGACCATAGGCGTAGACCAGATCGCCCTCGACCGAGGTGTGCCAGGACAGCCACCGGAGCGTGCCGTCTCGATGATAGAAACGGGCCTCAAAGTTGGTGACGTCGTGCCCCGCGGCAGCCTCGTTGATGGCCTGCTGCGTGAGTTCGGCGTCTTCTGGAAGGACGAACCTCCGGAAGGAGTGCCCCACCACCTCACGGGGCTCAAGGCCCAGGATTGCGCTCACGGCCGGGTTGATGGCGCGTACGATACCGTCAGCTCCAAGCACAACGAAGAGATCCCGCGAGAGCCGCCACACCCGGTCGCGCTCGGCTGTGCGCTCGGCGACCCGCTGCTCGAGCGTCTCATTCAGATCGCGCAAACGCGCCTCGCTCTTGCGCAGCGCCGCCTCGGTGCGCTTGCGCTCCGAGATGTCCTGCACCGTCCCGATCAGCCGCACGGCCTGCTGGCCGTTGAAGTGGACGCGGCCCGTGGCTGCGACCCAGCGCTCGCCGTGGTGCTGGCAGTGGCGTACCCGGTACTCGGCCGCGTAGAGGTGGTCGCCCCCTGGATCGTTAGCCCGCGCCAGGGCCAGCTCGACTCGGTCCCGGTCATCGGGGTGAATGCCAGACAGGAAGATCTCGTCGGTGATGTCCTCGTCTGGTCCAATACCCCAGAGGTCCCTTTGACGCGGGTCCCACGCCATCGCACCTGTAGCCAAGTCGACGTCGAAGATGCCGATCCGGGCGGCTTCGGTCGCAAGCTGGAGCCGCTCCTCTGCCGCCCGCCATTGGGTCACGTCCTGACCCACCATGAGAAAACCCATCGGTCGACCATCAGAACCAGCGATCGGCCGGACCACACCCTCGATGAAGACGCGCGAGCTATCCTTGCGGACGTGCCAGTGCTCATTGGGCGCCTGCCCGGTTGCTTGTGCTTCCTCCCGCTCCTTCGCGGGCTGGCCGGCTTGCCGGTCCTCGGGCGTGAAGATGATATCCACCGCTTGGCCCACGGCTTCGTCTGCCGTCCACCCGAACACCTTCTGGGCTCCAGGCGGCCAGGTCTCGATCCGGCCCTCCGGGTCGGTGGTGAAGATGGCGTAGTCGGTCGCGGTCTCGACGATTGCGCGGAAGCGCTCTTCGCTTTGGCGCAGCAGGGCCGCAGGCGTGGTCTCCGCCGCGACGCACAGCACGCCGCCCACACCTTGGGGCGCGGCCTCGTCCGGAATGGGCGAGAAGCTGGAGGTGTAGTAGATCTCGCGGACCTCGCCGTCACGTCGGTAGGCGATCGGCTGGTCTGCGTGAAACAGAGGCTGGCCGCCGTCCAGCACGCTTTCGAGTTGCGGTCCCGCTAAGGACCAAGTGTCCGCCCAGGTCTCCGAGGCTGGCCGTCCCAGTGCCAAACAATGCCGCTCGGTGTCCAGAAGCCGGCGGTAGGCGTCGTTGTAGATCTGGATGAACTCCGGTCCCCAGCCGATCCACATGGCCTGCGGGATACTCAGGATGGTCCCGACCAAGGTCTGCAGAGGCGGGGGCCAGCCCTCGATGGGCCCGAGCGGGGTGGCGGACCAGTCGTGAGCACGAATGAGGTCCGCCATCTCGCCGGAAGTTTGAGGCCAAGTACCTGCCCGGCTGGGCTGGGTCACGGATCCCTTGTTCATGCCGATCGTCATCTGGCCATCACCTCAGGTCGTGTAACCCCGTCTCCGCTTGGCTCGGAGCAGAGCCTCAAGAGCTCTTCTGGCTTCGCTGGGCTCCAGATACCACTCCGTCCGTCTCCGGCCTTCAGAGCCAAGCCGCCCCCACTGGCGCGTCACCCCACATTCGCCAAAGAGGCTGGTGGTGAGCGCCAGGCTGTAGAACCGGCGCATGTTGCACGATGGGTCAACCCGAGTGAGATGGACCGGGGATGGCTCCGAGCCTTTACTGGTGGGACTAGGCGCAAGCTGCGGTGCAGCTGAAGCAGCAATGGGCGGCAGTGCCGCCAGCCAATCCAACAGATCCAGCTGCTCGGGCTCCCTCATGATCCAGCTCCGCTCATGATCCAGCTCCGCTCATGCTCCGCGTCCGTGCCCCTGGGAAGTAGGCGTAGAACGTGGCCCGGCTCACGCCCAGCCTCTTGGCAATCTGCGCCACTGGGATGCTGGCGTCCTTGAGGAGCGCGCGAGCCATCGCGAGGTCCTCGTCAGAAAGCTTGCGCCGGCGCCCGCCCTTGCGGCCCCGGGCCGCCGCAGCCCGGAGCCCCTCCAGCGTGCGCTCGCGGTTGAGGTCCAGGAAGTACTCGGCGATGGTGCCCAGGAAGTTGAACATGAGCCGGCCCGTGGGGGTCTCGGTGTCCACGGCCTCGGTGAGGGAGCGCAGCCTCACCCCTTGCGCCTGCAGCTTGTGGGCGGTGTCCAGCATCTCCCGCAGGCTCCGGCCCAGCCGGTCCACCTTCCAGACCACGAGCTGATCCTCAGGCCGGAGGAAGGCGAGCGCAGCCTCGAGGGCCGGGCGCTTGGTTCCCGCGCGCCCGCTCTCCTTTTCCTCGAAGATGCGGCCGCATCCAGCACGCGAGAGAGCATCCCTCTGCAGGTCCAAGTTCTGGTCGTCGGTGGAAACGCGAGCATATCCGATGAGCATGTCAGGATGGTAGCTGAACAGGGTATCCTGGACAAATGATTTCCTGACACGGTTTTCGGACAGGAAAGTGCCTCAAAAGCGCGGTCTGTAACCGCTGCCGCTATTTGGCCGGGTTCGGCTGGGGCTGGCTGGCCGCCTGGTGGGCGCGGACGTAGGC
>NZ_VDFU01000032.1 GCF_006152115.1 Rubellimicrobium rubrum | reverse complement strand
TGATGAGCTTCACCGCAAGGGTCGCGTGGGCGAACAACCCCCACATCGTGTAGTCGGTCGCTTGGTCCATGTGCCTGTCTCTGCCGCCTGGCGCCATTCAAGGGCGCGCTTGGGGGTGGGGATAACTCAGAGACGCGACGAATGCCAACCGTCTTGGCGCGATCGGGATTGACTGTGGCCCGGCTGCGGCGGTCTCAGGGTCCGAGCGCGAGGAGCGGGGCGGGAATTCGTCGAGGGCGTCCCTGACCGTCCATCGCCACCAGGGTCACACGGGCGGCGAACAGCATCAGTTCTCCACGGACGATCTCCTGCATCAGGACGATCCTGGCACCGGCCATCGCCTCCACAATCGTTCGGACATCCAGAACATCATCGAAACGCGCGGGGCTCAGGTAGTCGGCCTCAAGGCGGCAAACGGCGAAAACGATGTCCTGCTCGGCCCGGAGGCGCCCCTGATCGATGCCAGCCTCGCGCGCCCACTCCGTCCGGGCCCGTTCGATGAAACGGAGATAGTTGGCGTAGTACACCACCCCGGCCAAGTCGGTGTCCTCATAGTAAACGCGGACAGGGAAGTGGTGGGCCATGGCACGACCATCCCGCCCCGGCATGGCCGGGTCAAGGCTTCGCAAACGCAGGATTATCCAAACAGATCCGCCTGCCCTTTCGGCGGTTCGAGCCCGAGGTGCCGAAAAGCCGACTGGGTCAGCATCCGCCCGCGGGGCGTCCGTTGGATGAGTCCCTGCTGAAGCAGATAGGGCTCGATCACCTCCTCGATGGCGTCGCGCGCTTCGGACAAGGCAGCGGACAGAGTCTCGGCGCCGACTGGCCCGCCAAGGTAGCTTTCGGCGATGAGCCGCAGGTAGCGCCGGTCAGCCCCATCCAAGCCCAGGTCGTCCACGCCCAGCCGGTTCAAAGCCCGGTCGGCAATGGCCCGCGTGATCGTCCCGTCGCCTTCGACCACCGCAAAGTCCACCACCCGCCTCAGGAGACGTCCGGCGATGCGCGGCGTGCCCCGAGCCCGGCGGGCAATCTCGCGCGCGCCGTCGGGATCAGCGGGCGTGCCGAGGAGGCGGGCGTTGCGGATCACGATCTCGTAAAGCTCGTCGATCGTGTAGAACTCCAGCCGGGTCGGAATCCCGAACCGGTCGCGCAGGGGCGTCGTCAGCAGCCCGAGCCGGGTCGTCGCCCCCACAAGCGTGAAGGGCTGCAGCTCGATTCGCACGGTACGCGCGGCCGGTCCTTCGCCGATCACGAGGTCGAGCTGAAAATCCTCGAGTGCCGGATAAAGGACCTCCTCGACCACCGGGCTCAGGCGGTGGATCTCGTCGATGAACAGGACGTCCTTGGCTTCGAGGTTCGTCAGGATTGCCGCGAGATCGCCCGCCTTGGCGAGCACGGGGCCCGAGGTCATGCGGAATCCCACCCCCAGCTCGCGCGCCATGATCTGGGCTAGCGTGGTCTTTCCCAGCCCCGGCGGCCCGTAGAAGAGAGTATGGTCCATCGCCTCGCCACGCATCTTGGCGGATTCGATGAACACGCGCAGGTTGGCCCTTGCCTCGTGCTGGCCGATGAACTCGGACAGCATCTGGGGACGGAGCGCCTTATCGGACATGTCCTCTGGCTGAGGATCGGGGCGGAGAATGGGATCGGACATGCATCTGACCTAAGCGTTCACGTTGTGTTCTTCCAGGGTGGAACGGCTATTCCTTGGGAGCGAGCAGGCGCAGCGCGGCGCGGATCAGCTCGGCCGTTCCACCCTGTGGGTTCGAATCGGCGGCCTGGGCCACAGCCTGAACCGCTTCGCCCGGAGCATAGCCCAGGTTGCCCAAGGCCGAGAGTGCGTCGGCCTGCGCCACTGCACCGGGATCGGGCTCTGACCGTCGAGGGGCGCGCTTCGCGGGGGCCGCGTCGTCCGGCACTTCCACCACCTCGGCCTCGTCGGCATCAAGCGTGTGCGTGGTGACCGATGTCGTTCCGATCAGCCCGGCCATGGCCATCACGGCAGGGGCCTTCTCGCGCAACTCGTTGACGACGCGCTGGGCGGTTCGCGGCCCTACCCCCTTGGCGCGGGCCAGAGTGGCCCAGTCCCCCAGGGCGATGGCCCGGCCCAGGGCATCCGGCCCCAGCGCCCCCATCAGGGCCAGCGCCACCTTGGCCCCAACGCCCTGCACGGTCAGCAAAAGCCGATGCCACTCCTTTTCGACCAAGGTGGGAAAGCCGAACAACGTCCAGCCGTCCTCGCGCACCTGAAGTTCGGTGAACAGGGCCACCGCCTCGCCGGTGCGAGGCAGGCCGGCCATCACCCGTTCGGACACATGGACCAGATAACCCACGCCACGCACGTCGATCAGGACATGATCCTGGGCACGGTACACGAGCCGCCCGGCCACCCGTCCGATCATCGCCGCACCTCCCGCAGGGCCCGTGCGACCACAGCCCGCGCGGTGTTCGCCCGTTCCTCGGCTGCACGATCCTCGGCCTTGGCGATGGCCGCAGTCAGGTGCGTGGCGGACTGCAGATGGTGCGCATGGCAGATCGCCACGGCCAAGGCGTCGGCCGCATCCGGTCCGGCCAGCGACACGCCGGGCAGGTGCAGACGCACCATGTGGTCGATCTGGGCCTTGGCGGCATGACCCACGCCGACGATGGCCTTCTTGACGGCGTTGGGCGCGTACTCCCCCACCTTGATCCCCGCTTGGGCCGGCACCAGAAGGGCTATCGCGCGCGCCTGCCCGAGCTTGAGCGTGCCGACCGCGTCCTTGTTGACGAAGGTCTGCTCCACGGCAGCCTCGTCGGGCATCTGCGCCGACAGGATCGCGCGCATCTGGTCGTATAGCCGAAGCAACCGTACGGCGAGGTCACCCTGGCCGGAATGGACCACGCCGTTGGCCACATGACGGATGCGGGTGCCTTCGACCTCAATGACGCCCCAGCCCATGTTCTGAAGGCCCGGATCGACTCCCATGACGCGCATCGCTGGTTCCCGTCCCGCCACTGCAAGGCCGGGCTAGCACAAAGCGGGAACAGGAACCAGAGAGGCCGCCCCGCCCTCGCACGGCGGAGACCCAGAACGCAGGTATCTGCGGCCATTTTGCCAGAGCCGGGCAAAGCGCAGGTGCACCCGCAGCGGGGGGCATTAATCAGCGGGAAAACAGTGTCACGGCCAAAGCGACGCCCCGGACGGCTGGATCGGGCTGCATCAGCCACGCCGCAACCTGCTCCGCCCGATTGCCGACGACCAGATCGGCTCTGCGCGCCTCGTAGGTCGCCTCGCCCATCCCGATGAACAGCGCCGCCTTGAGGCCCAAGGCGGCTGTCAGGACCATTGCGATTCCCCTGAACGGCGGGCGGCGGGTCATGCGGCGGCGAGGACGCGCCTCTATCAGGCCATCTGCGCCGATCCGGTATTCGACGCCCAGCGCAAGACGCTGGTTCTTTTCCTCGATTGCGTTGATCCGGTCGTCGAAAGCGGCTCGTGACATGACTAGATAGTGCCTGACATAACCTGAACGGGGCCTCACACGCCCCTGAATCAAGTTAAATCATGAGGCATCAAGTGCTTCAAGAAAACTCCGCCATTACTCCTTCTTTGCGCCTTATTTCAGGAGTCCGCACCCAGTATTAGAATCGCCCAATCACCTATCTCATTCTTCCTGACGGTATTGATGCCGAGCCGCGAATAAACATTCGCGACCTCCTCGGCCTGTTCCCGCAGGAGACCCGAAAGAATCACCCGCCCGCCCGGCGCCACCGCTTGAGCGAGATCCGGCGCCAAGGCGATCAGGGGACCCTTGAGGATATTGGCCAGGATCAGGTCGAAGGGCTGAGCCTCGCGGAAGGCCTCGGCGTCGAGGCCCGCGGCCTCCACGCAAAGGACCCGGTGGGCCAGCCCATTGGCGCCCAGGTTGGCTTTGGCGGTCTCGACCGCCACCGGGTCGATGTCGCCGGCGACGATGGGGCCGGCCTCAGGCCAGGCATGGGCGGCTGCCATGGCGAGCACCGCCGTCCCGGCCCCCACATCGGCCACGCGGCCCGGACGGAAGCCGTCGCGCTCCAACTGATCGATGGCGAGCAGGCAACCCAGCGTCGTGCCGTGATGGCCGGTGCCAAACGCCATGGCAGCCTCGATCAGCAGCGGCACTCGGTTCGCGGGCACCTTGTCGGAATCGTGCGAGCCATGGAGATAGAACCGTCCGGCTTCGACCGGCGGAAGGTCGCGTCGGACCTTGGCGACCCAGTCCACCTCGGGCACCTCGGAAATGGTCCAAGACCGCGCGCCATGCACGGCGGCCAGCAGATCCAGCACGACGTCGTCGGGCTCTTCCTCGAAATGCGCACCGATCTCGAAGCGGTTGGACCCGTCCTCGATCTCGAAATGCCCGACGGCGAAGGGAGGAGGATCGAGGTCCTCCACGGCCTCGGCCAAGGCCTGGGCCGAGGCGAGCCCTTCGGTGATCGTGATCGCGGAATACATCATGGCGAAGCCCTCCCTTGTTGGGGCGGCCTAGGGGCGGGAGGGGTCCGGGTCAACGGGTCACCACCCCCGTTCGATCAGTCCCCTCCCCTACCTTCGCTCAGACGGCGACGCCGATGGGACAGGTCACCCCCGTGCCGCCGACCCCGCAATAGCCGCGCGGGTTCTTGTGGAGATACTGCTGGTGGTAGTCCTCGGCGAGGTAGAACGGACCGGCAGGCTCAATCTCCGTGGTGATCGCGCCGTAGCCGGCCGCGCGCAGTCGCTCCTGAAAGGCGGCCCTGGTCCGCTCGGCCGCTTCGCGCTGGGCCTCGTTCAGGACGTAGACGCCGGACCGGTACTGGGTCCCGCGGTCGTTGCCCTGCCTCATTCCCTGGGTCGGATCGTGACCTTCCCAGAACACCTGCAGCAACTGCTCGTAGGAGATGACCTTGGGATCATAGACCACGCGCACGACCTCGTTGTGGCCCGTGCGGCCGGTGCAGACCTCCTCGTAGGTGGGGTTCGGCGTGAAGCCCGCCGCATAGCCGACCATGGTCGAGTGCACGCCGGGGAGCTTCCAGAACATCCGCTCCACGCCCCAGAAGCAGCCCATCCCGAACACCGCCGCTTCCATGCCTTCGGGCAGGTCCAGGTTGAGCGGCACACCCAGGACGGCATGTCGGTCGGCGGTTGGAAGGGGATGCGGACGGCCCGGAAGGGCCTCGTCCGGAGAGATCATGCGGGACTTGTCGGCGAACAGGCTGAACATCGGGGCGGTTCCTTTCGGTTGCCACGGATATAGGTGCGCTTCGCTCCTCTTGGCAGGGGCTGGCCGCTCAATCCGTCGCGACCGCGAGGCCGGACAGCGCGTCGGACAGGACCGCCCCTCCCCCGACCCATGCCGCGCCCCCGATCAGGGCCACCATCAGGGCCGTGCGCAGCACTTTGCGCACCCAGCGCCGGATGAGCCAAGCGGCGAGCACCGCCGGCCCCATCGTCGAGCCCAGGAGGCCCAGCACGATCCCTCCATCCTCCATCCCGCGACCCTCACATGAAGCTTTGCGGGTCGATGTCTATCGTGAGTCGCAGGTCCGAGGGAAACCGGAACTGGGCGGCCCACCGGGCGATCGCGTCCTGCAGCGGCGCACCCCGGTCGGCCTTGACGAGCAGCCGGACACGATGCCGCCCCCGGACGCGGGCGATGGGCGCGGGCGCCGGCCCCCAGACCTCTGCCCCGATCTTGGCCAAAGGCTCCTTGTTGCGGGCCATCTCGACGGCCTTGTCCATCGCGTCCTGGGCATCCTCCGAGGACAGAACAATGCCGGCCAACCGCGAGAAGGGCGGCATTCCGGCCATCCGCCGTCCGTCCGCTTCGGCGCGCCAGAAGCCCTCGTCGTCGCCCCTCAGGATTGCCTGGATCACCGGATGGTGCGGCTGGTAGGTCTGGAGCATCGCCTCGCCGGGGGCATCGGCCCGACCCGCGCGGCCCGAGACCTGCCGCATCAGCGCAAAGGTCCGCTCGGCGGCCCGCAGGTCCGACCCGTAAAGCCCCAGATCCGCGTCGATCACCCCGGCCAGCGTCAGCTTGGGAAAGTTATGCCCCTTGGCCACGAGTTGCGTGCCGATGATGATGTCCGCCGCCCCGTCCGCGATCTGCTCGATGGCCTCCTTGAGCGACTTGGCCGAGCCATAAAGGTCCGAGGACAGCACCGCCGTCCGCGCGGTCGGGAACAGCGACGCGACCTCCTCGGCCAGCCTCTCCACACCGGGCCCGACCGGAGACAGCTTGCCCTCGGCCCCGCAATCCGGGCAGGCGATGGGCATCGGCTGCGTCTCGCCGCATTGGTGGCACATCAGGCGGCGCATGAACCGATGCTCCACCAGCCGCGCGTCGCAATGCGGGCAGCCCAGTTGATGACCGCAGGACCGGCACAGCGTCACTGGCGCATAGCCCCGCCGGTTGATGAAGAGGAGCGACTGCTCCTCCCGCTCCAATCGATGCGCGACGGCGTTCGCGAGCGTCGGCGATACCCAGTTCCCTCGCGCAATATCCTCCAGCCGCATGTCCACGGCCTTGACGGTCGGCAGCACGGCCAAGCCCACGCGGGCGGGCAGCGTCAGACGGGCGTACTTCCCGATCTCGGCGTTGTGCCAGGATTCAAGGCAGGGGGTCGCCGAGGCCAAGATCACCTGCGATTTCTCGATGGAGGCGCGCAGAACGGCCATGTCCCGCGCGTTGTAAAGGACGCCGTCCTCCTGCTTGTAGGAAGTGTCGTGCTCCTCGTCGACGACCACGAGTCCCAGGTCGCGGAACGGCAGGAACAGCGCCGAGCGCGCCCCCACGACAAGGCTCGCGCCCCCCGTGGCGGTCATGCGCCACAGCCTGCGCCGCTCGGTCTGGGTCATGCCGGAATGCCACTCGGCCGCAGGCGCGCCGAAGCGATGCTCCACACGGGCAAGGAAGGCGCCGGTCAGCGCGATTTCGGGCAGCAGCACGAGAGCCTGCCGCCCCTGCCGCAGCGTCTCGGCCACGGCCTCCAAGTAGACCTCGGTCTTGCCCGAGCCGGTCACGCCCTTGAGGAGCGTCGTGTTGTAGCTGCGCGCCTCGGCCCCGATCCGCAAAGCGGCGGCGGCCAGCATCTGGTCCGGTGTCAGCGACACGCCCTTGGCGTCGAGGTCCAGCACAGGATAGGGCCGGTCCCGCGCCGCCTCGGCCTCCAGCACGGCGCCCTGCTGGACCAGCCCTTTGATTACCGCCGTCCCCACCCCGGCCATTCCGGCGAGCTCGCCTAGGGTGAAGCTCATCTCCGGGTGGTCCCGCAGCACCGCAAGGACGCGGGTCCGCGCGTCGGTCATCCGCCCGATCTCGCGCGGGCCCATCCGGTAGACGTGACGCATCGCCTGGCCTTCGGTCAGGCCGGGCGCTCGGGTGGCCAGCCGCACCATCGCGGGCAGCGGCGTCAGCGTGTAGTCGGCAGCGCGACCCAGAAACTCGCGCATCGGCGCGCGAAGGGGTGGCGCATCGAGAACGCGCGTCACCGGCCGCAGCCGCGCCTCGGGCACCTCGCCCGTTCCGGGGCCCCAGACGATCCCCACGATCTGCCGCGGCCCGAGAGGCACCTCGACGAACGCGCCGGGCGCCAGTCCCTCGGCCGAGGCCTTGTAGTCCAGCAGTCGGTCGAGCGCCCCGAGGGGCAGGATGCCCACCCGCTCGCCGGGGGCGAAACGGTCCTCGTAGGCGGGCTCTGCCATGCGCCAAGCAGGGGGAGCAGGCGCAGCCTCCGGGGGGGCTTCGGCCCGGGACTCCGCCAGAGCAGCGGGCACGTCCATGAGATCGAGCCCGAAGGGATCGCCTTCACGCTCGGGCCCGCCCGGCAGGGCGGCAGGTGCGATGCGCTTGGGCGCGCGAGCCTTGGGCATGATCCGTCCCTCCCGGGGCCTAGTTCCTGATATGTTCTATTTATGCCACAAGGACAAGGGTTAACGCACCCGGCGCCCGACCCGTGCGGGAAGGCCACGATTCGCGGCGGCCCGAGCAGACAACGTGCTGACTCCGCTGGCCGGGTCGCATGGCGCTGATAGTCTGCCCGATGAACACCAACCCAAAGAGTGTGAAGGCATGAGCAGCAGCCCCCTGATGGACCCTCAGGTCCGTGAGAGGATCATCGCGGATCCAGCCGTGGTGCTTGACGACAAGGACATCATGCGGGTCCTTGTCGCCGCCAACGAACGCCTGATGGGTCCCAACATCGTGGACCTTAGGGGAATCGCGATGGACCGCCTGGAAGCCCGTCTAGACAAGCTCGAGGACACGCATCGGAGCGTGATCGCCGCGGCCTATGACAACGTCGCCGGGACGGCGCAGATTCACCGGGCCGTGCTGCGGCTTCTCGAGCCCCAGCGATTCGAGACCTTCCTGCGCGACCTGAACGAAGACGTGCGGTCGATCCTCCGGGTCGATTCGCTGCGTCTCATCATCGAAGCCGACCATGCGGACGGCGAAGACGGGGTGGAGCGGCTCGATGGTCCCCTGGTGATGGAGCCGCGCGGCTTCGTCGATGCCTATCTGCGGGCGGGCAGCGGGTTTCCGGCCCGGTCCGTCGTGCTGCGCCGCATAGGCGTGGCGACAATCCATGGCAGCGACATCGAGTCCGAGGCCTGCCTCCGGCTCGATCTGGGCGACGACGTCGGTCTGCTGGCGTTGGGCTCGCGTCAGCCCGGACACTTCCTGCCGCAGCATGGCACGGACCTCCTGGCCTTCCTGGGGGCAACGGTCGAACGGGCCCTGCGCCGCTTTCTCGGATGATCGCACCTCAACTCTCGGCGGCGCTGGAGGACTGGCTCGCCCAGGGCCGCGCCCGCCGGGGGCTGGCCACCAAGACCAGCGAGGCCTACCGGGCGGACGTTGCCGCCTTTCTGGTCTTTCTGGCCCGGCATAACGGCGGGGCGGAGGGGACCGAGGCCCTGCGGCGCATGGCGTCGTCGGACCTGCGCGCCTTCATGGCCCACGAGCGGGAGCGTGGCCTGTCGGCCCGTTCCCTGGCTCGCCGGCTGTCGGCGATTCGGGGCTTCTGCGGCTGGCTGGCGAGTCGCGAAGGGTTCGACGCCTCGGTGGCGCTGTCCGCACGGGGCCCGCGCGGCAGGACGCGGCTGCCCCGACCCCTGACGCCCGACGCCGCCCGGGACATGATCGACGCGGTCGAGACCGACGCGGCAGAGCCTTGGGTCGCGGCGCGGGACGCGGCCGTGGTGACCCTTCTTTACGGGCTGGGGCTGCGCATCTCCGAGGCGCTCGGGCTCAGGGGCGCGCAGTCCGATCTGCCTGCCACGCTTCGCATCACCGGGAAGGGCGGCAAGGAGAGGGTCGTCCCGGTCCTGCCCGCCGCCCGCGTCGCGGTCGCCGATTACGTCCGGCTCTGCCCCCTTCGCATTGCCAAGGACGGGCCGCTGTTCCTGGGCGTCCAGGGCGGACAGTTGTCGCCCCGCCTCGTCCAGCGCTCGATGGAGCGGGCCCGGATGCGCCTGGGGCTGCCGGCCACGGCCACGCCCCATGCGCTGCGCCACTCCTTTGCGACCCACCTGCTCGCTGCCGGGGGCGATCTCCGCGCCATTCAGGAACTTTTGGGCCACGCGTCGCTGTCCACGACCCAAGGCTACACGGCGGTCGAGGTCGGGCAGCTGCTCGACGTCTACGACAAGGCCCATCCGAGGGCCTGACCGGAACGGGCCTCTCTGCGGGTCGCACCCTACCTTTCCCGGCGGTCCGGGCCTATCTTGGCCCCGAAGGCAAAGGGGACGGCATGATCGGCTCGGTCACGGAAAGCGTCTGGCACGCGACGCGCAACATGGCCGAGGCAGTGGTCGCCCCGTTCCAGGATCCCGTGATCCGCCTTGGCGTCACCGGCCTGAGCCGCGCCGGCAAGACGGTCTTCATCACCTCGCTGGTGGCGAACCTCATGGATCGAGGCCGGATGCCCCAGTTGCGGGCCAGCGCCGAAGGACGGATCCTGGCAGCCTGGCTCCAGCCGCAGCCTGACGACGTGGTGGCGCGCTTCGCCTTTGAGGATCACTTGGCCGCGCTGACCGCCACCGCGCCCCACTGGCCCGAGGGGACGCAGCGGGTCTCCGAGCTGCGCCTGTCGCTGCGCCTTGCGCCGACGGGACTCCTGGGCGGGCTGTCGGGGCCTCGGACCCTGCACCTCGACATCGTGGACTATCCGGGGGAGTGGCTGCTCGACCTTGGCCTGCTCGAAAAGGATTTCGCCGCCTGGTCCGAGAGGGCCCTGGCCAAGGCGCGCGTCCGGCCGGGGGCCGAGGAGTTCCTGGCCCGGCTGGACCGCATCGATCCGGCGGGGAACCTGGACGAGGTAACGCTGAAGGGCTTGGCCCAAGCCTTTGCGACCCATCTGCAGACCGCACGGGCCGCCGGGTTCTCGGACTGCACGCCTGGGCGGTTCCTTCTGCCGGGAGACATGGAGGGCTCGCCCGTCCTGACCTTCGCGCCGCTGCCCCCTGTTGCGGACCCGGGCAGGCGCTCGCTTTGGCGCGAAAGCGAGCGGCGTTTCGAGGCCTACAAGCGGTTGGTCGTGAAACCCTTCTTCCGGGAGCACTTCGCCCGGATCGACCGGCAGGTCGTGCTGGTGGATGTGCTGGGTGCCCTGGCGCGTGGGCCGCAGGCGTTCGAGGATCTAAGAACGGCCATGGCCGACATCCTCGGGGCCTTCAATCCGGGCCGGAACGCCTGGCTCGCCCGTCTGCTGGGGCAGAAGCGGGTGGAACGGATCCTCTTCGCAGCTACAAAGGCCGACCACCTTCATCATGCGCAACACGGGCGGTTGACGGCGCTGACCGAGGCTCTCCTGCGGGAGGCGCGGGACCGGGCCGAGTTCGCGGGCGCGGACACCGAGGCCATGGCCATGGCCAGCCTTCGCACCACGGTCGAGGATCGTGTGACGCACGACGGCGAGACGCTGGACGTGGTGCGCGGTCGCCTGTCGGGGTCGGACCGACAGGTGGCGCAGCATCCGGGCGACCTGCCCGAGGACCCGGCCCGCCTGCTTGCCCCGGCCCGCGCCGGAGCCGAGGACTGGCCGCTTCAGGACTACGAGGTCCAGGAGTTCGCGCCCGCTCCCCTCACGCTCCGCCCCGGCGAGGGGCCGCCGCACATCCGTCTCGACAAGGCGGCCGAGTTCCTGATCGGGGACCGGCTATGAGGCTTCGGCCTGCCACGTCCGAGGATGCGCCCGCGCTGGCCCGCATCCTGGGCGACTGGGTCCGTGAGACCGGCTGGATGCCCGTTCTCCACACGCGGGAGGAGGATCTGGGCTTCGTGCGCCTGATGATCGAGGGCATGGAGGTGACCGTCGCCGACGAAGGCAGCCCCCTGGGCTTCCTGGCCCTCGATGGGGATCAGGTTCCGGCTTTGCAGGTCGCCCCAGAGGCGCGGGGGCGCGGGATCGGCCGCGCCCTCCTCGATCACGCCAAGTCGCAAAATCGCCACCTCGCCCTGTGGGTGTTCGAGGCCAACGCCCGGGCCGTCGCTTTTTACGAACGCGAGGGGTTTGAGGTCGCGCGACGGACCGACGGGCTGCACAACGAGGAGGGCCTGCCGGACCTCCGCATGATCTGGAACGCTGCCCCATGACGGAACCCACCAGGCCCCGCGGGCCGCTACTCATCGAGATCGAGGACGCACCCCTGCCCGCCCCCGAGATAGCCCCGCCGGTGCCCGATGCCGGCGTTCCCGGCGCGCCGCCCCCGGCCATGGAACGGGCCATGCGGATCGCAGCGCGGCCCGGCTCGCCGCTCGGGACGTGGTTCTGGTCGCTCCTCGGGAGCTTCCTGGCCTTTGCCCTGTCGGTCGCGGCCTGGGACTGGGTCACCTCGCTTCTGGAGCGCCACCCCGTCCTAGGCGGGGTGGCTACGGCGCTTCTCCTCGGGCTGACCGTCGTGGCCTTTACCATCGCCGCGCGCGAGGCGCTGGCGATCCGGCGGCTTGCCCGCATCGATTCGGTCCAGCGCGACGCGGCGGCGGCGCTCGCTTCGGGGAGCCTTGCGCAGGCCCGTGCGGTCACAGACGGCCTGCGGACGCTTTATGCCGGACGCGACGGGCTGAGCTGGGCTTCGGCGCGTCTCGCGGAACGGCAGGGCGAGGTGTTCGATGCCGACGGTCTGCTGCGGCTGGCCGAGAGGGAGCTTCTGGCTCCTCTCGATGCCGATGCGGAGCGGGAGGTCACGGGCGCGGCCCGGCAGGTCGCGACCGTGACCGCCGTCGTGCCCCTGCCGCTGGCCGACGTGGCGGCCGCGCTTGGGGCGAACCTGCGCATGATCCGGCGGATCGCCGAGATTTACGGGGGCCGGTCAGGCACGGTGGGCTCCTGGCGACTGGTCAAGGGGGTCATGACCCATCTGGTGGCGACCGGCGCGGTGGCGGTCGGGGACGACCTGATCCATGGTGTCGCGGGTGGAACGGTGCTGGCCCGCCTTTCGCGCCGCTTTGGCGAAGGCGTGGTGAACGGCGCCTTGACGGCCCGCGTGGGGATCGCCGCCATCGAGGTCTGCCGCCCCCTCCCCTTTTTGGGCCGCGAGGGTCCCAGCGTGACCGGGATTCTGGGCGGGGCGCTGAAGGGTCTGTTCGGGCGGGAAGACTAGACTGCCCGCGCCATGGTTCGGAGCGCATCGTCGAGCGCGGCCTCACCCCTAGGTTTCCAGCCCAGGACCCGCAGGCGGGTGCAGTCCATGACGTTGGGGGCTTTCCCGGAAGCGGCAGGCAGGACGCCCTTTGCACCGGCCAGCAGCGACCACCGCTCCAGCAGCGCGCGACGGTCAAGGAGGAGGTCGGAGCAGTTGTAGGCTCCGGCCGGTGCCCCAAGGAGCAGTGCGACGGCCTGGGCCAGATCCGCGCCATGCACCTCGGTGCCGCAGGCAGGGGCGATCGCCTCTCCTCGGGCGAAGGCGTCGAACAGGTCCGCCCATTTGTGGCGCTGTCCCGGCGCGGGCGGGCCATAGACGCCGGTGGCGCGGAGGCTGACCCCTCCCCCCAATCGGGCCAAGGCGCCCTCGGCCTGCAGCTTCACCTGTCCATAAAGACTGTCCGGGGACAGGGGCAGGTCCTCGGTCAGCGGGGTTCCTGCCGGCAAGCCGTCATAGACCGCGCGAGAGGACAGGAACACGATCCGGCGTCCGCGCGCCTCCTTGAACAGCCGCAGCGTTCCTTCGAGGTTGGCGCGCAGGAAGCCGTCTGGGTCTTCGCCCTCCCCACCGCGATAACGGCCGGGCACATGGGCGAAGGCCGCATGAACCAACGCCTCGCAGTCCTGGAGCGGCGCGGTCTCGCCCAGCCGCCAGGGCCGGTGCGAGCCCCCGTGCGACGATGGCGCGCGACCCAGGGCGACGACGTCGTGGCCGTTATCCAGAAGGCCAGCGACGATGAACTGGCCCACGAGGCCGGTGGCGCCGGTCACGGCCACCTTCATGGCATGCGCCGCATCAAGTGGGGCCAGGGAGCGACGACAGGTCCGGGACCGGGCTGTCGTCGGCATAGGCGCGCCAAAGGTCGATCAGCGGGCGCAGCCGGTCGGCCTTGCTGTGGTCCTGCCACGGCTTTTCATATTGGTAATGGACGACATGGACCGAACCCCAGTCCCACAAGCCCGGCATGTTGAACCAGACATATTGGAGCATGTTGTAGTTGACCGGGAGCCCGTGCCAGTTCGGGAAGGCCTGCTGAAGGAAGGTCTGGTCCGTCCGCCTCCAGAAGGCCCCAGGCACGTCCAGTTGCGCCAGGAGGCGGTCGAAGGTCGCGGAACCCGGCCGCGCCGTGAAGACGCCCGAGTTCATGCGATGAAAGTCGGCCAGGGACTCATAGACGTTTGGGGCCGCGCACAGCTCGGGGTAGTCGAAGAGGCGGTCGATGTTGCGCACCACCAGCGTATCAGCGTCCAGGAACACGACCCGGTCATAGGGCAGTTGCCAGAGCCGCAGCTTGGCGAAGTTGTCGAGCGGCGTGTGGAACGGCGGCTTAGTCCCCTTGGTGAAGGGGTTCAGGCCGTGGATGCGGTCCTTGGCATGGGCGGCGTTGAAGGCCTCGGAGGTGGGGAGGAGATCCACCTCCACAAGCCGCGCCCCGCGCGCCTCAAGCGGGGCCAACGCCTGCGCCGGGACGCCGCCGGTATGCATGACCACCCGATCCGCCGAGGTGCCGGACAGTTGGAGCGATCGCAGGAGAGCCCCCGCCCCTTTCGCGAAATCCGCGTTGGTGACGAGGGTGACAAAGGCGCGGGTGGTCACGACGCGGGGCGAAGCGCCTTGCGCTCGGGATCACGGTCCACCTGCGCGGCCAGTTCCTTGGTCCAGGCGGACACCGCCGGCACGCGGGAGCGGTCAATGCGGTGGGCGAACTTCTTGGCCACGTCCACCACCTCGCTCAGGAGCCCCTCTTCAAGCCGGATGGGATTGAGGCCCAAGGCGAGGAACTGGTCGTTCTTGACGATCAGGTCGTTTTCCTCAGCCTCCTTGCGGGGATTGGGCAGGTAGGCGACCTTGGCCCCGGACAGACGGGCTACCATCTCCGCGAGATCGCGAACCCTGTGGGTTTCGGTCATCTGGTTAAAAATGCGCACCCGTTCGCCCCGCTTGGGCGCGTCCTTGAGCGCAAGCTCGATGCAGCGAACCGAGTCCTGGATATGGATGAAGGCGCGGGTCTGGCCCCCGGTGCCATGGACGGTCAGCGGGTAGCCGATGGCCGCCTGGATCAGGAAGCGGTTCAGAACCGTGCCGTAGTCGCCATCATAGTCGAAGCGATTGACGAGCTGCGGGTGAAGCCGGGTCTGATCGGTGTGCGTGCCCCAGACGATGCCCTGGTGCAGGTCGGTGATCCGCAAGCCGTCGTTCTGGGCATAGAACTGGAACAGGATCTGATCGAGGCTCTTGGTCATGTGGTAGACCGAGCCAGGGCGCGTCGGATACAGAATCTCCTGCCCCTTCTTGCCGGTGGGCGTATCGATCTCGACGTTCAGATAGCCCTCGGGGATCGGCGCGCCGACGCTGGAGTAGCCATAGACCCCCATCGTCCCCAGGTGCACGAGATGCGCGTCGATCCCGGTTTCCACCAGGGCGGCCAAGACGTGGTGGGTGGCGCCCACGTTGTTATCCACCGTGTAGACCTTGTGGCGGTCGGTCTTCATCGAATAGGGCGCAGCCCGTTGCTCGGCGAAATGGATGACCGCGTCGGGGCGATGCTCGGCGAACCACTGCTTGAGCCGCTCGTATTCCTTGGCAAGGTCGAGGAGGTGGAAGCGCAGCGACTTGCCCGTGACTTCTTTCCAGATGCGGCACCGCTCCTGGATCGAGTCCATGGGGGTCAGTGACTGCACGCCAAGCTCGGTATCGATCCAGCGCCGCGACAGGTTGTCCACGATGTGGACCTCGTGCCCCGCATTCGAAAGATGCAGGCAGGTGGGCCATCCCACGAAACCGTCGCCGCCGAGGATCGCGATCTTCATGCCAGAACTCCGCTTGCCACCCGCCCTATGCGGGCGGGGAATTCCTTAACGGAAGGGCCCCGAAAGGTCCACCGGGGTTTCCCGAAGCCGCACCGGGCTCCGCAAGGGAGGCGCCGTCAGGCCCGGAACTCGATGAAGGCGTAAGTGCCTCCGTCTTGGAATTCCGTGGTCAACTCACCGCCAAGCTCGGCCGCGAAGGCTGCAACCAGTCCCCGGCCGACATGGGACTCCTCGGCACCATCGCGAAGGCCGGTCCCGTTGGCCGTCACGCTGAGGCGGCACAGGCCATCCTTCTCGGCAAAGGTCAGATGCACCTTACCGCTCTCTCCGGGTGGGAACGCGCGATTGACGGCCTCGGTCAGCAGCTCGTTCACGATCAGGCCCAGGGGAACGGCCGCGCGGGTGGGCAGGGTGACCGCGCCGAGGTCGGCCGTGATTGCCACCCCCCCGGCGAAGGAGTCGCGGAAGCTCGCTACGTTGCCGCCCAGGTACTCGGCGATCTCGATCTGGTCCACCTGAGTGGCCCCTTCGATGCGGCGGTACAGGGACCCCAAAGCCTGCACCCGACCCTGCACCCGCTCCAGCGCGGCCCGCGCCTCAGGCGCGGATCGCGCTTCCATGGACAGCACCGACGAGATCACCGCAAAGCTGTTCATCACCCGGTGGTTCAGTTCTCTGAGAAGATACTGCAGACGCTCCAGCTCGGCCTCGCGCTCCGCCTCGATCCGGCGAATCTCGGTCACGTCCCGGAACAGGATGGCGAAGCAGCCGGGCGGGTCCACTGGCGCGGCAAAGACATCGAACTGCCGCCCCATCGTAGGCGATCCTTCGGTGAAATGCATGGGCTCGCGCCGCAGGGCCACGCGGCCATAAGCCTCGATCCACTCGCTTTCCAGGCTCGGCACGAGTTCGAGCGCGGTGCGCCCCTCGGCATCACGCAAGCCGGTCGCATCCTCGAAGTTGCGGCTTACTCTCAGGAAACGATAATCGACCGGCCGACCCTGCTGGTCCGTGAGGATCGTGCACAAGCAGAACGCCTCGTCGAGCAGGACGTCCAGGGTTTCGAAGATCTGGTCATCGATCACGGTGGCTCGCTTGTTCACACACACACTCCCCTTGGACCGTGCGCAGCAGCCGGCCCGCACGTCGGGCCCGCCCTTTACGCAGCCCCACTGAACGTTCAAACATCCCCTGGTTGACCAATGCCACAGGACAGGCGTCCATCCTATAGGGTACCGGAAAACTGTCGCATGACAGCATGCGCTCGGCCAGTCTTCGCCCATGATTTCAGCTAGTCGGCCGCAAGGGGCCGACCCGGCAGCGATCCTGGGCGTCGAAGTTTACCTTAGGTCAGGGTGGGCCGCTCCCAAGGGCATTGGCCAGAGTTTCGACCCGCGCGCAGGTTTGGTCCAATAGCAGCAGGTCCGCCGCGTCCCGCCCGTCCAACACGGCCAGATCGGGTCGGCCGATCAGCCGGGCGGGCACGGTGACCGCCATGCGGAGCGCGACCTCGGGCGCGACGCCTACCCGGCCCACGAGCCGCGCTACGCTGTCCGCCATCGTGACATGGGCCCCGGCCAGGTTGCCATCGGGGTTCACGAGGCGGCCGTCCCTGACCTGCAACTCCATGTCATAAAGCCGGAAACGATCCGGTCCCCCCACTGTCGGCATGGCGTCCGACACTGCGAAGAACAGGTCCGGCGCGGGCCGGGCGCGGAGCGCGATGGCCAACACCTCATCCGCGACGTGGATGCCGTCGCAGATGAGGCCGACCGGAACCGCGGCATTGAGCGCCGCCCCGACCAGCCCCGGCGCGCGATGGGTGAGCGGGGACATGGCGTTGAACAAGTGCGTAAAGGCCCCAGCCCCTTCGGCCAGCGCGGCACGGGCCTGATCGGCGGTCGCGTCCGAGTGGCCCAGCGACACGATCACCCCCATGGCGGCCAGCGCAGCCACCTGTCCGGGCGCCGTCGCCTCGGGCGCGAGCGTAAGGAGGACCGGCACCCCACCGTCGCGCAGGCGGCGCACGACGCCAAAGGTCCGATCATCGAGAGGACGGATGAAGCGCGCCGCGTGGGTGCCTCGCCGCGCGACCGAGATGTGCGGGCCCTCGATGTGCAGACCCAAGAGGCCGGGCCGACCCCGTGCCAGGAGTGCGGCTTCGCCGGCCCGGTCCAGCACCTCGGGCGCATCGGTGATCACCGTGGGCAGCAGCGCGGCAGTGCCGAGCCCGCGATGCGCCGCCGCAATGGCCTCCATTCCGGCGACGGTCGGTTCGGTGTTCAGGAGCACCCCTCCTCCGCCGTTCACTTGAAGGTCCACGTAGCCCGGCGTCAGCAGCCCCGGCAGGGCTTGCGCAGCCATGCGAGGGTCGATCGGCGCGAGATCCGCGACCCGGCCGTCCTCGATGCGGAGGGCGAGGCCATCCCGCAGCCGCGCGCCGTCGAAGATCCTGCGAGGCGCAACCCAGGTCATGACGCCGAGCCGCTCAAATGGAACGATGCCGTTTGCGCGCACTGGCAGGCCAGGCTCGGGCGAGCAGCCCCGTTGCGCGCATCCACCATCAGGTCACCTTGTGCAGCCGCACGCCCTGTACGACGCGCGACAGCGTGCCTTGACCCGCGAAGGGGTCGTCCACATCGTGGCCCAGGCGGACAGACAGGGTCGCGGCCAAGACCTGCGCAAAGGGCGTCACCACGGCCGCGCCCCATTCGGACCCGTCCGGCATCGGGACCGGGACATCCCCGCCCGGTCCCACCGTGGTCACCCGCGATTCGGGGAACTGCGCCCGCAGTTCCTGTGACAGGTCGGCGTCATAAAGCGCAGCTTGCGGGTCGGACGAAAGGTACAGCACAATGTCGGTCGCGCCACGGACGAAGCTTTTCGGTCCGTGGCGGAATCCCAGCGTGCTCTCCCATAGGCAGGGCACCTCACCCGCCGTCAGTTCCATCACCTTGAGCGCGCTTTCACGGGCGACGGCGGCCAGCGGCCCGGCCCCGAGAAAGACCATACGCTCGGGCGTCCGGGCAGCGGTGGCGAAGGACTCGAAATGGGGCAGAAGGTCGCGCAGCGTGGCGGCTTGGTCCGGAATGGGTCCTGGCCCCTCCGGCGCAAGCAGCGCCAAGGCGGTCAGGAGCATCGCGGAGAAGCTCGACGTCATGGCGAATCCCGCGTCGTGGGCAGCCTGCGGCAAGACCAGAACCTTGTAAGGCGCCTTCTTGATGTTGGGATCCTTGAAGACCTTGGGCTCGCGGGTGGCAAGCTGGCCCTCGGGGTTGCAGGTGATGTGCAGGCGCGGCGTTTCGGGCGAGATAGCGTCCAGTGCGTCCAGAACGCCGACGCTTTCCGCCGAATCGCCGGACCGGCCGAAATGGACCATCAGCGCCTTGGTCGGAAAAAAGGCTTGGGGGCGGCTCACGATGTCGGTCGTGGGCACCGAGCGAAGGCGTGGATGGATCACGCCATCGACACCTGCCGCCACGATATCGCCGATATAGGCCGAACTTCCCGCGCCGCAGAGCCAGATCTCCTTGAAGGCCAGGGTGGCGATCCAGTCCCGCGCCTCACGCAGGGCCGGGCTCCGGCCCCACTCCTCCCATAGGTCGGGCTGCTGCCTGATCTCGCGCCAGGTGGCGGTGTCATGGAGGGTGGTCATGTGGTCCGGGTCACCTTGGAAAGGGTCTTGGGGGCATCCGGGTCGTGCCCGCGCGCAAGGGCGGTCGCGTGGACGACCGGGTAAAGCAGGCAAAGCAAGAGCGCCGCCGCCGCGGCCGGGGTCAGGCCTTCCGCCCCGACATCGGCCGGAGAGACGCGATGCACGACAGCGTCCTGCTCGGTCAGGCGCGCCTCGGCCACGTCGAGGCTGTCCGTCGTTCCCGCCGCTCCGGTATCGAGCATCAGTACCGTCAGGCCTTCAGTCGCGAGTTGAAGCGGGCCGTGAAGCACCTCGGAGGCGGAGTAAGCTTCGGCATGGAGCGCGCAGCATTCCTTGAGCTTGAGCGCGATTTCCTGGGCCGCCCCGAAGCCCGTGTCGCGGCCGATGACGTAAACGCTCTGCGCCGAATCCAGCGCGTTGCGAAGCGCCGCGAGGTGGGGATGCGGCTGGCTCCCGAGTTCGGCCACGACATGCGCCGCAGCGCGCGCGCGCTGCGCATAGCCGGCGACCAAGGCCGATAGCAGCGCCGTTCCTGCCCCTATGGCGCCGACAACGGTCTTGGTTGCCGGGACGGCCAGTTCGGGCCCGGCACCAATGGGCAAGCAGACCTGCGCCTCGGCTTCTACGGGCGATCCAGGGACGTTGGTGATGGCGACCACATGCCCCCCCCGCGCCCGTGCCCCCCGCGCCGAGCGGAGCAGATCCTCGCTCGCGCCCGACTGGGAGACGACAAGGACGAGCGTGTCATCGAGGGAAACCCCCTCACCCAGCGAAAAGACCGACGGTGGGAGCGAGGTCACCGGTCGTCCCGTCTCGCGCATGAACTCGTAGGCCAGGATCGCTGCGGCCGCGTCGGAGGAGCCGCGCGCGAGGGTGTAGGCCGCACGCCAGTCCGAAGCCCAAGGGCCGACCGCCTGCAACGCCGCGCGACGGAACGCCTCCGGGGCTTCGGTGATCTCGGAAGCCATATGGGCGCCATCGGTCACGGGCGGATCCTCGGGGCAGCGGTGCGGGTCATGAGGGCTCCTTGGCGCTGCGTCATTCGAGGCAGCCTAGATGAGGCCGGATCGGCGGAACAAGGCTTTCAGGTCGGCTTCGGGCCGGGCCCCGAAATGGCTGATGACCTCGGCCGCCGCGACGCAGCCCATGCGCCCCGCCGTCTCGAGCCCCTGCCCGGTGGCCAGACCATAAAGAAACCCAGCGGCGAAAAGATCCCCCGCGCCGGTGGCATCGACCGGCACGACCCTGTTCACCGGCACCACGGCCCGCTCGCCGCCACGGATCAGGATGACCTCGTCACCCGAGCGGGTGCAGACCACCAGACCGCAGTCACCGGCCGCCTGGCCCAGCGCACCATCGAGGTCGGTCTGGTAAAGCGACTCCCATTCGTGCTGGTTGCCGATGACGTAGTCGAGGTCGCGCACGAGGCGGCGGAAGTCCGTCCTGTGCCGGTCCACGCAGAACGGGTCGGAAAGCGCGATCCCCGCCTGCCCGCCACCCTGATGAGTCAGGCGCGCGGCGGTCTCGAAGGCCTCCTTGCCGGTGGGCTTGTCGTACAGGTAGCCTTCAAGGAACAGGATGTCGGCGTTGGTCGCGACCTGCTCCGGCACGTCGTCGGGCGACAGCTCCGATGAGATGCCGAGATAGGTGTTCATCGACCGCTCGCCGTCCGGCGACACGAAGATCATGGAGCGGGAGGTGGGCAGGCCGCCGTCCACCACGGGCGGATTCGGGAAGTCGCTGCCCTCCTCGGCCAGGGACTGCGCATAGAAGTGACCCAGCGGATCGTCGTTCACCCGGCCGATAAAGGCGGTGCGAAGCCCGAGGTTGCCCAGGCCCGCGATGGTGTTGGCGACCGAACCCCCGGGCACCTGACGCGGACCGCGCATGGCCGCGTACAGCAGCTGCGCCCGGTCGCGCTCGATGAGCTGCATGATGCCCTTCTCGATCCCCATATGGTCGAGAAAGCTGTCATCCGTCTCCGAAAAGACGTCGACGATGGCGTTGCCGATCCCGACGGCGTGGTAGCGCCCCGTTCCAGTGGTCGTCATTCCGGGGTCTTCTCCTCGAAGGTGCAAAGGTCACGGATCAGGCAGGTGGGGCATTTGGGCTTGCGCGCCACGCAGGTGTAGCGCCCGTGCAAGATCAGCCAATGATGCGAAAGCTGTTGATACTCGACGGGGACGTGGTTCTCCAGCCCGCGCTCCACCGCGACCACGTCGGCGCCCATGGCGACCCCGGTGCGGTTGGAGACGCGGAAGACATGGGTGTCCACCGGCTGGCTCGGGAAGCCCCACCACATGTTAAGCACCACGTTGGCCGTCTTGCGGCCGACGCCGGGCAGCGCCTCCAGCGCCGCGCGCGAGGAGGGCACCTCGCCCCCGTGCCGCTCGACCAGCAATTCGCTCAGGCGGATCACGTTCTTGGCCTTGTTGCGATACAGGCCGATGGTCCGGATGTAGGGGATCAGCCCCTCCTCCCCGATCGCCAGCATCTTCTGCGGGGTGTCGGCGATGGGGAAAAGGTCGCGCGTCGCCTTGTTGACGCTGGCATCCGTGGCCTGGGCCGACAGCGCCACGGCCACGAGCAGCGTGAAGGCGTTCAGATGCTCCAGCTCTCCCTTGGGCTGGGGGTTCGCGGCCCGCAGGCGCGCGAAGACCTCGACCTGTTCATGATAGCTGAGCTGGCGCGACATGCGGGGCGGTATGCCCGGCCCAGGCCCATCCCGCAAGTTCCGGGTCGCGGGCGTCCGGCCACTGCCCTACTGTCCGGAACGTCATTCCAGGGAGGGGTGCCCGATGAATCAGCCCGGCAGCTATCATTACGCGGTCATGCGCCGCGCCATCGACGTCATCGACAGCGCCGAAGGACGGCTCAGCCTCGACGAGCTCGCGGCGGCGATGAGCATGAGCCCCGCCCATTTTCAGCGCCTGTTCTCGACCTGGGCCGGGATCTCGCCCAAGCGCTACCAGCAGTACCTGGCCTTGGGTCACGCCAAGGCGCTGCTCCGTGACAGGCGGGCGGTGCTGGACGTGTCCCAGAAGGTCGGTCTGTCCGGCCCATCCCGTCTTCATGACCTTTTCGTCCGGTGGGAGGCCATGACTCCCGGGGCGTTCGCGCGGGGCGGCGAGGGCCTCACGATCCGGGCAGGGGTCTTCGACACTCCGTTCGGCCCAACGGTGGCCATGGCGACCGATCACGGCCTGTGCGGCTTGGGCTTTGCCGCCGAACAGGGTGAAGACGCCGTACGCGCCGATCTGGCCGCACGATGGCCCGGGGCTCGTCTGGTCGAGGACCCCGTCCCGATCCGTCCGTGGGTCGAGGCGGCCTTCGGCGATGGCCCGGGGGCTCGGATCCACCTGATCGGAGGCCCCTTCCAGATCAAGGTCTGGGAAGCGCTCCTTTCGGTCCCCTCGGGGCACGTCGTCACCTACGGTGAGATCGCCCGGACCATCGGCCAACCGAAGGCCGTGCGGGCCGTCGGCACGGCGGTGGGACGGAACCCCGTCTCATGGCTCATCCCATGCCACAGAGCTCTTCGGACGACCGGAGCGCTGGGCGGCTATCATTGGGGGCTTCCCGTCAAACGCACCATGCTGGCCTGGGAGGCGGCACGGGCCGATGCATCCGAGGTTCGGCAAGGGGCTGCCTAGCCCTGCGGGAACATAGTTATCAAGGTCGCGTTATCGCATATCACCGAACGGCCGGCGATACGGGACCGGCACGGGCGCTGACTCGCGCCCGCCCTTGAAGGAACGAAGACATGGCATTCGAACGACTCACCCTTTCGCTCATGACGGCCTCGGTGCTGGGGCTGGCGGCCTGCCAGCAGCCGCTTCCCAACCAGGCCAACGACCAGACCCGCCAGGGAGCCATCACCGGTGCGGGCGTGGGCGCCGTCGTGGGTGTACTGACCGGTGACGACAACGAGGAGCGCATCCGCAACGCCGCGATCGGCGCGGCCGTGTTCGGGGCTGCCGGCGCCGGCATCGGGGCCCTGCTCGACCGCCAGGAAGCAGAACTGCGGGCCCAGCTCGGCTCTGGCACGGTGACCAACACGGGCAGCCAGCTCGTGGTCACGCTGCCCAACGACATCCTGTTCGGCTTCGACCAGGCATCGGTGTCGATCGCGTCGCAAGCCGACCTGCGAGCGGTGGCGACCTCGCTCAACAACTACCCGAACTCGACGGTCAACGTAGTTGGCCATACCGACAATGTCGGCGATGCCGCCTACAACCAGGATCTGTCCGAGCGTCGGGCCAGCGCGGTGGCCAACGTGCTGATCGCGTCGGGCGTGTCGGCGTCGCGCATCAACATCGTGGGCCGCGGCGAGGACCAGCCGGCCTTCACGAACCAGACCGTCGACGGTCAGGCCCGGAACCGGCGCGTGGAGATCATCATCACGCCGAACCAGTAACGAGCACGTCTGCCAGAATCCGAAAGGGCCGCCGGAGATCCGGCGGCCCTTTCTCTTTGCCGAAAGACGAGGCGGTCAGTGCAGGCGTTCGCTCACCGTCGCGATCGACTGATCAATGAGCTGCGACCCTGCGGCCGGCGTCATCTGCCGGGCCAGAACCTCCTGCGCGGCAGCGATGGCCACGGTGACGGCCTGATCCTTGACCTCACGGATCGCCTTGGCCTGGGCTGCTGCGATCTGCTCCTCGACTCCGGCGATCCGGCGCTGGACGGCGCGGGCCGCTTCTTCCTTGGCGAGGGTGGCGGCGCGCTCGGCTTCGGTCCGGGCGTCAGCGACGATCCGTTCGGCTTGGGCGGCCATCTCCTGGCGCTTGCGGTCGAACGAAGCCAGGAGCTGCTGAGCCTCTTCCCGCAGGGCGCGGGCTTCGGTGATCTCGCGACGGATCTCCTCGGCGCGGCGGTCGAGAAGGCCGCTCAGCATGCCGGGGACGCCGAAATAGACCATGATCCCTAGGACCAGGAGGAACGCCAGCAGCACGATGAAGTTCGTGTTGTGGAGCGAGAAGAAGCCGTACTCCGTGGCCGCAAAGGCGGGAGAGGCGGCCAGCGTGAAAGCAAGGGTCACAAGCTTCTTCATATCAGCCTCCCACGCGTGCGGCGACGGCGCGATCCACCGCAGCCTCGTCGACCTGCCCACCCATCACGCGAAGGATTTCGCGCGCGGCATCGCGGGCGACCTCGGCCACGCTGGCCTGGGCTTGGGCCTGGATCTCGGCGACGGCACGGGCGCCCTGGGCGGCCCGAGCTTCGATCTGCGCGTCGGCTTGGGCCAGCGCGGTGTCGAGCTGGGCCTGGATCTCGTCGCGCGTCTGCTGGGCGATGCGGTTGGACTCGGCCCGAGCGTCGGATACGGCCTTGTCGTAGGCCGCCTGCGCGTCGCGCGCCTGGGTGCGCAGCGCTTCGGCAGCCGAAAGATCGCTGCTGATGGTCCCTTCGCGCGTCGCGAGGGTCGAGCCGATGCGCGGCAGGGCCATCTTGGTCAGAATGAAGTAGATCGCGACCAGCGCGACCACGGCCCAGAAGATCAGGTTGTCGAAATAGGCCGGCTGCAGGAGGGGGATCGGCCCCTCGCCGGACGGGACCGCAGTGCCGTGCGTGAGCTCGGCTTCAACGGCGTTGGCGTCGTGCTCCATCGGAGGCTCCCTGTGGCGCAAGCGAAGGCGGCGGGATGTGAACCCCGCCGCCGCTCAGGTCTGAAGGTCGCGGATCAGACTGCGAACAGCAGGAGCAGCGCCACGAGGAAGGCGAAGATGCCGAGCGCTTCAGCGAAGGCGAGGCCGATGAAGAGGGTCGCGGTCTGCGAGGCGGCCGCGGACGGGTTGCGGAGCGCGCCGCCCAAGTAGTTGGCAGCCACGTTGCCCACACCGACCGCCGCGATGCCCGAGCCGATGGCTGCTAGGCCGGCGCCCATGAACTGGCCGAGCTCTCCGATATTGCCTTCCATAGTCGTTCTCCTTGAGTGGGAAGGGTTGGTCCGTGGCCGTTAGTGGCCCGGATGCAGCGCGTCCTTGAGGTACACGCAGGTGAGGATGGTGAAGACGTAGGCCTGGATGCCCGCCACGAGGATCTCGATCCCGTAGATCGCGGCGACGCCCAGGATCGCAAAGGGGCTGATCGCGGCCACTTGGGCAAAGCCCGCAAAGACCTTGATCACGGTATGGCCCGCCATGACGTTCCCGGCGAGACGGATGGAATGGCTAACCGGGCGCACGAAGTAGGAGATGAGCTCGATCACCGCGATGATCGGGCGCAGGAACAGGGGCGCATCGGTCATCCAGAACAGGCCCAGGAATTTCTTGCCGTTCAGCATGAACCCCAGGACCGTCACGAACAGGAAGACTCCGAAGCCCAGCACGGCCGTGACGGCGATGTGCGAGGTCGCGGTAAAGGACATCGGCAGCAGGCCGAAGAAGTTCGTGAACAGGATGAACAGGAACAGCGTCAGGATCAGCGGGAAGAAGCGGCCCGCGTCATGGCCCGCCACGTCGTCCACCATCTTGCGGATGAAGGAGTAGACGAGTTCGGCCACCGACTGCGACCGGGTCGGGATGACCGAACGGCTGCGGGTGCTGACCACGAACAGAAGGAAGATGCCCAGCACGGCCAGCGCCATCCAGAGCGTGGCGTTGGTCAGAGCATAGAACGGCGGGTTGTAATCAGCGCCACCGCCCCCGAACAGCGGCGTCAGCGCGAACTGGTCGAGCGGGTGGAACGTCAGGCCGACCGCCTCATGTGCCGTTTCTTCCATCCTTGCCCTCCGACTCGCGGGCCGCCTCGGCCTCGCGCTTTTGTTGCAACTCTTGGGCCGAGCGGAGCATCGTCTTGACGCCGGCCGCCAGGCCCAGGAACAGGAACAGCACCAGGAAGATCGGCATCGTCCCTGCGAAGGAGTCGATGCCGTACCCGATGCTGGCGCCGATCATCAGACCGGCCACAAGCTCGATCACCATCCGCCAGGCGAGATTTGCCTGGGAATAGTGACTTTCCGTGTGGGAGGGCTCGGGCGTGCCACGGGCCCGCGCAAGCCGCTCCTCCAGCGCCTCGAGGCGTTGGTCTTCGGAACGGTCGTCGGGATCGGACATCGGCCCCCCTTCGGAAGTCGCAGGTCTGCTAGGCGAGCGGGAGAGCAGTGTCAAGCTAGGGTGAACATGGGCAAGCCCTTGTTTTTTCTTGCCTGCTTTGCGGATTGGCCTTGCAGGGCGGTTCACGGGCTCATTCAACGTAGCGGTTGAGCGTCAGGAGAGCTTCTCCGAGAAGGCTGCCGCCACTTGACGCCCCCTGCCCCACACCGAAGAGTCCATGGTCATGGCGCCTTCCCTGGACATCGTCTTCGCGGCCCTGGCCGATCCGACGCGCCGGGCGATCCTGTCCATGCTGCTGGAGGACGACATGGCCGTCTCCGACGTGGCCAGCGCCTTTCCCATGTCGCTGGCGGCGGTGTCCAAGCACCTCCAGGCGCTGGCCGAGGCGGGGCTGATCTCTCAGGAGAAGCGGGGACGCATCACCTGGTGCAAGCTCGAGCCCGATGCTCTGCGCGAAGGGAGCGTCTGGATGCAGGGCTTCGGGATGATGGAGGCGTTCGACCTGGATGCGTTCGAGCGTTTCCTGGAACGAGAACTGACGGACCCCGACGCTGCACGGCCGCCGGACTAGCGGCCTCCCCCGTTCTCGGGTCGCAGCAGGAGGAGCAGCGCCGCCCCTGTCATTCCCACGCCGACCAGCACCAGCGCCGGAGGCGGGGATGCACCGAAGCCCGCCTCCCAAAGGAGCACCCAGGCGGGCACCAGATAGGTGTAGGCCATGACCTTGGACGATGGCAGGCGAAGCGCCGCGAACTGTAGGAGGGTCATGGTCGCGGCCGATGCGAAGATCGCCACGTAGAGAAGCGTCACCCAAACGATGGCCGGCAAGGCGAGCCAGTCGGTGGCGAGGATGCGCGGCGCACCCAATACCGTCAGCAGCAGAGCGCCCGCGACCACGACACCCAGCGAGAACTCGGCCGCGCCCTCGCCCCGGTTCAGGCGGGCGACAAGCGGCGTGTAAAGCGCATGGGCCACGCAGCCCACGAAGTAGATGGCCTCTCCCCGCCCTAGATCGAGGGCCAGCAACGCCCCGAGATCCGCGCGGAAGATCACCCACAGCGCTCCGGCTCCGCCCAGCGACAGCGCCCCGGCGATCCGGCGCGAGAACCGCTGGCGCAACAGAACCCAGCCGAAACCCGCCGCGACTAATGGCGTAAGGGTGAAAACGGCCGAGGCCGCCACGGGGGGCGCGGTCTTCAGCCCTTCGAACATCAGGACGAAGTACACCGCGTAGAGGACGCCGAGCACGCCCTGCCTCCAGACCGCTCGCGGACGGCGTAGCCCCCCGGTCGCCGCCAGCCCCGCCCCGATCACCAGGCCCGCCACCCAGAACCTGAGCGCGGTGAAGGCGATCGGGTCTACGCGAGTTGCGATGCGGGCCCCCAGCGAGAAGGACCCTGCCACAAGGGCCGAAAAGACCAGCATGGCCAGATGCCCCTGCCCTTGGGAGCCGAGGCGCGCTTGGCCCCGCGCTGGGGCGCTGTGCAAAGGCTGTGGCACCGGACTCAGGCGTCCCACGCCTTGGAGCGTTCCTTGAGATGGGCGAGGATGGCCTGGACCTTGGGCGTGCGGTGCAGGTCCACATGGGTCACGAGCCAGAGCGGCACCTCCCAGCCCTCACGTGCTGGAAGCACCTCGCGCAAGCCGGCGCGACCGCGCTGGTCGAGCAGGGATACGAAACCCAGGCCCACGCCAGCCGCGATGGCATCGGTCTGCGAGCCGTCCTGGCCCACCCGGAACGTGACGCGCTCGCGCGGGACGAGTTCGCTGAGCCACTGGTTGAAGGGCGCTCGGACGAGCGCGTCGTCAAGGCCCACGAAGCTGTGCCGGGCCAGGTCCTCGGCCGACTGTGGCAGGCCGTTGCGCGCCAGATAGGCATCGGAGCCCACGAGCGAGAAGCGCAGCCGCATGAAGGGCTGCACCACGTTGTCGGGCTGCGAGGGCGGCGCGACACCCGCTCGGATCGCTACATGCGCTTCGCCATATTCCAGCCGGAACAGCCGTCCATCCGCGAGGTAGCGGACGAGCACGCCGGGATGGGCGGCCTGGAACTCGGCCAGGACAGGCGTGACATACGGCGAGAATCCCGCAAGCGAGGTCACCACGAGTTCGCCCGTGACGCCGCCGCCCTGATCGCGGATGCGCCCCACCAGTTGGGCGAAGCGGTCCTCGGCCTCCTCGGCCACCCGGAGCAGGTCGCGCCCGGCCTCGGTCGGCGTGTAGCCCCGGGCGTGGCGCTGGAACAGCTTGGCGCCGAGCCGCTGCTCCAGGGCATCGACATGGCGGATGACCGTGGCATGGTGCACGCCCAGAGCCTCGGCCGCCGCCGAGACGGTGCCCAGGCGCGCGACCTGGAAAGCCGTGCGGATCTCGTCCCAGCTCGTCATTGGACCCCCTGCCCTGCTTTGTGCAGCGGGCGGCATCCAAGGGCAACTCCCCCCGTTCCCCTTGACTTGCCGTCCGGTCGGGCGTATCGGCCCGCCGTCACCGGAATGCATCGCGCCTTCCGGTCCCCCCTCCGTGGGGGATCGCCGTCCGCCAGCGCAGATGCGCCCGCGGGCGCGATCGGTGTTTGGGTTTTCGGCGGTCCTGCCTATCTGGGGGACGGGACAAAGGAGAGGACGACCATGTTCGAGAATCTCGCGGACCGCCTGGGTGGCGTATTCGACCGTCTGACCCGGCAAGGCGCGCTGACCGAGGCCGACGTTCAAACCGCGATGCGCGAGGTCCGCACTGCCCTGCTCGAAGCCGACGTGTCGCTTCCCGTGGCGCGGGATTTCGTCAAGGCGGTCGAGAGGAAGGCCACTGGCCAAGCCGTGACCAAGTCGGTCACGCCCGGCCAGCAGGTCGTCAAGATTGTGCATGACGAGATGGTGCAGGTGCTGGCCGGCGACTCGGACCCAGGCCCTCTCAAGATCGACAGTCCTCCCGCACCCATCCTGATGGTCGGTCTGCAAGGCGGCGGAAAGACCACGACGACTGCCAAGCTCGCCAAGCGCCTCAAGGAGCGCGAGGGCAAGAAGGTGCTGATGGCGTCGCTGGACACCAACCGTCCGGCGGCCATGGAGCAGCTCGCGATTCTGGGCCAGCAGATCGGAGTGGACACCCTGCCCATCGTGCCGGGCGAGGACCCGGTGGCGATCGCGCGCCGCGCGAAGACGCAGGCGTCCCTGGGCGGCTACGATGTTTACATGCTCGACACCGCGGGCCGGCTCCACATCGACGAGGTCCTGATCCAACAGGCCGCTGATGTCCGCGACGTGGTCCGCCCGCGCGAGACGCTGCTCGTGGTGGACGGCCTGACGGGTCAGGTCGCGGTCGAGGTCGCCAAGGAGTTCGACGACAAGATCGGCGTGTCGGGCGTGGTCCTGACGCGGATGGACGGCGACGGGCGCGGCGGCGCGGCCCTGTCCATGCGTGCCGTCACCGGCAAGCCCATCCGCTTCGTGGGCTTGGGTGAAAAGCTCGACGCGCTGGAAACCTTCGACCCCGAGCGGGTCGCCGGGCGCATCCTGGGCATGGGCGACATCGTGGCCCTGGTCGAACGCGCCCAGCAGACCTTCGAGGCCGAGCAGGCCGAACGCATGATGAAGCGGTTCCAGAAGGGCCTCTTCAACATGAACGACCTGCGGATGCAGCTTGAACAGATGCAGAAGATGGGCGGCGTCGAGGCGCTGATGGGCATGATGCCCGGCATGAACAAGATGCAGAAGCAGGCCGCCGAGGCTGGGCTCGATGACAAGATGCTCCGCCGCCAGATCGCCCTGATCAACTCCATGACCAAGAAGGAGCGGGCGAACCCCGACCTTCTGCAGGCGTCGCGCAAGAAGCGCATTGCTGCGGGCGCGGGCCTTGAGGTGGCCGAGTTGAACAGGCTTCTCAAGCAGCATCGCCAGATGGCCGACATGATGAAGAAGCTGGGCTCCATGGGCAAAGGCGGCATGCTCAAGCAGGCCGTTCAGAAGATGTTCGGCAAGGGCGGCCCGTCGGAGGCCGACATGGCCGCCGCGCAGGACGCCATGGCACAGGGCAAGATGCCCCAGCTTCCCCAGGGCATGCAGTTGCCCAAGGGGTTCGGCGGCGCCAGTCCCTTTGGCGGCGGGGCCGGACTGCCGCAGGGCCTGTCCGGGCTGATGAAGAAGAAGTGACTGGTCCCGTCCTTCATACCGAGCGGCTGACGCTCCGCCGTCCCCAGCCGGGGGACTGGACGTCGTTCCACGACTTCATGATGTCGGACCGCGCAAGCGAGTTCGGCAGCCACCGGAACGTGGGCAAGGCATTTCGGTCCTTTGCGGCCGAGCTTGGGCATTGGGACATCTTCGGCTTTGGCATGTTCGCGGTGACCTACAAGGGCGAGGACCGGGCCGTGGCCCTGGTCGGCCCGTGGAACCCGCCCGACTGGCCCGAGCGCGAGCTGGGCTGGATGGTGCTGGACGCCGAGGCCGAGGGCCGGGGCATCGCGCGCGAGGCGGCCCAGGGCGCATTGCACCACATCTGGTCCGCGCTGAGATGGGATACGGTGGTCAGCTACATCGCCGAAGGAAACGCCCGGTCGGTGGCCTTGGCCCAGCGGCTGAGGGCCATGCTCGACCCGCAGGCGCAGGCCCCCGAAGCGCCGGGCAAGACGGTGCTGGTCTATCGGCATCCCCGTCCGGAGGCGCTCGCATGATCGCGCCGCACGAGATGCCACCGCAGCCCGGCCCTGCCGCTGACCTGGCGGAAAAACTGTGCGCGCTCGTCCCAGCGCTGGAGACCGAGCGGCTGCGGCTGCGCGCACCGACCCTTGCGGATTTTCCGGCCTGGGCCGAGATCCTGTGCAGCCCGCGTTCCGTCCACATGGACGGCCCCTACACGCGTGACGAAGCGTTCACCGAGTTCGCAGCGACGGTCGGCTCGTGGCTCTTGCGTGGGCATGGGCCCTGGACCATCGAGTCCCGCGCGTCAGGCGAAGTGCTGGGCTTCGTGTGCCTGAACATGGAACCGAGCGACCAAGAACCGGAACTGGGCTACTTCCTGCGCGAGGGCGCGGAAGGTCATGGCTTTGCTGCCGAAGCCACCTTCGCGGCACGCGCGCAGGGCTGGGCCTTGGGGCTTCCGTCGCTCGTCAGCTACATCGATCCGCCCAACGCGCGGTCGGTCGCCTTGGCCGAGCGGCTTGGTGCCCGGCGGGATCGGCAGGCCGAGGCCGCGCTGGCCGGGACCGGATCCGAGGGCGCCCTCGTCTACCGCCACCTCCGCCCCGAGATCGCGCCATGAACCAGCCCGACGCCACGCTTCACGCCTCCGCACTCCTCAGGGAGCACCGGGAAAGCATCGACCGTCTGGACGCGATCCTCGTCTTCACACTGGCGGAGCGGTTCAAGCACACGCAGGCCGTTGGCCGGCTCAAGGCCGCCCATGGGCTCCCCCCTTCGGACCCCGCCCGGGAAAAGGCGCAAATCGCCCGCCTGGTGGAACTGTCCGAGAAGGCCGACCTCGACCCCGAGTTCGCCCAGAAGTTCCTGGCCTTCATCATCCAGGAAGTCATCAAGCACCACGAACGCCATCAAAGCTGAAGGAACAGAACAATGGCCATGAAGATCCGGCTCGCCCGCGGCGGCTCCAAGAAGCGCCCCTACTATTCGATCGTCGCTGCCGACTCGCGGATGCCCCGCGACGGCCGCTTCATCGAGAAGTTGGGCACCTACGCCCCCCTCCTGCCCAAGGACAGCGAGGATCGCGTGAAGATGGACATGGAGCGCATCCAGCACTGGCTGTCGCAGGGCGCCCAGCCCACCGACCGCGTGCAGCGCATGCTGGAAGCCGCCGGCGTCCTGCCGAAGACCGAGCGGTCCAACCTCAAGAAGGGTGAGCCCGGCAAGGCCTCCAAGGACCGTGCCGAGAAGAAGGCCGCCCGCGCCGTCGCGACCGAGTAAGACGGGCTCATGAGCGACGATCGCATCGTCGTGGGCAACCTCGCCGGGGCCTTTGGGGTCCGCGGCGAGGTGCGCCTCAAGAGCTTCTGCGCGGAGCCCGTCGACATCGCGGGCTACGTGCCGCTTTACGGCCCCGATGGACGGGTCTTCCCTTCCATCGAGATCATGGGTCAGACTCAGGGCTCCCTCATCGCCCGCGTCGAGGGGATCTCGACCAAGGAGGATGCCGACGCGCTCAAGGGCGTGCCGCTCCTGGTGGATCGGGCGCGGCTTCCGACGCTGCCGCCGGATGAATTCTACCATGCCGACCTGATCGGGCTGCCGGTTCAGGACGCGGGCGGCACGCGGATCGGCACCGTCCGCGCCGTGCTGAACCACGGAGCCGGCGACATCCTGGAGGTCGCAGGCCCCAAGGGGCAGACCGTCCTCCTGCCCTTCACCCAGGCCGTGGTCCCGCTCGTGGATATCGCGGCGGGCCGGATCGTGGCTGACCCGCCTCAGGGGAGCGTGTAGGCTTTGGTCAGGAACGGCGTGGCCGCCCGCTGCGTTCGTTCCAACATCGACCGAAGGGAACGTTCGCCATGGGCCAAAAGGCCAAGAAGATCGTGCCGAAGAAGATCGGCAAAGTTAAGATTCCGAAAAGGCTCCGCAAGACTGTCAACAAGGCCCTGGCCAATCCAAGGGCCAATGAGGCGGTGACGGCCGCGTTGCTGGCCGTCGGGACGGCGCTGGCCAAGAAGACCTTCGGCCAGGGCGCGGCCGGACACGGCACGACGCCCGACGCCGATGGGGCGAAACCCCATGCAGCCAAATCCGCCGACACCGTGGCCGACCTCGGCACCCTGGTGGCGGGCGCGGCGGGCGAAGCCGTGCGTGGCGTGGCCGGAGCGGTGACACGGATCGTCGAGGAAGCGGTGGATACGATCCGGCGCGATTTCGGGCCCGGACGCGCCGCGGGCGCCGCTGGACCTGAGGCAGCCTCGGTCCCCCAGCCGCCTCATGCCGAGGATACCGAAGCCGGTGCCCAGTCAGAGCCGGTGGTCGGTCCGGAAGCCGGTGCGACCGACCATCCGCCGAGCCCCTCCCCAAGCGAGGCAGAGCCGGCCGTCAAGGTGGATGGAGACGACTCCTTTGGCGACGGTGACGACAACGAGGATCCGTTCGACGGCAACGACAGCGGCAAGACCGGCCCGATGAGCGGCGTCGGGCCCTGAGGACCGGCCCGAATCACCCGGACCCATGCTCGTGAATCACCGGCCCGCTTCGCGCGTTCGCCAGCGGGCCGGAGCCAGGGGCGCGCTGGCGGAAGACAAGGCAGACCCATGATCGGTTGGATCCTCACCCTTCTGGTCGTTGCGGCCATCGCCGGCCTGCTCGGGATGCATCGCGTCCAAGGCGCGGCGCTGACGGCGGCCAAGTGGCTGGCCATCATCGTCCTGATCCTGTTCCTTCTGGTGCTGTTCGGGATCATCGCCCTGGTCTGACCTTCGCCGGATGGCTGGTCTCGGGCCGCGCTTGCGCCTAGAAGCGCGGCCATGAGCGATGTCCCCTCCCGCCCTGCCCGCGCCGTCGGGCGCAAGTCCATCCGCCCCTCGGCCGTTCCGCGCGACCTGATGGCCGACGAGGAATTGGCAGGCGTTTGGACCGCGCAGGTCATCACCCTTCTCCCCGAGGCGTTTCCGGGTGTGCTGGGGTTGTCGCTGACCGGCAAGGCTCTCAAGGAAGGGTTCTGGGCGCTCCGTACGATCAATCTTCGGGATTTCGGCGAAGGCCGTCACCGCAACGTGGACGACACCCCGGCCGGCGGGGGCGCGGGCATGGTGCTGCGCGCGGATATCGGAGCCAGAGCGCTGGAAGAGGCGATCGCGCGGGCGCGCGGCGATGTGCCCCGTTTGCTGCTGTCGCCGCGCGGGCGGCGCTTCGATCAGGCGATGGCGCGCGACCTCGCTTCGCGCGATGGCGCGATCCTGTTCTGCGGGCGCTTCGAGGGTGTGGACGAGCGGTTGATCGAGCAGTTCGGCTTGTCCGAGGTGTCCCTTGGGGATTTCGTGATGACCGGGGGCGAGATCGCGGCGCAGGCCTTGATTGACGCAACGGTTCGGCTTATGCCGCGCGTGCTCGGGAATCAACATTCGGCCGAGGAGGAGAGCTTTTCCTCCGGTCTTCTGGAATACCCGCAGTACACGAAGCCGGCCGTCTGGGAAGGACGCGCGATCCCCGAAGTGCTTCTATCGGGACATCACGCGAAGATCACCTCCTGGCGACAGGCCGAGGCCGAAAGGCTGACCAAGGAACGGCGACCTGATCTCTGGCGGGCCCACCTAGCAACGCTGGGGCGCCCGGAGGAAGACCGAGAGCTCTGAGGCCGCGAGAGACCTCCGGGGGTTCACCCTGGGCAACCAAAGGAGGGTCCGATGGACCTCATCGCGCAACTGGAGGCCGAACAGATCGCCTCCCTCGGGAAGTCGATTCCCGATTTCAAGGCCGGCGACACCGTCCGCGTCGGCTACAAGGTGACCGAAGGCACGCGCACCCGCGTGCAGATGTACGAAGGCGTTTGCATCAGCCGCAAGCACGGCTCGGGCATCGCCGGTTCGTTCACCGTCCGCAAGATTTCCTTCGGCGAAGGCGTGGAGCGGGTGTTCCCCCTCTACTCCACCAACATCGACTCGATCACCGTGGTCCGCCGCGGCAAGGTCCGTCGCGCCAAGCTCTATTATCTGCGCGATCGTCGCGGCAAGTCCGCCCGCATCGCCGAGGTCACCAACTACAAGGCGAAGGAGGACTCCAAGTGAGGTCCGGCATCCATCCCGAATACCACCTCATCGACGTGCGCATGACCGATGGCACGATGATCCAGATGAAGACCACCTGGGGCAAGGAAGGCGACACGATGAACCTCGAGATCGACCCGCTGTCGCACCCGGCCTGGACGGGCGGCGGCACGCGCCTGCTTGACACCGGGGGCCGCGTCTCCAAGTTCAAGAACAAGTACGCCGGCCTGGGCTTCTGAGCCTTCTCTGCTAGCGATGCAAAGACGCCGCGCCTCGGACCCGAGGCGCGGCGTTTTCATTTGGCAATCTGCGTTGCAGGGCTTTCCGGGGCCGATGATCCAAGGTGGCTTGAGCTGCCTCGCAAAGGTCGGCCTTCAATGGGATCGGAACCTGCGGCAGCGCCATCAAGGCCGCCGCAGGCTTTCCCGAGATCAAGCCGCTTTGGGCTTGCCGCGCGGGCCCGAGCGGCGGGGCTTCTGCCCTGCGGGCTTGCCAGCCGAGGCAGCGCCACCGGCTTGGGCGGGGCGGCGGGAGGAATTCGCTCCCGGACGGCCCTGCCCCTGGCGGGGCTTGTTCGCCGGCCTCGCGCCGGAACGGGCCGCCGACTCGGGCACGCCTTCCCACGGGGCGCCGGAGGCAACCGGGATGCGGGCCTTCATCGCCTTTTCGATGTCGCGCAATTCACCCATCTCGTCGGGCGCGCAGAAGGCGATTGCCGTGCCATTGGCGCCAGCCCGTGCCGTGCGGCCGATACGGTGGACGTAGTTCTCGGGCACGTTCGGAAGGTCGTAGTTGTAGACATGCCGGATGCTCGGGATATCGATCCCACGCGCTGCCACGTCGGTCGCCACAAGAACCCGCACCTCCCCCTCGCGGAAGGCGGCAATGGCGCGGTCGCGCTGGCCCTGGCTCTTGTTGCCGTGGATCGCCGCAACGGCGTACCCTGCATTTTCAAGCTGGCGTGCCAACTTCTCCGAGCCGTGCTTGGTCCGGCCAAAGACGATGGCCAGCTCGTCACGATGCTTGTCGAGAAGCTCGATCAGCAGATCGGTTTTCGCGGCCTTGGCGACGAAGTGGATGTACTGGTCGATCTTCGCGACCGCCTGCCCGGGCGGGTTGACCTGCACGCGCACCGGATCGGTCAGGAAGGCCGCTGCGATCTCCTCCATCTGCTTGGGCATGGTGGCGGAGAACAGCATCGTCTGACGTGCCTTGGGCAGCAGCGTCGCGATGCGGCGAAGCGAGTGGATGAAACCCAGGTCGAGCATCTGGTCGGCCTCGTCCAAAACCAGGAACTCGGTCTTGGACAGATCCACCGACCGCCGGTCGAGAAGGTCGACCAGGCGGCCGGGCGTCGCCACAAGGATCGCGACGCCGCGCGACATCCGCTCGATCTGCGGCGTGAAGCCCACGCCGCCGGTGATGAGCGCGAGCTTGAGGTGCGAGCCTTGGGCAAAGGTCGCGAGCGTGTCGTGGATCTGCCGCGCCAGTTCCCGCGTGGGAGCGAGGATCAGCGCCCGCGGCGTCTTGGGCTCGGCCTTGCGGCCGTTCTTCATCAGCGCATCCAGCATGGGCAGGCCAAAGGCCGCAGTCTTGCCCGAGCCGGTCTGGGCCAGGCCCATCACATCCCGCCCGGCCAGGGCGTGCGGGATGGCTTCGGTCTGGATCGGAGTCGGATCGGTGATGCCCTGTTCGTTCAGGGCGTTGATGAGGCGGGGCGAAAGCCCCAGCGAGTCGAATTGCATAGGTATCCTGTCATGGACCATGACGGCCCGAATGGTCCCCCATCCCGGCCTGACAAGGCCCGGGCGACGAGGGGTGGCAGCCGATGCGCTGATCCAGGGGCGGCATTGCCCTAGGACCGTCACGGCGCGGCTTCCCCTGCGTGAAGGTGGGAACCTGAACACCGCCCTCCTTGCGCCCATCGGGGCGCCCTGCTCACGCGGCAGGGATTGCGGTCAGAGGCATGTGGGCCCCCTTGCCGCTAAAGTCAAGCGCGGACTGGCCTTCATTGCCGCATCCAGCCTGTCGGATGAGCCGGTGATTGGATGCAGTTTTGACGCGCCAGACCGGGGACTTAGGGGCTGATCCGCGCAGAACGCTTGTCTTGGACCAGCCTGTCGGGCTTCATGCCTCGGAGGGTTGCCAAGTGGAGACTGGATCATGACCATCACCAGCGGCCCGACGGCCAATCCGGGGCTCGCGCCGTTCGGATCGCAGGGCGGTCGGTCCCACCTCATCGCAGGGACCCGGATCGTCGGTGACATCAGCGCCCCTGGGCTTCTGGAAATCCAGGGCGAGGTGGAGGGCCGCGTGCTCGCCGACTCCGTCGTGATCGAGGAACGTGGCACCGTCGATGGAGAGGTGCAGGCTGCCGCCATTGGCGTCAAGGGCACGTTCAACGGCCACTTGGCCGGTGGCGCGGTCCGCATCCATGCTACAGCGCGTCTCTCCGGCACGATCTGTTATGATAGCCTCCACATCGAGAGCGGGTCCGACATCACCGCGACCTTTGAACGCGTTCGACGCGGCGAAGCCGAACCGGCCTGAGGCTTTCAGATCTTTCGACCATGCAGACACGCCCAAGACCCCGCTTTCGTGCGGCGGGGTCCATCGACGATCCTTTTTATCCGTCCAACTGCTCTTAATGGGCGTCGGCGGCCCGGGCTGCGTTGCGGACCTCGTCCTCGGATACCGTGCCGGCGCCATTGAAGAAGGCGTTCAGCGCCACCGCCGCAATCGAGGCGAGCAGGATTCCCGAGTCGATGAGTGGGTGGATCGCGTGGGGCATCCACATCTTGAAGTCGGGTGCGATGAGCGGGATCATCCCGAACCCCAGGGAGATCGCCACGACGAAGAGGTTGAAGCGGTTCGCCTTGAAGTCCACGCCGGACAGGATCCGAACGCCCGTGGCCGCGACCATGCCGAACATCACGAGGCCGGCGCCGCCCAGGACCGCCACGGGCAGCGACTCCACCAACGCCGCCATCTTGGGGATCAGGCCCAGCACGACCAAAATAGCGCCCCCGGCCACGCAGACGAAGCGCGAGCGGACCCCCGTGACGCCCACCAGACCCACGTTCTGGCTGAACGAGGTGTAGGGGAAGGTGTTGAAGATGCCTCCGATCAGCGTGCCCAGGCCATCTGTCCGCAAGCCCGCCGACAGCGATCTCCGGTCGATCCTGCGGCCGCACATCTCGCCGAGGGCCAGGAACATACCGGTGGATTCGATCATCACGACGATCATCACCAGCGTCATGGTGAGGATCAGGATTGGATCGAAGATCGGCATCCCGAAATGGAAGGGCGTGACGACTTCGAACCAGCCCGCCTGCGCGACCTTGTCGAAGGACATCCGACCGAGCAGAGCCGCGACGACGCCGCCGACCACGATCCCGGCCAGGACGGCGATGTTGGCCAGGAATCCCCTGGCGTAGCGGGCGATCAGCAGGACTGTCACCAAGACGATCCCCGAGATCATTATGTTCGCAGGCGCGGCGTAGACCGGGTTCGACACTGTCGGCGCCAGCGCCAGGCCCTGTGGGATGTCGGGAACCCGCGCCTCGGCCCCAAGCGCCTTGACGGCCTCAAGCCAGGCGGCGTGGTCGGGGTTCACCATCCTCGGCGCGCTCGGGCCGACCGGGTTGCCAAAGATCCAATTGATGCCGATCCGCATCAGCGACACGCCGATCACCAGGATGATCGTGCCGGTGACCACCGGCGGAAAGAACCGCAGCATCCGGCTGACTAGGGGCGCGATCAGGATGCCGATGATCCCTGCCCCGATGATGGAGCCGAAGATCAGCCGCGCGCCCTCGGTCCCGGGGTTGGCGACGGCAATCGAGACCATCGGCCCTACCGAGGCGAAGGTCACGCCCATCATCACCGGCAGGCGAATCCCGAACCAGGGCGAGGCGCCGAGCGACTGGATGATCGAAACGATACCGCAGACGAACAGGTCCGCGGCGATCAGGAACGCCACGTCCTGCGGCTCAAGCCCCAGCGCCCGTCCCACGATCAGGGGCACCGCCACCGCCCCCGCATACATCACCAGCACATGCTGGAGGCCCAGAGTGATCAGCTTGCCTGTCGGGAGGACCTCATCCACCTGGTCCCGCGAGCCCCCGCCGTAGCCCTCGAACGTTGTCGTCATCCCTGTTCCTCTTTTCATGGAGTCGATGCCTGTCATCAGGTCTCGTCGTCTCGGCGCCCCAGAGCCGTCATGCCGGCCAGGACCATCGTGGTCAGGAGTGACCCTCCCTGTCCGCAACGCTGCTACGATCCGGGCAGATCGGTGCCCGTCGCTGTGATCCGGCCCTACTTCAACTCCGCTCGCGGGCAATCTCACTCCTTTGCGAGCGGCCCTTGTCGTACCGGTTCGACGCACATTACCGCGTGGGTGCCTTCGTCCGCGCCCGAACCTTGGCTTGGGCTGCGCAAAGTCCGGGCGGTGTTGCAAGATCACGCATGGACGCCAGGCCGCCCGTCCCAGGCACCCGGATGTCAGCGGCCGAGGAGCCTAGCAAAGAAAACGATGCTCATCGTGGTGCCAACCAGGATGACCAGTCCCCGCATCACCGGCCTGGGAAGGGCACGGGCCAGCGGCGCCCCAGCGTAACCGCCGACCGTGGCGGCCACCATCATCAGCGCGGCTTGTGGCCATGCCACCAGACCCGCCAGCGCAAAGATCACGACCGAGATGGCGGACAGGAGAAAGGACAGGCCGTTCTTGAGCCCGTTCATCTGGTCGATGTCGCGCATGCCCTGCAGCGCGAAGAGGGCGAGCAGCACGATCCCGAGCCCGCCGTTGAAGTAGCCGCCATAAACGGCCACCACGACGGTCCCGATGGGATTGTCCAGCGACAGCGCCGAGTGGCCGCTGGCCCAAGCCTGGATGCGCCCACCAAAGGCAAAGGCCAGGGTTGCGAAGGCCAGAAGGAACGGCACCACGACCGCGAACGCCTCGTTCGAAGACACCAGCAGCAGCAAGGAGCCGGCCAGCCCGCCGACAAGGGTCGCTCCACCCGCCCTGAGCAGAAGGCCACGATCGAGCGCCCGCAACTCCTGCCGGAATCCCACCGCTCCCGCGAGATAACCCGGAAAGACAGCGACTGCACTGGTGGCGTTGGCAGAAACAGGGGGCAGTCCGGCATAGACCAGGGCCGGGAAGGTCAGGAACGTGCCACCCCCGGCCACGGTGTTGAGAACGCCGGCCAGAAAGGCACTCAGGACAAGAATGAGGAGATCATGCATGGCGTTCAGGCCTCCTCGAAACGGTGCGGGCGCCGCGATGCAGCGGCAACGGAGGGGAGGATCCTCCCGGGATCATACCCTGGCGCTTTGGAGTGGCACCATCCTAAGTCGCGAAAGGAAAGGACCAAGCTGTGGCGACATACATCAGTGACGAGTTGCAGCACAGGGAGGAACTTCCACCACGTGAGACATGGCCGAGAGTTCACTGAAATCCAGTACCCTCCATGCGCGCTCATTCCCTTCAAATCCCACATAATGACGTCTGGATGGCTGTCGGCCGTAAAACATTCGGAAACCGGGCATTGGCATGGTGCTCCCAACCTTAGCGTAGAGGATGCACTCCCTTGCCAACCGACACCGAAAACGGCGACCAGACTACCCCGAACGAGCCCTCGTC